>CABJAS010000005.1 GCA_902363625.1 Clostridiaceae bacterium
TTAGGATAGAAAATAGTTCTTTTTTTATGAAAAAACAGAAAAAAATACAAAAACAGAATAAAGACAAGAAAAAAACTGTTAACAATTTACTTAATTGTCAACAGTCTGAGTGGCATAACAGATTTCTGTTATACCACTTTTTTAATGATGTGCTAGTTCATTGATTAAAAACTGCTTAATAAAAGGGTTGTTTTCCTCACTTAACATTGGCATAAAGGCCATGAAGCGACACTTTTGGTATTGCTCATCATCGAGAGTGAACGTATATCCCATTGCACACTTAGGATTGCAGTCGTCTGGATTAACCAGTCGCTTACATAGGGAAGCCTTACAAATTTCTTTTTTCATTTTCTTTGGCAGGCTGTTTAAAAATTCTTGATATTGCTCAATATGATCGGCATAGATACGCAGCTTAATGCCACTTTTGCGAAATACAAAATTTGCTAAAGTCTTATTGTTTTTCAAGAAAACATAAGATACTAAATAGCCGCTTTTAGCTGGCTTAATTTCGCATTTACACTGATCTTTAGTTAAAAGCTCATGCAGCTCTTGGACAAAATCCTGATATTGTTCCTCCACACTGCTTAGAAATAGATTAAAATTGTCATTCATCTTTCGTTCTCCTTTATTCAATGATCGGAATCCAAATTTGACTCAAATATTGTTCATCGTAACTGTTTCCATTGCTGTACCATTCCAATTCGGGACAGTCGGCATGATGGAAAGGATATTTAATGACCCATTCTTCAAGCAGATAGCGCCAGCCGTTTTGAATAGCCTGCGGTGTAGGGCCTAGACAATCAAAGATCGCCCAAGTTGCTTCGGGAATAATAACTTCTTCAAATCCATCCGCCAGCTCCTGATCAGAAATAACCATAATCGCATACTCTATTTCGTCATTCAGGGGATCGGGTGTTCCAAATAATCCAAATATTCCTTGATTCTTTGCTGTATCTAATGAAATCAATTTTGAAAATACACCGTTTCTTTGACACTCACTCCAAAATTCGGGAACCTTGGAATAGTGAGCATTATTTTTACGGCTAACCTTTATTTTTTTACCGATTAGGCGAAAGCCTTTCTTTTGTTCTAAACGCCAAGCATACTGCTGTTTTGAATGCATCTGCATTTTAGGATACACTTTTAATTCGACATCTCTGCTTCTGGCAGCTTTAGGAGATACTCCATGAAACTGCTGGAATGCTTTCGTGAATGAAGTCGGAGAGTCATAGCCATATTTGTATGAAATCTCTACGACTTTTAGATTGGTGCTTTTTATATCATATCCGGCTAAGGTCAATTTGCGATAGCGAATATATTCTGCAAAGCTGATTTTATTCATATATGAGAACACTTTTTGGAAAAAGTTAAAGGAACATCCGGCGATTCTTGCGATCTCGTCATTGTTAATCGGTTCCTCATCTCTTTGTAAATGATTCTCTATGTAGTCAATGATGTCTTGCAGTACTGTATTCCAGTCCATTGGATGCCTCCTTATTTGTTTGACTGCTACTATTTTATCATTTATAAAACTAGACTGCATCTTATTTTTAGTACTGAATGGATAGATAATAAAAAGATGACAAATTCTGTCATCTTATTTGACTTTATATTCTCTTAGATTCATTTCTCCTGAAAAATTGGAATCAAACTCACGCTTAAACTGAAAATCTAAGCTTTCATATAAGTGATTTAGTTTTTCATTGTGACGGCGACAATCCAGACGCAGATAATCTTTATGCTCCAATTTGGCATATTCTTTGATTTTTACCATGATTTTTCCGGCATAACCACGCCCATTAAACTGAGGCAGAACAAAAAGTTTATGAATATAATAGGCATTATCCTGATTTTCTTCTGGAGTCCAGTAAGAATAGTCTTTCTCTAACAAGAGAAAGCCGCCGATCACATGTTCATCTTCATAAACAAGATAGGTTTCATATGTATCATAGACTTCCTTTAATCCTTGGATAGTTAATGATTCATCACTCCACATTTTTTGCGGCAGACTGTCATTTTTTATTTTAATATAATTTAAAAAAGATTCAGGAGAAGCTAATTTAACGATCTCCATGGTTTTCCTCCTTCTCTTTTCTTAACAGATCATCAATACATTCACCGACACTGCCGACAAAATGATTGACATGTTTTTTTAATGCCGGTTCGATATGGTCAAAAGAGTAAGCATGATCAGTAACATCAAACATAGAAATATCATTCATAGAGTCTCCGATTACTGCAATATCCTCTTTGTCAAGATTGAAATGTTCGGCGATCATCAATACGCCCTTTCCTTTTGAACACCCTTTTGTTACCACATCGACATTGATTGTATTGCGGTAAGCTATGATTTCATCAGAAAAATGGGCATTGATAAAATCAACTGCCTCCTGAGCCTGATCTTCTTCTCCCTCCATAAACTTAATTGCCATAAAAGCATAATCGACATCTTCTAGTTCACTGATATCTTCAATCAGTCTAAATGCTCGATTGGAAACGGCACGGTGAATCACAACCGCTCCCTGTTCCGTAAAGAACATATATTCCTTTGGACAACGGGTGGCATTATAGATACGTGTCACAATATCTTTATTTAAAGGACGATCAAAAAGAACCTGACCATTTTTGCCAATGAGTTTTGAACCACTGGCTAATACCAAGAAATCCAAATGAATGCCATAAGGATCAGTGACATGCAGAATTCCTTCTAAGTTACGCCCGGTTGACATGCCAAATAGGTTGCCTGCCTCTTGGAATTCTTTAATTTTTTTAATATCACTTTCTTTGATTTCATTATTAAAGGCTAATGTACCATCAAAATCACTTGCTAAAAGTTTCATTTTATACCTCCATACCCGTTCATTTTATCATTTATTACGTATAAGGGGATAGGAGTATCAAAAAATGAAAAAAAGTTTAGCTATATCGCTAAACCATTAAGACGATCTTTTTGCGTTTTATATTGATACAGATAAATAGCACATAAACATTCTTTAGAGAACATCGGCATAATCCAATTCGATTCCCATAATGTGTTATCAACCAGTTTTAAGTAGATAAAGCAAATCAGTTCCTCAGTCCCTAAATCGGTTAAGAACTTTGTTAAACGAGTGACTGAATACCCTTTTGTCTGAAAGATGTCGCAGCATTCTTTCAAGGTGTTTTCAAACTTTTCGACGATCGTTTCATTTATATCATGAAATTGATAGATCTGATAAGGATCTATTTTATATAATTCAGCCAAAATGTCTAAAATAATTAATGTATAGTCCGGAATATCTAAAGTGAGTTTGTTGACATGCTCCAGCAAAAGGTGAGTAAACGGCATAATGTCAAAGATTCGTATGTGCTTTTTTATTGACTCACGGTTGATCTTTGCCTCATAACTAAGAATGCTGTAGTAGATATGCTGACACAGCGCTTCATCAATCTTTGGATATAAGGTATACTTGAATCCTAAATAACGACCGTATGCCTTCATTGTGTCATAATATCCCATAAGTTGTCGGTGTGCCAATACATCACCATCAAAATCAAGGAATCCGCCGTTATCATTTAAGGGAGCAATATATTTAATATTTGGGCGATGTGTGTATTCTTCGTGAGTAAACGTTTTGACATTCAATTCAACAGCAATAATTTCCGTAGCCCCCATCTTAAAAGCAAGATGAATAGGCAGATTATCATAGTATCCGCCGTCAATATAGCCCTGATTATTGAAATAATGAATTGGGAATGCCGGGAAACAGGAAGCAGAGGCAATGAGATAATCCGCTAGTTGTCCCTGCGGAATTTTTTTCTTAGTAATTTCAATCGGTTTAAGAGAAGGGTATTCCACCGTAACTAAACCAAAATCAACATTTGACTGATCTAATTTATTTTGATTGGCAAGACGATGCACCATATTAATCAAAGGTTGGATATTAGCGCCTTTAGAATTAATATAAGATTTAAAGAAAGGAATGATCAAGTTTGTATTGGAAATAAGTGAATCTAAAGAAAAATCGGTACTAAATCCATCTTTTACCACTTGATCGATCGTCATGTTCTGCCATAAATCAAGCAATTCATTATAATCCTTTTGAGCGATCATACACCCATTCAGAGCGCCAATCGAACTGCCGGTGACAATATCCGGATAAATCCCTAATTCGTCCATGGCTTTAAGAAAACCGGCTTCATAAGCTCCTTTTGCCCCACCACCGGATAATACGAATGCTCTTTTCATAAAATCAACTCCTTAGTTCCATTATACTACAAATAGAATAGAATTATTTCCCAAATTCATTTCAATATCTTAAACTTATAATCAGCAACATGTATCCATTGACATTATGCAAAGGAAATATTACAATCAATATGACTAAACGATATTTATTGGTCATATTGATTGGAGGGGGATTTATGCCACGCTTTAGTGATAATGAAAGAGAAATGATACAGCAAAAGCTGATGCAGGAAGGAGAAAGACTGTTTACTGCATTTGGATTAAAGAAAGTATCAATTGATGAGATTGTACAGGCTGTTGGAATTGCGAAGGGATCGTTTTATTCCTTTTATACTAATAAGGAGCATCTTTATATGGATATTGCTGCCCATCTGCAATTAAAAATGTGGTCAGATATGGACATATTTTTAAATAAAAATCGTGATTTGCCGCCAAGAGAGCTTTGCAAACGATGCTTTCTTTGGATGTTTGGTGAATTAGAACGCTATCCACTGCTAAAACAGGCGAACAGCGAAACCGCAGAATATTTATACCGTAAGCTGCCGAAAGAAATAATCGAAGCTCATACACGAGCTGACAGTCATGAATTGATTAAACTGCAAGAATATGGGGTGCATTTTACCTGTGGAATTGATATTGCGACAAAAACATTACAGACATTAGCAATCAGTTTTTTAAACCTACAGCAGGATCAGACAGCAGATCAGCAGGTCATTATGGAAATCATTTTAGAGGGAGTCCTCAAGGAGATTGTTAGCGATGAAAGTAATTGATGTTAGGAATGTCTATTTAAAATATCCTTCTTCTAAAGAAGCAACGATTAAAGGAATTAGTTTTGACGTAAAGCAAGGAGAAATCTTCGGTTTTTTAGGCCCTTCAGGAGCTGGGAAAAGCACATTGCAGAAAATATTGACGGGAACACTGCGAAATTACCGTGGAAGTGTCCGTGTTTTTGAAACAGAGGTAAAGCACAGAACCAGTAATTATTATGAAAATATTGGAGTTGATTTTGAATTTCCTAACTTTTATGGAAAGTTTACAGCAATTGAGAACTTAAAGTATTTTGCTTCTTTATATTCCCATAAAACAGCAGATCCAATGGAACTATTAAAAAAGGTTGGGCTTCATCATGACGCTGATAAATTAGTATCAAGCTATTCGAAAGGAATGAAAATGCGCTTAGGGTTTGTCCGTGCGTTACTGCATGATCCCAAGCTGCTTTTTTTAGATGAACCGACCAGTGGTCTTGATCCCGCTAATGCAAGGATTTTAAAAGAGATGATCTTAGAGGAAAAAAGAAATGGAAAAACGATCATTCTTACTACCCACAACATGCATGATGCGGAGGAACTCTGTGATCGTGTTGCCTTTATTGTAGAGGGTACGATCAAAGCGATAGATGCTCCTCATGCAATGCATAAAAGCAGTGCGGATACAAAAGTGGAATACAGTTATTTAGATAAGGGTAAAGAAATTCAGAGGGTATGTATGCTTTCTGACTTAGGGACTTCTGTGGAATTTCAATGTGCTTTAAAAAATGCTGCCCTGACAAGCATTCACTCCAAAGAACAGACACTAGAAGATATGTTTATTGCCTTAACAGGAAGGAAGTTACAATGAGACTCCTTAATACCCTAAAAAATGATATTCGCTTTCAAGTAAAATATGGCTTTTATTTCCTATATGCTTTTTTCAGTGCTGTTTATATTGTGATATTAAGAATGACACCGGCAGAATATAAAGGTATTGTTGGTTCACTGATTGTATTGACAGATCCGGCGATGCTCGGTATTTTCTTTATCGGTGGAATCTGGCTGCTCGAAAAAGGAGAGGGACTACATCGCTTTTGGTGTATTTCACCCTTGCGTCCTGTCGAGTATATTTTAGGGAAATCCATCTCGCTTGCAGCATTATCAATGCTGTCAGCTGATCTGATTGTCTGTGTAGGAATAGGAAGCATACATCATTTTTTCTATTTGTCTGTGAGCGTATTCATTGGCGCCATTATTTTTAATTTGATTGGATTGATTATTGCGACTTATGCCCGTTCGGTTAACCATTATATGCTTATTGCCATCTTGCCAAGCATCTTTGTCTCAATACCACCGTTGCTTACCGCTTTTAATCTCACACACCCAGTTTTAGAGATTTTTCCCGGAACTGCATTATGGCACCTTATTGTCAATGCGATGAATACTTCTTTACAGATGAACGGCTGGCTTGGGATCAATCTCAGCTTCTGGCTTGTTTGCTTATTATTCATGGCAAATAAACGTATTGAAGTCGCTTTACGATCTGAAGGAGATGAAAAAATATGAGACATACTATTCAGCTTTTTAAAATAGGTCTAAAACAAATATCGAAGGATGGCATGCTGCTAGTTCTCATTCCTGCTCCTTTTTTAGTGGGAATGTTTTTCAGGTTCGGCATTCCTTATATAAATCAATGGCTGACTCGACAATTTTCATTTTCGATAAGCCCCTGGTATGGAATGATTGATGGCATGCTGATCTGTTTAACACCAATGTTTACGGCTATGATTTCAGCCTTTTTACTTTTAGAAGAAAGAGATGAAGGGGTTAACGCTTTTTATCAGATCACACCGGTAGAAGGCTATTCTTACTTATGCGCTCGCATTGGTTTTCCAATGCTGTGGGCATTTCTAGTAACCATCATCATTTCTGCTGTTTTGAATATTTCAGATTTATCGTTTGAAGTTATTCTTTTAAGTGCCATCATCAGCAGTTTAACAGGAATCTTTTTAGCGATGATGGTCGTTTCTTTGGCAAATAACAGGGTAGAGGGACTTGCTTTTTCAAAATTGATGGGGATCAGCTTTATTGGTCTTATTTTAATCTGGTTTATCCCTCCTTCTTATTCTTTTCTAATGGCGTTTCTTCCCTCTTTTTGGATTGGCATGCTGCTAAAAGAGGGGGCTGATTTTCTTTCTTTTATAGGTGGACTTCTTACCTGTAGTGTATGGATTGCATTTTTCACAAAAAGATTTATTAAAAGGATCTGAAATATTGGCACTCAACTATTATTTTTATGACATGAGTTTTCTCTGACTACACCGAGTGTCGTAAGTCCCTATTTATAAAAATGTAGTATCAAAATCACATCAATACGATAATAACAAGAATTTATTTAACCCTTCTCCATATATAAGTATCTTGATATCTTATGAAGGATATAACGTTGTCCTCTATCCGCATACTATTGGCTATATGAATTACTATGTTTTTTAATAGTTTGAACTAATATAGAAGAGTCTGTAATAGTTATCAATGTTACGATATTTTCTAAAATATAAAAAAGAAGAAATAATTTGTTGCTTTTTATAGGGTTGAAAGGTATTCATAGTGAAAGGAGGAGTGGATATGAGTATAGAGTCGTTGCGTACGGATGAATCTATAAACGAAATATTTAGCTTATATTCTGATATGGTATATAGAATTGCTGTTTCGATGGTGAAATCAAAGACTAATGCCGATGATATATATCAAGATGTATTTTATAAATATTTTAAAAAGCACCGGCATTTTGAATCAGAAGAACATCGAAAGTATTGGATCATAAAAACTACTATTAATACTTGTAAAAAATATTGGTCATCAAGTTGGTTTAAAAAGACAATACCATTAGAAGATAATTTTATTTATGAGCAAAAAGAGGAAAATTTACTGCAAGATGAATTAGATAAACTACCTTCAAAATATAAAATTGTCATTCATTTATTTTATTTCGAGGATATGAGTGTCAGTGAAATAAGTAAATCTTTACACATAAATGAGGGAACAGTGAGGATGCAGCTTACAAGAGGAAGAAGAATGTTAAAAGAAAATATTGGGGGTGATTTTTTTGATTAATAAAGATACTGTCCATCATATGAAAAAACAAATGAAGGTTAGCAATACGCTCATTGAAGAAACAAAGAATAATATTTTAAAAGAAAATAAGAAAAAATATTTAAAACCAAGTATAATATTAGGATCAATTGGAGCGATGGTGATAGTATTACTAGTAACAATAATCAGCATAAATAACAATAATAATGGCAAATCACTTTTATCAATGGATTCTCTTATAGTGAGTGTTTATGCTGCGGAAGATAGTCAATATTATTTAACTGCTAATTATGAAGAAGAAACATATAAACAAATTTTAAATTCTGATATTGAGGTGAAATTAGCAAAATATAATAAAGCGATGTCTAATGTTCCCGGTATTCCTATTTCATTTGATTTTGACTGTGAGAATGCGACGGATAAGGATTATATCAAAATAAGCATCAGTAATGGGGAAATCTTACATTGGAATAAAGAAACAGGAGCAATAACAAAGCTTGGAACTGAATATAAATCAAATAATAATGATACATTATATTTTAATATAAACAGCGATACTATAATCACATTAGCAGGTGTTAAGAATAATAAAGAAATTTTCACAAGAAATATAAAAATTACTATTGATAATGAATATAATTACTATGCTGCTATAAGTGAATATCAATATAACTAATATTCAGCATTATTCTAACCCATGCTTCAGACTATTGGTGAATGAAACATTTGCTAATGGTCTTTTATTATTGTTTTACTCATTTGATATTTTTGCTTTATAGCTATTTCATTATCACAAGTCGTTTATATTCTATAAGGGGAGTGTTAATAAAACTTCATTGGGAAGGAAATACTTTCTACAGTACTTTACAAGCAAGTCTCTTATTTTAAAAAATATATTCAAGAATTAGCACTGATATATTGACAGTGCTAACAAGATGTATTAAAATAGCTTTAGCACATGTGATAAAAGAGTGCTAGGAGGATAATAGATATGAGTAAAAAACAATTTAAAGCCGAATCAAAACGTTTATTAGATCTAATGATCAACTCTATTTATACGCATAAAGAAATCTTTTTAAGGGAGTTAATTTCAAATGCTTCAGATGCATCTGATAAACTGTATTATAAAGCCTTAACAGAAAACTTATCTGACATCAACAAAGAAGACTTAAAGATTGAAATTAAAATCGATAAGAATGAACGCAGTTTAACCCTGATCGATCATGGGATTGGGATGAGCAAGGAAGAGTTGGAAGAAAACCTTGGAACTATTGCTAAGAGCGGATCATTATCATTCAAAGAAGAACTTAAAAAATCAGAAGAAAATAACAGTGATGTAGATATCATCGGACAATTCGGTGTAGGATTCTATGCTGCTTTTATGGTAGCCAGCAAAGTTACTGTCTTATCTAAAAAATATGGAGAAGAGGAAGCCTATTTATGGAGCAGTGAAGGAGAAGAAGGGTACTCTTTAGAAAAATCAATGAAGAGTGAGCATGGAACAACGATCACTTTATACTTGAAGTCAAATACAGATGATGAAAACTATGATGAATATTTAGATGAATATACATTACAATCATTAATCAAGAAATATTCGGATTATGTACGTTATCCGATCATGATGGATATGACGACATCTAAAAAGAAAGAAGACAGTGATGAATATGAAGATATCATTGAGACAAAGACATTGAATTCAATGGTACCTTTATGGAAACGCAGTAAATCTGATATTAGTGCAGAAGAATACAATGAGTTTTATAAAGACAAATTCAATGATTATACAGATCCGTTAAAAGTGATTCATACAAGTGTAGAAGGAAATGTTTCATTTGATGCTTTACTGTTCATTCCTTCAAAAGCACCAATGAATTATTATTCACGGGATTATGAAAAAGGATTGCAGCTTTATTCAAGAGGTGTATTCATCATGGATAAAGCCAGTGAGCTGATTCCTGAACACTTCCGTTTTGTGAAGGGGTTAGTGGATTCTCAGGATTTATCTTTAAATATTTCTCGTGAGATGCTTCAGCACGATCGTCAATTAAAAGTGATTGAAGGACGTATTGAAAAGAAGATCAAATCAGAGCTTGCCAATATGCTTAAAAATGACCGTGAACAGTATGAAGAATTTTATAAAAACTTTGGATTGCAGTTAAAATATGGCATCTATCAGTCTTATGGAATGAAAAAAGACTTACTGCAGGATTTATTGATGTATTATTCTGCTAATGAAGGAAAGATGATCACATTAAAAGAATATGTTGAAAACATGTTAGAAGATCAAAAACATATTTATTTTGCTTCTGGTGAGTCTATTGAAAAAATCTCTAAATTACCACAATGTGAGTTATTAAAAGATAAAGGCTATGATCTTTTATACATGGTGGATAATGTAGATGAATTCTGTATTCAGATGATGCATGAATTTGAAGAAAAAACTTTTAAAAATATTGCTCAGGGAGATTTAGACTTAGAAACTGAGGAAGAAAAGAAAGAATTAGAAAAACAAAACGAAGAAAACAAAGAAATGCTGGAATCAATCAAAACAGCTTTAGGAGATAAAGTCGTGGATGTTAAAGTGTCTTCACGCTTGAAATCACATCCGGTTTGCTTAGTCAGCAGTGATGGTATCTCATTCGAGATGGAAAAAGTATTGTCACAAATGCCGGGGCAGGAAGATATGCCGATGAAAGCAGGAAAGATTTTGGAAATCAACCCTAGCCATCCTATTTTCAATGCTTTGCAGGAAATCAAGGATGAAGATCAAATCAAGGATTACTCGCAGTTATTATATGATCAGGCATTATTAATCGAAGGATTTGATGTGGAAGATCCGATCGAATTTTCTAACAAGATTTGTGAATTAATGATTAAAGCAAAAGTTGCACAGTAAAAAACCTACCATTTATAAAAAAGTGTGCTATAATGTTTCCATGAGATTTTAAGGAGGATAAACACATGAGATCTAAATTATTTAAAGTGGCTTCAATTGGAATCACAACGATGATTGGTGCATTTTTATCTATTAAATATCTTGAAAACGAAATGGATAAATGCTTTAACGAAAGAAGAAATTCAGGTGAATAGATAAATAAAGGACTGTAACCCATTACATTTGGGGAAGTCCTTTTTTATTACATTGCAAGGGGAGGAAAAGAGATGGATCAGAATTTAAAGACATTGATGGATCTAAAGATAGAAAAGACGAGGAATGCATTGATTAAAAATAATATGGAGGCACATATTGTAGAAAATACAGAAGAACTAAATAAATTAATAAGTAAGTTAATTAAACCGGGGACATCGGTCAGTGTTGGCGGAAGTCAAACCTTGTTTGAAACAGGAATGATTGATCAATTAAGAAAGATGCCTATTACATTTAATGATCGCTATGATCCAAGTTTAACTGCAGAAGAGATCGATGATGTGCATCGTCAAGCCTTTTTAGCGGATTACTTAATTACCAGCAGCAATGCCATAACAGAAGATGGGCTGCTTTATAATGTTGATGGGAAGGGAAACCGTGTGGCAGCTTTGATTTTCGGTCCTAAACATGTCATTGTGGTGGCAGGCATCAATAAAATTGTTCCTGATTTAGAGGCGGCAATAAAACGTGTCGAAAACGTAGCGGCACCGGCAAATGCTATTCGTTTAAACAAAGAGACACCATGCACTAATTTTGGTCATTGCGCTCACTGTAAATCCAAAGACCGTATCTGTTCTCATTATGTTGTGACAGGACGTCAGGGAACTCCCGGACGCATCAGCGTTATTTTAGTTAAAGAAAGTTTAGGCTATTAATCCTAAACTTTTTTCTTATATTCAACGTATCAATTAAATATGTTATAATGGAGCAGGCGAAAGAGGCGTTAAACAGCCCTCGTCTAAATACTATTCATTTGTTAACTGTATTTCAGTGCATAGCACTGAAGCAAAACGCATGAAAATACATAAAATCGGGGGATTTCCCCATTGATATTAAATGATTTAAAGGAGAAGAAGTATGTTATTGCTAGAAAAAGAAATCATCCAAAGAGGAAAGATCATTAACGGAGAAATCTTAAAAGTAGATTCTTTCTTGAATCATCAGGTGGATCCGAAATTGATGGAAGCCATCGGAGAAGAATTCTATCATTATTTTAAGAAATATCCGATCACAAAAGTAGTGACAATTGAAACAAGCGGGATTGCTCCGGCATTGATGTGTGCTTTAAAATTAGAAGTCCCTATGATTTTTATTAAGAAAGCACAGCCGTCTACAATGCAGGAAGCATATGTCTCTCATGTTTTTTCCTTTACTAAAAATAAATCTTATACAATTTGCTTATCTAAGCATTTAATTAGTGAAGACGATCATATACTATTTATAGATGACTTTCTGGCAAACGGTCAGGCATTTTTAGGAGTAGAGCAAATCGTTCACGAAGCTGGTGCGGTTATAGACGGAGTTGGAATTGTGATTGATAAAACATTCCAAGATGGTCATCTATTGATTAAAGAGAAGGGATACGATCTGTATTCGTTAGCTAAAATTAAAAGCTTAGATGAAAATGGGGTAATTTTTGATGAGTCATTATAATACATTGTTATTTGATTTGGATGGAGTAATTTTTGATTTTAAAAAAGCTGAGGAACACTCTTTCATTGAAACATTCAGGAAGATTGGCATCGAGGCAGATGAGTCACTATTCAAACGCTATCATCAGATCAATGATCAATTATGGAAAGAATTTGAGCTGGGACATGTAACAAAGGATGAGGTCACAGTTGGACGCTTTAAACGACTATTTGAACAGTTAGGATTGGACTATCCTTATGACCGCTTTGCCAGTGATTATCAGGAGGGTTTGGCGGATGGCTATTTTCTGATTCCGCACGCTAAAGAGACACTGGAAACCTTATCTTCAACGTATCGTTTATTTGCAGTTACTAACGGTGTATCGAAAACAGCGTTTAAGCGTTTAAAAGGAACCGATACATTGCAGTATTTTCAAGCTGTGTTTGTATCAGAGGATTTGCATGCACAAAAGCCAAGCATGGAATACTTTAATCAGGTATTTTCAAGAATCGAAGCCTTTGATCCGGAAACAACTCTATTAATTGGAGATTCACTGACATCCGATATACAAGGTGCAAACAATGCCGGACTGGACAGCTGCTGGATCAATACAGCCAAACAGCCACTCACAGGATCCGCAGTTCCAACATATCAGATCACACATATTGAAGATATATTTGAAATATTAGTTAAACGCGCCTAAAATAGTTTGAAGCGTTTAACTTTTTTTGCTATAATAGGGCAAAGGGGTGAAATTATGACGTTAGATTTAGTACAGCCGGGGATGAGTGCTACCGTCGAAACCGTCGGGGGAGAAGGTTTATTGAGAAAGAGATTGCTGGAAATGGGATTAACGCCCAATACTTTAATAAAGGTAAGAAAAATAGCGCCGATGGGGGATCCTATCGAAGTTTATTTAAGAAGCTATGTATTGACAATCAGAAAAGAAGATGCAGCTAAGATTACGGTGAAGGGGGTAAAATAGTGGAACATTTGATTGCTTTAGTAGGAAATCAAAATTGTGGGAAAACCACTTTGTTTAACCAGCTGACCGGATCAAATCAGCATGTGGGTAATTTTCCGGGAGTAACAGTTGAAAAGAAAATGGGAACAATGAAACGGCATAAAGATATTACAATCGTAGATTTGCCGGGAATTTATTCGTTAACGCCTTATACATCGGAAGAGATTGTGACAACGGATTTTTTATTGAAAGACCGTCCGGAATTGATTATTGATATTATAGATGCAACCAATATCGAAAGAAATTTATATCTGACTTTACAGATGATGGAATTGAATATTCCAATGGTTATTGCTTTAAATATGATGGATGAGGTAGTGGGAAGCGGAAACAGCATTGATGTATCCGGATTATCAGAGGCTTTGGGGATACCGGTATATCCTATTTCAGCCAGCAAGGGAGACGGTATCATTGATCTGGTGAATCAGGTTAATGCTATGGTCAAAAACCGTCCGCCGGTTCATCATGTTGATTTTTGTTCCGGGGAGATTCATCGTGCGATTCATGCGATTCGTCACTTAATTGAGGATCATACCGATCGTCTGCGTTTGCCAAATCGCTATGTTGTGACACGCTTAATTGAAGGAAATGATCGTTTAGAACAAGAATTGGGCTTAACAGATGAAGAATGTCACATCATTCATCATATTGTGGAGGAAATGGAAAAAAATCTGCAGACCGATCGTGAAGCGGCAGTTGTGGATATGCGCTATAATTATATTGAGAAAGTCTGTCAGCAGTGTGTGTTTAAGGAAGGCGAAACGAATGAACAGATTCGCTCTGAAAAGATTGATAAATTGTTGACGAATAAATATTTAGCGATACCGATCTTTATTGGAATTATGTTCCTGATCTTTTATTTAACGTTCAGTGTTATTGGCGGACCTCTTCAGGAATTGTTAGAGGGAGGCATTGATCAATTTAATCAGATGCTTTCAGGCTTACTGCAGACCTGGCAGGTGAACGATCTGCTTCAATCTTTAATCATTGACGGTATTTGCAGTGGGGTAGGAAGTGTCTTATCTTTCATGCCGATTATTGTTGTCCTGTTCTTCTTCTTATCCTTATTAGAAGATAGTGGTTATATGGCGCGTATTGCCTTTGTAATGGATAAGTTTTTAAGAAAACTGGGGTTATCCGGACGTTCATTCGTACCGATGCTGATCGGCTTTGGCTGCAGTGTGCCTGCGATCATGGCAACGCGTACCTTATCCTCTGAACGTGACCGTAAAATGACCATAGTGCTGACACCCTTTCTGTCATGCAGTGCTAAGCTTCCGATTTACGGAATGATTACTGCGGCATTCTTTTCAGAGAAAGCGGCTTTAGTCATGATTACGATTTACTGTATTGGAATCTTTGTTGCGATTTTATCCGGATTACTATTAAAAAGCACCGTATTAAAAGGAGAACCGGTTCCCTTTGTATTGGAATTACCGGCTTATCGCATTCCTTCTTACAAGAGTGTTTTGATGCATATGTGGGAAAAAGCAAAAGACTTTATCAAGAAAGCCTTCACGATTATTTTTATTGCTTCAATGGTTATTTGGTTCCTACAGTCTTTTTCATGGAACCTAACTTTAGTCGCTGATAGTTCAAACAGTATTTTAGCGTCTATTGGAAACTTTGTTGCCCCAATCTTTAAACCAATGGGATTTGATGACTGGCGTGCTTCTACAGCTCTGATTACCGGAATTACAGCTAAAGAATCAGTTGTATCTACACTGACGGTTCTTCTTGGCAGTGATAATTCCATGATGCTAAGTCAGATGCTGCAAACGATCTTTACCCCTCAAAGTGCCTTTGCCTTTTTAGTGTTTACGGTACTCTATATGCCTTGTGTAGCAGCTTTTGCCGCAACTAAAAAAGAACTGGGATCACTAAAGGAAGCCCTGTACTGTGCCTTGTTTCAAACCGGAACAGCTTACGTTGTTTCACTCGTGGTTTATCAGCTTTCTTCACTGATGATGTAGCTTTCTAGTTTAGAAAAAATGACAAAATAATAAAAATATATGTTACATTGTATTTGCTAACATAAGTATATAAAAAGAGGCGCTCAAAGCGTCTCTTTTACTTTATAATTCTTGTCCACTGATATGGATCTTCTATTTTTCCCCATTGAATACCGGTTAATGTATCATATAAACGCTGTGTCAACGGTCCGGTTTTGAAATCATTGATTGTGACAATATCCCCTTTATAATTCAATTCTCCAACAGGGGAAATAACCGCTGCGGTTCCTGTTCCAAATACTTCCTTTAAAGTACCGTTGTGTCCGGCTTCCATTAAATCATCGATGCTTAATTCTCTTTCAGAGACTTTATATCCCCAGTCCTTAAGCAGTCTCAGCATGGAATCACGTGTTACACCAGGAAGTACAGAACCATCGATTGGGGCAGTGATAATCTCATCACCGATATAAAACATGATATTCATCGTTCCTACTTCTTCTACATATTTACGATGAACGCCATCCAGCCATAATACTTGTGTATAGCCTTTTTGTTCTGCTTTAACCTGTGCTGCAACGCTGGCAGCATAGTTGCCTCCACATTTTGTAAATCCGGTTCCGCCTTTAACAGCACGAACATATTCATCTTCTACCCAAATCTTAATCGGATTAACACCCTCTGGATAATAAGCTCCTACCGGTGAAAGGATAATGATAAACTTATAGCTGTTTGCCGGATGGACTCCGACACTTGGCTGAGCGGCATACATGAATGGACGAATGTAAAGTGATGTATCCGGTGCTGTTGGAATCCAATCCTGTTCATATTTAACGATCGCTTCGACGGCTTCAATAAACATTTCTTCAGGTAAAGCCGGCATACATAAACGAGCATTAGAATTAATCATTCTTCGTGCATTCATTTCCGGTCTAAACAACATGACATCCCCATTTGGATTACGATAAGCTTTTAATCCCTCAAAGGTTTCCTGTGCATAATGCAACACCATAGCGGCAGGATCCATGGCAATCGGCTCATAAGGTGTAATTCTGGCATCATGCCATCCTTGCCCTTCATCATAATCAATCGTCAGCATGTGATCGGTAAAATAATTTCCAAAACCAAGATGATTTTGATCCGGTTTTTCTTTTAAATGTGTACTTCGTGTTATCTTGATATCCATATATAATCCCCTTTTTTAATGATTATAAGTAATAATACGCTTTTTTATTAGTATTTTCAATAGTTTATTCCTATTATCTAAATATTTTTATAATATTTCGCTTTCTTACAAAAAATATCTATTTTAATTAATTTAAAACCTTGCTATAATGGGGAGTAAGGGGTGAAGATATGGAAAAAGAATTGCGTCAGGCAAAAGTTTTAGAATTGATTAGAGAGACAAAAACTCCTTTAAGTGCCGGAAAATTAGGAAAAATGCTGGGTGTCAGCCGTCAGTTGATTGTCGGAGATATTGCTTTACTGAGAGCAAGCGGGGAAAAGATTTTCGCAACCCCTCGCGGCTATTTATTAGAAGAAGCTAAAGAAACAGGCATGACTGCTCAAATTGCCTGTATACATACACGTGATGAGATGGAAGAAGAATTAAATATTATTGTGGATGAGGGCGGAGAAGTCGTGGATGTTATTATTGAACATCCGTTATATGGTGAATTACGTGGCAATCTTCATTTAATGACACGCCATGATGTACGTGAATTTATCGAAAGCTGTCAAGCTCAGGAAGCACCGCTTCTTTCCAATCTGTCTAATGGAGTTCACCTTCATACGATTCGCATAAAAGATACTGAGACGATTGAACGCATTGAAAAGCATTTGCGACAAGCACATTTGCTTTATGAAAAAGAAGAATAGTGAAACATCTTTTCGATACATTTGGAAATCATATTATTAAATGGCATAATGGCAATGATCGAAACGAGATTGAATAAAGCATGAAAAATAGCCAGCTGCATTTTAATAGGTACAACAAAGGTCAAGATGTAATTATAGATAGGAATATAGAAAATAATAAAGACAACAGCACCGATTAAATTGAATAGAAAGTGATACATCGCTGCCATTTTACTTTCCTTACTGCCGCCAAGACTGGCAATATAAGCGGTAATGGTTGTTCCGACGTTACTTCCTGTAATCATAAATAAGGCAATCGGAAGATTGATGATATTCAAAAAGCATAATTGCTGGATCAATGCAACAAAGGCACTTGAAGACTGGATACAGGTAGTCAGCAGGATACCGAAAATAAACGAGAATAATTTATGCTGAGACATCAATAGAATCAGTCCCTGAATCTGAGGAAATTCAAGAATTTTAACAAGCTCGCTTTCCATCAAGGTGATACCAAAAAACAAAAGACCGAAATAGAAGATTCCCAGCGCAAGCTTGGAGTCTTTTTTGACCATATAGAAAACAATGCCTAAAATTAAACATAACGGTGCTAAGCCTTTAATCTCAATACCGGTAATAAATGCAGTCACCGTGGTTCCCAAATTGGCTCCCATAATAAAGCCGATACTTTGTTTAAAGGTGACGATGTCCGCACGAATCAGTGAGATAATGATTGCGGTCGTCCCGGAGCTGGATTGAATTGTTCCCGTTAAAATAGTCCCTGCTAACAATGATAAAAAAGGATTATCGGCATATTTGGAAATCTTTAATTTGACAGAATCCGTCACACAGCTTTTTAAGAGTGATGAAATCTGAGTAATACTGAATAAGAATAATGCTAATCCGGATAAAATAGATAAAATAAACATAGGGCACCTCCTTTATTCATTATATGTGAGAGGTACCTAAATATTTTGTGAGGTTATGTTGATATTTGCCTTAAAATCCTGTAAAATGTATCGAGTAAACAGGGGAGGGAAAAATGTGAAGAAATTTAAGAAATTTATCTCTTATTATCGACCGTATAAAGCTTTATTTATAGCCGATATGATATGTGCCAGTATTGCGGCAGGAGTGACCTTGGTATTCCCGATGGTAACACGCTATATTACCGGGACGATCTTGCAGACAGAGCCAATCGAATTCAATGCGATCTATAAACTGGGGATCTTTATGATCGTTTTAGTTGTGGTAGAATATATTTGCAACTATTTTATTGCGTATCAGGGACATGTCATGGGAGCTAAAATGGAACGTGATCTGCGTTCAGAATTGTTTGCTCATTATCAGAAACTGTCATTTAGCTTCTATGATGATCAAAAAACCGGACAATTAATGTCACGTTTAACCAATGACTTATTTTCATTGACTGAACTGTATCATCATGGACCGGAAGATTTACTGATTTCACTGATTAAGTTTATCGGGGCATTCATTATTTTGATGACCATTGATGTTCAATTAACACTGATTGTTTTTGCTTTCTTACCGATTATGGTTATCTTTGCTTCTTATTTCAATAAGAAGATGAATCAGGCATTTACCAACAACAAACGTAAGATTGGGGATATCAATGCCCGTATTGAAGATAATCTTTCCGGGATTCGTGTGGTGCAGTCTTTTGCGAACGAGGAAAAGGAAAAAGAAAAATTTGCTTACAACAATAACCAGTATGTTCTAAGTAAGAAAAACAGCTATAAGTATATGGGAGGGTACCATTCGGGATTAAGTGCCTTCATCAGCATGATCACGGTCACAGTCATCATCGTAGGATCTGTTTTAATTGGGAAACAACAGATGTCTACACCGGATTTAATTGCTTTTATTCTATATATCAATAACTTAATTGATCCGGTTAAAAAGCTGATTAACTTTACTGAACAATTTGCAGAAGGAATTACAGGATTCAATCGTTTTTTGGAAATGCTGGAAATCGAACCGGATATTCAGGATCAGCCTAATGCCGTTGAACTGAAGCAAGTCAGTGGTGAAGTCACTTTTGAACATGTCGGATTCAAATATAAAGAAGGACTGGATTATGTTCTTAAAGATATTGATCTGCATGTTGAAAGTGGTGAATATATCGCTTTAGTAGGTTCTTCGGGTGCCGGGAAAACGACGATTTGCAGCTTGATTCCACGTTTCTATGAGGTAAGCGAAGGACAGATTTTAATTGATCATCAGAATATTAAAGATGTAACCTTAAAATCGCTGAGACAGAATATCGGAATCGTTCAGCAGGATGTTTATTTGTTTGCCGGAACGATCATGGATAATATCCGCTATGGGAAGCCGGAAGCAACAGATGAAGAAATCATAGAAGCCGCTAAAAATGCAAATGCCCATGATTTCATCATGGAATTGCCGGAAGGCTATAATACCGACTGCGGTCAGCGTGGGGTAAAATTATCGGGCGGACAGAAACAGCGTTTATCGATTGCCCGTGTTTTCTTAAAGAATCCGCCAATCTTAATCTTTGATGAAGCAACCAGTGCTTTAGATAATGAAAGTGAAAGAGTGGTACAGGAATCGTTGGAAAAACTGGCTCAGAATCGTACAACGTTTGTTATTGCACATCGTTTATCAACCATTAAAAACGCTAAACGTATTATTGTACTGACAGAAGATGGAATTGCTGAACAAGGCGATCATGAAACACTGCTTGCTAAAGACGGTGAATACGCAAAATTGTATAATATGCAGTTTAAAGCTTAAAACGGATCAAAAGATCCGTTTTTTTGTATAGTCAGCCATCAATGCCTGTACTTTATTAGTTGGGTGCAAGCCATCACTTAAACATCCCGATTCTTCCATTAATTCTTCGATCGTCAGCGAATGCAGCTTACTGTATTGATGAATCAGCGCATAGAGATCAACACATAATAAATCAAAATGAAACGCAGTATCACGAATAATTTTGGTGACTTTGTCTAAATGATAAAGACGATTAGGATAATTTTCATTATCGATAGTTGATGGCGGCGGTGTCATTAAAACGACCTGACTGCCATGTTTTTTTAAATGATGAATCATTGAGACTAAATCCAAACGAAGCTGTTCCATCCCGTTTGGGATTTTACGGTTATTTGCTCCTACCAGCAATAAAACTAAATTTTCCTGATGATAAAGCTGATCAAGTCCTTTTAAAATTTGAGTAGAATCCGCTCCGCAGCAGCCATTGTTAATCAGATTCAAATCAGGATAGCCGGATCTTAACTCCTGTTCAAGCAGGGCAGACCAGCTGTTTTGGGATTTACTGCGATACCAGATTTTATCATCAAGCTCTAAGATCATTTCATTTGTTTGATAAAAAGCAGAACAGCCCTGACCAGCTGCAATGCTGTCACCTATAATGTTTATTGTGAATTGATTTTGTAGCTTCATGTTAAGTCCTCTTTATTATTTTCCCCATTATAGCATATCTTATGTTTAAATAAAAAGAAAACAGCCACGCTAAAAGAGGAGATGATAAAATGATTAAAACCATTTCAAAAATTACCCTATATGTAAAGGATCAAGAGGAAGCTGAACGTTTCTGGGTAGAAAAACTTGATTTTAAAGTAAAGATGAAACAGCCAATGGGAGAAAACCATTATTGGCTGGAAGTTTGTCCAAAGGATGCTGAAACAAGCTTTGTTCTATATAATAAGGATATGATGAAAAAGCAAAATCCCAATACCAGCCTAGAACATCCTTCGATTTTACTTTCAAGTCCGGATGTCATGTTTACGTTCCAAATGTTGAGTGATCGCGGTGTAAAAGTGGATCCGGTGATCGATATGCCTTACGGTAAAATGTTTACTTTCTATGATCAAGATGGAAATGCCTATTTGTTGAGAGAAGACAAATAAGCATTTCTTTTTTTTATAAACCATGATAGAATATGACGAAAAGAACGGAGGTATATAGATGAATACAATTTTATTTGATTTAGATGGAACATTGACAGATCCTGCATTAGGAATTACCAACGCAGTAAGCTATGCATTAAAACATTATGGAATTGATGAAGATTATCAAAATTTACTGCGCTTTATAGGACCGCCGTTAGTCGATAGCTTTATGGAATATTACGGCTTTGACCAGGAAAAAGCACAAGAAGCGATTGTCTATTATCGTGAATATTTCAGTGATAAGGGTATGTATGAAAATGAGGTCTATGACGGCATGGAAAATTTATTAGCCGCACTAAAAGACGAAGGATACATATTAGCTGTAGCAACAAGCAAGCCGGAAGAATTTGCGAAAAAAATATTGGATCATTTCCACCTTTCTCATTATTTCACAGAAATTTGCGGAGCAACAATGGACAGCAGCCGTTCTAAAAAAGGAGATGTTATTGCTTACGCTTTAAATCAGTTAAAGATTTCAAATCCAAACACTGCCATTATGGTTGGAGATCGACAGCATGATATTGTCGGGGCACATCAAAACCAATTGAAAGCGATCGGCGTTTTATATGGCTATGGCAATGAAGCGGAAATGAAGGAATATCAAGCCGATTATATTGCCAAGGATTTAAAAGAACTAATGGACATCTTGTCTGCTTTATAATCATCCGCTACTCAAAGTTTATATTTTGTTTGATTATTATATAAACTATTTTAAACTTTGTTGGAGACAGGAGAAATTTATCATATTTCCCAGGAAAATGTCATTAAAAATCTTAAAATGAGCTGACCATTACTGCATGGATATGGGTATTTATAATCAGATGAATATAGTATAAAAAACTTAATGGTTTATTGTTGACAAATCGCTGATAAAACTTTATACTTTTTGCAGGGAATGAAGTTCTCCCTTAGTGATGAAACTAAAACTGCTTACGAGCTAATGACTTCTACATTTCATAATGTAGGGGCATTAGCTTTTTTTATGCCAAAGGAGGAGACTGTATGTTGTTAAGTATTGCTTATATTTTAATGCTAGGAATGTTTATGGGGTGGTTCTGCAAGAAGATTAAATTGCCTAGTTTGACCGGAATGATTATTACCGGGATTTTATTAGGACCCAATCTTTTGAATTTGATTGACAGTTCTATATTGAATATATCATCTGATTTAAGGCGAATTGCGTTGATCATTATTTTAATGAGAGCCGGTTTGTCTTTAGATTTAGATGATCTTAAAAAAGTAGGCAGACCAGCTGTATTAATGTGTTTTATACCTGCTTGTTTTGAAATTTTAGGAATGGTTCTTCTTGCGCCTAAATTGCTGGGAATATCTTTATTAGATGCTGCGATCATGGGTGCCGTTGTCGGAGCAGTTTCTCCTGCTGTGATCGTACCTAAGATGCTGAAGCTGATGGAAGAGGGGTATGGAGCTAAAAACAGTATTCCCCAGCTTATATTAGCGGGAGCTTCAGTTGATGATGTCTTTGTCATTGTGATGTTTTCTGCATTTACCGGTCTTGCTCAGGGAAATGCTGTATCCGTGCAAAGCTTTATTAACATTCCGATTTCAATTATTTTGGGAGTACTGATTGGGAGTGTGATTGGTGGGATTTTGGCTAAATATTTTGAAAATGTGCATATCCGTGATACGGCGAAAGTCATTATCCTATTATGTATTGCCTTCATATTAGTGAGCTTAGAGGATCAGTTTTCAACTATTATTCCTTTTTCTGCACTGATTTCAATCATGAGTATGGGAATTATAATGCAAAGAAAACGTGAAAATGTCGCTGTGCGTTTATCCACTAAGTTCAACAAACTGTGGGTTGCATCGGAAATCATCCTGTTTGTTTTAGTAGGCGCAACAGTCGATCTCAACTATGCCTTGTCAGCCGGAGTAATGGCAATTATTCTAATCTTTGGTGTCCTTGCTTTTAGAATGTTAGGAGTCTGGGTTTGTCTAGTAAAAACAAAACTGGATAAAAAAGAACGATTGTTTTGTATGATAGCTTATACACCCAAAGCAACAGTACAAGCGGCTATTGGGGGTGTTCCTTTAGCGATGGGATTAGCTTGTGGGAATATCGTATTAACTGTGGCGGTTTTAGCTATTTTAATTACAGCTCCGCTTGGTGCCTTTTTCATTGATTTTACCTATAAACGTTTATTGAGTAAGTAAAATTAATAAAAGATTTGGATAACAATTTTACTATTGTGAGATCATTTGTATAAAAGAACTGACTTTATGTTTAAAAAGCCAGTTCTTTTCATTGGTTTTATCCTAATAGAATATCGAGAGCCATCATGATAATAAATCCAACCATGCAGGTTAAAGAACCTAAAATCGTTGCATCATTCTTTTTACTTTCGGGAATTAGTTCCTCAACGACGACAAACAGCATAGCCCCACCGGCAAAAGCCAAGGCATAAGGAAGAATTGAATTGAAAACAGTAGCGGCTAAATAGCCAAGCAGGGCTGCGGGTACTTCCACCATTGCGGAATATTGTCCATACATCATGGCTTTAAATTTAGATGTACCGGCCTGATGCATCGGTAAAGAAATAGCTAAGCCTTCTGGAAAGTTTTGAATTCCAATTCCAATCGATAAGATCAATGCGGCAATGCGTGCTTCCGGATTTGGATTTGCAAAAGCAACGCCAACTGCAAGTCCTTCAGGAATATTGTGCAGTGTCATCGCCAGCATCAGCAGTTTGGCTCTGGAAAAATGTGATGATCTTCCTTCCATTTCGTGGGTCAAAAGATGTTCATGCGGTAAATAACGATCCATCAAACCGACAAAGATCGCCCCGACCATAAAAGCAACCGGTAAAAAACCTAGAAAATATTTTGGCTGTCCTTCCAGCAGATCGATTGCAGGCATTAATAAAGAAAAGAAAGTAGCGGCAATCATGATCCCAGATGAACTACCCAAAGCAATCTCATTTAGCTTATGATTATGGTCATTTACTAAATAAACAAGGGTTGAGCCAAGAAAAGTAGAAAACCAGTTAAATAGTGAGCATAGAAATACTATCAGTAAAGCAGGTAAAGCAAGTAGTTGTCCCATATTTTCCTCCGTTCTCTATAGACTATGCCATAAATAAAAAAAGAGTGAAACTTGTAGAACGTTTAAAAATATGGTATTCTAAGCACAAGGAGTGATATTATGAGCGGAATTACAATCGCAATGGAAAATTATTTGGAAATTATTTATGAATTCCAGCAAAACGGCAAAAAAGCCAGAGTCAGTGATATTGCCAAAAAGAAAAATGTAAGCAAGGCAAGTGTCAATAATGCGATGAACGTATTAGCTGAATATGGTCTTGTTATTAATGAAAAATATCATGATATCCTACTTACTCCTGCGGGTGAAGAAAAAGCTAAATTTATATGTGAAAAGCACCATGTCATTCAGCTGTTGTTTGAAAAGGTGTTGGAAATAGAAGAAGAGCAGGCGAGTGAAGATGCTTGTCTGATTGAACATGTCATTAGCGATTATTCGGTAAGTAAGATCAAGGATTTTTTAATAAAAAATAAATACTATAAATAAAAAAAGGGGATTGCTCCCTTTTTTTAGTCTGAATATTCAAGTGTTAGTAACACTGCACGGCTTGTCTGTTCATCTTTTTTACGATCATATGCCGGTATGACAGTATATTCAACAACATCATATTTTTGCACTTCTTCATCATAAATATAATCTGCCTGTCTAAAGAAGATTGTATCATCCTGAGGTGTCTTGATGTTACCGAATTGTTTTTCTTTGTTGTAATAGATGACTTTGCCTTGAACACGTTCAACCAGCTTATCTAAATGAGCTGTCAGTTCTTCCATCAAACGATCATAAATGATTCCGCTGTCTTCATTAGCATAGGGATCATTTTCAATTTCTGTGATTTTTCCGGCTTCTTTTTCAACCTTCTTCAAGAATAATGAAACAAGATCAGCTAAAGCTGTATATTCCGCTTTCTGACATGCCTTTAACAGGTTGTTAAATAAATCGGTTTTAGTGACATCATATCCGCTTTGATAAAGATCATAAAGCAGGAATGTATTGGCTTTCTTATCATCATTCAATGAAGAATACGTAGTATACAGTACTTCATAGAAGTTGATATCTCTAATCTGTCCCTGTAAGGCTAAAAAATCACGCTGACCTTCTTCATAGTTGCCTAAAGCTACTTGACTGCATGCACGATAATATTTAATCCATTGTAGATTACGATAATGGAAATTATGGATCATCGCTAATGCATTGTTTGCATAAGTAATGCAGTCCTTGTAATTTTGCATATCATAATGTACTTTGACCATCTGGCGATACCATCTTTCCAATGGTGATTCACCTTCTTGATTTCTTTCTTTGATTAGTAACGGCTGATCAGATAACAGCTTTGGATCCAATAATTTTAATGTTTCAAGATACTTGTCATAATTGATTGGATTTTGTGAAGTGATGTACTTGATCATACGATTGACAGTGACTTCATATGGAGAGTACTTCTCCTGTTTGCACATTCCCAAAATATCATTGGCAAAACTGAAGAATAGAAATTCATTTTCAGAAATTTTATTTACCGGGATATTGATATGTTTATTGTATAAGGCATATCCATATTGGTTGATATATCCTTTTAAGTTTGGGCACATTGAACGGAAAGTACTGCCAACTTCAATCGCTTCATCAAGCAACCCCTCGTTTTTTAATGAGCGTACATAATCTGTCGCTTCATAGTCATTGAAAGATGTCACATCATCCTCAAATTTTTTTGCATAACCACTTAAATCTACTTTTGTCATAACTTTGCCCTCCTGTACAACATTATAACACTGTTTCTTATAAAAATAAATTTTTAAAGTCATTTTATAGCAGGAATTATTCACTAATATAGAAAGAATGTTAAGGATTGAATCGTTTTTTGAAGAATTCTTGATGATTTACTTTTGGAAAGATATGAATGAAATCAAAAAAAGAGTGAATACTGAAAGTGTAGTAATTAAAAGAAAAAATGTGAATAGTGAATTAGGAGGATAATTTTATGGGTATGAATGAAGATTTATTTGAAATCAGTAAATCCCTATCTCATATTAAAGAAACAGGTATGTATGATGTTGAAAAATATTGCTGTTCTCTGCTGCATTTAACCAATCAGTTAGAATATTTCTACTGCAATCTTGTCCCTAAAGGTTCCGGTGAAAGTGCAAGCACTTATTATCGTTTGCATGATCGACCTAAGGAACATCAAATGGCATATTTCAATATTGGGCGTGGATTCCCCAAAGAACTGATGGATGGTCATTGGTGTTATGTACTAAAAGATCTGGGATATAAAGCATTAGTCATTCCGAGTACATCTATAAAAAAAGATTCTAAACCGTGCCATCCTCAGTTTGAGATGGATATAGAAATTGAATATTATGGGAAAAGATTAAAAAGCAGAATACAGCTGAGTGATATACGTTCTATCGATATGCAGCGATTAGATTTAAGAAAACCGTTTTGTCCTGTTTTTACTGATCGAGAAGTGATTAAAGAATTTGTTGAAAACAATTTACTGAAATAAAAAAAGAGCCGAGGCTCTTTTTATTATAAGTTTAATAAACGTTTAGTATCTCTAGCAATGACTAATTCTTCATCAGTAGGGATAACAAAGACTTTGATCTTTGATTCAGGTGTACTGATTAAGGCTTCTTCACCGATTGCTTCATGGTTGATGTCTTCATTGATCTGAATTCCTAAAGCTTCTTTGATAGCTTCTAAGATATCATGACGACCGCTGAATGAGTTTTCACCGATTCCGGCTGTAAAGGCGATCGCATCACATCCGCCCATTTGAACAAAGTAGCGTCCGATATAATCAGCAACACGTCTTACGAAAATCTGTCTTGCTAATTTCGCTCTTTCGTTTCCTTCCTTCATTGCCTTTTCAACATCTCTGAAGTCACTTGAAACACCAGAAACACCTAACAGACCAGATTGTTTATTTAAGATATCAATCATTTCTTCTACAGAAATATTTGTTTGTTCGCAAATATAAGAAATAATAGAAGGATCAACATCACCAGAACGAGTTCCCATCATGATACCTGCTAATGGAGTTAATCCCATTGAAGTATTGATTGATTTTCCATCTTTAACAGCACTTAAGCTTCCACCGGCACCTAAGTGACAAACAATGATCTTTGAATGCTCAGGATTCCCTAATTTTTCAATAACTTTTTGTGATACATAGAAGTGGCTAGTTCCATGTGCCCCGTATTTTCTTACTTTATTTTCAGTGTAATATTTATATGGGATTGGATAGATATATGAACTTGGTTCCATTGTCTGATGGAATGCTGTATCAAATACCGCAACCGCTCCAGCAGTAGGAATGGCTTCTTTAAATGCATAATAACCAGTTAAATGAGCTGGGTTATGTAAAGGTGCCAACGCTCTGATCGCATCGATCTTATCTGCTGTATCTTGATCAAAGATAGCTGAAGAACTGAAATATTCTCCACCATGAACCACACGGTGACCAACACCCTTGATTTCGTCTAAAGAATTAACAATTTTTTTATCAATCAAAGCTTCCAGCAACAAATGCACTGCTACTTTATGATCTTTGATTGGTAATGTTTTTACGTCTTTTTCACCGTTGTATTTGATTGTAAAGATCGCATCGTCAAATCCGATTCTTTCGATAACTCCGGAAGTGATCGGAGTTTCGTCATCCATTTCAAATAAACGGAATTTTAATGATGAACTTCCTGCATTAACAGAAATAATTTTTGCCATAAATACACCCCTTTTTTTAAAATCAATTCTATTATATGCCTATTTATAAGAAAAGACCATACTAAAATGTGTTAATTATTTAACAAGCTTCCTATAAAAAATACTTGCTATTTAGGGGGAATGGTTCTATCATAATATCTGCCAGGGGTGCATCTGCTGAGAGAACCAATGTTCAACCCTTTGAATCTGATACTGGATAATACCAGCGTAGAGAGAGCTAAATAGGAACTATTGGCTTTCCGCTTTGGAAAGCTTTTTTATTTGGCGGTGGCATTATATAAAGATAGGAGAGAAAGTATGAAAAACAAAAAAGTATTATGGATGAGCTATATCGCAATGTTCATCGCCTTAGAAGTCGCAATGGAATTTGTCAATCGGGCACTGCCCGGCATGCCGTTTGGCGGCAATATTTCATTTTCCTTGATCGCCATCTTTTTAGCGTCTTACCTTTTAGGTGTTAAAGGCGGCATCATTGTAGGGGTAGGGTCTTCCATCATTTTATTTGCAGTGGGGATTGCTACTTTTTGGGGATGGTGGTCTGTTGCATTAGACTATTTAATTCCTTTTGGAGTATGTGGCTTAGCGGCACTGATTAAAAATATCCGTTTAAAAAATGGCTGGGAGGTTCCCATTGGAATAGGTTTTGCGATGATTTTAAAGTTTTTATCCCATTATTTTTCCGGAGTTTTCCTTTTTTATCAGAATACACCGGCAGGAATGAGTAAATATTGGTATTCCTTTATCTATAATTTACCTTATAATTTAGCAACTTTAGTAGTTTGCTTTGTTCTTGTGATGGTTTTATTACCAAAATTAAAGAAGGTTGTCAAGCTGTAGTGTGTATACACACACCTGACTATCATTCATAGTGAGATTTGCTATAATGGTTGAGTAATGGAAATAAGTAATGAAATTTAGGGGAATTACGCAATAAACAGTGGATCAAACGGAGTTTAAATGTGAAATTCAAAGTGAGTTTCCCTAAATTAGTTGAAAAAGCAACTTTTTTATAAAGCTGCTTTTTTTGCGTATCCACAAAATTATTTAGACATAATCCGACAAGATATTTAAATAAAAGCTCAAATATGCAAGAAATGTGTAGACACACTTAACTATTTATCGAAACATAAAGTTCTGTTAGAATGGTAACGTGGAGGTGAGAGGGACAAACCAAATAATAAAGTCTTTTTTAGTTGGGAATCATGGGGAGGAAAACTAAAAAAGCACGAAGGCAGAAAACGGGATAAGAGTAAATAACCTAAGGAATACTAAAAACGTAGTAAATTTATCAAAAATCTTTGAATTGTTACGTTGTTTCGACAGTTTTTTCATTTTGCCTTTGTTAAAATAAGCGTGTATTCGAGTTATTACACGAATTTAAAACAAAAAATGGAAGAAGATATGCAGAAAATAAAGAATATAAAAAGAAAAGGAAAGTTCCGACTATCGGCAAATGGTGGAATAACACCTTGATGAAACTGTATATCCGGGACCATTTTTTTGTTTTTTAAAGACCAACTTCGATAAATAAAATTGAGACTATCTATTTATCTGTAAATTGTGTATAATATTTACGTTATAGAAAGAAGGCAGGTCATGAATAAACCTAAGTTAGGCGATGAAGTCCTTATCCATAGTTATAAACATGATGGGAAGATTCATCGCAGTTGGTCTAAAGGTTTAGTTCTTGATGCAAATGAGGATCATACGATTGTGATCAATGTTAAGACATTGGTGACAGAAGCGGATGGTAGAGTCTGGTGTACGAGGGAACCGGCAATCTGTTATTTTCCTAACCATGAATGGTATAATGTAATTTGTATGATAAGGAATAATGGAGTATATTTCTATTGTAACTTAGCTAGTCCCAGTCTTTGGGATGGAGAGGCAATAAAATATATTGACTATGATCTGGATTTAAAAGTTTTTCCTGATTGTAAATACAAAGTGCTTGATGAAGAGGAGTACCGTCAGCATCAGCGCAAAATGCATTATCCTGATGAATTAGATATTATTTTGAGGTCACAGTTAGAAGAGCTGATCGAGATGGCAAAAACATCCAGTGGGCCTTTCAAGCATGGATTTAGTGAACATTGGTATCATGTGTATCAGGAATTTAAACGGAAGGAAAAGTAGTGGTATTCTACTTTTTTTCTTTTATAAAACTTGTTAAAATGAGGTGGGTGATAATATGTATAAAGTAACGGTAAACAGTGTAGAAGAAACAAACAGTATCGCAATAAAACTAGGACAGGCAATCAAGAAGCATACAGTCATTCTATTAACAGGAGATTTAGGAGCTGGGAAAACGACGTTGACAAAGGGTATTGCCGAAGGCTTAGGGGTAAAAGAAATTGTCAATTCTCCTACTTTTACGATATTAAAGGAGTATCATAGCGGACGCCTGCCATTGTATCATTTTGATGCATACCGCTTAGAAGACGGCTATGAAGATTTGGGATTTGGAGAATATATCGACAGTGAAGCACTCAGTGTTATTGAATGGCCGATGTATATGCAGGAAGATATACCGGAGGAATATTTGGAGATTAATCTTCAATATGTAGATGAACAAACACGAACTATTGAGTTTGTCCCACATGGATTTGCTTATGAAGTATTATGCAAGGAGGTATTGGCATGAGAACAATCGTAATGGATACATCAAATCATTATTTAGCGATCGCATTATATGAAGATGGACTGCTAAGAGCCTGCCGTCAGCTGGAAGCGTTGAAACAGCAGTCGGAGCTTGCCATTCCGGTATTAAAGGATTTGATGGACGGACAGCACTGGCAAATGAAAGACATTGATGAAATGGTTGTTTCTTTAGGACCGGGATCATATACAGGAGTTCGCATTGCGATGACGATTGCTAAAACATTAAGCAGTGTGATGCCGATTCGTTTAAAGGCTATTTCATCTTTAGCGATGCTTGCGGGAGATCAAAAAGCTATTACGATCATTGATGCCAGAGGCAATAAACTCTATGTCGGAATGTATGAAAACGGTGAACCGTTAATGGAGGATACGTTAATGGAAGCAGAAGCTTTTGAAGCATTTAAGGCTGAGCATTCCGATTTTCCGGTAGTGGCATTAGTCGATGAGATTCCATTATGTGACAATCTCTATTTATTAAGCAGAAAAGCACCGTATATAAAAGAAAGTGATCGTTTAGTTCCTACTTATATCAAAGGGGTGGAGGCAAAGAAACAATGCTAAGAAAGATGCAGATCGAGGACTTGCCTTTGATCCTAGAGCTGGAAAAAGAACTGTTCAGCAGCCCATGGAAAGAAGAAGACTTTATCTTTGAACTGACGCAGAATCCTTTTGCGACCTACATCGTTTTAAGCGTGGATAATGAAATCGTGGGCTACATCGGCTACTGGATCAAAAATCCTTATGTAGAGATTACTAATGTAGCAGTGGGAAAACGTTATCAGCGCCTCGGATATGCCAAACAGCTTGTTGCGTACTGCTTAGAGGATGGCGTGAAAAATAATGCGCCGATCTTTACGCTTGAAGTTCGCTTCAGCAATACTCCTGCTATCTCACTATATGAATCTTTTGGCTTTAAACAGGTATCGGTAAGAAAGAATTATTATACAGATCCTATTGAGGATGCACATTTGATGATGAAAGAGGTGAAACAATAATGGCTGTTATACTCGCTATTGAATCAAGCTGTGATGAAACCGCAGCCGCTATTTTAAAAGATAAAAAAGAATTACTGGCTAATGTCGTATCGACACAAATTGCGACCCATAAGCTTTATGGCGGAGTTGTGCCTGAATTAGCCAGCCGCATGCATGTAGAAAATATTTCCTATGTTATTAAAGAAGCTTTGGCTAAAGCACAGATGACAATGGAGCAGATTGATGCAGTTGCCGTGACTCGCGGACCGGGACTGATCGGTTCTTTGCATGTCGGAATGCAGGCGGCTAAAACTTTAGCCTATGCCTGTGATAAACCTTTGATTGGGGTACATCATATTGCCGGGCATATCTATGCTAATCAGTTAGTCAGTGAACTGAAATTTCCATTGATGGCACTTGTTGTTTCCGGCGGACATACTGAGCTTGTCTATATGCGTGAGCATCTTCAATTTGAAATCATCGGAACCACCTTAGATGATGCGATCGGTGAAGCCTATGACAAAGTGGGAAGAGTGATCCATGTGCCTTATCCCGGCGGACCGGAAATTGACCGCTTAGCTAAAAACGGAAAACCGATCTATCCTTTGCCTCGTCCATTGGATGATGATACTTATAATTTTTCTTACAGCGGACTAAAGTCAGCGGTGATTAATTTAGTACATAAAATGGATCAGCGTCATGAAGAAGTCAATAAGGAAGATTTGTCATGTTCTTTCCAAGAAGCAGCGTTAGGCATCTTAGTCAGCAAGACATTGCGTGCCGCAAAAGCCTATGAAGTGAAACAGGTTATCGTAGCCGGTGGTGTCAGTGCCAATTCTAAGCTAAGAGCAGACTTGACGTCAGCATTTGAAAAAGAACCGATTGAGCTTGTCTTACCGCCATTATGGTGCTGTACGGATAACGCGGCAATGATCGCCATGGCAGGAAGCTATATGTACGATCAAAAATGCTTTGCAGACTTAAAGCTAAGTGCAAGACCAAGTTTGGTGTTGTAAGAACTATAGAATTTAGGTAAAATAAAGGAAGAAAGGATGATTTGATGGATAAAAAAATGCCGAAAATATCAAAAGCCACCATGTCAAGATATCCTATTTATCTAAAAGCACTGCGTAAAATGCAGCATGAAGGAAAAGAAGTCTTTTTATCAAGTGAACTTTATGAAGCTACGGGGATTCAAGATACAACAATCCGACGTGATTTTACGTACCTCTCTAAAACAGAGAATTTAGGGCGCCGAGGAAAAGGGTATGATGTCAAGCATTTGATTGATATCTTTAACGAAGTGTTAGGATTAGGATTACATGAACCTATTATCTTAATAGGGGTTGGAAATTTAGGAAGTGCCATTTTAAAGTACAATCGTTGGCAGTACACCGTGGGACAAATCGTATGTGCCTTTGATTTAGATCCAAATAAAATGGGAGAAAGATTCGGAGTTAAACTTTATAATATTGATGATTTGGAAGGAAATTTCCCTAAAGGATGCAAAATTGCAATCTTAGCTATTTCTCAGAACGTACAGGAAACAGTAAATCGCTTAATGGATTTGGGTATTAAGGGGATCGTTGATTTCACCCATACACATTTTACTGTGCGTCCCGGTGTTGAGGTGCAGACAGTAGATGTTGTTGTCGCCATTCAGGAATTAGCAATCAAAATGCATCTAAATGATGATGCAGAAGAGGAAATATAAATAAGAATGAGGCTTTGCTAGTGTATAAGGCACTTAAAGAAGCCTTTTTTATTTATTATTATTTTAAGAAATAAGGATTCGATTATCTCTTTAATCTGTTTTAAATTTTCTTTAATTTGTTTGTAAACGCTTGCAAAAAAAGAAAGATATTGTCATAATTTTAATGGAGAAGCTTTATTAAAATGTAGCGAAGAGATGAGGGAGAAAGTTGAAAGAGTTGAAATATAATTTACAGGTCTTATTTAAACGTAAAGAGTTATATCTAAGTACTATTATATTATTTTTAATTTCGGGAATTCAAATTTATTTGGTAATTCAAAGAAATTTACAACTGACTTATAACTCTAACAATATAATTGAGAATACAAAGACAGCAGAATATTTATATATTCTATACAATAACGATATACTATTAAATTCTCTTGTTATTTTAGCCTTTCCCATTTTGGTATCAACCATCTTTAGTGATTCTTTTTGGGTTGAAAAGCACAATAATATCTCAGTTTTTCTTTGTCCAAGACTAAATTACAAAAAGAATGTTTATAGTCAAATGTTTATAACTTTCTTTGTTAGTTTTTTATTGGTATTTTTATCATTAATGGTAAACTATCTGGTTTTACGATATATTTTTGGGAGTGGAAACTTCGGGGATCAGCAAGCGAGCTTACCATTTTTATTGAAGAGTATTCCGGGATTCTTTTTAGATTCTATACGTTTGCAAAATCCCGCGTTGTTTACTGTTCTATGTATTACCCATGTTTCCGTATTATGTGGCTTAATTTCTTTATTGTGTTATTCGATTTCTTTTTTTATCAAAAATAAAATTATATTATTTGCGCAAAGCATCATCTTTATTATCTTTATGGAAATTATTTGTACAGTCCTTAATATTGGGTCATTATCAATTATTAAACAAATGCAAGTAATGTCTGTTTATTCTATGATACATGTTGTTATTTTATATTTGTTTTTGCTTGCAGTAAGTATTATAAGTATCCAATATTCTCTATCTAAAAGGAGATATTTATTATGAGATTACTTATAAAAAATACAACTTTATGGATTAGTTTTGCTTTAATGTTTTGTATTGGAATTGCTTGGGCTTACAGTACTAAAAATAATTTTTCTGAATCTTACTTAGCTGTTTTTAGTACAGCTCCTATTTATTATAGTGTTATTATTTTATGCTTTTTTGGGCATTACATAATACATACTGCTTTTACCAGGGTAGAAATTCTTGTAAGAAGTAAAAGCATATACAGATTAGCAATAAAAATTATACTGACAGAAATTCTATTTTTAATGATGCTGTTATTTGCTTTGGATCTGGGTTTAATAGTTTCAAACTTTGAATCTTTTATTATAGAATTACGGGGTCTGTTGCTGTTAGAGTTAAATATAATATTAATCATGAGCATGTATTATTCAATTGTTCGCTGTTGTGATATTCTTGTAAAGAATAGGGCGCTTATCGTATGCTTATTTCTAACGCTTATATTTATTGCAGACTTTTTAGCAGAACATTTTTCTTTTTTTAATGGCAGCATTATCGCATTATTCATGAATAAGCTTTTACTACTTCCTTTTAACTTTACTAATTATTGGATTGTTTTTTTGATCTTATTTATCCTAACAACAATAATTAATGGAATATTTATTATCTTTTCTGTGAAAGGTGGATATTACCTTGAAAGAAAGAAAAATTAGTAATCAACTCTTAATATTATTAATTTTATCAATAGGATTTGGTTTATTTAAAAATGCATATTTAGATATAATGTCAGATAGTTTCACAAGTGACCTTTTATTACTGCAAGGAAATTATAGTATGGAAATGTTGTTGTTTTGGCTTTTACCTATTGTAACGGTAAGTTTTTTGGTAGGTAAATCTGCTCATATAAGGATTTATCATTTTAATGTACGTTACCATAATCGAAAGCGATATTTAACACACTGTCTGTTTATGTTGGTTTTGGAAACTGTACTTTATACTACTCTGTGTGTATTTTTACAGCTTTTAGTTATTATTCTATTAAGACAACGGTTCTTGTCTTTAAATATTATGATTATTAGTCAATTTTTGCTTGATATTATCATAATAAATTCATTGATTTTATTGTTTGATTTAGTTCGAAAAGAATTTATTTATATTTTTGTAACTATTCACAGCTTTCTTATTATTCAGCTTTTAACTTTATTAAATCCTATTTTTCCTTTGGTTCGTTTAATAGCACAGGGAAGCGACATCTTAATGTTTATAGAATTGGTTTTTATTACGTTACTTATGTATATAATTTATCTTAAAAAAGATATTTACTTAGAGGAGTGATTCTATGATTTTAGAAATAAAAGATTACTGTAAAACACTTAATAAAAATAAAATTTTGGAAGATATCAATTTAAAATTAGAAAGTGGTAATATTTATGGGTTTTATGGACGTAATGGTTCAGGTAAAACCATGTTATTCAGAGCGATTACTACACAGATTTATCCTACTAGCGGAGATATAAGAATTGATAATAGATCGATTATTAATGAAGGCTATGATTTAAGCTTGTTAGGGGTGTTAATTGAGAATCCAGGCTTTTTCCCCTATTTATCTGGGTACGAGAATTTAAAATTGCTTTATACGATTAATAATAAAAACAATAAGCAAGTGATTATGGAAGCGTTGAAAAAAGTTGGTCTTGAAAATGTGGCAAATAAACCATATAGGACATATTCTTTAGGTATGAAGCAAAGATTAGGAATCGCCCAGGCTATTATGGAAAATCAGCAGATTATCATTTTGGATGAACCAACAAACGGATTGGATGAAGCAGGTATAATAGAATTAAGAGAGTGGATTAAAGACGAAAAGAAAAAAGATAAGATCATCTTAATAGCAAGCCATAGCAAGGAAGATTTACGTATTCTATGTGATGTTATTTATGGCATGGAGGATGGACATTTGACTGGAGTAATCCAACTATGATGAAACTATTACGAGGGATAAGTATACTAGCAATTCTTTCCTGTTTTACTTTAGCAATATATGGTCGTCAGCAATTTAATCACATTCGTTATAGTGATTATTTAGAGAACAGTCTGTATTTGCAGAATTTAAATATTAATCCAGATCCTGAATCTTTCATTAAAGAACAGAATATAGAAAAGATAGAAGATCTTATAAATCAATCAGATTATGTTTTTAAAGTGAAAGTAACAGAGGATATTTTATTTAAAGATGCAACTATTATTAATTACTGTGATGTTCTGGAGATAATCAAAACCGTAGATAACTTAGAAAAAGAACATATTGGTATTTATCAAAGTGTTATTCATTGGACTAATTACGGTACGGATTTTATCAGCAAGCAACCACCGTTAAAGATCGGAATAGAATATTATGTTTTTTTAAATAAAACAATTCAAGGTGTAAAAGATACTTTTTATTTTTCTAGTTTAGAATATGGATGGTTTAGATCGGACAGTACTTTTAATTATTTAGATAATTATGATAATGATTATAATATAGGCATGATTTGTGAATATGATGGTGTCAACTTTACTGAAAATGAAAAACTAAAATATAAGAATTTGTATTTTGATTTAAAAAAGTATTGATAAATATTTAGGAAGATGGTAATAATATAGGTACAAGTAATGATTTGAGAGCATACATCGCCTATTAAGCGAGTTTTGGATGGTGAAAGCAAAACACTTAGATGCTATGTAACACTCAATGAACTAGATAGGAGAAATGTGAGTAGACTATCTCGCTTAGCGGCGTTAAAGCTTAGAGAGCATCTTTTTTAAAGATGAAGTAAGGATGGTACCGCGCTTAGTCGTTCCTTTTTAGGAGCGGCTTTTTTATTTACAAAAGGAGGAAAGAAACCATGTTTGAGTTTGAAACAATCAGAGAGTTATATGAAATGGTCATTTCAGGAAATATCGTAGAAAGTGAATCATTGGAATACGTCGAAATCGAAGGATGGGTACGTACAAATCGTGATAATGGAAAAGTAGGATTTATTGCATTAAATGATGGAACATATTTTAAAAATGCACAAATTGTGTATTTACTAGAAAGTTTGAAAAACTTTGATGAAATCAAAAAAGTAAAAACCGGAGCAGCTTTAAAAATCTTAGGAAAATTTAAGCTGACACCGGACGCAAAACAACCATTCGAAATCGAAGCTACTGAAATCACGATCGAAGGAGATTGTGACGAAGATTATCCGCTGCAAAAGAAACGCCATAGTATGGAGTATTTAAGAGAGATACCACATTTAAGACCTCGTACTAATACTTTTATGGCAGTATTTAGAATCCGCTCATTACTTGCAATGGCAATCCATGAATTTTTCCAAGATCAGGGATTTGTCTATATCCACGCTCCAATCATTACCGGAAACGATGCTGAAGGAGCAGGAGAAACTTTCACCGTTACAACTCGAAATGATGGCAACTATGAAGAAGATTTCTTTGGAAAGAAAGCCTCTTTAACAGTTTCAGGACAATTACATGTAGAATCCTTTGCCTTAGCGTTTAGAGATGTTTATACATTCGGACCAACTTTCAGAGCAGAAATCTCTAACACCAGCCGCCATGCAAGTGAATTCTGGATGATTGAACCGGAAATTGCTTTTGCCGATTTGGATGATGATATGAACCTTATTGAAGATATGGTAAAATACTGTATTCAATATGTATTAGACAACGGAGCGGCAGAAATGGAATTCTTAAACCAATTTGTTGATAAGACCTTATTGGATCGTTTAACTCACGTCTTAAACTCTGAATTTAAACGTTTAAGCTATAGTGATGCTGTCGATATTTTAATTAAATCAGGGAAGAAATTTGAATATCCGGTTGAATGGGGAATTGATCTTGCCAGTGAGCATGAAGTTTATTTATGCAGTGAAGTGGTGAAAGGACCAGTATTCTTAAAAGATTACCCTAAAGATATCAAAGCTTTCTATATGCGTGTCAACGATGATGAAAAGACAGTGGCAGCAGCGGACTTATTAGTTCCGGGAATCGGAGAATTAGTTGGTGGAAGCCAAAGAGAAGAACGCTATGATGTTTTAGCGGCACGTATGGATGAAATGGGTGTTGATCAGGAATCATTACAATGGTATATGGATCTAAGAAGATACGGTGGTGTTAAGCATGCCGGATTCGGATTGGGATTTGAACGTTTAGTCATGTATATTACAGGTGTTCAAAACATTCGTGATGTACTTCCTTACCCACGTACACCAAGAAACTTAAAATTCTAAGCGGTCATTGACCGCTTTTTTTAAAAGGAGAAGAGGATGAAGATTGGAATTATAACCGCTTTGACAATAGAAGCGGCAGACTATATTAAACACTTTAGCTTAGTTGAACAAAGTGATAACCATGGATTAAAAACTTATTATGGACACTATAAAAAATATGATATTTATCTTACGATCACCAGCTGTGGAAAAGTCAATGCAGCTTACTGTACGAAACATATGATTGATGCAATTCAGCCGGATTGTCTCTTTCACAGCGGCATTGCGGGTGGAATCGGAAGTGACATTCACCCACTCGATCTTGTTGTGGCAAAAGAGGTAACGTATCATGATGTCGATCCACAGCAAATGATTGAATTTCCACCTTGTTTAAGCGCCTTTCAATGCGATTTGGGATTAATTGATATAACTCTAAAACATATGGAAATAATGAAAATTCCTGCTAAGGTTGGTCGTATCATAAGTGGAGATAGTTTTATTGCAGATGAAGCAAAAGCAAAGCTTTTAGCGAAAACCTATCAAGCAGAAATGGTTGACATGGAAAGTGCTGCGATCGGACAGGTATGTCAGTTGGAGAATGTTCCATTATTGATTATTCGTTGTGCCAGTGACGAAGCGGGAAATGAAGCCGTTGATACTTATGAAGAAAACGAAGAAAAAGCATCATCACAGGCAGCACAAGTTATTTTATCGTTATTAGAAAATGAACTTATATAAACGGTTAAGCACAGCAATGTGCTTTTTCTTTAATAGTGAAAAGAATGATAAAACATAAATAACTGGCAGTCCGCACTAAAATGCGCTAGAATTTAAATAGATTTAATATAAAGGAGAGCGAATCATGAAAACAATTTATATCAATGGTGACGTTTACACTGTTACTCAGGGATTCTGTGAAGCCTTTGTGGTACAGGATAATCAATTCATTTATGCAGGTACGAATGAAGAAGCGCTGCGACATGCAGATGAGGCTTCAGCAGTAATTGATCTGGAAAATAAATTTGTCACGGCAGGATTTAATGACAGTCATATGCATGTCTTAAATTTTGGCTATACATTGAATATGGCAAACTTAGCTACTGCCACAACATCTCTTAATGATGTATTAGAATGCTTAAAAACATATATTCAAAAGAATCATATTCCAGAGGGCAGCTGGGTAAAAGGAAGGGGCTGGAATCATGACTTCTTTAATGATGTTCATTGTTTCCCAACACGCTATGATCTTGATTTAGTATCTACTCAACATCCGATCTTAATTACCCGTGCCTGTGGTCATGTGTTGGTATGCAATTCAAAAGCGATTGAACTTTTAGGATTAACACCGGATATGGAATCAGTAGTAGGCGGAGAATTTGAAGTCGTTGATAATGAATTAAATGGAGTGTTTAAAGAAAATGCCTTAAACCTTATTTATAGTAAAGTCCCTCAGCCTACTGTAGATGAAATAAAAACAATGCTTGTTAAAGCGTTTCATGAATTAAACACATATGGCATTACATCAGCACAGTCAGATGATTTAGTGGTATTTGAAAACTATAAAGATATTTTGCAGGCATTTAAAGAATTAGATCAAGAAAATAAGATGACGATAAAACTTTATGAACAATCACATTTTACTAAGCTAGATACATTAAAAGAATTTTTAAATGATGGCTATAATACCGGTAAAGGAACGGAATACTTTAAAATTGGTCCGTTAAAGCTAATGGCAGATGGTTCTTTAGGTGCAAGAACTGCTTTAATGTCTGTCCCTTATGCCGATGATCCAACACGTACCGGTGTTCAGGTTTTTACTCAAGATGAATTGAATGAAATGGTAGATTATGCATCAAGTCATGGTATGCAGGTTGCTATTCATTCAATCGGAGACAAATCAGCCGATATGATTATCGAAGCTTATGAAAGAACATTAACCAAACATCCACGTACAGATCATCGTCATGGAATCGTTCACTGTCAAATCACTCGACCTGATATTTTAGACAAATTTAAACAATTAGAACTACAGGCTTATATCCAATCTATTTTTTTAGATTACGATATTATGATTGTTGAAGACCGTGTCGGACATGAGCGCGCTCAAACAAGCTATGCATTCAAAACTCTATTTGATGTCAGTCACGCTTCAAACGGTTCAGACTGTCCTGTTGAATTGCCGGATGTTTTGAAAGGTATGCAATGTGCTGTCACACGCTGTTCTACTCACGGACAAGGACCTTATATTCCTAGTCAAGCCTTAAGCGTTGAAGAAGCCATTCAATCCTTCACGATTCATGGTGCTTATGCTTCATTTGAAGAGAACTTAAAAGGATCCATTGAGGTTGGCAAAGCTGCTGATTTCGTTGTTTTAGAACAGTCTCCTTTTAAGACAGATAAGTTTAAAATCAAAGATATAAAAGTGTGTGCGACTTACTTGAATGGACGTTGCGTATACAAAAATTAACTGAATTATTTCTAAAATATAACCAAAATAAGGAGTAAATTGATTTCCGATCGTTTACTCTTTATTTTATTTGTTGACAATATTACACAAAACTTGATCTCATTTAATTGTTTTTGATTTTATCGTTGCACTTTTATCAAGTTTCTACAATAAGCTATAGATAAATTTTTATTAATAATATATAATCTAGTCGTAAAATTATTTTGAGGAGGAAAATGATATGAAGAAATTATTGAGAAATCTAGCAGTTGTAGCTTTAGTATTGGGAGTATGCAGCTTTGATCCTATCCACGGTACTCCATGTGATCACCAACATGATGCTGAATGTGGATACAACGAAGTAACAGGAACTGGATGCACACATACGCATGATGAAGGTATTAAACCTTGCGATAATAACAATGGGCCACTAGGATAATATGAGGAAGTTAACAATAGCTGAACGTCGGTTAATGATATTTAAAAGAAAAGAGAAAAAATTAACTGTTGAGCAGTTATCTGAAGAACTTCATATGAGTAAGAGCAATCTAAGTAGAATAGAGAATGGGAAAATTATGGCCTCTGATGAAAATAGAGGAATCATTGAAGACCGATTCTCTATCTGTTTTTCTATAGAAGATAATTTAGTAGAAAAATTTGAATCTTTTACTAAAGAAAATCTTGATCGATTAATATATTATAAATTATTTGGAGAATATTCTAGGCAAGAATTCGATATAACTGGAATACAATTTGAAAAATCCATTCTATATCCTCCATATATGCTTCTAAAACTATTTATTTTTTCGACAAAAAATATAGAAGAGAAGTTCGTAAATAAATATTTACCAATATTTGGTGGATTAATCAATCTTTTTGATCAAGATTTTCAGAAGTTATATTATATTTCATCTATTAATTGTTTGTATTTCGATAAAAATTATGATAAAGCATTGATTTTATGCGAATATGTTGAATCAAACTTTGTAAAGGATAGATTATTAGATTCTTATTTATATCATATTAAATCTATGATTTACATTTGTTTAGGGAATCAGCCTCTTGCGATGAAGACAATCAACTATGCAATATCCCTTTCAACTAGTTTGGCTAATGCTCCAAGATTAATTGCTTTAAATATTTTAAAAGCTAATAGTCTTAGATTATCTGGTAAGTGCCAAGAAGCACTCTTAGAAGATCATAAAAACTTTGAGTATGCTAATAAGATGAATATTCATTTTTATGATTATACAATCTATAGTAATACAGGTTGGAGTTATTATCTCTTAAATGACTACGAAAATGCTATTAAATATTATAAAAAGGCAGAAAATATTGATATAGATGATGATATCTGCTTTATGACGGCATTATGTAGTTATAGATTAGGATTGAGAAGTCAGTGTAAAGAATATTTGACAAAGGGAAGAAGAGCTAGAAATGTTGGTTTAGCCTTTCCCTATTTGATTGACTGGTTGGAGCTGACTTTGAATAAAAAATATAGTGTAAAAGCAGAAAAAAGATTATTATATTGCCTCAAAAAATATGAAAATATAATGCATTTTGATAGTAGAAATAATATTTATAAATTATTAATTGAACATTACCATTATCATCAAGAATATAAAAAAGAAGCATATTATCAAGAAAAATTAAATATTTCATATAGAAAGCTGAAGGAAGGATATTAATAATTTCTTTAGCTTTTTTTATTTATTAAATATAAAAATTGAGTATTATTCTTAGAATTTCTATATAATTGTTGCACTTTACAAATGTTTCTACAATAAGTTATAGATAAATTGATAAGAATAATATATAATCAAGGCGTAAATTATTTTGAGGAGGAAAATATTATGAAAAAGTTATTAAGTAAGTTAGCAATTGTGGCATTAGTGTTAGGAGTATGTAGTTTTAACCCTATCCGTGGTATTTCATGTGATCATCAACATGATGCTGAATGTGGATACAATGCAAATACAGAAACTGGTTGTACACATTCTCATAATGAAGAAGCAAAACCTTTTGACAATGGGGAAGGTCCATTTGCATAATGAAAATTTTTAATAAGAAAGAACGACTTCTTATTATACTAAAACGTAAAGAAGCAGGATTGACGGTAGGTCAATTAGCTGATGAGCTTCTTATGAGTAAAAGTAACCTTAGTCGTATAGAAAACGGCAAGATTATGGTGTCAGATGAAAATAGAGAAATTATAGAAAAATATTTCTCTATTAATCTGTCATCAAATGAAGAGAGTTATCAAATTATGGAGAGAAGATTTCGAGAGATATCTGAATCCATGATTTTTTATAAATTGTTTAATAATTATTCATTGGATGATATTGAGACTGATTCTGTTTATAATATAGGAAAATCAATATCATATCCACTATTTATTTTGTTAAAATTGCATATCTATTGTGCTAAAAATATCTCGCGAAAATTTAATGATAAATATATTCCTATATTTAACTCGGTAGTTTATCTAATGGAGCCGTATTATCAAAAAGTATTTTACATAGCTAAAATGAATTATTTTTATTTCTGCAAAAATTTTAAAAAATCATTAGCTATTTGTGATTATGTTGAAAATAGTTTTCCTAAAGATGATCTGTTAGATTCTTTTATATTGCACTTTAAAGCAGGAATACTTGGTTGTCTGGGAGCGACAGAAAAAGTAATATCAACACTTGATAAAGCTATCAAGGTTGCTGAGAGAACTGATAATAAAATACGTTTAATGGCTTTGCATCTTACAAAAGCTAACAGCTTTAGATTACAAGGGGATTATGAGAAATCTTTAAACTATGATTTTCAAAATTTACAATATGGTAATGAGGTTGATATACATATCTATGACTATATCCTATTGCGCAACATCGCTTGGACATATTATCTGATGGGTGATTATGAGAATGCAATTAAACGTTATAAGATTGCAGAAGAGTTAGATATTGACGATGATCTATGTTTCATTATGGCTTATTGCTACTTTAAGCTTGCGATGGATTGTGAAAGTCCTAGCCAGAAACTTAATTTAAGAATCCAATGTAAGGAATATCTGAATAAAGGGAGAAAAGCTAAAAATTCAGGTATTGCCTTTCCATACTTAATTGACTGGCTGGAATTAATGCTGAATAAGAAATATAGTGTGAAGGCTGAACAAAAGCTATTGTATTGCTTAAAGAAATATGAAACAACGATGCATGTTGACAGCAGAAATAACATTTATAAATTTCTGATAGAGCATTATGAATATCATCAAGACAGTAAAAATGCAGATTATTATCGTAAAAAATTACAAAATGGGTAGAGGGTATTGAATAAAATACCCTTTTTTAATAAAATAATTAAAAAAGTTAAGTAATTTTTATAAAGAAAGAGAATAGATAAGTAAGAGAGAATTATAAAAATGTTTCTTAAAAAATATCCTATTTTTTAGTGAAAGATAAAATCATTCTTTTTACTTTTTAATTCGACGGTTTTTGCGTTTCCTGTTGCAACGGGTCTCCAGAGAGTTGAGTTATCGAAAAGATGATGGTATTATCGTAGTCAAGAAGTAGGCATTTATTTTATAAGACAATTCATAACTCTAAGGGAAAAGAGTCTTCATAGTAATTGTAATGATTACCCTTATTTTATACCTAATGACACTTAAAAACTTATTCTTTTCCCAAACCTATTCGCACTTATATTGTTTGTTCTGTCTTGTGAAGTAATAACCTACTTCTTTTTTTATTTATATATAATAGCCGTCTGATAAGTCCTGTATAAAGGAGCAATTAGAAGGCTTTTTATTGACTTAACTTATTAGGCAATAAATTATCTTTATATTATAAAAAAATGAGCAGTGATCTGCTCCTTTTGTTTACTCTTTACTAAATACACTCCAAATGACACAACATAATATAAATACGACCGGTTTTAAGAATAAATGCAACAGACTGGTGACACCATTACAAGCCAAATAGCTGATGACTAGATAAATAATTCCAAACACAACAGTATGAATCAGCGGCTTTGATGGCACGAAGTGAATAAACAGATAACTTCCGGCAATAATAACAATATAAGACGTCACTAAGATGATCATATTATAAGTGGCGCTGCTTAATGGCAAGAGATACGTAATAGTCACCATTAGTAGTGATATGATCATAAATAATCCAAAAATAAATGTTAAAGTAAAAAGATATGGGGTCAAGTATTTTTTCATAACGATCCTCCTTAGGGGTGTGCCAATGGAATATATAATTATTATATTAAAGAGTATTTTTGTTTATGTGTATTTAATTTGTTTACTGCGATTTTTAGGTAAGAAAGAATTTAGTCAGCTTTCTGTTTTTGATTTTGTCGTCTTTCTGATTATCGCAGAATTAATGACAATGTCATTTGATGAGACATTGCCGGAAATGATTGATTCAATCATCGCAACATTATCTTTGGTGATCCTTGATAAAATTAGTTCTTCTTTATCAATGACAAGCAAGAAATTGAGAGATTTTCTGGATGGAACACCATCCTACATTATCACGAATGGAAAAGTGAATCAGAAAATGATGCGTAAGCTTAAATATAATGTTGATGCCTTATGTCAGCAGTTAAGACAACAGCAGATCGGCAGTATCTCAGAAGTGGAGTTTGCCATCTTGGAGACAAACGGAACTTTGTCGACCTTACTAAAAAAAGATTGTCAGGTTGCGCATCCGGAGCCCGTGATTATTGATGGGGAAATCATCAAAGACGTATTAACGACCTTAAATAAAGATGAAAACTGGTTAGTCAATGAATTAAAGCGTCACCATGTTCAAGATTATCACGATGTATTTTATTGTGTGGTTGAAAAGGAACGCCTATTCTTTATTATGAAATAAAGGTTAGGTTTATACCAAAGATGATGAAATTACAGGTACAAAGATGTGCCTGTTTTTTTATTGGAACAAAGCCCGATAGACATTCCATGCGCTTAAAATCAAAGTAATGCAGATACCAATCAATAAAGTGATACCCATAGCTAAGATTTTGAACTGCGGTGTTAAAACAATGAGTAAAATAACTTCCATAACACATTCGGCTACACTGATGTAAAACATTGTTTTATTCTTATCTAATGCCTGAAGCAGGGCGCTCAATGGGGTTTGTAGGTAGAATAAAATAAACGGAATGCTGAGATATTTTAAATATTGCCAGCCGGAAGTGGTATTATAGAGTAAAGATAAACATTGCTGTGGGAAAAAGTAGAAAATAAAGGTAAAGGGCAAAGCAATTAAAAAACAGACAAACAAACCGGTATATAAATACTTTAGGGTTGTTCTGCGGTTATCTAAATGTTCTAAAAAGATCGGTAATAGGATACGGTAAATAACGGTTGTGAAAAAGGTAGGAATTGTAATTAAACTCATGACATATCCGCTCATCATTCCATATTCAAGCTGAATCTGAGTGGATTGGTAGCCGAGCGATAATAAAATAGTAGTAATGATGATGGGTTCTAAAAAGCCGGCAACAGAATGAAGCAGACGGCTTCCGGTCATCGGTAAACTGATTCTGAAAAAATCATAGTATAGATGAGGTTCACTGAAATCAAACATCTCTTTTTTTCTTCTTGGCTTAACATAAAAGAGTAGATGCAGGAGTGATGCAAACTCACCTAAACTCATCGCTACAAATGCCAGTGTAACTAAAATGGGCATTGAGTAATCCGTGAAAATCATTAAAAAGGCAATCGTAAAGGCTAATCGTGATACTTCTTCGGTAATCTGTGTTTTAGCTATTACTTTATGCTGCTGCTTACCTAAAAAATAATTCTTAATCACGGCACTTAAGCTGGTTAAGGGAATAAAGAGGATCAATGATTTAAGTGGAAGCAGAGTATCGGTATTTTTAAGCATGTTGGTGGCAATAAAAGGAGAAAAGATAGTAAACAACAGCATCATCAAGCAGGTGGTGAAAGTTGTAATTAAAAAGCCGGTCGTCATCACTTTCTTATTCTTGTACTGCGGATCGGCAATCAGTTTAAAAATAGCACTGGGAATACTGAGCTGGGATAAAGTGATCCATAATCCTAAAGTTGGCATAATCAGCATATAAAGACCAAATCCTTCACCACCTAACAGACGGGATAAAATGATTCGGTTGATGATATTAAATATTTTTGAAAGAGCAGTCGTAAAGGATAAAATAAAAAAAGCTTGAATTGTTTTCTTTTTCATAAAGCAAGACCTGTGTTTTGGTACATATAAAGGACCACCTTTCCGTATGATTGTAAAAGATACATTACATAGGTATTCGTCTTTATAATTAAATATACGTGAAGAAGACGAATAAAAAGACAATCACTTATGATGTTAGAAGCATTTAAAAGTCTTGTAAGCTGTGATAAGATAGAATTAAGAAAAATAAAGGCTATTTATGAAAAGAATTGACGAAGGAGGGGAAGCTATGAAAAAAAGATACTGGAAATATCCTGTGTTTGTTCTTCTTGTACTCACTTTCATAATCAGTGGATGTTCAATAGAAGGGAAAGTGCGTTTTTTACGAGTCAGTATTTCTGAAACCATCTTAAATCTGCATTCTGCTAATTCGGTATGGGTGAATGATATGGTAAATGAAGAACATTATCAGATCGATCAATTTAACTTAGAAGTAGAAGAAGGGGATCTGTTTAAAGTAGACAGCAACGAAGGCTATGATCTGATCCTTGAATTTTCAGCATATTATTTTGGACGCTATTATCACTTGCAGCTTTTTTGTCAAGAAGACTCTTATATTGTAGGAACTGTATGTTATATGGCATCAAAAAGCATTCCCCTTACCTACAGTAATCAGACCTATTATGTTGCTTCTTTAAATTTTGTCGATCAACTCAGAACAATCTGTAAAACTTTTCAGGAAGATAGGAAGTAAAAGCAAAGGAATAATGGTCATTTTTTATAATCAAATTATAAACTAACGAAAATAAACCTTTCCATATGTCGAAATATCATTTATAATATCTTTTATAAGAGTTTAGTGAGTGAAAGTGGTGGTTTTAAAAATGATTTTGTCAGAAAAGCAAATCGAGGATTTGGATGTTCTACTGGCATTGAAAGTTAGAGAATTTAGAAAAGAAAATATAAAATCGATTGATAAGAGTCAAATTAAGGATTATCTTTTTTCAATCAAATGGAAAGCGAAAAAAAGACTGGAAACATGCGATCTGGTAGATGATGTTTTTGCAGTTAGTTCTGCCCAGATATTTGAATATATGAGTCGTAAAGCGATTCAGGATGCAGCCACTTTAAAAATTGATGATTTTATGGATTTAATTGCGAAATAGCTGAGTAAAATCAGCTATTTTTTTTGGAGGAAAATATGGAATGGAAAAAATTTAGAAGTGAAAACTATCGACACTATCAAGATCTTTATCAGATGAACAGTCTGTTAAGCAAGGTGCTGGATCAGCGTCAGATGAGTGAAGAACAAATCAAACAGCTAGGCAAGATGGTTTTTCATGATTATGAATTATTTGCGGAAAGTCAGGAAGTGATCGAAAGGATCTTAGAAGCCATCGATCAAGATGAATCGATTTGCATTTACGGTGATTATGACTGTGACGGTATTTTAGCAACAACGATCTTAGTTAAAGCCTTTAAGATGCTGGGAAAAGAAGTCGGTTATCATATTCCTAATCGCTTTGTTGATGGATATGGATTAAATGAAGCCAGAGTGCAACAAATGCATGAAAAAGGGTATACTTTAATTATTACTGTAGATAATGGCATCAAAGCGATGGAAGCCATTGATCTGGCAAATGAATTAGGGATTGATGTCATTGTAACGGATCATCATGCATTCAGCGATGATTTGCCAAATGCCTATGCTTTCTTACATACAAAGTTGTCGCCGTCTTATCCTTTTAAAGAGATTTCCGGTGGTGTCGTTGCTTATAAATTAGCGTATCGTTTGCTAGGAAAGCATGACCGCTATTTATACTGTCTGGCGGCGATCACGACAATCAGTGATATGATGCCATTAGTCGATGAAAATAAAGCGATGGTCAAGAAAGCTCTGATGCTGATGAAAGAATGTCACTTTCCGGCAATCGATCTGCTTTTAGGGGATAACCCTGTCTACAGCTCGACTTCAATCGGCTTTAATTTAGCGCCAAAGGTGAATTCGTTTGGACGCTTGCCAGAGGAAGTCAATCCGGCTAATTGCGTGAAATATTTTATGATGGGGGAGCACCCGAATCCTTCACAGATGTCGTTTCTGCAGACTTTTGCCAATAAAGCAAAAGTAATCAATTCTAAAAGACAGACCATGACCAATCAGTTATATGGGATGCTTAAAGAAGAAATGAAGCCGGAAGATGATTTTATCTTTCTTTATGAACAGCCGGTGCATGAAGGTTTAATTGGCTTATTAGCCGGTAAATTTACAAAGGAATACAATAAAGTCAGTTTTTTAATGAATTATGATGAAACCAATAATGTCTATAAAGGATCAGCACGTTCTCTTGGTGGCTTTAAATTAAATGAGTTTTTAGAGACCGCCAGTGATGATCTGTTGTTTTATGGCGGACATGCACTAGCTGCCGGTTTTACGGTTAAATTTGACTGTATCCCATCTTTCTATGAAAAAATAAAAAATGCAGTGGAACAGACAGATTTTCAAGAAGAAAATAAAGAATGTATCGTTTTAGATGAAGAAGATATTACTTTAAAAAACGTTGCCTCTTTACGTTTGCTGGAACCTTTTGGCAATTGCAATGAAGAACCTATCTTTTGTGTTGAAGATGTTTTAGTAGCAAGAAAGAATGTACTTAGCGGCGGCAAGCATTTAAAGATCAGCTGTATCAAGGATCATGTGAGCTTTGATGCCATCTGCTTTAACTGCGGAGATTTAATCGAACAGGTGAATGAAGGAGAAAAACATTCTGTCATTGGTCAAATTGCGATCAATGAATACCAAAATCGACAGTATATTCAAATAATTTTAAAGGATATACTTTAAACAACCGATTGGGTTTGATATAATTTTAATTATACTAGGAGGAAAAAATATGGACTTCAAACAATATATTGCAGATATACAAGATTTCCCTATTGAAGGGGTATTATTTAGAGATGTGACACCACTAATGAAAGATCCAAAAGCGTATCATGAAGTAATCGACCAAATGAAAGCATATGCGATCAGCAAAGAGGCAGATATTATTGCCGGACCGGAAGCCAGAGGCTTTTTATTCGGCTGTCCTGTTGCTTATGCAATGGAAGCCGGGTTTGTTCCTGTCAGAAAGCCTGGGAAACTGCCTCGTGAAACGATTGAATGTACTTATGAATTGGAATATGGACACAATACATTAGAAATGCATAAAGATGCGATTAAAAAGGGACAAAAAGTCGTTTTAATCGATGATTTGCTGGCGACAGGCGGAACGATCGAAGCTAGCTGTAAGATGATTGAAGCATTAGGTGGGATTGTTACCGGAATCTGTTTTTTAATTGAGTTGGAAGATTTAAAAGGCAGAGAAAAACTAAAAGATTATGATGTGTATTCTATTTTAAAATATTAATTCTGACATATTTTTAAACATGGCATAAGATAGAAGGGGTGAGTATCATGGTGAAAATCAAACAGGCAGGAGATCCAATGAGTTTTGAAGATGTCTTGGAATTAGCTTCGACATACATCAAAAATGATGAAAGTATCGATCTGATTAAACGTGCTTATGCATATATTATGGAAAAGCATGCGGGACAAACAAGAAAAAGCGGGGAGCCGTATACTATTCATTTGATTTGGGTTGCTTATATTTTAGCGAGCCTGCAAACCGGACCAATGACAATTACTGCCGGACTGCTTCATGACGTGATGGAAGACTGTGATGTATCGCAAGCAGAGATGATCGAGCGTTTTGGCTCTGAGATTACGACGCTGGTTGAAGGCGTGACGAAGATCACCAAGATGCAGTTTAAGGATGAAGCCGATGTTTATGCTGAAAACCACCGCAAGATCTATATTGCGATGGCAAAGGATATCCGAGTGATCCTGATTAAATTTGCTGACCGTCTGCATAATATGCGCACATTGCAGTATATGCCGGAACACAAGCAAAAGCGGATCGCCAAAGAGACATTGGAGGTCTATGCACCGATCGCCCATCGCTTAGGGATCAACGATATCCGCATAGAGCTGGAAGATTTAAGCTTATACTATCTGGACCCTGTGCCTTATCATGAAATCTCTGAATTATTAGAGATCAAGCGTGATGAAAGAAAAGAAGCCGTCGAAGCGATGATGGGAAAGGTCAGAGAACTGCTTGATCAGCACCATATTCAATACCGTATCTTAGGACGTGCCAAGCATATTTACAGTATCTATAAAAAGATGGTCATCAAACATAAGCGTTTTGATGAATTGTATGATTTGAATGCCTTACGTATCATTACCGATAATGATAAAATGAAATGCTATGAAGTACTGGGAATTATTCATGAGTATTATCGTCCTTTACCGGGACGTTTCAAGGATTATATTGCCATGCCAAAGCCGAATATGTATCAATCTTTACATACAGCAATCATCGGTGAAATGGGACAGATCTTTGAAATTCAGATTCGTACCGAAGAAATGGATGCGATTGCGGAAAGAGGGATTGCCGCTCATTGGCGCTATAAAGAAAATGCACAGTACTCAAGCAAGATGGAACAACAGGAAATTGGTGAAAAATTGCAGTGGCTACGTGAATTCATCAGCTTATCAGAAGATATTAAAGACGGTGATGCCAAAGAATATTATGATTCTTTAAGACAGGATATCTTTGAAGCCAATGTTTATGTATTGTCACCACAAGGCAAGATCATTGAGCTGCCAAACGGTTCAACGCCGATTGACTTTGCTTATCGTATTCATACGGAGGTTGGGCATCATGCCGTTGGGGCAATTGTGAATGGTGTGATCGTTCCGATCAATACCGCTTTAAAAACCGGTGATGTGGTGGAAATCAAAACGAATAAGAACTCTTCTGGTCCAAGCGAGGACTGGCTGAAAGTAGTGCATACTGCCGGAGCCAGAAATAAGATTCGTCAGTTCCTTTCTCAAAAGGAAGCAGAGAGCAGAAAAGTTTTTATTGAAACCGGTAAAAAACTGCTAAGAGAAGAAGTGAAAAAACGCGAGCTTGACGAAAAAGTTTATTTAGACGGAGAAGTCTATAAAACTTATTATAGTTCTTTTGGTGCTAAATCTTTTGATGAACTGCTTTATCAGATCGGACGAAAGGCGATTACTGCCTATGCATTATTAGATCGTGCCAATCCGAAGCGCAGCAGCTTTATCGACAGCATTTCAAAAATGCTGCAAAAAAACAACACCAATAATGACCGTGATAAAATGAAAAATACCACCGGCGTAGTTGTCAGCGGCATGAGTGGATTAAAGATTCAGCTGAGCAAATGCTGCAACCCGATTCCGGGAGATGAGATCATCGGTTTCGTTTCCAAAGGTCAGGGAATCAAGGTGCATCGCAAAGACTGTCCGAACGTCAAAGGTCCGGATATGAAAAAACGTTTGATTGATGTTTACTGGGATTATGCCTCTTTAATGGCTAAAAAGTATGAAGTGGAATTTACCATTGATGCGACCGATCGAACGAATTTGCTGACAGACATCATCAACACGTTGGGACAATCCAAAATTAATATCTTGAATATACATGCTGATGTGGTGGATACCCGTGCAATCATTAATCTAAAAGTAACGGTGGAAAACGGTGAGCATTTAAAAACCGCATTCGATAATCTGCATAAGGTTCAAGGCATTTACGGGATCGAAAGAACGGTTCATTAGCACTTCGTTTGAAGTGCTTTTTCATAACTTGGTTTGAATTATGAAATATCGATTATACTAAAAGAGAGGTCTTAAAATGAAAAAAATAGTGATGGGTTTAATTGCTCTTTCTATGGTTGTTTTAATTGCTTTTGCTCTTCTTTACAATAAAGGCGGGACAGATATTACACCATTAAAAGAGACAGCCGTTATGGTTGAACTGCCAAAGAAATATCAGAATGACTTTTCTGATGTGACCAACCCGGCTAGTTCAATACCGGTCTTTATGTATCATTATTTCTATGATGAAACATCAGAGACACCGGAAAACGGAAACTTCTACAGTATTCAGAAATTTGAGCAGCAGCTGGCTCATTTTAAAGAAGAAGGCTATAAAACATTGACTATGGAGGAGCTGTATGATTGGCTTGAAGGGAAGATTGAAGTCCCTGAAAATTCAGTGGTGATTACGATGGACGACGGCTATCATTATACTTATGATATGGCATTGCCGCTATTAGAAAAATATGGCTTTGTGGGTGTGAGCTTTGAAATTACCTCAGCGCCGGAGGATTATGCATCACGCTTATCTCATCTTAATTTAGAATTAGAGAGCCATACCCATAACATGCATCAGGGAACTTGTCCGGGGATGAAGCCGATCCAGTATGGCGCTATTCAATGTCAGGACTTTGACTCGGCAGTGGCGGATATGAAAGCTTCAGCGGATACGATTGATCAGCCGATTGCTATGGCTTATCCGTTTGGCGGATATGGCGGTCAGGCAAAAGATGTATTGAGAGCCGCTGGCTATAAACTGGCATTTACTACTCAATATGGGAGAGTAGAAAGAGGCATGGACTATTTAGAACTGCCAAGAGTCAGAATGTCTACGGATTCGTTTTATTATTAATTCATTCTAATTGACAAGTCGTAGGAAGTATGATATAAAATGATTAATATCAATCCAATGATAAAGAGAGCGTCATTATAAAGTGAAAAGAGATGGGTATCAAGGCTGAAAGTACCTGCATGGTTAATGACGGAGACACTTTGGAGGAGCTATTAAAAGCATAGCCGTTTGTCGCGTTAAGACCTTAAGTGCATGAGAAATCATGAATTAAGGTGGCAACGCGTGTAATACGTCCTTATTTATAAGGGCGTATTTTTTATTTAAATAAAGGAGGAGAAAAGAAATGGCATACAGCGCACCAAGAGGAACAGTAGATCTGCTTCCACAGCAAACAAAAAATTGGCAGTATTTAGAACAGTTATTACGTACCATTGCATTTAACTACAACGTAAAGGAAATTCGTGTTCCCATCTTTGAACACACGGAGTTATTTAATCGAGCAGTAGGTGACACCACCGATGTTGTGTCAAAGGAAATGTATACATTTCAAGATCGTGGAGATCGTTCATTAACCTTGCGTCCGGAAGGAACAGCCGGAGTCGTAAGAGCATTTGTTGAAAACAAGCTTTATGTGAATCCTGATAAATTGACAAAGCTTTACTATATGGGACCGATGTTCCGTTATGAACGCCCGCAAAAAGGAAGACAGCGTCAGTTTCACCAGTTTGGTGTGGAAATGCTGGGATTGGAAAATCCGGAAGTCGATGTGGAATGCATGGTCATGGCAGTGACGATCATTGAATCGTTAGGATTACAGAACGTTAAGCTGCATATCAATACATTAGGAGATGAAATCAGCCGTGAAAATTATCGTCAGGCATTGATGAATCATTTCAAGCCGGGATTAAACGAATTATGCGGAGATTGTCAGGCACGCTTTGAAAAAAATCCTTTGCGTATCTTAGATTGCAAAGTGGATAAAGATAACCCGTTGATTACGACAGCGCCTAAGACGATTGACTATTTAACACCGGAAGCAAAAACACATTTTGAAAAAGTATGTGCGTTATTAGATGATCTGGAAATTGATTATATGGTAGATACCAACTTAGTCAGAGGATTGGATTATTACTGTCATACAGTATTTGAAGTCATCAGTGAAGATCCAACCTTCGGCAATGCCGCAACCTTAGGCGGAGGTGGCCGCTATAATAAATTAGTTCAGGAAATGGGCGGTCCGGAAACACCGGGTGTCGGATTTGCCTTTGGAATGGAACGTTTAGCCTTAGCTTTAGACCAGATGGAATCAGAGGATGATGATGCTTTGGATATTTACATCATGCCATTAGGACAGGAGGCTAGAGATTTATCTTTACAGATCGTGACAATGCTCAGAGCCAATGGCTTTAGCTGTGATATGGATTATGCTAATCGTTCAATGAAAGCGATGTTTAAAACAGTTGATCGCTTGCAGGCTCATTTTGCCATTATTATTGGTGAAGAAGAAGTGAAAAATGAAGTGGTTAACATTAAATGTACACATGATAAACAGCAGGAAACAATTCCATTAGAAGATATTGTTGCTTATATTGAACATCATTTAGAAGGGGGACATGAGCATGAATAGAACACATCATAATGGGGAATTAAGAATTGAAAATGTAGGAGAAACCGTTGAATTAAAAGGATGGGTCGCAAAAAAGAGAAATCTTGGAGCCTTAGTTTTCATTGATTTAAGAGATCGCTATGGTATTACTCAGGTGATTTGTGATGAATCTATGGAATATATAACGAAAGAAGTAAAGAATGAGTTTGTCATTCATGTTGTAGGAAAAGTAGTCGAAAGAAGTTCAAAGAATCCTAAGATGCCAACCGGAGATATCGAAATTGAAGCAACTCAGCTGGATATTATTTCTGCGGCTGCACTGACACCAATGATTATTGCCGATGAAACAGATGCATTGGAAGAAACACGTTTGGTCTATCGTTATTTAGACTTGCGTCGTCCTAAGATTCAGCAGAATATCTTATTACGTCATCAAATCACCAAGAGTATCCGTCATTATTTAGATGACTTGGATTTTGTGGATATCGAAACGCCATATTTAACACGCTCAACACCAGAAGGAGCAAGAGACTTCTTAGTTCCAAGTCGTGTGCATAATGGAAAATTCTTTGCCTTGCCGCAGTCTCCGCAGCAGTTTAAACAGCTGCTGATGATTGCCGGATTTGAAAAATATTACCAGATTGCCCGCTGTTTCAGAGATGAGGATTTAAGAGCAGATCGTCAATTAGAATTTACACAGGTCGATGTTGAAATGTCATTCATGAATACGGACGAAATCTTAGCGGTCTGTGAAGGCATGATGGCAAAGGTCATGAAAGATGTTAAAGGGGTTGAGCTTCCTTTGCCATTACCAAGAATGACTTGGCAGGAAGCAATGGAAAGATACGGAATTGATAAACCGGATATTCGCTTTGGTTTGGAATTAGTTAATTTAAATGAAACTGTCAAAGAGGTTGATTTTATTGTCTTTAAGTCTGCTTTAGAAGCAAACGGACACGTAAAAGGAATCAACGTTATAGGTCAAGCAGGTAATTATTCACGTAAAGCATTAGATAAACTGACCGATATCGCCAAAACATATAAAGCCAAGGGCTTGGCATGGATGAAAGTGAATCAAGATAAAGCAGAAGGACCGATCGCTAAATTCTTTAACGAAGAACAAACACAGTCTTTATTTGAAGCCATGAATGCACATGATGGTGACTTGCTGTTATTTGTGGCAGACGCTAAATATGAAGTTGTCTGTGATGCCTTAGCGGCTTTACGTAATCATTTGGGAAAAGAATTAAATTTATATGATCCGGAAGCATTTGCCTTCTTGTGGGTAACAGACTTCCCGATGTTTGAATATGATGATGAAACACAGCGCTTTTATGCTAAACATCATCCGTTTACACGACCAAAAGAAAGTGATCTGGATTTGATCGAAAAAGATCCGGCAAACTGCTTGGCAGATGCTTACGATATCGTTTTAAATGGTTTTGAATTAGGTGGAGGATCTATTCGTATCCATGAACAAGACCTACAGAAACGTGTCTTTAATGCATTAGGATTTACAGATGAACAAATTCAAAGACAATTTGGCTACTTTGTAGAAGCTTTTAAATACGGAACGCCTCCTCATGGCGGGTTTGCTTTAGGCTTAGACCGTATTGCGATGCTGCTGACTCAGTCTGAATCACTGCGTGATGTGATTGCTTTCCCTAAAATTTCAAGTTCTAGCTGTCCGATGACGAAAGCACCGACAGCTGTGGAGAAACCGCAGTTAGATGAACTAGGATTAGAGGTGATGGCAGATGATGAAGCCTAATCGCTTAGAAAAAGTAATTCATAAAATGAAAGAAAAGAAGATGGATTATATGATCATCAGTGATCCTTCTTCTATCGAATATCTTTGTGAAGTCAATAATCATCCCGGTGAAAGAATGTATGCACTGTTGATTGATATTAACGGAGAACATCGTTTATTTTTAAATAAATTATTCTTTGTGCCACAAGATGTGGGCATTGAAAAAGTCTGGTTTTCAGATACCGATGACAGCATAGCCTTACTTGCTCAGACGATGCAGGAAGATAAAACGATCGGGATCGATAAATTCTGGGCAGCACATTTCTTACTGGCATTACAAGAAAAAATGCCAAACAATACGTTTGTGAACGGTTCGAGTGTGATTGACGAAGTGCGTATGGTTAAAGAACAAGATGAGATTGAAACAATGCTCCAAGCCAGCCGAATTAACGATGAAGCGATTGAGCGTTTGATTGCTACACTTAAACCGACGGATACGGAACTTAGCCTAAGCGATCGCTTATTAGCCATCTATCAGGAATTAGGAGCCAGTGGTCACTCTTTTTCACCAATCGTCGCTTTTGGTAAAAATGGTGCTGATCCCCATCATGGAAATGATGATACTATGATTACTTCAGGTGATTCGATTATTATCGATATGGGCTGTCTGTATCAAGGGTATTGTTCAGATATGACCAGAACCTTCTTTTACCAAAGTGCCAGTGATAAGCAAAAAGAAGTCTACAATATCGTGAAAGAAGCCAACTTAAAAGCGCAGGCGATGATTCAGCCGGGAGTACGTTTATGCGATATCGACGCTGCCGCTCGTGATTATATAACTAAAAAAGGCTATGGTGAATACTTTACGCATCGTCTTGGTCATTTCATTGGCAGAGATGTACATGAATACGGTGATGTATCCAGCCAGTTTGATATGAGAGTCGAAGAGGGAATGATCTTCTCTATCGAACCGGGTGTTTATTTGCCGGATGAGTTTGGTGTTCGTGTCGAAGACTTAGTTGTCGTGACTAAAAACGGCTGCCAAAGCTTAAACCAATATTCTAAAGAATTAAAAATAGTAGATTAACAGCAGAGAATTTCTGCTGTTTTATTTTTGTTACTAAATCTTTTTAACTTGATTTTATTTTAGCGTATAATAGAGATGGACAAAAAAGAAAAAGGTGAGTATATGAATTTGTTATTTTTTTTGAAATCCAAATCGGATGTAACGTATATTGATGAAAGCAACACCGCTAGGCAAGCTTTAGAAACAATGAAGCATCATGGCTTTACGGCAGTACCGGTTATCAGTGCCGGCGGGCGCTATGTAGGAACCATTACCGAAGGGGATTTATTATGGGAGATTTTGAAACATGATCCCTTTGAATATAAAATGAGTGAACATATTTATGTAAAAGACATGATTCGTCAGGAGCTAAATCCTGCCGCAAGGGTTGATACATCAATGGCAGATCTATTGCTGATGGCAACGAAACAAAACTTTATTCCCATTATTGATGACCGTAAACTCTTTATTGGAATTGTTACCCGCAAGGATATTCTGCAGTATTATTATCGCTTGCATTATGTAGATAATAATCCTAAGGAATTCGCGGAAGAGTATCAAAAATAGTTCCGCTGAGCCCTTATTTATGCTATTGTAAAGATAGATATAAATGGAGGGGAAATACATGTATTTAGGAATTGATATTGGCGGTACTTTTATCAAATATGCGCTAGTTGAAAAAGATTACACCATTACCAAAAAATGGAAAAAAGAAACCAAGCTGTGTGAGACCAAAGATGAATTTTATGATTACCTTTGCGAAGGGTTAAAAGAATTAGATGTCGAATGTATCGGGGTGAGTGCACCGGGTGTGATTGACAGTGATTCTACGGTATTATCTAAAGCTGCCCGTAATGTGCAGATCATGATGCATCATTGTGTCAATGAAGAAATTCAAAGCCGCACCAAAATCAAGACAGCAACGATGAATGACGCTAAAGCGGCAGGTTATTGTGAATTGATGATTGGTAACGGGAAAGGGACTTCTTCAAGTGTATATTTCGTTATCGGAACGGGAATCGGCGGATGTGTCTGTGATCGTGATGGTGTCATTCAAGGGGTTAATAATATTGCCGGAGAATTCTCTAATATTCCAATGGGTTATGCCAATGGAAAGATTTTAGGCTTATCTCATCTGGCATCCATGAGTGCTTTGATTGATATTTATAACAGTATGAGCGAAACTCAGCTGACTTACGGAATAGAAGTATGTGAACGCTATCTGGCAAACGAAGAAACGGCAATGAAAGCAATGGATCAATGGTGCTTAAATATTTGTTTAGGACTTTTCAGCATTGTTATTTTCTATAATCCGGAAGTGATCTGCCTAGGTGGCGGAATCAGTGAAGAAGACTGGTTTATTGATAAAGTAAGAGAGACTTGGAATGCCTTGGAACGTCCGTTCAAAGACTTAACTACGACAAGGATCGACCGTTGTCTTTATAATAATGACGCTAATCTGCTAGGTGCCGTATTATATGCAACAAAACATTAGGGAAATAGAGCTCTAATGTTTCTTTTTTTTGTGATTGTGATAAAATAGTTCTAGAGGTGAAAATAATGTATTATTTTATAGGTATAAAAGGTTCCGGGATGGCATCCTTAGCAAGAATTTTATATGAACTTGGGTATGAAGTTGCCGGAAGTGATATTGATAAATATATCTTTATTGAAGAAGATTTGAGAAATAAAGGCATCCCAATCTATTCTTTCAACAAGGAAAATATTAAAGATGGGTATAAGGTGATTATTGGCAATGCGTTCAATGATGATCATGAAGAAGTAAAAGCGGCATTGGAAAATCCCAATGTAGAATGCTATCGCTATTTTGATTTTTTAGGTGAAATGATGGATCGCTATGATTCGATTGCGATTGCCGGAACACATGGAAAAACCACGACAACCGGAATGGCTTATCATCTGTTTAAGGATTATGATAAGACAACGGTGCTGATTGGAGATGGAACCGGCTTTGCAGAAAGAGACAGCAAGTATTTTATCGCAGAATCATGTGAATATCAGGATCATTTTCTGCATTATCGTCCTAAGTACGCCGTGATTAACAATATTGAATATGATCATGTCGATTATTTCAAGACGTTTGAAGATTATAAGCAGGCGTTTGAAAATTTTGCCAATCAGGTAAAAGATACGGTCATCATCTGGGGAGATGATCCTTATCTGCCGAAACTGAATATTCAAACCAGAACACTGTCTTTTGGTTTAAATAAAAGCAATGATGTTCAAGCAGTGAATTATTTGCCGACAGAAGAAGGCATGAGCTTTGATGTGATGATCCACGGTGAACTGTTTGGTCATTTCAATCTGCCTTATTTTGGTAAGCATATGCTTCAAAATGCTTTAGCCAATATTACATTAGGTTATTTAGAAGGGATGGAGGCAGAGTATATTAATGAGCGTTTAGCCTCATTTGATGGTGTAAAGCGCCGTTATAGCGTCAAAAAAATTGGTCATAATATATATGTTGATGATTACGCTCATCATCCAACAGCGATTCGCATGGTCATTGAAGCGACACGTGTGCGTTATCCGTATAAAAAGATCGTGGCAGTCTTTAAACCTGATCGTTTTTCAAGAATCCTGCGTTTTGCTAAAGAATTCGCTGAAGCAATGGATCTTTCAGATTATCCGTATTTATGTCATTTTCCGGAAAATGCAGCAAAAGAACCCGGTATTGACATTGATATTCATGAGATCGGACAATATATACCGAGAGCCAAGATTATTCGTGAAGATCAAGAGTCTGCTAAGCAGCTTTCAGAGTATGAAGATGTGGTCTATTTATTTATGAGCAGCAAAGATATTTATAAGTTCGAAGATTTAGTGATAGAGGCGAAGAAAGCGGAAATTTAATACATTTATTGCATAATGAAAGCGACTGTGCAATAATAAACTTAAGAGAAGAGGTGGATATATGAGCGCATTGCAGATAAGCCAATGTATCGTTTTATTAGCAGGCGCGTTTGCCTTGCTGGCACTCGGTTTTGTCTTTATAAAATTAGTCAGCACGATCGAGCGTCTCAACATGACGATCGACCGCTCCAATCAAACAATCGATAAAGCCAATCTGATGATTGATGACATCAATTACAAGTTGGATATGATCAATCGTCCTTTTGAAGCGATTACACGATTGTTTGCCCCATTTGGCGGAAGAAGCAAGTTCAGGAAAAAATAGGAGGATATAAATATGAAATTAGGAAAGTTTATTGTTGGTTTAGGTGTCGGTGTTATTGCCGGAATGCTGTGTGCACCTAAAAAAGGCAGTGAAATGGTAGAAGACATTAAAGAAGGTTCTAAGAAAGCATACGATAAATCAAAAGACCTGACAAAAGATGATATCGTAGGCATGATTAGTACTACTGCTGATAAAATGAAAAAAGCTGTAGAAGATTTCGATGCTGAAAAAGTAAAAACTTCAACGAAAGAAAAATTAACAGACGTTAAAAGTAGTTTAGATGAATTGGTACAAAAGGCAAAGGATAATGAATCATGCCAGGAAGTATTAGAAAGAATTGATGATCTTTCTCAAAAAGCTATGGAAAAGATTAATGAATACAAAGAAAAAATCATTGAATACGGTCAAGATGTATACGATGATATGAGTGATGAAATCGACGAAGAATTAGATGATGTTAAAGAAGAAATCGATGACTTATTAGAAGAAATTGGTGAAGAAAAGTCTGATACAGACGATTCTAACAAAAATAATGGATAAAAAGGTAACCATTTATGACGTAGCTAGGGAAGCAAATGTTTCTCTAGCTACTGTTTCCAGAGTTATCAATGGGTCTAGTGTTGTTAAACAGGCAACCAAAGCCCGTGTTTTAGAGGTCATCGAACGATTAGATTTTAAACCTAATGAAATTGCCAGAGGATTGGCAAAAAGCAAGACAACGACGATCGCTGTTGTTTTTCCACAATCATTATTTGCTCATGTAAAAGATATGATCGGTGGTATCGGAGATACAAGCCGTACTTTAAAATATACGGTGACATTTCATACGACCGATGATATCGGTGAAGATAACATGGTCAATGAATTAGTGGAAAAATTAGTTAAATCAAGAGCTGATGGTGTAATTCTTTTCAACAATGAATTCTTGGAAGAAGAAATCAGTCAAATTTCTAAATATAAAATTCCGATTGTAGTCGTAGGGGATTACATGGCAGGAGATAATTTAGGAAGCATTCATACGAATGTTAAGCAGGCGATTTATGATATTACCTGTGATCGCTTGGAAAAAGGAATTGATGATATCTTATTTGTAACGACACATCAAAACTTATTAAGCGATGAAGAAATGGTGAGCGGAATCAAAGAAGCTTATGCGAAATACAATAAAACATTTGATCAGATTTTAGAAAGTTCTTCTGAATATGAAGAAAGCTACAAACAGTTTCAAGAGTATTTTAAAACTCATAAACATCAGCTTGTCATTGCAACCAATGATAAAGAAGGCGTAGCTGTCATCAACGGAGCAACCGATAACCAGATTTCAATTCCTGATGAAATGGAAGTCATTGGGATGTTTAATACCACTTATGCTCTGATGTCAAAGCCAACGCTGACAAGTATCAATATCCCTATTTATAATATGGGAGCTTTAGCTGTTCGCCTTTTGACAAAGATGCTGAATAACGAAGAAATCGAATCCAATGATGTTGAAGTAAAATATATTTTAATTCAACGTCAGTCAACGAAATAAAAATGAAAGCAGCATGGTCTGCTTTTTCTTTATGAATTCTGTTTGACAAACGGAAATAAACCATATATAATCCAATTATACGCTGAAAGAGAGAGGTTCAAAGGAAAGCAACAGAGAACTCGTGGTTGGTGAAAACGAGTCTGGAATTTGATCTATACACTCTGGAGTTTCTAAGTGAAAAGCTTAGACGGGTCATGTCGTTACGCATGAATGAGTGCATGTGAAAGCATGAATAAAGGTGGTACCGCGAGACTTCGTCCTTTGGATGAGGTCTCTTTTTATTTTAAGGAGGACAATATGAAAATTTATGATGAATTAGTATGGCGTGGATTGATCAAAGATATCAGTTCACCAGAATTAGAAGAAAAATTAAATAACGGAGGATTAACTTTCTATATCGGAACCGATCCAACCGGAGACAGTTTGCATATCGGGCATTTTTCTTCATTTTTGATTAGTAAGCGTTTAAAAGATGCCGGTCATAATCCTATCTTATTGGTCGGTGGAGCAACCGGACTGATCGGAGATCCAAAACCGGATACAGAAAGACCGATGATCACTAAAGAACAAGTGACCCATAACTTTAATTGTTTGAAAAAACAAGCAGAGGATATTTTCGGCTTTGAAGTGGTAAATAACTATGACTGGTCGAAGGATATTAATTTTATTGATTTCTTAAGAGACTATGGGAAGTATTTCAATATTAACTATATGCTCTCAAAAGAAATTATTAAAAGCCGTTTAGATCTGGGAATCACATACACTGAATTTTCTTATATGATTATGCAGGCTTTGGATTTCTTATGGCTATATGAAAACAAGGGGTGTATGATGCAGGTTGCCGGACAGGATCAATGGGGCAATATTACCGCCGGAATTGAATTGATCCGTAAAAAAACCGGAAAAGAAGCTTATGGATTTACGATGCCGTTATTAACTAAGAGTGATGGAACGAAGTTTGGTAAAACCAATGGAAAAGCCATTTGGCTGGATAAAGAAAAAACATCTCCTTATGAAATGTATCAGTTCTTTATCAACTCAGAGGATGATAAGGTTATCGATTATTTAAAATTCCTGACTTTCTTAACACCGGAAGAAATCATGGATTTAGAAGAGAAAAACAAAACACAGCCTCATCTGCGTGAAGCACATAAAGCATTGGCTAAAGAAGTCATCACGTTCTTACATGGTTCGGAAGCTTATGACGAAGCCGTGCATATCAGTGAATTACTGTTCTCCGGAGCGATCAATGAATTAAGCTTAGCTCAGGTAAAAGCTTGTTTAAGCGGAGTGCCTACTTCTAAAGCTAATGAGGATCTAAATATTTTAGATGCCTTGATTCTTTCAGGGGCAGCGAAAAGTAAACGTGAAGCACGTGAATTTACAAAAGGCGGATCTGTATTAATCAACGGAAATAAAGTGACGGACGAAACATTTACCGTTAAAAAAGCAGAAGCCTTTGGTGAAGAAATGACAGTTATTCGTCGTGGAAAGAAGAATTACTATCTAATACAGCATGATTAAGATATCCAAAAGGGTATCTTTTTTTGTAAAAAGAACAGGATTTAAGATATCGCTATGTTAAACTGTAAGTAGATAAAGAACCCAAAATATGAATTATAGAAAGGAGCAAAGCAAGCGATGAAACAAGTAAAATTTATTGAAGTGAAATCAGAATTAAGCGGATATGGCTTAGGAAAAGGAACGAGGTATACATTTGAGGGAATCGAAAAGGTCATTTATGAAATGATCATGAAGGGCTGGGACTATAAAGGTTATGTTCCAAAGGAGACAAGAGGCACCGGGGATATTGAAAAAATGTCGCTCATCTTTCAAAAGGAAGAATAAATTGTAAGCAGCTCCCATTTATGTGTTTTTCTAAATAAGAATAAAAAGGTAAATTTCTATCCAAAATATAGAGAATCGTAAAGGAGAAGTAAACGATGAATAACGAAAAAGTATATCAGATGAAATTTTCTAAAATCTATTCCTTGCTTGTCAGTAAAGCAGTGAAAAAAGGGCGTACGCAATCAGAAGTGGATCAAATTATTACCTGGCTTACCGGTTACAGTGAAGCTAAACTGAAGGAGAGTGCAGAAACAGAAGTAACGTATGCGGATTTCTTTAATCAGGCACCGAGTCTAAATCCAAACAGACATTTGATTAAAGGCTCAATCTGCGGTGTTAAAGTAGAAGAAATCAAAGAACCGTTGATGCAGGAAATTCGCTATTTGGATAAATTGATCGATGAACTGGCAAAAGGGAAAACGATGGAGCATATTTTAAGAAAATAAATAATCAGATACAAAAAAAGATCCCGAAGGATCTAACGATTATAAGTGTCTTGATCAAACTGATTTTCAGATTTTGATACAATGATCGAAGTGGCTGAATCTCCGACAACATTTAAAGAGGTCACCAGCATTTCAATAGGTCGATTGATTGCTAAAATCAAGGAGTAGGCAAGCAATGCGGCATCGTTCGTATACCCCATGCCGGTTAGGATTGTAAACAAAATGACAGCTCCGGCACCTGGGGCAGCAGGTGTTCCGATTGATGAAACTAAGGCTAATACAGCGATAATTCCAATACTTGTAAATGAAACTTCATATCCTGAACTAGCAGCAATAAAGATTGCGGCAATGACCTGCATAATCGCTGTTCCATCCATGTTGATAGTCATTCCCAACGGTAAAGTGAATGAGGCAATTTCATCGTGTACGCCTAATTCTTCAACCGTTGTTTTTTTGTTTAGTGGGAAAGCAGCAGCACTTGATGAAGTAGAGAAACCAAATAGTGCCACTTTAGCGATTTTCTTGACAAAAGGAATCGGATTTAATTTAGCTAATAAACGAATATATATAGGATAACCAATCAGAAGATAAACAAATAACGCCAGCACGGCAGTAATGACATAAGCTAAAGCAGGCTTTAGATAATCAATGCCATAGATCGCAAAGGTACGAGTCAGTAAAACAAAGATGGCAATGGGGGCAAATTTGTTGATGACAAAACTTAAACAAACCGTAATGATTTTATTGATTTCTTCAAGCAGACGATGAAAGACTTGAATTTGACTATGTAAATGATTGATTGCTAAACCGATACAAACAGCGATAAAAACGATTGACAATACTTTACCGTTATTAGAGAAGGCAGAAATAATATTGTTAGGTACAACAGATAAGATGATATTTAGCGGATTGGCACCCACACTTCCTGTTGACGGTGCTAAATTATTTACATTGATCGGATTAAATGCTCCGCTGCGATAGACGCTCATTCCCACAACTCCGGCAAAGATTAATGCACATACGGTTGTCAATAAAAAGATTAAAATGGTTTTAGTAGAGATGCGACCTAATTTTTTGGTATCTTTCATAGTGCAGATCGCTAATGTAATGGAAGTAAACACCATTGGTATAATAATCAATTGCAAAGCATTGACAAACAATTGACCGATGATATAAAAGATTCCAATTGCATTTCCTGCGTTTTCGGCGCTGATATCTTGAAATAGAATTCGATTGATCGTATTCCATGTTTCAGTGTGACCATTGGTTAACAGATTTTCACGTAAGACCATGAAAATACCACCGGCAATTAAACCAAATAATAATGAGAACAGCATTTTTACTGCTAAGGATAATTTCTTCTTTTCTTTCATTTATAGACCTCCTGTTTTGGACACAAACCTTTAATATTATATATAGCTTTGTCTTATTAGGCAAATATTTTTTTAAAAAACTTCTTTATTGTATTATTTTGGCAAAAAAAGACTCGATTATGAAATCGAATCTTAATGTGTTAAATATAGGGCTAATAATTTCATTGAATTTTCTACACCTTGATAATGAGAACGCTCATAGCCATGACTGGCAAAAACACCGGAACCGATTAAAGCGGCACGAATGTTGTTTCCGCCACGTAAGGCAGCAGAAGCGTCGGAAGAATAAGAAGGATAGATATCTACGGCATACTGTAAGTCATTTGCTTTTGCCAATTCAATTAATTTTGAAGTCATTGCATAATCATATGGACCGGAAGAATCTTTTGCACAAATCGATACATCATACTCACTACAGGCAAGATCTTTACCAATGCATCCCATATCGACGGCTAATACTTCGGAAATATCATTAGGAATATATGCCATACCATGTCCGACCTCTTCAAATGTAGAAATCAATACTTTTACGTTATATTGAGGCATTATGTGTTGATCATGCATGTATTTTAAAACCCCGAAGATAATGGCTACGCTTAGCTTGTCATCTAAGAAACGTGATTTAATAAATCCATTTTCAGTAATCACAGTTTTTGGATCGATGCAGATATAATCACCGTTTGCAATTTCTAGCTTTTCAGTGTCTTCTTTTGTTTTTACTATTTCATCCAAGATTACTTCCATATTTTCTTCTGTTCTTTCCAAAGTGGCGGCATCATTATAGACATGAATAGCCGGACTGGTGGAAAAGAATGTGCCTGAGTAAGTTTTATTGGTACGGGTATAGATCGTACATTGTTCACTATCCAACGTAGGTAAGATAGGACCACCGACACGAGTAAAGGCTAAGCGACCATTAGCTTTAATACTTCTTACCATAGCTCCTAATGTATCAACATGAGCAGAAACACCAATAGTGCGGCTGCTGTCTGTTCCCGGAACCATAATAATGCCATTTCCTTTCTCTGTCATTTCAAAAGTGAATCCTAATTCCTTTGCATACGTTTCAATCTTTTGCATGACACCATGTGTAAATCCGCTTGGACTGTCTGTTTTTAAAATATCGGTTAAGACATCTAATACATATTGTTTATCAAAATTCATTCTGTTTCTCCTTTTATTAAACTCTATTATTATTTTACATCTTTTAAGTGAATATACAATATTATTTTCCTTTTAAATAAAGACGGAATTTGTTAAAATAGGTAAAGTAATGAAGAAGGGTGAAAAAGACATGGATGGGATCATATTAATCGATAAACCGTTAGGATATACAAGTCATGATATTGTAGGGAAAGTAAGAAGAGTACTGCATACAAAAAAAGTGGGACACTGTGGAACATTGGATCCGGAGGCTAGTGGTGTTTTAGTGGTTTGCGTCAATAAAGCAACCAAGGCTTTACAGTTTTTAACGAGTGAAGATAAACACTATGTAGCTACTATTAAGCTGGGGATTTCTACAGATACTTATGATATGACTGGAACAATTCAAAACCAAGTGCCTTATCGCAATGATATATCACTAGAACAGCTAAATCATGTCTTAACTCAGTTTAAAGGGAAACAAAAACAGATACCGCCGATATATTCCGCAATCAAAGTGAATGGAAAAAAATTATATGAGTATGCCCGTGCCGGTGAAACTGTGGAAATTCAGCCACGTGATATTGAGATTTATTCAATAGAATGTGTAGCATTAAACGAGGATGAAATTCAAATTCGAGTGCATTGCTCTAAAGGGACCTATATCCGGTCATTATGTGTGGATATTGCTTGTGCATTAGGTTATCCGGGATGTATGAGTGCATTAAAAAGAACTCAGTCCGGACCTTTTAAATTAGAGGACTGCGTCAGTTTAGAAGCGTTGGAAAACAATCAGTATGAAATGATTGCCTTAGATGAAGCACTGGCTCATTTACCATCCTTAACAATTGAAGATGAAAAGATTGTTTATCATGGAAAAACGATTGATTCTGCATTAGAAGGGCAGATCGCTATAAAAAACAAAGAAGGACATATTTTAGCCATTTATGAGCAGTCAGGCAATCACACTTTAAAAAATGTAAGGGGGTTATGGTAGTGAAGGTATTACATTATTATTTGAATGAACCACTCACCTTAAAACAACCGATTGCCTTAGCGATGGGATATTTTGATGGGCTTCACTTAGGGCATCAGGCTCTAGCCAATAAGGTAAAGGATTTTGCATCCGAGCATCAAATCGCTTCTGCCTTGATGACCTTCTCGCCGAATCCTTTGATTACTTTAGGGAAGATGGAAGCTGAACATCATTTAACTTCTTTTGAAGATCGGGCAAAGCTTTTAGAAAAGATGGGAATCGATTACTTGATTATTGTTAATTTTGATAAAGCAGTAAGTCAGTTATCACCGGAAGACTTTTTTAGGCAGTTTATTCGACCTTTAGACATTCGCTGTTTGGTATGCGGCTTTGACTATCATTTTGGTTCAGGCGGCAAGGGCAATGGCAAACTGCTGAAAGATTTGGCGGCAGATCATTTTGAAGTTTATATTCAAGAAGAAATCATGATTGATCAGCAAAAAGTAAGTTCGACTCGTATTCAAAAAGCATTGTGTGACGGACAGGTGCAAACAGCCTGTCATTTATTAGGACGACCTTACTGCATCAAGGGCGAAGTGATTAAGGGACGTCAGATTGGGAGAACGATCGGTTTTCCGACAGCTAATGTAGATTACGGAGAATATGCGGTTCCTAAAAATGGGGTTTACGGAGTAAAAATAGAAGTTGATCAGCAATTATATATGGGAATGTGCAATATTGGGTATAATCCAACTTTTGATTCATTGGAGCAGCGTTCATTGGAGGTTAATATCTTTGATTTTGATCAGGATATCTATGGGAAGATTGTGCATGTCTATTTTTATTGTTTGATACGCGATGAAGTGAAGTTTTCTTCACCTCAAGAGTTGATTTCACAATTAAACAAAGATAAAAAGGAAATCATTGGTTATTTTTTAGCCAATGATTAAATGTTTTTACCCATAATTTACCATTTTTACCAATTTTGATTATGTAATTGACAAAATAAGTGGATTATAGGATAATCTGTAAATAGAGAAGTGTGCAATTAAAAGGGGGAGTAAATCGATGCATAATAAGAAGAAAATAACGTTGTTATTAATGGCGTTTATGATGATTATTCCTGCGTTTTATAGATACGGTGAATCTGTTAAGGCGGAGGATAATGAGAACAACATTAGTGATATTGACAATACTCACTTTATTGTCATGGATAAAGAGGGGAATGTAGAATATATAGAATATAATAATGAGGCAGAACCATTAGCGGTATCTGATGAAGATGAAACCTATCAGGTTGTTTCGGTACGTGGTGAAGATGAAACTGTCTTAGGGGAATACGACACCTATGAAGAAGCCAATGAAGTAATGGAAAAGTCAAAATATTATCGTTCAGCCGGAGATGTGATGGTCAAGGCGAATAATACGGTTCGTACAACAAACTATGGGTTAGCTCGTTTGAAAAATCAGGTGATTTATTATACTGAGGTAGATTCGGGAAGAACAGGATATATTCATGGCGGAACAGCGGCAGATGCAGCTTATATCAGTACAAGTGCAGATGGCCGTACGATCCGCATCAAAGTTTCCGGTGTGGTGATGGATGTGGCAGCTGGGTACATAGCAGGTATTGAAACCAATATAGCTGACAACCGAGTTAGTTTTTATGAAGTCGATAATGGGGTTTTATACCATGCTTCACGCTATTACAGTGGGTCTAGCTATCCGCTTTCTTATGCTCGTGTAGGGGTTAAACAAAGCTATATGCAAGAAGGAGCGACCTATTATAGTTATGACGGTCATTACTTCTATACAAGCTACACTAAAATGTTAGATGACTATCGTAATGGAAATTACAGTAATGCCATTAATAGTGGAAATCCATATTATAATTACTATCAGTATTTGTCCCATCATACAAAAAGTAATTTTTCAGTAAGCAGTTTGAATAGTTTTTTAAATGCTGGAATTAACGGAAGAACAAGTGCCTTAACTTCTCAAGGACAGGCGTTTATTACTTCTCAAAATACATATACGGTCAATGCTGGGTTAATGCTTGGGGTCGCTATCAATGAAACCGGTTGGGGAATGAGTGATTATGCATTGAATCGTAATAATTTATTTGGACATGCAGCTTATGACAGTGATCCTGATCAAGCAACTTATTATAAGAGTATTTTAGATAGTATCAATGGACATGCTTATGATTATGTTTCACGAGGATATTTAAATGCGATTGATGAGCGTTACTGCGGACCACATTTAGGAGATAAACACAGCGGATTAAACGTTGCTTACGCCTCTGATGGCTATTGGGGCGAAAAAGCGGCTTCGCATATGTGGAAATTAACATCTAGTGATAACAGTGACTTTGGACGTTATACGATTGGGATTTTAACTGGTGGGGAACAGTGGTTCTATAAAGAAGCTGATCCTAATTCGAAAGCAATTTATTCTAGTGCGACTATGGATGGAGCTGGTCTTGACCAAGTGTATGATTTTCCAGTAACAATCCTTGATGTTGTTACAGGAACAGATGGAAAAAAGTGGTATAAGATTATTTCTGATACTCCATTAACTGAGGAGCGTAATCAATTAGCGACAACCGCAGTTTTTAAATCTACACGTGATTATGTATATATCCCTGCTTCATCAACAACTGTAGTCTATAACGGAAGTGGGCTTGATATTCCAGATGAAATAGTTTTAAAGGGTGACGTAAATGGAGATGGAAAAATTACACCAGCAGATTATGTAAAAATTAAAAATCATATTATGGGCACCAGTTTACTTTCTGGAAGAGCATTAGAAGCGGCCGATGCAAATGGTGATGGTAAAGTAACTCCAGCGGATTATGTAAAAGTTAAAAATATAATTATGGGCAGATAGAGAAGAGGAATAATAAATGAAAAATAAAAATAAAAATAAAATCATGATAAGTGCATTGTGTACAATTACAATGGTGGTATGCATGATGACTGGATTTATTAGCAATGTCTATGCAGCAAGTGCTTCTATTTCTGCAAGTGCAAGCACTATTTATGTTGGAGAATCAGTCACTTTTACAGTTACAGTAAGTAATGGTGCAGGCTTTGTTACATTGTCTGGTGCCGTGAATGATAAGGTATGGCTAGATAATTCTTCCCAATCATACACCGTAACCGGAAATTCAGTAGGTACTTTGTCTGTTTCTATTGGGGGAGTAGTTTCTGATTATGATACTGAATTAGATGAGTCAGTATCAGGTGGCGCTTCTGTTTCTGTTATTAACCGCCCAAGTAACAACGGTGGCGGATCATCAAGTAATACACCTTCAGGTGGAGGAAATTCTAATACTGGGGGATCAACTTCGGGTGGTGCAGCTTCCGGAGGAAATACAACACCCACAACACCAACTGAAACTCCCGAAGAAGATCCAAAGTCAACAAACAACAATTTATCCGGATTATCTGTAAGTACAGGAACATTAAGTCCGGAATTTAATGCCGATACAACAGAATATACAGTTACTTTACCGGCAGATGCGACAACGATCAGCATTGATGCAAGTGCCGCAGATGAAAAAGCAGCTGTAGAGGGAACCGGAGAACATAGCTTAAAAGCAGGAACTAATGAAATCGCGATTAATGTTACTGCAGAAAACGGCGATGTTAAAACCTATTATGTAAAAGTGAACGTAGATGAAACACCGTTAGTTTACACAACCTTTAATAACCAAAAATTAGGCGTTGTCAGAAATACTGATGAAATTGGCATTCCTAATTCTTTTGAAGAAACAACAGTAACGTTAGACGGACAGGAAGTTAAGGCATGGAACAGTGCCCAAATGAATAAGACTATTGTATTCTTAGTAAATGAAGCAGGTGAAAAGAATTTCTACTTGTTTGAAAACAATCAGGTGACTTCGATTTTTAAACCGGTTGGATTATTAGGTCGAAACCTTTATATTGTTGATGTTCCGGCAGATAAGCAAAAGATGAAGGGGCTTATTTATGGAGAAGTTGTGATCAAAGATGAAAAATTTAATGGATGGACATTTGAAGACGAAGCATTTTCAAATTACTCAATCATTTATGTAATGGATGAACTGGGTAATATTAAATACTATCAATATGAAAAAACAGAAGATGCGTTACAGCTTTATTCAATGGCAGCACCAACAACTCAGGAAGCAGTAGATAAGACAAATGAAAAAGTCAATACGCAGCAGATGATCATCTATGCGCTGATTGCAACGACGCTTGTTGGTGGCGGGTTAGCAGCTTATGCATTCTATCAATTAGTACAATCAAAGAAAAATACTGGTTACAACAAGAAATTTGACTATACAAATGATGATGAATAGAAGAGTGATAATGCTCTTCTTTTTATTTTGTAAGATAAAAATTTAGTTTGTCCCTAATATTCTAGTCAATTCTACATGGGGTTAAGCATATAGTATTACTAGGGAGTGAGGATGAATGAGTATTACTAGAGGAGATATTTTTTATGCCGATTTATCACCGGTAGTAGGAAGTGAACAAGGAGGATATCGTCCGGTCCTGATATTGCAAAATAATAAGGGAAATAAGTTTTCTACTACTGTGATCGTAGCCCCTATTTCTTCAAAAGTGCAGAAAAATAAAATACCTACCCATGTCTTAATTGATAATGATCAGTTAGAAAAGAAATCGATAGTTTTATTAGAACAGATAAGAACGATTGATAAAAAACGTATTTTCGACAAAGTTGGCTGTGTTTCCGCAGAAAAGATGGAACTGATCAATCAGGCAATAAAGACTAGTTTAGATATCAAATGAATTTTCTTTTATTGGGTGAAGTGATATAATGTCATAAAGGGAGGTATGAGAATGCGTAATATTGATATAGTATATAGATCTAGAGAAATGATGATTCAGTATAAAAGAATCCTAATTCCGATTTTTTTATTTGTTTCTTTAGTTGGGGTTATCCCATCACTAATATCAAATTCACTTCTTACACTGATAGCGAGTATATTGATAATGCCTGCTACACAAGGACTTATCACTTCATCTTTAAAAGCTTATCGTGACAGTGGGGAAACGGTAGAAACATATGAAGATGGGCTATATGGTTTTAAGAATTGGACGAAATTATTTGGTACATATTTTACGTATAATTTTATAAAATTCGTCATATTCTTTATTGAAGTTATTTTGGTAACGACACTGGTTTATATGGTGTTTGGTGATCAACTGATGGAAGCAGTGGAATTGATCAGTCAAACAAATTATGGGTTCCTTAGTTATGAATATGCGTTAATGTCTGCGTTAGGCGCTGTATTTACAGTGTTGGCAATGATTGTCTTGCCAAACATTATCGTCATTATCATCACTAACATTATTTATGATTTATTCTTCTTTCCGGTGTTTTATCTATTGGAAGATGGAGTTAAAGGATTTGAAGCAATGGGAATTGCTAAACGAATGATGAAAGGCAAGAAGAAACAGTTGTTTTTATTGAAGCTTTCTTTCTTTGGTTGGATAGTGTTAGCCTATATTCTGACTGTGATTATTGGAACGGTGATTTCAATGCTGATTCCGATTGGTGATAATGGAACCTTTTTATTCACTATTATTTTATCTGCAATTATTAGTGTTTTAGTATATCGTGTTCGTTATCAATTAGCCATGACCATTTTTTATAAAGAAGTGGTCGGAGAGGATACGATAGAAATGGATGATCATTATTATGATTATGGAGAGTCTCGTTTTAAAGAGGAACTGCCAAGAGAAGATGATGATTTTTATGAAACATTCAGTAATAGGCAATTAATAATGGGGGTGGGTATATATCTACCTCTCTATTTTATTGGTGCAACATTTTTATTAAGCATTGTATTTGGACTTTTAATCAATGCCTTTGGCTGGACGGACAGCAATTTTGTCAACTCGTGGTTTAATTTTGTTGTTGATGGGACATTACTTATTATTGCCCTTTTTATGTTTAGAAACGTATTTCAATCTGCTTGGCAGTACTTTAAAAGTCTTTCTCTAAAAGAAATCGGGAAATTGACATTAGCCGGTTACGGATTGACTTATGTTGTGATGGTGGCTGGGAATATCGTAGTTAACTTATTTGATTTGGGCAGTGAAAGTGCAAATCAAGTAGCGATTGAAGGATTAATGCATAATTTTCCAATACCGATGTTGTTTGCGACGATTGTCTTTGCACCATTAGTTGAAGAATTTGTTTTCAGGGGCATTATTTTTAGGGCGATGCGCCGCTTTGGTCCAACGCTGGCAATTTTGGTGTCAGGCTTTCTATTTGGCTTTATCCATGTCAGTCGAGCTGTCTTTGCCGGAGACCTAAGTCAGTTTATACAAATAGCGCCGTATATGTTCATGGGCTGTTTATTTGCATTTCTTTATGAAAAGACAAAATCGATTGCTGTACCGATGTATTTACATGTTTTCAGTAATCTAATTTCAGTGCTTGTTATTCTGTTTATTTAATCATAGTGATTTAGTAGCTATTACAGCTACTTTTTTACGTTTAATGAACTAGTATTGCTTATATAGATGAGGTATAATGGGACAAAGGGGGATTTTTATGAAAAAGTTTATACAGTGTTTACTTGCAATTTCTTTAGGATTAGTAGTACTTACAGGATGCAGTGATAAAAAGCATGGATTGAATCCCAATAATCCAATTAGTATTACAATTTGGCACTATTATAATGGAAAACAGCTCGTTGCCTTTGAAGAAATGGTAAACCAGTTCAACCAAACTAAGGGGAAAGAATTAGGGATTATCGCAACAGCAAAATCGAAATCAACGATTAATAATCTTTATGATGAATTACGTAATGCCGCAAATGAAGAAGTGGGTGCAGATGAGATGCCTAATATCTTCGCTAATTATGTAGATTTTGCTTTAGAATTAGATAAAATGGGAAAATTAGTGGATCTAGATCAATATTTTACTAAGAAAGAATTAGATACATATGTCGATTCATTCATTGAGGAGGGACGCTTTGATGCGAAGAATTCATTAAAAGTATTTCCGACCGCTAAATCAACGGAAGTGATGATGGTCAATCAAACAGATTGGAATAAGTTTGCACAAGCAACAGGAAGCAGTCTTGAAGAACTTCAGACTTTAGAAGGAATTACGGAATGTGCAAAGAAATATTATGAATATACGGATGCTTTAACACCGGATATTGCAGATGATGGAAAAGCATTTTTCGGACGAGATTCAATGGCTAACTATATATTAAGCGGAGCTAAAGAATTGGGTGAAGAAGTATTTAAAGTAGAAAATGGGGAAGTCACAATTTCATTGACAAAGGAAACGGCTAAGAAGTTATGGGATAATTACTATATTCCTTATATCAATGGATACTTCTTGTCTAAAGGACGATTCAGCAGTGATGATGCCAAAACAGGGGATATTATTGCTTTAGTTGGATCATCTTCTTCTGCAAGCTACTTCCCGTCAGCAGTGATTGATGATGATGGAAACAGCTATCCGATTGAGTGTACGGTAATGAAAGCTCCTTATTTTAAAGATGGGGAAGCCATTGCAGTACAGCAGGGAGCTGGGATGTCGGTTTCGGTATCAGATGAGGCGCACGAATATGCATCTGCAGTTTTCTTAAAATGGTTTACTCAGGAAGAACAGAATGTTGAGTTTTCAGTAAACTCTTCTTATTTGCCAGTTCAAAAATCTGCTAATAATTTTGAAACGATTACAACGCGTCTGCAGGACAGTGAAGTTACTATGGCACCTGTTGTCAGTGATACTTTAAAAGTATCAGTAGACCAGGTTAATGATTATGAACTGTACACATCCAAAGCTTTTGACAATTCCAATGATGCCCGTAATGCGCTGGAAAAATCATTAAGTGATAAATCGAAGACAGATCGTCAAACTGTTTTGGACAGCAGTGATAAAAAAGCAGCCGTTAGTAATTTTGATACCGAAGAAAATTTCAATAATTGGTATGAGGGGTTATTAAAGGAATTAAATGAAATAATCAATAAATAGGAGTATCTAATATGAAAAAGTCAACCTCTATAAAAACTAAATTATTAAAAGCGATGATTACAGTTGTCTTAGTGCAATCATGTATTTATATAATTTTCGTTTTTGGTAGCGGGGCAATCAAGAATATCGAGACAAATGCATATAATAATATAGCAGCGACTTCTCTGACAAGAAAAAACACTGTGGAGTCAATGTTAAGTCGATATAAAAACAGTTTAGATACTTTTGAAAAAGAATTTAATAAGAATATTCAAGCGCGTGCAAAAGATTTGGGAATAGATCTGATGAGTTCGTTAACTTCAGAACAGACTTCAGAATTGCTCCATCCTTTTGCCAATGAATTACTCACACTGACAAAGAATTCCAATGTGAATGGAGGATTTATTATCTTAGATGGAAACGGTGCAATTGAAAAGCCAGCTTTGTATTTCCGTCGTTTAGATATTTCTTCTATTTCTTTAGACAACAGTGATATCATTGCCGAGTATGGATTAAGTTCAATTATGAAAGATTATAATATTACACTGGATAGTCATTGGACACCTTATGTAGATCTAAATATGATGGATTATCAAGATTTTTATACAAAACCATTTTCAGTGGTTAAAGAATATCCGGGATTAAAAAGTAGTCAGTATGGCTATTGGTCGAAAAAATTCAGTCTGAGCCCAACCGATATCGATATTTTTACCTATAGCTTACCCTTAATTGATGCTGCTGGAAATGTCTATGGGGTTGTAGGCATCGAAGTAAGCACTTCCTTGTTAGCTCAATCTATGAGTTATGATGATTTAAGTGTAGATGAAATGGGCGGATATCTGATCGCGGTAAACAGTAGGGAGGCAGACAGTCAGTATGGAATTGAATTTATCAATAGCCCATATTTAAAAGCAGTTTTGAATGGTTCTGATTTGACACTCAATATGATGGAAAATGTTCCTAATATGGCGAATGTTTCTGCACAGGGAGTGAATGAAAGCCTGGTTGCCGGGGTACATCGTATTAATATTTATGAGAAAAATGGTCCCTTCTCAAGTGACCAATGGTATTTGGTAGGGGTTGTCTCAAAAAACAATCTATTAAGTATGGTGTATACGATGGATAAAGCTATCCTTTTATCGTTTGTCACAGCAATCATGGTATCTGTGGGAATTGCTCTGCTTTCAAGCTCTAATATCTCTAAAGCGATGCTAAGGGTGATGAAGCGATTAAAAGAAAGCAATCCGGCTTCAAAAATTGAATTAGAAAAAGTGAATATTAACGAGATCGATGAATTATCCTCAGCGATTGAAAAGCTGAGTGCGGATGTGGCATTTAATGCTTCTCGTTTAAGTAAGATTTTTGAATCGATTGATTTTCCGCTGGCAGCAATCGAATATAAGGATAGTGAAAATTCAATCTATTGCTCGGATAGTTTAGTCACTCTTTTGGGAATGCCGAAAGATATCAATTTAGCGAGTTTAGATGAGGTTTCAACATTTTTTGAAGGATTTTATGATAAGATTATCGAAAATGAATATGATGAGGGGACGTTTACTTGCTTGGTTCCTTTTGAGGATACAAATAAATGGTTCCGTTTTGTTTTAAATGAATCGGATGATCGTTTGCTGGTTATTGTGACAGAGGTTACTAAAGAGAAGCTGGAAATGCAGAAAATGGCTTATGAACGTGACTACGATGTTTTAACCAATCTGCTGAACCGTCGGGCATTTAAAGAAAAAGCAATGGCGATTATAATGGATGACTATCCGGTGATCGCTTGTGTATTGTGGGATTTAGATAATCTAAAGTATGTCAATGATACGTATGGTCATGACTTTGGGGATCTTTATATTCAGCAGTCAGCTCAGGTATTAAGTACGATTGAAATCGGAAAAGCAATTATATCCCGACAATCAGGGGATGAGTTTATAGGTTTGTTTTATGGCTATGAGACATCGGAAGAAGCACTGAATGAAATTAAAAGGGTACATGGTACTTTATCAAAAACACGTATTCAATTTCCTGATCAATCGTCTATGCGTCTGCGTGCCTCTGCTGGTATTTCATGGTATCACGAAGATGCTTACACCTATGATCAGATGATCAAGCATGCGGATTTTGCGATGTATGATGCGAAAAGACGTCAAAAAGGAATTGTTGTAGCTTTCAATGAGGATTCTTATGAAAGAGATAAAATTCTTCTGAATGATACTGAACTCTTAAATCAGATGCTGGAAACAATGGCTGTTCGTTATGCCTTTCAGCCAATCGTTTCATTAAAAACAGGAGAAGTTTATGCTTACGAAGGACTAATGAGACCGCAAATTCCTAATCTGAAAGATCCATCTGATGTGATGCGACTGGCAAAATCACAATCTAAGCTCTATTATATTGAACAGATGACATGGTATCGTGTATTGGAGGATTACAGTGCGCAGATATCCTCTGACATGCCTTATAAATTATTTGTGAACTCTGTGCCAAATACCAGTCTGTCGGCTGTAGATATGAATCATATTCAGGAAACCTACGGTGCTTATTTGAAATCAATTGTAGTCGAGATGATTGAGAGTGAGCAATCAGATTTGGGACGTTTTGAAACAAAGGTGGATCAGCTTACACGTTGGCAGGCAGAACTTGCGATTGATGATTTTGGGACTGGCTACAGCAGTGAAACAACCGTGTTAACAATGAATCCCGCTTATGTTAAAATTGATATTTCATTAATTAACAATATTGATAAAGACAAAGATAAGCAGCTAATGGTTAAAAGCTTTTTAGCTTATACGAAAGCCAAAGGGATAAAAGTTATTGGCGAAGGGGTAGAAAGACCGGAAGAATTAAAAACATTGATTGATTTAGATCTGGATTTTGTACAGGGATTTTATGTGGCAGAACCGGATTATACAATAAAAGATATTAATGAAGAAATTAAAAAAGAAATTTTAAGCTATCATCAAAAAAATTAAAATTTGTTTTGTCTTTATGTAAAGAAAGCCATACTAATAATAAAAAGGAATGAAAGGAGGAAAATACATGGATATCAAATTAAGTATTGAAAGTGGATTTGAGAATTTTAAAGATCGTTTTGATCATTTTCCTTATGGGATATGTCTGATCAGAAAAGATGACACATTAACGATTGATTATTTGAATGAATCTGCAAAGCGATTGATGTTAGATGTAAATCCGCCTTTTTCATTAATGGCTTTTATAGACATGAAAGAAGAAAACAAAAAAGCTTTTATTCAAAAACATAATCAGGATTGGCTGATGAATATTAACTTTAATATGGGAAAGCAGCTTCTTCAGTTAAAATGTACACAAATGCCTGAACTAAGTCACTATATTGTCGGACTGCTGCTGGATATCAGTGAGTATCAGAGTGACGAAGCACAAATCAACCGCATTATTATCGAACAGACAGGAATAACTGTATTAGAATGGCAGCGTCAATTGTCACGTTACTATTTATCTGCCGGTGCGGAATGCTTTGGCTTTTATGAGTGCATGAATCCTTATAAATTCAATTTTCTAAAAAAAGAGGATGTTCATCCTGATGACTGGAAAGAAGTCAAACAGACATTTATGCTGCTGCAAAAAAATGAGAATCAAGCTAAGATAACTGTACGTTTAAAAGATAACGATCACAGTTATTTATGGTGTCAGCTTACTTTCTTTGCTATGCGTGATAAAGAGGGACAGATAGACCGTATGATTGTCACCATTCATAATGTCGATGAAGCAGTGAAAAATCGTCAGTCACTTGAATATTGGGCTGAATATGATCCTTTAACAGGATATTATAATTATGGTAAATTCAAAGAGTATGCCCGTGAGTTAATTAATAATAACCAAGATAAGAAGTATGCACTGTGCTATACGGATTTAAAGAATTTTAAGTTTTTAAACGATATCTATGGCTATGAAGAAGGAGATCGCATTCTTAAATACTGGGCGGACAAGTTGAATTTAGTTTCAAGGGAAAAAGAATCGTTTGCACGAATTTCTTCGGACCATTTCGCAACATTGAGAACCTATGAAGATATAGAGGATCTAGTATCCCGCTTTCATCATTCGGTACATGAGCTTTATAAATATCAAAGTGCCACCAATAAGAAGTTTCCTTTAGAAGTAGCAGCGGGTTTTTATCTTATCAAAGAAAATGATCGCCACAGCATTGAGGATATGTTGGATCGTGCAAATATTGCCAGTAAGAGCGTAAAGGGAAAACCCGGCAGTCAATATGGCTTCTATGATGATCACCTGCGTCAAAGTGTGATTGCCCGCAAGGAATTAGAAGCTGAAATGTTCCATGCTTTAAAGGAGGAACAATTTGAAGTTTATTTTCAGCCCATCGTTGATATTAAAAACGGAGATCGGGTAACCGCAGTGGAGGCGTTAGTGCGCTGGCAGCACCCGCTTCGCGGAACTATTCCGCCAAATGATTTTATTCCTTTATTTGAACGCAATGGATTTATTGTGGACTTAGATCTCTATATGTTTGAAAAGGTATGTCAGTATGTCAATAAAAATAAAATTACAGACATGATGATCTCTATTAATGTATCACGAGTGAGTGCCTTTCAATCCGATTTTGTGAAAAAGTATATTCAGTTAAAAGAACAATACCAGGTACCTGACGGAATTCTGGAGCTGGAATGTACTGAAACAACAGTAGTGAATAATCCCCGTGAATTAAATACGATTATGAATAAGTTGAAAGATTATGGCTTCTTATTCGCTATTGATGATTTCGGTTCCGGTTATTCATCTTTGAATGTTTTAAAGGAAATTTCAACTGTCGATGTTCTGAAATTGGATCGTATTTTCTGTACTGATGATCTGCAGGAAAGCCGTAATCATGCGATTATTTCCAGCATTATTACGATGGCAAAGAAACTGGATATGAAGGTGATTGCTGAGGGAGTGGAATCCTTAGTGCAGTGCGATATCTTAAAATCCTTGAACTGTGATTATATACAAGGTTACTTATTTGATCGGCCTATGCCTATTTCGGCGTTTGATAAGAAGTATCGTGATTTAAAAAACTAAGCCCTGATGGGCTTTTTAAATGCAAAAAATCGCTTATATCAAGCGATTTTCTGTAGAATGAATAGCATTTTGATAAATTTTCGCTTCTTCATCTCTGTTTTGCTTTGTTAGGAAAAAGATCAGCAAATGAGCGATGTAGCAGCGACTTCCATAATGTCTGCTTTGGTATTCTAATTGATACATCTTTTCTAAATGACGAATGATCTTTGTTTGACTGTTGCTGAACAGAAAAAGCTCAACTAATTCCAAATATAAAATTGAAGTCTGTGATTTTTGTTCAACTTGCTTCCCTGCTTCTAACCATTTCAAAGCCTTATGTGGCTGCTCTAAGTAAAAGTAGTTCAAAGCATAATGATAATGTAGGTTGTTAGCGTGCTTTGAATGGTGAAGCAGGTCTAAAGATCTGAGTGACTGTTCATATTGACCGGCATAAAGTTCACTACATGCCTTACACTCTAGGATATCTTCTGCCATTGAATCAAACTTCATATTGATGGCTCCAATCAGACAGTTACCGTAAATTGCAATGGCTCGATTGAACTGACCGATTGATGCCATGATCTTTGCGTCATTCATTTCAGTATAAAGCCAGCGAATTGAGTTATCAGTGGCTAGAAAAAGGTGGATCGCATTTTGACTGCTGTTTTTTGCTTTAACACTGTCACCTAATGAAAGATAAACCATCGTCAGATAATATTCATTCATGGCTTTCATATTCTGCACTTTAGCATATTGCTGGACAATCAACAGTTTTTCTAAAGCATCTTCGTTATGTAATGTGTAATGGTCAAGTAATGCGCTATATTGAATAAATATCAGATCATCAAAAGTGAAGTTTCCATCTTCCTGCATGTGGATCTTTTGCAGAAACTTGATAATCCTTTTAGCTTCAGATAAATGCGTTTCCAGTGATATATAATACATCGCCACAATGAGCAGAAAAAGTGGATAGTCATCAGTATTCTCATAATGTGTTTCCCATTCTAATAAATGACAAAAAAGATGCTGCCTGTCAGCTGTTTTATAAAATACACTGGCATGATAAAATGCGAAAAAAATATTTCTTATCAGTTTATGGCTTTGGGCAACAGTCAATCTATCCTTGATCGGATAAGCTAATTGGATTGACTCATAAAAAGATTGAAGAAATGGGATATCGATCTTATTCCTTTTTAACACATCATCATTCAGCAAATACTGAGGACGTTCTAACTGATAAACGTTTCGGACATGCTGTGATACTTTTTTTCTTCTGAAATCCTGACTATCCTGAGGGCTCATTTGTATTTTGGGCAATCCTATTTTCTTCGTTCCTGCTGTTTAGATAGGAACGCAGACTGACTGTCTTAGGTGAGCTGTTCGCCTTAAATAATGTGGAAGTTTTTATATTGGCTTGATAGTGGCTGAATCTGTTCATCTCTTTCTCTCCTTTCTTTAAAGATACTACTATTATATAGAATTCATGAAAGCTTAGTCTAGATAGCGTTGTTTATACACAAATGGGTCATTCATTTAAAATATATCATTATTAGTGACAATTTTGTGATAATTTAGAGAAAATTGTGCATTTAACCATGACTTTAACATATACATTTTGAATGGAATCTGCGAGTATTTCCAGTTATTTTGAAGATAATTCATTATCGGTGATGGTTTATCTTTGAATCATGTCGAATATACTGCATAATCTTGTTATTTTATCGAAAGTTTATTATAATGGTACTATAAATAACTATTTTATACACATTGTTTTATTTATAATGATAAAAGAAGATAAGAGAGCAGAGGAGGGGTACTATGCATAAAATGAATAAGCGCATTGTCATGCTTTTTTTCGTTGTATTGTCAATAATGGTGTCAGGGATTCCTCTGCATGCAAAAGAAAAAAGGATTATTAAGGTAGGATTCCCAATTCAGCCAGGACTGACGGAGCTGGATGCAGAGGGCAATTATTCCGGGTATACGTATGAATATTTACAGGAGATTGCTCAATATGCCAATTGGGAATATGAGTTTGTAACATTGGATAAAGATATTAATGATTCGTTGGTTGAATTAATGGGCATGCTTGAGAGTGGAGAAATTGATCTTTTAGGTGGAATGGTTTATTCTGAGAGCTTAGCTGAGAAATACGATTATGTTGGGCATAGTTATGGCAACGCCAATACGGTTTTAAAGGTATTGTATGACAGTGATATTACGAATCTAAACTCTGCCAGTCGTACAGAATTGCGCATAGCTGTGGTTAAAGGTGCCCAGCAGCGCCAAAAAGAACTACAGGAATTTTGTGCATTATATAAGATTACGCCGGTTTTAATTGAATGTGAAAATGATGTAGGGCAACGTCAAGCTTTGAGCGAAGGTCGTGCCGATGCAATGCTGGATGTCAGTGCAAATCCTACAAACGATCTTAGAACGATTGCTACCTTTTCACCAAGACCATTCTATTTTGCGACAACAAAAGGAAAAAGTGACATTGTCTCTGAGATGAATACGGCTATTGATTTGATTGAGCAAACCGATCCTTATTATAATTCAAATCTTTATGATAAATATTTTGGTGGTAATTCTTCTATTTTAAAATTAACAAATGAAGAATTGAAATTTATTGAAGAAAATAGTACGGTACGAGTTGGACTTCTTACGAATAATCCACCCTTTCAATATATTAATAGTAAAGGTCAGGTAGATGGTATTACCATTGATCTTTTAGATTATATCAGTGAAAAAACAAATCTGCGCTTTGAATTTGTGATGGCTTCTTCACAAGAAGAGCTTAATCAATTAATTGAGGAAAAAGCGATTGATATTATTTCCTATGCTGTTTGTGATTACAGTCTTAATCGAGATACTGACATTGCGCTTACAAGACCGTATTTAAAAACACAAAACTTTGTAGTGTTAAAAAATGGGACGGAGAAAAATGATTTAAATAATATGCGTTTTATTTCTTATATAAATGAACCTGTGAATGCATATGAAGAGACGTCTTTGAAAGCAGAAAGTTTAAAAGAATCTTTAGACGCTATTCAAAATGGGAAAGCAGATTTTACAGTAGGAAATGGCTATGCATTACAATATTATGTCAATCAATCTCAATACAGTGAATTAACTTTGATTCCGGCAAATACGACTGAATATGGCATTGGTTTTGGTATTACCCGCCCGCTAAACAAGCATTTATTAAGTATTTTAAATAAAGTATTTATCAATTTAAGTGATCATGAGCTGCAGAATATCATTTATCCAAATACAACCTATGATCATAGCTTTTCAATAGGAGAATGGATTCGTTTAAATCCGTTTATCTCATTAGCTTTTACTACTTTAATCATGGGAATTATTATTTTGCTTTTGGTACGTGGATTAAGAATGAGAAAACGACTGAATGAGCAAACGCTAATGGATTTACAAAAACATCGTCAGATTTATGAATTGGCAAACGATTATTTCTTTGAATATAATGTAACGGATGATACATTAATGGTTTCTGCGAACGGAAAAACAAGTATTTATGATTTGAAAGATAAAACTAAATATTCATCAGATAATAGAAAAGCTATTGACTGCTTTGTCAAACACATCAAGGAACTTCAGAATGAAACAAAGGAAGTCCAGATTTTATTGGAAAACGGTGAGGACTACTGGGTGAGCTTAACCGGAAAAACAATTACGGATCCAAGTGGTAACAAGGCTTATATCATCGGAAAGATCAATGATATCAATGAGGAAAAGCTACGTGAAAGTAGATTGATAAAAAAAGCAGAGCAGGATAGTTTAACTCATGTTTATAATGCAGAAACCTGCCGATTAAAGATTATTCAAAGCCTGAGTGAGTTTAAAGATGGGCAAATGGGTGCTTTGATGGTGATTGATGTGGATACATTTAAAACAGTGAATGATCAGTATGGACATTTACAGGGGGATAAGGCTTTAATTTATTTAGGTGAAGTATTACTGAATGAAACAAAAGTATCCGGAATCTGCGGAAGATTGGGCGGAGATGAATTCTTGCTTTATAAAGATGACTTGAAGGATAAAAAAGAAATAGAAGCGATCTGCCAACGTATCTGCAATACTATTAATCAGTATTATTTAGGTGATGAATATCATTTAACTGTCAGCATTGGTGCTGCTTTATTCCATACACAAGCTGAGTTTGACGTTCTTTATCAAATGAGTGATCAGCTTTTATATGAAGTAAAAAATGGCGGAAGAAATCATTATTTAATAAGATCTTTTGAAAAAACAGTTAAAAGATGAAAAATGCTTCAGCATTACGAATATATAATGACTTTCTTAGCCTGTTGTTATGAAAGAAAGATCAAGTGAATAAAGAGAAAGAGGCGATAAGTATGCTATTTAAAGAAACGTTAGAGTCATTGGGTGTGGATTATGAAATAGTAAAACAACGATTCAGCAATAATGAAAGTCTAATAAAAAAGTTTGTTTTAAAATTTCCCGATGATGCCACTTATCAGCAACTGCAGACAGCTGTTCAACTTGCAGATTATGATAAAGTCCTGATGATGGCGCATACTTTAAAGGGACTATCTGCAAATCTTGGGTTTGAAAAATTATCATTAAGATGCAGTGAGCTTGTCCAATATTTAAGAGAAGGACATACGCAAAATGTAGCGTATCTAAATGGTGCTATCACTGAGGAATACAATAAGATCATTGAAGGATTGACATTGGTCGATTATTGACTAATGGCGGAATAGATGATGATAAATAAAAAGACAAAGATATTGATTGTAGATGACATTGAACTAAATCGCGCCCTATTATGTGAGATGTTTCAGTCAAAATATGAAATTCTTGAAGCTGAAGATGGGAAAAGTGCACTTCATATTATTGAAAAGGAAAAAGAGAATTTGGCAATTGTTCTTCTTGATGTCGTGATGCCAATCATGGATGGTTTTAGTGTACTTGAAATTATGAATGAAAAAGGATGGGTTGATTGTGTACCTGTCATTATGATTACTGCTGAGGTATCTGATAATGTGATGGGAAACGGGTATGAATTAGGAGCAATGGATATTATTAATAAACCTTTTAATCCTAATATTGTAAATAAGCGTGTTGAAAATATTATTGAAAACTTTGCTTATAAGAATAGTCTGGAACAGATGGTTGAAAATCAAGCACGTAAGATTCGTGAGCAATCAGAGCGTTTGCATGAAAATAACTTGCGCCTGATTGATGCTTTAAGCTCCATTATTGAATTTAAGAATACCGAGTCTGCACAGCATGTATTTAATATTCGTATTATCACTAAAATGTTGTTGAACAAACTGGTTGAGATTCGTACAGATTATCATCTGACTCAAAATCAGATCGAATTGATATCGGAAGCAGCTGCAATGCACGATATTGGTAAAATAGCAGTCCCGGATTCTATCTTAAATAAACCAGCGAAACTAACACCGGAAGAATTTGAAATTATAAAGGAACATACAATCAACGGATGTGAAATTTTGGAACATATTGCTGGAATTAAAGAGATGGACTTTTATCATTACTGTTATGATATTTGCCGTCATCATCATGAAAAGTGGGATGGAAAAGGGTATCCGGATGGACTTATCGGAAATGAAATATCCATTTGGGCGCAAGCGGTATCTTTGGCAGATGCCTATGATGCACTTACAAGTAAACGAGTTTATAAAGATGCCTATTCCAGTGAAACAGCTATGCGAATGATCTTAAATGAAGAATGCGGTGTATTTAATCCGGATCTGCTGGAATGTCTGATACAAATTCTGCCATTACTGACAGAAAAGAATGGTATTATCAAAAAAGATCACTCTGTAGCAACAGAACCAATAAAAGCTGAAAAACAAAAGAAGCAGCCGATGGATGTTTCTGCCAGAACACTGAGATTACTGGAAATGGAACGTCAAAAATATAAAATTATATCTGAGCTGTCTGATGAAATCATTTTTGAATATGATAAAGAGAATGATAAGATTATTTTCTCTGAAGAATTTCATAAAATTACCGGTCATGATACAATTGTTTTTGATTTGAAGAAAAAGGGAGCAATGCTTGAGTATATTAAAGAGGAAGACTACTATTTCATCATATCAAAAATTGAGGAATTATCGCCGGAAAATAAAATGCTTCATTTGGAACTTCAATTAAATTTAAATGGACATGGTTATGAGTGGTATAGTGTTCGCATTTCCGGATTGTGGGATATCAGTTATGATGTAAAATGTATGGGATATGTCGGGAAGATTGTAAATATTGAAGATGAGAAGCAAAAAAACATGGAATTGGAAAAAGCGGCGAATTATGATTCTTTAACTAAAATTTTTAATCGTCATGCAGTCGAAACAATTATTACCGATTGTCTTTTAACGGCTACAAAAGCAGCGGTTTGCTTCATTGATATTGACAATTTTAAAATGGTTAATGATCAGTATGGACATATTTTTGGGGATAATATTTTAAAACGTATTGCAACGATTGTGCAAAAGAATTTAAAAGAAAAAGACGTTATAGGACGATTGGGCGGAGATGAATTCGTCGTGTATATTCATGATTATGAGACAAAAGAATCCCTTCATCAGCAATTAGAGGTTCTGCGTACCGAACTTAAAATGAAATTGAATGATTTTGTTTTATCTGGAAGTTTCGGAGTTTCTTTTTACCCGGAGAATGGAAAGGATTATCGTGAATTGCTTTATAAGGCTGATCAAGCATTATATTTTTCAAAGTATCATGGAAAAGATGTTTGTCATTATTATAATAAAGAATGTGAAAATATTCCTTTTCGCTCGTTAGTTTCTAATGTAGATGATTACGCAGATGAGGTAGATTATCTTGGTCAACTGCTGAAGCTCAAGGGAGATTCTTTTTCTAAATAAATAAAATATTCAGATGAGTCACACTGACAAAATGAGGGGGATAAATATGTTTTCTATTTTTAAGAAAGAATTATTTGTTGGCAGTAAAGAGCAATGTGTGCAGATTGCATCAAAATTAAATGCCGGAAATATCAAGTATACAATGAAAAAACGTAATCCCGGTTCAAATTTTACTCCTTTCAGGGCAGGATCTTATGGAATGGTAGGTGGCGAAAGAGCCTTCCAAAGAAAAGGCTTGGATATGCGAGACTTGTATGTTCTGTATGTACGGTATCAGGATTTAGAGGAAGCAGCTTATTTGATGAATAAATCATAAATGACTTTGATTTTAACAAGGTTAGGATAAAAAAGAGGATGAGTTTTTAATCATCATTTATTGTATAAACTTATTTCATATTGGGGAATATTAACATGAAAAAAAGATTTAAAATATTTATTATATTCATCACTATGCTGGGAATATCAGGTTGTCATGATAATAATAAAATCCCGGAATATAATTCCGGTATTACGGGCGTTGATATTAATGAATTAACAACAGAAAATATAATTCTTCCTGACTATAAACTAGTCAGTGCCACTAGACAGATGTCTTCCTCACTATCTTTAGATGAGCTGATTAATAAATCAGATATTATTGTTAAAGGGAAGATTGAAAAAATATATTTCAATCATTATGCTTATTTTGATTGTCTGCTGACAGAAGTCTATAAAGGTGATCTGGAAACAAAAACAATGATTACGATGAATACTCAGCAGGAATTTTGGAACATCAACAACAGAAAAAAGGAACAAGAAGAAAACGATCCTTACGATACGAGAACTTCTTCTGCTGACTATTACGGCATCGATATCAACAATAGGGAATTTAGTGATACAGATTACTTAGATTATTGTGGTATAAATATGTTTGAAATTTGGCAGAACAAGGATCAAGAATATATCTTCTTCTTAAAAGATGGAAGAAAAGCAAAGGGCTATAACGGATCTAATCCAATCCATTTTACTACGGATTATTATTACTGCTTATTTGAAGAAACTGCGAATGATCAGTATACTAATAAAGAGAATCGCTATTTGGATTTAAAACCGATAACGTTTGACAGTAAAGATTTAGTAAATTAATGCTGTGTAAATAATACAAAGGTTATTTTAAGGAGTACATCTTAAGGGTGTATTCTTTTTTTGAATAGAGGATCAGCCGGATTTAATTGTTGCTGATAATTATGCTATAATATGGTTATGTTGGAGGTGATAGAGTGGAACAATTAGCTTACACATTACTGGCATATATAAATAATGTCATTGAAGAGGATATGAATTATCATATCGCAATGAGGTTTTTAGAGAATATATATAAAATCAAGGATTATTCTTTAGAAGATATTGCATTTGAATGTAATGTTTCCAGCAGAACGATTAATCGCTTCTGCAAAAAAATAGGCTACCATAATTTTACTACATTAAAAAAGCATATATTATATCCGATTATTGGAAGTGATAAACCCTGCTATGAGATGGCTGAGTTCCAAACTATTCTTTCGCAGCATTTTGACGTGATTAGGCAGATTGATCGATCTGAATATCTAACCTTGGTAAATATGTTAAATGACGCTAAAAATATATGGGTCATTGGTTTTGAAAGGCATCAGGTATTTGCGTTGGAATTTCAAAAGCGATTATTTGAATTTGGGAAAATAAGCCGATGCATTATGAATTATCACCAACAGCTCATTGATATTCAGAAAGCAAGTCATGAGGATTTAATCATCACTATTTCTATAAAAGGATTTGCATTGACGAATTATCATCAAATTTTAAGTAAGATTCCCGCAAAGAAAGTTTTATTGACGTTTAATCCTCAATTAAATCCACATATTTTTGATCAGTGCATTATTTGCGGTAATCCCCAATATGTGGAGTTTAGTGAATATGCTTTGCTTCGTTTTTTTGATATTTTATTTTATCATTATAAGCAATGGATAGCTGGACAGAAATAGTCCAGTTATTTTTTTATTGCAGCGTTATAATGAAGCTAGACAAATAATAAAAAAGGAGAGAAGGACTATGAGTTTTCCAAAGGGATTTTTATGGGGTGGCGCTACTGCCGCTAATCAATATGAGGGCGGATGGAATGAAGATGGTAAAGGACCAAGCATTTTGGATGCCTCTACGGCTGGATCCGTCACTAAAAACCGTGAGTATTTTAAAGAAGTACAAGAGGATGTTTACTGCCCAAATCATGTGGCTACAGATTTTTACCATCATTATAAAGAAGATATTGCTTTAATGGCAGAGATGGGCTTTAAAACATATAGAATGTCTATTGCATGGACAAGAATTTTCCCAAATGGGGATGAAGATAAACCGAATGAAAAAGGACTGCAGTTCTATGATGATGTATTTGATGAACTGTTAAAATATGGAATTGAGCCGGTGGTCACTCTCATTCATTATGATACCCCTTTGCATTTAGCGAATCTTTATAATGGCTGGTATTCAAGAGAGTTGGTTGATTTTTTTCATCATTATACGACTGTAGTTTTTGCCCGCTATCATGAAAAGGTGAAATATTGGCTAACCTTTAATGAAATAAATTGTATTGCGATTGGGGATCCTTATATAGCAGGAGCTTGCAGAGCGGTCGAAGGAATCTCTTTAGATCAGGTTACTTATCAGGCTGCTCATCATCAGTTTTTAGCGAGTGCCAAGGCAGTGAAGCTTGCCCATGATCAGTACCCGGATCTTAAAGTGGGAATGATGTTGGGTGGTTTATTCTTTTATCCGGATACCTGTCATCCATTGGATATGCAAGAATATCAGAAATCGAATTATCAGCAGTACTATTTTAGTGATTTGATGTGCCGCGGTTATTATTCAAATCGTGCTAAGGCATTCTTGAAAAATAAGGGCGTAGAATTAGTGATGGAAGCTGGGGATGAGGAGCTTTTGATAAGCGGAAAAGTAGATTATCTGGCATTTAGCTACTATATGACGATCAATGCTACGCATATTTATAATCCTGAATTGAAATTAGCGGGTTCTGGCATCGCTTCGCCTAAGAATCCCTATTTACAGGCAAATGATTGGGGAATGGAAATTAACCCTGTAGGTATGCGCTACTATTTAAATGAACTATATGATCGTTATCAGATTCCATTAATGATTGTTGAAAATGGGCTTGGACATGTGGATGAATTAGTTGATGGCAAAGTGCATGATGAGTATCGTATTGATTACTTAAGAGAACATATCCAGCAGATGGATTTAGCGATCAATGAGGATGGTGTTGATTTGATGGGATATACGTCTTGGGGATGTATTGATTTAATTTCTGCCGGAACAGGAGAAATGAAGAAAAGATATGGTTATGTTTATGTAGACCGTGATGATGCGGGAAACGGAACACTTCAACGTTATAAAAAGGATTCATTCTATTGGTATAAGAAAGTCATCGCATCAAACGGAGAAAACCTGGATTAATTTATATTAAAAAACATCCTATCGGGTATTGAAATAGTCCCTTTAGGATGTTTTTTTGTTACCAGTTATTCAATTTACAATCTTTTTTTCCATACCCTTTTTCCAGATAGTAATTGTAAAGCTCTAAGAATCTTTGGTAATGAACGATTTCACGTTGTCTTAAGAAAGATAACGGTGCTAAGATTTCTGGATTATCGGTTAAATCCATTAAATTTTCATATACAGCACGGGCTTTTTGTTCCGCCGCCATATCTTCCGCTAAATCCGCAATTGGATCACCGGTTACCGCAAAATAATCTACTTTAAACGGAACACCTTGGGCATTCACCGGATATAAAGCACGTCCATGTTCGGTGTAATGACCTTCTAATCCGGCAGCTTTAATTTCCTCAATTGTAGCGCCTTCCATCAGTTGGTAAACCATTGCCGAAATCATTTCCATGTGCGCCATTTCCTCAGTTCCGATATCCGTCAGCAAAGCGCGTCCTCTTTCATCTGGCATGGTATATCTTTGAGTTAGATAACGCAGCAGGGCAGCTAGCTCACCGTTTGACCCTCCAAACTGAGTAATGATATACTTTGCCATCTGTAAATCTTTGTGTTTGATATTTACAGGGTATTGCAGTGTTTTCTCATATTTCCACATAGTTGTCTCCTTTTATTTATTTTCCCATGGCCAGGGTGAATGAATCCACATCCAATGATTTGTAGGATTACAGTTATCTACAAATAATGGACGGTACTGTTTTGTATACTGACTTAATAATTTTTTGTACATCTCATCATATTGATTGAATAATTGGATCAGTTTTTCATTTTTAGGATCATTATCCAATAATAGATTTAATTCATGTGCAGCAAACTGGAATGCCAATACTTGATATAATAAGGATTGTTCCTGATTGCATGCCTGTAATGGGAAGTTACTGAACCCACAGTAAGGATCATATAATCCCTCATACAGATTTCCAAGCATAAATGCTGTATCCACTTGAAACAATGGATAGTTTTTACCTAGAGGAATACAGCTGGCGCTTTTCATATCTTTTGCTGGCTTAGCCATCGCTTCATCCTTTTGTGCCTTTTGCGGCACTTGTGTCTGTGACATACATTGAGTGTTCATTTGTGGTTCCTGCATCTGTGGCATACATTGTGTATTCATTTGCGGTCCTTGCATCTGTGCCATTGCCTGCTGCATTGGATTGCTGCAGCCACAAACTTTAGGCATTTCACTTTGACATTGTCCACCCATCATCATTTGTGTTAAATCTTCATAATAATTCATATTTTGCCTCCTTCAATGTAGTCTATTAAAACATTAATAAAATGTATAGTTAAATTGTACTAGATATGTATTAATATATTAAATTATGATATGATAAAACCAAAGAGACGGGAAGGTGGAATCTATGTATTTAGTATTTGATATTGGTGGGACAGCCATAAAATATGCGTATTTAAATGAAGAAGGAACAATTTTGGAACGACATGAATTTCTTTCGAATTCACTGCATACATTACCTGAATTCATTGAATGTTTGAGCCGAATTTATCATGAAGGAAAGCACAAGGTGGAAGGGATTGCTTTAGCGTGTCCGGGCGTTATTGATGCTCAGAAAGGAAAGATCCTAGTTATTTCAGCATATCCCTATTTAAATGAAGTATGTTTGACTGAAGAACTTTCCAAAGCTTGTGATGGGATAAAAGTGACATTGGAAAATGATGGTAAATGTGCGGGGTTAGCAGAGGCTTGGATTGGAAATGCTTCTGCTTATCAGGATTCGATTGTCGTTGTATTTGGAACGGGAATCGGTGGTGCGATTATCAAAAATAAAGCGGTTCATCATGGCGGACATCGTCTTGCCGGTGAAATCAGTACTATTATTTCTGATTATGATGCTGCAAAAAATAAGTTTATAACGTGGGCGGATACCTCTTCAACAAAAGCCCTGTGTCAAATCACAGCAAATCGCTTAAATCTGCCGGTATCCGAAGTAAACGGCTACTTTATTTTTGAAAAAGCAGAGCAAAATGATCCGATCGTACTTGATATCCTAAATCAATTCTATATCGATGTTGCAGTGCAGTTATACAATCTGCAATATATGTATGATCCGGAAATTATCTGTTTAGGCGGAGGGATCAGTAAACAACCGAGAGTTCTTGAAGGCGTTCAAAAAGCTTTGGAGCATATTTATAACGAAACAAAGAAACAATTACTTATTCCTAAGGTAACAACCTGTAAATATTATAATGATGCTAATTTGATTGGAGCGTTATATCATTTTAAACAAATACGTTAAATAAAAGAAAGGGTGCATACACCTTTTTCTTTTTATTAGTTGTATTTTGTGGTAATATTTTTGTTATATGAGGAGGGATAATATGTCAGAATATAAATTTGAAACATTACAAGTACATGCTGGACAGCATATCGATCCAACAACAAAAGCAACCGGAGTACCTTTATGCTTATCTAACGCATTTACTTTTGATGATGCGGATCAAGCGGCACGCATCTTTGCATTAGAAGAAGGGGGATACTTCTATTCACGTTTGTCTAACCCAACAGTTACAGCTTTACAAGAAAGAATGGCAGCTTTAGAAGGCGGAGCAGGGGCTGTTGCATACGCATCAGGAACAGCAGCAATCATGGGAACAATTATGACGATTCTGCAAAGCGGAGATGAGATTTTAGCGGCAAATAATCTTTATGGAGGAACAATCGGTTCTTTATCCGGAACAATGGTTGGAATGGGATTTACGACACACTTGTTTAATCCTAAAGATTTAGATGAAATGGAAAAAATGATCAATGATAAGACAAAAATGATTTTTGTTGAATCTGTAGGAAATCCTAACGCAGATATTATTGATTTTGATAAAGTCAGTGCAATCGCTAAGAAATACGGTATCGTGTTTGTGGTTGACAATACAACACCGACCCCTTATTTATTTAAACCCATCGAACATGGAGCTGATATTGTTGTTTATTCAACAACAAAATACTTAGCCGGTCATGGAAATGTCATGGGGGGAATCGTAGTTGATAGTGGTAAATTTGATTGGCATAACCCACGTTATCCATTGTTTACACAACCGGATAAAGCTTACCATGATATTGTGTACGCTGATCTAAATGAAGGCGCTCTAACAACTAAAATGGTTGCCAAGACATTGCGTGACTTAGGAGCATGTATGTCACCGTTTAATGCCTATATGACATTATTAGGTTTAGAAACATTGTCTTTAAGAATGAAACAGCACGTTAAAAATTCACGTGAGGTAGCGCAATTCTTAGAAACTTGCGAAGATGTAGAATGGGTAAGCTATCCTGAATTACCTAGTCATCCTGATCATGAACTTGCGAAAAAGTATTTCCCAAATGGATTTGGCGGTTTATACACTTTCGGGGTAAAAGGTGGAATTGATGGTGGTAAAACGGTGATCAACAACATTAAATTGATTATTCATGTGACTAATTTTGCGGATTCAAGAACATTATTAACACATCCGGCAAGTACCACGCATGCACAGATGAGCGAAGAGGAACGTCAAGCTGCAAGTGTTAAGCAGGAAACATTGCGTATCTCTGTCGGATTAGAGGATTCAGAAGATATTATCAATGATTTAAAACAAGCATTTGCCTGTATAAAATAAAACGAAGTCCTTCAATGATACGAAGGACTTTTTCATTGTTTTCATAAATAAAATAATAAATCAGCCAAGCCAATAAACTAAAGAATAGGATAAAGCCTAAAAATATGATAGAACCCTTTGATTTAGATGCGATCATAATTTGTCCTCCTTTTATAAAGGATACGAAGAGATTGTCAGAGAATAATGCAAAAATAATATTAAAATGTTGTTTTATAAGAAATTAGTTTTTTAATAGTTTACTGGATATAGCCAACAAAAACGTTTAATAAAACTAGAATATGAGTGTTATCTTTATATAAAATAAAAAACCAAGCGTTGCACTTGGTTTGTTTTACATTTGGAGCGGGTGATGGGAATCGAACCCACGTAGTCAGCTTGGAAGGCTGAAGTTCTACCATTGAACTACACCCGCATATAAACGGTCTTTATTCAGTTTTTTAAATGGAGCGGGTGATGGGAATCGAACCCACGTAGTCAGCTTGGAAGGCTGAAGTTCTACCATTGAACTACACCCGCATATATATGGCGGTCTGGACGGGACTCGAACCCGCGACCTCCGCCGTGACAGGGCGGCATTCTAACCAACTGAACTACCAGACCAATTTATAATTTGCAATATGGCGGAGACAGAGGGATTTGAACCCTCGCGCCAGTTTCCCGACCTACACCCTTAGCAGGGGCGCCTCTTCAGCCTCTTGAGTATGTCTCCAACTCGTTGCTTAAATATAATAGCATAACCTGCATTTCATTGCAAGTACTTTTTATCAACTTCTTTTTAGAATAAAATATTTATTTTATCTTTAATAATTTGTTGAAGACCAGTTTATCTATTGCTTGCTTATTTATAATAGCATTTGAATTTAGGAATGTCAATTATGAAGATGTAATTTTATTTTGTTAAGCAAAATAAAAATTGAGAATAAGGTTATTCGAAATGATAATCTAAGGTTGTACAGAATTTTGCGATTGTTTTTATTATCTAAGATATTCTAATAAGTAAATTTTACTAGAAAAAGAGAAATAATTATACTTTCTTAAAATTTTTAGTACATAGTTTTGTAAAAGGCACATCTTTTAAATTAAAAAATATTTAACTTAAATTTTGAATATTTAATGATTCCTCTCGTATAGTTGATTATCGTTTTATAGGATTTATGGTAAACTTACCTTATATAATTCCTACAAATTGTGCTATCGATCAATTCCATGAAACTGAAAAAATGGCAAGTTTTCCAATTTTATCAACATCTACTGCAACAGGCGCACTCACAATTTTGTCTAAACTCGGTGGTGAATTATCTATGGGATTTGTAAGTTTTTTACAATTAGCAATGAGTTTGGTATAAGGATACTACAAAAGAAATAGCAAAAAAGTTTTATTGCTATTTCTTTTATTGTGTTTTATGATAATAAATATATAAATAAAAAAACACTGACTTATATATACTTTTGATATAATAGGTTTATTTTGAATAAGTATGGGAGAATAAAATGAATAATAAAAATGAAGTGATGTATATAATAAAAACTGCTAAAGCTACTAAGAATAATGAAGAGTTATCGTATTTTAAATTAATGTTTTATTATAAAATAATCTCTTGTATAGGCTGGGGATTAGGGTTTTTATCAATATTTTTATATTTCAATAATAAAGTATTTTTGCTGTTATTTGGTGTAGCTATTATTTGGTTAATTTTTCGATTATTATGTATTTTTGCATATCAATATCAAAATATTTTTTATTTTAAAAATAGTGGGGATATTTATTTTTATGAAAATCATCTGTGCAGAAAAACTGAATTTACTAGATATAAAGGACTATATAAATATTTAGCTAAAATGAATAATAAGCTGTTTAAATCTCTATCTTCTAATATTCAATATAGTCAAATTAAATGTTTGAAGATGACAAAAGAAAGTTTACTTATAATGACGCGATATGAATATATTTGTATCCCTAAAGAATTATATTCATTAGATTTGATATGTTTTTTATCTACTAAATTAAAAAGTATACCTTGTACTAATGAAACAAAACAATCTATTGATAATGAGAAAATAGACACTGCTGCTGAGAGATATTATGCATATGATGCCTTGAACGAATATATATTTGGAAAATTGGATTTTATAATAAAACTACTCATTGTTTCAGCTTATCTTATGTTTACTACTTATAATAGTTATTTTATAGTTGGTATAATAGATATCGTTTATACAGTTTACTTGCTTTTTTACTATTATTTGCCAGGAAATGTATTTTATAAAAAAGTTCAAAAAGTAAAATCAGTGTTTTTTTCTAATAAAAAGATATATTTATTAAAATTTCAAGGAGATGAAAAACTATATCAGTTTCTTAATGATGAAGATAAACGTGAAGGGTATATTTTAGAAAACTTACTTTTTACAGAAGATAAAAGGTATATACATATATATATTAATGATGAAGATAAAATTGTCTTGTTTGATAAAAAAAGACAAGACGTTGATCTTAAAAGAATTATTAATAAATTACTATAGTATTAAAAAGCTTTTAGTCTATAATAGGCTAATTTCCACTGACTATTTATTTCTTATATTTCTGAGTGAAAAAATTGAAAATTATATTTTGTTTAAAAAGATAAAAATCAATATACGTTTTATCTTTTTTTAAGCTTTCTTAAGGTATTAATAAAACACAAGTCATTATAGTAGACAAAATTAAAATTTTATTTATACTAGACTGATGCAAAATAAAGTCAATTGCTTTTAATGGTTATCCATAATTTTCGTAAATGTGTATACTGCTAATCCTTATATACATTGTTGTGTTATATAGTCGAAGTAACGAAATTGTGGCTTTTCACGACAAAGATAATAATTAGTTTTTAATGCTCTATTATGAGATATTAAGTGAATTTGAAAACAATATATCCTTTAATTATTCGATCTTTTATGTTTTTAATTTGACAATATATTAGATATTTGTTGAATTCAAATATTAATATCTAACTTGATCTATTAACTTCCCTTGTTCTTTCTGCACTTTCAATTTTAATGACAGACACTCTGACCATCTTAAGTTTTTCCTATTCTTGTACAAAAGATCAATGGAGGTGAACTTTTAGTTAAATATATAAAAAAGCCCACTATAAATAGTGGACTATGCTGTCTAAATGGTCTCCCCTCACGGGCTCGAACCGTGGACCCTCTGATTAAGAGTCAGATGCTCTGCCAACTGAGCTAAGGAGAGACAACACAATGATAATACTATATTTAGCGAAAAAAATCAATATAAATTGACCATTAATGTGTTAAGAATTTTTAAAATATGATATGATAGAGACAATCGAGAGGTGAACATCATGAGTTCTTTAAAAGACTTTGAACATTATAAAGCAATCGTCATAACGATGGATGATTTAATTTTCAACTTAAATGAATTACGTTATGATTTTTCTTTGCTTTTATATCCCAAAACATTTCTTCATTTTTCATATCAGGAATATACCCGCCGTTTAGGAACGGTTAAATCGATGTATTCATTCGTTCAAGAAGAAATAGCGACTTTAATGAATCGTAAGATCGAAAACTTTGTATATGATGAAAAAAACCTACATAATATCAGATTGAAAGAAAGCGCTGATGCTTTATTGAGCTTTGCCAAAAGCAAACAGCTTAAAGTCATCGTTTTAACAACACATGATGCGACGAATGCAAAACAATTACTGCATTACCGTCATTTAACTCAGGATATCGATCAAGTCATTAGTTTGAGTGATGTATGTGATGATGTTCCCTCTGTAAAATTATTTTATGCTTTAAAAGAATCCTATCATATTGAATTAGAAGAAATGGTGGTTATATCCTCTTTAACCAGTATCTTTAAATGTCTTCAATATTCTCCTATTGATACGCTCTATGTTCCGGATAACGATAAATCTTATTTCGATGCTTCACTTTCCTTTAATGGAGTAATGAACACCCTTTTTGATGTTTTACAGTATGTTTTATTTGGCAAGTATACTTCTGCTGATATTTATAAAGATTTCTTAGGCTATGATGAGAATATGGATGAGAAGCAAAAAGCATCACGCTATGCCTATCTTAAGATGAAATATGAAAATCAGCCGGAAATATTACCGATCGTTGAGGAGGTTTTTTCTACTTCCAATAAAATAGAAGTAGGATCGATGACAAAAGAATTTCATCAGGCTTTCAGTGATATTGAAAAGAAATTATTTAAGGTTGAATCAGAAATTAAGGCAGATGCTTCGTCTACTTTGCTTTCCTTCGAAAAGATTCGAGAACGGGACACTTTGCCTATAGAAGAAAAGGTACCGGAAAAAATTAAAGAGTCGGAACCAATTCCACAAGAGGAAAAAGAATCAGAAAACACTATCGAAGCTATTCCTGAAGATAAACTGATATTCGATCAAACACAGGAATTCAGTTTAGACGAATTAGATCGCACAATGGAATTATCTCCGATAAATGAATCGGTGGATATTCCTAAAAATGATAAAATACAGGAAATTTTTGATGAACTCGAAGAAAGAGAAACGCTTAAAGAATCTGCTGCTATTCCTCAAGAAACATCAAAGGAGCCTGTTGTTACTAATGAAGAATCAGAGGAGCTTCCAATCGCTGCAGAAATAGAACCGTTTATTGAAGAAGAAGAGAAACTTCGTGTGCTGGATGTCCTTTTAAGTGGAATACTGAATTTACTGACATCAATTATGATTGTCAGCATTGGTGGACTCATCTATATGTGCTTTTATGATATGGTAGAAAATAATGCCATCTTAAGGGCATTATTTGATATCTTCTTGGTTGGTTTTGCTAATATCTGTACGGCAATTTATGAGTTTATTGTTCAGCCGTTTCCAGCTTTATCGATTTATAATGCAACAAGTGTATCGCCGATGTTTTTGCAATTTATTATTATCATTTTTATGGTGTTCTTTATATCCAGTCTATATAAGATTATTGGGTATTTCTGGCATCGTCATGAATATTTTGAAGAGTGATATGAGCTGAATATCACTTTTTTTATAATGAAAGGAGACTATCGTGAGAAAATGCTTACGTTGTCAAAGTGATATGATTGAGGGACTTGATTTTAAAATTGAAGGAGCAAGCTATGGCATTACTTTGGCAGAAAATGAAAAAATATTTGCCAAAAGATTAGGAAAACCTAAGGTGGCAGTGTGTCCCAACTGTGGAGAAATCTCAATTTATTTAGAAAACACTAAGCAAATAAAAAAGGCGCTTTAAATTAAGCGTCTTTCTTGCCATAACGGTTATAAGCATACATGATCGCAATAATTGTTTTCGCATCAATGATTTCCATTGCCATAACAGCTTCATAGGCTTCTTGAATATCCATCATGCAGACATCAATAAATTCATCTTCATCACAAGACAGCGGGTGTTCCGCTTTTTTTAGTTCATTTGCTTCATAAAGATAAAGTACCTCAGTACAATATCCCGGTGTAGGCAGGGCTTTTGAAAATAAAGTTAAAGACTCTGCATGATAGCCGGTTTCTTCCTCTATTTCACGCATTCCGGTTAAATAAGGGTCTTCTCCCAATTCAATTTTTCCAGCCGGTATTTCCAGTGTTTCTGCTTGCTGTGCATAACGATATTGCTTAACTAATAAGATTTTCCCCTCAATGATGGCTAGGATACCCACCCCACCATGATGTCTTACGATTTCACGATAGCCGATCTGATGGTTAGGAAGCTCTACTTCATCTAATTCTACTTTAATGATCTTCCCATCATAAATTGGCGTTGATTTAATCTTCTTTTCCATTTTTATCACCCGTTTTTAATTGTATCACACTTTTTTTGATTATCTATCCAATCTAGGATATTTTGATTAAAACCATAAATTTTTAATAGCTTAATCGCATTCATTGTGTGACTTGGTCCCGGTTTTAAAAGATAATCAAAATAGATAGAATCCTCTTTGATTGTTTCTTCAAAATGATATTGTTTAAAATTAGGCTGGGCAGTTAGTTCGATATCGTGGGTTGCAATTATACTAAGTGACTCTTTCTGACTTAAATAATGGCAGACGGCACTGGAAGCTAGTAAACGTTCATACGTGTTGGTTCCTCTTAGGATTTCGTCAACTAAACAAAAGCAATAGGTATGATCAGCAAAATCAAGCAAACGCTTTAGGGATTTGATCTCGGCAATAAAATAACTTTCTCCTTCTAACAGATGATCCTGTATTGCCATCGAAGATACAATCAAACAAGGCTTCATTTCGAAAGCCTGAGCAGTAGCTGTATGAATCGTTTGAGCTAAAATCATATTCACTGCAACAGCTTTTAAGAATGTAGATTTTCCAGAAGCATTGCTGCCGGTAAGCATGATCGGTCCATCCATCGTTAAAGAATTGGCAATGCCATTAGGAAGCAGTGGGTGACAGCCCTCTGTCATGATCAATTGAGAGGATTCGATAAATTTGGGCAGGCAATAATGCTGATCTAAAGAGTGACGATAAGCCGCAACCGCAATACATAATTCAATTTCTCCAAATGTTTCATACAATGCCATATATTCATGGGGATGCTCGGTTAACTGCTTTTGAATTTTGAAGAAACAGCGAGCCTCTTTTAAGGTAAAGTAACGAAATATACTCAACATTGCCCGGAGATCGGAATCTTTTATTTTAGTTACCCCTTCAAAGGAACGAATAAACGGACTCCAAAACTGTACCATCTTTTGCATCACAGGATAGAAGAATAATGATGAATCGATATAGGGCAATATTTTCTTAGCTTGGATGATCATCATTCCGCCGCTGGATAATAGATAATCAAGCTTAGAAATATATATATTAGCATATAGATATAATACAACATTGATGCAAAGTGCAGAGAATACTAAAGCAATGCATAGATTAGGATTAAAAGGAATAAAAATCAGCATCAGGATCGGAAGATAAGCAACTAAACGAAATAATGCTTTTCCTTTGATTTGAATGCCTTTAACGCGCTGTGGCAGGTCTTCCACGAACATATTCTCACTTTTTCCCAACAGATAAAGCAGATACTGAATTTCGGTACGCTCTTTTGAATGTGTACTAAAGTAGATGATAGCAGCTTCACGATCTAATAATGTTTTTTGATCTTTTAATTGATGACAGGCAGCATAAAGGTAAGATTCACCGATCATACTTTGGGTATAATTTAATGTATCTGTCATTTTATCTAAATCCAGATCATTCCATGTTTGATGATCGATGGTACGATAAGGATCCTGCTTTAAAGTCTTATAATAATGATGAAAGCATGGCATCAGCGGTTCCTTTAAGCCTTCCTCATAGTTTTGCTTTAATTCGTTTTTAATTCGCTTTGGATAATTGAGATCATGGATAACAGCGATGATGGTGGCAATAACCACGAAAACAAGAATAACGATTAATGACATAAAAATTCCCCCTTGTCTAGCCTGATTGTACAGGTCCTCCTAAGGGGGAAGTCAAGTTATTTAATGAATTTTTCCTTCATTTCCAATAAAAATAGCTTAATTGTGTAGTAAAGCTTATCACTTAAAAGAAAAAGACTAAAAAAATACATCATAAAATAGAAATCATCGTTTTTTAGTCCAAAATGACTGACAAGTCCTGCTGATAGGCTGATAAGTAAAAGGCATATCCCGATTTGCTGATGATTCAAGACTTGGCTCGTTATATCTTCATCCTTCATGTTGCGGTCTTCTTGGATTTGTTCTAACAGTTCATCAATGGTTTCCTGCGGTTCTGCTTTTTCTTCTTGAGCTTGGTCAAGATCGGATTCAATATCTGCTGAATCCTGAGACTTCAGTAATTCTTCAGTTTGATTCAAATAAAAAAGATTAGTTTGTAAATCATAGAGCTGTCGATTAATTTTCTTTTTCTTTTCATTAAATAAATCAAATTGATGCTCATTGATAAGACGGGTAATTTCTTCAATTGAAAAATCAAGCTGTCTTAAAAGCAGAATTGTTTTTATTTGAAAGATATCCTCTTCATTATAATCACGATACCCAGAAGGCAGACGGGTAGGGGAAAGCAGTTTCTTGTTTTCATAGTATTCCAGCGCCTTTTTGGTAATTCCGGTTAATTTCATCACTTGTTTTGCCTGCATCATGATTCCCTTTCTTTCATATGACTCTTAAAAAGTATTATAAGGTGTCTGTCAAAAAAGAATCAAGATAATAAATCATAAAAAAGAATAATTTAAGGAATATATAAGAAATATTGAACATATAATGATTATTAGCAGAAAGGAGAGCTTATGAAAAAGACCGCGTTGCAAGTGCTTGAAGATTATTTCCAAAAAGCCTTTGAAGACGGGAAAAATGTGTATGTTGAAATAACTTTGCCACAATTTACGGAAAGTGAGTTTATTATTAATAAAAATAAAAGCATCTTAGAAAAATTAAACTACTATAAAGAAAACTTTACCGATGAATTAATCAATAAAACAAATAGTGAAGTCGAAATCATTGCATTTGGTACTATTAATCCCGCAAATATGCCTAAAGGGCTGGAAATATAAAAAGGATCTATTAATCCATTTAATAGACCCTTTATTTTTTACATTGAATACGGTATTTTTCCATCATTTCCTTAAAGATATCCGCACTTGTTGGCGGCGTATAGGTGATGGCATTGGCACCAGCCTCAATGACATCCATAATTGTCTCTTCACTAGGACCGCCGGTTGCGATAATCGGAAAATAAGGATCGATCTTTCGCAGCGCCTGTACAATTTTTACTGTGTTTTTACCACCGGAAACGTTGATGATGTTTGCTCCGCTGTGAAGCATTCTTTCTTCAAGGTTTTCATCCAGCGAAACGATCGTTAAAACAATCGGAATATCTACATGTCCTTGCAGTTCCTGAACAAATTCAGTTTTCGTCGGGGCATTCAAGACAACAGCTAAGGCACCATGCAGCTCGGCATCCAAAGCAATCTCTTTGACACGTGGCCCGGCTGTAGTACCGCCGCCGACTCCTACTAGAACGGGTCCTTGTGCGACATCAATAATCGCATTGGTAATTTGTAAAGTTGGAGTAAAAGGGTATACTGCAATGATAGCATCTGCATCACAATTTGAAATAAGCGCGACATCTGTTGAAAACAATAATGATTTAATCCGTTTTCCATTAATCAGAATACCAGTTGCTTTACGTATACAGGGAGGAACTGCAACTAAATGAGTTCTTAAAGATGAAACGATCTTAGGCATTTCTTTATTCATAAAACTTACCTCCTTTTCTATATTTTAGCATATCCTTGTGAAAATCGAATGAACAAAATAAAAAAACTACCCAGGAATAGGTAGTATTACAGAAAATCGTTGCCGTTAGGATAAGTGATCTCGTGATGATGATCCCATTCATTATATAATTCCGCTAACTTATCATCCGGCATTCTCTCTATTTCAGAACGGTTTTCAAAAAAATCGTTGCTAAGTTCGTTAATCAATGTATTGCGATCTATTTTCTTTTCTAACATGTTATCCACCTCAGGTTTATTATGGAATCAAAATAGAAAACCATTCTTGAAAGTATATTATTTATGCTTATTAATATACTAATTAAAAATGAAAAAAACGTTATTTTATAGCTGAAATTGGTAATTAAAAGATGAAGTCAGTCTTTTTTTATATGAAGATTTGTTTATGCAGTTTGCCGGGAAGAAAGAAATTTATGATCTTCCGCAAACCTTTAGTGTGCTGTACGAGGATGATCAGATCTTAGTGGTGAATAAGCCGGCAGGACTATTGGTTCACGAGGATCAGAATGAAGAAGTACATACTTTAAGCAATGAAGTGCTAAGTTATCTAAAGCGTAAAGGGGAATATCTTGACAGTGTTGAAAATACCTTTACACCCGGACCGGTTCATCGTTTAGACCGCAATACCAGTGGAATTGTGATTTTCGGAAAAACCTTGCCGGCATTGCAAAACCTTAACGAGATGATGAAGCAGCGTCATTGCATTGATAAAAAATATTTAACGATCGTTGCCGGAAGAATAGATGGCGACAAGGAATTGATAGATTATGTAAAAAAGAATGAGACATTGGGAAGAATGTATCTTGTTTCACCAAAAGATCCGGAAGGATTAAAGATGCATACCTTGATCCATCCGGTGCGCCTCAATGCTGCCTATACATTGCTGGAAGTTAAGATTGTAACTGGACGAACGCATCAGATCCGTATCCATTTGGCGAGTATTGATCATCCGGTGATCGGAGACAGTAAATATGGGAATTATGAATTAAACAAGAAAATCAAAAAACAGTATCACTTATCTCATCAGTTCCTGCATGCTTATGAGATTACGTTTACTAAACCATTAGGTAAGTTAGCTTATTTAAAAGATAAGACAATCACTTGTCCGCTGCCGGAAAAGTTAGATAGAATCAAACGGGATATCTTTAATTAGGGTATTCATTAATCTTAAATTATTGTATAATAAAAACAGAACGTTAAGGAGGAAAAAAGATGAGATATTTTATCGGAGTAGATTTGGGAGGAACTAACGTACGTTCATTATTGGTAGATGAAAAAGGGACAATCATTGACGAAGTTAAAGACGTCACAGAAAGTGAAAAAGGACCTGACTATGTTACTCAGAAAATCATTAAGCAGATTGAATCGATCGATTATACAGGAATTGGCGGATTCGAACATGTAGATGGAATCGGGATCGGGGTACCGGGACCGGTAGACACAGTGAATAAATACATGGTGATGGCAACTAATTTACATGATTTTGCGAAATATCCAATTTGTGATAAGTTAGAAGCTTATTTTTCAAAACCGACTTTTATTGATAATGATGCCAATGTTGCGGGACTGGCGGAAGCTATTGTTGGAGCTGGACGTTTAAAAGCAACCGTATTTTACATCACTATTTCAACAGGAATCGGTGGTGCGTTCATTGTTGATGGTAAGTTAGTATCAGGAAATCGCGGACATGCCGGAGAAATCGGGAATATTATCGTGAAATCAAATGGTGAAAAGATTAACCATTTAAACGCTGGAGCGGTTGAAAATGAAGCGAGTGGTACAGCGATCGTTCGTAAAGCACGCAAGATTTTTGGCGAAGAAGCTATTAAACATGCAGGAAATGTGTTTGAACTGGCGGCTAACGGAGATAAGGATGCCATTGCCATTAAGGAAGATTTCTTAGATTGCATTACTACGATGATGGCAAACATTGCACATACTGTAGATCCTCACTGCTTTGTTATTGGGGGCGGAGTTATGAAATCAAAAGATTACTTTATTGATGAGCTAAATGAAATGTTTAACAGTAAAATTCATGAAGGAATGCGTGGCTATACACCAATCTACAGTGTAGAAATCGATGACTGCGGTGCCATCGGGGCTGCAATGCTGCCAATGTCACAGTTACAATAAAGGACGTGAGTCCTTTTTTTAGTGATTTGTCTTAAAATGAGGTATAATAGATTAAGAGTTGCAAAAAAGAAGAAATATGGTAAACTGCTTTATTGAGGAGGGATAGGATGAAGGAAAGAGTAATTGTAGGTTTAAGCGGTGGGGTCGACTCTGCAGTCAGTGCTTATCTATTGAAAAAACAAGGCTATGATGTGATCGGTGTCTTTATGAAAAACTGGGACAGTCAATTAAATAATGATGTGTTGGGAAATCCCGATAATGATGCTCCTTATTGTCCGCAGGAAGAAGATTTTAAAGATGCCAAAAAAGTAGCGGATACACTGGGAATCGAAATTCATCGTGTTGATTTTATTAAAGAATATTGGGATCATGTTTTTACTTATTTTATTGATGAATATAAAAAAGGAAGAACACCGAATCCGGATATCTTATGTAATAAGCATATTAAATTTAAAGCTTTTTTAGATTATGCGAAAACATTGGGAGCAGATTATATTGCAACTGGGCATTATGCACGTGTAGAGCATCATCCCGATGGGGAATCGATCATGCTTAAAGGCTTAGACCATAATAAAGATCAGACTTACTTTCTTTGTCAGCTATCTCAGGAACAGTTAAAAACCACTTTGTTTCCATTAGGAGAACTAGAAAAACCGGAGGTTCGAAGAATTGCTCATGAAATCAATTTGCCGGTAGCCGATAAAAAAGACAGCACAGGCATTTGCTTCATCGGTGAACGTGATTTCCGTGAGTTTTTGAAAAACTATATTCCGGCTAAAGACGGTCAGATGGTGGATATTGAAACCGGGAAGGCAGTAGGAACGCATCAAGGGATTATGTATTATACAATCGGTCAAAGAAAAGGACTGAATATTGGCGGACCGGGAGAGGCTTGGTTTGTTGTGGGAAAAAATTATGATGAGAATGTCTTGTATGTCTGTCAGTCAGATCAAAATAAATGGCTGTTATCTACCGGAGCATTAATCCATGATGTGAATTGGATTTCCAATACAAAGCCTGTCGGAAAATTAGAATGTCAGGCAAAATTCCGTTATCGTCAGCCGGATAATCCGGTCGTGATTGAATTTATTGATGAAACAACATTGCAGGTAGAATTTATAAAACCGGTTAAAGCAGTGACTCCGGGACAGGCGGCAGTCTTTTATTTAGGGGATGTATGTTTAGGTGGCGGAACAATCGATAAAGTGTATAAAGATGGTAAGGAACTGACGTATTTATAATGGATCAATACGTTGGAACGATTGTTCAGGTACGTTTTTATAGTGACCAATCCCGCTTTATTGTGGCTGTGATCGATGATGATGAACTAGAAAAGCCATTGCTGATTACAGGATTAATGAACGAACCGAAAGAAAATCAGCGTTATCGATTTTTCGGAGACTTTGTTATTCATCCAAAATATGGCAAACAGTTTAAATTCAGTCATTATGAAGAAGTATTGGCGAATGATTATGAAGAAATCATTCGCTATTTATCTAGTCCGTTGTTCAAAGGAATCGGTAAGATTCAAGCTACCTATATTGTGGATGCCTTAGGCGAAAATGCCTTGGAAATGATTAAGGAGGACAGTGATGTCCTCAATAATATAAAAGGAATGACCTTGTCTAAAAAACAAACCATTTGTGAAATATTAAATACCCAAAGCTATGACAGTGAAGTGATGCAGTTTTTAATGAGTCACGGCATCAGCATGGCGATGATTGATAAAGTGTTAATCACCTATAAAGAGGAAGCAATGAAGATCATCAATGAGTATCCTTATCAGCTAATAGACGATATTGAAGGCATTCAATTTAAATCGGTCGATCAGCTGGCTTTGGCAATCGGTGTGGAACGTCAAGATGAAAGAAGAATTAAGGCATTGGTATATCATTTAATTAAAGATTGGTGTTATCAAAGCGGAAATACATATGTAGAAGAAGCTAATTTGTTGAATCGACTGCAGAAATTTGACTATTCAATCGAATTGATCTCTTATCAGCAGGCAATATCGGAAATGGTTGAAGAAGGAAAATTATATCGCCATGGTGAAAAGCTGATGGTTGATCTATACGAGGATGCAGAGAAAAGCATTGCTGAACATCTTTTGACTTTTATCGGTATGGAGGCACATCGCTTTGAACAAACTAAAATTGATGAGCAAATCCAAGCCGTTGAAGAAAGAGATCATATCGTTTTTGATGATTCTCAAAGAGAAGCGATGGCTTTGTTTTTAGAATCCCCGTTAATGATTCTTACCGGCGGACCAGGAACCGGAAAAACAACGATCGTGAAAGCTGCGATTGATGTTTTTTCGAGAATGAATAAAGATTGCCCGATTTCACTGGTAGCACCGACCGGTAGAGCTGCTAAACGATTAAGCGAATTGACAGGATTAGAATCCCAAACAATTCATCGTTTATTAAAATGGGATATTCAAAAAAATGAATTTATGCATGATGCACAGCATCCATTGGAAACGTCTCTTCTTATTATTGACGAGTTTTCTATGGTCGATACTGTCCTCTTTGCTAGATTACTGGAAGCTTGCAGTAAAGTAGAAAAAATTTTGATTATCGGGGATCATGAACAGCTTCCATCTGTGTCGCCCGGCAATGTTCTTCGTGATTTGCTGATGATTGAGACGATTCCGACGATTCGGCTAAACAAGATTTATCGTCAAAAAGAATCTTCCGGAATCGTAAAAATGGCACATGAAATTCGTAATGATGAAATGCATTCGTTTGATCTGTTTGATGATTATAAAGATATCCATTTTATGGATTGTGCGAACGTACAGGTGCTAAGCTTTACTAAAAAAATTGTCGAAAAAGCACTTTCCGAAGGCTACAGCAACAGTGAAATTCAAGTGCTGGCGCCGATGTATCAAGGTGTTGCCGGCATTGATGCTTTAAATGAAATGCTTCAGGATGTGATGAATCCAAAAAGTGAGTTCCATCAAGAAATTCGCGTAGGACAACGTGTTTTTCGTGAGGGTGACAAGATTTTGCAGTTAAAAAACAGAGTCGATGATAATGTCTTCAATGGTGATATCGGAACATTAGCGGAAATTCGCTTTAAAGACAATGTCGAGACACTAAGTGATACAATCGTTGTTGATTTTGATGGAATCTTCGTTGAATATCCGGCAAATGATTTTAATTCGATTACTTTGGCTTACTGTATGAGCATTCATAAAGCACAGGGAAGCGAATTTAAAATTGTTATTCTGCCGATCTTAAATGACTATTATGTGATGCTTCAAAAAAAGCTGCTTTATACTGGTATTACCCGTGCTAAACAAGCTTTGTTTCTGCTAGGACAAAGACAAGCATTTGCACGTGGAATCATGACACAAAAAACAAAAGAACGATGTACTTATTTAAAAGAAAGATTTAATGAAGAAAAGGGAATGTCACCGTATGATTTCATGGATTAGTGCCACAATAATTTAGAGGTGATTGTATGTCTAAAGTCGCAGCCGTTGCGTGTGGTATGGCGCTTGCAGCCGGTTTATATGCATTGATGATGGATCCTAAAGAGAAGAAAGCAATGATGGAAAAAGCCGAAAAACTATATGAAGATATGGTTGACGCCATGTAAAAACAAGAGTTCGCTCTTGTTTTTTGGTACATGAAATAAAGTCAAAAAATCGACTATTTGACATTTCATTATAGATATCATATAATTTAAGCAATTATATTATTAAAGGAGATGGATTTAATTTGGACCCGGAACAATCGATGCAGATAGTAATTTTTATTGTCTGCCTAGTGTTATCAGCTTTTTTTAGTGCTTCTGAATCAGCACTGCTATCAGTAAATAAAATAAGGATGAGAACTCTGGCAGAAGACGGCGATAAACGTGCTAAAACAGTAGAAAAGCTATTGTCAAACACGAATGCGCTATTAAGTACAATTCTTGTAGGAAACAACTTAGTCAACATTTTAGCGACTTCCCTTACCACTTCAATCGCAATTGCGATATTTGGAAACAGCGGAATTGGAATCGCTACGGCAGTTGTAACGATTTTAATCTTGATTTTCTCGGAAATCACCCCAAAATCTTTATCTACTAAATATGCTGACCCATTTTCTCTAAGAATAGGTAAAATTATTACTTGGCTGATCGTTTTATTTAAACCGGTCGTGATCATATTAAATTTTATTTCAGGGATGATTATCAAGCTTTTTGGTGGAAATATCGAAGAAGCACCCGCAATTACTGAAGAAGATTTAAAAACTTTTGTGACAGTCGGGCATGAAGCCGGTGTATTGGAAACAGAAGAAAAAGAAATGATTCATAATGTATTTGAATTTGGTGATACTGAAATTCGTGAAATCATGACACCACGCATTAATGTCATTTCAGTAGCGGAAGATGTCACTTATGATGAACTGATCGAAACATATAAAAAAGAACAATTTTCACGTATTTTAGTACACAGTCAGTCATTTGACGAAATATTAGGTGTATTAAATATGAAAGATTTATTATTTATAGATTTCGATAAGGAAGATTTTTCAATTAAAGACTATATGCGTGAAGCCTATATGGTTTATGAGTTTAATCACATTTCAGATGTTTTTGCAGCAATGCGTAAAGAAAGAGTGTCGCTGGCAGTTGTATTAGATGAATATGGGGTTATGAGCGGATTAGTGACATTTGAGGATATTGTGGAAGAAATCGTTGGGAATATTGATGATGAATATGATGAAGAGGAAGAATTGATCAAGCAGATCGATGATAAATCTTATTATGTAGATGGCGCTATGAGTTTTAATGAAATCAATGATGAAATTGGAACACATTTTGAATCGGAGGAATTTGAATCGATCGGTGGAATGGTATTGGGAGCCTGCAACGGCGCACCGGAATTGCATCATCAGCTAGTGATTGATGATGTCTTGATCGAGGTAGAAAAAATTCATAAAAATCGTATATCGCTATTGAAATTAACAATTATGGATCCGATTGAGGAAACGGGAGAAGAAGAGTAGCCTTACTCTTTTTTCTTCTTTTATATAGGGGGAATGAAAGTGGAGAGCAGAATTGCAAAAGATTGGCAGGAACATCATCCTGCAAAGGCAATACGTATAAAAGTATTTATGGAAGAACAGGGCTTTACTCAAGAATTTGATGAGATTGATCCGATCGCTTATCACGCTGTAATTTTTGATAATGATCAGCCTGTGGCGTGTGGGCGCCTTTATCAAAAAGAAGGGACAACGGATACTTATCTTTTAGGACGAATTGCGGTTTTAAAAGAATATCGAAAACAACATCTTGGAGCTAAAATATTAGAATTGCTTGAAAATAAAATAAAAGAGTTAAATGGTAAAAAAGCAGAATTATCAGCTCAGATCAGTGCCGTGGGATTTTATGAAAAAAGCGGTTATCATAAACAAGGCGATGTATACTTTGATGAATATTGCCAGCATATAAAAATGATTAAGTATTTATAAGGAAAGTGATAGAATTATCACTTTTTTTGCATATTTTCTGTAATTTCACTATACTATTATAAAAAGGAGTGAACGCGATGAAAAAAGAAGAACAGATTATTAAAAATGCATTGAAGCTAACAAAAGAAACAGATGACCATCTTTCTAGCTATGCGACTAAAAACAGTGACTGCATCAAAGTCAAAGAGAGTATTTCAAAGCCGGGTGAATTTGATATTCGCTGGCCGTTTGAAGAAGATATTGATCGCGTTTTATATTGTAAATCTTATCAGCGTTATGTAGATAAAACTCAGGCTCTTTCATTTTTCAGGAGTGCACATATATCCAAGCGTTCGATTCATGTTCAGTGGGTAAGCCGTATTGCCAGACAGATTGGGCGCGGATTGAATCTTAATTTGGATTTGATTGAAGCGATTGCTTTAGGTCATGACTTAGGTCATGCACCGTATGGACATGTCGGTGAAATGGCATTGAATCAGAAATTAAAAGACAGTGGCTTTGGTTATTTTTGTCATAATGCCAACAGCGTCCGCAACATTTTGTTTATCGAGCGCAATGGTATCGGATATAATGTTTCCTTACAGGTGTTAGACGGCATTTTGTGTCACAATGGCGAGATGCTGTCACAAAAGTATGTTCCCGATAAAGAAAAGACCATCGCTCAGTTTTGGCAGGAATATGAGGACTGCTGGAAAAAAGAAGGTACCAGTTTAAGAATCCGGCCAATGACATTAGAAGGATGCGTTGTTCGTGTATCAGATGTTATCTCTTACATTGGAAAAGATATTGAAGATGCCGTAAAAGTCGGCTTAATTACTATTGATGATTTGCCGGAGCATGTCGTTAAAGTATTAGGCGTGGATAATAAATCCATGATTAACCGTCTGATCGGTGATTTAGTAATTCACAGCTACAACAAGCCTTATTTAAGCTTTTCATCGGAAGTCTTTCAGGCATTAAAGGAGCTGCTGAACTTCTTATCATTACGTGTTCATCATCATCCTGTCTTAGTTAAAGAAAACAGTAAATTAGTTCGTATGATCAAAGAATTGTATGATGTTTATTATGATGATCTGATGACACCTAAATCAAAAACAACCGGTATTTGGCGTTACAAGGAAAAAATGACGCCAGCTTATCAAAAAAATGCTCCTGAGCTGATTGTTTGTGATTATTTATCGGCGATGACCGATTCTTATGTATTGAGTGAATATGAGCGTATTTTCTTACCCATTGTTCACGATGAAATGATCTGACACCCAGAAAGCTGGGTGTTTTATTTTGACAATAACAGTAAGTTAGTTGCCTCTTCAACTAAAAAAATGCTATGATGTTCATATTAGGAGGGATTTGGATGATTTACGATATCACCACATTACAAAAAGCCATTGAAACTTTAGCGGGAATGTTTCAGGTGGATGAAAGCCGTATTATCAATACGGGAAAGGAAAAACAAATTGCCGATGTTGATTTGTTTTTAAAAGAGATAGAGGGCTCTTTACAAGATTTTGATATCGATGATTTGAAAATCGTGGGGATTCATAGTACAACAAACAACGACCAATGCGCTTCAATTAAACGTACGGGTCTCATCAATATGAAACAGGCTTTGTCATGCGATTCAAGTTTGAATGAATATCTGCACAGCAACGGGATATACATAGATATCTATACGAAGAAGCTGACCTATCAAAATAAAAGCTATAATTTAGTCGATCAGGGAAATTCAAAGCTGCATTATAAAATCTTTGGAGATTATCAGCTGGATTGCTTTTTGACATTAAGAGAAAATCGCCCTTATGACGGTGCCTTAAGAGCAAGACCGAAGGTATTGAGTGAAATTGAAAAGTATGTCGGATTGAAAGGACTGCATCAGGGCTGGATTGATCAATCTGCCCCATATATGATTAAATTCATTGATCGTGCATCTAATTTTAATCCTTACAGTTTCAGTGCCGACGGTTCAGAAGTAGGAATGAAAACAGCTTTGGTTTATTATGCTTTAATGGTTATTTCTTCACATCAGCAGATTGATGTGCAAATCGATTTAGCGAGTGAATATCAAGTTACACCGGAACATATTTTAGAAATAATTCCGATCTGTGAACAAAAGGAGCAGCTATGTATATAAAAAATTTAGAATTGAAAAATGGACTGCCTAAGATCTGTGTCCCTTTAATCGCAAAAGATAAAGAGGAATTGCAAAGTGAGTTGAACGCTTTAAAGGATGTCTATTACGATCTGATTGAATGGCGAATCGATCATTATGAAAAAGTAGAAGAAGAATCAGAACTTCAATCAGCATTGGAACTGATTCGAAAACAAGTGCCAGACTGTATCCTATTGGTAACTTTTCGTACGATTTATGAGGGCGGTAATAAAATTACAGAAAGATATTTTGATATTTATCGTTCACTGCTTGAAAGTCAGCAAATCGATTTGATTGATGTTGAGTTTTCTCGCGGTGATGAATTGTTTACTGAAATTTTGAAACTTGCTCATCAGCAGCATGTTGGTGTCATTGCTTCTTATCATGATTTTTCCCAAACACCAAGTAAAAAAGAAATGATGGCATGCTTTGAAAAAATGAAAGCTTTACGGGCAGATATTTTTAAATTAGCGGTGATGCCTAAAAACATTGAAGATGTATTGGCATTATTGGAAATTACATATAAAGCCAATGAGCGATTTGCTCAGCCAGTTATCACGATGTCGATGTCAAAGTTAGGGTTTGTTACACGTGCTGTCGGTGAGTTATTTGGCAGTGCCGTAACATTTGGCAGCGGACAGCAGGCATCAGCGCCAGGACAAATCTCAGCCAATCAGCTTCACCAATTGTTAGAGTTAATGCATGAAGGATTATAAAAACTACAGAAGTTCATTCAGAACATCCTGTAGTTTTTTTATTTCTATCGCTAAAGCTTCATCCTCTAATTTATTACGTACATGATTCATCTCTTCATAAGGCACCCACCAGACCGGACCGGGAATCGGTGTATCTTGAGAGCGTCTTGGAAATAAATGCCAATGCAGATGGGAATCTCCATTCCCCAGACATTCATAATTCATTTTTTCGGCGTTAAACGCAATTTTAACAGCTTTTGCAACCATCGTCATTTCCTCCATAAAGGTTTTCCTGAAATTCTCTTCTAAATCAAAGAGCTCAGTGACATGCTGTTTACATAGAAAAAGCGTATACCCTTTAAAATACTGGCTGTCTCCTAATACAACATATCCGGTTTTTAATTCCTTAACGAAGTAACGATTTTGATTTTTCTTTATTTGCTCAATTCTTTTACATATCAAACAATTCATATTCATACCTCCTAAGCTAACGATAACAGGTGACGTAAGGAAACTGTCAAGAGGGGTTGACAAATTATTATATATGTAATATATTACTTAATAGAAAGGTAATGTATTACATAATGAAAACTATGAAAAAACGATTAAAGATTATTGGATTTATTGTATTGATGATCATCATTGTATTTGGTGGTATCTTTTTTAAACAAAAGAATGATGTTGCACGGTTAAAGAATGAGCAGGTCATACATGTAAAGGATGGTCATTATATTGGTGAAGCGGAGACTTTACTGATTAAAGCAAAGGTTGAAGTGACGATCCTCAATGAAAAAATAACGGATATTCAAATTCTTAAGCATGATCATGGTCTTGGAAAACAAGCAGAAACAATTACAAAAGAGATGATTAAGGAAAATACTTGGGATGTGGATACAATCAGCGGTGCCACTTTATCAAGTGAAGTAATTAAGCACGCTGTTAATCAAGCGTTGTGGGAGGGAGAAAAATAATGGATAGAGAAAAATTATTAGAAGGAATGGAAAGCAGAAAAGCTTTGTTTGGATTGTTTTTTTGTTTTGATAATCGTCTTCAGCAGGCGGGGGATCAGTTTTATGAGGAAATCACGTGTAAACAATTCTTTTTATTAATCTGCTTATCATTGTTTAAAGGGGAAGCTCCTACAATTAATGACTTATCTGAAATCATGGGAAGTTCTCATCAAAACGTTAAACAGATTGCATTAAAGCTGGAAAAGAATGGCTTTATTAAAACGATGAACGATCCGCAGGATAAGCGAAAACTAAGAATCGTTCCAACACAGAAGATTCAGGACTTAGGAGCAAAATATTATGAACAAGAAGAGGCGTTCATGGCAGCCTTATACGATGGCTTGAGTGATGAGGAGATTGAAAGAACATATAAAACTATGAGCAAGATCGAACAGAATCTGATTAAAATAAAAGGAGAACATCAATGAAAACAATCGTTGTCTATTCAAGCAAGACCGGTTTCACCTTAAAATATGCGAAAAAATTAAGTGAAGAGTTAAACTGTGAACTAATCCATGTTAAAGATATAAAAAAGAGAACTTGGAGTAAAGATGAAACGGTGATCTATGGAGGAAGCCTAAAAGCGGGGATAATCCGTGATCTTAGTCACTTTAATAAAACGGTGAAAGTAAATCCGAGACAATTGATTGTCTTTGCCTGTGGATTAACTTCAAGAGACGATCAGGTAAAGATTCAAGAGATAAAGAAAGCCAATCATTTAGAGAGTATTCCCTTTTACTATTTCCCCGGTGGTGTAGATTATAGTCAGCTAGGCTTTGCAAGTAAAAGCCTTTTGAAAATGATTTGCAAATCTATAAAAAAAGATCCTCAGGGAGATCTGATGATGGCTGCACGTTTGGAAAAGTCAGGAGATTATACAGAGCTTGATCTTTTAAAAGAGATGCTCCAACAGATAAATAATAAATAAATATTTAATGAAATAAATGGTGAATAATGCGCTGGAAAATATATTTGTAACCTAAGGCTAACCGATAGCTGTCTTTACTTTACCTATTGAATTCACTAAATTTTTGGTGTAAACTCTTAGAAGTTGGGTTAAGAGGAGGTTAAGATATGGTTAAAGATATGACAGAAGGCAAACCGATAAAATTAATTTTAGCGTTTTGTTTGCCGTTAGTAGCAGGGAATATTTTCCAACAGCTATACAACATGGTAGATAGTATTGTGGTAGGTAAGTTCGTTGGTGTAAATGCCTTAGCAGCAGTAGGAGCAACAGGTTCCATTAACTTTTTAGTCTTAGGGTTTGCTTTAGGACTATGCAGTGGATTTGGAATTCCTATCTCTCAAAGCTTTGGGGCTCAGGATGAAGTTGGGGTTAGAAAATTTGTGATTAACTCTATTTATTTATGTTTGATCGCAACGATTGTTTTAACGACACTGACAATGATTTTTACACCGTCATTATTGACACTGATGAATACACCGGCTGATATTTATCAGGATTCTTATACATATATTTCCATTATGTTCATGGGAATTGTAGCCACTATTTACTATAATATGCTTTCAAGTATATTAAGAGCATTGGGAGATAGTAAAACACCATTACTTTTCTTAGCGATTGCTTCAATATTAAATGTTATTTTAGACTTAGTATTTGTAATTAACTTTAAAATGGGGGTAGCCGGGGTTGCTTGGGCAACTTTGGTGGCACAAGCCGTATCCGCGATTTTATGTGCGATTTTTATGATCAAGCGTTTTCCTATTTTGAAGTTTAAAAAAGAAGAATATCGTTTCGATATGACTTGCTGTAAAAGACTGTTGTCCATCGGTGTACCGATGGCATTGCAGTTCTCTATTACTGCCATTGGTTCGGTTATGATTCAGACCGCTGTTAATGGATTGGGATCTGCTCGTGTTGCCGCTGTTACTGCCGCTAACAAGATTCAGATGATGGTAACTCAGCCAATGGATACATTGGGAATCACAATGGCAACCTACTGCGGACAAAACCTAGGGGCAAAGAAGATCGATCGTATCGAAAAAGGCTTAAAAGTAAGCTTCGCTTTATCTTTTGGTTACTGCATTATTGCTTGTATATTTATGTGGGGATTTGGAACATTTATTGCCCAGTTGTTTATCGATGCTTCAGAAACCGCAATCATGGCAGATGTCTCATTATTCTTAAGAATGAATAGTATTTTATTCTTCTTATTGGGAGCTTTATTCATTATGCGTAACTCTTTACAAGGATTGGGATATTCAGCGCTGACGATGTTAGCCGGAGTGGCAGAATTGATCGGACGTGCCATCGTTGCCTTTGTTTTTGTTGGAATATTCGGTTATACGGCAATATGCTTTGCCAACCAGTTTGCTTGGTTACTTGCAGATATTATTTTACTGGCAACCTTTATTATAAAAATGAAACAGCTGCGGCTATCTGCTGTCAATCAAACATTGTAGTTAAAAAAACTTGGAATTTGCCTATTGGGGTTTTCCAAGTTTTTTATTTTAATACCGGCTTATTGTACCATGTTTTTATGATAACTTCATAAATGGAACAAAGCAAGCTGCGGTGTCTCTTCTATCTGCTGAATGAATATATTTTAAGATATAATCTGTTTGATTATTTTATATTATTAAATTTAAAATAAAAAACAACATAATACGCATTATGTTGTCAAATCAGTTTGTATCTAAAATACACTAATAATAAGAAATTACATTAACATAAGTAATGTATATTCATCATTATATAGTAAAAAAGAAAATGTAAGCTGTTTATGTTTCATATTTTACTAATAAATCTATCCTCATTTTAACAACAATTTCCTTTGGTGACAATATTTTTTGATATTAGGATGAGTATATTAGAATTTTATTTCGTATTTGTTTTACCAAAATGATATATCTCCTATAGTTAAATCATGAAAATAGGTTTGTTTTTTTATATATACAACATAATGCGTATTATGTTGTGTACATCGTTTCATAATAAATCGTTGAAAATAGCCGGAATAATCAAGGCTTTTAGAAATGCGAGGGTAAGGGATCAACATGATTGAAAAGAAGATTAAAGATTTAAGTGAGTCAATGGTTGCATGTTTTTTNCATGATAATCCTGCTGTTTAATTGCAACCTTTCCATGATAATCATCCCGCAGTTGTCTAAGGTAAGAGAGGATTGCCTGCTTGCCATAACGCTCTTGCTCCTCACTGATCCACAGTAATTTCTCTGATAGATGGGATGCAAATATATCTTCTTCTTTGTGTTCAAAAAAACATGCAACCATTGACTCACTTAAATCTTTAATCTTCTTTTCAATCATGTTGATCCCTTACCCTCGCATTTCTAAAAGCCTTGATTATTCCGGCTATTTTCAACGATTTATTATGAAACGATGTACACAACATAATACGCATTATGTTGTATATATAAAAAAACAAACCTATTTTCATGATTTAACTATAGGAGATATATCATTTTGGTAAAACAAATACGAAATAAAATTCTAATATACTCATCCTAATATCAAAAAATATTGTCACCAAAGGAAATTGTTGTTAAAATGAGGATAGATTTATTAGTAAAATATGAAACATAAACAGCTTACATTTTCTTTTTTACTATATAATGATGAATATACATTACTTATGTTAATGTAATTTCTTATTATTAGTGTATTTTAGATACAAACTGATTTGACAACATAATGCGTATTATGTTGTGTACATCGTTTCATAATAAATCGTTGAAAATAGCCGGAATAATCAAGGCTTTTAGAAATGCGAGGGTAAGGGATCAACATGATTGAAAAGAAGATTAAAGATTTAAGTGAGTCAATGGTTGCATGTTTTTTTGAACACAAAGAAGAAGATATATTTGCATCCCATCTATCAGAGAAATTACTGTGGATCAGTGAGGAGCAAGAGCGTTATGGCAAGCAGGCAATCCTCTCTTACCTTAGACAACTGCGGGATGATTATCATGGAAAGGTTGCAATTAAACAGCAGGATTATCATGTTTTTTCTCTTCATCCGCTTATCTGCTTTGCAGTAGGAACCATGACGATTGAGATGAATCTGGAAGAAGATCAATTTAAAAAAATTGACATTTGCATCAGTGGTATATGGCAAGAAGAAAAAAATTGGTGTCTGACTCATTTCTATTCTTCCATTAAAGATGAGCGGCTGATAAGTCGAAACGGTTCTTTATCTTTACAGCAGCAGTTAGAAGTAATCCAAAAGGCAGCAGTGATCGATCCATTGACACAGATCAATAATTTACAAGGATTTGAGGAAGAAGTGGCTTTACTTTTAAAAAAATATCCGAAGCAGAAATATGTCATGATCAAATTCGGTATTCGGGATTTTCGTTTTGTGAATCGTCGTCATGGCTATAAGATGGGAGATTTGGTATTGAAGCATATCGCGAAGAATCTTTTTGCGACCTTGAAAGAGCGTGAAGCCTGTGGACGTATGGAGAAAGATATTTTTGCCATGCTGTATTGTTTTGAGGATAAGCCCTCTTTAGAACAGAGAGTGGAGCAGCTCGAAGCAGTTTTGATTGATCCGCAGATCCGTCAGCGTTTAGAAACAAAGATCCATTTTAATATAGGCATCTATCAAATTGAAAATAACCATGCCGAATATATCAAAGATATGTTGGACAAGGCCTTGATTGCTCAAAAGAAAGGAAGTCGCTCGATTAGTCATCGCCATCACTACGCATATTATGAGGAATGGATGATGACGGCTCAGTATCAACGCAGCAAATTACTGGAAGAAGCACCAAAGGCAATGGAAGAAAATGAATTTTCGCTTTATATACAGCCACAGTTCGATTTGACTTCAGGAGCTTTGGTGGCAGGAGAAGCATTGGTGAGATGGATTACTAAAGAGGGAATCCGTATGCCCGGTGAATTTATTCCGATCTTTGAAGAGCAGGGCTTTATCTTCTCGTTCGACTATTATATGCTTGATAAGATTTGTCAGCAGATGAGAAAGTGGATAGATGAAGGAGTAGAAGTACATCCTGTCTCTACGAATCAATCAAGACTGCATATTGAAGAAGAAAATTATTTTAAAGATTTTTGTGCGGTAATTGACCGTTATCAAATTCCTCATGAATATATTATTTTTGAATTGACAGAATCCGCTTTTGTGGAAAATAGTGAGAAAATGATTAAGTTGACTAAACAGCTGCATGAACATCATTATAAAATTGCTATTGATGACTTTGGTACCGGTTATGCTTCTTTAAACTTACTGAGTGTAGTTCCGGCAGATATTTTAAAGATTGATAAAAGCATGCTGAAGGGGTATAACACCAACATTCGAACACAGATCATTATCGAAAAGATCATTCAGTTAGCCCATGACATTGGGATGAGTGTAGTCTGCGAGGGGATTGAAGAACAGGCAGAATGGGAATATCTTAAAAAGATCGGCTGCAATATCGGTCAGGGCTTTTTAATGGGGAAACCGATTGAGGCAGAGGCGTATCAAAAACTTTGGCTAAAAACAACAAATCACTAAAATAGTAAGATTTAAGTTTATAATCGTAAAAACATAACATAATATTTGTAGATGAGTATTGAAATTTATCGTATTATACTATATAATTCTAGGTAATTCAGTGAAGAAGATGAGTAGATAATGTCTATTTTATAGAGAGAAAACGGTTGGTGAAAGTTTTTAAATGATATTATTGAAGGCTACTTTGGAGAAGTTCGCTTTGCAGCGTTATCGCATAATTAAGTGTGTGACAGATAGTCATGAATTAGGATGGTACCGCGATTTAAGTCGTTCCTATTTAGGAGCGGCTTTTTATATTTTAAAGGAGGACATTATGAAAAAATTAACCGGAAATCAAGTTAGACAACTGTTCTTAGACTTTTTTGAAAGCAAGGGACATAAGGTAGAGCCTAGTCACTCGCTGATCCCTAATGGGGATCCTACCTTATTATGGATTAACAGCGGTGTGGCAGCACTCAAAAAATATTTTGATGGAACGATTACACCGGACGTACCTAGAATTACGAATGCTCAAAAATCAATTCGTACCAACGATATTGAAAATGTTGGGGTAACAGCTAGACACCATACATTCTTTGAAATGTTGGGTAACTTTTCGATTGGCGATTATTTTAAGAAAGAAGCAATTGATTTTGCTTGGGAATTTTTAACCGGTGAACAGTGGCTGGCATTTGAAAAAGACAAGCTTTATATTACAGTATATCAAGATGATGAAGAAGCTTATGAGTATTGGGTAAATGTAAAAGGTGTTCACCCAGATCACATGCTCAAAACAGAAGGAAACTTCTGGGAAATTGGAGAAGGACCATGCGGACCGGATTCAGAGATTTTCTATGATCGCGGAGAAAAATATGATCCTGATCATATTGGTACAAAATTATTCTATGAAGAATTAGAAAACGATCGCTATGTTGAAATATGGAACCTAGTATTCTCTCAATTCAATGCAAAAGAGGGTGTAGATCGCAGAGACTATCAGGAATTGCCGAAAAAGAATATAGATACCGGAATGGGATTAGAACGTATTGTGAGTATTATCCAAGAAGGTGAAACAAACTTTGATACCGATTTCTTTTTACCAACGATCAAAGCTGCAGAGAAATTAGCAAAAGTATCTTATGAACAAGATAAGATGGCTTATCGCATCATTGCCGATCATATTCGTACGGTGACATTTGCTTTGGCAGATGGCGCTCAGTTTGATAACGAAGGACGTGGCTATGTATTAAGAAGAATTCTTAGACGTGCGGTACGTTATGGTAAAAAGATTGGTATTGAAGGAACATTCATGTTTAATCTGGTGGATGTGGTATCTGATATCATGAAAGAATTCTATACGTATTTACCTGAGAAGGTGGAGTATATTAAAAAGTTGGTAAAAATTGAAGAAGAACGTTTCCACGCGACACTGAGTGGCGGAGAAAAGATGCTTTCAGAGATCATTGCTAACACGAAAGGGGATACGATTGACGGTAAAACAGCATTTAAACTATATGATACGTATGGTTTCCCTTTTGAATTAACTTTGGAAATTGCAGCTGAACATCAGCTGAAAGTAGATGAAGAAGGTTTTAAAGAAGAGATGAGAAAACAAAAAGAGCGTGCCCGCAATGCCAGAGGCGGAAACGAATCGATGGGTTCTCAAAAAGAAGATTTGATGAAGTTTGTGGAACCATCAGCATTTACTTATGACCCGACACCATTGAAAGCAAAAGTTATCGGTTTATTTAAGGATGGAAAACAGGTTGATGTATTAGAAGATAGCGGAGAAATTATTTTTGATCACACGAACTTTTATGCACAGATGGGTGGTCAATGTGCAGATCAGGGAACGATTAAAAATGAGACGACTGCTTTAGTATGTACAAATGTATTGAAAGCACCAAATGGTCAGCATTTACATTATGTAGAAATAAAGAATGGACAGGTAAAGGTTGGCGATGAACTTACGCTTGAAATTGATATGACATTAAGAAATCAAACTCAAAATAATCATACGGCAACTCATTTGCTGCAGGCAGCATTAAAAGAAGTGCTGGGCAGTCATATTGCACAAGCCGGTTCATATGTGGACGCTCAGCGTTTACGTTTTGACTTTACGCATTATGAAAAACTAAGTAAAGAAGAATTAAACAAGATTGAAAGTATTGTAAATGATAAAATCTTTGCAGCTTATCCGGTAAATATTTCTCATATGTCAAAAGATGAGGCAATTGCTTCAGGTGCAATCGCTTTATTTGATGAAAAATATGGGGATGAAGTTCGTGTTGTTAATATTTCTGAATACTCAGTAGAGCTATGTGGTGGCTGCCATGTTTCAAATACATCTGCAATCGGTATTTTCAAGATTGAAATGGAGGAAAGTATCGGATCAGGGATTCGCCGTATTGAAGCGGTGACTGGCAAAGCCGCATATACTTCATTAAATCATGCGGTTCAAACGGTCGATGCCATCAGTGATACTTTGAAGCTTAAAAACAAGGCAGAAGTTTTAACGAAAGTAGAAGCGTTGCAGACGGAATTAAATGAAAGCAAAAAAGAGAATGAAAAATTACGTTCTAAACTCAACAGTATTGAAGCAAAAGAAAAATTAAGCAGCGCTGAGACAATCAATGGCATTCCATTTCTATTGGTGAATCAAGAACAAATGAGTGCGAATGAAGCAAAACAGCTTGCTTTTGAATATCGCAGTCAATTAGGCAGCGGAATCGTTGCTTTAGTCAATGTTGACGAGGATAAAGCCACTTATTATGTAGCGGTCAGTGAAGACATTGTCGCTAAGGGATACAAAGCCGGAGATCTGGTAAAAGCAGCTTGTGCAGCAAGCAATGGACGTGGTGGCGGAAAGCCTGATTTTGCACAAGGCGGAACAAAAGAATTGGACAAAGTTTTGTTGGGAATTAGCGAAATTAAAAAAGCTTTATAGTAGATAAATTGCGATAAATAGTGTACAATGCTTATGAGGATTAGCAGAAGGGAGTGACTGATATGGAGAAAGATATGACAGCAACAAGAATTTTCAGTGCCGAAGATATTAAGCGAGAGGTTATTCGCTCAAACTTACAAACGGTTGTTTCAGCATTAGAAGAACGCGGTTATAATGCCGTACATCAGATTGCCGGATATTTGATTTCAAATGATCCTGCTTACATCTCTAGTCACAAGGGAGCACGTGCTATTATCCAGCAAATCGATCGCAATGAAATTATCGAAGAACTCGTGAAATTTTATTTGGAAAGTAAGTAGATTTATGGAAAAAATAATGGGACTTGATTTAGGGTCAAAAACGTTAGGAATTGCCATTTCTGATGCATTGGGAATGATTGCCCATGGGGTTGAGACATTCCGATTTGCGGAAAATCAGGACAGTTTGAGCATTCCTCGAGTAAAAGAATTATGTGCTCAGGAAGGCATTAAAAAAATTGTTTTGGGTTTGCCTAAACACATGAATGGCGATGTCGGTATTCGCGGCGAAGTGTCAATCAAGTATAAAGAAAAGCTTGAAAAGAATATCGAAGGAATTGAAGTGATACTTGCAGATGAGCGTTTAACGACAAAGGTTGCGGAAAATGCATTGATCTTTGCAGATGTATCAAGAAAAAAAAGAAAAAAAGTTATCGATAAGATGGCAGCTGTAACGATACTGCAGTCTTATTTAGATAGCCATTAAAGGAGATTACAATGGATACAAATCAAATCGTAGTGACAGATGATCAAGGAAATGAACATGCTTTAGAAGTATTGTTCACATTCAACAGTGATGAAACAGGAAAGAAATATGTTTTATATTTTGATCCGAAAGAAGAACAGCCAACTGTATTTGCTTCTTCATTCGATGATGAAGGACAATTATATGAAGTAGAATCACCGGAAGAATGGGAAATGATCGAAGAAGTATTCCAAAGCTTTGTTGCTCAAGATGAAGGTGGATGCGGATGTCACAATCATGGTGACGGAGAATGTGATTGTTCAGGAGATGGTGAATGTGGATGCCATGATGGTGAAGATCACGAATGCTGTTGCGGTGACGACGGAGAATGTTGCCATTAAGACTGATTTATCAGTCTTTTTTTATTGTATGAACGGATCACGTTTAATCTTACCGAATTTAAATATAAGAAGATGGCTATCAGCAGTAATCGTCTTTACAGCATTTAAGATTTCCAACTTTATATTCTGCGCTATTATAGGCATAATAAATTGAAAAGCGTCGATAAATAGATTATAATAAACTTATTTGGAGGTAACGAATGAAACGTATACATAAAATTATTGTTGCTGTTGTGGTCGTGGTGATGATAGCCGGAGCCGGTTTTTTTATGACTTATCAGCAATCTATTAAGGCAGTCTCAAAAAATGATGAAAAAGTCCAATTTACGGTGGTTGAAGGAATGAGCCATGGGGATGTTGTGAATGAATTAGAAGCATCCGGATTGATTAAGAGTAAATTTTTTACACAGTTATTTTTAAAGTTTAATTCTTATCCCATCATTCAAGTGAATACATACCAGTTAAATAAAAATATGGATTTAAAAACAATCTTTCATATTTTATCAACCGGATCTTATGAAAATTTAGTACAGGCAGGATTTACAGTAAATGAGGGACTGACGATTCCTGAAATTGCGGAGATCATTGCTAAAGAACTTAATGTTTCAAAAGATAAGGTGTTAAATAAATGGAAAGATTCGGCTTATCTGCAAAGCTTGATCGATCAGTATGATTTTTTAACGGCAGATATTTTAAATGATCAGCTGCTTTATCCGCTGGAAGGCTATTTATATCCGGAGACTTACAGTACGGTAGGCGTGGATGCAACCATTGAAGAATATACCAAACTGATGCTGGATATGTCAGAAACGGTTTTCGGATCTTACTTAGATCAGATTAAAGCAACGGGCATGAGTGTCCATGAATTCTTAACGTTTACTTCAGTCGTGGAAAGGGAATCCCTGTATGAACAGGATAAACCAATGATTGCCGGAGTCTTTAAAAACCGTTTGAATATTGATATGAATCTGCAAAGTGATATTACGGTTTTATATGCTTTACAAAGAACCGGGTTAGATATTTCATATGAGGATTTAGAAGTCGATTCTCCTTATAATACATATATGTATAAAGGATTGCCGGTAGGACCGATCAGCAGTGTATATAAAACAACGATTGAAGCCTGTCTGAATCCTTCAAAGCATGATTACTTATTCTTCTTTGCATTAAAAGATGGAAATGTTATATATTCTAAAACATTAGAAGAACATGATAAAGCTGTAGAGGAAAATATGTGGTATTAGTATGATAGATCAGAAAACATTAGATAAAATTGAATTAGAAGCATTAAAACGTAATATACCGGTAATGCAAAAAGAAGGGCTTGATTTTATGATCAGCCTTTTAAATGAAGAAAAAGCAGCGACTTTACTGGAAATCGGCAGTGCCATTGGCTATTCCGCAATGCGTTTAGTGACCAATGTCGATCAGATGAAAGTGGAAACTATTGAACTGGATGATGAGCGCTATCAGGAAGCAAAAGAGAATATTGAAAAATATAAACTGCAGAATCAGATTTATCTTCACCATGATAATGCATTAACCTTTGATGAAAGCCAGCTGGTGCTTAAAAGCTTTGATGCCTTGTTTATTGATGCGGCCAAGGCACAATATCAACGCTTTTTTGAAAAGTATATTCCTTATATTAAAGAGGATGGCATTGTAATCGTTGATAATTTGGATTTTCATGGCATGGTCGATCATATAGAAGAGATCCGCAGTCGTAATACAAGACAATTAGTTAAAAAAATAAAAAGATTCAGAGATTGGATATTTGACCATGAACTTTATGATGCCCATTATTATCCGGTAGGAGACGGAATCGTTGTGGTCAAAAGAAAGGAAAAAGAATGAAATATATTGTTCACTTAAATGATGAGAAGATGATTGGGCCTTTGATTGAACGTCAGATAGCAGGGGTAATTATCGGAACGGACCATTATTCCAATGGTGGCATTTTAAACTGCACAATTGAACAGATTCAAGAGATGACAGCTAAAATCGATCATCGAATGCAAGTCTATGTTTTGGTAAATCGTCTTTTTCACCAGCATGAAATAACAAGATTAAAAGTATTTTTAAAAGATCTGATGAATAGTGAGATTGACGGTATTGTTTTTCAGGATTTTGGAGTGCTGAATATCGTTAGGGAACTGCAAGCATCCTATAAGATGATCTATGCTCCTGACACCTTAAATACAAATCATCAGACTATCAACAGCTTATCATTATTAGGAATTGATGCTTTTATGCTTGCCGGACAGCTGCATTATGATGAAGTGGAAGCTATTGTGACACATAGTCAGAAGCCATGCATCGTTCCTGTTCACGGAGTACAGTACATATCATGTTCAAGAAGAGAACTGCTGACAAACTATTTCCAGCAGATTAATAAGACCGAAACCAGCACTTATGAAGATAGAATCAAGATCAAAGTGAATAATAAAGAAGAGTATTCTTATATCTATGAAGATGAAGCCGGTACGCATATTTATACCACGAATGAACTTTGTACACTGGACTTGTCCATTCCGGGAGAATACGGTTATATAGAAACACTTTATTTGGATAATGATTATATCTTGGATGTGATTGATTGTTATCAGAAGCACCGAACAGAAAAAGAATTGAAAAGCAAGTATCCTCACCATGACTATGATCATGGATTCTTGGAAGACGGAACAGTTTATAAGATTGAAGATGTAAGGAAGCGTGAAGAAAATGAGAAACGTTAGTACAATCATAGATGGAAAAAGAGTGATTACCAAAAAGCCTGAGCTATTGGCTCCAGCCGGAAATTTAGAAAAATTAAAAGTGGCAATCATGTATGGTGCTGACGCTGTATTTGTCGGTGGAAAAGAGTTTTCTCTGCGTTCTTTAGCTTCTAACTTTACTTTGGAGGATATAAAAGAAGCAGTAGAATTTGCCAATCAGTACGGGGCGAAGATTCATGTGACCTGCAATATTATTCTTCATGAAGAAAATTTAGAAGGCATTAGTGAATATTTAAAGGCGTTAGATGAAATTGGTGTGACAGCGATCATTGTAGCTGATCCATATATTATGCTTTTAGCTAAGCAATTAGATTTATCGCTGCAAGTGCATGTGTCTACACAGCTGTCTTCGACAAATGCAGAAGCCATTCGTTTCTGGCAGAAGCAGGGACTGGAACGAGTTGTATTAGGACGTGAGGTTGATTATCAGGATCTTAAAGCCATTATGGCAGAAACTGATATTGAAGTAGAATATTTTATTCATGGCGCTTTATGTATCTCTTATTCTGGAAGATGCATGCTGTCAAATTATTACTCAAGACGTGATGCCAATCGTGGCGGCTGCTCTCAATCTTGCCGCTGGTATTATGATATTTATAAAGGCAACAGAAAAATTAATACAGATGAAGATATCCCTTTTAGTATGTCCAGCAAGGATCTGTCATTAGTAGATCATATCGGTGAACTGATTGAACTAGGTGTTGATTCCTTCAAGATCGAAGGGAGAATGAAATCTCTGCATTATATTGCGACAGTTGTGTCAACATATCGCAAACTGATTGATGCTTATTGTGCTGATCCGGATCATTTTGAATATGATTCCAAATATATGAATGAATTGAATAAAGCTGCGAATCGTGCTTTGACACTTGGTTTCTATAATCAAAAGCCAAGTCAAAAAGATCAGTTATTCAATTTGCGTGATGAACATCCTACTCAGGAGTTTTGTATGCGCGTCTTGCATTATAATCCGCTGACTCAGCTGGCAAAAATCGAACAGCGCAACTATTTCAAATTAGGAGATGAAGTTGAGTTTTTCAGCCCTGATCGTGATAATTTCAAAATGGTTGTGAGGGAATTATATAATGAAGATATGGAAAAAATAGAGGTAGCCAATCACCCGATGGAAGTTTTATATGTGAAAGTAGAGGGGATCGTTAAAAAAGACGATATGGCAAGAAAGGTGGGAAAATAGTGAAACCCATTATTATCGGGATTGCCGGGGGAACAGCTTCGGGAAAGACAACCATTGCGAATCGACTGGTGGAATCTTTTTTAGATGAAACTCATGTCACTGTGATTCGCCAAGATGATTACTATAAAGATCAAACCCATAAAACCATGGCAGAACGTGTGAAGAATAATTATGATCATCCGGATGCTTTTGATACAGAATTTTTAGTTGAGCAGCTGTCTGCCTTAAAAAGAGGGGAGACGATCTTAAAGCCGACATATGATTATGAGCTGCATACCCGCAGTGATATCGTAGAAATGATCGCTCCCAGCCGTGTCATCGTGTTAGAGGGGATCTTTGTTTTAGCCCAAAAGGAAGTACGTGACTTATGCGATATCAAAGTCTATTGTGATACACCGGATGATATCCGTTTTATCCGTCGTTTAGTTCGTGATGTGAATGAGCGCGGACGTACCGTGGAATCTGTCATCAATCAATATTTAAGTACAGTAAAGCCAATGCATGATGCTTTTATTGAACCTTCTAAAAAATATGCCAATATTATATTTCCGGAAAACACAGAAAATGATGTGGCGATCGACCTATTAATTACTAAAATTGCTAGTATTATTCAATAAATTATGTTATATTTAGGACTGGAAGGTGAAAAAACATGGAAGAAAATAAAGTTTTACTAACCCTAAGTGGTATCGAAAAATTAAAAAAAGAACGTGAAAATTTAGTTAATGTTGAACGTCCACATGTCATAGAAGAGTTACAAGCTGCCAGAGCACAAGGGGACTTGTCTGAAAATGCTGACTATGATGCAGCCAGAGATAAACAAGCCGCATTAGAAGCAAGAATCAAAGAAATTGACAGCATGCTGCAGCATGCTGAGATTATTAATGAAGATGATACAGATGTTGCCTTGGTAAAACCGGGAACAACAGTCACTTTATTAGATCTAGCAGATAATGATGAAGGAACTTATACAATTGTCGGTTCTTTTGAAACAGATCCGGGAAATGGAAAGATTTCAAATGAATCACCATTGGCAAAGGCAATCATCGGACATGGTATTAATGAAATCGTCACTGTCGCAGTGGAAGATCCTTATGAAGTTAAGATTTTAAAAATTGAGTATAAATAATCTCGCTTGCGGGATTTTTTTATTAAAAAAAGCGGAATTTCCGCTTTTTTGTTTATGCTTTAGCAATCTCAATTAATAGTTCAACGCATTGTTTCATAGCGTTAATGCTGACATATTCGTATTTGCCATGCGCATTGTACCCACCTGTCCCTAGGTTTGGACACGGCAGTCCTTCATAAGTAAGCATCGCTCCATCAGTTCCGCCGCGAATCGCACTGCTTCTAGGTGTTAAGCCGATTTCTGTCATGGCAGCTTTTGCTTTCTCGATAACACGCATATCTTTTTCAATATGCTGTCTCATATTGGCATACGTATCTTGGATATCCAAAGATATAATCGGATATCCATATTTTTTATTCATAAAGTCTTGGGCATTGATAAAATCCTGTTTTTGCTTTTCCAACAGATGTTCATCATGATTACGGATAATATAATCCATCTGTGTAAAATCGACATTTCCACTCATGTTGTTTAAATGATTGAACCCTTCATAGCCGTCGGTATAGGCAGGATTATCAAAAACCGGAAGCAAGCTCTGAAATTCCATCGCTGCCAATAATGAATTAATCATTTTATATTTAGCACTACCGGGATGAATCCCTTTTCCCTGAACACTGACTTTGCAGCTGGCAGCATTAAAGTTTTCATAATCGATACAATCAATAGCTCCACCGTCAACGGTATAAGCAAAATCACAGCCAAAATAATTCACATCAAAGTTTTCGGTTCCGCGTCCTACTTCTTCATCAGGTGTAAAAGCTAATTTAATCGTACCGTGCTTAATTTCCGGATGGGCTAAAAGGTAGTCAGCCATCTGCATAATTTCTGCAATTCCGGCTTTATCGTCGCCTCCTAGAAGAGTCGTTCCGTCAGTCACAATTAAATCCTGATGAATATTTTCCCTTAAACTAGGAAATTCTTCAGGATCCATCACAATATTTAGCGCTTCATTTAAGACGATTGGTGAGCCATCGTAATCTTCAATGATTCTCGGATTCACATTTTCACCACTCATATCCGGTGAAGTATCCATATGTGCGACAAATCCGATTGTAGGCAATACTTCATCTGTATTACTCGGAAGACATCCGTAAACAATTCCGGAATGATCTAGCTTTACTTCTTGAATTCCCATTTCCTGCATTTCTTTTTCTAAAAATCGCGCTAAATCCAGTTGCTTTAATGTGCTTGGCACACTGCTGGAAGCAGCAGAGGATTGGGTATCTATTTTGACATAATTTAAAAATCGATCAACAACATTCATAATATCCCTCCGTTCTTATAATTTTAATTATATGCCGATTAAAATAAAAGAGCAATGAAATCATTGCCCCTTGTGTATTTGCTCAATTAAGTTCTTTGCCTCTGTAATGGATGTTGCATCCAGATACGTTACATAGAGCTCTTCTCCATATTGAGGAAGATAAGTGATGTCATCTTCACCTGAAATAATTAGATTTTGATAGCTTAAATTGCCAAAGTTTGGTGCCAGTCCGGCAAGCGTATACAATTCTTTTTTAGTAAAATTCGTCAGCATGTTTGACGATAATACTTTTAAGATAGAGTTGAAGTTAGTTACCACAGAGAAACTCGTCAGCTTATTGGTAATTCCTTGAATGACTTGCTGCTGGGCATTGTTGCGGATATGATCAGTCACGGTCTTACGATGACGGGCATACGCTAAAGCCTGTTCCCCATTTAAGTTTTGCTGACCTTCTTCTAAGCAGATGGCATCAGGCACATCATTGCTGTCCTGTTCGCAGAAACCGTAATCAACATGAATATTAATACCTCCGATGGCATCAATAATTTTAACTAACGCATTAAAGTTGAATTTCGCAAAATAATTAATATTAATATCTAAAAGTTCTTCGACTGTATTGATGACAGATGGAATCCCGGACATCCCGGCATGTGTAATCTTATCTTTTTGTCCGCCGTTGATGCTGACATAAGAATCACGAGGAATAGAAATTAAACTAATCTTCATCGTTTTAGGATTGAAAGAAGCAACCATCAATGTATCCGTACGGCTGTCTGTTTTGATTGTTCCTTCTTCTTCACGAATATCAACCCCCATGATCAGAACATTGAAAGGTTCACTGGCAACATTGACCGGATCACTGGTTGCTGAAGAAGAAAGAGACAGCTGACAGACTAAAGTAGTCTTTTGCGTAAAATCTTCATTATACTTTTTCATCGTTTCCGTTTCTTTTTCCGAGACGACGATGACATCGACATCTTTTTCTGCCAATCCGATGTAAAGATCTACTGCGGTTGGATAAGAGACAATCGTATGAGTAGAAGACGTTTTGTTGTAATCTTTTTTGAGTATGTTGGATAACGGCATCTTAATACTGCCATCTTCACAGGACAAGGTTCCAAAATAATCGATGTCTTTTGAACTTAAACTGGTAATATTGGATTCTTTTAAAGCATATACATTACAAACCAATATTTCCTCGGTTAAATCAACATCCGTGATGGAATCCATCGTTTTATCGATATTATAATAAAGATGGTTGACGTAGGTTAATGCGATACATAATGCCAGCATTAAACAGATCGAGCTTAATCGCTTGCGTTTAATTCTGTTTTTTTCTTTAAGCGGCATCTTACGCTTAACCGCTCTTAGCTGTGTTGACCAAAAGCGAATAAAGACCAATGCACAAAGAACGACTAAGATAATAATAAATGTATAGCGAAAACCAGTTGTAAAGCCTTCATATTGATAAAGCTGCCAGCTGCTGAATCCGGTAATTCCGATAAAGATGGCAGACAGCACAATTGCGAATATTTTTCTCATTTCTATCACCTTGTTTAATATTACCCAATGGAGCAAATTTAGTCAATCAATATCATCGCTTTTTTCGCATGACAAATTTCGCATAATCATATATAATGAGTCAGGGAGTGTGAGAAAAATGAAATTGATTGAACAGATGAAAAATGAAGATTTAGGATGTGTTCTTTTATATAATTTTACTTTGGGATATAACCGCCCTGTTCCGGTAAGTATTTATGATTATGTTTTGCCGCTGCTTTTTAGTGAAAGCTTTACTTCGCATATTTTGAGTGCTTCTGGCTACAAGGAATGTGTGGAAGAAACTATAAAAGAGGAGCCCGCTTTATTTGATGACATTCGCAATCAGCTGGAAGAATTGAAGCAGCTGACAAATCGTACCTTAGGGTTAGCGGTGGTTAATCGAATACTAGCGTTTGAAATGGTGGATCAGCAAGCTTGTGGGGTTATACAAACCCGTTCTATCCTGCCTTTCAATGAAGCGATTCGTTTAGGCGAATGGTTTAATCAGCTGACTTTAGAAGAGATAACTGTACCTTTTTCTACTCAGACGAAAAAAATTGTGATTTTGGATGGAGAGACACTGGGCGATGATATTGATCTTACACTATTTAAAAAATTGGGATCGCTGACGATTTATCCTGCCTCCACTCAGGAAGAAGCAATCGAAAGAATAGCGGATGCTCATTATGTATTGGTAAATAAAGTGGTGCTGGATGAAAAGGTATTAAAAACTGCTGAACATTTAGAATATATCGGACTGTTTGCCACCGGGACAAATAATATTGATTTAGCGTATTGCCAGGATCATCAGATTACGGTAAAAAATGTGTCCGGTTATTCTACCGATATTGTGGCACAGCATACGTTTGCTTTGCTTTTATATCTTTATGAAAAAATGGCTTATTATGATCACTATGTTCAGTCTGGAGATTACTGCAAATCTCCTTCGTTTTCTCATTTTGGAATGCCATTTAACGAATTATCAGGGAAAACTTGGGGTATAATAGGATTAGGGCAGATCGGATGTCAGGTAGCCAAAATAGCAGAAGCCTTTGGCTGTCATGTTATTTATTATTCGACAAGCGGCCAAAATCATCACGAACACTATCAGCAGGTACCGTTTTTGACCTTGCTTGAACAAAGTGATATCGTCAGCATCCATGCGCCCTTGAATGAACAAACGTATCATCTATTCAATGGGAAAGCATTCGCACATATGAAACGTACTGCTTATCTGATTAACGTTGGCAGAGGACCGATTATCGATGAATTTGAATTGGCTTTTGCCTTAAAACATCATTTGATAGCCGGTGCCGGATTAGATGTATTAGAAACAGAACCGATGTCAAAAGATAGTCCCTTGCTTCCGCTTTGTGATTCACAGCACTTGGTTATTACACCGCATAGTGCTTGGGCAGCGGTAGAGACAAGGAATCGGCTGGTTCAGTTTGCATTTTCCAACTTATTGGCATTTATAGAAGAAAATGTTGAATAGAAGGTGATTAATCGCCTTTTTTGTTTGCTTTTTGCAAGAAAATGTGGTACAAATAATCTATTGCAAGAAAAAGGAGAAATGAATGAAGAGATTTGAAGAATTTAATTTAAGTATTGAGGTACTGCAAGGTATCCGTAATATGGGATATGATAAACCAACAAACATCCAAGCAGAGGCGATTCCTTTAATGTTAGAGGGGCAGGATGTTATCGGTTTAGCTCAAACTGGAACAGGAAAAACTTTGGCTTTTGCCAGCGGGATGCTTTCGTTGTTAGAATATAATAATGATAAATCAATTAAGGGAGTAATTTTATCTCCGACAAGAGAATTAGTCGTTCAAATAGAAAATGAAATGCGTCGTATCGGTGAATTTTCAAAAGCCAAGATCATCTCTGTCTATGGTGGAAGTAAAATTGAACCGCAGATTCGTGATATTAAAAGAGGAGTAGACATTATTGTGGCGACTCCGGGACGTTTAATGGATTTGATGCGTCGTAAAGTTGTAAAATTGGATCAAGTAAAAATATTTGTTTTAGATGAAGCAGATGAAATGCTGAACATGGGATTTTTGGAAGATATTGAAACAATCTTGGAACAGACAAATACAGACCGTCAAACGGTATTGTTCTCTGCCACTATGAAAGAAGATATTCAGCGTATCGCTAAAAACTATATGCGTGAGGATGCGGAATTAATCAAAGTCGATCAACATACGAAAACGGCTTCTACGATTAAACAATATTATATTGAAACAAAGCCTAAGGCACGTTTAGAAACCTTATGTCGTTTGATTGATTTTGCTCAGATCGAAAGTGGGATTATTTTCTGTAAAACTAAAAAAGGCGTGGATGATCTTGTTTTTGAACTTAAGAACCGCAACTATTTAGTAGAAGCGATTCATGGAGATCTGTCACAAGAACAGCGTATGAAGGCTTTGCGTCAGTTTAAAGAAGGAGCGACGACTTTATTAGTAGCAACGGATGTCGTAGCCCGTGGAATTGATATTGAAAATGTAACACACGTTATTAATTATGAATTGCCACAGGAAAAGGAAGCGTATGTACACCGTATCGGACGTACCGGACGTGCTTCTAAGGAAGGAACCAGCTATACTTTAATTACGAGCCGTGAAAAGAGCTTTATCGAACAAGTTCAAAAGCAAATGAACTGCACGATTAAAGAATTGCCGATTCCAACCAATGAACAAATCTTAGAGGTGAAGGCAGCCGCTTTATTAACAAAAGCCAGTCAGTACTTTGAAGATCGTCGTCATCAGCGTTTTGTGGATATGATGAGTGCGTATGATCATCATATGCTTGTGGATTTATCAGCTTCTTTGTTTTCAATGCTGTATGAAAAAGAAATTGGTTTTGATGAAACACAGCGTGTTGAAAAGCCAACGGAGTATGAAGTGATTCGTTTAAATGTTGGAAAGAAAGAACGTATTCAGGCTAAACAGGTATTATTCTTTATCTTAGATAACAGTAATATCAATAAAAGAGCGGTTGGACATATTCGTTTGGCACCGAAATTTACTGATGTTGAAATTGAAAAGAAATATGCTAAAAAAGTATTGGATAAATGTCAAAATCAGCGTATTGGCCGCAATAAAGTAAAATTAGTTAGAGCTTAATATAAAGAGCGGGTCATGAGGACTCGCTTTTATTGTTACAACAATGGTATTTCATTGGCATATAATGATAGTGATTCTCTGATATAATGGTAGTGTGTTATCTTTTATTTTCATGAAAAGCGTGCTATACTGATAATATTCAAAGGGGGAAAGAGAATGAGTAAGAAAATTATTGCGATTTCTGGTGGGATTAGCAGAGAAAACGGTGTAAGACGTGCCAATATCAGTCAAAATTATATCGATGCGGTAGTGGCAAGCGGACATTCGCCTCTTATTTTACCTATCATGCAGGATGAAGAAGCGATTGAAGCGGCACTTCGTGTGTGTGACGGATTGATTATGACCGGGGGAGTTGATATCAATCCACTGTATTACAATCAGCCGGTACATCGCTTATGCGGTGAATTGGATGATGAACGTGACACTTATGAAAAGAAAGTCATGGATAAAGCCACAATGTTAGATATGCCGATCTTGGGAATCTGTCGTGGAAATCAGATGATTAATGTTTATTTCGGCGGGACTTTGTATCAGGATGTTACATTAAAAGATCAAAATGTCATTCAGCATACACAGCAGGGAAGCCGAGGAAAAGGCTGTCAGTTTATCGATATCGAAGAGGGCAGTTTATTATATAGTGTGTTAGGTAAAAGGGCTTATGTTAATTCTTATCACCATCAGGCGGTAGATCAGATTGCGCCTCAGTTTAAAGTGACAGCCACAGCAGTGGATGGTATTATTGAGGGAATTGAGCATGTCTCTAAAAAGATTTATGGTGTGCAGTTTCATCCGGAAGTGACACATTATGAAGATGAGTTAATGTTGGGGATCTTTAAGGAATTTATTAATCGTATTTAGGAGGAAAATATGTACAGTTATATAAAAGGAATTGTCACGATGATCTTTAAGGATCACATCGTATTGGAAAATCAGGGAATTGGTTATATGATTTATGTGCCTAATCCATATAGCTTTAAAACAAACAGTGATATGACTGTATATATTTATCAGCAGGTAAAAGAAGACGGACATCTTCTTTTTGGGTTTAAATCTTTAGAAGAAAAAGAATTGTTTTTAAAATTAATCTCTGTAAAAGGGATTGGTCCCAAAACAGCGGTAGGGGCTTTAGCGACCTTGGAAGTAGAGCGTATTGTCGGAGCTATTGAAAGTGGTAATATCAATTTCTTAAAGAAGATACCGGGAATTGGTCCGAAGGCTGCCGGACAGATTATATTGGACCTGCAGGGGAAAATCGTTCTGCATAGTGAGCCTTCTGTCAATCCGGCATTTGATGAAGCCATTGAAGTGCTGGTGGCATTGGGGTATCGTGAAGCTGATGTTGTGAAGATAATGAAAAAAATTGAAGACGATGCGTTAGATACTAATGGGTACGTTAAACAAGCATTAAGTTTATTAGTAAAGTAGGGAAAACATGAATAGAGAAGGAATATTGGATGCCACTTACCAAGAAGTGGAAGAGATCACATTGCGTCCGCAGTCCTTTACGGAATATGTCGGACAGGAAGATCTTAAACAAAATTTAAAAGTGTTTGTTGGGGCTGCTAAAATGCGTGAGGAATCACTGGATCATGTGTTGCTGTATGGTCCTCCGGGGCTGGGAAAAACTACGATGTCTATGATTATTGCTAATGAGATGGGAACCAACATTAAAGTGACAACAGGACCAAGCATTGAAAAAACAGGGGATTTGGTAGCTGTTTTAACTCAGTTAGAAGCAGGTGATGTTTTATTTATTGATGAGATTCATCGTATTCCAAAAGTGGTTGAAGAAATCCTGTATCCGGCAATGGAAGATTATTGTGTGGATGTGGTGATTGGAAAAGATGCCTCAACGCGTTCCGTACGTATTGATTTGCCGCCGTTCACCTTAGTTGGAGCGACAACCCGTGCGGGAGATTTATCGGCGCCGTTGAGAGACCGTTTCGGGATTATCTCTAAACTGGAATATTATCAGCCGGAAGAATTAATTAAGATTATTTCCCGTACTGCCGGAGTATATGGCATGGAAATGGAAGCGGAAGCAGAGGCGGAATTAGCCCGTCGTTCTCGTGGAACCCCTCGTATTGCCAACCGTCTGTTTCGCCGTGTGCGTGATTTTGCGCAGTTTAATGGAGATACAATGATTACTTTAGAACGTACACAAGAAGCATTGGGACGATTAAAGGTCGATCATTTAGGATTGGATGATGTCGATCACAAGTATCTTTTAGGTATAATTGAACGCTTCCGTGGTGGACCGGTGGGATTGGAATCGATTGCTGCTTCAATCGGTGAGGAACCAATGACATTAGAAGATGTTTATGAACCCTATCTATTGCAGACAGGGCTGATCAAACGTACACCAAGAGGACGTGTCGTAACAGAAATGGCTTATCAGCATTTTAATATTCCTTATCATACGAAGTAGATCTAACGAAGTTAGGTCTATTTTTATTTAGGAGGTTATATGAAATCAATTGTTTTATTTATTATACTGCTGTTTAGCAGTTATTTTTTTGCCTTTCAAACACAGAAACCCGTATCTAAAGAAAAAAATCAGCCGATGATTACAGTCGTAGCGGAAGGTGCTTTGAGTAACCCAGGAGCCTTTGAATTAAGTGAATCTACTATGGAACAATTATTTTCACAACTGGAGCTTGATGATGATGCGGACTGTTCTTGCATCAATATGGGGCGCACTTTACTAGATCAGGATATTGTATTTATACCTAGTGTGACACAGCAAAAAATTTCTTTGAACCAAGGTAGCTTAGAGGAGTTGATGAGCATCAGTGGGATTGGCCAAAAGAAAGCTGAAAAGATTATTGACTATCGAAATCAAAGTTCATTTACCCACATTGAGCAAATTATGGAGATTAGCGGTGTGGGCTATAAGACTTATTTAAAATGGAGACCCTATTTATGTTTATAGTTTACTTGGCTTTGTTTATGATTATGGCAATTTTATTCATCAATGGCACTTATGCGATTGGTTTGATATATAGCTTGCTGCTGTATTTTTGTTATCGAAAATATAAACTTAAAATTACATTGCTGCTTCAACTTCCTGTTCTTTTGTTTTCCTTTATGGTTAATGTTCCACAGGAGCAGTTGCCAAATGAATTAAAAGGCGAAGTGGTGGAGGCGGAGGAATACCACTATATTTTAAAAACGGATTATGGAAAGATAAGAGTGATCAGTCATGGACAGGAAATTGAAAAAGGCAATCATTTAGTTATTGAGGCTAAGCAGGAGACAATATCCGAACCAAGCAATTTTAATGCCTTTGACTATCGTCTGTATTGTTTTAGTCAAAAGATTTTTTACCAGGTTAAAGAAACACAAATACTTTCCAATGATAATCATCTATCATGGTTATGTAAGACTGAGCGGTGGATAGAGAGCTTTAAAAATGAAAAAGTGGTTTCAATGACGAAACAGCTGATATTGGGAATAAAAGATGAAGCGATGGCAGAACTGTTAGAAGCGGGACAAAATCTATCGATCGTTCATCTCTTTGCCCTTTCTGGAATGCATTTAATGATGCTTAAAAAATTATTAGAAAGGCTCGGCATTCATCAAACAAAATGGCTTTTGTTTCTATTAGGGGGTTACGTCTTGTTTTTAGGTGATATGATTTCCTTATGGCGGGCTTATTTAATGCTTTTGTTTCGCTATTTATTAAAAGATAAGGTGAATGATATAGAGATTCTTTCGGGGATCAGTATTTTATTTTGTCTTTACAATCCTTTTGTGATTTATTCTTTATCCTATATCTTCTCTTTTACTATCTATGCTTTTATTTTGCTTGCTAAAGGGCATCGTTTTTCATTCGTCTATCCCTACTTAGCAGGGATTCCCATTATTTTATCTACTCAATTTTCGTTGAACCCGTTTAGTTTCTTTTTTATTTGGCTGTTTGCTCATGTGATTGAATATCTTTATGGCATCGTATTATTAAACATGGTATGTTTTAATCTTTTGGGAACGGTCACGGGATTTGTGATTTCACAGTTTGAACGGGTTCTTTATTTTTTGAATCATTATTCAATAGAATGGATTTTTATGAAGCCGCCATGGATCTTTATCTTATTTTATTACGGCTTTTTATTATTATCTTTATACCATGAACCAATCAAATCCTCTTTATATAACGATTATTTAAAACTGGCAAGTCTGTTATTGATCCTATATTTTTATCCCTATCTTCAGCCATACAGCCGAGTAGTGATGATTGATGTGGGACAAGGAGACTGTTTTTTAATTATGCAGCCCTTTCATCAGGGTAATTATTTGATTGATACCGGTGGGAATCAAAGCTATGATCTTTCAGAAAAACGCATCATTCCTTATTTAAAATCGATTGGTATTAAAGAACTGACAGCGCTCATTATAACGCATGATGATTTTGATCATATGGGGGCCAGTGACAGTCTGCTGACGCATTTTAAAGTCAATAAAGTAATGACTAAAGGAGAAGATATCGGCATATTAAAATATCTGCCTTTACCTTATGCTGCTGATGATAAAAATGCCAATAGTTTAGTCTATTATCTGTCTTTAAATCAGCTCGGATATTTATTTACCGGTGATCTGCCGATTGCTCAGGAAGAAGAGCTAACAGCACGTTATCCACAGTTGAACGTCAATGTTTTAAAGGTGGGACATCATGGCTCTAATACGTCTACAGGTGCTTTGCTGCTATCTGCTTATCTGCCACAGTATGGTCTTATCAGTGTAGGGGAAAACAATCTTTATCATCATCCTAATAAGGAGGTTTTAAAACGGCTGGAAGCCTATGATGTTGACGTTTATCGCAGTGATACGATGGGAATGGTGGAGATTATCAGTCTTTTTGGGATTCACCGAATTAATTATTGTAGAAAAACCTGAGACAGGGTATAATTTGAATGGTGATAAAAATGATTTATGTGCTTTATGGGGAAGAAACGTTCCTATTGGAACAAAAACTAAAAGATATCAAAACTGAATATGGCATCAGTGAAGAAAATATGAATCTTGCAGTTTATGATTCTGCTTCAACAGAACTGAAGGAAGTCATTGAAGACTGCAATATGCCGCCTTTTTTAAGTGACTATAAAATGGTGCTGTTGAAAAATCCTTATTTTTTAACGACTCAAAAAGGACCGGCGAGTCTTAATCAAGATGGCACTTTGCTGGAAAAATACCTTAAAGCACCGATGGAATCTACAATATTTGTTATTTATCATAATGTAAAAAACTTTGATGAGCGTAAAAAATTAGTAAAGTTATTAAAAAAAGAGACAACTTTTATGCTGATGGATAAGATCGGGCATCATCAACTTAAATCTTCGGTTCGCAATGCGGTTAAGCGCAGAAAAGCGGTTATTGATGATGATGCCTTGGAGTTTATGCTCAGTCGTCTGCCTAATGATCTGATGATGATCTCGAACGAGGTTGAGAAATTGTGTCTTTATTCAGAGCATATTACCTTAGAAGATGTACGTGCCGTTGTGAGTAAGCCATTAGAAGAGAATGCTTTTGAACTGGTCAGTGCGATTATGAAAAAAGATCAGCAAGATGCTGTACATATCTATAAAGACCTGATGGTAAATAATGAAGAACCTGTCAAGCTGATTGTGCTGATTGCCAATCAGATGCGTTTATTGATGCAAGTGAAAACATTGGATCGAAAAGGGTATAATGATCAGGAGATTGCCAAGATTTTGGGCATCAATCCATTTAGACTGCGCTATATTCGCGCCGATGCTTCTTTGTATGATATACAGGATTTAATGAGCAAATTGAATGACTTGGCCCTATTAGATACTAATATTAAAAAAGGAATGGTCGATAAGAGACTGGGCTTGGAATTATTTTTGATGAAAGTATAGGAGATAATTATGGAATCTTTAAGAAACTTATATAAAATTGGCGTAGGACCCTCGTCTTCGCATACCTATGGACCTAAATTAGCGGCAGAAAGAATCAAGTCGCTTTATCCAAATGCTTCAAAGATCGTAGTGACATTATACGGATCTTTGGCATTGACCGGGAAAGGCCATTTAACCGATTATATAATTCAACAGACTTTAGCGCCGATAGAGTGTATATTTAAGTTTAAAGCCGATGCTTTGCCCTATCATCCTAATGGCATGATGTTTGCTGTTTATGAGGAAGAAAAAAAGATAGATGAGGTCACTGCATACTCTGTAGGCGGAGGAAAGATTGAGATGCCCGGCGTTGAAAATGAAACCAATCAGGAAGTCTATCCGCAAAAAAATATGACTGAAATCATTCAATATATTGAAGATCATAATATTTCTTTTTACGATTATATATTAGAATTTGAAGATGAAGAGATTGAAATCTATTTATACCACGTTTTAGAAGCTATGTTCCAATGTGTTGAAGACGGACTGCATACACAAGGAACGATCCCCGGACGTCTGCAATTAAAAAGAGTTGCAAAGATGATGCATGCTCAGGCTTTAAACACAAAAAAAGAAAGTGAACGCGAACGTCTGCTGGTAAGTAGTTATGCCTATGCAGTCAGTGAAGAAAATGCGTGTGGACATACGATCGTGACTGCTCCGACATGCGGGGCCAGCGGTGTGATTCCGGCAGTGCTGTATTACTGCTATAAACAGTTGCATATGGAAAAGAAAGATTTGGTCAAAGCTTTAGGTGTTGGCGGATTGTTTGGAAATGTCATCAAGAAAAATGCGACGATTTCCGGAGCTGACGGAGGCTGTCAAGCGGAGATCGGTTCAGCATGTGCAATGGCGGCAGCACTTTACGCATGGTTGCTGGAACTTAACAACAGTGCGATTGAATATGCAGCAGAGATGGGAATGGAACACAATTTAGGCTTAACTTGTGACCCTGTTGGCGGCTATGTCCAGATTCCTTGTATTGAACGCAACGGCTTTGCGGCATTAAGAGCGATGGATGCGGCAGTATACTCAAAACAGCTCGGGTATATCCGTAAAAATAAGATTTCTTTTGATGCAGTGGTAAAAGTCATGTATGAAACCGGAAAAGATCTGAATTCTGCTTATAAAGAAACGTCGCTAGGCGGACTTGCAAGTAATTTTGAATTTGGTGAAGAAGATGAATAAAAAAATAGAATGGTTGGAAAATAATGAAGGGATGGGATTGTATGTCCATATCCCTTTTTGTACGAGCATCTGCACATACTGTGATTTTTCTAAAATGTATTATAAAAAAGAATGGGTGGACCGTTATCTAAAAGCCTTAAAAAAAGAGATTCAACAGTATGATATTAATGTCCCGATTACTACGCTTTATATTGGCGGCGGCACTCCCAGCAGCTTAAATGAGGAACAGCTGGAAAGACTCTTGCTGATATTAAAGCCCTATGCAGGCAGTGCGCTTGAATATACGATTGAAGTCAATCCCGAATCCATGACATATGAAAAGTTATTGCTGTTTAAAACTTATGGGATTAACCGTCTAAGTATTGGTGTTCAGACATTTAATGAAGCAATCTTAAAAAAGATAGGTCGACTGCATCATAATCAGGAGGTTTTTTGGTTGATTTCTCAGGCATGGGAAGTTGGTATAAAAAATATTTCTATCGATTTGATGTATAATCTGCCTTTACAGACAAAAGAAGATATTTTAAAAGATCTGATGATTGTGGAAACATTGCCGATTACCCATCTTTCTTATTACTCTTTAATATTAGAAGAACATACTGTGTTATATAATGAACATTTTGAAGGGATGGACGAGCAGGAAGAATATACGATTACAGAAATAATTCGTGAAAAGCTCGAACAGTTTGGTTTTCATCGCTATGAGATCAGTAATTTTGAAAAAGACGGACATCCATCTTTGCATAACTGTGTCTATTGGTTAAATCAGCATTATTATGGATTTGGTTTAGGTGCACATGGCTATCTTGATAATATACGCTATAATAATACAAAGCAGTTGTCTGCTTATTTAAATGAGGAGTTCTTGCAGACTAAGGAAACGATTGGTCATAAGGAAAGCATATTTGAAGCTTTAATGTTGGGACTGCGTTTGGCTAACGGTATTTCACTTCCTTTATTTAAGCAGCGCTATCAGATCGATTTGCTAACGTATTATCAAGAAAAGCTGCAGCCATTTATCAATCAGGGACTTTTAATCATCGAAGAAAATCATTTGTGTCCAACTAGTAAAGGGATGGATCTGCTTGATTTTATTCTGCTTGAATTAGTCGATTAACTTTTTAATGTTTTTAGCACTAAATTGTTGACAGTGCTAAATAATTATGTATAATATAGTTAGCACATGAAAATGATGAGTGCTAAAAGGTGGTGACATCATGCTTACATCAAGACAAATCACAATATTTAAAGCCATTGTTGATGCGTTCGTAGAAACCGCAGAACCGGTAGGTTCTAAGTATTTATTGGAAAGATATCAACTGCCGTACTCGAGCGCAACGATTCGTAATGAAATGGCAGCTTTGGAGGATTATGGGTATTTAGAAAAAACACATACATCTTCCGGACGTATTCCCAGTGTGGAGGGGTACAAGTATTATGTGGAAACACTGACAGATTTTAAAATCGAGGATACGATTAAAAATCAGATGCAGACAATCTTTAGTGAACGCGGCAGAACTTTAAACGAGGTCGTAAAGGAAAGCTGTGAGATGCTGAGTCAGTTGACGCATTTAACCTCAATTGCATTAGGACCGGATGCCCGGAATGAAAGTTTGCAGAATATTACGATAGTTCCAATCTCCAATGAGCGCGTCTCTGTGATTATTGTGACCGATATGGGTCATGTGGAAAATAAGACATTTATCTTAGACGGAACTTATAGCTATGAAGATTTGATCTCTTGTGTAGGTGTCATGAATGAGATGCTGATCGGTACTCCGATCAACCAGGTCATCATTCGTTTAGAAAAGGATGTAAAACCGATCATCTCCAGTCGTATTCAGGAACATGAAGTGCTTTTCAGAGCTTTCTTGGAAGCTTTCGTCAAGTTTGCCAGCAAGGATGTTTATTTCTCTGGTAAGGAGAATATGCTGTATCAGCCTGAATTTAATGATGTCAATAAATTAAGAAGACTTGTCAGTGCCTTTGAAAATTCACAGATGTGGCAAAGCATCGGATTGAGTGAAGAAGAAGGCGTCACTGTTAAAATTGGTCAGCCACTTCCTTTAACAGAATTAGAAGATGTTTCAGTGATTTCCGGATCATTCAAAACCGGCAGTCATTCATCCGGAACTATTTCCGTTATTGGTCCAACAAGAATGCCTTATGAACAGGTTGTTTCTTTAGTGGATTACGTGTCAAAGAATATCGAAGAATTATTCTTTGATGATGACGACGAAGATGATGAATAAGAGGTGAAAGAATGGAAAAAGATAAAGTAGAGCAGGAAGTAAACGAAGAAGTTGAAGAAAATCAAGCTCAGGAACAAGAAGAAACAGTTGAAGAACCAATCACAGAAAAGTCAGTGGAAGAACTTCAACAAGAAAAAATCGCTGAATTAGGTGAAGAAGTAGAAAAATGGAAAACAGATTATTATAAGGTATTTGCCGATATGGAAAACCTTAAAAGACGTCTGCAGAATGAACATGCAAATGCTTTAAAATATATGCTTCAGTCTTTTGCAGAAGATCTGCTGCCCGTTGTGGATAACTTAGAACGTTCACAGAATGTTGCTGAACCAAGTGAAGAATTAAAGAATTTCTTAAAAGGTTATGAAATGATTACCACTCAATTCATTGATGCATTAAAAAAACATGGCATTGAACAGATTGATGTGGAAGGAAAAGAATTCGATCCAAATTTCCATCAGGCAGTTATGATGGTCAATGATGAAAATTATGGTCATAATATGATCGTGGAAGAATTACAAAAAGGATACAAGTTGAAAGATCGCGTGATTCGTGCATCTTTAGTAAAAGTAAATGAGTAATTTTTAGGAGGATAAGAATATGAGCAAAAAAATTATTGGTATTGACTTAGGAACTACTAACTCTTGTGTTAGTATTATGGAAAACGGAGAAGTAAAAGTAATTGCTAACCCAGAAGGAAACAGAACAACACCTTCAGTAGTATCATTTAAAAATGGTGAAATTATTGTTGGGGAAGCTGCTAAACGTCAGGCAGTAACAAACAAAGATACAGTTGCCTCAGTAAAAAGACATATGGGGACTGCCTATAAAGAACATGTCAATGGAAAAGATTATACACCACAAGAAATCTCTGCCATGGTATTGCAGAACTTAAAAGCAACAGCAGAAGCTTATTTAGGGGAAACAGTGACAAGTGCGGTTATTACTGTACCGGCTTATTTCAATGATGCCCAAAGACAAGCAACTAAAGATGCAGGTAAAATTGCCGGATTAGAAGTAGAACGTATTATCAATGAACCAACAGCTGCCGCTTTGGCATTTGGGTTGGATAAATTAGATAAAGAACAAAAAGTTTTGGTTTATGACTTAGGTGGAGGAACATTTGACGTATCTATCCTAGACTTAGCAGACGGTACTTTCGAAGTATTATCAACTGCCGGAGACAATATGTTAGGTGGAGATGACTTCGATAAGAAAATCATGGACTATGTTGTCGCTGAATTTAAAAAGCAAGAAGGTATTGATTTAAGTACAGATAAAATGGCAATGCAGCGTGTAAAAGAAGCAGCTGAAAAAGCGAAAAAAGATGTTTCAGGTGTTATGCAGACACAAATTTCATTACCATTCATCTCAGCTGGAGCAAACGGGCCAGTGCATTTAGAAATGACATTAACTCGTGCTAAATTCGATGAATTAACAAGAGATTTAGTTGAAAGAACTGTAGGACCAGTTAGACGTGCATTAAGCGATGCTGGAGTTACACCTAACGAAATCGATCAAGTATTGTTAGTAGGTGGATCAACACGTATCCCTGCTGTACAGGAAACTGTAAAAAGAGAATTAGGAAAAGAGCCTAATAAATCAGTAAACCCTGATGAAGTTGTTTCTATGGGAGCTGCTATCCAAGGTGGAGTTATTGCCGGAGATGTAAAAGATATCGTATTATTAGACGTTACACCATTATCATTAGGTATTGAAACAATGGGTGGTGTCATGACTGTCTTAATCGAAAGAAATACAACTATTCCAACTACAAAATCACAAATCTTCTCAACTGCTGCTGACAATCAGCCAGCTGTAGACATCAACGTCTTACAAGGTGAACGTAGTATGGCAAAAGACAATAAACAATTAGGTTTATTTAAATTAGATGGTATTGAACCAGCTCCAAGAGGAGTTCCTCAGATCGAAGTAACTTTCAATATCGACGTTAACGGTATCGTAAACGTTAAAGCTAAAGATATGAAATCAAATAAAGAACAATCTATTACAATTCAAAACTCTACTGGATTGAGTGATGAAGAAATTGATAGAATGGTAAAAGAAGCAGAAGCTAATAAAGCAGATGACGAAAAGAAACGTAAAGAAGTAGAAACAAGAAACAAAGCAGAACAAATGATCAATGAAATTGATAAATCACTAGCAGAACAAGGTGATAAGATCGATGAAAAACAAAAAGAAGAAGCAACAAAATTAAGAGATGAGTTAAAAACAGCATTGGATAACAATGATTTAGATACATTGGAAGCTAGAATGAATGAATTAGAACAAATGGCTCAGCAAATGGCATCTTATGCTTACCAACAACAACAGGGTCAAAACCCAACCGATACAAACAGCGGTGGGGCTGATGATGTGGTAGATGCAGATTTTGAAGAAAAGAATTAATGATTTGGCCAAGGGATTTTTCCCTTGGCTAAGATCATAATACGTAAGGATGGTAGCAAATGGCAAAAAGAGATTATTATGAAGTGCTGGGTGTCAGCAAGGATGCAGATGCTCCCACTATAAAAAGAGCGTATCGCAAGCTCGCAAAAACATATCACCCTGATGTTAATAAAGAAGCAGATGCTGAAGAAAAGTTCAAAGAAGTTCAAGAAGCTTACGATGTCTTATCCGATGATAATAAACGTGCTGCTTATGACCGTTACGGACATGCTGCTTTCGATCAAAGCGCAGGTGGCTTCGGCGGTGGATTCCAAGGCGGATTCAGTGGATTTGATGATATGGATCTTGGTGATATTTTCAGTTCATTCTTTGGCGGTGGGGGCGGATCAACGCGTGCGCGTTCAACCGGACCACGTCGTGGACAAGATCGTTACATGCAAGTGGAAATTGACTTCATGGATGCGATTAATGGAAAAACATTGGATTTAAAAATCAATTATGATGAGCAATGTTCTCACTGTCATGGAACCGGTGCGGAAACACCGAATGATTATACGACGTGTTCACGCTGTAACGGAACCGGACAGATTAAAACACAGCAGCGTACTGCTTTTGGTACCTTTGTGAATCAGAGTGTTTGTCCAGACTGTCAGGGAACAGGAAAAACAGTTAAAACAAAATGTCATCAATGTCATGGCAGCGGATATACTAACAAGAATATTACAGTGGAATTAAAGATTCCAGCAGGTATTGATTCCCATCAGCAGCTGCGTGTAGCCGGAAAAGGGGCACGTGGAAGCAATGGGGGATCTAATGGAGATCTATATGTTGAAATCGTGATAAAGAGACATCCTCATTTTGTTCGTGATGGACGTAATATCTTGATTAATATTCCAATTTCCGCACCTAATGCGACATTAGGATGTGAAGTCGATGTGCCGACACCATATGGTGAAGTTACATTAAAAATTCCAGAAGGAACACAGCATGGAACGACATTGCGCTTAAAAGGTAAAGGTGTCAAAGATTTACGCAGTGATAACTATGGAGATGAATTAGTAAAGATCGAGGTTAAGATTCCAACTAAATTATCTAAAGAAGAAAAAGAACTTTATCGTAAGATCGTTGAAAAGGATAAGAAAAAAGATTCTTTCTTCGATAATTTCAAAAAAGCATTTAAACGTTAATAAACATACGAGCTAACCCCCAAAAGTTGAACTAAACAGCTTGAGGGGGTTTCTTTATAGATAATTAAAAAAGCTATCATATAGGGTTATCCTATACAATAGCTTGATTAATAAAAAAAGATGCGTTTGCATCTTACCATGGTAAATTTACAATACTAAAATTAAGCGCTTTTTCTTAAGGTTTTAAGAGCTCTTGCTGAAATTTTAACTTTTGTTGGTTTTCCATCCACCAATACGACTGCTTTTTGAAGGTTAACATTCCATTTTCTTCTTGTCGCATGTAATGAATGTGAACGTGCGTTTCCTGACATTGCACCTTTACCAGTTAATTGACATTTTCTTGACATTTCATTTTACCCCCTTTTTTAGTGGCTTTTTCATACTTACCAATAATAACATCTAATAATATAAAAATCAAGCAAAAAATATAAATTTAATTCATGAAAGTTGTTGAAATATTGGAAATAGACGAATATAATGTATTGGTCGTGAATTATTTGCTTAATCAAAATATCTAGGGTATAATAATATTAGCGTTTATTATACATAAATGAAACAATATGGAGGGATCACTTGATGATTGAAAAAAATACACAATTTGGCAATATTAATTTTTCTTCAGAAGTCGTAGCTCAAACAGCTGGCGGTGCAGCTACCGAATGTTACGGGGTAGTGGGTATGGCCAGTCAGAAAATGTTAAAAGATGGTTTCTATGAATTGCTAAAGAAAGATAATTTTTCTCGCGGCATAGAAGCAAAAGAAGGATTGACGGGATTAATCGTGGATATGTACATCTTCGTTGGATATGGCATGAAGATCTCAGAAATCGTATATGAAGTTCAAAAGAAAGTAAAATATGTTCTTGAAAAATCACTAGATGTTAGAGTCGAAGCTGTTAACGTTTATGTTCAAGGCATTAAAGTAGTGGAGTAAGCGTGGAGGGAACATAAATGGAAAAAATCAATGGACAGCTATTTAAAGAAATGGTATTGGCAGGTTGCTATCTACTGCATAATCAGCATCATGAAATTGATGCCCTAAATGTTTTCCCGGTGCCTGATGGAGATACGGGAACGAATATGTCACTTACTTTTTCTTCAGGAGCAAAAGAGATTGAAAATATGGATGCAAGCAGCATCTATGACATTTCAAAGAAATTATCAAAAGGATTGCTGATGGGAGCTCGCGGAAATTCCGGAGTTATTCTCTCACAGATCTTTAGAGGTGTTTCTATAGCTTTAGAAGGGAAAGATGAGATTGATTGCGTAGATATGGCAAAAGCCTTTAAAAACGGTGCTAAAGTGGCATATAAGGCCGTTATGAGACCAGTTGAAGGTACGATCTTGACAGTGATTAGAGAAGCATCGGATGCTGTTGTCAAATACGCTAAAAAAGATAAATCAATTGAAGACGTCTTTTCTTATTTTGTGAAGCAGGCAGAAGATTCATTAGAAAGAACACCGGAATTATTGCCGGTTTTAAAAGAAGTAGGAGTTGTGGATAGTGGCGGAGCCGGATTAGTATTAATCTTAACCGGGTTCATGTCTGCGATTGCCGGAGATAAAATTGAAAAAGTGGATGTTTTTGCAGATGTTCAGGCAGCTGCCAGCAGTGTAGATACTGGGGAAGAAGGCTTTGGATACTGTACTGAATTTATTTTAAGATTAGAGGAATCACTGGTGCATAAATTCAGTGAAGATCAATTGAAAAATGAATTATCAATGATTCCAGGAGAAAGTATTGTTGTAGTACAGGATGAAGATATTGTTAAAGTCCATGTACATACTTTAAAGCCAGGGGAAGCATTGAATTTAGCTCAGCGTTTTGGTGAATTTATTAAACTGAAAATTGAAAACATGCAGGAACAGCATAATACCATTATTGAAGAACAGGCTCAGAGTTCAAAAACCGAGGCACCGCGTGAAGAAAAAGAAGTTGGACTGATTTCAGTAGCAGCGGGAACCGGAATCAAAGATATGTTCATGGAATTAAATTGTGATTATGTCGTCAGTGGAGGACAAACTATGAATCCTTCTACTGAAGATTTAGTGGCTGCTATTACCAGCATTAATGCTAAAAATGTGATTGTTTTGCCAAACAACTCAAATATAATTATGGCAGCTAATCAGGCTGCTGTAGTATTGGAAGGCAAAGTCAATGTAAAGGTTATTCCGACAAAGACAATTCCACAAGGATTATCAGCGTGCATCATGTTTAATCCGGAAGCTGATTTAGAGGATACAATCGAAGATATGATGGAAGCGGTAAATAATGTTAAAACCGGACAGGTGACTTTTGCTATTAAAGATACGAATATTGATGGAGTAGATATTAAAGCGAATCAATATATGGCAATGGTAGAAAAAAACATTGTTGCCTGCGTTCCTAGTAAAGTAGAAGCCTGCAAAGACACCTTGAATGGATTATTCAGTGATGAAGATGAGATTATCACACTGATCGCCGGAGATGATGTCAGCAAAGAAGAATTAGATGAAATTACGCATTTCATTGAAGAAAATTCAGAAGCCGAATTAGAAGTTCATTTAGGTATGCAGCCGATCTATTCATTTATTGTCGGCGTCGAGTAAAACATTCAAAAATACTTAATTATATAGCTAAAAAAGTCTATAATTATAGTAACATGGATTCTTATGGGTATTTGGTTCACAATGGTGAATTCAAATACCCTTTTTTATTTTGAAGTACCTAGGTACTTCAATTACCGAAACTATTCAAAAATATTAAATTGGGATTATTTTTTGCATAATGAGTGCATATTATTCATTACCTTTACTATCTGTTTTTTATCAATTTTTCTAGTGATCAGACACGGTGTATTGATGAAAACCTTACTTTGCAGAAACTCCCCTTTGGAAAAAGGGGGAGCTTGAAAACCATAAAATAACCCAAAATAATGCTACAGTATAAACATTACAAGATATTAGATATAAATGGGGAAAAATAAAATAATCGGAAAATATATATAGTTAAAATACTTCTTTCTTAATAAGAAGATTCCCTATTTTTATGAATGGTATCCGTCATCTTCTTAGTGGATAAATAATAAAACATTGCCGTTTATTACTACTTCGTATTTGTATGCTTTCTTTATCTAAAAATCGTTGTTTTTTTGTGTAATGGGATATTCTGTTAATAATTCATATACTTTCTTAGGGTTCTTAACTAGATATATTAGTTTATAAAAAGCGGTTGTAGCGAAGACAAAAAAGCAAGATAAGTCCTTTTTACCAATATTTAAAATAATTTTAATTATTGCGACTAACATTATATTCATCATAAACCTCCGCCTCATTTTATCGTTAATGTACGAAAATGGTAAAATACATCTGGATTATATGCAAAAACCTCCGCATACTTCGCTTTATTAAAGCTAAGCGTGCAAAGGTTTTTACTTATTTATGATAATTCAGCCATTCTTCATTAATGGCTATAGGCTGATTTACTGCAAACCAGGTATTTCGTTCTTCATCACTTTGACCACCATGATGCTGCTCTAAACCGCCATGATCGGTCGTGATAATAATAAGCCAATCCTCCTTTGAATAATTTTCACGACTTTCTACGGCATTTAAAATTTCTTTTCCCCACTGATCGGCTTTCTGACAAGCTTCTTGGTACAAGGGATTATCATTGCTAAAACCACTGGAATGTCCTGCATTATCTGTATATTCGGCAATAGCCATTATGATGTCAAAATCTTGATGTATGGCTTCTATTGTCTGATTTTTACTGTCCTCATCATTTTTTGCCAAAATGTATTGTGAAGGTTCATTTAACAACTGCGCTCTTAGAATGTCTTGTGTATAAACAGTATTAAAATGTTCTCCCCATGAAGAAATAAATGTTGTCGAATATCCTTTTTGAACTGCAGACTCAAAAATGGTGGGAACATCCTTTTTGGGAAGTCCATTATCAACAATACCATGATAATCATGCCATCCGCCTGTAAGAATTGAACCCCATCCGGGAGATGTACTGGCTGCCTGCGGAGAATCTTTCAAGCCGCCGGCAAAACTATGATACAAGCCGCCGGAATCCATAATCGATAAAACAGCACTGTTTTCTAGATCAGAGATATTATTCAAGCCATCTTCACGAAATCCATCATATCCGAGAATCAGTACTTTTTTCCTTTCTTTTCCTGTGACTAAAGGATTGTTTATAAAATCTTCCACTATTTTTTGAATAATGGTTTGTGGCAGTCTTTCCTCAATATTTCCTGTAAATGCAGCCGCATTTACCTTACAGTCACTACAAGCATTTGCGTTTGTAATAAAGGCTGCCGCAAAAGCAATGAGGACAATAGCACATGCAATAAAAGTGTTTGTCATCTTTTTTTTCATTATCTCTACCTCCTATTTCTATCAAAAAGTCCCTTACTTCCTTTTTGATGAGATAACTTTATCATTTAAAGTTAACTTTAAGTCAATGCTTTTTTAACATCATTATATTTTGGACTGAAGTCTTTTTTTCATTATTTATTTTTCAAAATAAAAATTAACTTTTTCATCTCTTTTAAAAATAGATTGACGTTTACTTTTATTATAATATAATAAAAGTATGGAGGCGATAAAATGCAAGTCTATGCACATACCGTTTTGAAACAAAACAATAGTCAATTACTGCTTCATCATTTATATGTGAAACAAAATGCAACCATGTTGGACTTGGTTCAAGACACACAATTATCTCAATCCAGTGTTCGTAATATGCTGAGACAATTTGAAGATAATAACATCGTAGAAAGCATTGGTGTAGATGAATCCACGGGAGGAAGATGTCCTGTGCGATTTTCTTTGAATTCAGATTTGTTTAGCTTGATATGCTTATTTGTTCATAAAGATTATGCTGAATGTAAAATAATGAGATTATATAAGATCATCGAGTCGAGTAAAATAGAGTATTCTTCTTTTGGTCAGCTTTCAGAACAAATAAAAGAGATGATTAAGAAATATAAATCCACTGCGGTTGTGATGGCAGTAGAAGGAATTGTGAATGGGCAGCTTTATTATACAGACCATGAGGATCAGTATATAAGAAATGACTGGATCGAACATCTGCAGCAGCAAATCACAGTTCCGATTTATATTGAGAATGATGTTAAATGTATGCAGAGAGGAATCTATAAGCATGATGAATCGATAGATAATTTTGTTTATTTGTATATCAGTTCTCTTGGAATGGGTGGTTCAGTGATGGTGAATGGAGCAATTTTAAATGGATATAAGGGAATTATCGGTGAATTGGGATTGATTCCATATCACGATAAAACGATTAACCAGGCTATACGAGCTTGTCATAATGAAATGGAATTTAATCAGATTATTTCCCATCTATTAGTCATTGCTTGTCTTAGCAATGATCCTCAAAAAATCAAGATATCCTCCAAACTTTCTTTTCCTTTGGACTTGCCTTTATTAAAACAACAGCTTAAGTCATGGATCCATCAGGATTATTGTTTAGAACTTGAAGAAAATCCTAATCAATGTCTGTTTGATGGTCTGGAATATTTAGGAATGATGAACCTTATTAAAAAGATAGCAGGTGAAAAATAATGAAAAAATATAAGGCAGTTATTTATGATATCGATGGAACGATATTAGATACTTTAAAAATGAATATGATTCCTTTGCAGAGAATCATCAAAGAAGAACTAGGTATAGATTATTCTTATGAGCAAGTGTTGAAGTTTGCTTCCTATCCGGGAATGAAGGTGATGGATGAATTAAATATTAAGGATAAAGAAAAAACCTATGCTCGATGGGTACAGTATGTAAACGATTATGAAGAGGGTGCAGCTGTTTATTTAGGAATCAGAGAAGTGCTTGAAACAGTGCATAAGTATATGCGACAGGCAGTCGTTTCTGCCAAGACGAAGAAGCAATATGAGATTGATGTAGTATCTAAAGGATTAGATCAATTTATGGAAACCGCTGTTTTGGCGGATGATACGACTTTGCATAAACCAGATCCTGCACCAATTCTTTTATGTTTAGAAAGATTAAATATAAAAAGAGAAGAGGTTATCTACATTGGGGATGCTTTGAGTGACTATCTGTGTTGTCAGGCTGCGGGAGTAGATTTTGGCTATGCATTATGGGGCAGTGTCTCAGATGAAGGAATTGTTGATCCTACATTTACCTTTCATCAGCCAATTGACCTGTTGAAGCTTGTCGATTTTTCATCCAAAGAAAATATAAAAATGATTGTCAGTGATATCGATGGAACTCTTTTAAATGATCAAGAGGAGCTGACTGAGAAGACAAAACAAGCCCTAGTTCGGTTAAAACAAAACGGATATTTATTTGGTTTAGCGAGTGGGCGACCATTATGTTCTATAGAAAAACTGATTAAACAGTGGCAGGCGGAAGATCTTGTTGACTTTATATTGGGGATAAATGGCGGACATATTAAAGATTACCGTTTAAATAAGGAAGAAAAATATTACACGATAGATGGGCAGGACATAAAAACGATTATAGATCACTTTGATGGCTATTCGGTTAATTTTGGGGTTTATTTAGATGATACGCTGGGAGTGATGAAAGAAGATGATCTTGCTGTTCGTCTTTCTCTTAGTGACGGTATTGACTATCAAGTTATTGATTTTGATGAAATCTACCGTACACCGCAGAGCAAATTGATCGTGATGAGTCAGCCCGAAGATATGCCCTTGATCAAAGCACATGGAGAAAAACTGAAAAGTGCAGCATTTAAAAGTGTTCAGGCAGGAAAAATTGAATATGAATTTATGCATCCTGACCTTTCCAAAAGTTTTGCCCTAAAAAAGATTGCCGAGTGGAATGGTATTTCCTTAAAACAAATAATCGCTTTTGGTGACGCAGATAACGATGCGGAAATAATAAAAGAAGCCGGCATTGGTGTGGCAATGGGAAATGCCAGTTCTCAAACTAAAAAGAATGCGGACTATATTGCTTTAGATTATCAGCATAACGGAGTTGCCTGTTTTATAAATTCAATCTTTTTAGATAGGGAGAAAAAAGATGAAGATCACAGATTATAACGGAGAATGGTTAAATGCACCGGAGGTGTATGATATTTCTGATGAGTATATCCACTTAATGACCCAGCCGCAAACGGATTTTTGGCAAAAGACTAACTACGGTTATCGAAGGAATACAGGACATGCCTATTTACTGCCGATTGAAAAGGATGATTTTACTTATGATGTCCGAGTTTCTTTTAAAGGGAAAGAACTTTATGATCAAGCCGGTTTATTTCTTTATTTTGATGAAGAGAACTGGGCAAAAGCTTCTTTGGAAACTGGGTTAAATGACAGTCTTATGTTAGGCAGTGTCGTTACTTGCAGCGGTTATTCCGATTGGGCGCTCGCCTTTGAATTAAAACCGTGTATATCCGAGATTTATTACCGACTGCATAAAAAAGACCATGATTATTTAATTGAATACTCAATTGATGGAACACAATATAGCGAATTGAGAATGTTTCATCTGCCTGTTGATAAAGGATTAAAATTAGGTATCTATGCGTGCAGTCCAATGGATTCTTCTTTTGAAGCAATCATGGATCATTGGAAATTACAGCCATTAAAATGGAATGAGGATACACATATATAGATAAAGGAGACGAACATGACAGAACGAGATAAAATGTTAGCAGGCGAATTATACGACTGTGGAGATAAAGAACTGCTGGCCCAATGGCATTTAGCCAAGGATTTAGTACGCAAGTATAATCTTTGTGACTCAAAGGATAGTGAGAATAAAACGGAACTGCTTAAACAGCTGTTAGGCGGGTTTGGTCAGAACCTTTGGATTACGCCGCCATTCTATGTGGACTATGGCGAAAATATATATTTCGGTGAAAATTGCGAAGTGAATATGAATTGCACCTTCTTAGATGATAATAAGATAATTATTGGTGATTATGCTTTGATTGCACCCAATGTTCAAATTTATACGGCTTTTCATCCCACTAATGCAATAGAACGTTTTGGTGAAAGAAAAGAGAACGGTACCTTTGCTTTCTGTAAAACTCAGACTGCCCCAGTGATCATAGGCGATCATGTATGGATAGGCGGCGGAGCAATCATTATGCCGGGAGTTACGATTGGTGATAATGTTGTTATTGGTGCCGGCAGTGTGGTGACGAAGGATATTCCTTCAAATAAAGTGGCTTATGGTAATCCTTGTCGTGTAATTCGTGATAATATTTAAATATAAAAGTCAATCTGATCATGATCAGATTGACTTGTTTTCTTTTATATAGTTTTTATAAAATTGGATATAAGTTTTATATTCTTCTTCCATATTTTCCGGCAGATTTTCTAAATCAAAGTAATTTAAAGCTAAGCTTTCAATCCCATCCGCCAGCAATTCACCGCTTATGATTTGGGCATGAAATAAAGCGGTTATGACATAAATTTGATCTCTATTTGGCAGTGTGAAATAGTATTGAGGTCCGGAGAAAACATTCAAAAGCTTTAATTTGGCAATGTCTACATGAGCCTCTTCTTTGACTTCACGAATCGCAGTTTCTTCTAAGGATTCACCGATTTCCATTAATCCGCCAAGCAGACCCCATGTCCCGTTGGTTCTTTTTTGAAGCAGAATTCGGTGTGACGAATCGGTAATGATAATATTTGAACCGGCTAGGATCAAATCATCGTGTCCGATCTTCTTTCTAATTGTTTCTACATAATTCATTTTATTCTGTCCCATTCTTTATTAGTTTTCTATTGCCATTATAGCATTGATCGTGCTTTGCCTAAATAGATTTATTTAAAAGAATAGACGTTTAGAAAATAATTCATGCAATTAATATAAGTTTATAAGTATAACTAAATAGTGGAATGGGATCACATATATTACGTTCTAAGCGTAGTGAGAGCGAATGAATTAAATCTTTTTATTGGGGAGAAGTTCTGTAATGCGTGTTTAGGGTAAAAAAATCCTTTAAATAATAATTAAGGAAATGTATCTATATAAAAAAGAATATTCACAGTATTCACTTAAGGAAAAAATGAGAAATATAATAATGGCTATTATCTAATAAATATTTCTATTTTTATGTCCTATACAAGAAAATACTGCATCGCCGCTGTGGTGGTAAAACGTTAGATAACCATACTTTTGTTCTTAAAGCTATTGATAAGAAAGGGTATTTGTATCATAAAAATTTTGATCTATGATCTATCCTTTTCGCAAAAGCCAAATGGAAAATGAATTTAATCAGTTAGAGAGCTATCAGGTTTTAAAAGAAGTGATGAAGAAAATTAAAAACTCTTATTACTTAAAGAAATAAGAGCTTCATTTTATTAATAGATGAAATGAATCATAGGGATCTACCTCTACTTTAAGCCAGCTTTGATTTAAAAATACATTGATTTTATCACAAACTTCTCCTATATTGATATCGCTATGTGTCTCAATGCGCAAAGAGCGACTATCGCAGGCACTGGCATGATGAAGAATACAATCTATATTCTCCTCTTTTAAGTACTGATTAATTTTCATTAACGTCATGACGTCGATCGTTTTAGACATCTTATCACCTCTTTATTTTATTCTAACGGATTTGTCGGGTAAGTACAATTCAGATACATTTCTTTTCAAATTTTGAGATTCTCACTATTCAAAGGAGAAATCATGTACAATACAATTAACGGAGGAATAGATATGTATAAAATAATTGCGAGTGATTTAGATGAAACTTTATTAGATGATCATCACCAAATCTGTGAAGCAAATAAGAAAGCAATTCATGAAGCTTCAAAAAGAGGGGTAAAATTTGTTCCATGTACCGGCAGAGGGTATATGGCAATTCAAGCTATATTAAAAGATTTAGATTTGGATGATAAAGAAAATGAATATTCCATCTCATTTAATGGCTGTGCTTTAACGGAAAATAAGAATAATCGTTTAATATTTTTCAATGGATTAGATTTTGATAAAGCCGCTGAGTTATTTGAATTCGGTAAAACAAAAGATGTTTGTATTCATGTGTATACTTCAACTGAAGTATATGTTTATAATCTTAATGAGGATGAACGTCAGCGCTTCTATAATCAAAAAAATACGTTTATTGAAATTGAAGGAGAATCTATTGAGTTTTTAAGAGATGAACCAATCGCTAAGGTTCTTTATCAAAATGTGGATGTTCCTTATTTAAAAAGTTTTGAAGAAGAGATGCGTTCGCTTACAGATGATGCTGTAAGTGTCAGTTACTCTTCTAATCGCTATATGGAATTGAACCGTTTAGGTGTTAATAAAGGCGATACACTCAGACAGCTCGCTAAATTACTAGGCTGTGATATTGAGCAGACAATTGGGGTAGGCGATAATTATAATGATATGCCTATGCTTTTAGCGGCAGGGCTGAGTGTCGCTGCCGGAAATTCGGTTCCTGACGTTAAAGAAGCATGCGACTATGTATGTGAAAATGATAATAATCAAGGCGTTTTGGCAGAACTGATTGAGAAATTTATTCTAAATGAAAAATAGTGCTATTCGGCACTATTTTTAAGTATAAATTTTTCGATAACTTCCGCAACAGAACCATCGGCATAATCTCTTTTTGCAACATAATCGGATATATCCTGAATATCTTGGTGGGCACTGGCAACGCACGCTCCTAATCCGGCAGTTTTGATCATATCGATATCATTGTAATTATCGCCAATACCGATCGTTTCTTCGATTGGTATATCTAAATAATCAGCTAACCACTTTAATCCTACGCCTTTGTTCACTCCCTTTTTATTAAATTCGATATATCGGGAAGAAGAAGCTGTGACACTCACTTTATCGCCTACTAAAGGCTCAATCTCTTGTTTTATTTTTGCCATATATTCCATATCGGTATTTTCATAGTTTATTTTAGCAATGCGCTGATCCTTTAAAAAATCAATGTCATAGCCTTCCATTACCTTGAAGTTTGATTTTTGTCTTGTCTTTCTTTGAATTTCATCTTCATTGGCATTAAACAAGTAGCAACCCTCAGTTGTAAAGACCATTAAGCAGACATCCAGATTTTTACCATATTCAAAGATCTGTTTCATTAATTCGTATTCTAAACCATTAAACATCAATTCTTTAGGACCCTTTGTTTCCATAATCAAAGCACCATTATACCCCACCAGATATTCACCCGTCTGATCGTATTGATCCAGTTCTTTAAGAACATCGATTGTCATATCGTATCCGCGTCCGGTACAGGGAATGATTTTAACGCCTTGTTGTTTTGCTTTATTAATTGCCTGTAGGTTTACTGCCGGAACATGATGATCGGCTAACAGCGTTTCATCTAAATCCGCAAAAACTAATTTATACATCCTCATCACCTCTTCAACACTTTAACATAAGTAGCAAGGGAATCCCAGTTTTTTATCATTTGTAAAAAAGATTTATCTGAAAATATCTTGATATAGAAAAAGTAACATGACTGCAACTCAAAGTTACGTAACTGCATTTCAAGAATGATGGTAATGTATGTAAAATCACTTTATACTAAAAATACAGAAAGGAGAGTTTGAGATGGTATTTGGAGAAAAAATGTATAAGTTAAGAAAAGAAAAGGGGTTATCTCAAGAAGCATTAGCTGAACAGATAGGAACTACTAGGCAAGCGATAAGTAAATGGGAAAATAATCAAGGATTTCCAGAAACGGAAAAACTAATGTTGATTGCTAATATATTCAATGTATCTGTTGATTATCTCTTAAAAGAAAATGAAGCATTAAAAGATGAGCCTAATGAAAGCTATTATGTAAGTAGAGAAAAAGCAGAATCATGGATTCTACATGAAAGAAATACTGTTAATAAACTTGGCTTAGGTACAGCAATCTTAATATGCGCTGGTATTCCATTTCTTATATTTAAAGAGCAGTATGCCATAAGAATAATCAGTGTTATTTCTTTTATCCTTATTGGAATAATTATCATATTTAGGTTATGTATAACTGATTCAGATTATGAATTTAGAAAATTAAAACAACAGCCACTATTATTCGATAGGAACTATATTGATGAATTAAGTATCCGATACAATGGTTTAAGAAAGAAATACCTAAATATGATGATACCACTTCCTATTATATTCATATTAGGAGCAAGTATGATAGTTGTATCAAAATATTACGAACTTTCACTAAACGATGACATTATTCCTGTATTTTTATTCTTGATAGCGTTTTCTATTTATATGTTTCTTTATGGTAGTGTAATGAAAGAAGCATATGAACTACTTATTAGGAATGATGAATATATCAGCAAATGGAGTACACGATTAAGAATGAAGTTTGATGCTTGGCTAAACTTTAGTAAGAAAGAGAGATGAGGTGCTATATATGGTTAAAAGAATAGAATCTATAGGTGTCTCTACGCTTTATGTGCTCTTGTTTATTGGAAGCCAAATTGCTGCTAATGTATTGGCAATGAGTGTTATATGGCTTTGGTGTTCTTTACAAAACAATTTGATCGATATAAGTAGATCGATACTGGATATCATTTCTAATAATGCCCTATTTTTATCAATTTTTGGAAACCTCTTATTTCTCTGTACTATATTTGTAATACAGAGAAAAAAACAAATAGTTATAAATTTCAAAATGGATGTTAACAGCTTATCATGTTCATATTTTAAATGGGCACTGTTTTCTATAATTTGTTTTTCATTAATGTGGAATGGTATATTTGCTGCATTTCCGGCTTTACAAAGCATACCGGTTATGGACACAATGGTACAAGGTAACTGGTTAGTCTATATTTTGGCAATTTATGTTTTCGCTCCTATCACTGAAGAACTTTGCTTTCGTGAAATTATTTTGCCTAAATTGCTGCAGAATTTATCAACTATATCAGCAATTATTATTAGTGCCACATTATTTGCTTCAGTTCATCTTATGACAGGAAGTTTCATAACTGTATTATTTGCATTTATTGGAGGAGTCATTTTCGCCGCTTGCTATAGTCTTACTAAATCATTAACTGCTACAATTATTGTTCATATCGCAGGCAACTTATGTGAATTTGTTTGGTATCTAATCACGCAAACATCTATTACAATCCAATTAATAATTCTAGTTGCAGTTAGCTGTGGTACGCTTTTTCTACTTTGGATATTGATTAAAGAAGTAGTTAAAGGCTAGATTAAATTATTCATAAGGATATAAAAATATAACGAGAGAAGGTGATATTGTGGGAAAATATTAATTATAGAATTTACAGAAAATGAGAAACATATTTTCCAACAAACCGTTGAATGGCTATCTTCTAAACTTTCCAGTTCTCCAGCTTTCATTAAACAACAAGCGGTTGAATTTCAGATTGATTCTTTACTAGAACCTTTATTAATGATAAAGGAGAAAACATATATCTAACTGCTAAAGAATTTGACCTGTTGTATTTTCTCTTTTGCCACAAAGGGCAGGTATTTACAAAAGACCAACTATATGCAAGCATATGGAGCTATAACAATGTCCCAGAGGGAAGCAACCTCACATCATTCATGTGAGCTACACGTTTCGGTTTTATTCATTCTCAATTATTATGATTTTAAATAGCTTTACAGTTCGCATGGAAGTCTTTGTTACTTTCATCAAATTAACCAGCATACGTATTTCATATTCGCTGCAATCGTTGAACAGTTCCTGTGCTTCTTTTTTTAAAGATATAATCACAAAGAAATTTTAAAAAATGTCATTTTATGCTTTACAAGTAATAAGTTTTATACTATAATATTTTTTGCTGATGAGCGATATGGCGATCGTGGTGAAGTGGTTAACACATCAGATTGTGGCTCTGACATTCGTGGGTTCGATTCCCATCGGTCGCCCCATTTTAAAACTAACATCAGCAAATATATAAAAGCAATCAACTGTTTAAGCAGTTGATTTTTTTTTATTAAAAGGATTAGCCATTTATATAGCTGATTTTATTAGCTTATTCTAAAGACACTATTATTTTTGTTAATCTTATATTATTAGTAGTATCAAGGGAAAATACAGGAGTATTAAGATAACTGAATGAAAAATTACAATTTCTTCAAAAATGAAACTGGTGACACTATTCGATATCAAGAATCATCTTGTCTAACAGGTGTCCTTTACTGCTATGGGCAATGACGATCATATCCCCATTTAAAAGCAGGACATCACCATGAGGCACTATGATTTGATTATCTCGTTGGATCAGAACAATCAGTCCGTGATCTATTTTTATATCTCGCAGATAAGTATTCAGCCAATGATGATCTTCATCAAGGATAATTTCTGATAGTTTTAGATCGTCTTCTGTTTGAGCTTCAAAGGCACTGATCACCAATTCATCATCTTTTTCTATTTTTCTATTTCCTTTAGGTGTTATTTTTATATCTTTACGGTTAATCATTACAATGCGAGTCTGCGGCGGTAACACAATATCCTTGATATATGCATCGACCCAAGGATGATTCTCCTGCATTTTTAATGTTAGAAATTGAATGTTCTTTTCATCGCTATAGTCCGTAAATGTTTTTAATACATCTTCATGATTATCAATCATCGCTAATTTTGAAGATAGATAGGGCAGTAATGTCCCTTGAATCGCAATGGACAAAAGAACGATGAAGAAAACGATGTGAAAAATATCGTTATTGGTATAGGTAGGAGAAGCTGTCACCATGATCGCAAAGATAATAGATGTTGCACCTCTCAGTCCGGAAAAGCTTACTAAAGCGATTTGCTCGAGCGGACACTTGAATAGTTTCATGATAATTCCAACTGCAATCGGTCTGGCAATCAAAGTGATGAATACAGCGATCGCTAAAGCAGGAAGCAGACTGTTTGGAATTTGTGATGGAAATGCCAGCAGTCCCAATAAGAAGAACAGAAAGATTTGAAAGAGATCGACAATGCCGTCAAAAAAGCTGACAAGTTCTTTTTTATCACCAATCTCCGAGTTTCCCAATACTATTCCTACAATATAAGCACTGATATAGCCATTTCCGTTAAAGGAAGTAGGAAGGGCATAGGAGAGAATGGCAATCGCAACCATGATCAGGGGAGCAAACTGAGACACTTCAAAGCGAACAGAAGACATAATCTTCTTAGAAAGAATAGCGATAACTGTCCCAAACAAGACACCAAAAACCACTTGTGAAAAAACAATTGAAAAAATATCAAACGACGTTAACTTCTGCGACATTAAAGATAGGATAATAATAGTAATCGTATATGCCCATGGGTCGTTGCTTCCGCTTTCCAATTCCAGCAAAGAGGCAGTTCTATATTTTAAATTCAGCTTCTTACTTCTAAGAACAGAAAAAACACTGGCGGCATCGGTTGAGGAAAGAACGGCTCCAATCAGCATACTTTCAAGCCATTCAAAATGAAGAACAAAGTAACAGAAAAAGCCAGTGAGTAAAGCCGTCAGCAGAACCCCGACGGACGAGAGGAGTATGGAAACGGGTGCAACCTTTTTAGCGTGTGCCCAATTGGTTGTGAATCCGCCATAAAAAATAATAAAGATTAAAGCGACACTGCATATATCTTCAGCAAATTGGAAATCTTCGAATGGAATCTTAAATATGCCATCGCTTCCAAAGATTGTTCCCAGTAAAATAAAAAAGAAAAGAACGGGGATACCAAATTTATCAGAGAGCTTGCTGCATAAAATACAGATGATAATAACGATGGCTCCTACAAGCAATATTGTATTCATCGAATCTCCTCCTTTTTTTAATTATAACATATAAAAACATTTATAATATGTTATATCATAAAAATATAATATATAAATTTAAGTAAAAACGACAGAATAATAAATTATTAAAAAACAACAGAATATTACGTTCTGCTGTTTTTACTGAATAGGATACTCTAAGGTGATAACTGAACCGTATCCGGAGTTTATAAAGAATGAGGTTTAAAATTTTCAAGCCAGACCTCCAATTGGTCAAGAGGCATCGGACTGGCAAAATAATAGCCTTGAACGATCTCACAACCGCATTGCTTTAGTATAGCGATTTGGTCTACTGTTTCAATACCTTCGGCAACGGCTTTTATTCCTAATTCTTTGGCGATGGAAATAAAGCCGGATATAATCGTTTGCGCTTTTGAATTTTCGATATCGATAAAGAATTCACGGTCTAATTTGATACAGTCTACGTCAAAATCTTTTAAAAGAGCTAACGCTGAAAAGCCAACGCCAAAATCATCGAGAGAACATAGGAAACCAGACTGATGCATTTCCTCAATTGCTTTTTTTACTGTCTTTCGCTGTTCTTTATCAAAAAAGGTATATTCAGTAAATTCAAATTCAATCCATCTGTCAGGAATATCATATTTTCTTTTTATCTGAGAGAAAGCGTCTAAGAAATAAGGTCTTTTGAAATGAGCGCGGGATAAATTGACCGAAATCGGATACATTGTTTTTTGTTTCTTTTGACATTCGTTTAAGTATTGACAGACTTGTTCAAAGACAAATAAATCCAGCTGACAGATTTTATCGTTTTTTTCAAACAACGGAATAAACACTTGGGGAGTAATCATTCCTTTTATTGGGTGCTGCCAACGAACGAGAGCTTCTAAACCGGCAATAGAATTATCGCTCAACTTGATTTTTGGCTGAAAGTAAAGAATAAATTCATGATTATTCAAAGAGGTTTCAAATATTTGATTCAATTCGTACTCTCTATCGAGTTGACCGGTCAATTTTTCTTCATAAAAATAGCAGTAATTTACGTTTTCTTTTTGATAGCAGGCAATGCGTGAACGGTCTTGTGCTATTCTGGCATTTATAGTGAGATCATCAATGAGATAAGCGCCTAGATAAAAAGAATAGTCATTCTCTGTTTTTTTAGAAAAGGTGTTAATGTTTTTAATCATATCGGTTAAGCGCTGACGAATCTTATTTGGTTCATGTTCCTTGAGGCAAAGAAAAAAGCAATCCGAATTATTACGGCATAGAAACTCATGGGTATAAACATGAGTCTCTAAAATATGATAGAGATCGAATAAGATTTGATCGCCGATTTCTGAACCGAACTTCTCGTTGATCCATTTAAATCCTTTCATATTCATAAATACCATGGTATAGGTGAACGGCGGAGACTGTAAAACCATTTTTTCATATTGTTGAGCGAATGCTGTCATGCTGATGCCTTTTGTTATAGGATCTTGAACAGCCTGTATTTTTAAATGTTTTCGTCTTTTTTGAACGAAACAGCCACTCATCAAAAAAATACTGGCAAGCAAAAAAAGAATCAGAAAAATAATGTAGATATTATATTGAACTATTTTAATACCATTAAAAATCGTAAAAAGCAGTTTCATTGTTCTCATCACCTTTGACACATGAATAATATCATCAAATTTTTTGAACATCAATAATCAATCTGGGCCCATTTAGATATAGCTGGATTGTAAAAAGGAGAGATATGGCTATAATATTAATAATCTTATTTTTAGGAGGAAATGATGCAGCATAAGCAAACATTATTCGATCATGTCTATGAGCGTTTAAAGGAACAAATTTTAACGAAACGATTTTATAATGGGGAGAAACTGCCTTCTGTAAGTCAAATGATGGAAATGTATCATGTGGGTAAGCGAACGGTAAAGAATGTCATTCATCAATTAAAAGCTGAGGGCTACATTATAGGAGAAGAACGGAAAGGATTGTATGTGAGCTATCAGGGAGATGAAGATCAACAGATTATGTCCCATCTGTTTCATCAGCAGTCCTTTGTAATTGAGACGTATCAGTCGATGGCGGTTATACTCCCCTTGCTTTTGTCTTTTTCACTTGAGCAGTATGAAAAGGAAGAATTATGTGAACTGGTGAAACGATATTCTTCTAATAAATGGTTAAAACAGAAGAATCCTAAAAAATGGTATCAATCCTGTATAGAGGAACTATTCCGTCATTCAGGCAATCCTCTTTTCTATGATTTAATCTGCGATATGGAGGTATATGCAAAACTTTCTTTCTTAAACCAAGAGGATCAGATTAACCGTTTACTCTTTGATTCTTCGAAAAAAGGAGCAGAGGAGTTCTTGAATACTTTATTGCTAGAGGATCAAGATGAACAGATCCATCGCTTTTCGCAAATATTAAATACACAAACTGCAATCGTAAAAGAGAGACTGTCGACGATGTCGAAAGATCATCAAAGTGAGGGAGTAGAAGAAGCGCAGCCATTCGAGTGGACTGTAAATTATCGGCAGGATCATTTTTATATGCGTATCGTTCATGATTTGATTGATAAGATTTCTCTTGGAGAATATCCGTTGAATCACTTTTTGCCCTCTGAAAGAAAACTCACAGAATATTATCATGTTGGTTTATCTACAGTTCGATCAGCATTGTCTTTATTAAATAAGCTGGGATATGCCGAAACGATCAATGGAAAAGGAACCCGAGTCATGCTGCAAGATGAAGAGACGGCACATAAATGTATGAGGGATCGCTTGTTGCGTCAAAATACACTTCTGTATTTAAATGCACTGCAATTACTGATTATCGTCTTACCGCAAGCCAGCAGAATGTGCTTTGATTCGATCGAAGAAACAACGAAACAGTATCTTATCGAACAGTCTTTTAAGCAGGATCATATCTTTATCGATGACCTCTATCAATGTTTGATCGATCACCTTTCATTACAGCCTTATCGGGAAATATTTATTCAGTTAAGAGAAATCTGCCGTTATGGCTATTATTATTCCTTCTTTGAAAAAGGGATCAAGAGTGAAATAGTTGTGGCTGATAAAAGCAAAAAAGCCCTTCAATTCCTGCTGAAGGGGCAAAAAGAAGCATTTACTTGGGAATTAACAGAATGTTTTAAGTATATATTAGAATTTGTCAGAGAACATATCGTTTATTATGGTTTATTGGAAGCTAAAAAAATCAAGATCCCTTTAATTAGATAAAGAGTAAATACTATTCGCAATATGAAAAGGTTTGTTTCCTTGTCAATAGAAAGCAAACCTTTTCATGATAATCATACCATCCTTTTCTATTTAGAAGGGACAATATCTAGTTTTTCCAGATCTCGTTTTATCTTCGCATATTTTTCCGGCATTTCTTCAGGTGTCATGTGATCGACATAAGCCATCGTTCCGTCTTTTTTAGAAGTTTCATAATACCAGCATTTATATTCTAGTATCGCGAGTGTTCTTTGCATTTCCAGAATTCTGTTTTCTACGGATGCTTTTTCTTTTTTGAATAATTCTAAGCGTGCATCAATGCTTTGATCTCCTTCACCAATCATATCGATATAACGTTTAATATCCTTGATTGAGATTCCGGCTTGTTTCAGGCAATGGATGACAGAAAGAATTTCAAAGTCTTTCTCTGTGAAATAACGAATTCCGTTTTCACTGCGCTGAATGAAAGGTAGAAGCCCCTCTTTATCATAATAGCGAAGTGTAGAAGGAGCGACATTCATTTTCTTTGCAACTTCTCCAATGGTATAGGACATGTGGTTTTCCTCCTCAAATAATATTTAAAGTTAACTTTAATTCAACTATCCTAATTATAGCATAGGCTATCCTGTCCTACAATCTCAGAAATTTTTAAAGAAGGAAGAAATATTCACCATGACGGACAATTGAGATTTTGCTATAATGGAATTATGAATAAGGTAAAGTTAGGATATGATGAGAATAAATTAAAGAAGAGGAGACAGCATGATGATACATACATTTATTGGTACAGTCTTTAAGCAGGGGAATCGCTGTTTTATTGATATTCCCTTCAATGTTTGGGAAATCTGTGGTCAAAAAGGCAATATTGCGGTAGAAGTAACTATTCAAGGCTGTGATTTTGAATGCAGGCTGATTCCTAAAGGAGACGGTTTTTATTATATTCCGATTAAAAAATCGATATTGAAAATGTTGAATTGTGACACTAAATTCAATGTTTCTTTTAACGTTATCAGCTATTTAACTCGAATCAATCGAAACAGTCCTTATACATTGCAAAATCCCATACGAAAGATCACTGATATTAAAAGATTGACTTATCCTAAAGCCGGCTACTGCGGTCAGCAATGCATTGCGATGCTGACTGGACTGAGTGTTGAGGAGGTATCAGAAATTATGCAGGCAAAGGCATGGCAGTGTTCTTTTTCTAAGCTGTTGGAAACGCTGGATTATTTTGGAATCTCCTATGAGGAAAGAATTATTTATACTAGAGGCAAAACTGTGGAACTGCCAAAATGCTGTATCGTGAATATAAGGGATGAAAGAAGAAGTCATTTTGCTTTGTATTACCATGGGGAATACTATGGGGAGACGCAGCCTGATGAGCAAGATATCATCAGCTATCTAAAAATCAATACAGAGTAGCTGCAGTTTAGATCATACGAATAAGATAAATCTTCAATAATAAAAAGAGTTTAGGGAAATACAGTATGATTTCTTTTCAACTCTTTTTGTCTTTTATTATGAATATTTGCGAGTAAATATTTTTAGTGAAACAAGATAACTGATGATCAGACTAAGGATCGTTGCGATACAGGCGATTATCATCAATACGGTAGAACTCAAAGTCAGAATCTGTTTCATGTCAAAACCAAGAAAAGTCACTAAATAGACGAAGATGGAAAGACCTAAAATGATCATATAAACGAATGTTCCTTTTCTTGCCCCTAGTAGGATATAGCCGACATTGTTAATAGAGATCATCAGAGTTCCAATCAAGATGCCTACTCCCCATAAAAGCAAACCTAATTCTAAACTGACGGATTGGATGACATAGATATGAATCAAAGTATATAGAAGCCCAAACAGCATATGAATTCCAAAGAAGATAAAAGAGGTAATATATCTAGCTAGAATGATTTCAGCCTTAGTGACAGGCAGAGAGATGATGGTCTTGTCAAAATTAGTCCGTTCTTCCTTTTCCATTACCACTTGTATAAAAGCACTGCCGCCAATCGGATAAGATAAAACCACAATCAGGGCTAACCCGTATAAATTTTGAAAGAAAAAGCCAATAGGAATCATTATTGCTAAATTAAGAAAAAGTGTTGCAAGCTGACTTTTTTGTTTTAAAACGAACAAATCTTTATATATTAATGCTTTCAAAGTTTTATCCCCCTTACATACATCAGCATAATGTCTTCAATTGTTGCTTTGTCAATGACAATATCCTGATAGGTCTTTTGGAAATCCTGTCTGTTTTCCACTAATACCTTATATTCAAAATCCTCTTTTTTATATGCTAATATTTCATCTTGCGGCAGGGTTTCAAAGATCTTTTGTCCGCAGCGGATAAGACCGTAATGACTTTGAATATCATCATAGGTTTTGGTTAATAAGATTTCACCATTATGGATAAATGTAATATAATCTGCTATTTTATCTAAATCACTGGTGATATGAGAAGACATCAATATGCTATGGGCTTCATCCATAATAAATTCCTGCAAGATTTCTAGAATCTCATCTCGAACAATGGGATCCAGCCCGCTGGTTGCTTCATCTAAGATTAATAATTTAGGATGATGAGACAGCTCGACGGCAAAACATAGCTTCATTTTCATTCCTTTTGAATACTGGGAAATTGTTTTACTCTTAGGCAGTGAGAAGCGTTCGATATATTCAAGATATTTTTCATGATCCCACTGATGATAGATCAGACTCATCATTTTGCCAAGATCCGAATACTTAAATTTTTCATTATAGTGACAGCTGTCGTAAATAATGCCAATGTCTTGTTTAAGCGTTTTTTCATGTTCTCTGAGATTTTGATTAAAGACATATATTTCCCCGCTGTCTTCTTTTAATAATCCTTCTATTATATTGATAATTGTTGATTTTCCAGCCCCATTTTCACCAATCAGACCGACGATCATTCCTTTGGGAACGGTGATTGAGACATCTTTCAATTGAAAATCATCAAATTTTTTATTAATATTCTTTAATTCAAGAATTGTGTCCATTTTCATCCTCCTTATATAATAATGTAATGGTTTCAATTAATTGAGAAAGTTGAATACCATTCATTTTTGCGTCTTCCACTAACTCTTCTGCTTTTGCTTCCAGTATTCGCAGTTGTTCTTCACGTACAAAATCTTTGTTTTGATGAGAAACAAAAGTGCCTTTGCCGGCAACCGTTTCAATGAAGCCGTCTCGAACTAAATCTTCGTAAGCATGTTGGGAAGTAATGACACTGATATGCAAAGATTTGGCTAAACCGCGAATAGAAGGCAAGGAATCACCCGGTTTTAATGTTCCATTCATGATCATCGCTTTGATTTGTGAAACGATTTGTTCATAAATAGCTTTATTTGAACTATTGCTTAATATGATCTCCACATTTTCCCTCCTAACTGTACTTACTGTACATATACAGTATAGTCTGTGCATGTACAGTTGTCAATCTCATAATGATAAATTTTTGCGTATAATAAAAATCAACCACTGTACAGCAGTTGATTTTTCTGGCTAAACCCGGTGAACTCATTGATTTTAGGACGTGTAAATTAATTTATAGAATGTATGGAGTACCGAGTGGAAACGTGATTGCTTTTATTTTCTACTAGTATTATAAAAGGATTTTGTATGTGAACCTGATTATTTTCAGAGGATGAAACGCGCTGTTCGATTCTTTTCATTTTTAAAGCTGAAATAGGGTGAATTTATGAAAAAATAGTTGCATTAGGAATCTGTGAATTTGGTTTCACAGTTTGAATAAGTTATGCTATAATGGTAAATGATTTCAATAAAGAGGTAGAGACTATGATTAAAATCATCGTGGCAATGGATAAAAATAACTTGATTGGAAGCGCTCAAGGAAGAATGGGGATGCCGTGGCATAATGCCGAAGATCTTCAACATTTTAAAGAAACAACCTTGAATCAGACTATTCTGATGGGAAGAAAAACGTTTGAGTTGATTGGCAAACCGCTGCCAAAACGAAAAACGATCATAGTAAGCAAGGCACATGATCTTGAAAATCTCAATGCTGAGGTTTGTCATGATTTAGAAACTTTGCTGAAAGATTATGAGAAAGATCAAGACATTTATATTTGCGGAGGAGCATCTGTTTATCAACAGACCCTTGATTTAGCTAACGAGCTGATTGTTTCTTATATTCCGGGTGATTATACGGGTGATGCCTATTTTCCGGTAATTAAAGAGGATCGGTTTAAGTGTATAGAAGAAGTAGAAAAAGAGACTTTCATTTTAAAAAAGTATAGGAGGATCAAATAGAATGAAAAGAATAGCACTCATTGTATTGCGGTTGTTTTGGAAAATACCGTACTATTTAATTCAATTGAAACGATTACAGAAGGTAGATAAGTTTCCAATAGAAAAAAGATATGGCTTTATCAATAAATTTTTAACTGATGTAGCAAGAGCGGGGCGGGTGGAGATTGTTTGTACAGGTTTAGAGCAGTTGCCAAAAGAAGACGGTTATTTGATGGCTCCTAATCATCAGGGACTTTTTGATCCGGTGATTATTGCGGTAACACATAAAAGACCAACAACAGCAGTCATCAAAAAGGAGCTGTTAAAAGCTCCAATCGTAAAGCAAATTGCAGTAATCGATCAGGCACAGGCAATGGATCGCAATGATATCCGCGGTTCAGTCAAAATTATCAGACAGGTAACAAAAGAGTTGAAAGAAGGACGTACTTACTTTATTTTCCCGGAAGGTACACGTTCACGTGAAGGGAATAAGATGGGGGAATTTAAAGGCGGAACATTTAAAACAGCGGTAGAAGCAAAAAAACCAATCGTGCCGGTAGCATGTATTGACTGCTATAAACCGTTTGATACAAATACAATTGCGAAAGTTACCGCTCAGGTTCACTACTTGAAACCTATTTATCCAGAAGAATATGAAGAAATGTCAACTGTGGATATCGCAAAATTAGTACAATCAAGAATTCAAGAGAAAATGGATGAGGTATTGGGAGAATAGGAGCATCTTTCTCCTTTTTTCATATATATAACTATAACATCATTTGTAAAAGTGAATGAAACATGGTTAAATGACAAACAAGGAGAGATCTATGTGGAAAAGAGTCTTGTCAAAAAGATCTTAGAGACCGATCCGGCAGCAAAAAACAGATGGAATGTCTTATTAAATTATCCTGGGGTTCATGCGTTATTTTTTTATCGTATTGCCCATACTTTATGGAAAGGACATCTGAAGATACTGGCACGCTTTATTAGTCAGCTAGCTCGTTTTATAACGGGAATTGAAATTCATCCGGGAGCAGAGATCGGAAAACGTTTATTTATTGATCACGGACATGGAGTGGTAATCGGAGAAACAACGGTGATTGGAAATGACTGTACTTTATATCAGGGTGTAACGCTCGGCGGTGTCGGGACAGGACCACTGACACTTAAGCGTCATCCTACTTTAGAGGATCGGGTAATGGTGAGTGCGGGCGCTAAAGTAATTGGGAATATTACGATTGGCAATGATTCTATCGTAGGCGCACAGGCGGTGGTTTTGAGGAATGTTCCTCCTAATTGTACCGTTGTGGGAATACCGGCGTGTATTGTTAAAAAAGATGGAGAAAGAGTGAGGAAAGAATCCAAATGAAGAAGTGGATAATGGCATGGCTAGTATTAATTGTAATATTGATCTTGGTAAAGACAAATATCATTTTACCTTTGGATAATCAGATCTATGATTATGTATCTTTATTACAGTCCCCTAAAACCAATCAGTTTATCATCAATATTACTAATTTAGGATCTGGGACATTTTATGGAATCATTTGTGTTCTTCTCATTGTCTTTAAAAGAAGACTGGGTTTAGTTTTGACACTTAACAGCAGTTTTGGATTTTTAATGAACTATACTTTAAAAAATATTGTTCAAAGACCAAGACCGTTGGATCGCCTAGCGGTTGAAACTGGTTTTAGTTTTCCCAGTTCCCACACAACCTGCTCCGTCATGTTTTACGGGATGCTAGGGATTATGTTTGCTCATAGTAACTTGAAATATAAAAGAGTATTCAGTTATGCCTCTTGGGCAATGATTCCGATTATTGCATTTACGCGAATCTATCTGCATGTGCATTATTTCAGTGATGTATTGGCGGGAGCTGTATTTGGTGGTATATTATTAGCTGTAATGTATGAAAAAGTATTTAAGAAAATGCTAGACTACTAGCAAAGAGGTGGAAAGATTGTCTAAAGAGAAATTTAAACATTATTTAGAGTGGTTTTTATTAGCCGCAGCTGTGATTGTATTCTACAAAACCTTTGATAGTTTACATATAATTTATGATGTCTTTAAAATGATATTAACGATATTAACACCGTTTATTGTAGGTGGGGCATTAGCGTATTTCCTATATCCGCTTTGTAAGAAGATGGAAAGAATACTGGAAAAAACGAAAAAGCCTTGGGTGATTGAAAGGCGTTTATCTTTGAGCGTATTTATCACTTATTTTGCCTTTTTGCTTCTTTTAGCGATCTTACTGTTATATTTGATTCCACTTACAGTTAATAATGTGATGGACTTTATCAGTAAATCCGGGCAATATGTGGAACAGTTTGATCAGTTGGTAACGTCAACGTTTAGTGATCCTAAACTGGTTGCTTTCTTGCAGTCTACATTTAATGATTTTCAAATTCCTTTTGATCGCTTGCTGAACTTTGATGTTTTAAAATATGCTCAGGGGGCAATCAACACCGCTGGTGTACTCCTTTCTTGGGTGATGGGGATTGTCATTTGTCCCTATGTGCTTTTTGAAAGAAGAAACTTGATGCGTATTTTTGATCAGTTCATGGGAATGTTTATTGATCAAAAGAAGATCTCTTTGATTCATTATTATGTTCGTAAGGTTCATGTGATCTTCTCTAATTTTATTTATGGAAAAGCGGTCGATTCCTTGATTATCGGGATTATTGCTTATATTGGTTTTTCATTATTGAATTTGAAATTTGCCTTTATGCTGGCGTTAATTATTATGGTAACCAATATGATTCCTTATTTTGGTCCGTTCATTGGTGGAATCCCGGTAGTCATTATCACTTTGATTGTCATGAATCCTATCACAGCGATCTGGGTAGCGATCTTTATCTTTGCTTTGCAGCAGTTCGATGGTTTAATCTTAGGACCCGCAATCTTAGGCGATTCGGTAGGGATCAGTCCTTTCTGGATCATCTTTGCGATTACCCTGTTTGGCGGATTATTTGGCTTTTTAGGAATGTTCTTAGGTGTACCGCTGATTGCTGTCATTCGAATGATTATTTTAGAAGTGCGGGATTATCAGGCAGAGACCTCTAAACAGAAACAAATCGATGATATCGAATAAACATAACCTTCGTTTAAAGACGGAGGTTTTTAAATCTATAGGCATCTTGAAATAAAAATGAAACAAATCCATATTTTTATCTCTTTCTCTAGACTAATTTTATTTCAAATGAAGGGTATCTAGTGTATACTAAAAAACAGATAGTAAGGATAGAGAGGAAAAAATATGAACATCATAAAAGACCAAGAAGTCATCGTTATTCTAAAAACAATGCTGAATAAACTGGATAACCGCTTAGTGGATCATGGCGAACGGGTTGCTTTTCTTTGTCTGGAAATCATGTCTTATCTGAAGGTTCCTCAGGAAGAATATCTGCATGTTGCAAAACTCGCATTGCTTCATGATATCGGGGCTTATAAAACAGATGATGTGGATGCCTTGCTAAGTTTTGAGAGTAAAGATGTCTGGGAACATGCTATTTATGGCTATTTATTTTTGTCTAGGCTGTCTCCTTTGAAAAAGAATTCAGATTGTGTTTTGTATCATCATATGTCCTATGAAAAACTAATGAAAACAAGATGTTCAAATAAAAAGATTGCTTCTTTGATCCATCTGTGTGACCGCATCGATGTTGCCGTTAAACAAGGAGCCTCACTGACCTTATTACTTCATCAAAGCGGACAGTTTGATCCTTTGCAGGTCAAAGCATTTGAAGCTTTAAATAAAGACCATGTCCTCATACACGCTTTAGAAAATATGATGTATCAAGATAAAATGAACGCTCTTTATCAAACAATTTATTTAGGTGAGGATGAACGCAGAGGTTATCTTGAAATGCTTGCTTACTCGATTGATTTTAGAAGTGAATTTACAGTTTTGCATACGATTACAACCACAGCCATTGCGATTGAATTGGGAAAGCAGTATCAATTAAATTCAGTAGAAATGAATAAATTATATTATGGAGCTTTATTGCATGATCTTGGCAAAGGGGCAATTCCCATCAGCATCTTAGAAAAACAAGGAAAACTTGATGACAAAGAGACACAGTTAATGCAGCGTCATGTTTCGATTACCGAAGAAATTCTAAAAGGCTATATTCAAACAGATGTGCTGAATATGGCAGTGCGTCATCATGAAAAATTAGATGGGAGCGGGTATCCACATCATTTAACGAACAAAGAACTGACTTTAGGGGATCGAATCGTAGCGATTGCGGATATTCTTAGTGCTTTATTAGGGAAACGAAGCTATAAAGAAAAATTCTCTGTTGCAAAAGCTATTTCTATTATAGAAGAGATGGCAGAGGAAGGAAAAATCGATGTGGATATCGTACATGTATTTGTACTTCATCATGAAGAAATAATGGTTCAAGTACAACAAAATACAGAAAAAATCAAACAGTTATATGCGGATATGCTGAAAGACTACTTAGAACTTAGAGATCAGTGTGCTAAAGTAAACTAGAGTGTCCGCCTTTGCAGGTTATTTCTTAATTGAATGCTTCTTGAAATAAAAAGGTGTCATCCAAATAAAAATCTGTGTGGCTTTTTAAGAATAGGAGAATCTATAATCATTTAATGAAAAAAGCTCTCAGTGAAGGAGAGCTTTTACATTGTGTTTTCAGGAAGTAATAAATAAAACATATCTTAATAACAGGGATGAGAGTTTAGTTCTTTATCATGCTGCGGCGACTGCTTCGATAGCCGATCAGTAAACAAAATACGGATATAATGACAGCACCAAGCAGGAATATAAATACAGGATTATAATTTCCGAAATAATCATAGATGAACCCATATGCCGGTAGTAATATGATGGTCGCTAATGGGAGACTAGTCATAACAAATGGGAATATTGTTGGATAATCTTTTTGACCGAAGAACTCTATGGTGAGAAGCGGACCTACAACACTAATGGATGAAGACGCTAAACCATGTAAGAAAGAGGCGAAAGCAAAGATTAAGATAGACCCATTAACAAACCTATATAATATAATGGAAATAAAAGCAATCGTAATAATGCCTGCACATGTTTTTATAATCCCTATTTTATCACTGGAAATTCCAATGAGAACTGATCCTATTGCGGATCCCATCATGGATAAAGAAAGAGCTTTTCCAATAATAGTGATGTCTAATCCCATTGCTATGCCAAAATTAGTCGCGTGCTGTTGAAAGGAAGCAAAGCCTGTCAAAATGACCATAAACAATAATAATAAATAAAATGCCGGTGATTTTAATATCACTTTAGATAAGATATTCTTATTTTTTTTATTATTATCTGTGGTTTTGGTTGTTTTTTTACTATTTGCTTGCTGTGATTTTTGATATGCTGGATTTTCTTTAATGAATACCAGACCCACAACTAAAATAAAAATCAAAGCAAATAGACCAAATAAGACATAGGTACTGCGCCACCCATTAGCGGCAATTAAACCTGTTAACATAGGCTGAAACACAGCTCCCATGAGACTGCTGATCATCATCATTAATCCCATAACTAATCCTATATTTTTATGAAACCAGCGATTAATGAGGATAGGACCTAACAGATTGACTAAAAAGGTTGCCCCGATTGCCATTGGTACCGCAAAAATATACCATGCCCAAACAGAATTCATATAACCTAAACAAAGAAACGGGATTACTTGCAGTAATGTGCTCAATACAATGATTCTTTTTATTTTCATCTTATTTATCAAATCTCCGGCTATTGGGAGCCATAATAAATTTGCGATAGAGGCAATGCTCAGATATAGAGATAACCTTCCTACCCCGACATCTAAATCCCTCGATACAGGAGCTAAAAAAATCCCGGCGGAGGTATTGATTCCGGCACCTGCAACCCCTCTTATTAAAGATACAGCTAATAAAATAACCCAGGCATAATTCCATATTTGTTTTTTCAAAATCATTCTCCTAACTTATGATAGTGTAATACAGTAATAAATATCTTCATGTTTACATTAACGGTGTCAAAACATAGGTTGATATAGTGTGTTATTTTAATATTAGGGTTTACCAATTGCTTATTATTATACAAAATTGGAATGAAAATACGTTTATAGCTAAAACAAAAATATGATCATCAATAAGCTAAGTGTTGAAAGTAAAATTTCAGTGATTCATCATGAGATTAAAGCTTAAAATATATGAAGAATATTGGGATCAAAAGAATTAAGGGATGAACGACGATCCAATAATTTACGGACTTTTAAGAAATTCACAGCTCATTTAAAGACAATTATAGAGTATATACAGGATCTTTGGTAAAATATAAGAAGCATCAATTTGTAAAGTCTTGTCTGTGGCTAAAGGAATAAAAGCACTCGATTTGGACTCTGAAAAATTAAAAAAAGTGCTGTCCCAAATAAAAATGCACTTCTTAAATGACTGTATTTACAGGTAAAAAAAGTTTGATTAAAAATGGGCATCAGGACTTGTGCTAATGGGTCAATGGTAATGAACTGACACCTATTTTACTTATACACAATATTTAATTATTATTAAATTTTTTATGATGAATAAGTCAACTATATATCATAAACGCAAGTTATCGTTCACTAATGATGTTTGAGCGTTGATAATGTTAAATAAAAAAGGACATATGATTTATGTCCGAAGGAGGTCAAAGAAAACCTCTAAATAATCTTAAATTGGCGGCACATAGGCGATTCGAACGCCCGACCCCACGCTTAGGAGGCGTGTGCTCTATCCAGCTGAGCTAATGCGCCAGTAATATTGAGTTTAAATAAAAGCCAAGCCTCCAAGCTTCGCAGCTCAAGGGGCATACTTTCTGTCTGTATCTCTATTTGCTTTATTATTTTAGCATTTTCCTTAGTAAAAAGCAACCTTGCCATTTCCTCTTTGAAGTGCTGAAGTCGGTATATTTCTTTCCTTCTATTTGTATTTTATATCATTCATGATAGAATAATGACAATGTAACAGCAAGTATGTTGGAGGGATAATAATGACGCAACGACAGTTTATGTTGATTTTTTTATTGTGGAAACAGGATCGGATCATGACAAGTGAGGAACTTTCTAGTCATCTGCATGTCAGCAATCGAACGATAAAAAGCGAAATATTGATCATACAGTCAAAAGCGGATCAGATGGGAATTGAAATCAAAGCTAAACGGGGGTTAGGGTATCAGCTTCTTATCATTGATGATCAGCAGTTTCAAAAAGAACTTTTACCTCAATTAGGAAGTTATGGGGATGTCAGTGAGATTCCAACAGATGAACAAATACGAATTTACCAAACAATTTCTATTCTTTTTGAACAGGAATATGTTACTGCAGATCAAATCGCAGCATCACAGTTTATCGATAAGCGTTCTCTGAATAAAACCTTTCATCAGATTCGAAACTTGCTGCAGCGGTATCAATTGATACTCATCAGTAAAGCGAATTATGGCTTTAAGATTACCGGGAGTGAGCTTCATCAGCGTTTTTGCATCATGGATATCTATGGCTACTATCATCATATAACGATGTTGATTCGTAAAGATAAAATGTATCAAAACTACTTTAAAATAGAAGAAACGACTCGCCGTAAGATCAGAAATATATGGCTGACACTGATCAGCAGCCGATCTTATACGATAAAGGATATTCATTTAGAGAAATTTATGTATCAGCTGCTGTTATCCTATCATCGTTTTCAACTGGGGCATAAAATAGAGTTCGATCAGTCACAGATCGATGAGATTACATCGTGGGAAAGCTTCGAGATTGTACAGTCATTAAAAAAACGTCTGCATGAAGAAAATATATTTGAGATGGATGAGTCGGAAGTCTATTATTTAAGCATCGTTTTATTTTGCTATATAGATGTTCATTCCATACAGCAGATGAAACAATCCCCCAGGTTTTATAAACAAAGCCTGAACTGTGCTAAGGAACAGCTGCGAAAATTACAAAAAATGCTGCCCACTTGTTCATTTCCTCAAGATTTTATCAATAATCTTCAATTTGCACTCTATCCGTTAGTCGTGCGATCACAGTATGCTATGTATGAAGATAATAAATGGCTTCGGCAATGGCGCCTAAAGGGGATATTAAGATCCTTGGTTTCTTTAGAACTCAGCTATCTGACTTTAAATAATAGGGGAGAGGGCGATGACTGTTGTATCAGTCAGGAAGACGTAGTTCAGTTTTCTTATACATTTCAAGCATTGCTGAATCAGCAGCGCTCAGTTGTGAAACGCCAAAAAATTCTGATTATTCCGAGTTCCGGCTATATGAGTGCTTTATCATTAGTAAATAAGATTAAGCAAGACTTTGCACATTGCATTGATTCCATTGAAATAAAAGAACGTTATCTTATTAAGGAGATAAAAGAAGTCAGAAATTATGATCTTTTAATCAGCAGTCCGGAATATTGCGAAGATTTCACGAATCAAGGGGTGATGCTGTACAGTGAGGCTATACTAAATGGTCATTATCAGGAACTATATTTTAAATTAATGGAAGTAGAAGGAAGAAATAAAGCTTTTTTTCCTCCGCTCCAGTCGGCTTATTTTATTGAATTGGAAGAGGCGGATTCCATACTGGATATTTTCAATGCCTTATATGGTCATAAAGATAAAAGTCAAGTTCAATTAGAATATCAAAATTTCCTATCTCGAGAAAATTGGGTATTTAATGGAACCTTTTGTTCAACTACCGGGTATTTTCATTTTGTTGAGATGCCCTTACAAGAGTGTTTTGGCATAGTAAAGATAAAAAGACCGCTTCAATGGAAGAATACGGTGATAGAGATATTGGTCATATGCTGGATCCACCCGGATTCTTTAGAGAAATGTCATTTTTATGATGTCTTTTTAAACCATTTATTAACAGATAGAAGCTCACTTGAACTACTTTGGAATGATCGCAGTGAGGAAGCATTATTTCAGATCATGAAAAAATTAACTATGCTTTAATAAGAATTTCACTTGTATAAGTGAAATTCTTTTCCTATATTTTCATTTTTTTTATGTTTACAATGGATATACATGGGAGTAAAGTGATGCCTTGATTAAGAGGTAAAAACTAAACAAAAACACTCATAAATAGGGGAGGAAATAAAAAATGGAGAATCCAGCAATTTTTTTTATTAGCATATGGCTTGTCTTTGTTGCGGTGCTTATTTTTGTACTATTAAAAGTAACAGAAAAACGTCGCAAGGGGGCAGTAGATCAACGCATTCAAAGTGTAAAGACACAGCTTCAGTATATTCAGGATTACTATTTAAAAGATAAGGAAGTAAAGTTTGCCTATGCCTACAGCACCAACAGCATGTGTCAAACGACAGGGGATAAAGCTAAATCATTAGCAAAGAATGCCGCAAAAGCAGTTATACGTACCACACTGACAGGACGTGCTTCGTATCGCGGTTCAGAAATCGGCAGCCGTAATTACCTGATTGCATATGATAATCAGACCCTTTACTTTTTTTATGTCTATGCATCGCAGTCCGCAGTAAAAATGGATTTTAATGAAGATGAATTCTTTTCTGTGGCTAAAGAAAAAATAAAAAATATAACGCTCAAAGATAAAAAAGAAGCTGTCATCTACATTGATTTTTATGATGGTGGACGTCTTGGTTTTAAATTAAATGATAAGATTTTAAATGAAGTTGACTTCAAAGATGAAAATGAGGCATTTAAAGTCTTTATGATCAATCAAGCAGCACTTATTGCACAGTCATAATAAAAGAAATAGGAGAAATATATGAAAACAGAAGAATTAGATTTAAGAACAAATGAAACAATTATTGAAGAAAAGAAGGGGGATACATGGAAAACACCACAGATGCCTTATAAAAAACAAATCTCCGGTAAATTCTATTTTACTAATCAGAGGATTGCTTTTCGTACATGGGGTCCTTTTAAAAAATCTGCTGCCTATGATATAGAATATCGAGATATTGAATCGTTGGCGCCATTTTCAATCAATTTCTTTATCAAGACGGGAATAAAAATAACTGCCTTTAATGGGGAGATTTATAAAATTTCGGTGATGAAACGAAATAAGATTATGGAGATCATTTCCACTCATCTTAAATAAATTTATAGAAGGGTTGATGAAAAGTTGTGCATTAAAAGCATAACTTTTTATTTTTATAAACTATTATCTTTTATTATTTACAGTTGAATGAAGTACTCAAAAAAAATTAGACCAAAGGTCTAACGGATTGAAGATAGGTCAGAGCGCCTCTCTTTTTATTCATAGTGATTTCCAGAAATTCAATTATTTAGAAACTAAAGCATAAATTAGGTAAGAAAAATGTTATAATGTATTTAAATAGGATCATTTTTAGAAGATCGAGGGATTATCAGCAATAGGAGAGTGATTTTGGTGAATAAGAAATTTTCAAATCTGCGGGTTGCAGTTGTGCCTGTTATTTTATGTGTGGCTTTATTATTGACCGGAGTATTTTCAATTCGTTCTATCAATAATCTTCAAGGTAATGCACGTATTATCAATTATACCGGAATCGTTCGTGGAGCCACTCAAAGACTGATCAAAAAAGAACTCAATCATAATCCCGATGATCGTTTAATTACAGACATCGATACTATTTTAAATGGACTTTGTGAGGGCAGTACAGAATTGGCATTGATTAAACTTGATGGAGAGGAATATCAGTTTTTACTTTCACAAATGTGTATAGAATGGGAGGAAATTAAGAGCGAGATTATTGCTTACCGTAATCAAGAGGTTTCACGGGACAGGTTATTTGATTTAAGTGAGGACTTTTTTGATTTGGCTAATGAGACAGTCCTAGCGGCAGAAATTTATACGGAAGATGCCGTTCATGATGCCCGTATTTTATTATTATATATGAGTGGAATCTTTACATTAATAGCTATCTTGTGTACAGTCTATGCCTTTTTTCAAGAAAAACGCCGTATAGAGCTCAATAAAGCAGAAGATGAAAACCGAAAAAAGAGTGAACAGTTAAATCAGCGTTTTCAAGAATTACTGGCACCCATGAATGAGATAACAGAATTGCTTTATGTATCCGATATCGAAACACATGAACTTTTATTTGCCAATGAGATGGGAAAAAAGACATTTCATATTACGGATGATGCACATTTAAAGTGTTATCAGGCTTTGCAGGGATTAGATGCACCATGTCCTTTTTGTACAAGTGAACAATTGAAAAAGGATGAAACCTATACTTGGGAACATACGAATCTGATTACAAAGCGTCATTATTTATTAAAAGATCGTTTGATGGAATGGGAAGGGCGTAAAGCAAGAATGGAAATTGCTTTTGATATTACAGATGCGGAAAATGAAAAAAATGAATTAAAGAAGCGTTTAGAAAGAGATAATGTTTTAGTAGAATGTATTAGGGAGTTATATCGCAATCAGGATATGTTAAATGCTGCGGATCATGTTTTAAAACAAATAGGAGAGCTGTTTTTAGCGGAGCGTGCTTATATTTTCAAGTTTTATGAAGACCATCTCACTAATATTGCGGAATGGTGTCGTGAGGATATAGAACCACAGATCGATAATTTACAGTATTTGCCGAAATCAGAATTCGAAATATGGATGAACATGTTTGATCATCAGCAGAATATAGTTGTTTCTGATTTAGAAGATATTAAAGAGATGACGTATGAGTATGAATTTCTTGCTCAGCAGGGAATTCAAAGTGTGATTATGGTTCCGTTAGAACGAGATGGATTGTTAAGCGGCTGCATTGGTTTGGATAATCCATCACAGGAATCGATTGAAAATGCAGTGAACTTTTTAGAAACATTACGCTATTATATTATGCTGGCAATGCGTAGGGAAGAAGATGAAAAAGCACTTTATCATTTAAGCTATGTGGATACGTTGACTTCTTTTTATAATCGTAACCGCTATATTTTGGATCTTGGTCGCTTAAATGAAAACAAGCAATCTGTAGGGGTGATTTATTTAGATGTCAATGGACTAAAGGAAGTCAATGATCAGTTTGGTCATGATGCGGGCGATGCTTTATTGAAGAAATGTGCCGAAATTATTCAAAAAAGTGTTATCACAGGTTCTTTTTATAGAATCGGCGGGGATGAATTCATCGTCATCTGCTTAGGCATAAAAGAAGAGGAATTTAAAGAAATTCTTTATAGATTAAAAAATAATTTAGCTATGGAAAAATGTAATGCCGCTATAGGCTATAAATGGGAACAGGATTGTCATTCTATTCAATCTATTATCAATCAGGCAGATGAATTCATGTATACAGACAAAAGAGAATTTTATCATCGTCATTTGGAGACCGGGCGCTATCGCCACCAAAATGATGTGTTAGATTATTTATCTGATCCGGAGCTGTTAAAAGAAAAAATCATAAACAAGCAATTTCAGGTTTACTTACAGGCTAAGCTTGATGTCGGTACTCATGCGTTGGTTGGAGCAGAAGCATTGGTACGCTATATTGATGATGACGGCATGATTCAGCCACCGGATCGCTTCATTCAGGTTTTGGAAAACACTTATCAGATTAGCAAGATTGATTTCTATGTTTTTGAAACTGTCTGCGCCCAACTCCAAAAATGGCAGCAGCAAGGCAAAAAGCTGTTTCCGATTTCCAGTAATTTTTCACGCAGTACTTTTATGGAAGACCATTTATTAGAAAAGCTGGAAGCGATCATAAAAAAATACGGAATCTCTAAAAAATATTTAGAAGTGGAGATTACTGAAAGTACATGTTCGACGAACTGTAAAAGTTTGACAGATCGTATTAATCAAATTCGAGAGGCAGGATTTTTAGTCTCCGTCGATGATTTTGGAGCAGAAAGTTCAAATCTTGCTTTACTCGCTACGGCTCAGTTTGATATCTTAAAGATTGACCAAGGTTTTGTGAAAGATATTGTTTCCAACGCTTATGCACAATCTATCGTTGAAGCAATGGTCGGAGTATGCAATAAAAGAGGTATTCATTTGATTGCGGAAGGGGTAGAAAACGAAGCACAGTTTGAAGTTTTGAAAGCGTGCGGAGTGAAAACGGTACAGGGATTTCTTTTCAGTAAACCGATTCCGATGGAGCAATATGAATGGAAATATTTAAATACGAGTAATTAGAATTTACTAGGCTGCCTGCTTAATAACAGGCAGTTTTATTTGTTATGAGACACTCTCGTTGAGCTATTAAAATGGATCAAGTATAATAAAAACAGGTCAATATCTATATAAAGGAGAAACTGTATGGAACACAATAAAAGTAAAAGTGAATATCAGCATCGCATTAATAAAATTCAGGATTATATCGAAGCACATGCTTTTGAGTCATTTACCCTTGAAGAACTTGCACAGATTGCGGGATTCTCTAAATATCATTTTCATCGTATTTTTAAAGCGATGACACATGAATCCCTGTCACAGTATGTGCATCGCTTTAAACTGGAAAAGTCAGCTTTACTTTTAGGTCAGCGTGATGATATGAGCATTACAGATATTGCTTATCATTTGGGTTTTACCGACTCTGCCGTTTTTTCAAGAAGCTTTAAGCAGATGTATAAGATCAGTCCTACTGACTATCGTAAACATTACCGCAAGAATTGCAAAGACCAATATAATATTTCCAGATACAATCAAAGTGTATCAGATATGGAAAAGAATAAGCTTAAAGAAAAGATAGAGGGACAGGTAGAAATCTTGAATATTGAAAAAATGCGAGTAGCTTATGTCCGTTTTACCGGAAATTACGGTGAATTGGCTAATCAGTTTTCCGTTTTATTAAAGCAATTATTTGTCGCTGCACAAAAACAGAATCTGTTGGACGAAAAAACAAGAGTACTATCCATCTATCATGATCACCCTGAATTTACTGAACCGGATTCTTTCAAGACCAGCATTGCGATAACGCTCGCTAAGGAGGCTAAGGTGGACGAAAACAGTGGACTTGGAGTGATGGAATTACCAGCCGGGCAATATCTTGTAGGACATTTTTATATTGAACAGCATCTTTATAGTGCGATTTGGGATTATATTTATGAAGAATGGCTGACAACAAGTGGCTATGTCCCCAGTGACAGCTGTCCGTTTGAAATGTATATGAATGACCATACAGCTGATCCAAATAATATGCACTTAGTCGATATTTATCTGCCGGTAGAACCTATCGTTTCTTCTAAATAACTTTTCCATCTCTGATTAAATTCTGAATTTAATGATGAGGTGATGACATGAAAGAAATAAAGATCAGGGGAGCTCGACTTCATAATTTGAAGAATATGGATGTAACCTTGCCTAAAAACAAATTAATCGCAGCAACAGGAGTCAGTGGTTCTGGTAAATCCAGCTTAGTCTTTGATATTATCTTTGAGGAAGGACGCAAGCAATATTTGCAGTCTTTAGGCATGCTGACTAATTTGGAAGAATCTTATAAATTTGATTCAATTGAAGGAATCGGACCTACAATTGCCGTTCATCAAAATACGATTCGTCAAAGCAATCCACGCTCCACCATTGGAACACGCACAGGAATTCTGCATATGCTGACACTCTTATATTCCAGCGAAGGGAAAGTAAACAGTGAGGATTACGATGCGGATGAACATTTTGGTCCTAGCTTTTTTTCCTATAACTCTGCCAGCGGAATGTGTCTGCACTGTTCTGGGAAAGGAGCAAACTATGAAATTAATATCGATCAGCTTGTCAGCGATGACCAGATGACACTAAAGGACATCTTTATTAAATCAAAAGTGACTCCGGGCTATATGAATATTTTAAAGAAACGCTTTCATGATTATTTTAATATGCCTTTTGTTTCACTGCCCAATGAAGTAAAAGATGAAGTCATTTATGGGCGTTTTGAACAGGGAAAAAATAGTTATTGTTTAACCAAAGCCTTTGAAAATCGTCAGCGTAAAGGAGAAGCCGTTCAAGATTTTTATGCGATGCAGTTATGCCAAGAATGTCATGGTTATCGTGTTGGCGAGGAAGCAAGGAGTGTTTTTATTCATGGAAAGCACATTGGTGAACTATGCACGATGCTTATCTGTGACCTTTATCATTTTCTTTTAGAGACACTTAAAACAGAAGCGTACAGTCCGCTTGGAAGCAATTTAGTTCAAGATATCCTTAATAAATTAAAGCACTTAATGAATGCTAAGTTAGGTTATCTGACATTGTATCGGGAAATGTCGACTTTAAGTGGCGGTGAACTGCAGAGATTATTTTTGAATGCTCATTTAGATACAAAAATGGATTCACTGATTTATGTTTTAGATGAACCGACAGCAGGGCTGCACGCTTCTGAAAAGGAAGATATTATTGCTTCGATCCGGCAGCTAAAGGAAATTGGCAATACAGTGATTGTTGTCGAACATGATAAAAATACGATTCGGCAAGCTGATCATATCATTGATATCGGTCCCTTTGCTGGACATTTAGGTGGACAGATTGTTTATCAGGGAGATGTTGAGGGCTTATTGAAATCACCTTCCTCAATTACCGGAAGTTATTTATCCGGTGAAAAGACAATGCCGATAAGAAAGTTTAAACCGCTTCTTGATCAGCATCCTTTTCTTACTATTTTTAACGCTAAAACGAATAATCTTAAGAATATTACGGTCAAAATTCCTCTGCATGCACTGGTGGGAATAGCCGGAAAATCCGGAAGTGGGAAAAGTTCATTAATCTCTGATACACTGCTGCCACTACTGCGAACTCATTTTAAATATGCCTCTCAAGAAAGTAAGAGGGCAGATACAACAGTAAAGACAGAGGCTGAGGGGTTAAAAGGAATGAACGTGATTGCCGGTTATGCGGAAATATCACAAGCTCCGATTGGTCGCAACAGTAATTCTAACCCTGCTTCTTACATTGGTATTTGGGATAAAATCAGATCTTTGTATGCAAATCAAAAGGAAGCTATTAATCAAGGCATGCAGGAAAGCTTCTTTTCATTCAATTCAAAAGGTGCCTGTGAAGAATGTGAAGGCAGCGGTTATGAAAAAATATGGCTGGGAGAACATCTCAGCATTAATAAAACCTGTCCGAAGTGTCAGGGGAAACGATTTAATCAGGATACTTTAGCGATCCATTATAAAGGAAAGACGATAGCCGAAGTATTAGAGATGAGTATTGATGAAGCTGCTGAATTCTTTTGTGATCAGCCTGCCATACTCAGTCCTTTAAAGATTTTGCAGCAGATTGGAATGGGCTATATTCAATTAGGGCAGCCTACACCGACATTAAGCGGCGGGGAATCGCAGCGAATCAAACTGGCAAAGGAGATCGGCAGAAAAAGAAAAGGAAATATCCTGTATATTCTTGATGAACCCACAACAGGGCTTAGTCAGTATGATATCGCAAAATTGATTGAACTCTTAGATCAGTTGGTAGAAAAAGGGAATTCGGTTATTGTGGTTGAACATGATACGGATGTGTTAAAGATTTGTGACTATCTGATTGAATTGGGACCTTGCGGTGGCAGTGAAGGCGGATATATGATTGCCGAGGGAACCCCGGAAGAAATGAAGAAAGATCAAAATTCACTGACAGGGAGGTATTTGTAATGAAACCTCCTGTCTTATCTTTTGAAAAAGTCGATCCAATCGTGGGTGGCATACAGGAAGAAAAGCTAGTGGAAATGGACAAAGTCATACCGGTTCTGTATAAAAATTTAAACGGAATTATTGTGATAAGATCAAATAAAACAGTTTTTGAACGTTATTATAACGGTTATCAAAAAGAAGATACTTGTCATATTGCCTCAGTTACTAAAAGTATTCTTTCAGCCTTAATCGGTATTGCTGTCGATCAGGGGTACATAAAGAGTTTGGATCAAAAAGTACTGGACTTCTTCCCTGATTATGTCTGTCATCCTTCAGAAGTAGTGAAAAAGTCGATTACGATTCGACATTTACTGACGATGAGAGCGCCTTATCTTTTTAAACCGATGCAGGAGCCTATGGAGAAAATGGTCAGACGAAAAGACTGGATTAAATTTTCTCTTGATTTATTAGGTAAAAACGGCAATATCGGTTCATTTAAATATGCCAATTGCAGTGCTCATCTTTTATCAGTCATCCTCACAAAAGCAACAGGGATAAGTGCCAGAGAATTTGCGAATACTTATTTATTTAAACCGCTTGGCATCAAGGAAGTCGCTGATAATCCTGATCAGACATTTGATTATGAAGGTTTGTTTGGCAAGCAGTTAAAGGGCTGGGCAAAAGATCCCATGGGTTACTCTACCGGTGGCTGGGGTCTTAAGCTGACAACCCGTGACTTGGCAAGATTCGGCTCCCTTTATCTTAACGATGGGATGTATAATCAAAAACAAATTGTATCTAAAGAATGGATTAAGGCATCGACCACAGGTATCCCTTTGGAAAAAGAAATCAAGGTTTCTTTTACCCATTATGGTTATCTATGGTGCATTTATAAGTCAGAAAAGCTTTATGCTTATATGGCGTTAGGGGATGGCGGAAATATGATCTGCTGTATTCCTCAAAAAGAAATAGTGGTAGCCATCACGTCGGCAAATATGCGCAAGGCGCATGATCGTTGGGATCTCATTGTCGATTATATATTGCCATCTGTTTTGTAAGGAAAAGCTATTCTCTTAACTGAGGATAGCTTATTTTAGCGAGTTATTCTATGAAAATAATTGTTTTTCATATATAAATAACAATATAAATTTTAAAGCTTCTGAGCCTTTATGTTTGAAGGTAGGAGAATATGGATGTTTAGTATTTGAAACCAAAGGAATACATGACGTAGATTAATGCAATGATTTTTTCTAATATTGAAATGAAGGCTTTAGCACTAGTATTAATGAATGATATACGATAATATTAGTCTATCTTCAATTAAAGGATTACTTCTTTAGTAAGAGATAATTTGTATTAGAAGAAGGGGATAGGGTAAATGAAGCCAATAAAATTAATCATTACAGATCTTGATGCAACATTGCTGAATGATCAAAAAAGCATCAGTGACTACACGTATCGGATCATTACGAAGGCAAGAGAACGGGGAATAAAATTCGTTCCGGCAACAGCACGGGCATTAAGAGTATTAAAAAGAATGAACTTGGTAGAGCGGATTCCTCATGATCTGCTGGCATGTCTTAATGGGGCGATGATTTACGATGAACAGGATAGAATCATGTATCATAAAGGATTAAACAAAGCTGATTTTGATTTATTTATCGATGCACTGTTAACGCAGTTTGCCGACAGCAGGATTACGATTGAAATGAATGAGGAAGTCTATGCAAATCATAATGTTTGGGAAGTTGATCCTCATGAAAAGAATTATGTAGTCTGTGATTTAAAACATCTGCCAAACAAGATGATTGAGAGAATCGTTCTTGATCTTAAAAAAGAAGAAGACATGCAGAAGCTGAGAGATATTCTGCCGGATTACATGTATGCCCATCGCATTGAAGGAACGCTTTTATGTCGTATTTTACATAAGGAAGTATCAAAAGCTCACGCGATTGAATATTTATGTCAGCTATGGGATATTGATATCGATGAAGTTGTTGTGTTTGGTGATGATGAAAACGATTTGGAAATGTTTAGATTATGTCCTAATGCCATAGCTATGGAAAATGCGATTGGTGAATTAAAGACTTTAGCGAGCAGTGTGACAAAAAGCAACAATGAAGATGGGGTTGCCTATTGGATCGAAAATAATATTGAGTTGGATTAGAGAGAAGTAGTGTCCCTATAAAAAGTTGAATATGTTCATTTTAAGTGAATTGTTGAAAGGACTGTTGTCTATATTTATATGGACTCAATCCTTTTTCTTTTGATATTGCTTCTTTCTTTATTGTGGTATTCCATATAGTCTATCATAGTTGCTTTTTAGCTGTTCGATCGTTTCTCTCCTTAATTGGTACTATTATATATTTAGTTTTATGATACTTCAAGAAAAAGCAAGCAATAAAAACAATAAGGATTGAACGATATGTTCAATCCTCGTGAATTATAGAAATGTGAAATAAAGTAAAACAGTGATTCCTAAGATAATGCGGTACCAGCCAAAAACCTTGAAATCGTGTTTTTTAATATAGTTCATTAAGAAGCGAATAACGATCAATGACACTACAAAAGCGACAACCATTCCAATAATCAGCAATGTCAGTTCGGCGGTTGTAAAGATAAAGCCAAATTTCATCATTTTGATAAAGCTCAGTCCAAACATGACCGGTACAGCTAAAAAGAAAGTAAACTCGGCGACTGCAACTCTTGAAACACCGATTAATAATCCGCCAACGATCGTAGAGCCGGAACGTGATGTTCCCGGAATAATGGATAGGACTTGAAACAGTCCTATCATAAAAGCGGTTGTATACGTAATATCTGTTAGCTCATGGACAACAGGCGTACGTTTTTTATTCCAGCTTTCGATAAAGATAAATGCGATTCCGTAAAAAATTAAGGCACAGGCAATGACTGCCGGTGTATGAAAATGTGCCTCGATGTAGTCATCAAATAAAAGGGTTATAGCTGCCCCGGGAATGCAGGCTACCACAACTTTCATCCATAGTGACAGAATATCGGTTTTAATCATCGGTGAATGCTTATCACTAAATTGAAAAGGGATCATTTTTTTATAAAACAATACAACAACAGCAAGGACAGCTCCAAGCTGGATCACAATAAAAAACATTTCCTTATAATGATCGCTGACATTTAAAGTAATAAACTGGTCTACTAAAAGCATATGGCCGGTACTGCTGATCGGCAGCCATTCTGTGATACCTTCGACGATTCCCAGTATAATGACTTTAAGGACTTCGATTAAATTAGTTATCATTTTAAATCCTCCTTCTTAAAATAAGTATATGTGCTAATAAAGCCAATCATGGCAATTAAAATAATTATGCTACTGCTTAGCCAAATAGGATAGCCGGTAGATAAAGTTTTTCCCACCATAAGAAAATAGGTTGCTGTCCATGGGTATAATACACCTATATCTTGATTAGCTAGAGCGGCACTCCCCATTATAATGACGGCAGAAAAGATGATAGGAACGACAATACCTTTGCTTTTTAAAGAAAGATAAGCAAACGGACTCAACGTTATAAACATCAGGATACCACCTAGCAGCATTTTAATAAGCCATGTAAAAGCAACGGATATTTGAAAGCCTTCTATGCCAATCATCAGATGGTATAATCCGGATAAAAGAAAGATTCCAGCCCAAGTGATTAACATCAATATCATGATCCAAATTAACTGAATCAAAAATTTGCTCGTTAAAAAGGAAGAGCGTGAGATTGGAGCCGGAAGAATCGTTTTTAATGTTCGTTCTGTATATTCCCGACTGAATAGATATGCCGTGATGGCGACATAGACCATCATATTAATTAATAGCATCTCATACAGTAAGCCGTTGCTGTAAATATCCGCTAAAGTAAATCGCAGCTCCGGATGTTCAAAATGTGTCTGCAATGCTTCAACAAACAGCATGAAAGGTGTTGCACATACACTGACAGCACTAAATAAAACAATCTTTGAACGTTTCAATTTTAACCATTCACAATATATAAACCTAACCAATGTCTTTTCCTCCTATCAGATCTGAGAAGTAGTTTTCCAGAGCTTCCTTTTCAATTCGCAGCTCCTGAACCGCAATATGATTTTCTATCAATAACTGATTATAGACATCACTTTGTTGTTTGCAGTCATAAAGCTTGATCCATTGCCCATCTAATACATATTGTAGGGTAGGGGCGTATTGAAGGAGACAGTTGAGTGATTGCTCGGGATCATTTACATGAATAGATAAATAACTACGTTGTTTTTGTTTTAGTTCATCGATTGTCATCTCTTCAACTAAGCGCCCTTGATGAAGCACTCCGATAACATCGGCTATATGTTCTATTTCGCTAAGAATATGACTAGCTATTAAAATGGTCATTTTATTTTCATGACACAATTTTACTAATAGAGAGCGCATTTGTGAGATGCCGATGGGATCTAATCCATTAGTTGGTTCATCTAAAATAAGCATCTGCGGTTGATGTGCAATAGCGGCGGCTATTCCTAAACGCTGTTTCATTCCTAAGGAATAGTCTGAAAATACTTTCTTTGTTTCATGATGAAGATTAACGGTTTTTAATGCTTCATAAATTCTTTGATCCTCCTGTTTGCCTTGATAGCATTGAAGCAAGTGTAAATTTTCATAAGCGGTTAGATTATCATAAAATCCCGGAGATTCAATTAAAGATCCGATTCGATGATAATGTTCCTCCTTTGGTCTCTCATTAAATAAATTGAAATGTCCGCCGGTCGGTTTTACTAATTGAAGCAGCATCTTCATTAATGTTGTTTTTCCGGCTCCATTTCTTCCCAGCAAGCCATAAATCTTACCTGTAGGAACATGAAGGTTTGCATGATCAATGACTATTGTATGCTGATATGATTTGCTTAACTGATAAGTTTCAATAACGTTTGTCATAATGATTTCCTTTCTGCAATAGGGTTTGCATGTCTATTATTTGGCTATTCCCTTTAAACCTCAAGAAACGAATTGTCACATCATAAAAAAACTCCGACACGTATCGTGTCAGAGCATAAATTTTGTTGATTATATCAATTGTTTTTAGATTTTATTAAAATGTATATTTTAATAATAAAAAGCATAAACAGCATAACGTTGACATATGGCTGCAAGCTGATTGCAAAGAAAATAACTGCCATTCCATGAACAAAGATCGATATTATTTTGATTTTTTTCAGGCTTTTATCATTATTATAGTAACGCATAAGAAGTTCAATGATTCCAAATATAAAAAGTGATATCAAAAGGATAAAATAGAGGGTACGAATGACTGGGGTGGTATCCTGATAAACAAGCAAAGAAACCGCACGTATAAAATCCGCTTCCTTTTGCCCATATAACGGCAAATAGATAAAAAGTAAACAGAGTAGATCTAAAACCCCATAGATCAGATTCAATAAGCTGCTGATGTTTTTACCATTCTCATTTTCAGCTAAGACAATCAGTTCTTCTCCTGATAATAATTCATCAATAGAAACGGAAAACAATTTAGAAATGCTTTTTAAGGATTCAATATTGGGGTATCCTTTGCCACTCTCCCATTTAGAAACGGCGGTACGTGTTACATAAAGACGCTCAGCCAGCTGTTCTTGCGTCATTTGTTTTTGTTTTCTTAATTGCTGCAGTTTCGCACTAAAATCCATACTGTTTCCTCCTATGATTATCTAATTAACAGTATAATCTATTCAACTCATTCAAACAACTAAAAGCCTGTTTCAATCATTTTATTGTTTCTTAATCTAGGCAGTATAAAAATATTAATTCGTATATTAAATAAGAAATATCCTAAGTTTAGAACCTTAAATATGTGAAGTGGATAAAATCATATCAAGTCTATAAAAAAACATTTTATTTTTAGATTATCTCCTGATTATTAGTATGCTGTATAAATTCAACGTGCTATGATAGTTTATAACACAATGAATCAAAAAGGAGAAGTGCGAAATGAAACGAGCTAAATTAAGTATGAAAACCATAAAAAAGTATAAAGATTTTTTATATGAGGAAGAACGAAGTATCTCAACAATTAATAAGTATATGCGAGATATCAGAGCTTTTTATGAATATCTTCCCGAAGATAAAATAATTACTAAAGAGATTTTAGTGGCTTATAAGCAAAGTCTTGCGGATAAGAAATATAAAATATCAAGTATTAATAGTATGCTGGTTGCGATTAACGGACTTTTAGAGTTTATGAATCTGAGCAGTTTTAAATTAAAGTTGCATAAGCTGCAAAGAAATGTGATCTGTGAAGAAGAACTTTCAAAAGAGGAATATAAAAGACTGTTGGAAGCCGCTTTGCGAAAAGAAAACGAGCGTCTTTATATGCTGCTGCAAACAATCTGCGGTACAGGCATACGTGTATCTGAACATCAATATATCACGGTTGAAAGTCTAAAAGAGGGGAAATCAATAGTCCATAATAAAGGGAAAACACGAGTTATTTTTATTCCCGATAAGTTAAGAAAGATCTTGATTCTTTACTGTAAGCAAGAAAAGATTTTAAGTGGTCCGATATTTGTAACTAAAAGAGGAAATCCGATGGATCGTTCTAATATTTGGGTAGCGATGAAAAAACTATGCGGAGACGCTAAAGTGGATGGAAAAAAAGTCTATCCTCATAATTTACGTCACTTATTCGCTTTAACTTATTACAGAATGCAGAAGGATGTCGTAAGATTGGCAGATATACTGGGACATTCCAACATTGAAACTACTCGCATTTATACTTTGACAAGCGGCAAAGAATATCAAAAGTCATTATCAAAAATGGATTTAGTGGACTTGCTTTGTTAGATTTGAATAAATCGGCGTGTACCTAAAAAGATAAGCCCTGATTTAATTAGATGATAGGTAAGAGGACCATTTCAATGGTATAGCTGGAACAATCGTCAGCTTTTGCTTTTTATGGGCGTCCAAAAAATGGGTGGTAACTCATATTTTGGAAGCAGAATAAGTTATTGTATATATCATTGAAAAATTTTTGCTGTTAATAAAACAGAGGTGTGGATTTTGGTCATTGGAGGAGCTGTCATTTTATAATACAAAATCAGTGACTCTTTTAATTAAAAAAGGTTGAAATATCTTGCTGGTCACGTAGCGTAATACCATAAAATTGTATTGAAAATAACAGGAGGATATGATGATGGAAAACTATTATACTACTGGCAGGCTAGCTGAATTATGTGGGGTTACAAAAAGAACAGTACAATACTATGATTTGGAAAATATTGTGAAACCTTCTCAAATAAGTGAAGGTGGGAGGCGACTTTATACAGACGAAGATTTAAAAAAGTTTAAATTAGTCTGTCTTTATAGAAAATTAGAACTGCCGTTAAAAGAGATAAAGATTATTTTAAATTCTGATGATCAATATAAAATGCTTAGGAATATATTGGCAGAACATCAAAGCACCATTGACTATCAAATAAAAAATCTAACTGAATTAAAAGAAAGACTGTCGGTAGCTTTGGAAGAGATTACAGTTAATAAGACAATTTCTTTAGCTAGCGAAGAGGAGTTGGAGCAGCTGATTATAAGAAAAAAACATCATAAGAAAATAGAAAGAATAACGTATCTATTGCTCACCTTTTATGTGATGATCTTATTTTTAAGCTGTATCGTAGGATCTTTATCAGGTGGTATCTTGATGCATCTTATTATAGGAGTTAATGTTTTGCTGTTATTTGCACTAATCTTTTTTCATTCAGCACAAAATGCTTATGTGTGTCCTAATTGTAATAAAAAGTTCACGATAAGTTTCTTTAAGGATATAGTGACTTTAAATAATGGGAAAAAGGGAAAGTATTTAGAGTGTCCGTACTGTCATCAGAAAAATTGGCTTGCTGAAACATTTAAAGATGAATAAAAAGAATGTATAAATTGAGATAGCTATAAAAGAAATTAGATAGCAGGAGGATATTGATGAGGATTGAAGCTCAGAAAACAATAAACATCTCAAAATACGCATTACTGAAGCTGTTTATAATAGATCATCCCTTGTGATAACGGGAGGTATAAAATTATTAAGACTGGGGCTTATCAATGAAGCGTTGATAAGTCTTTTTATATGAAGTAAAGCATGATAAAATAAGTCGTGAAAGAATAATTAAAAGATCCGTATATTTTATGGTTTAGCAGAGGACTTGGTCAATAATGCATTATGGTGATTCTAAAAGTAACCATCAAGTATAGCCAAATAGGAGATGAGAGGACTATGAATAAGAACTATCAGTTTTATATTGCTGGAAGGGCAAGAAATAAAGAAAGAATCCTAAAAATATGCAATATTTTTGAGGAATTAAATATTTTACACTACTGCTTTTTAAAAAATGAAGCTTCTCATGAAAAAGCCGGTTTAAATCTAAATGATGCTGATCTTGCGGAAACATTTGAATCAATGAAATTAGATGATCCTCGTATTAGGCTATTATTTGAAGCTGACTTAGAGGGAGAGAAACATTCAGACAATTTTTTATTAGTGCTTCCGGCAGGAAAGTCAGCGCATATTGAAGCGGGGATTGCCTATGGTTTGGGCAAAAAATGTTATGCGATTGGAGAGCATGATGTTACAGATTCTTTATACCTGATCTTTGATAAAATTTTTAAGGATGAAAATGAATTGAGAGCTTTTTTAATAAATAATAAAATGAAATAAATTAAAAATCTGCATATAGAGTGAGCAGTTGAAAGTCGTTAGGATTATATGGAAAGGCATTATAGGGGGATATGACGGAGCCAGAAGAATATGCATGGAATGAGCATGAAAGGCAATTATATATTGAAGATAGAATAACAGTTCCATCTCCATATAAAATAAAAGTTATGGATGATATGGATAAAAGAATTGAATTAGAGCAGATTTTGGGAAGATTAACCCAAAGAGAGCTCGCTATCTGGGCAAGAAAAAATGCGGATAGATTCATTTCTTATATAGATATTGGAGATGAAGAATCAAAAAATGCCGTAATTTTAAAGACAAGTGATATTTTATCAAAGAGAATAGATAGTAAAATAAGTGTATTTGAATTAAGAAAAGCAGGATTTTTAGCGAATACACTTGCCAAAAATTTGATAAATGAAATCAGTAAATCGGCATCAAGAGTTTATGCACAAGCAATAGTAACCGGATATATGAGAGGTCATGCTATTGTATCATCTGACTATGCAGTAAAGGTGATCAATCTTTTGAATAATAATTGTAAGAGTGAAGCAGTTAATGAACACAATAAACAAATATAATTAGCTAAGTCAGTATTATCTAAATAAGCGTCAATAACGGTCTGAAATCAAAATTGAAGAGTGATTGTGCTGTTATGAAAGTACAATAAAAAGGAAATTAAATACTTATATAAAAAAGGAGTTTTCAGATATCTTTAAGAACTTCATTTTTATTAATTCATCAGAGGTTGAGATCATAGGTGGTTAGATTATTTAAAAAGTAAAAACATGATTGTGTTTAAATAAATAAGAAATTTATGTAACCCTCTCTTTAAAAAAAGAAAAACATATGCGATAATCAATAGATAGCGGGGAGTGGTGAGATGAAAAGAATTGACGTTAAAATGATGGAAGTATATTCATCAAAGGCGCATTATCATCAGGAGGATTTGGAAATTATTTTAGTGCTGGAAGGTAGTCTGACAATTCATAAAGTTCAGCGTCATCTTACGCTCCATGAAGGTCAGTTTACCTTTATTAATCGCTTTATCGTACATAGCATTGAATCTGATGGAGCAAAGATATTGTCGGTAAAAGTATGCTTATCTGAGTTTAAGGATATCTTTGAAAAGATTGAATATGTAGAATTTTTAAATAACGATGAGATTCATGAGATTGAACGACCGCTTAAAGAGCGTTTGAATGCGATTGTCGTCGATCTTTTGATCAAACTCTATTATGATCAAGGAGATGAAAAAGAAAGAAGATTGAATGAAAACAGTTTAGTTCATCTGCTGTTTCTTTCCTATCAGCTTATCTCTCATACTAAAAATCAAGAAGAATATCCTACCTATGAACTGCAGTTACGCTACTACAGTATTGTTGAATACATCATGAAGCATATGGATAAAAAGATTGAGGTAGAAGATATTCTTCAGGAATTCTATATGAATCGGGCTTATTTTTCACAGTTTATGAAGAAAATAGGCGGTGAAGGATTTAAAACCTTTCTGTCTTATCGCAAACTGATTCATATTTTAGATCAACTTATTGACGATCAGTTATCAATGGTAGAAATTGCTGCCAGTGTAGGCATCTTGAACATGAAATCTTTCTATGGTCTGTTTAAAAAGTATTTTGAAGTATCCCCTATTAAATGGAAAGAAAGAACAGCTCGGATTGAAGATCACTATCAAGAAACAGGTGAAGAAAAAGTGCTGCAGGACTTTATTAAGAGATATCATATTGATAAGCACCGTGATAATACGATTTACAAGTTATATAAATATTTAGCGGTTGCGAAAGCAAACAACATTAATATGAAAGGAATCGATATTGTTTTAAATCCTTACTTGGATATGGGAGAAGATATTGACGAAGATTATCAGGTATATAAATTTTTAGATTTACTGACACAGTTAATTAAAACTATCGATGCGCATCTTAAAATCATTTTTCCGTTTCGTTATTTAAAAGATGATGGTCAAAAAGAGCTTTTGTTTCAGGCTTTAAGACTACAGTCATTACAGAATGGAATTAATGAATTGAAAAAATGGAAGATCTGTTTTTATATTGATCGCTTATATGATTATCAGGAGGCTTTAACGTTAAAAGTAGATATTGAAAAAACAATTGGGGGACTTAATATTCAGATTGCATTGGATGCAATAGGCAGACAATTAAAATGAATTGATAAGGAGAGTGATTTTTAAAATGACTTTCCTTTTTTTAGTTTCTAATAAATTTTAAATCTAAGTTACCGCTATTACCAAGCGCTTACATTTTTTGTATAATTATCCGTGTTAAGTATGATAATTTTTTAACAAGCATACGGAAAATTATAGTGAGAGGTAAGTTGTATGAAAAAGAAAATCAAAAATTCGTACATCCATTTCTTGATCGGAATGGCGATTATGATCGCATTTCGTTTCATTCCTTTGGGTGTCTTGCCAAATGTAACAGAGGTCGGGTTACAGGTAATGGGGGTATTCATCGGAACGATCTATCTGTGGTCAACAATAGATCCGACGGTGGCAAGTTTAGCGAGCATCTTCATGTTAACGTTTACGAGTTTTTCCACTTCAAACAATGTATTGATGTCTTGTTTTGGGAATCCGACTGTAGTTCAGCTGCTTTTCTTAATGATTTTTATGGGGGGATTAACGAATCGACGTTTAACTGTCTATATTGCCAGATGGATTACCACCAGAAAAATGATTGAAGGAAGACCTTGGGTATTTACCTTTGTCATGCTGTTAGGGACTTATGTCATGTCAGTATTTATTGGTGCATTTGCACCGATCTTCTTATTTTGGCCGGTATTGTATGGGATTTTTGAAGAAGTTGGCTTTAAGAAGAAAGATACTTATCCAAAATTAATGATTATCGGTATTGTTATTGCTGCATTAATTGGTTTCCCGGTTCCGCCTTATATGTCAAACGGATTGGCATTATTAGGGAACTATCGTGGATTACTAAATAACTTCCCAACTTTAATGGGGATGGAAGGAGTCCTAGTTTCAGATGCCAGCTACTTTATTGGCTGCTTTACATTAGGATTATTGCTTATTGTGGCAACAGTATTGATTATTAAATTTATCTTTAGACCGGACGTATCCCCGCTAAAGAAAATCAGTATTGAAATGCTGGAAAAAAATCCATTGCCGCCAATGTCTATGGCTCAAAAGGTTTATGGTATTTTCTTGTGTGTCTTCATCTTTATTATGTTAGTGCCAAGTTTATTGCCAAATGTACCAATTTTAAGCTTCCTTAACAAGAATTCACTGGTTATGCCCTTAGTGCTGACGTGTATTTTAACTCTGTTAGAATTTGATGATGGACCGGTATTAAAATTAAATGAAGTGATGGGAAAAGATTTTGCTTGGGCAACGTTCTTTCTTTGTACTTCCGCTATCTTGTTGGGAAGTGTTCTGACAAATGAAGCAACAGGAATCACCGCCTTCTTGAATGCCGTTCTTTCGCCAATCTTTTCAGGAATGTCAGGTATGATGTTTACAATTGTCTTATTATTAATGGCAATTATCTTAACGAATATCTGTAACTCTCTGGTTATTGGAATGATCTTACAGCCAGTCGCCCTGACTTATTGTGTAAATGCAGGCGTTAATCCGGCACCGATCATTACTTTATTAATCTTTACTGTACTGCTCTCAGCAGCTTGTACACCAGCCGCATCGCCATTTGCTGCGATGATGTTTGGAAACAAAGAATATTTGTCTTCGGGGGATGTTTATAAATATTCAACAGTCTTTGTAGTGATTGAATTTGTGATCATTATTATTGTCGGTATCCCATTTATCAATCTGTTATTTTAGAAAGTAAAAATATTAGGTGGAATAGATTTCAGAAAACTTAAAATATCTATTACTTATTTAGGGGTTAAGGAGTAAAATAAAAGAATAGGAGGTATATAGGATGAATACTTACGATTTAGTGATTATTGGAGCCGGACCAGCGGGTATGACAGCTGCAATTTATGGGGCTCGAGCAGATTTAAAGGTATTGATGTTAGATAAACTAGCGCCAGGGGGGCAAATCATCAATACAAACGAAATTCAAAATTATACCGGGATGGGAACTATTAATGGTGCAGAGCTTGCGATGCAGATGTTTACCCACACTCAGGAGTTGAATGTCGAGTTTGATTACGGAACGGTAACCAAGATCGAGAATGAAGAAGATATAAAAAAAATCTATATTGAAGAAGATAGTGAAAAAATTATTTGTACTAAAGCAATTATCGTTGCAACAGGAACAACACCAAGACGATTAAATATCCCAAAAGAGGATCAGTTTGTTGGTAATGGCATCAGTTTCTGTGCAATCTGTGACGGAGCCTATTATCGTGATAAAGATGTTGTTGTTATCGGCGGTGGAAATTCAGCAGTGGAAGAATCTATTTATTTAGCTGGCATGGTTAAATCATTGACGATTGTAACAATGTTTGATTTAACCGCAGATCCGATTGCCTGTGATAAATTAAGAGCGTTGGATAATGTGACAGTTTATCCTTATCAGGATGTATTGGAATTTGTCGGTGATCGTCAGTTAGAAGGTGTACACTTTAAATCAACTCAGACTGAAGAAGAAAAGACAGTGTATTGCGATGGCGTATTTGAATATATCGGACTGTCACCGGTAACGGCCTTCGTTAAAGAGTTGGGAATCTTAAATGATTACGGCTATATTGAAGTTAATGATAAAATGGAAACTAAAGTTCCCGGAATCTATGGAGCCGGAGATTGTATCACAAAGAATTTAAGACAGGTTATTACAGCTTGTGCAGATGGTGCGATTGCTGCTCAAGAAGTATCAAGATATGTAAAATAAAAGGAGGAAACAAGATGTTAAAAGAGGTAGAAAGTGCAGAATTCAATGAATTAGCAGAGAATGGATTAGTATTGGTTGATTTTTTCTCAACAACTTGCGGACCATGTAAGATGCTGGCATTTGTATTAAATGATGTTGAAAAGGCAGTAGGAGAAAAAGTTAAAATTCTAAAAGTAGACTTTGACAAAAACAGTGATCTTACTGAGAAATATGAAGTGAAGGGCTATCCGACTTTAATTTTGCTGAAAGACGGAGTTGAAGTAAAACGTATGCAAGGGTTACAGCAAAAACCTGCCATTATTAAAATGATCGAGGAAAATGCATAAGAAGGAGAAAATGAAATGAGCGTAGAATATAAAAGAATAGAACATTGGATTCCATTACAAAAAGAAGCTGAAGAAAAAATGCTGGCTGAATTTGAAAGTGGCGATTACACTGTTGAAAATCCATTGGTAAAAGTGAATGCATATCTAATAAATCCATTGTCAGCTGTCGTTTTATTTAAAACTAAAGAGGAAACAGCAGTGACAATTCGTGTAAGAGGGAAAACGAAAGCAGCAGATATTGTGCATACTTTCCCTAAAGCAAAAACGCATATCCTGCCAGTGTTAGGACTTTATGCAAATTATAATAATACTGTAGAAATTACACCTTATCGTGGAAAAACAACGTCAATTCAGATTGAATTAGGGGATGTCTGCGATCAAAGCGTTGTGGAATATATTGAAACTACGCCGGAATACTTCCAAGATAATATCATGCTGTTGACACCGGCAGGATCAGAAAAATCAATCGGGGTAGATTTTGCCGGAGATATTCGTTTCCACTTAACAGCTTTATGTGTATTTGATGCGAAACGTTTAAAGAATGGAAATCTATTGATTGGGACAGACCGTTTAATTAAATTGCCTTACTATATGTCAGGGCTATATGAAATGAGCATGGTAGGGAAAATCTATAAAGAATACCGTGTGCCGGGAGCCTATCATCATGATGAATTTGAAATGCCGGATGGCAATATCTTATGTTTAACCGAAGATTTAAGAAGTGAAACTGTAGAAGATATGTGTGTTTTATTGGATCGCCAGACTGGTGAAATCTTAAAGACTTGGGATTATAAAAAATTCTTAACACCGGGAGAAGGACAAGGCTTATCTTATACAGATGAAGACTGGTTCCATAACAATGCAGTATGGTATGATGAAAATACAAACTCTTTAACATTCTCAGGTCGTCATATTGATTCGATGGTGAACATTGATTTTGATTCCGGTGAATTAAACTGGATCATTGGTGATCCTGAAACATGGCCTGAACATATGCAGAAATATTTCTTTAAGCCTGTGGGAAACAACTTTGAATGGCAATATGAACAACACGCTAATTTAATTACACCTAACGGTGATGTGATGTGCTTTGACAATCATCATAACTCTACTAAGGTCGAAGCTAAAAAAGTTCTTGCTCACAACAATTATTCAAGAGGGGTTCGCTATAAAATCAATACCGAGGATATGACGATTGAACAAGTTTGGCAGTATGGAAAAGACCGTGGTGCTGAATTCTTCTCACCTTATATCTGTAATGTTGAATATTATAATGAAGGACATTATTTAGTACATTCCGGTGGGATTGCTTATGATCAAGACGGACAGCCTTCCGAAGCATTAGGCGCTTATGCCGTACAAACAGGTGGACGTCAGGAAGCAATTACAGTTGAAGTTGTTAATAACGTGAAAATGTTTGAATTAAAAACAAACAGCAACTTCTATCGTGCTGAAAAGGTAAAGCTATATACACAAGGAAACAACCTTGAATTAGGAGAAGGACAGATCTTAGGTTCAATGGGAGTCACTTTAGAGTTTGATACAGAAATTCCGGCAGAGGCAACGGGTGAAATGCTGCCAGAAGACTGCAATGCAAGAGTTGAAGATGAAATGGATAAATTCACTTTCTTTAGTCGCTTTATGAAAGGGGATCTTGTAATGCTGATGTTGGAAAATGGGGATGAAGTACATCGCTACTATATTTCCACGACTTCTCAGCCCGCTAAAGCTATGTGCTGTGGATCATTCTTAGATTCTGATGACCGCAATACCCGTATCGGAATCAATAAAGCGGGACTAAACGGTACTTATGATATACGTGTTATTATCAATGATAAAAAATATGAAACTGGCATTAAAATTGAATGTTAAGTAGAAAGCAGGTTAAGCAATGGCAATTGAATATACATTTATAAAAAGCTTAGTGGATCGTCAGACTGAAGCAGAAAAAGCAATGTTAGATGAATTAGAAGCAGGTTCATTTACATTCGATCATCCACTAGTTAAATTAAATCCTTACTTTATTAATCCATTAGCAGCTGTAATCTGTTTTAAAACAGAGGAAGAAACCGCTGTTACTATTCGAGTATTAGGCAAAGAAAAAGAGGGAACGATGATGCATACGTTCCCTAAAGCAAAAACACATATCTTACCTGTTCTAGGTTTATATGGAGGATATGATAATACAGTTGAAATTGAATTATACCGTGGTAAAAAGCATACCGTTCATATTCAAACTGAACCTTTATCAAATGATGTACCAGAACTAGTGCATATGAAGACTACTTATCATTATTTAAGAGATGAACTGATCTTTGTATCTCCTGCCTTGACAGATCTTGCCACTGGCTTTGACTATGCCGGAGATGTACGTTGGCATTTAAATATCCCAACTGTATTCGATATCAAGCGTGCAGCAAATGGCAATATCTTGATTGGAACACATCGTTTATTAAAGCTTCCATACTATATGTCAGGAATTTATGAAATGAGCATGGTCGGAAAAGTCATTAAGGAATACACTATTCCTGGTGGATATCATCATGATCATTTTGAATTGGCTAATGGCAATCTGTTAATCTTAACAGAGGATCTAACCAGTGACACTGTAGAAGACATGTGTGTATTAGTTGACCGCAGCAGCGGTGAAATCTTAAAGACTTGGGATTACAAAGATTTCTTAGATCCAACGAAAGTGGCAAAAAGCGGAAGCTGGACAGAAGAAGACTGGTTCCATAACAATGCAGTATGGTATGATGAAAAAACAGACTCACTGACATTCTCAGGACGTCATATTGATAGTATGTGCAATATTGATTTTAATTCAGGTAAACTGAATTGGATCATTGGGGATCCGGAAATGTGGCCAGAAGAATATCTGCCTTATTTCTTTAAACCAATTAGTGACGGTGAATTTGATTGGCAGTATGAACAGCATGCCAATGTGATTACGCCTAATGGTGATGTAATGTGCTTTGACAACGGACATTTCCGTTCTAAGAATCCGGATAAGCGCATCTTAAACAAAGATAACTTTTCACGTGGAGTACGTTATAAGATTAATACGGATGATATGACGATCCAGCAGGTTTGGCAATACGGTAAAGAAAGAGGACAGGAGTTCTTCTCTCAATATATTTGTAATGTAGAATACTATAAAGAAGGACATTATATGATCCATTCCGGAGGTATCCAATACTACGGTGATGATGCTTCTGAACAGTTTGCGGCATTGATGCAGGATGATCCAATGGTTAAAACACGCTCAATTACCGTTGAAGTATTAGACGATGAAGTAATGCTCGAACTGGAAGTTAAAGGAAACTTCTATCGTGCGGAAAAATTAGGATTATATCATGATCAGGATAATCTGCCTTTAGGGCAAGGTGTCCGTCTAGGACAGATGGGGGTTACCAAAGAATCAGATACATTAATCCCTATGGATTCATGCAATGAAGAATTAAGTCATATCTATGAGGCTGCAATTGAAGAGGAAGATGATCGCTTCACTTTCAAAGCAACATTTGAATCCGGTCAGCTGGTTATGCTGATGCTGGAACAAAATGATGAACAGCATGGTTATTTCATTTCTACAGCAAAGACACCGTTTGCGGCATTATGCTGTGGAACCTTTATAGAAAAAGATGCCAGAAAGATCAGCTGTTCAGTTAATAAAGCCGGATTAAATGGAACTTATGATGTACGTGTTATTGTCGATGACAAAAAATACGAAACAGGCATTAAAATTACTTGCTAGAAGGTAAAGAAAGGAGTCCAATCAATGAAAGAACAAATCAAGATTCCGGCAAAATCAAATGACCAGCTGGTGCTGAGAGTTACTCCGGGGCATTTCTCCAGCGATCGCTTTCACGTCAACTACTATATTGATATGTCTTCATTAAAGATGAGACAGTCAGAAGCTAAATTAGTTGCAAAAGTGATGGCAGAAAAATATGTCAAAAAGGTAAAGCTGCCTGGAAATGTAATGGGAATTAATTTAGAAGCAATGGCGGAAATCGGTGCTAACCGAACTCCTGTAGATACCATTATCTGTATGGACGGCTGTGAAGTGATTGGAGCTTATTTAGCTGAAGAATTAAGTGATGGAGGGTTCCCTTCAAACAATAAGCATAAAAGCTTCTATGTCATCACACCGGAGTTTGATAATACCGGACAGATGGTGGTTCGTAATAATATTAAACCGATGATCAAAGGTAAAAATGTATTAGTGGTGTTAGCGACAGCGATGAGCGGGCGTACCATTTCTAAAGCTATCGGAACGATCCTAGCTTATGGCGGTAAAGTGACCGGACTTTCTGTAATCTTTGCCAATGTCGATCAGGTTGATGATTATCCGGTATATGGTGTTTTCACTCATGAAGATCTGCCTAATTTCAAATTATCAGATCCTCATCACTGCCCTGACTGCGAGGCTGGTATATCATTAGATGCAGTCGTTAATTCTTATGGTTATCAAATGCTTTAATAAAGACGAATGTTCTATTGAACATTCGTTTTGTTTAGTATAAGTTATTAGTACGCATAATCTGATGAAGGTAAAATAATGGAATTAAAGCGGAAAGCTATTTCCAAATTTCCTTATTGTTAGAGAATAGTTTCTAATAAAAATTTAAAATGAGTGAATTTATGTTGAATGAAATGGACAAAGTTGTTAATGGTGTTAAATAACGCTATAATATCCCTATAAATTAAAATTGTAGGAGGAAAGATAGGAAATGAACGATACGAAAAATCCAAATCAAAGTTATTTTGAAAGCTTTGCATTTGGTGATAGTCCCGAAATGGCAGACGAGTTATTAGCCCTTGTACTTTCCCAAAAGAAAACGGCAACAGTTTCGGTTATATTAGAAAATGAGAAAGCACCCAATATTGGAGATTTATCACTGGTACTCGATGGATGTGGCAATCCAGCCTGTGTAATAAAAACAGTGGCTCTTGAAACTGTCAAGTTTTGTGATCTAACTTGGGATATGGTAAAGCTTGAAGGGGAAGATGAAACTTTTGAAGAGTGGAAAGCGGGGAATATACGTTATTGGACGCGAGATGCGGCAAAACGCGGCTATACTTTTACAGAACAGACACCTATTACTTTTGAACGTTTTGAGGTTGTTGAGATATTTAACCAATAAATTGATGATTCCATGGAAAAATATGCAGATAAAATCTTAGGTACCACAGGAGAAAGTAATAGAAAGGTTATTAGAAAAATTAGAATAGACGGCGATTTGGCAATCGATTTAACATGAGGTTAATACTGATTATGTAACACTAATTCTCTATTAGGGAGATATTTCCTTGACGAAATTAAGATAGGAGCTGATTAGATGGTTATATCCCTTACTAATAGGTAAATCTGAAAGCTGGAAGCTTCATAATAATCAATCATAAAGAGGATTAAATAGTTGTTTAAAGCAGTAAGAAGAGTGATCGTGCAGGTTTTTTTAATAACAATTTAGAAATAGATGGGAAATCTATTCATAAGAATTTATTATGATTTAAATAAGAGGAGATGACAAACATGCTTTACAGTAAACTTCCAATCATTTTTTTAAGCACACTGGCAAGTGAAAAAGATGGATCTACCAATAGCTTGATCGCAGAATTCATTTTAACTCATTTAGATGATATGGAAGCGATCGGTATTCGTGAATTAGCTGAACAGTGTCATGTAGCAATCAGTTCAATCTCTCGTTTTTGTAAAGAGATTGGCTTACAGGATTATAACGAACTTAAAACGCTGTTAACGTTGCCGGATCTTCGTTTTGAACTCTATTCCTCATCGCCTTTGCTGGAAAAACGCATCGAGGATTATAGTGTAAAGATCAAGGAAAGCATTGATCAGGTTATAAAATCTATTCAACCTAAACAGATTCGACAATTATGTCAGGATATTCAGCGCTACCATAAGGTTGCTTTGTTTGGATTGATGAAAGCCGGTTCAGTAGCACTCAATTTACAGAGTGATTTATTGATGCTGGGAAAAGTGACTTATACTAAAATCTCCTATAAACAGCAGATGGAATATCTTAAATCTGCCACTCAGGACGACTTAATTATTATTTTTAGTTATACGGGTGCCTATTTTGATTATGAGTTTCGCCGCTTGCCGCAGTCCTTGAAACGTCCTAAACTCTATTTTGTTTATGGCGGAGAAGAACCACAGGAGGAGTTTATAGAAACAATTCATTTTGATTCATTACAGGATCAAGCGAGCCATCCCTATCAATTGCAATGTATTGCCAGTTTAATTGCTCAGGAATATGCTTATTTAAACAAGGAATGATCCTTGTTTTTTCATTTCTTAATTTAGGAAATGAATAGAAGGGACCTTGTATTCTTAGTATACTTGTGAGTGTGAAAGGAGAGATAAATATGAAAATAGCATTATTATTAGCCACCGGATATGAAGAAGGGGAGTCTTTATTTGTCGCAGATGTTTTGCGTAGAGCAGGTTTTGAAGCAGATTTAATCAGTACCACTAAAGAGAGATGGGTTACAGGAGCTCATGGTATTAAAGTGGAAGCCGACCATCTTTTAGATGAAGAAATTTATAATTATGATATGGTAATCTTGCCGGGAGGAATGCCCGGAGCAGTAAATTTAAGAGATGACCAAAGGGTACTTGAGCTTATTCGTTATTTTGATAAGGAGCATAAGTATATTGGAGCTATTTGCGCTGCACCGATCGTTTTGCATGCAGCCGGAATTTTAGAAGGAAGAAAAATGACGTCTTATCCGGGTGAAAAATATGAAAGCTTATTTACAGAAGCAGAATATTGTCAGGAAAGAGTCGTGATTGATGATCGATTGATTACCAGTCGAGGACCGGCGACTACTTTGCCGTTTGCTTATGCTGTTGTTGACTTATTAGGGGGAGACAGTGATCCGTTAAAGAAAGGAATGCTGTATTTGGATATTGAAAAATAAGGATAAAAGAGTACAATAGAAAAAAGAAAACGTGGATTAGAGGGAAAAGGATGAAATTCTTACGGGAACAACTAACAAAACAGCAAGTTTCGGAATCTTTCATTTTGGCATCTTTGCTTGCCTTTGTGGGAGGATATTTAGACGCTTATACGTATTTTTGCCGTGGGCACGTATTTGCCAATGCTCAAACCGGAAATATTATTTTTTTAGGGCTGAATATCGGCAATGGTGATTATCTCAAAGCCGCTTCTTATCTAATTCCGATTCTAGCCTTTATTCTTGGAGTTTTGCTGGCAGAAGGAGTTCGTGAGCATTATCAGTATAAAAGTGATATTAATATCCATTGGCGTCAGATCATCGTGTTGTTTGAACTAGCAATCATGGGCATCGTTGCTCTTGTTCCCAGCGGAAAATATGATTTAATGGTCAATGTGGCGATTTCCTTTGTCTGTTCCCTGCAGGCAGAAAGTTTTCGTAAGGTGAATGGGAATGCCTATGCCTCTACAATGTGTACAGGAAATTTAAGAAGTGGAAGCGAGCAATTGTATAAAGCAGTGATTCATCATGATCAAACCGCTAAAAAACATGCTTTGCAGTATTTCATGATTATTGCACTGTTTATCATTGGGGCTATAATGTCGATGTATTTGACTCAGTTTCTGATGGAAAAATCGATCTTAATCAGTGTTGCTGTCTTAGCTATCGTTTTTATAATCATGTTTATAGAATCCAAAAACGACTGATTGCAGTCGTTTTTATTGTTGTGGATTCTTTATTTAAATCTGTTGTTTTTTCATGTATAATATAAATGACAAAATTTGTAGATAAGTGGGGTATGATCTTATGAAAATAGCGATCATTGAAGATTCACCAAAGGAACAGCAGCAGTTGGTTGAATATCTTCAGACATATAATCAATTGCAGCATTTGGAAATGGATATTGATCATTTTGAGGATGGAGAATCTTTCCTCCAGTCAGAATATGCCGAATATGACATTATATTCATTGACATCTATTTAACGGGAATAAATGGCTTAGAGATTGCTAAAATGATTCGGCAAAAGGATACAGAGAAAATTTTGATATTTACAACGACCAGCAAAGATTATGCAGTGGAAAGTTATCGAGTAAAAGCATTTGACTATTTATTGAAGCCTTATCAATATGAACTGTTAGTTGAAGTGATGGAAAGATGTCTGAAGCAGTTGAATGCGAAAAGCAAGTTTATTCAGGTAAAAGAAGGACGAATTCAAATTAAGGTTCTATTGAAGGATATTATTTATACGGATTATAATAATCATTATATCCAGATACATACAACACAACGAATGATTAAAAGCTATATGCCGTTTGACCGGTTTGCGCCAATGCTGCTATGCTATCCGTCATTTTTGAATTGCTATCGCAACTGCATCATCAATATGGATAAGGTCAGTAAAATGGATACCACAGATTTCTTAATGGATAATCAGGAACGAATTCCAATCGCCAGAGCGAAGCGTGCGGAGATTCGACAGCAGTATGCAGATTATCAGTTTGCTAAACTAGAAGGAACCCTTTAAGATGTTCCCGATTGATCATCTGCTTAAACCTTGGCTTGTTTTTTTCTCGTTAGCCTTTATTATCTGGTATTTATTTAAGGATTTAACGAACCTTACAGGAAAGCAGATGTGGATGATAGTAGGAGAATTCATGGTCTATGATCTCCTCGCCATTTTCATTCACTATTATTTTTTAGATGATCGCATTGATTTTGTTGTGATCCTGATTTGGCTATTGCTGATTATTTCTTTAATTAAGAAAAAATGTCAGATTCGACTGAATGATTTAATCTTCATTTTTTTGATTATTGTCAATTACAGCGATGCCATTTATCTGTTCTACCGTTCATATGATCGTATTTTACCGGTAGTGATAAAAAACGAATCTCTTCTTCCGATCTCATTAATTGTGTATATTTTGATTAATATAGTCTGTCTGCCACCGATGCTTCTAATCGTAAAACGTGTAATAAAGCCGCTTATTATGAAATCAAAGGAATTGCCATTATCTAATTATTTATGGCTGGTACCGGTGTGCTTCTTTCTGATTCATCGCTTTTGTTTATTGCCGTCTATTGAATATATGAAGCTGAGTGATCTCTTTATTACGAATATAACAGTGCCGATTTTTTGGTATGTTGCGGTGACATTAGCTCACACAGGATTATTTATTACACTGGAGAGAACGATTGAAGGAAAGGAGATTGAAGAAAAATATCATGCCTTGGATCGTCAGAACCAGTTGCAGCAAAATCAGTATCGAATGATTGAAACGCAGTTTAACGATATGCGCCGTATACGTCATGATATTCGACATCATGTGTTAGTGGTCAGGGAATATCTTTCTATGGGAGAAAATGAAAAAGCCGATCATTATTTGGATTCAATGCTGAATAAGATCCATAACGAATCGATTTGCTTATGTGATAATATTGTGGTTGAAGCGATGGTGCAGCATTTTTTAAAGGAAGCACAAAAAGATAATATAAAAATGACAACTTCTCTTAAATTACCTCAGCAAATAGCGATTAATGAACAGGATTTGATTACCTTGCTGGGAAATTTATTAGAGAATGCTTTTGAAGCTTGCAGACGCCAGCGGGAACTGCCGCGGTTTGTTGATATTAAAGCGGGAATTTCCGGAACGGATTCATTTATGATTGTGGTCAGCAATAGCTATGAGGGAGAAATTATTGAAAAAGAAGATGGGATTATTTCCAGTAAACGAGAGCATCAGATCGGAATTGGGATTCCCTCTATTAAAAAGATAGTAAGTAAGTATAACGGGATTACCAATATTACTTATGACGATAAAATCTTTAAAATACAGTTATTATTAAACCATTAAAAAACAGCGAATATAATTGCAGTGATCTAAAGAGTTAATTCAACTTTAGAAAGACACTACAAATCGCTGTTTTTTTATAAATAATATTGTTGATAATAATGAATTCTCAATAAGTCAAAGATCATCATTAATTGATAATTAAAGTTGATGCCATCATATTTCCCTGGAATGATAATGGTATGCTTTGCTAAAGACATCGAGCTGTCAGCATAGACTTTATTTTGCGTAATCAGAATTGACTGCGCTCTTTCTAAATGAACATGTTCTTTTTCACGATTAAAATCCTGAATATAACGTCCGGTACCGGAAACAACGATTGCAACATCTTTTTCAGTTAGCTGCATAGGGATAAAGCTATGATACTGGATACTTGGTTTGCCTAATGAAATAAAGTCTGTCTGCATTTCTACACTGATTGCCATTGGATATTGGGCACCAAACAAGACGATGCGATCGGCTTCAAAAATCATCTTACAGATCATGGAAATCTTATCCTTTAATTCTTCCTTACTGTAGACTCCGCCCATCATATCCATAAATGTATCACTATTGACATCGATCATTCTAGCGCGTATTTGATCCATACGCATACTGTGTGTCTGCATCAAATATTCGTTAAAAGCTTCATAACTGTCAAAGCCTAAAAGTCGACAGAAAGCTAAGATATCGCCCTTTTTTACACGGCTTTTTCCAATGACTTTATCTAAAGTCATACTATCCATCTGAGTATAGTTTTCAATGACAAAAAGACAGAAACGGTAATAATCATCATTGAATAATGTACCATTTAAATAAGTTAAAATACGGCTTAGCAACGTGATCATAAAATCCCCTCCTGTTTCTATTATAAACGTTTTTAAGTTAAATTCCTATCGACAATTTCTAAAACTAATTGATGATAGTTCTGAGCTGCAAAATCATTTGGTGAAATACAGATGATCTTTTGTTTATCATTTGTTTTATATTGAGCAATGGTGGATTGCATATAAGCAATCTGGGGCGCTAATAAGATAATATCATATTCATGGAAAACGTCTTTTAGCTCAGTAACACCGACCGCTGAAAATGTAATAGGGAGGTGGTAGCTGTCAGCCACTTCTTGTAAATTATATGAAAACAAAGAAGTCGAAAGTCCGCCGGAGCAGCATAATAAGACACGTGTATGGGATAACTCCAAAAAATTGATGAAAGCTCTGAAAAAATCATGAATAAAGCTGTAGCACTGCTTTAAAGATACGATATTATAATGCAGATAGAAGATTGTATGATTATCTTTATCTTTGATTTCCTCTTCGATAATGTGTTCTTTTAGCCATAAAGTGACACTGCCGCAATAATCCTCTTTTTTGATTGATGCTTTTTTGTACATCTCCTCTTCTTTTTGTGAAACATGAGGAAACTGATATTTAAAACAAAGTGTTTTAATCCATTCAAAGATAAGATCTCCATAGAGCTCATTGTAAAATTCATCCATTTTCTTCGCCTCCTTTACAGTTTTATCATAACAGAGAACTTTTATAATAAAGCACATTTTCCAAAGAAGTAAACGATTTGTAAAAAATGAAAATGTTATTTTAACTTGCTGAGCTGCAATTGATTAAGCTGGGTTAGTACCCGATGATAGTTATTGGTCGCAAAATCAATCGGTTCAATGCAAAAGATAGGAATCTTACGATTTGTTGTTTTTAAGATTGCAGGCTCCAGATAGGCAATCTGAGGTGCCAGCAGGATAGCATCAAAATCATTCAGCTGATAACGTAAATGATAGATGCTGATGGCTGTAAAATCATAATTCAGTTTTTCCAGTTCTACTAATTCTGCCAGCTTGACAGAAAAAAGTGAAGTCGACAGCCCACCCGAACAGCACAAAGCGACTTTTATTTTGATTTGATTATTATGATGTAAAATCACCTTATAGAATTCATAGAATAAGTAACGACACTGACGGATATCATTGATGTGGTAATGCAGATAGAATAAATGTTCTCCGTTTTCATCAATGATTTCTTCTTCGATGAGATCTTCCTTCCAGATTTTAAGATAGGCAGTCGCATTCGTTAAATCAAAGCGGATGATGCGTGCAGAATCACCATTATCAACTTTGCTCATCAGGATATGATGCTGGTGAAAATCGGCTTTTTTACCGATAACCCAATAATAAAACAAATCACTGTAGATATTTTGATAAAATTGATCCATAGATCATCACGCCCCTTTTTATACATTATAGCAACAATTATTGCCGCTATTTCTCATTTTCTTAATTAGTAAAATCTTTTCATGTATTTCAATAGATTTATTCTAAGAGTATGATACAATAAAAACGAGGTGATAGTATGGCAAAAAAGGTCTATATCATTTCTGATTTGCATGGACATTATCAGGTGTTCATGAAATTACTGGAAAAGATTCAATTCAGAGATGAAGATGATATGTATATATTAGGCGATGTCTGTGATCGTGGACCACAAAGTCTGGATATTTACTTTGAAATATTTAAACGTAAAAATATTCAGCTAATCAAAGGCAATCATGAGATCATGATGCGGGAATCGCTTTTAAAAGATAATGATACGACGACGAACCAGTTTCGTATGTGGATAGAAAACGGCGGGCGAAAAACAATTGATAACTATCACCAGTATTTGAATAAGAAAAATATCAGTGAAGAAGAATATAAACAGGTTAGAGCCACGTTCTTAGCGGATATGATTCGTTTTGTAAATGATTGTCCGAGCTTTATTGAAGTCATGATGAATAAAAAGAAATATGTGCTGATTCATGCGGGAATCAATCCTGAAAAAGGATTATATGATCAAACCGAAGAAGAATGTGCATGGATGCGCGAATATTTTTATATGAGCAAGGGATTAGATGGAAAAACCATCATCTTTGGGCATACACCGACCTGCTTCTTACATGGGGAACAGATTTTTGATATTTGGGAGGACCCGATATTCCATGATAAAATTGGTATTGACGGCGGCTTAGGAAGCTTTGAGGGCGGACAGATCAACTGTCTTTGTTTAAATAATATGTCCATCACGACTATAAAAAAATCAGAGGTTTATTCGCAAAATGAGAATGTTGGTGGTCATTAACGCATACCTATATTTGTGGGTATGTGTTTTTTTAGTTAGAGGTGCTTCGTTTGTGTCAAAGGACATGGAATGTGTTAATATAAACAAGCCGATAGTTGGAAACAACTGGAAAATAAGCAAAATGGAGGATTTGTTGTAAGGGACAAATAAGAAATTTTGTTTATTTTATTTTCAAATCATATACCATATAAGTAGGAATTATGATATACTGATACCGGCAGGGAAATGTCAAATTATGTTGATTAATGGGAGGATTTATGAAAAATTTACAACAATTTGTAATTGAAAACAACTTTAAAGAGGATAAGCAGAGAAATGCTGTCTATGGTGTTTTTAAAAGCTATCCGGTTGTCGTTGTTTATGATAGGGTGCGTAAAGTTTTTTTAATTACAGTGAATGCGAAAGAACCTGAAGGAAGCGATAATGAAAAAAATCGTGAGATGTTTAGTTCAATGGCGAAAGAAGTAGCAAACGTGAACTACGTTAGCTATAATGAAGGCATTGTATCTATTAATTTAAAAGATAATAAAAAAACAAGCAGTGAAGCATTAGCTGAAATATTGAAAAAAGTAACGAGTTATTGTCAATTAGAAGGATTTATTCATACATGCAAATATTGTGAAAATGAAAATGGCTTAGACTTCTACAGTATTCAGGGAAATGTGGAAGTCATCTGCCCGGAATGCTATGAAAAGATCGTCAATGCTACAAATGAAAAATCAACAAAGAAAGAGAATATTGATATGGGGGTAGTTGGAGCTGTTCTCGGTGCTTTAATTGGTGGTGCTATTTGGGTAGGTGTCTATCAATTAGGCTATATCGTAGCGATCGCAGCTTATTTAATGGTGGTTTGTGCCGTTAAAGGTTATGAAAAATTCGCCGGATCTTTATCTAAGAAAGGGCTTTGGATATCTATCATCGTCAGTATTGTAGTTTTATTTATGGCAGAATATGTATGTATTGGAGTTGAAATCTACAAAGTTTTTGATGTCACAATATTTGAAGCCATCAAAGCTGTTCCTAGCTTCATGGAGCTGCCTGAAATCATGGGAGCATTTATTAAAGATATCGTGATCGGCTATGTTTTCATGGCAATCGCAAGTTTCCGTTATATTTCTTCAATCAATCATTATGTTTCAAACAGCTACGAAGTAAAACGTTTAGACTAAACCGAGGAATCGGTTTTTTCTTTTGCAAAACACTTCCTGCTTTTGTATAATATAGGAACAAGGAGGCGCCTATGAAAAACGCAGTGATTTTTGATTTTAACGGAACTTTATTTTTTGATAATGATAAGCATATTAAAGCCTGGAATGAGATGTCTTTGCTGCTTCGTCAAAAAGGAATCAGCGAAGAAGAACTGCATACACGATTGAATGGTGTGCCTAATCATCAGATTATTGAATATTTTCTGCAAAGAGAAATAGATGAAGAGGAAAGCAAACACTATTCTTTAATGAAGGAGGCATTATATCGGCAGGCTTGTTTGAACGATCCCGAGTCGTTTCATTTGGTCAGCGGTGTCGAAGATTATTTTAATCTTTTAAAAAAACAAGGAATTCCCTTTACGATTGCCAGTGCTTCGATCAAGGAAAATATTGATTTTTTTGTTGAAAGCTTTCATTTAGACCACTGGATGGATCCCTTAAAAATTGTTTATGATAATGGCAGTTATACAAATAAAGAGAAAATGTTTTTAGATGCTGCTAAACTGTTGGGGTGTGATATTCAAGAAACCATAATTTTTGAAGATTCATTGGCGGGAATTCATCATGCTTACAAAGCAGGTTGCCAAAACATTATTGTGGTCTGTTCAAAGGAAAAAGAGGAAGTATTTAAGGTGTTGCCAGGAGTTATCCAAACCATTCAGGACTTTAGTGAGATGGGGAAGAAAAATGGATAGAAAGCTAAAAGATTATTTAAAGCAAATCATCATCCCAACCTATAGAAATTATGATAAGGGGCATGATGAAGCTCATGTTTTAAAAGTGATTGCTAACAGTATGGAGATTGCTGAAGATTATAATGTCAATCGGGAGATGGTTTATGTTATTGCGGCGTTCCATGATTTAGGGATGCCTTTTGGCAGAAAGAATCATCATTTAAGCTCTGCCATCTTAGCGTATTACGATCACGTCTTAAATGAATATTTTACACCAGAACAGCTTTTAATCATCAAAGAAGCGATTGAAGATCATCGTGCCAGCAATACGACAGAACCACGCAGTCTGTATGGAAAAATCATAGCTGAAGCTGACCGTGATTTAGATGTTGATACAATCCTCTATCGAACGTGGCAGTACGGACTGACACATGATCCTCAGTTGGATGAAAAGGAACAGTATACTCGCTGCTATAACCATTTAGTAGAAAAGTACGGTGAGGGCGGTTATCTAAAGCTGTACCTAGAGACAGAGAAAAACAAAGCAGGACTCGATGCACTGCGTTCACTGTTAAAGGATCCGGCAGCTTTAAAAGACCGTTTTGAAACGGTCGTTAAACAAAATAAGAAGTAACGATGGGCAATAACGTTCATCGTTTTTATTGCTTATCGGGTATAGGGACGCTATAATTTTTATAGAACCATAAAAAGGAGGGGATTTTATGACAATTACACAGTTTGCCAGTAACTTTTACATTTTAGATGATCAGCGGGTGAGAGAATTTTTAATTTTAGGAAAGGATCATGCCTTGTTGATTGATACCGGTTTTTCTGATACACCTATTCTTGATGAAGTTCGAAAAATAACATCTTTACCCATTGAAGTGATTTTAACACATGGTGATGGCGATCATACGGGTAATCTTAATCAATTCAAGGTATGCCGTTTCCATCAGGCAGAAGAGACAAAGATTAATCCGACAATTCCTTTTCACTATTTAAAAGAAGGAGATATCATTGATATTGGAGATTATCAGTTTAAAATAATAGAGATTCCGGGGCATACGTACGGCAGTATCGCTTTGTTAGAAATCCATCATCAATGGCTGATTGTTGGAGATACGGTACAAAAGGATGGACCAATCTATATGTTTGGCGGTCATCGCAATCTTGAGCTTTATATTAAGAGTCTAAAGAAATTAGTAAACATGAAAGATCAGATCAGTACTCTTTTGCCTAGTCATTATGACTGTCCGATTCCGAAGGATTATATTGATTATTGCTTAGAGGATGCAGTGCGTTTAAAAGAGGGACAGCTAGAAAGCAGCCCGCATCCAAAGATGCCTTGTCGGGAATATCAAGGAAAGTATGTTCATTTCTATTATTAAGAAGGGAAACCTTCTTTTTTCTTTAGTAAATATTTAGTAAACTATTGATTAATTTACTAAAAGGTTTTAAGATAAAGATGAAATGAAAGGGGGATCATTATGGCGACGATAAAAGATATTGCTGTATTGGCTCAGGTTTCTTCGGCAACCGTATCCCGTATTCTTAACCAGGATACCACCATATCAGTAACACCGGAAACAAGACAAAAGGTGCTAAAGATCGCAAAAGAACTTCAGTACACGAAAAAGACAAGAAATCAAATCAAGCTTATACCTTCTTTTACGATTGGTATTGTACAGTGGTATAGTTTGGAACAGGAATTAGAAGATCCTTATTATCTGTCTGTTCGTTTAGGAGTAGAGCGCTACTGTCAGCAGCAGGAAATTCCTATAGTCCGCTATTTTAAGAATGATCAGCATTATCCTGACATTGGTCAAAAAGATGGATTGATCTGTATTGGAAAGTTCAGTGAAGAAGAGATCGCTTACTTTAAAACCTGTTGTCAGAATATTTTATTTGTTGATTTAATTTCAGAAACAATTCAGGAAAATTCGATTGTGCTGGATTTCGATAAAGCCATGCAGGATGGATTGGATTATTTGTGTAGTTTAAATCATCATAAAATCGGATATTTAGGCGGGGAAGAGTTTGGCAGTGATCATAAAAAATTTAGTGATGCCCGCTTAAAAGCGTTTTGCCAATATGCTTTGCTTCATGATCTGGAGGTTCAGCCGTATATCATGTTGGGACAATATACGAGTGAATCCGGATATCAAATGACAAAGAAAATGATTGATGAAGGAGCTCTGCCTTCGGCTTTATTTGCTGCCAGTGATCCGATTGCAATAGGAGCGTTGAGAGCCTTGCAGGAGGCTAAAATCGAAGTGCCAAAGCAGGTCAGTCTGATTGGCTTTGATGATATCTCGGCTTCGGCATATACTAATCCGCCGCTGACAACTATTCATGCTCCCGCTCAGGAAATGGGTGAATATGCAGCTCAGCTAGTGGCATCAAAGCTGTTATGCAATACGTTGATCCCCATGAAGATTTATCTCCCCTGTCATTTAGTAAAACGAGAGACTTGTCAGATAAAGGAGGATCAGAAATGAACCATGAAATCAATCGCTTATTAAATTTTGCCTTACAACAGCAGTTGATAGCAGAAACCGATTTTGATTATGCAGCGAATTTATTAATGGATGTATTAAAGCTGAATGATTTTCAAAAAGAAGAAATCAATGAGCAGCTAAAAGAATGTACGCCAATTTTGAATATACTGTTAGATGAGGCATGTCAGCGGGGACTGATTGAAGATGACACCACCCATCGGGATCTATTTGATACACGTATTATGAATTGCTTAATGCCGCGACCAAGTGAAGTCATTCAGCGTTTTTACTCACTCTACAGTACAAAAGGTCCAAAAGCGGCAACAGATGCCTATTACCAATTGTCGATTGCATCTAACTACATTCGTAAATCAAGAGTGGATAAGAATATGAAGTGGATTGCAAACAGTCCCTATGGGGATATTCAGATTTCCATCAACCTCTCTAAACCGGAAAAGGATCCAAAAGAAATCGAAAAAGCAAAACTGATCAAATCTGCCGATTATCCAAAATGTCTGTTATGCAAAGAGAACGTTGGTTTTGCCGGTGATTTAAAGAAGAATGCCAGACAAACCCATCGAATTATTCCGATGAAACTTGATGAAGACCATTATTATTTGCAGTATTCCCCCTATGTTTACTACAATGAACACTGTATTGTCTTTAATGAACAGCATCTACCAATGAAAATCAATGGACAGACTTTTTCACATCTGCTTGCTTTCTTAGATGTTCTGCCACATTACTTTATAGGATCGAATGCAGATTTACCGATTGTTGGGGGATCTATCTTATCCCATGATCATTTTCAAGGCGGATGTCATCATTTTCCAATTGAGACGGCTAAAGTGTTGGCAGAATATTCATTTAAAGCTTATCCGGCGGTAAAAGCAGAAATGATTGAGTGGCCATTATCCACACTTCGTCTAACCTCAAAAAATAAAGCAGAGTTATTGGAACTTAGTGAACATATTTTAGCTGTTTGGCAGCATTATAGTGATGAATCTGTCGATATTATCGCTTTTAGTGAGGGGGTACCTCATAATACAATCACACCGATTGCCAGAAAAGTGGCAGATTTTTATCAGTTGGATCTGGTATTTAGAAATAACCGCTGCAATGATATGTATCCGGATGGTATCTTTCATCCGCACCCAGCGGTACATCATATCAAAAAAGAAAATATTGGACTGATTGAGGTCATGGGGCTGGCAATTTTACCGGCGCGTTTGGTAAAGGAAATGCAGTATGTAGAAGAGGCTCTGCTTCAAGAAAGAGCAATGGATGATCCCATCTTAGGAACACATCTAGAATGGGTAAGTGCTATTGCTAAGGCGCATACGTATACTAAAGAGAACGTAAAAGAAAAAATTCAAGAAGAAATTGGGAAAGTCTTTGTTGAAGTTTTAAAAGATGCCGGGGTATTTAAATTAAATAAAGAAGGGATAGAAGCATTCAAGAGATTTGTTTCTAATTTGGGATAATATAATGACAACCATCAATATGATACAAAAAGATCCGCAAACGGGAATCGTCGTGATCAAAATGGAGAATGATCAGCTTAAAGTAATGGTAACGAACTTTGGCTGTCATCTCATTTCTGTTTTAATGCCTGATAAAAAAGGACACTTTGGAGATGTTGTCTTAGGATTTTCGGATCTTGAGACTTATCAAAAACAGGATAAATTTATTGGTGCTATTGCAGGAAGAGTGGCTAATCGTATTAAACATGGAGAATTCAGTCTGAACGGGAAAGACTATCATTTAGCGATCAATAATGGTCCGAATCATCTTCATGGCGGTCTGATTGGTTTTGATAAAAGAATCTTTGATTATAAAATAGAGGGAGATAGAGTAGTCTTTCATTATTTATCAAAGGATATGGAAGAAGGCTATCCGGGCAATCTTGATTTAAGCATCACTTATGAATTGATTGAGGATACGCTCACAATGCGCGCACATGCTGTCAGTGATCAAGATACTCTAATTAATATTACGAATCATTCTTACTTTAATTTAAGTGATGAAACAGAACTGATTGATCATCATGAACTAATGGTTAAGGCAGATGAAATTGCCTGCATCGATCAGGATGGACTTCCTGATGGCAAGTTCTTAAAGGTAGAGGGAACGCCTTTTGATTTTAATGAGTTTCAATCAATCGGAGAGGGTTTAAAACAGTCTCATTCCCAGCTTGCTTTAGGAAAAGGATACGATCACCCATTCATGCTGAGTCAGCCACAGGATCAAATTTGTCTGCGTCATCCTCGCAGCGGCAGAAAGCTAAGCATCAGCACTAATCTGCCTTGCGTACAGGTCTACACTGCCAACTATTTAGATGAGACTTTGATCGGTAAAAAAGGACATCCTTATAAAGCCAGAGAAGGGATTTGCTTAGAAACACAATATATGCCGGATGAAATTCATTTGGCAAAAGAACCGAAAGTTATTTTAAGAAAGGGCGAAAGCTATGATGCTGTGACGGCATATCGCTTTGAAGTGGAAAAATAATATGAAACAATCTACATTATTAAAAAAAGAAATAGAAAATCATCTGTATGATGAGTGTCTTTTAAATATTTATATCGATGAAAATAAATTAGACAAGCAAAGACAGCGCTATATAAACGCTATTGAACAATTTGAAAATCTATATGGAATAAAAGAAATTGAGATTTACAGCGCACCGGGAAGAAGTGAAATCGGCGGTAATCACACCGATCATCAGCATGGAAAAGTATTGGCAGCTTCTATTAATCTGGATTGCATAGCAATTGTCGCTAAAAGGGAAGAACCCATTATAAAAATTGTGTCCGATGATTTTGATATTGCACCGATTGATTTAAATGACTTAGCTGTTAAAGAGGATGAAAATGGAACCTCAGAAGCATTAATAAGAGGCGTATGTCACCAACTTGCAGCTTTAGGCTATCAGATTGGCGGGTTTGATGCTTATATGACCAGCGAAGTGTTAATGGGAGCCGGACTTTCTTCGTCGGCAGCGTTTGAGGTGGCAGTCGGAACAATTTTATCCGGGCTTTATAATGAGATGACGATTGATCCTGTAGAGATCGCAAAGGTCGGGCAGTATGCGGAAAATGTTTACTTTAAAAAGCCATGCGGACTGATGGATCAAATGGCGTCCTCAGTAGGATCAATTATATCGATTGATTTTAAAAATATAGATCAGCCACAGATTCAACGTTTGGAAGTTGATTTCCCGGCATTTAAGCATAGTCTATGTATCGTCGATACGAAAGGTTCTCATGCCGATCTGACAGATGATTATGCTGCGATTCCAGTAGAAATGAAGGAAGTAGCGCAAGTGTTTGGTCAGCAGTTCTTATGTGATATCTCAGAAGCTGATTTTTATGCTAATATTAATAAAGTACATGAAAGCTGTCATGACCGCGCTTTATTAAGAGCGATTCATCTTTTTGAAGAAAATAAACGTGTTGAAAAAGAGGTGGATGCTTTAAATGCCCATGATTTTGAAGCATTTAAAAAGCAAGTGCAGCTTTCTGGCAACAGTTCATTTAAATATCTGCAAAATGTTTACTCAAACCATGATATTCAAAATCAAAGCATTCCGTTAGGATTAGCACTGACTGAAAATTTCTTGCAGGATGCGGGTGTATGCCGTGTTCATGGCGGAGGCTTTGCCGGAACCATCCAGGCATTTGTTCCTGATCATCTTGTTGAAGCTTATCAGACCTATATTGAAAACTTCTTTGGTGAGGGAACATGCCATATCTTAAAAATCAGAAAGCAAGGCGGCATTAAAGTCATGTAAGTTTTTATTACATGTGAATAAATAAGATATAAAAATGGTCTATTTCTATATATAGATCGTTTTTTTATGAATAAAACAAGATAGAATTGTAATAAAGTCTGAAATATGTTATTATTAAAACCCTTGAGTAAGGAGGCAGAAGGATGAAGACATGGTTGATTGATAACTAAAGGATACATTGCTCTGCCATTTTTTAGTACTACGATGGTAGTACTTTTTATTTTGTTTAAAAAGAGAGGTGAAAAAATGATTGAATTAGAAAACATTAGTAAGACCTACAAAGTAGGCAGGCGAAATGCCGGGTTTAAAGAAGCAGTTAAATCTCTATTTAAAAAAGAGATGGTCGAAGTGGAAGCTTTAAAAGATATTTCGTTTAAAATCAATGAAGGAGAGATTGTAGGCTATATTGGTCCTAACGGAGCCGGAAAAAGCAGTACGATCAAGATCATGTGCGGAATCTTAACGCCTGAACACGGACGTTGTATCATTAATGGCATGGTCCCTTGGCTGGAACGCAAAAAGTATGTAAAACAGATCGGTGTTGTTTTTGGTCAGCGAAGCCAGTTATGGTGGGATGTTCCGGTAATCGACTCATTTGAATTACTCAAGGATATTTATGAGATCGATGACACGGTGTATCAGCGCAACGTAAAAGAATTAAGTGAACTGCTTGGGTTAGAAACACTTTTAAGGACACCAACCCGTTCATTAAGCTTAGGTCAGCGAATGCGCTGTGAAATTGCGGCGGCATTGCTTCATGATCCTAAGATTTTGTTTTTAGATGAACCGACGATCGGATTAGATGCAGTCAGTAAGGTAGCCGTCAGGAATTTTATAAAAAAAATCAATGAAACTCGTCACACAACGATTATTTTAACGACACACGATATGCAGGATATAGAAGCACTGACTTCTAGGATTTTGTTGATTGGGCATGGTCGTATCTTATTTGACGGACCACTGGAAGCCTTAAAAAAACGTTATGGGGATTACAAGTTTATCCGATTAGAACATCACGGTGGAACGATTCTTCCTAAAGAAGGACTGGTGGTGAATGAAGAAGACCAACAGATCGTCAAACTCATATTGGATCAAGAAAAGTTAAGTATCAATGAAGCCATCGACTATTTATCAACGCAAGTCGATATTCTCGATCTCACGATCGATCCCCCCTTCATTGACGATATCATTATCTCCTTATATAAGGAGTACCACATATGAAAAAGTATTTAAGTTTTTTTAGGATCCGTTTTAATTTATTGCTGCAGTATCGTGGAGCAGCCTATGCAGGGATGGTGACGCAATTTTTCTGGGGTATTATGACCTTGCTTATGTTTCATGCTTTTTATGAAGCTGATCCCAATGCTTTTCCGATGACCTTTAGTCAGCTGTCAGCCTATATTTGGATACAGCAGTCCACAATTGCTTTACTGATGGTGTGGTTTTTAGAAAACGATATTTTTGAAGAGATCACTTCTGGCGGTGTAGCTTATTCATTAGTACGCCCATTAGATCTTTATACGATGTGGTTCACTAAAAATGTTGCTACCCGTTTAGCGAAAGCTGCTTTGCGGTTTATTCCAATTTTACTGATTGCCTTTTTACTGCCGGTTCCATATCGAATGAGTTTACCGGCTTCTTGGCTAAGTTTTATTTGCTTTATCGGAGCCATGATCCTTGCGGTGATTATAGTTGTAGCTTACTGCATGCTGATCTATATCGCTACTTTTCATACAATGAATCCGATGGGCATCCGTATTGTAGCAACCTCGATGACTGAATTTTTCTCAGGGGCGATCATTCCCTTAGCGTTCCTGCCAACCTATCTGCGTACTCTTTTGGAGTGGAGCCCGTTTGGATCAATGGTTAATTTTCCCTTGCAAGTTTATAATGGGAATATCCAAGGGGCAGCATTGGTACAGGGATTATTTCTTCAGATATTTTGGGCTGTTGTGTTAGTTTTATTTGGAAAATGGTGGATGCATCAATCTCTAAAGAAAGTGATTGTACAGGGAGGCTAAAAGATGAAACTATACTTGAAATATTTTCAAATTCATCTGCATAGTCAGATGCAGTACAAAGTATCCTTTTTACTCACCATTATAGGACAGTTTATTTTATCCTTTTCTGCTTTTTTGGAGATTTATTTTATGATGACACGCTTTCATACCGTAAATGATTTTACTTTTGAAGAGGTCTTATTATGCTTTGCGATTGTCATGCTTGCCTTTGCATTAGCGGAATGCTTTGTCCGTGGCTTTGATGGGTTTTCTTCGATTTTAGGAAATGGTCAATTCGATCGTATTTTAGTGCGTCCTCGCAATATTATTTTTCAAGTATTGGCAACTAAGATTGAATTGTCCAGAATCGGTCGCTTTATTCAAGCTGCTATTATTTTTGCCTATGCTATCCCACGCTGTCAGATTATATGGAGTGCGGATAAGATTTTTACATTAGTTCTGATGATAATCTCGGGGGTTGCTGTATTTAGCGGATTGTTTATTATCTATGCCTCCCTATGTTTCTTTACGACAGAAGGACTGGAATTCCTAAATATTTTTACGGATGGTGGGAGAGAATTTGGTAAATATCCTTTTTCTATTTATGGTGAAGGAGTGTTAAAATTATTTACTTATATCATTCCATTAGCTTTATTTCAATACTATCCATTCTTATATCTCATTGGAAAAACTCAGGATATTCATTATATGTTCGCTCCGTTTCTTGCTTTTTTATTTTTAATTCCCTGTCTGCTTCTATGGAAGATAGGATTAAGGCATTATAAGTCTACCGGTTCATAAATTTGAAAATACAGTTCGATAATGAACTGTATTTTTATATTCGAAAAAACCTCTGATATTCAAGGGAAAATCAACTAGCTTAGCTATCCAGTGGGAAACGGTTGTGCTTTTTAAACTTATCTTGATATAACCTAGCAAACAGGAGGTTTGTATATGGAAGATAAAAAAAGTTTCGGCAGTTTTATTGCAGAAAAAAGAAAGGCTTTGCGTTATACACAAAAAGAACTGGCGCATCAATTAAATATTAGCGAGACAGCTGTTTCGAAGTGGGAAAGAGGAGTTTCCCAAACAAAAGGATATTAAGAAACAACCTGTGTTTACCTGCTTGCAGAATACTGATGTATAAGAGAATGGCACTTGAAATATAGTGTCTTTTTCTATATCTAATAAATTTTCATTAGATAACTGAAAAAGAATGACTGTTCGTTTCTAGCGTGATATAATTTTTGTAAAAGAGAACGATAAATTAGAATTGTAAAGGAGATTTTATGAGAATAACTTCATTAGTTGAAAATACGACTAAGTCAGAACTTAAAACAAAACACGGACTTTCCTTATATATTGAAACGAAATCACATAAAATTCTATTTGATTTAGGTTCAGATAGCACATTATTTGAAAATGCTATGAAAAGAAATATAGATATTTCAAAAGTGGATACTGTTATTATTTCTCATGGGCATTTTGACCATGGAGGAGCATTGAAAAAATTTTTAGATATTAATTCTGTGGCAAATATCTATGTGCAAAAGGAAGCCTTTGAACCACATTACAGTAAAACCTTATTTCTTAAAATACCAGTTGGAATTGATAGTAAGCTTAAATCTAATAGGCAAATCAAACTATTGAATGGTAATTATAAAATTGATGAAGAATTATCGCTATTTACAGTAAGTAAAACAAATAAATTTTATTCTCCTGCCAATAATGCTCTTTATGATAAAAAGGGCAAAGATACTTTTGTACACGAACAAAACTTGATTATTTCAGAAAATAAAGTAGTAGTTATTATGGGGTGTGGGCATTCTGGTGTTGTAAATATCATGGAAGAAGCAGAGAAGTATCAACCACATTTTTGTATTGGTGGTTTTCATTTGTTCAACCCACTTACAAAGAAAACAGTATCAAAAGAATTGTTAAACAGTATTGCAATGGAATTACAAAAGTATAAAGATATTGAATTTTATACTTGTCATTGCACTGGTGAAAAGGCATATCATTATCTATCTCAACAAATGGATAATATGAATTATATGTCTTGCGGTGATGTTATTGAAATCTAAATATATATTTAATTTTATAAAAGATTATTCGATTTTTTAGAAATGTAATTACAACTCCCAGTTTGTGTGGAAGATACGCTCAAAATCTCGCAAACCGACGGAGTGATCCGTCCACGGTGGCGGTCGTAAGACATAGCGCCACGCCAGCAAAGCTGGCGAGGGGCTGGTTCACTTCGTCGGTTGGGCGAGCGTAGCGAGCCTTATAAGCCCCCGTTATCTAACAAGGGGGGCACAAAAAACAAGAAACACTATACACTAACAAGCGGAAAACGCTGTATTTATAAGGCAAAACCGCATTTTTACAGTAGTGATATAAATTGTACCTATATCACTATGAAAATTGAATAGTAAATATGAGAAAGACAGTTGATTTCAAAAAATAAGAAATTGATTGTCGTTTTCTTTTGCAGAAATTTAAGTGCAGGCAATTATCAATTATGGTAGCTGTCGTAATTGCTGTCAGCTCAGTGTTTAACACTGATGGTGTGAAAGATTTACGGTTGTAGATGTTCAATAAGATTATTGGTGCTTAATTATTTTTTATTGTAGTGCTGATATGAGAATGTTATAATTGGGATATAAAACATACAAATAAATTTGCTGAAAAATGAGGTATCAAAATATGGAAAATGAATTACTGGAAAACTTAGGAAGACTTCACACAACTGAACTTGGCGTTATTAGAATTAAAAAGAACTTATCTTTGAATGTAGAAAATGTAATTGAATGGTGCAAAGAAAAAATTAGCCTTTCTAATGCGGAAATCACAAGAAAAGGAAAAAACTGGTATATAACGATTGATAATTGTATTATAACGGTAAATGCGTACAGTTATACCGTTATCACTGCTCACAAGGTAAAATGATAAATTTTTCTATAAAGGAATTAAACGCATTTGCAGTTATTGGGCAAGAAGTAGAACTGACTAATTATCAAAAAAAGAATATTCAGATTAGTACACAGTTTTGGAGAAAGTTTAACAGTAGTTTGAAAAAAGCGTATCTTTCACAATCGGGAAATTGGGTAAAATATGCTTTTATGGAAAGAAGAAATGGAAAACTTTATTATTTCTGTTCTATTCCCCAAAGAACCATTACCCCAGAGGGCTTTCTGTATAAAGAAATACCGTCTTATAAATATTTGGTTGTGGAGCATATTGGTGCTATGGATAAAATATATGAAACTTATGGCAAGATTTATCAAGAAATTATTCCTAGTACATCGTATATTCCTATAAAAGATATTATCCTACACTTTGAAAAATACGATTATCGTTTTCATTGGAATAGTGATAATTCAGTTATTGAAATTTGGATACCTATTCAAGATTAGAAACAATTTTATATCCATACACACAAAGCAGTTAGTCTTAGGATTGACTGCTTTTTCTATACAGATTTTTAATGACAGGCAATTATCAATTATGGTAGTTGCCTTTTTTGATTGGAGGAATTTAAAAATGAATGATAAAAACTTTATTGAAGAATTAAGACAAAAGCGTGAGGAATACGGAGTAACACAAACAAGGCTTGCTGTTGCCTGTGGTATCAGCCGTGAATATTACAACCGCATTGAAAAAGGGAAACAGCCATTGAATGACGAATTAAGAGAAGTCATAGAAAAACAGATTGAGCGTTTCAATCCGCAAGAACCACTATTCTTATTGATTGATTACTTTCGTGTCCGCTTTCCTACTACGGACGCATTGGCGATTATCCGTGATGTATTGCAACTGAAATCTGATTATATGCTTTATGAAGATTATGGAAAATACGGATATGAAAGCAAATATGTACTTGGCGACATCAATATCATGTGTTCCATGCAGGAGCATTTAGGTGTTTTATTGGAACTGAAAGGCAAAGGCTGTCGGCAAATGGAATGTTATCTGCTGGCACAGGAACGCTCATGGTATGACTTCATGCTGGATTGTATGACAGCTGGTGGTGTGATGAAACGGCTTGATTTGGCTATCAATGACCGAGCAGGAATATTGGATATTCCAAAGTTAAAGGAAAAATACAAGGCTGGCGAATGTGTTTCCTATTTTCGTATGCAGAAAGATTACAGCGGTACAGAAAAATGCGGTAGCGATTTACCAAAGAATACAGGAGAAACCTTATATCTCGGTTCAACAAGTAGCGAATTATATATGTGTGCTTATCAGAAAAATTATGAGCAGTATGTCAAGAATGGCACAGAAATTGAAGATACGGAGATTAAGAACCGTTTTGAAATACGCATGAAGAATGAACGAGCCTATTATGCGGTTGTAGATTTACTGACCTATCGGGACGCTGAACGCACCGCTTTTTCTATCATCAATCATTATGTCCGCTTTGTTGACAGAGAGGACGACAAGCCAAAAAGTCAATGGATAACAAATGATGATTGGGCATGGTTTGTAGGGGAAAACAGAGAGCCGATACGCTTAACCACAAAGCCAGAGCCTTACACTTTACAAAAAGCGTTGCATTGGCTACAAAGACAAGTTGCACCAACAATAAAAATGGTACAGGCATTAGACAGAGAAAATCATACAACGATACTGAAAGATATGATTGAGCAGGCAGAACTTAAAGACAAGCATAAACATTTATTACAATTAGAGAAATCAACCATAGAAGAACGTATAGATACCGCTGTTCCACAAGAGAATGACGGTATTTTTTAATGTAATTGAAAAATTTCAGATTTAGTCAGCAAAGAGCTGTTTTCATTCCCTATGTGAAGTGAAAGAAGAAAAATAAATTTTTTATCAAATCTGCAACAAAACGGCTACTTGCGTACAGATATGGTGCGAGAAAAGGAAATCTAAACTTTTTTTGAAAATAGGTCATTAAATCGGGTCTTGCTGTCCCTATATGATGTGAAAGGAGAAAAAAGTTTTGAAAAAATGACGGAAATTCGTGATTAGTGGACAGTGTTCTATGAAAAGAGGAAAAACATCATCATTTTGTATTCAAACAGGCATTAGCAGTTGAGTGTTGATGTGAAAAGATGAAAATACTTTGTTCTCAACTTAACAATTCATGGTTTCCGTTCCCTATATGGTGCAAAGAAAATATTTCATTCCATAGTTGGCAGTAACGGTGTTGTATGGGTAGTTAGGGTGTGAGAAGAAAAATAATCTTTTTCATCATCAACTTAGCAAAACGACAATTTCTGTCCCTATATGGTGTAAGAAAAGAAGTTAAAATTTTTCTATTTCAACTTAGCAAATGGACGTTTGCTATACAGATAGTAATGAAAAAGGAGAAAATCAACCGTTGATTGCCAAAATGAACCGTTCCATTTGTACTAATAATGGAAAAAGTTTTGGATTTTGGTTACGTTTCCCCTCTTTTCCGACGCGGTATATAGGAAAGACGATTTTCTTCTTTCAATCGTTCTTTTACAACTGAATAAAGCAATTCAATACGTTTGACAGACAGCGAGCCGTTGAAACAAATACGCCACGACCTTTCCCCTGCAAGAGCGAGCGAAAACCTATTGTGTTCCTGTAAAGGACTTGTCCTCTTTTATCGCCATGACCTGTGCTGTCAGATAATGATACTCCCGTACAGCCACAGCTTGAGCGTTCAGAGCGTCGCACGCAATGGGTACGGCTACATAAGAACTATGCAGAGGTGGAACTCCTGTGGGCTATGACAAAAGCCGTTGAATTGCTTAGAAAGATTTTACAGAAAGGGGGTATGTGTTATTGATAATGCTGTAAAAACAATTCAAAAGAAAAATGGCAAGTGTGGCATTAGCAACAGAGGAAAGACAAAGATTGTAGTAAAAGAGCATTTTTCCGAAAAGGGCAAAACAATGGAAGAACTTCTAACTGATGTCATGCTGGAAAAAGCAAAGCAGACAATCGCATAAAATCGGTGCAGTTGTAAGAAATAGATTGAATGACAAAAAGTACCCGTGTTATACTTTACTTGCAAGCAGGTATTGTAAACACGGGTTAGTTATAAAGGAGGATAACTGACAATGAAACAACAGATTTACAATACTGCACTTTATCTTAGGTTAAGCCGAGATGATGAATTACAGGGCGAAAGTTCCAGCATTATCACACAGAGAAGTATGTTGCGTTTATATGCAAAAGAACATCATTTGAATGTCATTGATGAATATATTGATGACGGCTGGTCGGGAACAAATTTTGACAGACCGAGTTTTCAAAGAATGATTGAGGATATAGAGGCAGGAAAAATCAACTGTGTTGTAACGAAAGACCTTTCTCGTCTTGGCAGAAATTATATTATGACAGGACAATATACAGAATTGTATTTCCCTAGTCATAATGTCCGCTACATAGCGATTGATGACGGTGTAGACAGCGAAAAAGGCGAAAGTGAGATTGCACCATTTAAGAACATCATCAATGAATGGGTGGCAAGAGATACAAGCCGTAAAGTCAAATCAGCATTTAAGACAAAGTTTGCGGAGGGTGCTCATTACGGTGCTTATGCTCCGTTAGGATATAAGAAACACCCTGACATCAAAGGAAAACTGTTGATTGATGATGAAACAAAATGGATTATTGAAAAAATCTTTTCTCTAGCCTATCAAGGTTACGGAAGTGCAAAAATCACAAAGCAGTTAAGAGCAGAAAAAGTTCCGACAGCGTCATGGCTGAATTTTACAAGGTATGGTACGTTTGCACATATCTTTGAGGGAAACCCCGAAAGTAAACGTTATGAGTGGACGATTGCTCATGTCAAGGCGATATTGAAAAGTGAAGTCTATATCGGAAACAGTGTCCACAATATGCAGTCTACGGTATCGTTCAAGAGTAAAAAGAAAGTGCGTAAACCCGAAAGTGAATGGTTTCGAGTAGAAAACACGCATGAGCCGATTATTGACAAGGAAGTGTTCTATCGTGTGCAGGAGCAGATAAAATCAAGACGCAGACAGACAAAGGAAAAGGCAACGCCGATATTTGCAGGGCTTGTCAAGTGTGTGGATTGTGGCTGGTCTATGAGATTTGGAACGAATAAGGCAAATAAAACGCCATACAGTTATTATGCTTGCAGTTACTACGGGCAGTTTGGCAAAGGTAATTGTTCTATGCACTATATCCGCTATGATGTGCTGTATCAAGCCGTATTGGAACGATTGCAATATTGGGCTAAGGCAGTACAGCAGGACGAAGAAAAGGCATTGAACAAGATACAGAAAGTCGGCAATGCAGAGCGAATACGGGAAAAGAAGAAAAAGGCAAGTACATTGAAGAAAGCCGAGAACAGACAAAGTGAGATTGACCGTTTATTTGCGAAAATGTATGAAGATAGAGCTTGTGAGAAGATAACAGAGCGAAATTTTGTGATGTTGTCCAGCAAGTACCAAAAAGAACAGATAGAACTGGAACAGCAGATAACAAGCCTAAGAGAAGAACTAAGTAAAATGGAACAGGATATGATAGGTGCTGAAAAGTGGATTGAGTTAATCAAGGAATATTCCATACCAAAGGAATTGACAGCACCGTTATTAAATGCAATGATAGAAAAAATCCTCATACATGAAGCGACAACGAATGAGGATAACGAAAGAATACAGGAAATTGAGATATATTACCGATTTATCGGAAAAGTTGAGTAATCAACAAGAGTAATATTTTTAACTAAGGGAAACCGGTATTTCTTATCCGGATATAACTATGATTAGTTCTATTTGTGATCTGCTTCATATTACTGAAAAAGAATTTATCATGGCAGCAGATGATATGAAAACAAAGGAAGAGCAGAAATTTCTTGAAAAGATAAAGAAAGGTATTCAATATAGTCAATTTATGCTAGGGCTTCTTTATGGACTTACTGCAATGATTTGTTTTATTGTCAATTATGCCATCGATCGAACTTTATCGTGGTCATGGCTTGTACTGATTGCATTATTGATCGCTTTCAGCTGCACGCATCTGCCATTTAAATTTAAGCGTTATAAGCTAATGAAATCCTTTGCGGTGATTTCGATCCTCATCTATATATTGGTTTTTACAGTAAAATATACTGAGGATCCCGGAATAAATCTTGGGGAAGCTTATTTAATTATAACCATCAATTTAATCGCAGTTTGGATTGCTTTAGCTATCATTAGCTTTGCTAGTGGCTGGCGTTTAAAGTCAGCTCTTCTGCTTATCGATATTGGAATTTTTACGGCTTTTTCTCATCCGATTGTAGAATGGCTGTCTCACGGTGTTTTTGATCTTACTCTTAATCCTCAGCTTAATCTGCCAATTGGTATTGGGGTTTGCTGTTTCGGGGTGGTTGTTTGGATCAGCGGCTATATTAAACCAAGAAATAAGAATTTAGGATGATAAAGAATGGAGGACGTTTTATGTCTTTGTTATATAGAGCCATTACCACATTAATGAATAGTGTGGTTACTTTTTAGAAAAATAAATAGAGGCTATAAAATGAAATAGGACTAAAAGATTTTGCTAACTGGAATGTATGAAAAATGACATGTTGAAGGATCAGAATATTATTTGAAAAATGCCAGTCGCAGAGAAAAAATAGAAATAAACAATAGGTGTATTAGTGTGATATAAAAAGAAAATTATTCACTTGGTCATTGTTTTTTAGGCATTCACAAGATCACAATAAAAAGTAGACAGCCTGTATGTCTACTTTTTCGCTTCTGACTTTTATTAATAGATACCCTGAGAGATCATGGCAGCTACGACTTTTTCAAATCCGGCAATATTAGCTCCGGCAACCAGGTCATAGCCTAATCCGTATTTTTCACTTGCGGCTTTGCTGGCAGCGTGAATATTCTGCATGATTTGTTTTAATTTTGCGTCAACTTCTTCTGAAGTCCAACTATAGCGCATTGAATTCTGTGCCATTTCTAAAGCGGATACCGCAACACCTCCGGCATTAGCCGCTTTTGCAGGACCTAAAATAATTTTATTTGCTTTAAAGAAGTTCATCGCTTCTGGACGAGTTGGCATATTCGCTCCTTCAATGACATAGCGAACACCGTTTTTTGCCAATTGTTCGGCTTCTTCTAAACCGATTTCGTTTTGTGTAGCACAAGGCATAGCAATATCACCTTTAAGTCCCCAAGGTTTTTGTCCCGGGAAGAATTCACAATTGAAGGCTTTCGCATAATCTGCTAATTTCACATCATTCGATTCTCTGATCTTTACTAGGAAATTAATTTTTTCATCGGTATTAATTCCGTTTGGATCGTAAATATAACCGTCTCTTCCGGAGATTGAAATGACTTTTGCTCCTAATTCTTTGGCTTTTAAGCAAACCCCCCAAGCTACATTACCATAACCGGAAAGAATGATCGTTTTTCCTTCGAAGCTTTCGCCTTTTTCTTTAAGCACTTCTTGTGCATAATACATCGCTCCATAACCGGTCGCTTCGGGACGAATCAAGCTTCCCCCATAAGGCAGTGGCTTACCAGTCAGTACACCATTTTCAAAGGCTCCGCGTATGCGGCGGTATTGTCCATATAAATAACCGATTTCACGCGCGCCTACACCGATATCTCCGGCAGGAACATCAATGTCAGGTCCGATATGACGATAGAGTTCTGTCATAAAGCTTTGACAGAAACGCATGATTTCAGCATCTGATCTTCCTTGCGGATTAAAATCAGATCCGCCTTTACCTCCACCGATTGGCAATGTGGTAAGTGAATTTTTAAAAACCTGTTCAAAGCCTAAAAATTTAACGATGCTTAAATTTACACTTGGGTGAAAACGCAGTCCGCCTTTATAAGGACCAATCGCTCCATTGAATTGGACACGATAACCGCGGTTTACTTGAACTTGACCTTGATCATCTGTCCAAGGAACCTTAAACATGATGGCTCTTTCCGGTTCAACGATTCTTTCTAAAATAGCGAGTTTTTCATATTCCGGATGTGCTTCAATGACAGGTGTCAGGCATTCCAGCACTTCCTCTACAGCTTGGCTGAATTCCGGCTCATGGCTGTTTTTTTCTTTGACTTCTTTTAAAACGCGTTCGATATATTTCATAATTCATCCCCCTTGTTTTTCATTTTACTAAAAAGGAGGATATAAATAAAGAGAAAAAGTAAATTTTTTGTAATTAACAAAAAACCGGCATTAAGATACCGGTTTCATTCAAAATTTACTTTTTACTTTGTTCAATGACACGTTTTTGAACAGCTTCAGGAGCGATTTCGTAACCAAGAAATTCCATTTCAAATGTTCCTTGTCCTTGTGTCATTGCTTTAAGATCAATCGCATATTCCATGATTTCATTTTGCGGCACTTCTGCTTCAATCCTAACATTTCCCTCTTGATGATCAATGTTGCCAACACGTCCGCGTTTCTTATTAATGTCACTCATAATATCACCGGTGTATTTTTCATCTGCGGTAATTGTCATTTTGACAAAGGGTTCTAATAACGCCGGCTTTGCTTTTGCCATTGCTTCTTTAAATGCCATGCTGGTAGCTGTTTTAAAGGCTAATTCAGAAGAATCCACATTATGATAAGTCCCATCAATGAGTGTTGCTTTAATGCCGATGACCGGATATCCAGCCAGCACGCCTTCTTTTACACTTTCTGCCAATCCCTTTTCAACCGCTGGGAAGTAGGCTCTCGGTACTGCTCCGCCAACAATTTTTTCTTCAAAGATATATGGTGTATTTAATTGAAGAGAAGGTTCAAACGTAATCTCAACATCTCCATATTGTCCATGACCACCGGACTGCTTTTTATATTTAGCACGCTGAGTAATCGTCGAACGAATCGTTTCACGATAAGGAATGATGACATCTCCTAAGGCAACATCAATTTTAAATTTACTCTTTAGTTTAGATACGATAATATCTAAATGTTGATCTCCCATTCCGTAAATCAGCTGTTGTTTTGTTTCAGGATTAGTTTCAAAACGCAGTGTCTGATCTTCTTCTAACAAGCGATGAATGGCATTGGCTATCTTTTCTTCATTATCTTTGCCTACAGGACGAATCGCTTTAGAATAATAAGGCGTAGGGAATTCAATCGGTTCATAAGCAACGCGATAATCTAAAGTACAAAGTGTATCGTTTGTCTGTGTATACTGCAGTTTAGTCAATGCCCCGATATCGCCGGCATTCAGCTCTGAGGTTTCAATCAATTCTTTTCCCTTCATAATAAAGAGCTTATTTAATTTTTCCGCTTCTTTTTTATTGCTGTTATAAAGAGTCATGCCGCTTTTAAGCGTTCCTGTACAAATCTTAATAAGTGAGATACGCCCAACAAACGGATCTGCAATCGTTTTAAAAACAAAAGCAGAAGGTGCCAAACTTTCGTTATAGCCAATGATATCCTGTTCACTGGTTTCAAGATTATTAACAATAAAGGAATTACAAGTATCGGCAGCTGATGGGAAAAAGGCAACGATTGAATTTAAGATGATTTGAATCCCGATCGTCTCTGTTCCGCACAATACCGGAATAATTGTATTATTCATCACACCTTGACGTAATGCCCAAGAAATTTCTTCTTTGCTGAAAGGCTCCCCATTAAAATATTTTTCTAATAATGCATCGCTTGAATTGGCAACCGCTTCATCAATCATTTCTTTAATCGGATTTACCTCATCCCACATATCTTCGGGAATATCTGAAGGAATGGTATGATCACCTTGGAAACGACGTCCTTCCATTTTAGCGACATTGACATAACCCACCATCTTATGATCTTCCATGATCGGAACCTGAATAGGCGCAATCGCTTTTCCAAATGTTTCTTTTAATTCTGTCAGCTTTTGTTGGTAGGCACTGTTGGGATCATCTAAGCCATTGATAAATATCATTTTCGGCATTCCTTTTGTTTTATTCATTGCTTGAATTGTCCCAACATTAATGCCTTTGCTGGCAGGAACTATAATCAAAGCAGATTCAGCGGCACGAATGGCTTGATTGATTTCAGATACAAAATCAATGTTTCCCGGTGTATCTAATAAGTTGATCTTGCAGTTTTCCCATTCCAGCGGAACAACGGTGGTATTGATGGATATTTTACGTTTGATTTCTTCGTTGTCATAATCACTGAGTGTATTACCATCAGCAATTCTCCCAATTTTGCTGATGCTTCCGGCACGGTAGGCCATCGATTCTATAATACATGTCTTTCCGCTGCCGCTATGACCTAAAACAACGACATTTCCAATTTCATTTGAATGATAAACTCTCATGTTATCACGCTCCTTTGAATAAGGTCTATCTATAGTTTTATTTTATCATATCTCATTTTTTAGTAAAGCGCTTTCATACTATTGAATAAAAAAACTGCCATAATAAAGAAGGCAGTTATTTTTCATTTAATTTTGCTTTTAACTCTTTTGGAATGGCAAAACAATGTGTCAATGTAGCATCTAAAAGCTTAAAACGTTCCGCATATTTATAGGAAGTGTTATAAGCCATCATTTCAAATAACGAATAAAACATCTGTATCTGCTGTTCGTCCATCTGCGATTGGTGAGCGCGAATCGCTTCCATCTTTGTTTCAATATAATCCGTGATATCCACGGTTGTGTTGTCATCGCTGGTAAAATAGAAACCGATGATCTTTACAGAAAACGCATCGGGATGCGGGCGATTATCTTCATAAGGATAATAAGGCTGACCGCAGCGCATGAATGCTTCACAAAGTGCTTTACCGGTTTGAATATGTACCGGATGCATTTCATTGGGCAAATCCGGATCAACTGTGAAAATGGCATCCGGCTTGACTTCACGTATTACTCTGACAAAATCTTTAACTAATTGTTCATGGGTAGCAGGATTTTGATCATGATAACCAAGATCCCCTAAATTAATAGTGCCTGTAATATCCATTGCTGCCTGTGCTTCTTTTTGACGAATCTCTCCCAGCATTTCCGGAGTGATTGCCGGATCATTTGAACCGCCGCGTCCTTGAGTGACTGTCAGTCCATAGACTTTGACTCCTTTTTTCACTAAATAAGCCATTGTTCCGCCGGCACCGATTTCATTATCATCCGGATGCGGCTGAATAAAGAGAGCTGTTTTGATGTCATCCATTTTTGGATAAGCAATCGTAAAATCCATTTACATCTTCCTTTCTTTTTATATAATTGTTTTTTCAAGATGTTCTTTAGTGACTAATGGAAATAAGATTTTATATTGACGACTTCCAACTTTGAAAGTTAATCGATGTTTTTCATAGCTTGCTTTCTGAATGTTTTTCACACGAATAAATTCATCACGGCAGATAACTGATTTTTTTGAAACAAAAACCCAGCGATTCAAATGCCAATAGGTTAAAATTAATCCAGCCACATGAATCAATGTTGAGATCGATTCATTCACAACAGATAAAGGAATCAGGAATTGAAGAACCACGTAGATATTAAAAAGATAAACTTCCAATTTTTGCGGAAGGGATAAAACACGTTTGATCGTACGATCTTGTTTTAATAGTTTTTTGGTCTTTGAATAATCAAAGAAATAAATCCCAAATGTAATAATTTTTAATAGTACTATAATGATGATATGAAACATGGTGACACCGCCTTTTAAAATATTTTAACATAAATTAAAAAAAATAAGTATATAAAATTAAAACAGTTACACAATAATCTTGAAAGGAAGGTGAGATATATGAATTCAAATAACTCAAGTACTAACAAATTAGTAGTTCCTGGAGCTAAAAATGCTATCGATCAAATGAAATACGAAATCGCTAACGAATTTGGTGTTACATTAGGTGCTGATACTACTGCTAGAGCTAACGGTTCAGTTGGTGGAGAAATCACTAAACGTTTAGTTCAAATGGGACAAAACCAAATTAAAGGATCTTCTCAAAACTAATGATGAAATAGGGCACTCTTGAGTGCTCTATTTTTCTTTTTAATTTAAATTACGCCTACTTTACTCCTATGCTTATTCCTCTTTGTCTTTATCAAGCTTTATTCCTCATTCTATTTTATCCTCTTATTTTTAAACATTCATGATATTTTATGCGGTTTAACCTAGGTTTATCTAATTAAGCTGCTAACTTTTATATAAAAAATAAAATTAGTTTCTATTTTTGAAAGCGGTTATAGTCGAATTCATTGAAATATTTTGAAAACTCCGTTAGAATGAATAATGAGGGCAAAAAATTGTTTTCAGAATTATAAAAAAAGCTTATTTATCACATGGTTTCGTTGATAATAAACGTATATTGGGAATTGGAGGAAAAATTATGTCAATGATCATTGCAGTCAATGCCGGAAGTTCGTCTTTAAAATTTCAGCTTTATAAAATGCCTGGATATGAAGTGCTGGTTCAGGGAAATGTTGAAAGAATTGGTTTGGAGAGCGGACAGGCTGTTATTAAATACAATGGTAAAAAGGAAGTTATTCAAGATGTTTTCCCAACACATAAAGAAGGTGTCGATTTTATCTTAAAAGTATTATTGGATTATCATATCATCGATTCATTAGATGAAATTGAAGCCTGCGGACATCGTATTGTCCATGGCGGAGAATATTTCAATCAGTCTGTTATTGTTGATGAGGATGTTGTCAGCAAAGTAGAAGAACTGTGCGAACTGGCGCCATTACATAATCCGGCGCATCTAATCGGATATCGTGCTTTTAAAGAAGCATTGCCTAACAGTCGTCATGTTTTTGCGTTTGATACCGCTTTTCATCAAACATTGGATAAAGAACGTTATTTATATGCACTGCCATATGAATACTATACTGATTTAGGTGTACGAAAATATGGGGCTCATGGATTAAGTCATCAATATGTTTCACAGCAGGTGATTGCACATTTAGGTAATCCAAAGCGTTCACGTATTATTGTGTGTCATTTAGGAAATGGGGCAAGTATTTCTGCCGTCGAAGATGGGAAATGCATCGATACCTCAATGGGCTTTACACCTTTAGCTGGAGTCATGATGGGAACACGCAGCGGTGATGTGGATCCATCGATCATGCCTTACTTATGCAAAAAGCTGAATAAAACGGCTCAGGAAGTGTTGGATATTTACAATAAAAAATCAGGAATGCTGGGAGTGTCCGGTATCTCATCAGATTCACGTGATGTTGAACAAGCCTTGTTTAAAGAAGGAAATGAACGGGCATTATTGACCGGATTACTTTATGCAAGAAATGTCTCAAAATATATTGGCAGCTATGTGATGGAATTAGGCGGTGTCGATGTCATTGCCTTTACAGCCGGAATCGGCGAAAACGTACCTTATTTAAGAGCACTGATCATCGATGATGTCGCAAGAGCATTAGGCTGCCACATCGATGTAGCGTTAAATAATCAGCGTTCTGATGAAAGCCGTGTCATTTCTTTACCGTCATCACAGGTAGAGGTCATGGTGGTGCCAACTAACGAAGAATTAGTGATCGTTCGTGATACGGTGCGTTTACTTGGCATTAATGAAGGAGAATAAGGATGAGTATTTTTGAAACTATTAAGACTTATCAAAAAGTATGTCTGTATCGTCATGTCAATCCCGATTTTGATGCGTATGGCTCACAATTAGGGATGGCTCATATTCTGCGTCAGCATTTTCCTCAAATCAAGATCATGCTGAAAGGACAAAGAAATGAAGACCTTCTGACGAAATTAGAAGAAGATTATATATGGGATAGCTTTGAAGATGTCAGTGATGCTTTGGCGATTGTTTTAGATACCGCCAATCATGAGCGGATTGATGGAGAAGATTATGCACAATGTGCAGGCAGAATTAAAATTGACCATCATTTGATCGTTGATTCATTTGGTGATATAAACATAGAGGAGCCGACTAAATCCTCGACTTCACAAATTGTCACGGAATTGTATCAGGCTTATTTTAAAGAACCGATGGATTGTCAGGCAGCCACTTGCTTATATTTTGGAATGATTGCCGACTCCAATCGCTTTCTATTCCGCAGCACTGATGGAAGCACATTAAAAGCCGGTGCTTATTTGCTGGATTGTGGCATTGATATGGAAAATATTTATCAAAGAATGTACCTGCGTAAAGAAATTGATCTGCGTATCAATCGCTTTATCTTGAATCGTTATGAGTCAACTGCCAGCGGCATTGCTTACTATACACTAAATCAGGCAGATTTAGATGAATTAGGTATTACCCGTGAACGCGGTTCTGATTATGTGAATATGCTGTCAAATATTCAGGAGTTTCGGGTATGGATGGCAATTACTCAAAACTCAGAAGCGAATAACTGGCGTGTCAGTTTGAGAAGCCGTGATGTATCAGTGAATAAAGTCGCTGAACAATTTAATGGCGGCGGACATCAGCTGGCGAGTGGAGCGACTTTGGATTCGATTGATGATTTGCCTAAATTGATTGAAGCCATTGAGGAACAAATGAAAAGAGATTGAGATTGTAATTGTTTACAATCTTTTTTCTTAGTATAATAGTCATATAAAGTTCAAAAAAATCAGTTATAGTAATGAAAGAATATGTGGAGGCAATATATGAAGACAAAAATACTTGTGGTAGATGATGAAATTCATATTCGTGAATTAATCAAGTTTTATCTGAATAAAGAAGGCTATGAGATAAGGGAAGCAAGCAATGGCGAAGAGGCTTTGGAAATCGTAGAGAATGAGTTTATTGACTTGGCTATTGTCGATGTCATGATGCCGATCATGGATGGCTATGAATTTGTAAAAGAAATGAAAGAAATTCGTGATATCCCAGCGATTATGCTGACGGCAAAAGGGACATCCGAAGATAAATTAAAAGGGTTTGATTTGGGTATTGATGATTACGTGGTAAAGCCTTTTGATGCACCTGAATTAATGGCACGTGTCAAAACTATTTTAAAAAGATATAGTGTCAATGCACAAAATATCATTACGATTGGCAATACGACACTAGATGGGGATAAATATGAGATTCATTATAAAGGAGAAGTAATTCATTTACCGTTAAAGCAATTTGAATTGGTGTTTGAACTAGCTAAAAATCCCAATCAGATATTCTCTCGTGAACAGCTGATCGAAAGGATTTGGGGCATGGATTATGATGGATTTGATCGTACCGTTGATGTTCATATTAAAAGAATTCGTGAAAATTTAGGACATATCGATGATTTTAAAGTAGTAACGGTACGTGGACTGGGTTATAAAGTAGAAGTGGAAGCACAGTAGGCGATGAAATCCATTTATGGAAAACTGATTCTTGGATTTCTTGTCAGTATTCTGATAAGTTTCTCCTTTGCCGGCTATTTTGTTCTTAAAAATAACTCAGAGGAGTTATCTGAATTTACCCGAGTGGAGTTGCAGGATGCCACACGACTGATCTTGAATCAAATGACTTATGTCGAAGATGATCAGGTGGGACAGGTACTTACTAATATTTCCGAATCTTTGAACGTGGCAATCCTAGTCAGCCATGATGATTCGGAGATTGTCTATGGACAGTTTAAGAAGCCGGATAAATTAGATGAGGCGATCTCTAATTTGAAAGAAAAAAAAGATGGCTACATCGATATGCGAAATTCCTTCTTTCAAACGGTAGGAACCCATTTTGAAATCGACGGAACACAGTATACCTTGTTTGTACAGAAAAATATCTCTCAGCAGGAGAACATTTTTAAACATTCTGCATTATTGGCAGTTGGCTTTATTTTTATCGTGGGAAGTGTTGTCTTCTTGATTATTGCGGATATTATTGTTAAACCGATTACTCGTTTGACTCGTGCTACTCAGGAGTTAGCAAAAGGAAATTACAAAGTCAGTGTTAATTATGTCGGCAATGACGAGATTGGACGATTAAATAAAAGCTTTAACCTGATGGCACAGCAGCTGGGGAAAACCGAACAAACCCGTCAGCAGTTTATTTCCGATGTTTCCCATGAATTTCAAACTCCTTTAACGTCGATCAACGGGTTTGCGACCATATTAAAAAATGAGGATTTACCGCCTGAACAAAGAGAAAAATATACAGATATTATCTTGTTTGAGAGCCGACGTTTATCACAGCTAAGTAAAAACATGCTGCAGCTGACGCTGCTGGATGGAGAAGACATTACCTTAAATGTTGAAAACTATTCGCTGACTGAGCAACTGCATCGTGTGATCTCTTCTTTAGAAGAATTTGCTAAGCAGAAGGATATTGAAATCGATGTCAATATTCCTAAAAAAGACATTATGATCAGCGGGGATCAGAACCGTTTGGAGCAGGTGTGGATCAACTTGTTGAATAATGCGATTAAATATACGAATGAAGGCGGCTATATTTCCGTGAATTTAAAACGCAACAGTAAAGATGTTGAAGTCATGATCAGTGATACCGGAATCGGCATGGACGAAGAAGCACAGCGACATATTTTTGAACGCTTTTATCGTGAAGATAAAGCTCGCAGTGTGGGAGGAAACGGATTAGGCTTAGCGATTGTCAAAAGCATCGTGGATCTTCATTTTGGAACGATTAAGGTGAAATCCCAAAAAGATGTCGGTTCAGAATTTTATGTGAATCTCCCATATGAAAGAAACAACGCTTTAAAAGAAGTCTTTAAATCATATCGTAAAGAAGGATAGAGGAAGCTCCTCTATTTTTCTTTCTTTATTTTTAAAGTCATTTATTATATAATAATATACTGAGACAAGGGGTGAGCATATGTATTTAAAAAGAATCGAACTACATGGTTTCAAATCATTTGCTGATCGTGTCAATCTAGAATTCCAACAGGGGATTACCGGAATCATCGGTCCCAATGGCTGCGGGAAAAGCAATATTACCGATGCCATTCGCTGGGTACTAGGCGAACAGTCAGTCAAATCATTACGTGGAACTTCGATGATCGATGTCATCTTTGCCGGTTCACAGGATCGTAAACCACAAAATGTGGCAGAGGTTACCCTCGTTTTTGATAATGCTGATCGTTATATTGACAACGATTATCAGGAAATTGAAATTACCAGAAGAATCTACCGTCATAATAATGAAGGGGAGTATTTATTAAATAAACAGCCCTGCCGTTTAAAAGACATCATTGATTTAATGATGGATACCGGATTAGGGCGTGATTCTCTATCCATGATCTCTCAGGGAAACATTTCCAGCTTTGCCGATTCTAAGCCGGAAGATCGTCGATCAATGTTTGAAGAAGCGGCTGGGGTTGCAAAGTATAAAAAAAGAAAGATCGAATCTTTAAAGCGATTAGAAAAAACAAATGATAATCTGAGTCGTATCAGCGATATTGTCAATGAACTTGAAAAACAGATCATTCCCTTGAAAAAGCAAAAAGAAAAAGCAGAACAGTATTTAGCTTTAAGGAAACAACTGGAAGATATAGAGATTGGTTTGATCGTTTTTGAATCAAAAGAATTAAAAGATAAATTGGATCAGTTAAAAGCATCGATTGCATCTTTAGAACGCTTTGATCAAGAATATAGTGGTGATTTAGCATCTAAAGAAGCTGTTTTGGAAACAAAGAAAAATAAGATGGTGATGCTGGATAAAGAGGTTGATGAAATGCAGGTTGCCTTAATGCAGGCGATGGAAGAAGTCAATCAGCTATCCACCAGTAAAGTGCAGATCGATGAAAAACGCAAGCATATTATTGAAAATCAATCCGGGGCAGATCTGGAGCATAAGATTACCTCATTAAAGCAGATGCTGGGGGATATATTAAGCGAGTACAATAACCGTGTAGAGCGCTATGATCAGTCGCAAAAAGAAATCGATGAGCTGGAAGCAACACGCCAGTCCGTCAATAAGAAAATGGAAGGACTGCGTCAGCTGCATGAACAGCAGAATTCAAAATATAATACCCTAAAAACAAAGCAGATGCTTTTAAAAGAACAGCAGCAAAATCACAGTAACTATCAGTATGGGGTAAAAACGATTTTATCTTCTTCCATCAATGGTGTTATCTCTGTCTTAGAAAAGATGGTGACACCCAAAGCTGGCTATGAGCAGGCAATCGGAACAGCCTTAGGAGCTGCAACCCAGTTTGTTTTAACTGAAAATCAAAACAGTGCCAGAACAGCTATTGCGTATTTAAAGAAGAATAAAGCCGGACGTGCTACCTTTTTACCTATTGATGCCTTATCTAAACGTACGGTGCGAGAAGACCATTTATTAGTAGCTAAAAATACCAAAGGATTTTTGGGCATTGCCAGTGAATTTGTAGAGTATGAACCTAAATATGCAACGGTTATTGCGAATCAATTGGGGAATACTCTGATTGTAGACAGCATGGAGACAGCCAATGCATTAGCGAATAGTTTATATTATCGCTATAAGATCGTCACGATTAACGGAGATGTAGTGAATGTCGGTGGATCGATGACCGGAGGACAAAACCGTCAGCAGCAAAACAGTTATTCACATAAAAAAGAGATGGAAGACATTCAAAGCGAAATGACTTCTTTAGAAAGCAATGTGATTCATCTTAAAACACAGATCAATGAATTAGATTTAAGCAGTCGTGAATACAGTAATGAGCTGCTTCAAAAGAAGATTTCCTTTGCTCGTTTAGAAGAAGAGGTTTCATCTAAATTAGCTCAGTTTAAAAGTTTGAAGGCACAATATGAAACTCTGTCTAACGAAAAATTGGAAGTAAATCAGATTATGAATGATGAAACTGAAAATGATGTCGTTAAACAGTTAAATGCGGCGATTCAAAAGCGTGATGATTTAACAGAATCCATCAAAGCGAAGCGTGAAAGCCGTATGGGCTATGTCAATGATAATGAAGCCTTGGAAGAAGAATTGCGTCAGATTCGTAAAGCGATGGCAGATGTAAAATCAAAACTGATGAATGAACGTGTTGAATTTACGAAAGTCGAGTCACAGCTAAGCAGTAAACTGGCTTATTTAAATGAAGAATATAAAATGACATTTGAATATGCAAGCGAAAATTACGGCAATAAAGTGTATAATGAAGAAGCCCGCAGTGAAGTGTTTGCTTTGAAAACAGAAATTAAGCGATTAGGCAATATCAACTTAGATGCTATAGAAGAATACAAGAGTGTGAATGAACGCTATGAGCATTTAAATACACAGCGTATTGATTTATTAGAGGCACAAAACGGCTTGCTGAAAGCGATTGATGAGATGGATCATGTAATGGTTACTCGATTTGATGAAACTTTCCATCGAATTAATGAAGAATTTAATGAAGTTTTTAGAGCGTTAATGGGTGGGGGACGAGCCTTGCTGAAATATACGGATCCGGATAACATTTTGGAAACCGGAGTCGATATTGATGTTCAGCCGCCGGGAAAATCGGTACAGAACATATCACTTTTCTCCGGTGGAGAAAAGGCTTTAATCGCTATTTCATGTTTATTTGCGATTTTAAAGGTGCGTCCGGTGCCAATGTGCATCTTAGATGAAGTGGAGGCGGCATTGGATCAAGCCAATGTAGAACGTTTCGCTAAATATTTAAAGGAATTTGCCGGGAAAACACAATTTATCGTTGTGACACACAGACCGGGAACAATGGAGCAGTGTGATATCCTGTATGGGGCAACCATGCAGCAAAAAGGAGTTACAAAGCTAATCAGTGTTAAATTTGAAGATGTCGCTGAAACAGTGAACTAGGAGGACGACAGATGGGATTTTTTAGTAAAGTAAAAGAGAAGATCGTTGGAAAATCAGCTAAACAAAATGAAAAATATGTTGCGGGGTTAGATAAATCAAATGCCAGTTTTTCAGACCGTATCAATCAGTTAGCGGCACGTTTCAGAGAAATTGACGATGATTATTTTGAAGAATTGGAAAATATCTTAATTATGAGTGATGTTGGAGTCAACATGGTCATGAAAATAGTGGATGAGATTAAAAAAGAAGTCCGCTTGCAAGGCATTACCGATCCTAAAGATATCAATGAGATCATCATTGATAAGATGTTTGTGATCTATGCTAATGACAGTGTAATGACCAACACGATCAATTATCAGGAGAATGCCTTAACAGTCATCTTGATGGTAGGAGTCAATGGTGCGGGTAAGACAACCACCATTGCCAAGCTGGCACATCGAATGAAAGATGAAGGAAGAAACGTCATGTTGGTGGCAGGGGATACGTTCAGAGCGGGTGCTATTGATCAGCTAGCCGAATGGGCAAGACGCTTAGATGTTGAAATCATTGAAGGCAAGGAAGGCGGAGATCCTTCTGCCGCAGTATTCGATGGCATTAAGCAGGCAAAAGAAAAAAAGGCCGATGTGCTGATTATTGATACTGCCGGACGTTTGCAAAATAAGGTCAATTTAATGAACGAATTAGAAAAAATGAATCGTATCATTAAACGTGAAATTCCTGATGGACCACATGAAACTTTATTAGTCGTAGATGCGACAACCGGACAAAACGGAGTATCACAAGCAACAGAATTTGCTAAAATTACAGAGATTACCGGCATTGTTTTAACTAAGATGGATGGAACCGCTAAAGGAGGTATCGTTCTTTCGATTAAAGATGCCCTGAATATACCGGTTAAATTCATTGGCTTAGGAGAAAAAATGGATGATCTCCAGGCCTTTGACCTAGAACAATATGTCTATGGTTTATGTAAAAATCTGATGGGAGAATAACATGGACTCATTAGAAAAAACACAGCGTGTTAATTTATTGATGGATATGTACGGTCAGTTGTTGACTGATAAACAATTAAGCTATTTGACGCTCTATTATGATGAAGATCTTTCTTTAGCGGAAATTGCTGATGAAATGGAAGTTTCACGCAATGCAGTCTATGACAATCTTAAAAGAGCGATTGCTTTATTAGAAAGCTATGAAAAAAAATTAGGCTTATTGGAGAAGCATCAAAAAAGATTACAACTCATTGACCAGATTGAAGCATTTGAAGCAGAAGATCATGATAAGCTTTATACTTATCTGGAAAAAATCAAAAATATTTAGGAGGCTATTATGGCATTTGAATCATTATCGGAACGTTTGCAAAGTTCCATCAAGAAAATTCGTGGCCAAAGTTCATTAACTGAAGAAAATATGGACGAGATGCTTCGCGAGATTCGCTTAGCATTATTAGAAGCCGATGTTAACTTTAAAGTCGTTAAAAGTTTTATCCAAAACGTCAAAGAAAAAGCGTTAGGACAAGATGTCATGGGATCTTTAACACCGGGACAGATGGTCGTTAAAATCGTACATGATGAATTAGTGGAATTATTAGGAACAGAAGTATCTGAAATCAATTTTACCAAGAAGCCAACAGTCATTATGATGGTCGGACTTCAAGGGGCCGGGAAAACAACAACCGGTGGTAAGATTGCTAATCTGATTCGTAAAAAATACAAGAAAAGTCCGTTATTAGTCGCTGCCGATATTTATCGTCCAGCCGCAATCGATCAGTTAGAAACATTGGGACGTTCATTAGATGTTCCTGTCTTTTCTAAAGGGACAGAAGTAAAACCGGAACAGATCGTAAGCGAAGCAATGGAGTACGCAAAAGAAAATAACCATGATGTTATTTTAATCGATACTGCCGGACGTTTACATATCGATGAACTGCTGATGGATGAATTGCTTCATATTAAAGAGATTGCCCATCCGGATGAAATCTTGTTAGTTGTCGATGCTTTGACCGGACAGGATATCGTGAATGTGGCAAGCAGCTTTAATGAAAAATTATCCATTACCGGGGCTGTGTTAACCAAATTAGATGGGGATGCCCGTGGTGGTGGTGCTTTATCTATTCGTCACATTACTCAAGTGCCAATCAAGTTTATCGGTACCGGTGAAAAATTAGATGCCTTAGACTTATTCTATCCTGAACGTATGGCTGACCGTATCTTAGGTATGGGAGATGTCATGTCGCTGATCGAAAAAGCACAGGATGTTATTGATGAAAAGAGCGCTAAAAAATCTTTGGATCGTTTAACCTCAGGACAGTTCGGACTAGACGATATGCTCGACCAATTGAAACAGGTTCAAAAATTGGGGCCGATCTCTGGTATATTAAAGATGATTCCGGGCATGAATGGAGCGATTCCCAATGTCAATGATGAAGATGCGAAAAAGGAAATGGTCAAAACAGAAGCCATTATCAATTCGATGACCAAAGACGAACGCCGTGATCCTTCCGTGCTGAACGCAAAACGCAAGCTTCGTATTGCCAGTGGATGTGGGATGCAGGTTGCCGACATTAACCGTTTATTGAAGAAGTTTGAACAATCAAAAGCCATGATGGAAAACATGACGCGTATGAATCCAATGACGGGAATGATGAGCGGAAAACCAAAAAAAGCCCCAGTTGTACAGGGGAACCGTAAAAAAGAACGTCATAAAAAGAAGAAAAAACGTTAATATAAAAAATGATTAAATGAAATTAACCTCTCATTTAATCTTTTTTTTATTATCTGTTTCTTTGTTTTCTACTCTATTTATTCAATTATAACATTCGAAAGAATATAGTTCTCACTAATTTAGAATAAAGAAATTAAATCTTATTCTTAAAAAAGAATGGTATTCTTTAGGTGAGAAGGATCAAAAAATAGTGGTAGTTTAATATAGTGACATCTACTTATGTATACGACTAAAGAGATGATTTTTAGGTTGCACTGTCATTCATATCAAATACAAGATGAGGAGGGAATTAAAATGGATAGAAAGAATAAAATCTTATTTTCTGTCATTGTGTTTGGATTGCTGTTTAGTTTAGGACTATTTAATTATTATGACAGCAGTATATGGGCAAAGGATGCTTTATTTGGTGATTATTTTAAAGTCTATTTTATCATTAAAATTTTAATTCAGACTGTATTACCAAGCTTAGCTATTTTTCTTTGCCATTGTATAGAAAGCAAGGATCAAGGAAATCAGCTGTTATTACCATTGACATTGGGTGGACTAATGATACTTTTAATTGCTTCGATCTTCTTTTTAAGGATTCCGTATACCTATTATTGGTTAGAAGGATATACGATCATCATAGCTTTTTGCCTAATCAATATTTATAAAAAAATATCTGTTAAATAAAGAGGGAATCATTACAAAGCTTTGATTGCTTCTTTTTTTGTTAAATCACTTGCTTATTGATAAAAATATCAAAAATATGAAAATGAATTGAAATAAGTTTCAAATAAGAATAGACTGAAGATGGTAAGATCATTTTAATAGCTGAATAAATAGGTACAAGGAGGATAAACATAATGGAAAATAAGCGCCCTAATTTATTAATATTTGTAAGTGATCATTTTCGCAGTGAAGCAGTACATCATCTAGGAAACGAGGCATCTGCTACCCCCAATATTGATGCGCTGGTCAATGCTGACGCAGTTTCTTTTTCAAATGCGTTCTGTCAAAATCCGGTCTGCGTTCCCAGCAGATGCAGCTTTTTATCCGGTAATTACCCGCATGTGAATGGTTTTCGTACGATGCATCATTTAATGTCTGCACAAGATGATAATTTGTTGAAGGAATTAAAAAAGAATGGATATCATGTTTACTTTGGCGGTAAAAATGATGTCTTTAAAGAAGAAGTCGACTTGTCTTTATATTGCGATGACCGCAGTGATGCTTATAGTGAATTAGGCTGTATTGCTCAGGGAGTGCCAATTAAAAAAGGCTATCGTCCAATTTTACAAGGAGTAACACAGCAGATGGCGATTGAAGCTGCGAATGCGAAGGAAGCTAGTCGGCATACACAAAATGGAAAGAATTATTATAGTTTTTATCAGGGGATTGTTGATGACACGAATCCTTTTGCGATAGGTTTTATGGGAGCGGAGGATGCACAAATAAAAGATGCTATTGAATATTTAGAAAATTATGAGGGGGATGCGCCGTTATGTATGTATCTCTCATTAACCCTGCCCCATCCGTTTTATGCCTGTACAAAAGAGGATGATGCTGTCATCGATCAAGAAAAGCTATCACCAATGGTGACACTAACGCCATCGCAGGCAGCGTTAAAGCCAAGTATTATGCAGGGCATGCGGGAAAATTATCAGCTTTATCATTGGTCTAAGGAAGAATTGTTGGCTATCAAGAAAACCTATCTGGCAATGGTACATCATGTAGACGAGAACTTTGGCAAGGTGATAGAAGCATTCAGACAAAAGCAGGCTTATGATGATACGGCTATATTTTTGTTTAGTGATCATGGAGATTATGCAGGAGATTATGGCATTGCGGAAATCAATCAGAATACCTTTGAAGATGTACTGACAAAAGTTCCTTTGGTTATTAAGCCACCTAAATCTATGGAGGTAAAACCTGGGATACGTACTGCTTTAGTTGAACTTACAGATATTCCGCAAACGATCAGCGAAATCGCCATGATGCCTTTATCCTATCCACAATTTGGAAGATCTCTTTGCTCACAGTTTACTACAATCAAAGAGCATCGTCGCTATGTTTATTGTGAGGGTGGACGAAGAGAGGATGAAACACACTGTATGGATGGCGGGCATCCTAAAGACCATCTTTACTGGCCAAGAACCAGTGAACAAATGAAAATGCCGCAGCATACCAAAGCGGTCATGATCCGCAGCCATAAGTATAAATACGTAAAACGTTTGTATGAGTTAGATGAGTTTTATGATTTAACACTGGATCCTTTCGAATTAAATAATCAGATTCAGGAAGAACGATATCAAAAAATCATTACAGAAATGAAAGAAGAATTATTGAACTTTATGATTGAAACCTGTGATCAGGTTCCCTATCATCGTGATGAACGTTAGCCTGATATTAAGAAGGCTTAGAGACATCGATCATATAAAATGGAGGAAGTATCAAGCTGGTTGATGAAGACTTATACTTTGAAGCAGGTGGATTATTCAATTTACATTTATGGGTTCTAAACTGCAAGGTATTAAACGAAATATTTGCAGTACTTGATTACACGTATTAAAACGAAATTAAAATGGATACCTATTAAGATATCCATTTTACGCTATTATACGATAATAAAGCTTATCATTCTGTTTCAGTTTCTTCTTCAGGTAAAATATAATAATCGGTTTCATCTACATAAGCACGCTTCTTTTTAAGCTGTTCGTGAACAAATTCGCTTGTCATTGAATAAAGCAATGCGGTCAGCGGCACAGCCACTAACATTCCAATCAGTCCAAAGAGACCACCGAAAATGATTAAAGATAACAATACATAGATACCCGAAATTCCCACTGATCCGCCAACCACACGAGGATAAATGACATTTCCTTCAAACTGCTGCAGGATTTGGAAATAGACAATGAACCAGATTGATTGAATCGGATTAATCGCAAAGATCAGCAAACAGCCAAATGCCATTCCAAACATCGCCCCAAACATTGGCACTAAGCTTGTCAAAGCAACGATCGCTGAAATCAATTCCGGGAATGGGAAACGGAAAATCAGCATCCCAATATAGCAGAGAACGCCTAAAATTACGGCTTCTACCAATTGTCCTCCAATAAATCCGGCAAAGATCGCATTGGCTTTTTTACCGATACGAAAAATATACTGAGCCGGGCGGTCTCTGAAAATCGCGACAATCACCTTTTTTAATTGAATGATGTATTCTTCTTTTGAATTCAGCAGATATAAGCTGATCATAAAGGCTGTAAACCAAGTTCCAAATGATCCGATAAAATTAACTGAGGTATTGATTACACTGCTCGCACCAACCCCTAGCCATTTTGCACTGTTTTTTAAGATATCATCCCATCTTAAGGTATTTAAATATTGAACGATCTGTGATTTAGACGCATCATAATCAATATGGAAATATTCTAACACTTCATTGACATAGGTTACTGTATGCTGCAAATAAACACTGAAATTATTAAACAGCATGCCGAAGCTTTCAATCAATTTTGGAATAATGACACTGACGATTAAAGCACAAATAATAAAAGCAAACACCAATGTTAGAATAACGGCAATTCCCCTTGAACGCTTATGAATAAAAGAGTTCTCTTTGGTATGGGCGATGATGAACTGCTGAATCTTTTTCATTGGCAGATTTAAGACATAGGCAATCGCAATTCCGTAATAAAGTGGCTTAAACAGCATGATCCAATACCACACTTTACTTAAAACCGCTGTGAAGTTGAAGATGACCGCCGCTAAAATAATTGTAAATGTCACCAGAATGACCCATGGCTTAATAATTTTTTTGATCGTTTGGTTATTCATTGTATTCCTCCCCTAGTTTTTCCATATTACCATTTTTCATTGACTAATTCAATTTATTTCATTATATTATCATTAGATAGAGGAGACAAGGATGAAGGGATATATTTTTGATTTAGATGGTACACTATTAGATTCACAATGGGTATGGAAAAGCTCAACAGTGGAGATTTTTGAAGAGCTGGAACTGCCCAATGTGGAGGAACTTTATTTAGAGATGCGTTCTTTTTCTTTGGAAGAAGCTAACGATTTCATCATTGAGCGTTTTCAATTACCGTATACTCGTGATGAAATGATCGAGCGTGTGAGTGTGAAGGTAAAAGAAAAATATGATCATTTAGTAAAAGCAAAGGATGGCGTTTTAGAAAAGCTGAAAGCATTTCATGAAGCTAAAATTAAAATGGTCATTGCGACAGCGAGTGAAAAAGAGTTTATTTTAGGGTGTTTAGATCGTTTAGGGATTACAGATTTAATGGATCATATCATAACAACCAGTGAGTATAACACAAATAAAAAAGATGAAGCGGTGATTTATGATGAAGCCTGTAAGCTAATGCATTTAAATAAAGAAGAGGTAGTTGTATTTGAAGATGCCCTGCATGCAATTGAAACGTTGAAGAAAAACGGGTATCGAGTATATGCGATCGAAGATGATGATGAAATCGATCATCGTCAGCAGATTCAGCAGCTGGCAGATCGATATATAAGAGATTGGAATGAATTTTGTTAGATTGTTTTTGAAATTATACAATTATTGAAAGATAATATATAAAAATACTAAATATATTTAAATTTTTACTGATTGATGATATACTATCTCAAAAGAGGTGAGGATATGGAAACGTCAATCAGTACTTTTTTTAATAAAGCATTGCTTCATAACGATATAAAAAATCAGCTTTATAAAGACTATGATGTTAAAAAAGGATTGCGAAATGAAGATGGCACCGGCGTGTTAGTAGGACTGACAACAATTGCAGATGTTGTTGGGTATACGATGGCTGATGGTGTAAAAAAAGACTGTATCGGTGATCTTTATTATCGTGGTATCAGCATCAAGGATATTATAAACAATAAGGGCAGTCGTCTGATTTATGAGGAGGTTTGCTTTTTAATCTTATTTGGCTATTTGCCAAACGCTTTGGAACTGGAAGCTTTTACTTTGCAGCTTCGCATGCGTTATCATTTACCGGAGGATTTTTTGCAGTCACAGATTCTGCGTCATCCGGCTTCAAACTTAATGAATAAGCTTCAGCAGGATATATTGGCACTTTATGCCTATGATGAGCAGGCAGATGATGTCAGTCCGTTAAATACTTTGGAGCAGGGGCTAAATTTACTGGCTCAGTTAATGAGCATAACGATTTATGATTATCATGTTAAGGTGCATCATTTTGATCATCAGAGTTTATACATTCATCATATTAAGGAAGACTACAGCATTGCCGAGAATATTTTATATTTACTAAGACCGGATCAATCATTTAGTGAAAATGAGGCAAGTGTCTTAGATACTTTACTCGTCTTGCATGCCGATCATGGTGGGGGAAATAATTCAACCTTTACGAATGTGGTTATCAGTTCTACCGGCACAGATATTTACTCTGCTTTTGCCGGGTCTGTCGGTTCATTGAAGGGTCCTCGTCACGGTGGAGCAAATCTAGCTGCCAGAAAGATGATGCTGGAAGTAATGAAGGAAATCGGAATGACGGATGATCACAATCTCATCCGTGAAATGATTATCCGGATTTTGAATAAAGAAGCGAATGATCATTCCGGTTTAGTTTATGGCATGGGACACGCGATTTATACATTGAGTGATCCAAGAAGTGAATTAATGGCAAAGGAATGCGAAAAACTGGCTATTGAAAAAGGACGTGTAGACGAGTATCGCTTTTATCGTCTGTTTGATCAGGTTGCTGCGGAAACTATCAAAGAAATTAAGGGAACACAGGTCTGCAGTAATTTCGATTTTTACAGCGGACTGGTCTATGATATGCTGGGGATTCCGACGGATCTTTATCCATTGCTTTTTGTTGTTAGCCGCAGTGTCGGCTGGTTAGCACACAATATAGAAAATAAACTATATGCCGATCGCATCATTCGTCCGGCAACGCAATACGTAGGAAAAATAAAAAAATATATCGACATCTCCGAGCGCTAATGTGGTATCATTTAGATGAAATCAGAATAGGATAAATGGAAGGTGATAAAATGAGTTTTAAAAAGATAGCAGTAGAAGAATTAACTTGTAACCCATTTACCATGATTGGTAAAGAATGGATGCTGGTCACAGCCGGAAACGAAAAAAAAGGCTATAACACAATGACCGCTTCATGGGGCGGACTTGGAATTAATTGGAATAAGCCCGTTGCGACCATTTATATTCGACCACAGCGTTATACTAAGAAATTCCTTGATGAAGAGGAAACCTTTTCCCTTTGTGTATTTGATGAAGACTATAAAAAACAATTAGGTTATTTAGGAAGAGTCTCTGGAAAAGATGAAGATAAGATTCAAAAAGCCGGAATAACACCGCAGTTTATAGAGGATACCACATATTTTGCTGAAGCAAAGTTAGTATTAATTTGTAAAAAGCTGTATTGCGCTCCGATCTTACCGGAAGGATTTTTAGATAAAGACATTGACGAGAAAAACTATCCTCAAAAAGATTACCATGATCTTTATATCGCAGAAATTATTGATGTCTTAAAAAGAGATTAATTTCTCTTTTTTTATTGCCATACTAGAAGAAAGGGGGCGGAATATACGATGTCGGTCATCATTGCTTTACTCTCTGCTTTTTTGGCAGGTATTACTTCTATTTTAGTTAAGGTTGGGGTGCAAAAGGTAGATTCTTCTTTAGCGATAGCTTTAAGAACGATCATTGTTTTAATATGTAGCTGGCTGATGGTATTTGTTGTTGGTTCTTTTTCAACATTGCCTTCCCTTTCTTTAACATCTTTATTCTTTTTAATCCTATCCGGCTTAACAACCGGTGCCTCTTGGATCTGTTACTTTAAAGCTTTGCAGTTAGGGGATATTAATAAGGTGGTTCCCATCGATAAATCAAGCACGATCTTAACGATGATATTAGCCTTTATCTTTTTGAAAGAACCCCTGACTTTGCCAATGATATTAGGCATTCTTTTTATGGGAGTAGGAACTGCCTTGATGATTCAAAAAAAGGAAACCTCACAGACTATAAAAAGCAAAGCTTGGCTTGGCTACGCTTTATTATCGGCTGTATTTGCCAGTGCGACCTCTATCTTAGGAAAAGTCGGAATAGAAAATGTCGAGTCTAATTTAGGAACGGCAATTCGTACGATTGTAGTGCTGATTATGGCATGGCTTATTGTTTTTATGCAGCATAAGCAAAGTCAAATAAAAGAAATTGATCGTAGAAGCTGGCTGTATCTGATCTTATCGGGATTAACGACAGGATTATCTTGGCTGTGTTTCTATAAAGCTTTACAGATCGGTCAAGCCAGCATCGTTATTCCAATTGATAAACTCAGTATTTTAGTCAGCATCGGTTTTGCCTACTTTGTATTTAAAGAAAGACTTACTAAAAAAGCTTTCTTAGGTTTGATTTTGGTCGTTATAGGGACATTCACTTTATTGATAAAATAAAAAGCAGATCTGAGTCTTTTATGACGGATCTGCCTTTTTAATAATGTCTATACTTTTTATTTGGTGGTGCTTCCAAAACCGCCGTTGCGCAATGAAGCAGCATCATCATCGACAGTAATTCCGTATTCAATGAAGATTCCCTGCATAAAGCCCTCACCTTGTTTTAACACAACCGTTTTATCTTCGTTGGTATCATTGGTAATTTTAGAAAAAATATGCCCTTCATTATCGGAATAGAAATAGTCGCTGTCAATAATGCCGACAGTATTATTTAGCTGCAAACGATATTTAAAGCCTAAACCACTGCGCGGATAAAGCTTTAACACCCATTCATCCTTCATCTCTACACGAATTCCGGTAGGGATTTTAATCGTTTCCTGTGGTTTTAATTCAACGGTAATCGGCATAAAAAAATCATATCCGGCTGAACCGGTTGTAGCTCGCTTAGGCAATTTGATCTGCTGATAGATTTCTTCAACATCTCCGCCTAAGTCCCAGCCTTCTTTAAATTGTTCAAAACTTACTTTGTGAAATTGTGCAATTCTTTTCATAGTGTCCTCCAATCATCATTATAGCATACAAAAAACTCACAGCAGTGAGTTTATTTTAATAACGCGGTTAATTCTGCAGCTCCTAAAATATAGAAAATCCAGCCAAATATATCAGGACGCAGGATTGCATTTAAAGCATAGACCCACATTTGCGGTTCTATGATAAGGGCAGGCAAGTATTGTAATCCAACCGTAATCGCAAAAGTAAAGATTGGGGTTGCGATAATTGACAGTGCATACCCGATATAGCAGATCACTCGTACTTTCGGATTGACAAACGATGACGTCTTTTTAGCAACCTTGGCAATCAAAAATGCACTTAATAAATAAACGACTCCAAAGCGAACCGTCGTTCCTGATGTGATTGCTGCCTGAATAAACCCGCAGACAAGTGAAATTAATAGAATGCTCACAATGACGATTGCATACTGTGCAGGTGAAAGAAAGGCATCATTGTTGCTGCGGAAATACTGCATAGCTTCGCGACGCTCTTTTCGTTTTTGCATATCTTCTTTAAGTCCCATTTCATCACCACCTATGGCATCCATTATAGCATACTTTTTGATGAAGCACATCTATAACTCTTATACTTTGAAAAAATAATGAATTCTGATGACGAATCTGAGAAAATAAAGTATGATAACAATTAAGGAGATGGGAATATGGAAAAAATAGCGTTTATTGGTGTTGGGGTGATGGGTAAATCCATGGTAAGAAACCTCATGAAAAAAGGGTATGAAGTATCGATTTATACACGTACTAAAAGTAAGGTAGAGGATGTCATCCAAGAAGGAGCAGTATGGCATGACAATGTTGCCGGCTGCGTAAAAGATCAGGATATCATTATGAGCATGGTAGGCTATCCGTCAGATGTAGAAGAAATTTATTTTGCTGAAAACGGTATCTTGGCTCACGCAAAAATCGGAGCTGTCGTTATCGATTTTACTACCTCTTCGCCGGCTTTGGCTCAAAGGATTTATGAAGCAGCCAAAGAAAAGGGGATCTCTGCTTTGGATGCACCGGTATCCGGCGGTGATGTAGGGGCACAAAAAGGAACCTTATCGATCATGGTTGGAGGAGATGAAGCTACTTATCAGCAGGTTCTGCCAATCCTATTGGTTTTAGGAACAACATTGAATTATACCGGAACAGCCGGGAACGGACAGCATACTAAAATGGCGAATCAGATTGCCTTGGGTGGAGCAATTGCGGGAGTATGTGAAGCCATGACATATGCTGAAGCAAACGGATTAAATATTCAAAATATGCTGGATTGCATTTCATCAGGTGCGGCAGGCAGCTGGCAGATGAGCAATATGGCACCACGTATTCAAAAAGAGGATTTCGCTCCCGGATTCTTCATCAAGCATTATATTAAGGATTTAAAGATTGCTAAAGAGGGAGCTGATTTAGCACATATTAATCTTCAGATTATGGAAGCTGTCCTTTCAATGTATCAGACATTGCAGGATGAAGGTTTAGGTGATTTAGGGACTCAGGCATTAATTAAATATTACGAAGAGAACCATTAACGATACGATTTAGTATCGTTTTTTCTCGCTTCAAAACGTAGGATAGATCAAAAGCTGAAAATAAAAAAACGCAATAAATGCGTTTAGAACCAAAGAATCAGACACCAGCCAACGAGTAATCCCAACAGAGCGCCGCAGAATACATCACTGAAATAATGGACATTCAGATAGATCCGAGAGACAGCGATGCCCAGACCGACAAGCAGGCTGAGAATGCCTAAGAATGGATTATAGTTTAAAATAATGATGACACAGGCAAAAGATGACATCGTGTGTCCCGAAGGGAATGAATAATCTTTTGGCATTTTAATTTTTAGGGGAATGTTATGTACATGGCAGGGACGCTTCCTTTTGACGATCGGCTTAATCATTACCTGCCCTAAAAGGGTTGCAAAGATCAGAACCAAAAAGAGCTTTATCCCTTCTTGCCTTGGTGGTGCCCCATAATAAAAATAAGCAGTGACAAACAGCCAAAAATAACCGCAGTTTCCGATATAGGACATAAAGATCATGAAGTGATCCAGCCATTTTGGAAAGGTTTTCTGATTTAATTTTTGAAAGAGATATAAATCAAATGCCTGAATCTTTTTAATCATTTCTAGGCCCCCTAATAGTGTCCACATTATATCATATTTTATGATGGGCTGCCAGTATAATAAGAAACGAATCAGAAGGGGGAATTTGCTTATTTTGGTTGGTGCAAATCCATTGAGAAAAGTGGAAAAATAAGGTAAAGTGATAGATGTAGCGACAAAATGTTTCTACGTTTGAAAGATCAGATTTTTATTAAGGGTCCATCTTACATTTTTTAAGAATGATAAAAAAATTATAAAAGTGCAACTTTTATATTATTAGGTGGTAGAAATTTGTTTTATTAAAGAGTATAATAGATATAGTAACAATAAGGAGGACTATAAAAAATGGCAAAAAATTATGTGTCAATGGATGGTAACCAAGCTGCAGCTCATGTTGCGTATGCGTTTTCAGAAGTAGCAGCCATCTATCCAATTACACCTTCTTCACCAATGGCAGAACATGCGGAAGCATGGTCAGCACAAGGGAAGAAAAATATTTTTGGATCACAAGTGAATGTTATTGAAATGCAATCAGAAGCAGGGGCAGCCGGAGCTGTTCATGGGGCTTTGCAAGGAGGCGCTTTAGCAACGACTTTCACTGCATCTCAAGGATTATTGCTGATGATTCCAAACTTATATAAAGTCACTGGAGAATTATTACCGGGTGTATTCCACGTAGCGGCAAGAGCATTAGCTACACGTGCGTTAAATATCTTTGGAGATCATCAAGATATCTATGCATGTCGTCAAGTAGGAATGCCAATGATCTGTTCTCATTCAGTGCAGGAAGTTATGGACTTAGGGGGAATTGCCCACCTAACAGCTATCAAAGCTTCTGTACCTGTAATGCATTTCTTTGATGGATTCAGAACTTCTCATGAAATCCAAAAAATCGAAGTATTAGATTATGAAGTATTTGAAAATTTAATTGACAAAGAAGCTTTAGCTAAATTCAGAGAAAATGCTTTGAATCCACATACGAACCCAATTCAGCGTGGTGGGGCAGAAAACGACGATATCTACTTCCAAGGAAGAGAAGCTCAAAACGAACATTTTGATGCTGTTACTGAAATCGTTGTTGATTACATGAATAAAATTTCAGAAGTAACAGGAAGACATTATGCACCGTTTACTTATTACGGAGATCCAGAAGCAACTAAAGTTATTATTGCTATGGGATCTGTTACTGAAACAATTATTGATACAGTAGATGAAATGATGAAACGCGGTGAAAAAGTCGGGTTAGTAAAAGTTCATTTATATCGTCCATTCTCAGCTAAATATCTATTAAAGGTTTTACCTAAGACAGTGAAAAAAGTCGCTGTATTAGACAGAACAAAAGAAATGGGTGCAACTGGAGAACCATTATACTTAGATGTTGTTTCTGTATTAAAAGATACAGATATCGAAGTGATCGGCGGACGTTATGGTATGGGATCTAAAGATACAAACCCTAAACATATCAACGCTGTTTACAGACATTTAGATAGTGAAAATCCATTCAATGGATTTACAATCGGTATCAAAGATGATATTACTCATTTATCATTAGATACAGATCCGAATTTTGAAGTAGAATCAGACTATACAGCTTGTTTATTCTATGGTTTAGGATCTGATGGGACTGTTTCAGCAAATAAGAACTCAATTAAGATCATCGGAGATAATACAGATCTTTATTCTCAAGCTTATTTTGCTTATGACAGTAAAAAAGCCGGTGGAGCAACTCGTTCTCATTTAAGATTTGGACATTCTCCAATTCGTGCGACTTATTATATCGATAACGCGGATTTCGTTTCTTGTTCAGTAGATAACTATGTATTAAAATATGATATGCTGAAATCTTTACGTAAAGGCGGAACATTCTTATTAAATACTGAATTCTCTAAAGAAGAAGTTGTGGATTATCTGCCAAATAAAATCAAAAAACAATTAGCAGAAAAGAATGCTAAGTTCTATATTATCAATGCGAATAAGATTGCTCATGAAATCGGTATGGGACGCAGAACAAATACCATTTTACAATCAGCTTTCTTTGCATTGAATCCGCAGATTTTACCAATTGAAAAATCAATTGATTTAATGAAAGCAGCCGCTAAAAAATCATACAGCAAAAAAGGTGAAGAAATCGTTAAATTAAATTACATCGCTATCGATCAAGGTAAAGATGCAATTGAAGAAGTAGCGATTGATCCATCTTGGGCTGATTTAACAGTAAATACGACACGTACTCGTACAGGGGATGATCATTTTGATGATTTCGTTACTGTAATCAATGAATTAGACGGTTATGATCTTCCAGTTTCTAGCTTCATGGATAAATTAGACGGATCTATGAAATCTGGTATGGCATTAAAAGAAAAACGTGCTATCGCTACAGAAGTACCAACATGGATTAAAGAAAACTGTATCCAATGTAACAACTGTGTGATGGTATGTCCACATGCGACAATCCGTGCATTCTTAGTAGATGATGAAGAAATGGCAAATGCTCCGGAAGATATTTCTAACGATGTATTAAAACCAATCGGAAGAGGTGTTGATGGATTAGTTTACCGTGTTCAAGTTTCACCAGACAGCTGTGTTGGCTGCGGTTTATGTGTGACTGAATGTCCAGGTAAAGGTGGTAAGAAAGCCTTAGAAATGGTAAGTGTTAAAGAAGAGTTAAAACATGCACCATTAGCAGATTATATGTACAATAAAGTATCATATAAAGCAGATAAATACCCTACAACAACAGTTAAGGGTGTTGGTTTCATGAAACCATACTTCGAAGTATCTGGTGCCTGCGGTGGATGTGGGGAAACTCCATATTATCGTTTAGCTTCTCAGTTATTCGGTTCAGACATGCTGATTGCTAATGCAACAGGATGTAGTTCAATCTATGCAGGTTCTACACCATCTACACCAATGGTTATTGATGACAACGGACAAGGACCAGCTTGGGCAAACTCATTATTCGAAGATAATGCAGAATTTGGATTTGGTATGAAATTAGCTGCCAACTACAAAACAAAACATATCTTAGAAGTAATTGAAGCAACTAAAGATGAAGTTGAACCGGAATTAAAAGAAGTATTCAATAAATATATTGAAGTTAAAGGAAATAAAGCAGAAGAAAAAGCATTATACAATGATATGATCGCTTTGATCGAAACTTCAAAATGTGAAGCTGTAAAAGATCTCTTAAACTATAAAGGAGATATCGTTACAAAATCACAATGGATCGTTGGTGGAGACGGTTGGGCTTATGACATCGGATACGGTGGAGTTGACCATGTATTAGCGAATGATCAAAATGTTAATATCTTAGTATTAGACACAGAAGTATATTCTAATACAGGTGGACAGTCTTCTAAATCATCTCAAGCAGGTTCTATCGCGAAGTTTACAGCTGGCGGTAAAGCAGTAGCTAAGAAAGATTTAGCACAAATTGCTATGGCATACGGACATGTTTATGTAGCTCAAGTAGCTATGGGAGCAAATCCAATGCAGACAATCAAAGCATTCAAAGAAGCAGAAGCATATGATGGACCATCATTAATCATCGCTTATTCTCCATGTGCTGAACATGGTATCAAGGGTGGTTTAGCTAACCATCAGCAGCAAGAAAAACGTGCTGTTGAATGTGGATACTTCAACTTATTGAGATATGATCCAAGATTAGAAGATGAAGGAAAGAACCCATTACAAATCGATTCTAAAGAACCTGATTTTACTGGATTCCAAGACTTCCTACTATCTGAAAACAGATTCTCTCAATTAATGAAAGTAAATCCTGAGCATGCTAAACAATTAATGGAAAAATGTGAAGCTGACGCTAAAAAACGTCGTGCACGTTTAGACAGAATGATGTAATTAAGAGACCGAAAGGTCTCTTTTTTTGTTAAAGATTTATCTAAAGAAGTCTTAAAATCGCAGAAATTATCATGAATGAATGAAGCCTTTTTGTTAATCTTAGATATAGATGAAGGAGAAAGCAAAATGAACGAGAATAAGATAAGCATTGAGGCAAGAACCATTCATTTGAATGGAACTTCCTATGAAGCAGGGTATCAGCTGGGAAAAATAATTAAAGAGAAACCGCTGCTTAAAGAGAGATATATCCTAAAAGAGAGGACAGTTGACATGATGCGAATTGAAGAAGAAAATGAATTGTTTGATCGCTGGTGTCCGGGATTATGTGAAGAAATTAAAGGCTTTGCTGATGCTTTGCAAGTTAAATTAGAAAATCTTTATTTTTATGATATGAGCTATTTAGTTCCTAGCTGCAGTCAAATCGCCTTAGCTTCTAAAGTCATGGACGATCAGATGCCCTTGCTTGTAAGAAATTATGAGTATGCAATCGAACAAGAAGACTTTTCACTGGTTAAGACAGCCCTCTGCGGAAAATATAAACACATGGGGACTTCTATGCTGGAATTTGGCAGGGATGAAGGGATTAATGAACATGGTTTTGCGGTGACGATGACATCTTGCGGACTGCCAGTCGTTAAGCTGCCGCATATGAAAGAGCCAAAGGTCAAGGGAGTGCAGTATTGGATCGTCATCAGAGCATTGCTGGAAAATTGTAAAGATGTTAATGAAGCATTAAATTATATAAAAGACATGCCTATCGCATTTAATATGAATATGTTATTATTGGATAAAGATGAAAATATGGCATTGGTACAGACTATGGATGGGAAAATTGCTGTAAAAAGGAATAATGGTAAAGATCAGGAATCGATTTTATATACAACCAATCATGCTGTTCTTCCTGATTTTAAGCATTTAGAATCACGGGCTTTTCGTCACAGCATAGGACGTTATCAATTCATTGAAAAACAGCTTAAAGATAAGCATAATATTACCCGTGCTCAATTGAAATCGATGCTGTTAGAAAAATATCCGGAAGGGCTATGTTTTCATAATTATCAGGAGAGCTTTGGGACAACAAAAAGCATTCTTCTTTCTCCTTTAGAGGGAACGCTTGAAATATGTTGGGGCGGACACTTTGAAAATCAATGGAGGAGGTATGCTTTTGACCAGATAGAAGCAGACGAAGAATTCAACATAGAGTTAAATATTGAACAAACTCAAGCCGATATATTTGACTGGCAGTCATTTTAAAAAGGAGCTGTTATGGATTATAAACAGGCATTGGAACAAGCTGTAATTTATATTGAAAACCATTTGCATGAAGACATAAAGGTAGAAGAAGTTTCCCGTTTTGCGGGATACTCTTATTATCATCTGAATCGTCAGTTTATCGCTGTTTTAGGTGAAAGCGTTGGCGGCTACATCAAAAAAAGACGTTTAGCCAAAGCAGCCCAAAAACTGCTGTATACGAATGATTCTATTATTTCAATTGCGTTGGAAAACAGTTTTGAATCTCCTGAAGCATTTAGTCGTGCCTTTAAATCAAGATATAAAATCAGTCCGCTTCAATATCGCAGACAGCGAATTTTGACTTTCGTATCATCAAAAAAACGTTTAGACGAAGAAATTTGGGAACATTTGCTTCATCATGTCACTGTTCATCCCCGTATTGTCGAACTTTCAGAAATCAAAGTTGCTGGCATTCGACAAGAGGTTCAACCACATCATCAGGATTTAAAGAAACTGTGGGAGCTTTTCTTTCCATTGTTAGAAAGCTTGCCCAATAAAAAGCTGAACGGTCGTAAATTCGGTATTTATGAATCCCTTGAAGAGAATCTGCATTTTAAAATCAATGAGGATATGCTTCTAAATGAATGCTTTGGAATAGAGGTAACCTCTTTTGATGATCTTCCCGAGCATTATGTCACTAAAGTGATTCCTTCAGGGCGCTATGTCGTTTTTACACATCGTGGCAGTTTAGAGACATTATCCCAAACAATTGATTATATTTGGGGGACTTGGATGCTTTCAACAAAAGAAGAATTGGACAACCGAGATCCTTTTGAATTATATGGAGAAAAGTTCCTTGGCTACGATCATCCTGATTCAGAAGTAGAAATTTATATTGCAATACGTTAAATTGGCTCCATTATGGAGCTTTTTTTGATATAAAAAAGATTAACGCCAAACAAGCTGACGTTAATCTCCAATTGGGTGAAGCATATTTATGAAATAAGATGGAACAAACGAGCCGTTGTCGCAATCACAAAACAGATGACAAAACCAAAAGCAGTTGGCAGTAAAAAAGAACAAATCGTCCATTTTAGGCTCTGAGTTTCCTTCTTAATGGTTAAGCATGTTGTTGAACATGGCCAATGCAGTAAACAAAACACAATCGTACATAAGGCGGTTACCCACGTCCAGCCATTATTTAAAAGAAGTGTGTATAATTGTGGATTGCTCAGTTCGATCAGACTGCTGGTAGACATATAGGTCATGATAATGATGGGAACAACAATTTCATTGGCTGGGAAACCAAGAATAAAAGCAAATAAGATTACTCCATCTAACCCGATTAAATGTCCTAGGGGATCAAGAAAATGAGCACAGTGCATCAATACGCTTAACCCATTTACCTGAATATTGGCTAATAGCCAAATGATGAGTCCGGCAGGAGCTGCGACAGCGATGGCACGGGCTAAAACAAAGAGCGTACGGTCTAACAGTGAACGAACAATCACTTTTCCAATCTGAGGTTTGCGGTAAGGCGGCAGTTCAAGAATAAAAGATGATGGCACACCTTTTAATAAAGTAGAAGAAAGCAGACGGGAAGAAACAAACGTCAAAAGAACCCCTAGTAAGATAACCCCTGTCAGCAATAAAGCGGCATAGATCGTTCCCATAAACCCGCCTTGACTGCCAATAAAAAACATGGAGATTAAAGCAATCAGAGTAGGAAAGCGACCATTACAGGGAATAAAATTATTAGTAATAATAGCAATTAACTGTTCTCTGGGAGAATCAATGATACGGCATCCGGTGACACCGGCAGCATTGCAGCCTAATCCCATACACATGGTCAAGGCTTGTTTTCCACAGGTTTTAGCCTTTTTGAAATAATGATCTAGGTTAAAGGTAATTCTAGGCAGATAGCCAAGATCTTCTAATAAAGTAAACATCGGAAAAAAGATTGCCATTGGCGGAAGCATGACAGCTACAACCCATGCCAATACACGATACATGCCATGAACGAGCATGTCAATCAATACAGTGGGAATATGCAGACTGTTCATAAAAAGAGCGAGCTGATCTTCTAAAGCAAACAGTGCATTTGATAAAAGCTGGGATGGATAATTAGCTAAGGAAATGGTAATCCAGAAAATGATGCAAAGGAGCAAAAGCATAATAGGAATGCCTGTTACTCGATTGGTCAGCCATTTATCGATCCTACGTTCTCTATGGGGTTCCTGAGAGGTGGTGACGACCTGACTGGCAATCGTTTCTGCTTTTTTAACGATGGTATGGATAATCTTGTCTTCTAAAGATTCTGTATTTAGTGAAGCTCGAATCTTCTTTTGTGCCTCAAAAATAGCGTCGCAGTTATCGAGTGTTTTGATGTAGGCATTGAGGCGTTCGTTAGACGGACTGTCTAATAAGCGCAATGCTTGATAGCGAGAAGATGGAAGAGTATCAGAAGGCAGAAGGGCCTGCAATGTTAAAAGATGCTGTTCAATGTTTTCATCATACATAATGGATAACGGTGAAAAAGGATAATCGTCAATCGTTTCTATGGTGCTTAAGAGATGATCAATCGTATGGGGATCACGAGCAGCCGCACCCACAACCGGAACCCCTAAAAGCTGTTCCAGCTTGATTAGATTGATCTTAATCTTTTTCTTTTTAGCTTCATCCATTAAATTGACACAGACAATGACATGATCTGTAATCTCTATTGTCTGCAAGACTAAGTTTAGATTTCTTTCCAGACAGGTTGCATCACAAACGACGATTGTCGCTTTATTGTTTTCGTAACAGATAAAGTCACGGGCAATTTCTTCTTCAGCAGAATGTGCAAAAAGGGAGTAGGTTCCAGGTAAATCCACTAACGTATAGGATTGATCATGGATCGAGAAACTCCCTTCTGCTTTCGCGACTGTCTTGCCAGTCCAGTTGCCGGTATGCTGGTTTAATCCGGTTAAAGCGTTAAAGATTGTGCTTTTGCCTACATTAGGATTCCCGGCTAAAGCAAGTATCGGTATTTCTTTCAAATCTATCGACCTCATTTATTATAATTTTTTGAGCATCCTCATTACGCAATGCGATAACAGCACCACGGATATCATAAGCGATAGGATCGCCCGCAGGACTTTTCAAAATACATTCTATTTTAGTGCCGATGATTAGGCCGATGTCTTGTAAACGTCGACGCATGCTTCCACTCGTATTAATGTTTTTTACATAACCAATCTGTCCTTCTTCTAACGTATTCATTTTTATCATATTTTATGACTCCTTCTTCTCTTTGCCATTCTATTCTATGACTTATCTTATAAAATGGTTATCCAATCAGCCTAAAAAGTATCAGTAAACAACTAGAATAGTGTTTGTAAAAGGGGTGAAATTATAGTATCATTATGACCATAGACAGCAAAGTGAAATCTTTATAAGCTGTATTTTGTTTTAAAGGGAAATGTAGTATAATACAGATAGGTGATAAAATGAAAATAAAGTTATACTTTGAAAATGAAAATGCCATTGCCAAGTCAGGAATCGGAAGAGCAATGAAGCATCAGGAAGAAGCATTGCGTTTAAATAATATTGAATATACAAAAGACAGCTCCACAAAAGATTATGATATCCTGCATATCAATACCGTTTGGTATAACAGCTGGCGACAGGCAAGAAAAGCGAAGCGCTTAAAAAAGAAAATCGTGTTTCATGCGCATTCCACAGAAGAAGATTTTAAAAACTCATTTATGTTTAGTAATCTTCTTGCACCTCTCTATAAAAAATGGCTGATTCATATGTATAACTTTGGCGATGTCATTGTAACCCCGACGCCGTATTCAAAAAGGGTATTGGAAAGTTATCATATTCAAAGAGAGATTTATCCAATTTCTAACGGGATCAATTTAAACAACTTTAAAAAGGACGCTGCGAAAGAAAAAGTATTCAGAGAATATTTTCAGCTTGCACCGGAACAGAAAGTGATTATCTGTGTCGGATGGTTTTTTGAAAGAAAAGGGTTTGATACTTTTTGTGAAGTAGCAGAACAGTTGCCGGAATACACATTTATTTGGTTTGGTGATAAACTTATGTCGGCGCCTACCAACAATATTCGAAAGCTGATGATGAATCCGCCTAAAAATGTCATTCTTCCGGGTTATATCAGCGGAGATGTCATCAAAGGAGCATATTCTAATGCGGATGTGTTCTTTTTCCCAAGCCGAGAAGAAACAGAAGGAATTGTTGTATTGGAGGCTTTAGCGAGTGAGACGAATGTGCTTGTTCGTGATATTCCGGTTTTTGACGGCTGGCTAGTCGATAAAGAGAATTGTTATATGGGACATAATAATGAACAATTTATTACATTGATCAGACAGATCATCAACAAAGAAGTACCGGAATTAAAAGAAGCGGGGTATGAAGTGGCACGTAAGAGAAGCTTGCAGTATATTGGGGAAGATTTGAGAAAGGTATACGAGAGTGTACTGAAGAGGTAACCTTATGAAAGCGATAATAAAAAAATATGTCATGAACTTTGTCTGGATATTCTTATTTGCTTTTGTGGCGCTTTATTTTTCTTTAAAGGGTGAATTTCATCTTATTATGGATACCATTAGAAACGCAAAAGTAAATTGGATTATCGTAGCTTTTATTTTTATGGTGGTCTACAATTTATTAGAGGGGTATGCCTTATCGATATTTGGGAAACTTTATAATAAGGCGTATTCTTTTAGACAAGGCATTGTCAATTCTTTTTGTGCAACATTTTTTAATGGGATTACACCATTTCAAAGCGGAGGACAATTTGCTCAGGTGTATGTTTTCAACAAGCAGGGGATTCAGCCGTCGTATTCGGCTAGTATTCTTTTGATGAATTTTATAGTTTATCAATCGATTGTAGTGCTTTATACACTGGTTATTGTACTATTTAAATATTCATATTACAGTAAGAATTTTTCAGAGTTTTTCTCTTTGGCTCTGATTGGATTTGCGATTAATTTTGTGGTTATCGTAGGGTTGTTTGTCGGAGCAAAATCTCGTACCTTACAAAGTTTCTTTGTCAATGTCGTCTTACGCATTGGAGCAAAAGTGAAAATCGTGAAAGATTATGAAACAACAGCGATGAAAGTGGAACGTCATTTGGAAGACTTTCGCAATGAACTGAAGGTTCTGCAGAAAAATAAAAATATATTAATTACCGTATCGATTATCAATGTTTTAAAATTAACCGTATTGTATATCGTGCCTTACTTTTGTGCCAAAGCACTAAGTTTAGATATTGCTCAGTTGCATGTCAGTGAGTTTATCGGAATTACGGCATTTATTTATATGATCACTTCTTTTATCCCTATTCCGGGAGCTTCAGGAGGAAGTGAAGGAACATTCGTTATTATGTTCGGATTTTTACTAGGAGGCGTTGGAGCTAAAAGCAGTATGATCGTTTGGCGTTTTGTAACGTATTACTTAATGCTGATTCTAGGGGCATTAGTCTTTGCTTTAGATCCGCAAATCAATCGAAAGGAATAGAAATTATGAAGATTGGAATTTTTACAGATACATATTTACCGGATATCAATGGAGTTGCGACATCTTCTCACATCTTACGTCATGCGTTGGAAAAGCATGGGCATGAAGTATTGATTGTGACTTCTGAACTACCAGATGACAGTGACTATAAAGATGAAGAGAATGTACTGCGACTGCCAGGGATTGAAATGAAGAAAATATATGGCTATCGCATTTCAAATATCTTTTCTTTCAAGGGAATGAAAGAAATTACGAATCAGGGCTTGGACGTTATTCATATTCAGACGGAGTTTGGCATTGGCATATTTGGAAAGATTGCTGCGCAAATTCTAAACTTGCCGGTGGTTTATACGTACCATACGATGTATGAGGACTATACGCATTATGTTGCCGGAGGACTGACACCGCTGAATACGATTGTGAAAAAGTCAATTGAAAATATCAGCCGTATTTATGGGGATAATTGTACAGAACTGATCGTTCCTTCGGAAAAAACTAAAGAAGCGTTGATCAGCTATGGCTTAGAAAAAGATGCCCATATCATTCCGACCGGATTGATCCTGGATGCGTTTGATGAAAAGAATATTGAGAAGGAAAAAGTAGCGGCAATTCGTGAACAATATCAGATTAAAGATGAATTTGTTGTGACCTTTTTAGGGCGCTTAGCTCCTGAAAAAAGCGTAGAACTCATTCTTGAAGCCGGAGCATTGCTAAAGCAGGATGGGGTACATTTTAAAATGATGATTGTCGGAAAAGGACCATCATTAGATGATCTGAAGGAAGAAGCACGCCGTTTGAAAATTGATGATGTAGTGATTTTTACCGGACCGGTGACAAGCGATCAGGTGCCTAACTACTACCATGCTTCTGATCTGTTTGTATCAGCATCAATTACAGAGACACAGGGCTTGACTTTCATAGAAGCTCAGGCATCCGGTTTAGTGGTGCTGGCACGTCATGATAAGAATTTAGAAAGTGTGATTGTAGATGGAAAGAACGGTTTCTATTTTACAGATGCGAAAGATTTAGCGGAAAAAATTAAGATGGTGCAAATGATGGATACGGCAGATATTCGTCATCAAGCTTATTTAGATGCACAGCAATACAGTGATGATGTATTTTATGAAAAGGTCTATGGTGTTTATCAGTTAGCGATTGAGCATAAACACTATAGCTACAAAGTACAGAATTTATTTCCTTTAAAAAACAATCGTTATGAATGTGTTTTGAAATCAGATGAAAATGAAATTACTTTTGAACTTCCGGAAAGCATTATTAATAAATATGGCTTATATAAAGGAAAAACCGTTGAGCGTGATGAATTCGATGCTTTAAATGATCATGAAAAGGTGGCGGAAGCTTATCAAAGAGCATTACGTTTTTTGACAGTTAAAGACTATACTAAAAAACAAATTATCGAAAAATTGAATCGTTTGGAACTTTATGATGATATTCAGATTGATATGACAGTGAATCTTTTGATGGATAAGAATCTGATCAATGATGAAGAGTACACGATTGATTATTTACAGAGAGCCTCAAAGCTTGGATTGGGAATCAACAAGGCAATCAGTAATCTGAGAATGAAGGGAATTGAAGATGAGGTAATCGAAAAGAATCGAGAAGCCTATGGTGAAGAGCAGGAATATGAAACAGCTTTGGAAATCGTTGAAAAAGCCTATGCTGCTAATTCACGCAAGTCACGTACAGCGATGATCGATGCGATTGCAGATAAGTTGTACTTAAAAGGGTTCTCGTCAGCTGTTATCAATAAGGTAATGACGACATTTGATTTCTATGCCGATGAAGAATTAGAAGAAGAATTGATATTAAAGGAATTTGATAAAGCATTTAAGCGTTATAGTCAGAAGTTTGATGGCAAGCCTTTATATAATAAAATCTATATCTATTTAATGAGAAAAGGATTTGACTATCAATTGATTAAACAAGTAATGAAAGAGAGCGGTTATGAAGATGAGTAAAAAAATCCAGGAAATAAAGGCAGGAGATAATGGAGTCGAATTTGATGCCATTATCACACATGTAGTCAACGGAAAGACGAATAAAGCCCCTTATCTTTCTTTAACATTTCAAGATGCAACAGGATTGCTGGACGCAAAATTATGGGCAGCAACACCGGAACAGATTGCTACTGTAACAGCGGGGAAAGTTGTTCATGTCGTAGGTGATGCGATAAAATATAATGATGATTTGCAGTTAAAGGTCAATAAGCTTCAAATCTTGGATTCGAGTGAAGAAGAACAGGTGAAATATTTAAAAGCAGCGCCGATGGAAAGAGAAGATCTGCTTACAGGGATTAAAGAGTATGTTTCTAAGATTGAAAATAAAAAGCTGAATACGATTGTATCAGCATTGTTTAGTGAACATCAGGATCTTTATGTGATCTTTCCGGCAGCAAGCCGCAACCATCATGAATATGTATCCGGATTAGCCTATCATACTTTATCAATGCTTCAGATTGCCGAAACATTATGTCAGCAGTATGAAACACTAAACAGAGATCTGCTGTTTTCCGGAGTGATTATGCATGATTTAGGCAAAGTGTTTGAATTAAGCGGACCGATTGTTCCTGAATATACGATGGAAGGTAAGCTGCTTGGTCATATTTCGATTGCTCAGGCCTTAGTTGAGCATTGTGCAAAAGAAAAACAGATTGAGGGAGAAGAGGTTGTTTTATTAAAACATATGATCCTATCGCATCATGGAAAGATGGAATATGGGTCACCGGTGCTGCCTTTAGTAAAGGAAGCGGAGATCTTATATTTAATTGACAATATCGATGCCCGCATGAATATGATGGACAAAGCTCTTGAAGGAGTTGAACCGGGAGGCTTCACTAAACGTGTGTTCTCTTTGGAAAATCGCAGTTTTTATAAACCTAAGCTATAAGAATAAAGATCCGGAATAATAACCGGATCTTTTACTTTAGTATTTCATTTTTAATTTCTTCTAAATCCCATTTTCCCTGATGATCTGTGAATTTTGGCTCAAATCCATCATACTGATCATATCTGGGGATAATATGGAAATGCAGATGACTGACCGTTTGTCCGGCTGCTTCTTTAGCGTTTGTTAAGATATTTATCCCTTGGGCATTTAGGTTTTCCTTGATCTGATTGGCTAATGTTTTGGCTACCACAATCATATGTGCCAAAGCTTCATCGTCTGCTTCTAAGACGGAATCATAATGCACTTTACTGATTACTAAAGCGTGACCTCTGGTTGCCTGAGAAAGATCGAGAATCGCCATACAGATATCATCTTCATAAAGAACGGTGCTGTTGATTTGATGATCTTTAATCATACAAAAAATACAATCTGACATAAGTAATCCCTCCTGTTTTATTCTAACATAAAAAGGGCTAAAACAGCCCAATTATTTAAGATAATTTTCATTAATTCCCTTGATGTCTTCAGTTAATCCTTTTTCAAAAACTTCAAATTGATAAGCTTTTAAATAATGTGCTTCTGCTTCAGAAGTTACATCTGTAATCGCTAATAAGCTTGTGACAATGGCATCTTTGTTTGCTTGACGGTCGGTATCCATAACGTTGATGACGGCATACTTTCCATCCGATAAAGCAACCGGCACACTGTACATTCCCTCAGTTGTGAAAGAGGTTGACATTTTCGCAATGCTGCTGTCCACTGTACTTGTCGAAGCTTTTGTATAAGTCAGTTTTTTATCCGGCACACTGCCAGTTGCCTCATTGGCAGCATCTTCAAAAGTCATTTCACCGTTATCGATTTTACCGATATAGCTGATCGCATCGGATTCATTGTCTACACTGAAATAACGAATATAAGCATAACCGTATTTTTCAGCTAAAGTATCAAAGTTTTCTTCGATATACTTTTGTATCATTAATGTTTGTTTAACACTTGGTTCGATCATTTCTGCTTTATAGCTGTCTATTGAATCAAAACCATTTGATTTAACGTATTCTAACAGCTTATCTTCTCCGCCGAGCATATCTGTATAAGATTTGATCGTTTCATTTACTTTATTATTGATTGCCTCTGTATCTGTGACTTCAATATTTGCCGCTATCAATAAAGCCTCATTTACAACTTTGTTGGCACCATAAGTAGAAAGCAGGCTTTCATAAATTTTTTGTTTTGTGAGTTCAATTCCGTTTTCTGTTTTAACAGCAATGTTATCGCCATCTGTCACTTTTGAAGTGATGGTGGTTTTATTAGAGGTGCACCCGCTAAGAAGTAACGCCACTGCTGCAATTATCATTGTTTTTTTCATATCATTACCCCTGTCTTGATGTTTCTCTTTGTTCTAACGCACTTTTTACGTAATCAGTGACTGCTTTTTCGATGGTTTCATCTCCATATTGAACATTATATGAATTGAAAACAATATACTCTAAGTATTGATCATAGAATGTATCAGATGACCAGTCTTTTAATGCAGAATCACTTGCAGACAGCTGTTCCTTAATCGTTTCTTTATCGGTGCTGTCAATCTTAATGATATGGTAGCCATATTCACTTTTTACCGGTTCGCTGACTTCACCTTCGTTCATTTCCAGCATCTTTGTTTTGAATGCTTCAACAAAGTTTGTTTTATTATCACAGACTCCCAAGCTTCCGCCGTTTGAAGCAGATCCGTCATCTGAATATTCCTTTGCTGTTTCTTCAAATGATTTTCCTAAAGCCAGCAAATCTTGAACTTCTTTCAATTTTGCCGCTTCTTCTTCGGTTGGATTGTTAGGATCTGTCATCTTTACTAAGATATGGCTTACAATTCTTGGAGAAGTTAAATTATAATAATCTTCAAAGATTTCATCGAAGTGAGATTCGATATATTGATTCATAAATTCTGAATATTGAAGATAGGTCATATAGGCATCCTTATATTCATCAAGATCACTATATCCCATATTTTTAAGTTGTGTTTTTAATGTATCTTCCTTACCGGAATAATTTTGCTTAACCGAATTGATCATGACATCGGCTTCTGTTTTCATATCCTCTGTAGCCGGACATTCCTTTTTCACAATTTCCTGCAAGATAACCTGATAAAGCGTTTGCGCTCCTGAGGCTGAAGAAATGATGCCATCATAAATATCATCAGCGAATATATATTCACCGTTTACTGAAGCCAGTGCTGATTTCCCATCAACTGTTTTGCCGGTTGTGCTTGAACACCCGCTCAATACTAGCATGGAAGCGATCGCTAACGCAGCTATTTTGTTTCGTTTCATATGATCCTCCTTAAATTTAACAGTCTTATTATAAACTTTTTATATATTTTTTTCAATAAAATAGGCGAAAACACATGAGGATTATGCATTTTCCCATAATATATACTAAGAGTGTGAGGTGAGATTGATGGAAGAATGTCGAGGAAGAAAAAATCCATTTGTTTTGGTCATTGTTTTGTTCATCCTTTTGATTATCATTGGCTGCGTATGTAACACTTGAAGGGAGGGGAAAATATGTTAGCTCATGAAAACTCTTTTTGCTTGATCTTAGTCTTATTTATCCTATTAGTTATCATCTGTGGTATCTTTTAATAGGAAGAAAAAGCAAACAAAAAAGAAAAAATCAGTATAAATAATACCTCATAGCAATCAAGCTGTGGGGTGTTTTTTATTTGCAGGCACCTTGATATTTCTAAGGTGCTTTTTATAATAAACAACAAAGAATAGTAAGGTGAAAACTATGGAAATAGATAAACTGTTTGCACAGCTGCGTCAATGCGTTCATTATTTATATCACGGCAATGAAGGCTAGGAAAGAATACAGGTAATCTTAAGTGAGAAAGAATGTACATGATTTATTGAAAATCGTGTCTATATCATTTTAAAAGCAGAAAAGAGAACTGAGCATCATCAGTTCCCTTTTTGTTAATCATAGTAATTTTCTTCCTGATAGCTGTTTTGCTCACGATAAGTCTGAATAGAAATCTTAAAGATGACTAAGAGCGGCATCGCGATCACAACTCCGATAGGACCAAATAACGTTGAACCGGTTAAGATACCAAACAATACCCAAATCGATTTGATCTCGATCTTTTTAGAATAAATCTTGGGGGTAATATAATAAGCATCCAAATTAGATAAGATAAAGATCATCAAAAGTAGCAGTAAGACTTTTGTTGTTCCTAATCCTAAAGTGGTAATAAATCCAAAAGTATTAGCGAGGATCGGTCCAATATAAGGGAAGATCCCACTGACTCCTGAAAGCAAGCCCAAGGTAAACCAGTTAGGGTGTCCGAGAATCAAATACATCCCACCATATAAAACTCCTTGAATACAAGAAAGAATTAAAAATGCTTTGATATAATCTATTAGTCCCACGTCGATTTTTTTAAGATAAATCGGCAGCTTTGGGGAAATAAAGTGAGATACTTTTTTAATGCGTTTGCGTACGTTGCTGTAATCTGCTAAGAAGTAAATACTTAAAACAATATAGATAATCACATTTCCTAAAATTGTCAGGGCTTGTCCGACCATGCTCAATGATGTATTTAAGATACTGTCCGGGCGAATCACCTCGTTGATCTTAGCGATCAAATAGCCGCTGTAACTGGAAATATCGATGTTGAATGAATTCATCAGAATCTTTTCTAATTCCTGAATACCATTGGTGAAGGTAGTCGTTAATTCCATGATGTTTTTATAAAGCAATGGAAGCAGGGTACCGATCATGGCAACTAAAAATAACAGAATTAAAATGATGGTAATGCCGATGGCATAGTTTCGCTTGATGCGATGTTTTTCTAAATAACTGACAAAGGGCGAGAATACATAGGCGATCGTAAATCCAACAAAGAAAGGCTCAATGATTTTTAATACCATACGAACCCAACTCATCCACACTGCTTGAGTTGCGTATAAAATATAAATAATGATTGAGAGTCCTAAAATGTTTAGGATCGTGAACATAAAGCGCCGGCTGCTGATTTGTTGTATGAGTTTCTTCAAGTATTCCATATTAGCCCTCCTACTCATTATAAATATAACACATTTCATCGTATTTATAAGTGCTTTTCTAAATAATAAAAAATAATATTTGTGAAATTTGTTGGAATTGCTGTTTTTGATAATAAAAGCGTTTATTTATGTCATATATAAGGTGCGTTACGCTTGAAAAATAATACGTAAAAAGGTATCCTAATAGTGCTTAAATCAGTTGATTTAAGTAGATTTTTATTAAATTTATAAGAGGAATGATAGGAATTAAATCGATAATTGAAAAAATATCACATATTCTCTTAAAAATATAATCATATTCATTGTTTTTATCTTGTTTTTCTACTAAAATAACTTAGAAAGGGGCGATACAATGTCGACTTTAAAAATAAAAGATTTACATGTAAGTATTGGTGAAAAAGAAATATTAAAGGGGATTGATTTAGAAGTCAACACTGGAGAAATTCATGCCATCATGGGACCTAACGGTAACGGAAAATCAACGTTATTATCAGCGATCATGGGACATCCTAAATATGAAGTCACTCAAGGGAGTATCACATTAGACGGGGAAGATGTATTAAGCATGTCAGTAGATGAACGTGCACGTGCCGGTCTTTTTTTAGGGATGCAGTATCCTCAGGAAATTCCCGGAGTTACAAATTCGGATTTTCTTAAATCAGCGATCAACTCACGTCAGGAAAAACCTATCTCATTATTTAAATTTATTCGTACCTTAGACAAAGGCATTGAAGAATTGGAAATGGATCCAAATCTTGCACATCGTTATTTAAATGAAGGGTTTTCCGGGGGAGAAAAGAAACGCAATGAAATATTACAAATGAAACTGTTAAAGCCTAAGTTTGCTTTATTGGATGAAATCGATTCAGGCTTGGATGTCGATGCACTTCGTGTCGTATCAGAAGCGATCAATTCAATGCGCAGCGATGATTTTGGGTGTGTGATGGTTTCTCATTATGAACGTTTATTTGAATTAGTTAAACCTACCCATGTCCATGTATTGGTAGCTGGAAAGATCGTTTTAGACGGTGGCTATGAAGTGATCGGAAAAATTGATCAGGAAGGTTACGATTGGGTTAAAGAATTAGGGATTGAAATGGAAGTAGAAGAAGCAAGACGTCCGATCATTTTGGAAAACTGCGGAAAGAAAGCATAGGGAGAATGTATGGAACAAGAAGTTAAATTGGAATATTCTATTTCAATCAAAGACGATCAGATTCATTCTCAGGATTTACCGGCAGGAGTTAAAATCGATCAGACAACAATTATTTTCGAATCAAGCGAACCAATCTCAATGAATTTAAATATTGAGATTGAAAAACAGGATGTTGAAGTTCGTTATATTTTAAATCCGGGAGTTTCGGTAGAACTCATTGAAACCCGCTCAGGTGGTCATGGACATCACTTAAAGCGTCAGATTCAAGTAAAAGAAAATGCCCATTTAGCGATGCTGACTTTGGACGAAAGCGACAGCAGCATCAAGGTCAGTGATGAGGTAGAGATTGACCGATTCGCTAACGTGGAGAGTGCTTATGCCGAATTATCACTGAGCGATGTGACGGGTAAATATGCTTATCATCTCATCGGTGAAGAAGCAAGTGCGAAAATTAAGATGGCTGCTCTTTCTAGCGGACAGTATAAAAAATCTTATGAAGTCTCTTTATTACATAGCGCAAAAGTGACTTATGGGGAAATGAATAATTATGGGGTAGTAAAAGATCAAGGGCATCTTTTCTTTGATGGTATCGGACATATCGAAAAAGGCTACAGTCAGTCGGCAACACATCAGACCAGTCGAATTATGGTTTTTGATAAGGAATGTGTAGCCAAAGCGAATCCTTATTTATTTATTGATGAATATGATGTTAAAGCGAGTCATGCGGCTGGTGTAGGGCGCATGGATGAGGAGCATCTATTCTATTTGCAGTCAAGAGGAATGACTAAAAATGATGCAATGCGTTTGATTACCTATGGATATTTGATTCCGGTAGTGGATGTTATTGATAATGAAACAGTAAAACAGGCGTTTAATGAAACACTTGAAAAAAGAATGGGTGATTAGATGTTTGATGTATACAAAATAAGAAAAGACTTTCCGATGCTGAATGGAAAGACTATGCAGGGGAAGCCGTTAATCTATTTAGACAGCGGAGCTACGGCTTTAAAACCTAAGAAAGTCATTGATGCGGTATGTGAGTATCTTTCCGATTATTCGGGAAACTGTCATCGTGGGGATTATGATTTAAGCTATGAGGTAGACGTTGCTTTTGAAGGGGCAAGAAAAAAGCTTGCGAATTTTATCAATGCCGGCGATCAAAATGAAATTGTCTTTACCTCAGGAGCATCGGAATCTTTAAATCTAGTAGCGTTTGGGTATGTTTATCCCCGCATCAAAAAAGATGAAGAAATTTTAGTGACTGTGGCAGAACATGCTTCTAATCTTTTACCATGGTTTGAGATTGAAAAAGCAACGGGAGCTAAAGTGAAATATATTGAATTGAACGAAGAGGGGAAAATCACGCTTGAAAACGTGAAAAAAGCAATTACTCCGATGACACGTATCATTTCGATTGCTCAAATTACCAACGTATTGGGGTTTGAAGCGCCAATTAAAGAAATTACTGCGTTGGCTCATACTAAAGGAATTAAAGTCGTTGTCGATGGCGCACAAAGTGTTCCCCATATGCCGGTAGATGTCACAGATTTAGATGTTGATTTCTTGGCTTTTTCCGGGCATAAAATGTGTGGTCCAACAGGAATAGGCGTTCTTTATGGAAAATACGATCTATTACAGAAAACCAATCCGATTCGTTTCGGTGGCGGTTCAAATGCCCGTTTTAATAGCTGTGGGATTGTCAGCTTAAAGAATGCACCGGCTAAATTTGAAGCGGGTACGCCAAACATTGAAGGGGCGATTGGCTTAGGAGCGGCAGTTGATTATTTGAGTGCGATTGGCATGCGAAATATCCATCAGTATGAATTGGAGCTGCGTCATTATGCGATCGAAAAGCTGTCACAGTTAGATAATTTAGATATCTATAATAAGGATGGGGCAGGACCGATTGCCTTTAATATAAAAGGTGTCTTTTCACAAGATGGAGCCTCTTTGCTTAACAGCAAGGGCATTGCAGTTCGTTCTGGACAGCACTGTGCTAAGATTTTGGATGAATACTTAAAAGTAAGTCAGACACTGCGTGTTTCTCTTTATTTCTATAATACGAAAGAGGAGATTGATCAATTAGTAGAAGCCTGCAAGAAAGGGGATGACTTCTTAGATGCGTTCTTTAGATGATCCAATGCTGCTTAGAGAAATTATCATGGACCATTACGAATATCCACGTAACCATGAATTGACTGATGAAGCAGGATATAAGAGAGTGAATATGGATAGTGAAACCTGTATCGATAATATCGATGTTCAGGCGAAGATAGAAAATGGAATCATAGAAGATATTCGCTTTGACGGTGAAGCCTGTGCGATTTGTACAGCTTCTACTTCAATCATGAGCGAGCTGTTAGCGGGAAAAAATTTAAAAGATGCCCGTTATATCATTGAACAGTATATGAATATGATTTATGAAAAAGATTACGATGAAGAGGTTTTAGAGGAAGCGATTGCTTTCAAAAACACACATAAACAAGCCAACCGTATTAAATGTGCAACATTAGGATGGAATGGGCTTATTAAATTGATAGAAGAAAGTGAGGAATAAGCATGGCAATAGAAGATCTTGATATTCCTACAAACAATGCAGAGTATGATTTTAAAGATGAAGATGTTTCGGTTTTTAAAACACCCAAAGGGTTGAATGAAGAGATAGTGAGAGAAATATCTAAAATTAAAAATGAACCTGAATGGATGTTAGAATATCGCTTAAAGTCATTAAAATGCTTTTTAGAAAAGCCAATGCCAACTTGGGGCGTAGATTTAAGCAAGATGAATTTTGATGAATACATCTATTACAATCGTCCAAGTGACAACTTAACGGATAAATGGGAAGAAGTTCCGGAAACGATTAAGAATACCTTTAATAAATTAGGGATTCCCGAAGCAGAACAGCATTTCTTAGCCGGTGCTTCGGCGCAATATGAATCTGAAGTCGTCTATCATAATATGTTAGAGGAGGTCAGAGAAAAAGGTGTTATTTTCTTAGATATTGACAGCGGATTAAGAGAATATCCGGAAATCTTTAAGAAATATTTTGATACTGTCATTCCTTATGGCGATAATAAGTTTTCAGCTTTGAATGGAGCGGTATGGTCAGGCGGATCATTCATCTATGTTCCTCCGGGAGTAACTTTAGAAAAACCGCTTCAGTCTTATTTCAGAATTAATTCTGAAAGAATGGCACAGTTTGAAAGAACACTGATTATTGTTGATAAAGGATCGGATATTCATTATGTTGAAGGGTGTACAGCGCCGTCTTATTCAAAAGATTCACTGCATGCCGGAGTAGTGGAAATCGTTGTGCTGGAAGGAGCGAAATGCCGCTATACAACGATTCAGAACTGGTCGAAGAATATTTACAACTTAGTAACACAGCGTGCTAAAGTATATAAAAACGGCTCTATGGAATGGGTGGATGGAAACATTGGATCTTTAGTCACAATGAAATATCCAACATGTATTTTAGCGGAAGAAGGTGCTAAAGGAACATGTATTACCATTGCGGTAGCCGAAGATTGTCAGATTTTGGATTCAGGATCAAAGATGATTCATCTGGCACCGCACACATCTAGTCAGATTATCTCTAAATCGATTTCGAGAACAGGCGGGAAAGTGAATTATCGTGGCTTGGTGCATCATGGAAAGAATGCTTATGACGCAAAAAGTAAAGTAGAATGCGACACTTTGATTTTAGATGAGCAGTCAACAAGTGATACAGTACCGATCAATGCTATGATGAATAACGATTCGATTATTGAGCATGAAGCAACTGTATCAAAAGTATCAGAGGATCAGTTATTTTATTTGATGAGCCGTGGTTTGAGTAAAGCACAGGCAACGGAAATGATTGTCATGGGCTTCATTGAACCGTTCAGCCGTGAATTACCAATGGAATATGCAGTTGAACTTAACCAGTTAATTAAATTGGATATGGAAGGCAGCGTTGGATAAAAGGACAATTCGTCAAGCAATGATCAAACAGCGCTTGGCACTTAATGAGGAAGAATATCAGTCATACTCTTTGAAAATTATAGAGTCATTGCTGACTTCTTCCTTTTTTAATAAGGAAAAACCATTGGGAATCTATATGACCATCCGTCATGAAGTCGATACGCTTCGTCTAATTTGCAGTCTGCTGGAAATGGGCATTCGTGTAGCCTTGCCTAAAGTAGAGCAGGATGGTATGCGCTTTTATTATATTGATCGTTTGGATCAGCTGAGCTTAGGAGCTTTTGGAGTTATGGAGCCGCCAAGTGATGATTTAGCGGAGGACCTTTCAACCTTGATTGTTCCTTTGGTTGCTTTTAATGAAAAGAAGGAACGAATCGGCTATGGCAAGGGCTACTATGATCGCTATATTGAACAATATCACCCGCAAACGATTGGGATTGCCTTTGAATTTCAAAAGCAGGAATTTGTCGGGGAAACGCATGATCAGCCATTAGATTATATCATTACTGAAAAACGAATTTATAAGTAAGCGGTGGGTGGGATTCCATCGCTTTTTCTTGCTTAATTGGGTAACTTTCTTTATAATGAATGAGAAGAAAGGAAAATTTATGGGAAAAGATAAACAATTAATAAAAAATACCCTCATACTCGCAATTGGGATGGTGTTGCCAAAAATTTTCACTGTTCTTACAATCCCAATTTACAGTTCTTACTTAAATGTTGAAGAGTTTGGTGGGGTAGATTATGTAACGACAATCATTTTAGGATTAGTCGTTCCGGTATTAACTTTACAATTAGAAAATGGTGTCTTCCGCTATCTGATCGATGCGAAGAATGAAGAACAGAAAAAACGCTATATTTCAACGGGTTATTTTCTTGTCTTGCTTTTATCTTTGATCGCGATGGTTGTCATGTATTTTATTCCGATCAGTGGATTAAATACACCGATGTTAAGAATCGTTCTTTCTGTTTATGTCGGGATTGAAACCCTGATTTTATTTTTTAGGAATGTGGTACGTGGTTTAGGAAAGAATGCTCAATATGCGTTAAACAGTATTATCTCAGTCGTTGTCAACTTTATCATGATGGTCATTACGATGATGGTATTAAAAGCAGGGGTTAATGGGTATATGCTTTCTTTGCTGATACCGGATATTGTCGCTTTAGCTTATCTGATTTGGCATGAAAAACTGCATCGTTATATTCGTTTGCGTTATTTTGATCAAGAGTATCTTGGAAAACTGCTGCGTTATTCTCTGCCGCTGATTCCGAATGCGATCTCTTGGTTTGTGATTAATTTTTCCGATAAAGTCATTATTATAGCGATATTAGGTCAAGCTGCGCAGGGAATCTATGCAACAGCATATAAAATACCGAATATGTTTAATATGTTTTATCAGGCATTTAACTTGGCATGGACAGAGTCTGCTTCAAGAAATGCCAATAAAAGCGGATTAGAAAAATACTATTCGCGGATGTTCGCTCAGCTATTTAAGCTGCTGTCAGGGGGACTTCTGCTTTTGATTGCTTTTTCTCCGTTTGTGTTTAAGGTGCTAGTCAGAGGTGCTTCTTATTTTGAAGCGATCAACTATATGCCACTGCTAATCGTTTCTACTTACTTATCTTGCATAGCGGCTTTCTATGGCAGTGTCTATGTCGTATGTAAGGAATCGAAAAAAGCGGGGGTTACCTCTTTTATTGCGGCAGTTGTCAATCTGGTTGTCCATTTTGCTTTAATTACTTGGCTGGGACTTCATGCTGCGGTTATTTCTACATTTGTATCATTCTTAGTGCTGACACTGTATCGTGCTTACGACATCAATAAGCATTATTATAAAATCAAATATAATTATCGTCTGATCGTTTTGGTGATGATTATAACGATTTTGCTGGTGTGTTTATATTATGTAGATAATCTTTATGTTATGCTTTTAAGTATGCTATTGTCTGTTGTGGTGGCATGGTTTATTAATCAGAAATTAATTAATCAAATTTTAAGGAAACTAATACATCGATAAATTGTATTAGTTTTTTATTTTACATCATATACTTTAAAGGGAGGTCATATGAAAATAAAATTACTGATTGTTGTTATTATTATCAGTTTATTTGGCTATTATCTCTATGGGCAATACCTGCAAATGATTCCTAAGGCAAAGGACTACGGAAAAATGGAAGTTGAGAAATTTGTCAATGTTGTTGTTAATCATGCTACCTTAAGTTATAAAGATGTTGATGAGGAAGGCTTGATTATTGTTGGGCGTAATGAATCGGGAGATATTAGCAGTGTTGATTTTAACTTGGCAGGGGTAAACGAGATTGCCAATGAGCTTGTTTATCATATTGAAACAGATTTAAATTATATTATGCGTGGTACTTATGAGGATGATGGAGAGGATACATACAGTAGGATCATTAAAGAAGTAAGCGAGAATAAAGGGATAGTTTCTTATATTCCGGTAGCGAGCTTAATGGATGTTCCGATTCTTTCTTATCTCAATGTCAAAGTGCCATTAAAATATGAAATGATCTCTAATGTAAAATCAGAAGTGAAAACGGATGTGAAAAACTATGGAATCAACCACGTTGTAGTGAAGATCGTCATTGAAATCAGTGTCCAGCAAAATGTGGTATCTCCTTTTTTTAGTGAACCATGTATTTTTACTTATCAGTATCCTTTGGTAGTAAAGCTGGTCAATGGATTGGTTCCGGGTTATTACAGTGTTTATCAAAATCCCAATCAGAATCAGGGACAATACCAAAATAATATTTTGAATTAGGAGGACTATGAAAAATTTAATCTATGATTTTTATGGAATCTATGTAGAATATATTAATGGAAATTATTTTGAATATGAGAATATGCATTATTTCTGCTTGGAATGCAAGTTAGAGGAAGCGGCTTTTATCAAGCAGTATCAAGTGTATGAACAAAGTTTTTTTAATACCGGCGGTACCCATCATCTGTATTTAGTGAAAAATCGCTATCAGCACTATATCTCTTCAAATAGGATCTTGCTTTGTTCAAGGGATAAAGAAGTGTATTTGACAGAACTAATCCAGCAAAGCCTATTTCCTATTGAAACAGGACGCTATGAAGAGATTATCAATAAGTGGATTAAAGAGATGGACCTTGTTGAAAACCGTGTTCTACCGGCAATTATGGGGCAATCTCATCAGTTTGAGTATCTTTATGCTCTCACTATTTATTATTTAGGAATGGCAGAAAGTGCATTGGCTTATTTGCAGGACTGCTTTAATAAAACAATGACCTTTCAAAAGTCATTATCTCTGCATGCCAGACAGCTGGACACCTATTTAGATTGGCTGAATCCCTTTTGTTATAGAACCGATCATTATCTGAACTTTTTAGTGAGAATGTACAGTCGTTCTTATTTAACGATCGATCAGGTCAAGGAATATACAATTTCATTTCAGCCATCTGATCTGATTTATATGTACAGTGCCATGTTGTATCCGGAAGATTTCTTTAGTGATATTCTTTTATATGTTCAGGATCAAATTGATGAAAAGGCGTTTGTTAAATATTATCAACATATTGAAATCAATGAAAAAAGACTGAAGGATTTTTATACCTTTATTGCCGAACCCACTCAATTAAGACCGTTAGAATGGCTTTAATGCTTAACAACATCCCTAATTTATGCTATGATTACAAAGAAAGTAGGGATGTCATGAAGAATATACAAACATTGATCGAGGCGATCAAAAATCATCAGGATACAAGAGCGATGGTCACTTTGTTAAAAGAGGCTGTAAAAGAAAATCCGGTTGAATTGGAAACAGATTTTCTTTTTAATCTGTTAACGGATGAAGATAATAAGATAAGAAAAAATGCAGCCGTGATTGTACGCTGCTGCGGACTTATGGATCATGAACAGGAATTTATCGAACTGTTTTTGAAGGAAGAAAACTGGATTGTGAAAAATGAGATGATTGAAGCTATCAAAAACTTCTCATTGAAAGATCATTTATCGATGCTGCAGGAATTTTATGAAAGTTTAAATGCATCATTGGATGATCCGAACTGGCGCCATAAAGAGGAAATGAAGGGACGTTTGATGGAGATATTCCATTATTATGGAAGCATTAAACATCCACAGTTCATCGATTTAGCTAAAAAAACAAAAGTGATCTTAACTACGTTGAATACAAATCGTGAGCTGGTTTTCGATAAACTCGAAACAAAGAATAAAAAAATGACATCCATGGGTATCCTGCTGTTGGCGGATTCTATCCGTGATCTTGAAAAGATTCGTGATTATAATGAGTTGTTGCTGGTGTTAAAAGGATTCAAAGAAATTGACTTTGATATTGATGCCATTGCGAAACAAATCGTAGCTTCCGGATTAGTGGAACAATTAAATCAGATGCATAAAGGCGATGGCATCTATTCATTTAGAATTGAAACCTCTTCATTAAAGAAAGATAAGCTTAAAAACGATGAAATTAAACGATTAGGGCTTAAAATTCAAACTTTATCAGAGGGAAAACTGATCAATAATGCATCAGACTATGATATCGAATTAAGATTAAGAGAAACGCCGAAAGGGTTCTGTCAGGTTTTTTTAAAGCTTTATACGTATCATGATCCTCGTTTTGAATATCGTAAAAATGCTTTGGCAACATCTATGCAGCCGTATGTGGCGGCAAGCATCGCAGACTTGATTTTGCCTTTTGTTACACCGAAAGCAAAAGTCATTGATTTATGCTGCGGCAGTGGGACATTGTTGATTGAACGTGATTATATTGAACCCTGTAAGTTTTTGATGGGAATTGATGTCTTTAATGATGCCATCAAGATGGCAAAGGAAAACAGTGAGCTGGCAGGAGTTAACATTCATTTTGTGCAAAGAGATCTGAATCGTTTTACGCATTCGCATCAATTTGATGAGGTGATGGCAAATCTGCCAATCCAATCTGCTAATAAAGATCGTAAAAGCATTGAAACACTGTATATGCAGTTTATGAAAAAAGCGATTGAATTAACAGTTCCGGAAGGGTTTATTTTTGCTCATACAAGTGATACGGAGATTTTTAAGAAAGCGATGCGTTTTTATAAGGATCAGATCGAACTGATCGACGAAAAGAAAATGACCATCCGCAGAGGACGAAGCGCACTCTTCATCATTCAGGTGAAGTAGTGCTTTTTTGTTGAGCAATTTTTGTTATAATGAGATAGAGAGATGGGGGATTGGATGAAAGCTGATGTAGAAGCAGTGTATGAGGCAATGAGTAAAGAAGAGAAATCATGTTATGCTTTTGTAGAAATGAATATAAAAAACTGGGATTATTTTAATGCCGCTTATGGCTTAAACACTGGAGACGAGGTTTTAGAAGAAATAACGAAGACTTTAGACAACTTTTTGAAAAATCGTGGTTATTGGCAGAGAAGCTATCGGGAGACGTATCATTTTTTTGTTTTATACAGTGAAGATGCCAATGAAGTGTTGGATAATAAAATGTTGGACAGTAAAGTGCAGGATGCTTTTTTGATGGATTTAATCGATCTGCTGTTTGATATCCCGCATCCATTGTTGTTTCATAATGTATATATGTCTTTTGGAATCCTGCTGCCAAGTGAAGTGAACGGTCCGTATAATATGCTAGTCAACAAAGCCTCTATTATGAGAACGAATTGTCCCGAGCTAGCTAAGCGTTCTTTTTGCTTTGAAATATATACTCAGGAAAAATATCAAGACTATTTATTGCGGATTGAACAAATGCGCTGTATTACTCATGCCAGAATGCATGATCAGTTTATTTATTATATACAGCCCAAAATTGATATAGCAACCAACAAGATCATCGGCGGTGAAGTGCTTTTAAGATGGCAGGATGAAACTGGCAGCATTATTCCAACCGGCGAATATATTCCTTATTTAAATACATTTGGTGAAATTTATTTGATTGATTTGAAAACGTTTAGAAGTGTATGCACTTATCTAAAAGAAGGATTGGATCAAGACCAAATACGTGTCCCTATGAGTTTTAATATTTGTGCAAATAATTTTGGCGACCATGCCTTTGTTAGTGACTATTTAAGTATTGCAAAAGAGATCGGAGTGCCTTATTCCTACATTGAATTTGAGTTTATGGAGGATATCAAATTTGATCAGGGAAATCGTGTTTTGGAAATTATTCAAGGCTTTAAAGAGGCGGGATTTGCGTGTTCGATTGATGATTTTGGCAGAGGGAATTCTTCTTTTGCAGTACTGATTAATTCTACTTTAGATACCATTAAGCTTGATCGTCTCTTCTTTAAAGAACCATTGGACGATAAAAGAAAACAGATGATTGCTCATCTTGTGAATATGATTAAAGGAATGGGGATGAAAGTTCTTGCTGAAGGAGTAGAAACGCAGGAATATGTAGACTTTCTAAAATCAATTTCCTGTGATTATATTCAGGGATTTTATTATTACAAGCCAATGCCGTTGGAAGAGTTTCAAGTATTGTTGGAGCAGCAAAATGATTAAGAAGTCCTTTAATAAAGGATTTTTTTATTTTAACCACAAAAAAAGATATCTGGCAGGATATCTTTATCTAAAGGTATTATTAAACTTGGAGCGGGTGATGGGAATCGAACCCACGTAGTCAGCTTGGAAGGCTGAAGTTCTACCATTGAACTACACCCGCATCTCATATGGTGCCCAGGGCCGGAGTCGA
>CABJAS010000006.1 GCA_902363625.1 Clostridiaceae bacterium
TTAGGATAGAAAATAGTTCTTTTTTTATGAAAAAACAGAAAAAAATACAAAAACAGAATAAAGACAAGAAAAAAACTGTTAACAATTTACTTAATTGTCAACAGTCTGAGGTATCCCTCGGGATACCTTTTATTAATATTCTACTTTTTCTAACTGTGATAATTCGACTTCCATCGGTACTAATGTTCCTAACATATCAACCAAGATTTTTGCTTCTTGCTTATCCATGTCAATCACTTCCACTTTACCGATCTTATTTGCCATCGGCCCGGAAATCACTTTCACGTCATCGCCAACCCCGAAATTAAGATTAACGATTTCACTGCGGATTCCCATCTTTTTCAAGATTGGCTCCACTTCCCCTTTTTGTAATGGGAATGGTTTTGCTCCACCACCGGAAGAACCGATAAACCCGGTAACTCCTGAAGTGTTACGTACGATATACCATGCTTCATCTGTCATGATCATTTCAACCAGAACATATCCCGGGAACATATTTTTAGTCACATTGACTTTCTTACCGTCTTTGATTTCTGTTTCCGTATGTTCAGGAATCACAATATTAAATAAATAATCCTGCAATCCCATTGATTCTACACGTTTAATTAAGTTTTCTTTTACTTTATTTTCATGACCTGAGTATGTATTGACTACATACCATTGTCTTCCTTCGTCATTCATTCCAGCCATATTAGTTCAACCCCAACATTCTCAAAATTACAGCGATGATGGCATCACTGCCAAAAAAGAATAAACCTAAAACCAAGCAGAAAGCCAATACAGTGGCTGAATTTACAAACAGTTCTTTCTTTGTCAGCCATGTGACTTTTTTCATTTCTGCACGAATACCGCTAATACTGAACCAATCTCTAAATTTCATACTGGGCCCCCTTATTTCGTTTCTTTATGCAGGGTATGTTTCCCGCATTTCTTACAATATTTATTTAATTCCAAACGCTCTGGATTTGTTTTAGTATTCTTATATGTCGAATAATTCCTTGATAAGCACTCTGTGCAAATCAGCGTTACTTTTTGCTTCATTTTTCATCACCTACAATAATTAAATTTAGCATATAATCTTCTATTAGTCAAATTAATGTTTGTTTAAATCAAACTTTTTTCTGATTCGGTAGATCGTATTGGATACTTTTTTGTCACTAATCGAAAGTCTTCCGGCAATCTCCTTATCCCTATACCCCAGCATCTTCATTTGCGCAATATCAGAAACATATTCCATTTTGCTTTCCTCTACCGCCTGATAAACCTGATCGAGTGTTTCTTTGATGATTAAGCTTTCTGACGGCTGATGTCCGCGATAGGGATCTGCCAGTGCATTTTCTAAACAGATCGTACTTTCTTCATTGTCGGTCGTATACAATGGCTGATCGAGCGAAATAAATTGGTAATGAAACTTATTTTTAGCTATCGTTGCTTTCCTGACCATCGTATACCATCTTTTCTCCACGCAATTTCTGACAAATGTACGAAACGTTGCCAACGTATCATGCCGATACCGATCATAAACTAAATACAAGACAATTTGCGCTTCCTGCAAGAGATCATCTTCATTCAATGACCTTAATAGATCATAATAATAATTATTTAAAATCTTTTTAAAATAAGTGCGATACTCTTTAAATAAAAAATGTAACGCGCATTCACTTCCTTGTAATATTAAATAGAGTAATTCGTAATCATTGACTTCTTCCACGTCATTTCCTTTCTACCTAGAGTGGAAAACGAGAATGATAGACCTGATAGAGAATCACCGCTGTTGCAACTGAGGCATTCAATGAAGTCACATGTCCCACCATCGGCAGCACCACTTTATAGTCACACTGCTGCTTCACAATACGGGTAATGCCCTTTCCTTCTGAACCAATGACAATACATGTCGGCATATTGTAATCGACACTGCGATAATCCTGTGACTGATCGTTGTCACATCCCACAATCCAATAACCGCGCTTTTTTAAATCTTCCAATGTTCTGGCAAGGTTTGTCACTTGTGCAACCTTCACATGGTCAATTGCTCCTGTCGATACCTTTGCGACTGTCCCATTTAAAGAAACACTGCGGTTTTTAGCGATAATTACGCCGTCCACGCCAACTGCATCACAGGTTCTTAATATAGCGCCCAAATTGTGCGGATCTTCTAATCCATCCAGCATTAAAAGCAATGGCTGTTTATTTTCAGGAATTGCTTTGATGATCTCATCGATGGAGTAATAACGATACCCCTCAACGCTAGCGATTACACCCTGATGATTAACATTTCCCACCAAGCGATCCAGCTCATTAGAAGAAACGATCTGATAAGGAATCTTTAACTGCTGACACAGTTTTGGGATCGTATGATCTTTTAGTGTCTTGCTGACCAATACTTCATAAACTCGTTTTTGCCCATTCAAGGCTTCTGATATTGTATTTTTTCCGTAGATATATTGTCTCATACTTTACCTCTTAATTCTTTTCATCTTTGCATTCACTTTGTTCAACGAATGCTTCATAGATCGTAAATAATTGTGCCAGCCTTTCCTCATTATGATTTAAATGCAAATGACCGATAACCGCCTCAAAGCCGGTTGACTTACTGTGAGCCAAAGGACTGGTATTTTTCAATACACGTGTTTCCTTTGCGTTTTTACCACGACGATAAAAGCTGAATTCCTCCTCAGTAAAAATATCCTCTTTTAGTGCATAATCAATGAAGGATGCCTGTGCTTTGGCACTGACATAGGCAATAGATGCCTGCTGTAATAGATTCGGCTTAATAATATTTAAGTCCAGAATAATATGTTCACGCACCCTTGTTTCCAAGACAGCATCCCCGATATACGCTAAAACAACAGCATTCATTAGTTCTGTTCTCACTATAAGATGCCTCTTTCAATCAGCTGGCTGCGAAGACCATCTGCCTTCTCAAAGTCTTTTATCGCCTTGCTGTTTTGCCACTGCTGATATAAATCGATATCTTCATCAGTCAATGTTTTGATTTCAAACTTAAATCCAAACACTTCCAGCATTGTCAGCAATGTATGATAGAGTTTAGCGATCGCATCAGCATCTTTTTCTTTTTGACGATACAGCTGATTCAGCCCTTTGACTGCTTCTAGAACCTTGGATAATGCCAATGACGTATTTAAGTCATCCTCTAACGCTTCAACCATTTCCTCTAAAAGAGGATCACATTGTGAACTAGGATCAATATGATTAACCTGCATCCATAAAGAAATCTGTTTGATAACACTGCTGACTTTATCGACTTCTTTTTGGACATTACTCACCAAATCCTCTGTGTAATTAAGCGGATTGCGATAATGCGTTGACATCATCACCCACTTATAAACATTTATCCCTAATTTAGGAATCAAATCCTTTGCCCACATGACATTGCCTAATGACTTCGACATTTTCGCATTATCTATGTTAATCATCTGATTATGCACCCAATAATTGGCAATCGGATGATGATGGCAAGCCATTGACTGAGCGATCTCATTTTCATGATGCGGGAATTTTAAATCCTGTCCGCCGCCGTGAATATCAATCTTTCCGCCTTCAAACAAATCGTTGATCATGACCACGCACTCCGTATGCCATCCCGGTCTTCCTTTTGACCATGGACTATCGAACTGAATTCCATCATCTGTCTTTTTCCACAAAGCAAAGTCGACCGGACTTTCCTTTTTGCCGTTTTCTTCTACACGGTTGCTGGCTCCATTCAGCAGATCTTCAATGCGTATTCCAGACAGATGTCCATATTCTTCAATTTTCTCTACTCTAAAGTAAACATCTCCGTCTTTTTCGTAAGCAAATCCTTTTTTCACCAGGTCATCAATGAACGCAATGATTTGATCCATGGTGTCTGTTACTCTTGGCGTATACGTCGGATGCAGTAAATTCAGTTCATCACGAACAGCATTATAAGCATCGATATAGCGCTGTGCTAAAACCCGTTCATCGATTCCTTCCGTCTTTGCCGCTTTAATAATTTTGTCATCCACATCAGTAAAGTTGGAAACAAAGATAACCTTCTTCCCACGATATTCCAACACTCTGCGCAGAACATCAAAAATAATTAACGGACGTGTATTGCCAATATGCGCATGATTATAAACGGTAGGTCCACAAACATAAATACTCACTTCATCCTCTTTTATAGGAATAAATTCTTCTTTTTTATTGGTCATTGAATTAAATAATTTCATGTTTTACCCTCCTAACAAAAAAGGCGTGCATTCAAAGAAGCTTCACTTTTCATGCAATGCCAGATAACGAATCTTTAATGAGTAAACTGTCTCTACCCTTTATTGTACTCGCATCATAACTATTCTATTATTAACTTTATCATAACCGCTTTTAAATAGCAATTCCCTTATTCGCCTTGCTCTTTCACGGCAAACGTATAAAGAAATTTATCCATATTAATAATCTTGTTGTCGTAATCCTTCGTTGTCGTTTTATATTTTAAGCAATAGCGATATCCTTCTTCAAAAATCACCATATACTTCGCTTTTACGTCTTTGTTTTCAGCCACAATCTCATAGCAGCCGTCCCCATTGGTCAAAGTGACTTTAGTATTTGAAATAATCGTCGCTCCAGTGGTTTCCACTTCTACTCGGAAAAGCTGGATCAATTCTTCCACTTTATTGTTTTCGATAACCGGATCAATCATCAGTGTAATTTCTTCTTGATCCTTTGCAAAAATCGTTTTAACGTGATCACTTAATTCTTCTGATTCATTATATAAAGTTGCATCTTGCTTCTTAAAGCTGTTAGGATAAGTAAAAGAAACATTCGCATATTCATATACAGTCCCGTCTTTTGTAATATTCACTGTTTTGTTTTTAGCTCCGCAGGCCACAACTACCATACAAGCTACAACCAAAAGAGCGAATTTGATGATTTTTTTCATCAAACCACCTCCAAGCAGTTATAGTATACAAGATTTTATTTAATAAATCAACTTTTCTAAAAAACACTCTGTTTATCAATGTTTTTCCATTTCTAAAATTTACATTCACAATGATATTTTACTACTGAAAAAGTACTTTTGAAGAAAAAATTCCGACTGTTTTATTAAGCCTAAAAATGGGTTTTCTTCGCTCTCATCCACATAATCATTTTTCATGTATTTTTCGTTCGTTTCCCACATATATTAGAACGTATAGAAAAGAAGGTGAGAAAATCGCTAGATGTAAATATATCTCAAAAGATATTGATTTATTAGGCCGTATCATGCGTTCAGAGGCATTGGGAGAAGGAAATTTCGGGATGCTTTTAGTTGGAAACGTTGTTATTAACCGCGTTGTTGCCAGCTGTGATGTATTCAAAAATACGACCACGATCCAAGAAGTCATCTATCAAAAGAATGCCTTTGAAGGGGTAGGGACCGATCTCTGGTTTGGAAATGCGAACGGAAAAGAACGTGAGCTTGCCTTAAAATGTATTAATGGCTATCGTGCTGATCCGGCAACCAGTGCTTTATGGTACCGCAATCCCGGCAGGGACGTTCCATGCCCGCCTGAATTCTATGGGGTCTTAGCAGGCCGCTTTAAACAGCACTGCTTCTATGACCCGAAAGCTAATTTAGACTGTAATTTATAAAGGAGACAATATGGATTATCAAAAAACTTATACTTATCCCTCAACATTAAATCAAACAACGCCGGAAACACCGGCACCTACCCCCTACACTCCGCAGCAGACGATGCCGCAATATGCGCCAAGTCAGCCTTATCCAACACCACCAGCCACATTACAGCCAACAACTCAGCAGCTTGTACCGCAGCCGGTACCTCCTATTAATTTTCAGGAACAATCTTACATTGAAAACATACTTCGTTTAAATAAAGGAAAGGTAGGGACTTTCTACTTTACTTATACGGATTCAAACGAGTGGCGTGACCGTGTCTACAAAGGGGTTATTGAAGCGGCAGGACGAGATCATTTAATTATCAGTGATCCTAAAACAGGAAAACGTTATCTATTCCAAATGATCTACTTTGTTTGGGCAGAATTTGATGAAGAAATTCAATATCAGTACCCATATCGTTAAAAAGCGAACCAACGTTCGCTTTTTATGTGATTAATTTTCTTCTGACATCTGAGATAAAATGCAGAGAACCCGTTACCACAATCATTTGATCTGTCATCATTGCCTGATTTAATGCTTCATCAAAAGACGCAAAGACATGGGCGTGATCCTTCAAATCATTCAAATCGACTTTGCGTTCATCCGCAAAAACGGTTAAGTAAACGGTATAGTGCTTCTCCAGCTCAGCAATCATTAATTTATAATCCTTATCTTTCAAAGCGGAAAAGATGATGATAACTTCTTTTTGCTTAAAGGCATCAATTGTTTTCTGCAAAGCCATGATCCCATCAATATTATGGGCACCATCAATATAAATTGAACGTCCCTGATAAGTGATCTTTTCAAATCGTCCCGGCCAGCTGGTTTCTAAAATCGCCGTTTCAATCTGCTGAGGCGTTAGCGAAATCTTCAAATAAAACAATGCCTCCAAAGCCAAACAGACATTTTCCACTTGATACAGTGCCGTTTGCCTTAAATGCAATGGCAGATTGCGATACTCGAAGCAGATCGGATATGCAGTTACAAGCGGCGGCTGGCAGATCATCATCTGCGCCTGTTTTAACTCTGCTTCCTTTTTGATGACCGCTAAGCAGTCAGGCTGTGTCACAGTTGTGATGACCGCTGTATTTTCTTTTATAATTCCTGCCTTTTGAAAAGCGATCTCCTCCAGATTATTCCCTAGTGAGGGAATATGATCATGTCCGATATTGGTAATCAGTGACAAGCAGCTGCTGATCACATTTGTTTTATCATATCTTCCGCCGATTCCCACCTCAACAATGGCATAATCGACTTGCTGAGAGGCAAAATATACGAGCATAATCAAGACATCAATTTCAAATTTAGAGAGTCCTTCACTGATAATCCACTCGTAATGTTCATTAACGATTGTTAGTAATGCTTCATCGCTGATCGGCAATTTATCAATGCAGATGCGATCATGATAACTAATCAGATAAGGTGACGTAAAAGTCCCGACCTTATAACCTGCCTGATTCAACAAGCTGCGCAGATAATTGACAGTACTTCCTTTGCCATTGGTTCCGGTCACATGGATAAATTTCAATGTATCGGTTGGTATCTGATGCTGTCTCAATATTTTTTGATACGCAGATAATGGTGACTTGTGAATTTGTCTTTCAATATAATCGATCGCTTCCTGAGCCGTTTTAAACATGCAATGACCTCCCCTACATACTTTTAGCACACCTATTATACTCCAAAGTGAAAATAAAATATAGAATAAATAAAATCTATGATACAATAAAGAAAATATTGTAAAAGAATGGAGTTATTTATCAATGGTAAAAATAAACAACGACTGGGATGATCTATTAAAAGAGGAATTCAGTAAAGATTATTTCACCCAGCTAGAAACATTTTTAAAAGAAGAATATGCCACACAGACGATCTATCCGCCTAAAGAAGATTTGTTTAACGCATTAGCTTACACCCCTTATCAAAATGCCCGTGTTGTCATCTTAGGGCAAGATCCCTATCATGGCAAAGGACAGGCGCATGGCTTATGCTTTTCAGTAAAAAAAGGGATTACTCCGCCGCCGTCACTAAAAAATATGTATAAGGAATTACAGAGCGATCTAGGCTGTACGATTCCCGAGCATGGTGAACTGACCAAATGGGCAAAACAGGGTGTGTTAATGCTGAATACAGTACTAAGTGTTCGTGAAGGAAAGCCGAATTCCCACGCTAAAAAGGGTTGGGAAACCTTTACCGATCAGGTTATCCGCAAGATGAACGAAAAAAATACTCCGGTGGTTTTTCTTTTATGGGGGCGCCATGCTCAGCAAAAAGCAGAATTAATCACCAATCCGCAGCACCTTATTTTAATGTGTGCACACCCAAGTCCTTTTTCCGCAAGAAACGGGTTCTTTGGCTGTCAGCATTTTTCCAAAACAAATGCTTTTTTAACCGAGCATCAGCTAATGCCGATTGATTGGCAAATCGATTAACTTAAAAATGGCAGTGATTCAATTCACCGCCATTTTTTATATCTCTTTATGTGGAAGACACTCTAGGATGACTTCTTTTTCGATAAACTCTTTTTTAACTCCGTTTAGTTCTTGGTATTGTTCATGCCCTTTTCCTAAAATGAGAATCATATCTCCTGACTGTGCCAGCTGCAATGCAAATTCAATCGCACTTTTACGATCTTCGATTGCGACATATTTACCACTGGTTTCTTTCATTCCGCGAATGATGTCCGCCATAATATTCTCCGTTGATTCGTAGCGGGAATTATCTGAAGTAATAATGCTTAACGTTGCATACATTCCTGAAATCTTCCCCATCTCATAGCGGCGCTGGCGATCACGGTTGCCGCCGCAGCCAAAGAGGGTTATCAATCGTTTGGGCTGATAGTGCAGCATCGTTTTTAAAATATTTTCCATACTTAACGCATTATGTGCAAAATCAATGAACACATTGACTCCCGGATAAGTCTCCACAAATTCACTTCGCCCACTGATATGAATCTCTTTTAAGGTCTCCTTAATCGTCATCACATCAATTCCGAGATACTCACATACACCAATGCACAACAGCGCATTGGAAACATTGAATTTACCGGGCAATGGGATCGTAAAAATCAGCTGCTTATAAAGAAACTTCATTCTTAATCCCTGTTCATTCAAATAGTCAACAGCACTGACCGGCTCATCGACAACGCGAGTCAGATCATATAAACGAACTTTCCCATTCGCATTATTAATCATATCTACTGCATAAAAATCATCGCGGTTGATAAAGCAGACATCACTGCGCCGCATCAGTTCCATTTTATAATGCTTGTATTCTTCAAAACTGCTGTGCTCATTTTCACCGATATGATCGGGAGATAAATTCGTAAAGCAGCCAATATCAAAAGTGAAGCCATCTACACGATGCCGCATGATACCGATGGAGGTCACTTCCAATATAACATGCGTATATCCCTGATTGACCATTTCTCTTAAATAATATTGAATCTCATAGGATTCCGGAGTGGTATTTTCAGAGGGATAGATTTGATCTCCTATAAAAATGCCGTTAGTTCCCATTAGTCCTACTTTAATCCCACTGTTTTTTAGTGTTTCATAGATCATAACCGCTACCGTGGTTTTCCCTTTGGTACCGGTAATGCCGATCATTTTCAGCTGACGAGCCGGCTGGTCAAAAAAACGACAGGATAATAATGCCAACGTCTTACGGATATCCTCGACATAAACCATCGTTACATCCGGATAGTTCAGGCTGCGATTTTCCGTCACAATGGCAACAGCGCCATTTTCAATCGCTTCATTGATAAATTGACTGGCATCCTGTCGTGTTCCGTTTATACAAACAAATAGAGATTGAGGTTTAACTTTCTTTGAGTGATAAGCTAAATGTTCAATCTCTACATCTAAATCTCCATGCATTAATACAAAATCTATTTGATCAAATAGTTTTGTCAGTTCCATAGCATACCTCAATCTTTATTGATTTTTTTGAGGTAAGATGACAACTGTTTCTCCGTCTTTTGTGAAAACATAATTTTCTCTGGCATATCGTGTGACATAATCTTCATTATTCAACATTTCGATTTCCAGCTGAATCGCTGCTTTTTCTTTTTCCAGCGCTTCTTTTTGTGCCGTTACTTCGGCCATTTCTTTCTTCTGTGTTTCAATGGTTTTATAATAATCTGAGACCAGCAGCCCCAATAAAACAACACTTACCATTAAATACGCTACTCCTCGTAGTTTTGAGAAGTCGAGTTTTCTTTTCTTTTTTTTATGCTTTTTCGCAGCCACTGTCTCACCTTCTTTTTGCATAGCTTTAATATACCACAAATCTTTTTAAAAATGAATACGCAGGGGCTAAAAATATATTTCAGCCCACGCATCACATATTCCATGTAATATAATGTATAAACTGCATAATAATGCTCATACATAATCAAACCCATCGTTAGACATAACAGCATATAAAGATTGATTTGACCATCATTGATGTAAACATTCACGATCACATAAAGAAAAGAAAAAGCTGCCATCATTACCACTTCAAGCAAATAACGCAGAATCGTTTTCCTTAAAACAAACACCAAGCGATTGATCGCACTGTAAATAAATCCCATGATGAGTCCGTAGGCAAACGATACCAGCAAACTTAGAAATTGAACTGAAAGGCTCATTATTTAAGTAATTTTCCCAGCATCTTTTCTTTTTGGACCATTTTCTTCTTGTTTGATACATAACTCATTGATTCAATATTCCCTTTGATGCCAACTTCTCCTTTTTCCTGATCATAGCGTGCCAAAGCTAATTCATTGCCTATGATATTCAAGAATCCGAGTGAAGTTTCAATCAAAAACTCTAAAGAATCAAAGCTTTCTATTTTTTTAACACCTGTTAATTCCACCGTTTTACGATCTTTTAAGTAAACATGATGAAACGGTGCATGGTCAAAATGGACATTATTTTCCATATTGATTCCTCCTTTCATCATAAAATATGAAAAAAGGCACTCTATTATGTCAAAACTTAATCATCATAATTCTGACTGATTTTCTCTTCTTTTACTATTTCATACAACATCGTACTATCATTTTTTAAAACATGCTCCTTGAGTTCCAACACTTTGACAACTAAGCGGCGAGTTCCAAACTCAACCGTAATCAAATCTCCGATCTTAAGCTGGGTACTTGGCTTTGCCACTTTATCATTCACAAGCACACGTTCACTTTCCGCAATTTCCTTTGATAAGGTACGTCTTTTGATAATACGCGATACTTTTAAAAACTTATCTAATCTCATGATTTCTCCTTATTTACTATCTTTTTAGCGGCTAAAACACGGTTCGTAATACACATATTGACTCCATAACCGCTGACCATTTCTAAGTTTTCCTCTTTATTAGGTGTCCATACATTGAGCTTCAATCCATTTTCCAATGCTTTTTTCACTATGGTATCTGTCAGCATTGAATAGCGAGGATGCAAGTAATCAATTTTATAATGTCTTGCCTTAATGGCATTATCTTCAAAACGGCGCTCAAACACAAAACCGGCTTGAATCGTTGGATCAATTCCTTTTAATTTGGTTAATGAATCCATATGACTTGATGAAAAAATCACTTGATCCAACAAACCATATTTTTTAACTAACTCATAGACCTTTTCTTCAAGACCGACATAATCAATACAGTCCGTTTTCAAATCTAAGATTAACGGTACCTTCTTTTCTTTAGATAACGCTAATAACTGTTCAAGATTAGGAATTTTCACCCATTCTCCCACATCCTTGCCATTATTAAATTCAAATTCCAGTAATTCACGATAAGTGTAATCTTTGACCCATCCCATACCATTAGAAGTACGATCGATTGTTTCATCATGGATCAATACACAAATTCCATCTTTACTTAATTGAACATCGGCTTCGATTCCGTCAGCCCCTTTATCAATCGCCTGAGTAAAAGCCAGCATCGTATTTTCCGGGTACTGATCACTTGCACCACGATGTGCATAGACTTTCATAACACCACCCCTTTATATAAGTATACGATAAAAGTTTCACAATGTGTAGAAAGAATTCACAGTGTGGATATGTTTACTCATTTTTACAGAATTTGAATGTTACTATCAAAGCTGTAGAAATATGTTATAGTAGGGATGAAAAAAGGAGGAACATGATGATTAAAGCAATTTTCTTTGATGTGGATGGAACCTTGTATTCTCACACATCCCATTCAATACCTAAAACTACCCTGACAGCTTTAAATAAACTAAGAGAAAAAGGGATTCAGCTCTATATTGCTACAGGGCGTCACATGCTAGAATTAGAGTATCTTAGAGTTCCCGAAGCCTTTTGCTTTGATGGTTATATCACTTTAAATGGGCAGTATTGCCTAGATCATGAGGAAGTGATTTATCATCGTCCCATTGATCCAGAAGACATACAGTGCTATTTGGATTATATAAAACAAAATCCAATCTCCACTTTATTTATTGAAAAAGATGATATGTATGTTAATTTTGTTGATGAACATACGATTGCTGCCCAAGCAGCGATCTCCTCACCAATCGAACCGGTACGTGATCAGATTGACGGAAAAGCACCGATCTATCAGATGTGTCCTTATGTTAGCTTAGCTACTCATCAACAGATCTTAGCTTCTTTATTACCACATTGCTCGATTACTTCTTGGCATCCGCAGGCACTGGATATTACTCCGCTAAACGGAACGAAAGTCACCGGTATTGAAAAAATTATGGAGAAATACGGCTATCAAAAAAATGAAGTCATGTCTTTTGGTGATGGTCATAATGATTTGGAAATGATGGAGCATACCGGTCTTTCCATTGCCATGGGAAACGCCAATGAAGAAGTGAAAAAAAGAGCCGATTATATTACCGCTTCTGTTGATGAAGACGGCATTTATCTAGCTCTCAGCCATTATGATTTACTAAAATGATGATTGTTCATCATTTTTTCTTATTTTATTTACATTGCGGTTCATTAAGCGACGCCCTACATGGCGAAATAAAAATGCTTTGCCTTTAGATAATGTCTGATGATGCTCCAGCAGTAAATCATCGGGAGAATCATAGACACCAAAATCCTGATTGATGCCTTCGCTTTGAATATACGTATTATTTTTGTCCCAGTCAATTACTAAATGCCTGAAATCCTTAACTGCCACCCCATAGCCGCAAAAAGCACCGGTGCAGTCTTTAAAGACGGTTTGTAATTGGGTTAAATATGTCCAGTCTAAAATATAGGCTTCCAGTTCATACCAAGTTCCTTCAAACCATACCTCGACCCAGCTGTGAAATACATTGCGGGGAGCAAGCTTATAAACAAAGCCGGTCATTGCCCCTTTTTGCAGCGACTTATCGATCGTGAAGCCATGAATGCGGCAGGGAATCCCCACGCCACGCAGCAGTGCCATGAATAAAGTTCCTTTTGTATTGCATTGTCCATAGCCATCTTTTAAAACCTGTGCGGCAGAGATTTCATCACTGACATTATAGCCAAAATAAATCTCATCACGCACAAAGGCATAAATAGATTTAATTTTTCGTTCATCATCCAGCCTTTTCCAGCCACGCTTCAAAATCAGATTCTGCAGCATTTCAGAATTAAAATCAAGCATCGCTGTTTCTTTCAAGTAGCGTTCCATTGTTTTATCCTATACCTTATAGACATCGATATGATGTTCTTTCAAGACCGCTTCATCTTCTATCGAAAGCTGTTCATCCGTAAAAACTGAACTGATCTGATCAAAGCGGAACTGCAAAACGACACCCTGTTGATGAAATTTAGTAGAATCTGTCAGTATTGCTACATGCTGAGCTGATTCTGCCATGTTGCGAACGGCTTCACAGCGCAGCATATCCCCACCTGTAAATCCCCTCTGTTTTAAAAAGCCATCGGTTCCAACAAACAGCTTATCAACAAATAAATCCGCTATCTGCAAACGAATCATCGGTCCTACAGTGACCTGTGACTCTTTTTGATAGTCACCGCCTAATAAAATAACTTTGCATAAAGGCGCTTCTTTAATATAAGAAGCAATGAAAGCAGAATTGGTAATGATCGTGACCTCTTTTTTGTGATAAGCCAGCTCTGCCGCTAACAGCGCACAGCTTGATCCGGATTCAATCATCACCGTCTCACCGTCATTGACTAAAGCTGCTGCTTTCTTGGCAATTCTTAATTTAGTATCATAATTAAAAGCTAAACGTTTATTGATATCATCAGAATTATTTAGTACCGCAAAGCCATGCTCACGAATCAGCAGTCCCCTTGAAGTTAGTAAATCTAAATCCTTGCGAATCGTCACTTGAGAAACATTAAGCATTTCCGATAGCTTTACTACTTCCATTTTTTTATGTTCATTGACAATGTCTAAAATCTTCGTTTGTCGTTCATTCATATTCAGCACCTCTTATGTAAGCAGTATAGCATAATCCTTTGTATTAGACAATTTAATTGTTTCAATTAAGATATTATCACTTTCATTTGAAATATATTTTATATTTATATGTAATTATTAATTTACTATTAAAGAGGAACATGCTATTATGGGATAGAGGTGAAATACATGAAAGCCACGATTTTCAATATACAAAAATTTAGTATTCATGATGGCCCCGGCATTCGCACAGTCGTCTTTTTCAAGGGATGCCCCTTGCACTGTAGCTGGTGTTCTAATCCTGAATCACAATCCACTCATATTCAATTAACTTATAATCTATCGGTATGTCAGCATTGCTTGACATGTCTTCATCAATGTCCGACACAAGCCATTACCCATAATCAAAACAAAATTCATTTCGATTCTAAAAAATGTACGCTCTGTCTTCAATGTATCGAAGCCTGTCCTATGCAGGCGATTGATAAGGAAGGAGAAGAGAAGGCGATTGAGGACATTGTTCAAGAGGTATTGAAAGATGTTCCTTTTTATGAGGAATCCGGTGGCGGGGTTACATTTTCCGGCGGCGAGTTTTTAAGCCAGCCCAAAGCTGCTTTAGACCTAGCTTATCAGTTAAAAGCACATCATCTTCATCTAGCCTGTGAAACAACCGGATTTTGTGCGCATGATACATTTAAAGAAGTAATTGCGCCCTTTGATCTGCTTTTGTTTGATATGAAACACCATGATCCAAAAAAGCACCGCCAGTATACCGGTGTTTCCAATGATCTGATTATCAAAAATCTGACTTATGCCATTAAACAGGGAAAAGATGTGATCGCTCGGATTCCGGTCATTCCCCGTGTCAACGATGACTTAACAGATGCCAAGGAGTTTTCGCATTTGCTGCAAAGGATTGGAATAAAACGAGTTGATCTTTTGCCTTTCCATCAGTTCGGTCAAAATAAATACGAACTGTTAGACCAGTCTTACGAAATGAAAGATGTTCCGGCATTGCACCCGGAAGACTTAAAAGCGTATCAGCAGATTTTCTTAGATGATGGCTTGGACTGTCATCTTTAAAAGAAGAATTTAATCATAAAGTCACAAAGGATGACAATCGTTCCGACACTTAAAAATAAAGCTGTGATCATGCTAATTGAGAGAAAAAACATTATCCCTATCATTTTAAACAGACATAGACTGCTTTCCAATCTATCCTTGATTAGATATTGTGATTTTTCTTGTGACATGCTCATTATAATGTGCATATGGATCTCCCCTTTTCTACTTAAACAATACCATTTCTTTCATAAAGATGGCATCAAGGGTATATCCGATATCATTAAAGTTATATAAAGAAAAAGGGAAACTATCCCTTTTTTTGTTCGATTTGAAGCATACGGTACCCAACCCCGATATGGGTTTGAATATATTGCGGATGTGCCGTATCCTTTTCAATCTTTTTACGCAAAGTTGCCATAAATACTCGAAGGGAAGGCACATCCTCCGCTATTGCATTCGCCCATACCTTTTGCAGTATATAGTTGTGAGTCAGCACTTTTCCCACATTTTTAGCTAATAAACAAAGTAATTTATATTCAATCGGTGTTAAATGAATCTCCTTACCATCAATATAAACAAGACGGGTTGTGTAGTCAATCCGCAAGGCTCCGTTGATAAATTCGGTTTCATCCGGTTTCACCTGAGCATCATAGTTTAAACGACGGATCGTTACACGCAAACGAGCCAATAATTCTTCAACACTAAATGGTTTAGTAAGAAAATCATCTGCACCGGCATCCAGCGCTTCGATTTTATCGCAGTCCTCGCTTCTGGCACTGACCACGATGATCGGAACATTCGACCATCCCCTGATTTTCTTAATCACATCAATTCCATCCATATCCGGCAAACCTAAATCTAAGATAATAATATTCGGCGCTCTGGAAACAGCTTCCATAATTGCCGATTCTCCTGTTTTGGCAGAATAAAATACATAATGCTGAGTTTCTAAAGTGGTGGTAATCAGATTGCGTATCGCACGGTCGTCTTCCACAACTAAAATAGTAATATCAATCATATAGATTAACCTCCTGAGCTGGCAGTGTAAAGTAAAAAATCGTTCCCTGCGGATCATTATCCCTAACGCCGATCTCTCCTCCATGAGCCTGAATAATAGATTGACATAAAGCCAAGCCTAAGCCTAAACCACGGCGGCTGTCACCTGATATGGAATTGGCTGTATAAAACATTTCAAACAGCTTACCTTTATCTTCATCTGTAATTCCCATTCCATTATCCGCAATTTCAAAAAGAACCATCGCATTTTCCTTTCTGACATTAATTTCAATTTTAGAACCGATCTGTGTATATTTAATCGCATTATCCACAATATTGATTAATACCTGCACAATTAAACGGGTATCCATCTTTGCCATCAGCCATTCATTTTCAACATGCAGTGAAATCTCATGCTCTCGGCTTTTGCGGCTTATATGACTTAAGGCCTCGACACAGACTTCCTCAACCAATTCCGGTTCCATATGGATAGCTATCGTCCCATTATCAATGCGGGTAACGGCTAATAGATTTTCCACCAGATTGATCAGCCAAATCGAATCGTCATAAATATCGCTGTATAGAGACTGTTTCTTGGCTTCATCTAAAATCTTTCCATTATTTAATAACACTCCTGCATTTCCGGATATTGAAGTCAGCGGTGAACGTAAGTCATGAGAAATCGATCTTAATAAATTAGCACGCAGCTGCTCCTGCTTCGCCTGCATTTCAATTTCGGTTTTTGTGCGGGTTGCCGCTTCTTTTTCCAAAGCTAAAGCACATTCTCCTAATAATGCCACTAACAGGTTCTTTTCTAAAGAAGAAATCTGTTCCTTTGTTTTGATCGCAATACCCAAAACCGCAAAGACTTGATCCTGACTGCGAATGGCTAAATACAGACATTTTGCTCCCGGTAAAGTATTGGTGGATGCTCCGGCATGCTTATTATTTTTAAAAACCCACTGAGCAACGGCCTGTTCATCCATCGTTAGATAGTCTTCACCTTCGGTACCGGAATCACCGGAATAAAAAATCGGTGCTTTTAGTGTTTTATTTTCACAAGAGTATACAACAACCGGACAATTCAGTAGCTTAATTACTTGAAAAGCAGTCTGCTTGAGAATTTCATCATAGGTCATCATACGCTGCAGCTTCTGACTGGTTTCTAAAAGAACACTGGTACGATGTGCCTGTCGTGCCGATTGCCGTGCCTGTTCTTTTACTCGAGTTGTTAAGGTACTGATTAAAAAGGAAGCAATAAACATAACTAAGAATGTCACCGGATAACCTTTATCATAAGCCATTAAAGTAAAATGAGGATACGTAAAAAAGTAGTTAAATATCAAAACACTCAGCAAGGAAGAAGTGACACTGTAAATTCGTCCTTTTGTCACCATGGCAATAATTACGGTACTTAATATATACACAGTAATGATATTCGCATCGCTGAAACCTAAACTATAGAACCATGCTCCGATTAATGTGGCAATCACCAGCAGGAGTACTGTTTTCCATAGATCAATAAAGGATAAATGGATAGCTTTTTTCCAGTTATTTCTTTTATGCTGCAGGGTGTTGGGATAATCCGGGATAATATAGACATCTAAATTAGGCGCTAAAACAGTTAGCTTTTCAACGAGGCTCTGCTTATTAAAAAAATAGCGCCTTTTATTGTTGGAACGTCCGATAACGACTTTCGATACCCCCGCTGCTTTTGCAAACTCGGAAATCTGATCGGCAATATCTTCTCCATGCATTGTCACAATTCTTGCTCCCGACTGCTCTGCCAACTTAATATTATTAAGTAAGCGTTCATTATCTTCTGTACTTAGTGACTCTGACTTTTCCACATATAAAGCAGTAAAAGATCCATTAAACGCTCTTGCCATACGTGAAGCAGTCCGAATTACTTTCGCATTGGAGGGAGAGGAAGATAAGCAAATCAAGATATGCTCCTCCGTAAAGTAATCTCCTTTATGGGTTCTCTGCTTATTTTTTTCAACGAGCCGATTTACTCGATCCGCACTGCGCCTTAATGCAATTTCTCGCAACGCCACCAGGTTTTCTTTTAAAAAGAAATTCCCCAGTGCCTTGCTCGCCTGCTTTTGCTGGTAGATTTTCCCTTCATTTAAACGTTCAATCAGTTCATCCGGCTCAATATCGACTAATTCTACCTGATCTGCCGAATCAAAAAGGTCATCGGGAATACGTTCGCGAACAATAACCCCTGTAATGGAAGCAACGATGTCATTTAGACTTTCTAAATGCTGGACATTGACGGTCGTGTACACATCGATCCCTGCTCTGAGCAGTTCCTCGATATCTTGATAACGTTTTTTATGACGCATTCCTACACTGTTTGTATGAGCAAGCTCATCGACTAAAATCAGCTGCGGATGGCGAGTCATTGCACGATCAATATCAAAATCTTTTAAAATCATATTCTTATATGGCAGCTCAATGTTCGCAAGCTCTTCCAAGCCTTCGACTAATGCCATGGTTTCCGGGCGAGTATGGGGTTCGATATAACCAATCACGACATCTACACCGGCTTTTAAAGCGGCATGTGCCGCCTGAAGCATAGCATAAGTTTTACCGACACCAGCCGCATAGCCAAAAAAGATTTTTAATTTTCCCCGATGTGTCTCCTTCGTTAAGCTTTCTAAAAGTGCATCCGGATTTAAACGTTCTTCTTCCATTTTGATATCCCCCGTTTCATCATTCTCATTATACACAATTATTTTTTCAATCGCATTAGGATCCCATATAGATTTTCACTCACGTATTAAGATTGTATAAAGAAAAGAAGATCAAAATCTTCTTCTCACCGGAAATAATATTTTTAAAAATAGTTTTTCCCCTTCTGCCGCTGAATGACTATCCAGCCACAATCGCTGATCATGCTTATAAATTTCAAAATGCTGAGAAGTCAAAACAACTCTGATTTTACTGTGAAGTAGGGCTATGCGTAAGGACATTTCCAAACGAAACAATTCCAGATGTGAAGTGCCTTGTTCAAATAAAGATAATTCATAAGGAGTCACTTGTTCATTCAAGAAGATCTCCCATAATTTAGCTAACTGTTTTAACGATAAGGCTTCTTTCAATAATTCATTTCGTTGTTCCGATTCTTCTAAAACAATATAGTCATAGTAATAAATATCTGTATCTGTTTCAAACAAATCTTTTTCTTTAAGCTGATTTTTCCAATAAGGTTCTACAGCGATCAACGGTTTGGAGAAATCCCATTTAGTTAAGACAGACTTGACGAACCTCCCCGTGACTTCGTTTGAGAAGTTCATTTGCAGATGAATAGCATAAAGCTGGAAAAAAGGATTTCCGGAAATATTCTGATAGGTAACCGTTAATTGTTTTTCCTTGGCATGAAACATTAAGCTGGCTGGTTCATAGGCTTCACTGACACCGTGAACCGTTAACTCAAATTCATCTTGCAGTGTATAAAGAATCTCTTTATATTCGTGACTGAACATACTGCAATCCATGCAGGAATTGGGAAACAGCAGCCAAAGCTGGGTTATTTCCTCTAAACTCACAACCTCGCATTTTGCATCAAAATCTCTGGCTAAGCCCAAAATCAAATAAAACAGATTCTTTATTTTAGACTCGGAAAGCGTTTCTTGGAGAATAGGATATTCTCTGCTTAGTACCTCATGCATAGGATAAATTACTGTCATTTTAGGATGCCATCCAATGCCAGATTAACTTTCAGCACATTGACTACCGGTTCTCCAAATATCCCTAAAAATCTTGAAGTTGTATAACGATCAATAATAGCCTCCACTTCCTGAGAAGTTAAATGGCGCTCAGCTGCAATACGTTCTATTTGATATTTAGCGGCAGCTACCGAAATCTGTGGATCCAGCCCACTTCCTGAGCAGGTCACTAAATCTACGGGGATTGGATTTCCTGCCTGATCGGGGTGTGCTGCTTGAATTTTCTTTACTCTGTCACTAACCAGCTGTTCATATTCTTCACTCGTCACTGCCAGATTAGAGGGGGTTCCATAAGCCAGAGGCTGTCCCGATGCATCTGTAAAAGTTTGAATATCCACATTCATGATACGTCCCCATAAATACTTATTGTCACTAAATTGCTGGGCTAATAAGGCACTGCCGTATTTCTTGCCGTCAATTTCAATGATACTGCCATTAGCAGTATGAGGAAACAGCAGCTGTGCAATACCGGTTACACTAAATGTGTAAAGTCCGCCACACAGCACAGTGAGTATTAAGACAAAAGCAATCATCTTTCTAAAAATCGGTAAAATAGTTTTCATGTGTAGTCCTCCTATACGATCCCTAGTGCAGTAATAATCATATCAATAAACTTGACTGCAATAAATGGAGTGATAATTCCCCCTGCTCCAAAAACGAGCAGGTTTCTTGTCAATAGCTTTGAAGCAGATACTTCACGGTATTTTACCCCTTTTAAGGCAAGTGGAATCAAAGCGATAATAATCAATGCATTATATATAACAGCAGAGAAAATCGCACTTTCCGCACTATGAAGATGCATGATATTTAAAGCCCCTAATCCCGGATACAACCCCATGAATAATGCCGGAATGATCGCAAAATATTTAGCGAGGTCATTGGCAATACTGAAGGTTGTCAGGCTGCCGCGTGTCATCAGCAGTTGTTTACCGATACGGACAACCTCAATCAGCTTTGTCGGAGAAGAATCCAAGTCAACCATGTTGCCGGCTTCTTTTGCCGCCTGCGTTCCGGTATTCATTGCGACTGCCACATCCGCCTGTGCCAAAGCCGGAGCATCATTGGTTCCGTCTCCTGTCATAGCGACTAAGTGTCCCTTTGCTTGGAAATCACGAATCATCTGTAGCTTGCCTTCCGGTGTTGCTTCTGCCAAAAAATCATCTACCCCTGCCTCAGCGGCAATGGCTGCGGCAGTCAATGGGTTATCCCCTGTAATCATGATGGTTCGAATTCCCATTTTTCTTAGATCAGCGAATTTTTCCTGAACTCCCTGTTTAATAATATCTTTTAAATAAATAACGCCTAGAATTTTAAAATCTTTTGTCACAATAAGTGGTGTTCCGCCTTTATGAGAAATCTCTTCAACCACCTGCTGGCATTCCTTTGAATAACCATGTCCATGGGCTTCTACATATTCTTTAATCGCATCCATCGCTCCTTTGCGAATTTCCAGACCATTCAGATTCACTCCGCTCATTCGTGTTTTTGCACTGAAAGGAACAAATTCCATGTTTAATTCATGCAGATTGCGTCCTCTGATATTAAACTTCTCTTTCGCTAAAACGACAATACTGCGTCCTTCCGGCGTTTCATCTGACAAGGAAGAAAGCTGAGCAGCATCTGCCAATTCTTTAGTGTCCGCACCATCGACAGGAATAAATTCACAGGCTTGACGATTTCCTAAGGTAATTGTCCCCGTTTTATCTAACATCAAAATATCCACATCTCCGGCAGCCTCGATGGCACGTCCGCTCATCGCTAGTACATTCGCCTGATTTAAGCGGCTCATCCCGGCAATACCGATAGCAGAAAGCAATGCTCCGATCGTAGTCGGCGCTAAACATACGAGCAAGGCGACTAAAGATGTTACTGAGATGGGATTGGTGATCCCTGCTAACTTAGCCGAAAAAACAGAATAGGTATAAAGAGATACGGTGACTAACAGAAAGATAATGGTCAAAGCAATCAGAAAAATCTGTAATGCAATTTCATTAGGCGTTCTTTTTCTGGCTGCCCCTTCCACCATTGCAATCATCTTATCTAAAAAACTTTCTCCGGCAGCATGAGTTACTTGAATCACCAAATAGTCGGAAATCAAAGTCGTTCCTCCGGTAACTGCACTGCGGTCTCCGCCGGCCTCACGAATCACGGGAGCCGATTCTCCGGTAATGGCACTCTCATCGACAGAAGCAGCCCCCTCGATGACATCCCCATCTGCAGGAATCTGCTCCCCGGCTTCAACATAGACAATATCTCCTTTTTTCAAAGCTGTGGAATAGACGTTTTCAATCTGATCTTTACGATCTATAGAAGGAATGCGATGCGCTTCGACATCCCTTTTTGATGCACGCAACGCATCTGCCTGAGCTTTTCCACGCCCTTCGGCAATCGCTTCTGCAAAATTGGCAAATAAAACCGTAAACCATAGGATCACTGTAATGCCAAAGATAAAGATTGGAGAAGCATCACTGTATCCGCATAATGAAGCAAGCCACAGCAAAGTCGTTAAAATAGAAGAAAGATAAACCAAAAACATAACCGGATTTTCTTTCTGTGTTTTAAAAGATAGTTTAATAAAGGAATCTTTAATTGCCCTTTTTATCATCTTGTGGTCGATAAAGCTTTTTTTATTTTTCACATTCATTGTATTCTCCCCCTATCACATACCAAAGAATTCGGCAATCGGTCCCAGTGCCAATGCTGGAAAGAAGCTTAATGCCCCTATTAACACAATAACAAAGATCAGCAGCCCGACAAACATTGCATTATGAGTAGCTAAGGTGCCTGCCCCTGTCGCTATTTTTTTCTTTTTTACCAGGCTTCCGGCTATTGCCAGTGTAGCTAATATCGGTGCAAAGCGAGCAAAAAGCATAGATAACCCAGTGCTTATATTCACAAAGAGCGTATTCGCATTGAAGCCGGCAAAGGCAGAACCGTTATTTCCCCCGGCAGAAGTATACGTATACAGTAATTCGGAAAAACCATGTGCACCGCTGTTATTTAAACTATCCGCTACAGATGGGACTATTGCGGCAATACCGCTTCCTATCAGAATCGCAATAGGAGTCGCTAAGCATAAAACAACTGCCATTTTCATTTCATAAGGCTCTATTTTCTTGCCAAGATATTCCGGTGTTCTGCCCACCATTAATCCGGCAATAAATACCGTTAGAATAACAAAGCCAATCATTCCATATAATCCGCAGCCAACACCACCAAAGATGACTTCCCCTAACTGCATTAAGATCATTGGTATCATTCCTCCAAGCGGTGTATAGCTGTCATGCATCGCATTAACCGAACCATTTGAAGCCGCTGTCGTAAAAGCAGTCCAAGTTGAAGAAGCAGCAATACCAAAACGACTTTCTTTTCCTTCCATGTTTCCGCCCGATTGCTGATTGGTCGTAAGATCGACGGTTTGATTTTGAGACAGCTGCGGTGTTGCCATCTGTTCATTGACAACAATGGCAGCTGTCGCTAAAGTTAAAACGATAAACATTGCCGCAAAGATTGCCCTTCCTTGCCGACGATCATGAATATTGCGTCCGAAAGTAAAGCATAAAGCAGCCGGAATTAATAAAATAGAAAGCATTTCAATCATGTTTGTCACATTATTCGGATTCTCTAAAGGATGAGCCGAATTAGTGCCGTAAAAGCCCCCGCCATTTGTGCCTAGCTGCTTAATCGCAATCTGACTTGCTGCCGGCCCCAGCGGAACTACCCCTTTTTCAATCATGGTACCATCTTCTAAAACAATCGGTTCTACAAGGTCAATTTGTTCATAACCCTTAAAATTCTGAGAAACGCCTTGAGAGGCTAAGACAACAGATGAAACAAGAGATAAAGGAATCAAAATATAAAGAATAATACGTGTCACATCCTGATAGAAATTACCTAGTCCCTGTTTTTGAACCTTTACAAAACCACGAATCAAAGCAAATAATACAGCGATTCCCACTGCTGCCGAAACAAAGTTCTGCACAGTTAATCCCATCATTTGTGTAAAATAGGATAATGTGCTTTCCCCTAAGTAAGCCTGCCAGTTGGTATTCGTCACAAAACTTGAAGTCGTATTAAAAGCTAAGTCCCACCTGACATTCTTCAAGCCTTCCGGATTTAGTGGAAGAACCCCTTGTAAAACCTGTATGCCAAATAAAAGAATAAAGAAGATACCACTGAAAACTAAAACGCTAACCGCATATTTTTTCCAGTTCATCTCATCTGTTACATTCACTCTTAACAATTTATAAATCCCTTTTTCAACAGGCGTTAAAAGGCGGCTTAGAAATACCTTTTCCCCATTCATTACTTTCCCGATATAATTGCCTAACAAAACTGCTAATACAATTAAAATAATTAAATAGAATGCTATCTGAATCCATACCGATGTCATCATTTGTCCCCCCACAATAATATTTTAACCAGATACATCAGAAAGCCTAAAGCGGCGATCCCAATGCCTATGACAATCCAATTCATGTATAACCCCTCCTTATTACGTTTTCAGTCTAGCACAGCAAAAATAAGAATAGTGTTAAGGAACGATTATCCGTATTAAGATCGTATTAATATTAAAATCGTGTTATCATGATAATGAGGTGAAACAATGATACGATTATTACCCGCCAGTAAAAAAAACAGATCGGATTTGCTGAAGCTGAGCCTTCTTCCTAATCAGACGCATTTTATCGAATCGGTGGAGGATTGTTTAAAAGAAGCCGATGCCTTATCCTTATGGAGACCTGTCGGCATCTACGATGATGACACATTGATCGGCTTTGCCATGTATGGACTATGGAAAAAAGAAGGAGATCACGGACGTGTTTGGCTGGATCGCTTTTTAATTGACCAGCATCAGCAGAATAAGGGGTATGGCAAAAAGGCATTGATTGCTTTGATTCAGCATATTTTTGAAAGCTATGGTTATGATGAAGTGTATTTAAGCTTATATGAGGATAACATAGTTGCTTTAAATTTATATAAAAAGCTGGGGTTCTCCTTCAATGGAGAAAGAGATATACACAATGAACGAATTATGGTATTAAAAAAGACAGCCTTTCAAAGCTGTCTCTAAAGAGCATTATCGCTCTTTTTTAGTTTTATAGAACAAATCTGTCGAACAGGAAAAAATTCATAAAGATACAAACGATCTACTTTTCCAACAAACGCATTAAATGTTTTTGATAAAACGGAGGAAGCCTTAATGATCATAGCCGGTTCACTGATCAGCATAGTCGTATGCGCTGTCCAATTCCAGCTGTCGCCAAAGCGTTCTTTAAGTTTAAGCAAAGAAAAACTGACATCCGGTGATATAAACAGCACCTTAGCCCCACCAAATATGCCGATATGATTAAATGTAATGGGGAAAGCCTTAATATTCTTAGCCGCAGCTATCATCGCTCTTTTTATTTCTGCTTCCCTTTCAGTTGGAGCACTGCATAATGTGATGTGATGAGGCAGTCCTTTCGTTTTCTGAGTTTCAAAATCCTTCAAACATTCTTTGAGCTTGTCCAGCCGTTGTGAAGTTTGATCATCATAGCCTGCCAACACACAAAGCATTTTATCCGCCATTTTTCTTTCCTCTGATCTTTTTATTCATCATAATCATATCATTGGAAGTCACATAGCCTTTTTTATGATAAAAGCCTTCTGTTCGAGGATCTTTTAAAGTCAATAGAATAATATCATCAATTCCCTGCACTAACAGACGTTTTTCAAATTCCACTAACAACTTGGTCCCATAGCCGCCGCTTTGATGATGAGGATCAATACAAAACTCTTTAATCTCAAACTTAATGCCATCATAATATTGCTGTTGATTGCCTAAAATAAAGCCAACTAAGCTATCATCCTGATACATCATCAAGCCATAAAAATCGGGTGCTTTCGCCATCTGATTCAGACGCTTTTGCACGCTCCACGCTTCCCAGTGATCATTCCATGGCTCCTGATTAAACGTACGGATATAGAGATCCGTTATTTTAGAAATATCCTCATCTTTCATTTCTATATAGGTCATACTAGATCTCCTTTCTTTGTATCCTGTTTCTATCCTCTCAAAAATTCATACCGATGTAAACCCTATTGTGATAAAATAAAAGATAGAAAGAAGGGATAGTGTGAAACGCTGCATTGCTGCAACTGGAATGATCAATAGTAACTAACAGAACAGGAGAAATAATGATGATTCCAGATAAAACAAAACTATATCCCCGTTTAGGAGATACACAAACTATTTATTTAAAAAACGCTGTTATGGATGAACGCATCCAAATTGGTGATTTTACAATCTATAATGATTTTATTCATGATCCAAGAGACTTTCAAAAGAATAATGTATTGTATCATTATCCTCTTAATCAGGATCGGCTGATTATTGGCAAATTCTGCTCCATTGCTTGTGGTGCAAAATTTTTAATGAACAGTGCTAATCATACTTTAAATTCTTTATCCACATACCCTTTCCCCATTTTTTATGAAGAATGGGAACATGGTATAAGTCCTAAAGAAGCTTGGGATAATAAGGGTGACATTATTATTGGCAATGATGTTTGGATTGGCTATGAAGCAGTGATTCTAGCCGGTGTCACGATCGGTGATGGGGCAATCGTTGGCACCCGTGCCGTTGTGACGAAAGATGTTCCGCCATATACAATCGTAGGCGGCATTCCCGCTAAAGTCATTCGTCCCCGCTTTCCTAAAGAAGAAATTGAGAGACTTCTTGACTTAAAATGGTGGGATTGGTCAATTGATCAAATATCAAAGAATATTCACGCAATTTTGCATGGTGATTTTACTTCACTAACCAAATAGAAAAAAGGACTGATTTCAATGATGGAATCAGTCTATTTTTATAAGTAATGATATTTTTTTCTATACCCCAACAGCAGCACTCCCGCAAGGATCATCGTTACTCCCTCTGCAATCGGAACCGCCAGCCATACCCCATTCACACCGATAAAAGTTGGTAAAATAAGCAATGCTGTGGTAATCAAACCGAATGTCCGTAAAAAAGATATGACAGCTGAGATTTTGCCATTAGACAGCGCTGTAAACAGTGCAGATGAATAAATATTGAGCCCGCAAAAAAGAAAGCTGAATGAAAATAAAGAGAACCCATGACGAGCATAGAGATAAACTGTACTCACTTGATCTGAGAATAAGCCCACTAATGCAGGAGTAAACAATTGTGCAAATAAGAAGATTAAGACAGATGTACCTAAGATAAAAGACAGACACATCTTCACCATTCTTTTTAGCTGATCATGATTTTGACTTCCGTAATTATAACTGATAATCGGAGCTGCCCCCATCGAAAAGCCAATATAGAGCGTCGTTAATAAAAACTGTGTATAGATAATAATCGTGATAGCAGCCACTCCGTTTTCTCCTAAAAGGCGCATCATGATGCTGTTGAATAAAAAAGTGGTGACTGCCGCTGCTGCCTGACTTACCATTTCTGATGATCCATTCAAACAGCTTTCTAAAAGCATATGCCCATCCAGTTGAGGCTTTTCAAAATGCAGCCCTTCTTTATTTCTAGTAAAAAAGTAAATTCCGATTACAGCAGGAATCAAATAGCCAATACCGGTTCCCAACGCCGATCCCCTGATTCCCATATTTAAAGGTACCATAAACAGATAATCCAATGCGATATTTGCTGCTCCCGCTCCAATCGACAGGATCATTCCAAAAGCCGGTCTGCCGGCTGTTACAATCAAATTTTGAAACAGCATTTGCAGCATGCTGGCAGGAATAAAAAGCAGTAAAATCAATAGATAATCACGGCAGTAAGGATAAAGCACCTCACTGGCTCCCAAGCCCCATATTATCGAGTCTAAAAAAAGTATCCCTAGACAAGTAATGCCTGCCCCCAATAGTGCCCCCACTATTATGATTAAAGTAAAATTCTGACGCGCTTCTTTGTTTTTGCCCTCTCCCATTTTGCGAGCAATAATCGCACTTGCTCCAGTTGAAAGCATTGCTCCCACACCAACAATGATGTTAATGACCGGACAGACAATATTAATAGCGGACAAAGCATTTGTATTCACCAGCTTTGAAACAAAGATTGTGTCAACAATCGTATAAAGTCCCATAATAACCATCATGATCATTGATGGAAAAGCAAATTTAAGCAGTCCTATAAAGTTATAATCTTTAGCTAATAGATTCGTTGTATCTATTTCTTCATTCATCGGTTCCCTCCTTTAAAAAAATCATTCTTTGAGTAGGATAGCCATATTCCTTCAGTAGCTCGGCTTCCGCAAATCCCAGATGCTCCCAAGCCTTTCGATAACCGGGATCTGCTTTATCTCCTTTGCGAAAGGTCGTGATGCAAGGCGTTTGATCAGTAAGCTTTTCCTCAATAAGTTTTTTTAGAAAAGCTTTCGCAATGCCTTGTTTTCGATACTGAGGATGAACACCTAAAAATTCAATATTGCCGCTGCTTCGATCAAAAGCCATCATCGCGATCAGCAAATGCTCCTCTTTAAGTATCAATACTTGTTTCTTTTCTATGAAGCTTCCTACACTCGCAAGATATTCCTCCTCTTGAAGATTAGGAAAACCATCTACAATCTGATACACCAGTTCTAAACACAAAGGCAGATCCTCTTTCACTCCCAGCTGAATGTGCGCCTGCCAGTCTCGTTGTTTAAGATTAGGCTTTTCGCTTAGATTGAAGCGCAGCTGTAATGGGTAATACGTTTCGTTTTCCCGATATTGATAAGGCGTTTTCTTATACATTTCTTTAAAGATGGCACTGAATGCCTGCTGGCTTTCATAGCCAGCAAGAAGTGCAATATCTAAGATCGAATAATCGGAAAAGACCAGCAGCTTTGCTGCTTCACTCAGTTTTCTTCTTACGATATACTCATGAATGCTGAGTCCGATTGTTTCACTAAAAATTCGATGCAGATGATACTTAGAATAGTGAACCCCCTGAGCCACCTGTTCGAGATCCAGCTTTTTAGTCAAATTTGCTTCGATATAGTCGATGACAGACATAACATTGATCACTTTGTTTGACATCTTTTTCCCTCCCAACGCCCGCTATTATAACAAAAATAATATTCCTTCTTTTCATGAATCTTGCGGTTTTCTTCTCACTATATCATAAAAACAGTATGCTGCCATACTGTTTTACTCGTTAGCTTTTAATGCTGCAACCATATCGATATGATAAACTTTTCTTGAAAGCAGGCGATTGATTGCCCATGACAGCAGTAAAGTACCTAAAATACTGAACAGATAAATAGAGATAGGAATATAAACAGTCATATCAATCGTTGCCTGAACGGTCGAAAGCAGCACTAAAATAAACTGATACCCCACCGGTAGCCCCAAGACGATACCGATCACACTCAGCCATAGATTCTGCTGGATCATCAGTCTGCGAATCCTTGAATCAGAAAAGCCAAGTACCTTTAATGTAGCCATTTCATAATACCTTTCATTATAGGAAAGAGTTCCTAAATTATAAAGGATAACACTTCCTAATAACACTGCCGCTATGACAAAGACCGTACACATCATGATCGATGCCTGCATCATCGTATCTAACCCAGCCTGCAAATCTTCTTTGTTTTGAATACTAGTCGTAAATTCCGATTCCAACAAGGATTCATCAAAGGCATGTCCTATGATTGAGGTAGGCTGATAGACAATACCCAAGCGTTTCAGTTCTTCTTTTTTTATTGTTATCCCTTGATTAAGAGGGGTACGAATGATTGCTGTAATTGTGCTGGTCAGCCATTGGTCGCTGCCATTCAATTTCCATTGAAGCGAATCTCCGATTTGGAGATTTAGATCATCCGCAATATTTTTAGAAACAGCCAGCCCCTCCATCAGTTCGATTTCTTCTTTTTCATTTTTCATCAGATGCAGATAGTGCTGAGACTCAAGTGCAGTAAAGGTGACAGAACGTGACTGCTGATCCTGTCGAATCTCGACACCGCTTTCCATTATTGTCTCCCCATCCATAAGCGTTTTGATTTTCTGAGTATAGGCTTCATCACTGAAATCACCGGTTACTTTGGTCTCATAGGTTTGAACCATATCCATGTTCCAAGAGGTCAAATGATTCATTGAAGTATAAAGTCCAAAAGCGCCATAAAGTAAGGCAACACAGCCAATGACTCCAAGAACACTCATTATGCTTCGCAGTTTATTACGGAAAATATCACGTCCGTTCCATTGACTTGAAAACGATAAATGCTGCCATAACGTAGAAAATGGCAAAGGTTTATACTTCTTTTCGTTCGTATTGCCATTTATTATCTTAGCAGCGTTTCCACGCAGATACTTACGACAAATCAGAAAAGAAATCACACCGCATAACAGTGTACAGCCTAATGGCAAAAGCCAAGCATAAGGCAGCAGCTGTGCTTTTAAATCCGGAATCGTATACATCTCATTCATAAAATTGAGCAGTAACGGCGGCAATGCCAAATAGCCAAGAAAGAAACCTGACAATGCTCCTATGAAGCAGACAAAGGTACTGTGCGTGATATAGTGAATAAACAGCTGCCGCTTATTAAAGCCTAATGATTTTAATACGCCAATCTGCATTCTTTGTGAACTCAGCAGACGATGTAAAGTCGTCATTGTGACCAATGCGGCAATGAATAAAAAAGCACAAACAAATAAAATACCAATCTCTTTATGCTGATTGATCTCTTCACTGACCATTAAATAAGCAGGATGATCTTTCTGCATCAGCATTATCGCTTGTGAAAAATGATCCTGAACTGCCGTTTTCAAATCACCCTCCCCTAAAATTAACAGCTGATTATATGCCATTGGGTAGGGAAAATAAGCTTTGCTCATTAAGGCAAATCCATTATTTTGATGATCCGGTACCATTTGTCCGTCATCAACACTATAGATATATTCGGGATGATATCCTAATCCTACAATTTCTTTTTCCAGCTTTATTCCTTGATATTCTAAAGTGATCGTGTCATGCAGCTGATAGCTGTTTGCAGACGCAAATTGTGCATCCAGCCAGATACCATCGATATCTTTTTGATAGCTTACACCCTCAATCACTTTAAACTTAGATAGTGTATCTTCCTCTTTTACATAAAGGTCAATCGATTGCTTTTGATGGCTCGATACTGTTGTGGGAACAAGAATTCTTCCTTCAGCCATCTGGATACTTGGATCATTTTTAAATTCCCCTATTTTATCTTCTTCAAACAGTGAACCGTAAACCCAGCCATCAGCTAACTGTGTTTCTTCGATATACCGATTAAACTTTGACTGTAAACCATGGTATTCACTGGTAATCCCCGAAAAAATAAAGTTTGCCATAAACATCATTAAGAAAATTGCGATAAACGGTATTTTATTGACTTTAATGTCTCTCAGCATTTTTTTAATTAGCATAACTACCACTCTACTTCCTGAATACTCACCGGATGAGCATTTATTTGTATATCTTTGATTTTACCATTTTTAACTGTAATCACTTTATCTGCCGCTTGAGCAATATTGGCATTATGTGTCACGATAATAGTCGTTTTATGATATTCTCGACAAATATCCCAAAGAAGCTGCAGCACCTTGCACCCGGTCTCACTATCCAGCGCTCCGGTGGGTTCATCACATAAAAGAACTTTGGGATTTTTCGTTACTGCTCTGGCAATCGAAACACGCTGCTGTTCTCCGCCAGAAAGCTGACTAGGAAATTTTTTTGCGTGAGCCTTTAACCCTACTTTTTCTAATATATACATAGGATCTAAAATATCCTCTTTAATCTCTTTCATCAAGGCAATATTCTCATAGACGGTTAATGTGGGTATTAAATTATAAAACTGAAAAATAAAGCCAATCTGATTGGCACGATAGCTAGACAAGGCATTCTCACTCAATTGCCCAATAGACTGCCGATCAATAAATACTTCTCCCTCACTGAGCTCATCAATTCCCCCTAAGATATTAAGCAAAGTGGATTTACCTGCTCCCGATGGTCCCAAAATCACAACAAATTCTCCCTCCTTGATATCAAAGCTGACATGATCCAATGCGGCAGTTTGTTTCTCACCGCTTTGATAATACTTTGATAATTGATTTACACGAATCATTTTATTGCCCCCTTTTTTATTTTTAGCGATAATAAAAACACTGACTAAAAAAGCAAGTGTTCCTATTTATAACGTGTAGCTATTCCCGTACAGAAGAAACGAAATAATTTAATAAATTCTTTTCTTGTTTCAATGAACGTTTCATTCTCTAACAACGCCTGTTTAATACAATCTGTAACCATATTGATGATGATCTTACTGTATGAGCCGTCTTTTTCACCCATTCCCAAATGCCACGAAAGATGATCGCTAAACTCATCAAGCAATTTTTGCTTTTTTGCCAGCAAAGAACTGCTGTTTAACTCTAAAAGAATCACGATCTTTTTATCCAGCAAAAAATCTAACTCTTCAAAATCTTCACCCTGTTCATAACGATCAATATAATCAATCAGATCTTGCAGAGTATATGAGATATCCGTTAATTTAAGATGATTGGCTAATCCGATATCTAAATTATCCAAAGTGGGAGTCAGCAATTCTACCAGCAAAGCTTCTTTATTAGGAAAATAATGATAGATATTTCCAAGAGTCGTATTGGCTTTCTTTGCAATGATGCGCATGGATGCACCCTCGTATCCGCGTTTTAAGAATTCATCTTCTGCCACATCTAATATCTTTTGTCTTATTTCTTCTTTCTTTACCTGCATTATTTCTTCCTCCTTAAACCCATCTTAGTCTATCTGAAATAAACTTACAATAGATGTTCATTATTAAAAATCATTAGTTAATTCCTGTTCATTTTTGAATAAACTATTTTCCAAAAGACGAGCATGGGTTACAATAAAGAGAGGTGATATATATGTATATTCAAACGCAGCTTCAAACATCGAAATTTGAAAATGATGAATTAAGTGAATTATTAAGTCAAATGACTTTCCAGATACATAGTTTTGGCTTATGGGAAGAAGAACATGATACCCAAATCCGCTATACAACCGATGATATTGAGATCGTCTATTATAAAAAAGATGAACATTTAAAGTTCATCCTAATAGATCAACTTGTTTAATTCAGGTTGGTCTTTTTTATATTCGCTGTACTTTCTAAAAAATAAGTATTGTGTAATAAAAAGGATAGGCAATTCACCTATCCGTTTAACCTAATAATAGGCAGAGGTTTTTAATGGATACTGATTTAATTTTAAATTTTCATCTATTGCTTTTACTTTTTCCAAAACAGCATCATTTTCAGTTCTAATAATATAATTATTTGTTTTCACTTCTTCGATTTGATGTTCATTTATCAGTTTCTGCATTTGTTCTAATGGGATATAAAGCTGTCCTCGCGATGAAGAAATTTCCGAATTCAAAATCCCTGCTACTTTAATTTTTAGTGTATATGGATATAACAACTGCTTATCATTTGTTACATCTTGAACAAGATCCGGATTTTCTTCAAACATGGATTCATCAATGGTATTACTAACCGGAATTAAACAATAAATTTCCAGTTCATAATTATCATCCAAGTTATTAATTCCCAACTGTTGGGCAACATCAGCGCTTAAATAACACCCCTCAGCTATTTCACTTTTGCGTTGATGAGAAGTGAACTTACTCATATCTAAACCCTGAGGATATCCCCAAATATTTATTAATACAAAACTCTTTACTTCATCATTAGTCGGATCATAAAAATATTCAGCTTCTAAATCATTGTTTTTATACACTTTCACATTCCCATAAGGACTATCTAACTTCCCCGGCTCAGTCAAGTTTGTATCAAACATATAGATCGGCTGAACCTCTTCTACTCCTTTTGTCTTTTTTATTTCTTCCAAAGAACTGTCGGTAAAAAATGCTTCGTTTAAAAATGGCGTATACTCTGAATCTTTTTGGGTGGATTTCACAGCCATATACCAATTTGAACTTTGCACTTTAGGTTCCTGTTTTTGACATCCAACAATTAAAAGCGCGAGAATACATAATATAATTTTCTTCATAAGTCAGTGCTCCCTTCTTGATTCTTATAAAAAACAACCGCTTGGAACAATAGTCAGACAATGTGGGTTCTCACCCTTTCCCACTTATCCTTTTAACAGATTATAATATTTTCCCCAATACACATTATTAAAATTATTTATATTATTTATCTAAATAAATTTTACCATGTCCCTATGTATAAGTCAATCTATTCACGTTTATATTTATTAAAAGTCAAAATATAAAATATAATCTTTATATTTTAACAAATAAAAAAACCGTTTCCTTTAGAACTACCCCTTAATCTGAAATATTTCAGATTTATCAGTGAGTTCATACAGAAACAGCTTCTCTTTACTTCCTTATTTTATTTAAAAATAACTCAATTCGTCCCAATGCTTCTTTGATCTGATCAATGCTGTAAGCATAAGATACACGAATAAACCCTTCACCGGCATCCCCAAAGGCAGTTCCCGGTACACAGGCGACTTTTTGATCACTTAACAATGCTTCACAAAATTCTTCACTTGTCATCCCTGTCGATTTAATACATGGGAAAATATAGAAAGCACCTTGTGGCATAAAAGTTTCTAAGCCTAAATTATTAAAGCCTTCCACAATATAATTTCTTCTCAGCATATAAGACTGCTGCATGCTTTCAATCTCATCATCACAATGACGCATCGCTTCGATTGCTCCATACTGAGCCGCTGTCGGTGCTGACATAATGACAAATTGATGAATCTTGTTCATCGCTTTAACAAATGTTTCATTTGCCAGCACATAGCCTAAACGCCATCCGGTCATGGCATAGGCTTTAGAATACCCGCTGATCAGAATGACATGATCTTTGATTTCATCAAATGATGCAATTGAACAAAACTTTTCATCATAGCTAAGTTCTGCATAGATTTCATCTGTAATCACTAAGAGATCATGCTTCTTAATAATCGGAACAATTTTTTCATAGTCCTCTTTTGTCATGAAGCCACCGGTCGGATTATTAGGAAAATTTAATAAGAGCAGTTTAGTTTTATCCGTGATAGCCGCTTCTAATAATTCCGGTGTCAGCTTAAACTGATTTTCCTGTGTTAATGTAATTGTGACCGGTGTTGCCCCTGCCAATTGTACGCCCGGCATATAGGCAACATAACTGGGATCAAGCAAAATAACTTCATCTCCCGGATTGACTAAAGCACGTAAAGCGATATCAATGCCTTCGCTTCCACCCACAGTAACAATCGTATTTTTAATAGGATCATAATCTAAGTTAAAACGTCTTTTTTGATATTTGCAGATTTCTTCACGCAGCTCCAACAAGCCCTGATTAGCAGTATAAAAGGTCTTCCCTTTTTCGATAGAATAGATCGCCGCCTCACGAATTTTCCAAGGTGTCGCAAAATCCGGTTCTCCTACGCCTAAAGAAATAACCCCCTCCATCTGACTTGCTAAATCAAAAAACTTGCGAATACCGCTTGGTTTTATTTCTTTTACTTTCTGACTTAAGTATTCTTCATACATTATGGTGTCACCACCAAACGTTCATTAGGATCTTCATCTTCAACAAAAGCAATCCCATTGTTTTTATACTGCTTCAAGACAAAATAAGTGGATGTTCCGGTTACAGATTCAATGATCGCCAGTTTACTCGCTACAAAGTTTGCGACATCCTGCATTGTCTTTCCTTTGATAATTACTAAAAACTCATAGGCTCCGCTTAATAAATACATCGTATCTACTTCCGGGAATTTATAAATACTCGCCGCAACACGGTCATAACCATATTCTCTTTCAGGAGCTGCATTGATTTGGATTAGTGCCATGACATCATCTTTATTTAAATGATCATAATTGATCATCGTATGATAGCCACAGATCACTTTTCGTTTTTCCAGATCGCTCATTGTATTCAATACATTTTCTTCGCTCTCCTGTAAAGCCATTGCCAAGTCTTTTACTTCCATGCGGGCGTTCTTTTCCAGCAATGATAATAAAGCCAATTCTTTCATGGGAACTCCTCCTATCTAATTTATAGGTTTTATTATATCTTTTTTATAATTGAAAATCTATACTAATAAAATAGAATTGAACTGCGTATGTATAGAAAAGAAGGTCAGGTGAAAACAATGGGATATACAGAAATGATTTTTATCGCTGTCGGACTGGCAATGGATGCCTTTGCTTTAGCTTTATGCCTTGGTTTGCCAATGCATAAGATGGATTGGGGAAAAGGGATTAAAGTAGGCATATACTTTGGCTTCTTTCAAGGCTTGATGCCCTTTATCGGCTATTTATTAGGAAAGCAGTTTGCTGTTCATATCGTCCAGATCGATCATTGGATTGCATTTATTTTATTAACCTATACCGGCATTAACATGCTTAGAGAAGCGCATATGGAAGAAGAAGTCTGCCCGGCTTTTGATTTTAAAACATTGTTTCCATTATCCATTGCCTGCAGCATTGATGCTTTTGCCATTGGGATCACCTTTGCGTTCTTTAAGATAGAGATTTTGGATGCAACACTGATCATTGCTCTAATCACTGCCATTATCTCTATTATAGGAGTTAAGATCGGGCATCTGTTTGGAAGCAAGCTCAAATCCAAAGCAGATATTCTTGGGGGAGTGATTTTGATCTTGATGGGGATCAAAATTTTGATTGAACATTTATTTTGATAAATTGAAAATAGATTGAAAGCGGATAAGCACTGAATAAATCAGTGTTTTTTTATATTTCCGGTCAATTTCAAAAGAAAAATAGCGATTGTCATAGTCTCTAAGACATAGTATAATTTGGCGAAGGAGGTATTTTTATGAATCCAATCATGTGTATCACTTTGAATAATCAAAAACAAATTAAAATTGAATTGTATCCGGACATTGCCCCGAATACAGTTAACAGTATGATCACTCTTATTCAGCAAGGCTTGCTTGATCATCGTCCGATTCAAAGAATTGCCTATGATTTTGTACTGCAATTTACATACAACGGATTTAATCATGATCCTAAATGTGAATATATTATTGATGGGGAATTTGATGAAAACGGACATTCTAATCCGATTGCGTTTGAAAAAGGGGTTGTCGGAATGGGCGGAGATGGCAGCAGCATCGCTTCAGGCTGTGATTTTTTTATTGTGATCGGCCATCACTGTCAGGAACGTTTAAATGGTAAATTTACTGCTTTTGGCAGAGTGATCAGCGGTTATGAAGAAGTGGACAGGATCATTCAAGTACCCACTAAAAAAATAATACGTGCAGACAATCCTAATGTGGATATCAACGAACCCCTTGTTCCTGAAATAATGGAAAAGGTTACCGTTGAAACCTTTGGCATTGAATATCCAAAACCGCATATTTTACGCTATGGAGAATCCTAAGCACATCTTTAGTAATCAAAAAGATTTTATTTTATAATGAGTCATATATAAGGAGTGGGAAAATGAAATTAGAGGAAATCAGAGTTATAAAAAAGGACAATACCAAAGAAGTATTTAATATCCAAAAAGTAGTCATCGCTGTGAATAAATCAGCTTACCGTACTTTAGTGACTTTCACAGATGAGGATATTAAGAAGATTTGTGAAATCGTAGAAAAACGTGTTGGCGAATTAACACATCCGGAAATCTATATTGCACAGATGCACAACATTGTTGAAGAAGCATTGGAAGCTACCAATCCTAAAGTAGCAAAAAGCTATCGTGACTATCGTAACTATAAGCAGGATTTTGTACAGATGCTGGATGAAGTCTATAAAAAATCACAATCGATCATGTATATCGGGGATAAAGAAAATAGTAATACAGACAGCGCCCTTGTTTCTACAAAGCGCAGCTTGATCTTCAACCAATTAAATAAAGAATTATATCAAAAGTTTTTCTTAACGACAGAAGAACTGCAAGCCTGCCGTGACGGATATATTTATATCCATGATATGTCAGCTCGCCGTGATACAATGAACTGCTGTCTTTTTGACGTTCAAAATGTCTTAAAAGGTGGATTTGAAATGGGGAACCTTTGGTATAACGAGCCTAAAACATTAGATGTTGCATTTGATGTTATCGGGGATATTATTCTTTCTGCTGCCAGTCAGCAATACGGCGGATTTACCGTGCCAAGTGTAGACTTATTATTAGAACCTTATGCAATAAAGCAATATGAAATCTTAAGAAAAAAATATACAAACTTGGGGCTGGGACAGGAAAAAGCAGAAGAAGCTGCCTTAAAAGATATTGAAAGAGAATTCAGACAAGGATTCCAGGGATGGGAATATAAATTCAACTCTGTTTCTTCATCTCGCGGAGATTACCCTTTCATCACAGTAACTACAGGAACCGGAACAGGACGCTTCGCAAAGATGGCATCTCTTAAAATGCTGGAAGTACGTCGTATCGGTCAAGGAAAAGATGGAAGTAAAAAGCCTGTCTTATTCCCTAAGATTGTTTTCTTGTATGATGAAGAGCTGCACGGTGAAGGAAAACCGTTAGAAGATTTATTTGAAGCCGGTGTGCTTTGTTCAAGCAAGACCATGTATCCGGACTGGTTAAGTTTAAGCGGTGAAGGCTATGTGGCAAGTATGTATAAAAAATACGGTAAGATCGTTTCTCCGATGGGGTGCCGTGCTTTCTTATCTCCTTGGTATGAAAGAGGCGGAATGGAACCGGCAGATGAAAAGGATGTACCTGTATTTGTCGGACGTTTCAACATTGGTGCAGTCAGCCTGCATTTACCTATGATCTATGCCAAAGCAAAACAAGAATCACGTGATTTCTATGAAGTATTAGATTATTATATGAATTTAATCCGTGAACTGCATATCCGTACATATGACTACTTAGGAGAGATGAAGGCATCTGTAAATCCACTAGCTTACTGTGAAGGTGGATTCTATGGCGGTAACTTGAAACTAAATGATAAGATTAAACCATTGCTTAAATCTTCTACAGCATCTTTTGGAATTACAGCCTTAAATGAATTAGAACAGCTGCATCATAAGAAATCACTTTATGAAGACGGAAGCTTTGCTTTAGAAGTGCTTGACTATATCAATAAAAAAGTGAATGAATTTAAAAAAGAAGATGGTATCCTCTATGCCATTTACGGAACACCGGCAGAAAGTTTATGCGGATTGCAGATTCAGCAGTTCCGTAAAAAATACGGTGTCATTGAAAATGTATCTGATCGTGAATATGTCAGCAATTCTTTCCACTGCCATGTCTCAGAAGATATTACACCTATTGAAAAACAGGACAGCGAGGGACGTTTCTGGGATCTATGTAACGGTGGAAAGATCCAGTATGTAAAATATCCAATTGATTATAATATTGATGCGTTTAAAACATTATTGAAACGTGCAATGAAAAAAGGATTCTATGAAGGTGTCAATTTATCACTTTCTTACTGTGATGACTGCGGTCATGAAGAATTAAACATGGATGTCTGCCCAGTCTGTGGAAGTACTAATCTGACTAAAATTGAACGTATGAACGGTTATTTATCTTACTCAAGAGTAAAAGGGGATACTCGTTTGAATGATGCCAAGATGGCAGAAATTAAAGAAAGGAAATCAATGTAATGCGTTATCATGATATTACCAAAGATGACATGCTGAATGGGGACGGACTGCGTGTCGTACTTTGGGTTTCAGGATGTACCCATGCCTGTGAACAATGCCAAAACCCTATCACTTGGGATATTAATGACGGATTGGTTTTTGACCAAAAAGCAAAAGCTGAATTATTTGAAATCCTGGGACGTGATTATATTTCCGGTATTACTCTGAGCGGCGGAGATCCTTTGCATCCGCAAAACCGTGAAGAAGTCGGAAAGCTAATTGAAGAAATCAAAGAAAAATTTCCTCATAAAACAATCTGGTGCTATACCGGATTCTTATATGAGGAAATAGAGGATTTAGACTTTATGCCTCTCATCGATGTATTAGTAGATGGGAAATTTGTGATCGGACTGCTCGATCATCAACTGCATTGGCGTGGGAGTTCAAATCAGCGTGTAATCGATGTAAAAGAGACCTTAGCCTTAAATAAGATTGTTTTGCATAATTCTTAGAAGATGGTTTCCCATCTTCTCTTTTTTTCTCTTTTATTTTCCATCTTTTTATAGTATGATGGTGCTGAAAGCATTTTCAAAATATGAAAAGAGAGTGAAAAAAGCGTGGAATATAAAGATAATTTTGACTACTTTCTAGAAGAAAAACAGATTAATACGTATCAATTAGTAAAAGAAATAGTAAACCAAGAAGAACATCGGGTATTCTATTTTAAAGACTTAGAAAGTCGCTTTTTGTATGTGAATGATGCATTTGTCAGCAAATTTAATTTAAAGAACCGAGATGAAGTAATTGGTAAAACCGATTATGAATTATTTACTCATTGTCCTGAACATGCCAAGCTGGCTTATCGGGATGAACAGGAAATTATTGCAACGGGAAAAGCGATTGATGTTCTCGAATATGAAGGAATAAGGGATGGGATTGAGCGAGTTGTACGTACGCATAAATATCCTCTCTATGACCATCAGCATCGTATATGTGGGACATTTGGGATTTCTGAGGATATCAGCATGGATCTTCAGATCATTCAAGAAGAAAGACAAAAGGAAATACAAATGGCACAGCAGATTGATAAGCTTAATGAAAAGATCAATGAAGATGCATTAAGTAAGCTGAAAAATGCCCGCTATGCCAAACGCCGTTATCGTTATCTCTATCAACAGTTTATCAAGGATTACATTCCTTTTTCTATCATTCTTTTAGACAGTGATAACTTTAAGCAGGTAAACGATGAATTCGGGCACATGATCGGAGATCTGGTCATCAAATATATAGGCAAGATCCTGTTATCGATCAAGGAAACTTATAAAAATGAATTAAATATTTGCCGTATCGGCGGAGATGAATTTTTAGTAATTTTACCCAGCACCACGATCAAAGATGCCACAGATGTTGCTTTTATGATTAAAGAAGCCTTTCATCAGCAGCCTTTTTGTGAAAATGAGATTCTGACAAATATTACCTTTTCAATGGGTGTCGGTGAAATTCAGCTAAACGAAACATTAGAAGACTTTTTACATCGAGTTGATACTCATTTATACCGTGCAAAACGCAATGGTAAGAATGATATTGACTTTAATGTATCAAATTTAATTTAATAGGAGAGAGATTTATGTATTTAGTATTTGATATTGGCGGAACATTTGTTAAATATGGATTGATGAATGATATGGGGGAAATCTTTGAAAAAGGAAAAACTCCTACAATCAATGACAATCTGGAAGCATTCTTAGACGGTTTAGTTACTGTTTATAAACAGCAAAAAGATATTAAGGGAATTGCCATCAGTTGTCCCGGATTAGTAGATATTGATAAAGGAATCGTCTATGGCGGCGGTGCTGTTACTTGCTTAGATCAGGTTCATATTGTTGATGAATTATCAAAGCGTTGTGACGGATTGCCTGTCTCAGCAGAAAATGATGGAAAATGCGCAGGCTTGGCAGAGGCGTGGATTGGTGCAGCCAAAGATGTCGATAACTGCTGCGTACTGGCATTTGGTACCGGAGTTGCAGGTGCAATTATCAAAGATAAGAAGATTCATCGAGGAAATCATCTTGTTGCCGGAGAAGCCAGCTATTTTATTATGGATGCCGATCGTAAAAGCATAAAGCTGAAATATTTCGGTCACGATTCTTCAACCTTAGGTACCCTTAAAAAAGCAGAATGTTTATTAGGGATGGAGCCGGGAAGCTTAAGTGGGGAAAAACTCTTTAGCTTAGCTAAAGATAATGATCCGATCGCTACAGAAGTATTAGAGGATTTTTATTTCAATATTGCCGTGCAATGCTATAACCTGCAATATGTGTTTGATCCCGATATTATTTGTATCGGTGGCGGAATCAGCGAACAACCTTCTGTCATTGAGGGAATCAATCGCTATGTAACAGCGATCTATGAAAATACCAAACAGTTTTTAAAACCGGAAGTGACTGTCTGTCAGTTTAATAACGATTCTAATCTGATTGGTGCTTTATATAATTTTAAACAGATTCATGAATCCCAAGACCGTTAAACCGGTCTTTTTATTATAATAAAATCCTATTCATGTTTATGACAGCTATCGAAGTACAACTGTTCCACATAGAAAATTATTGGTGAATAAAAAAACAGTCGCTTTGATAAAATCAACTGTTTACAGCATTAAATTGTCAATACGTTGTGATTCTCCCATTTCTAATAACGTAAGATAAAAACCGATATTTTCTTTATAGCTATGAGACATTTAATCATGAATGAACCACCGCTTCCTAAATAAAGCCTTATACAGCTCAAATGATAGAATTATGCTTATATAGGTTTATTTTTTCTTTTCCATAACATCGTAACACAAAAAATCATTATCACTTGAGGCTATGATATTAAAGCTTATATCTTTATATCCTCTTTTCAGGTATATCTTTTTAGCTGGCAAAGAGGCATCTAATACAATATTTAAATACTTATTAAAGATTGTTTTTTCTGCAAAATCAAGCATTTTCGTGCCATATCCCATTCCCTGATAAGCCGGAAGAACAAAAAGCCGGCATATTTCGTTCTCTTTTATCGTCACCGTACCTATAACTTTCTGTGATTGATCAAAGCAAAGAAATACACGGTTCATTTCAATATCTTTTAAAATATTTTCTTCGTTATGATAGTTAAGAAAAAAATCTACTGTCCCTTTAGGATAGTAATGCGGATAAATCTCAGAGATCGTTATCTCTGAAATCGTTTTAACTATACTTTTATCTGATGCAACAGCCTGTTTTATACTCATTCTCATATCTCCATAAATTTCAATTTACTTTTCTTCTCTCTGCTTTTTTATCCTATCATTTCAGCTTGTAACTCCGTTCAATTCTTTATAAATCATTATATCAGGCAGTAAAAGCACAGTCATCTCTTTTTTTGATTTGATATGAATAAAAACCGATATAATTATTTTCGCATTTCTTTAAGAAAAAAAGAACCGCAGTTTTAAATGCGATTCACTAATTTTGTTCTTATCCATTTAATGATTTGAATTATAAATAAATTTGATAAAGCTAATCCCCAGATCAGTCCTAATAATTCAAATGAAATATCGGCTACACTGAATAATCCATGTAATCCTGGGAGTAATAAGACACTCATCAGTAAAGTTACACCTACTAAGAAGGCTCCTAATAAGAATTTATTGTTCATGAACTGTTTGGTAAACAATACCGGATGCTGTGACTTACAGTTATAGCCATGTACTAAACGAGAAAGACACAATGTTGCAAAGGCTAATGTCTGTGCAGTTAAAGTATCAAAATAAGTAATTCCAACCCAGAAAGCAATGAATGTCGTTACCGAAATAACAATACCTTCAATCAAGATCGTGGTCACAAAGTCTTTAGTTAATATTCCTTCGCTCTTTGGTCTTGGCTTTTCTTTCATCACATCTTTTTGATCGGGTTCCAAGCCTAATGCAATCGCCGGTAAACTGTCTGTCAACAAGTTAATAAACAGCAAGTGAACCGGAGCAAACGGAACCGGCAAAGCTAATAATGAAGACAGCAGTACAACGATAATCCCCGCTGTATTTCCGCTTAATAAGAATTGAATTGAACGTTTGATATTGGCATAGATGTTACGCCCATTTTCAATCGATTTAACGATTGTCGCAAAATTATCATCGGTTAACACCATACTCGCTGCATCTTTAGATACTTCTGTTCCGGTAATCCCCATTGCTACTCCGATATCTGCCTGTTTTAAGGCTGGAGCATCATTGACACCATCTCCGGTCATAGAGACGATATGTCCTTTTTCCTGCCATGCACGGACAATTCTGATTTTATGCTCAGGACTAACACGGGCATAGACAGATTTATTTTCCACAAAATCTTTTAATTCTTCATCACTCAAGTGATCGATCTCCATACCTTCAACCGCTTCATCTATATTTTCTAAAATACCGATCTCTTTTGCAATGGCAGCGGCTGTAATCTTATGATCGCCGGTAATCATGATCGGTTTGATTCCTGCTGCTTTACATTTTGCTACTGCTTCCTTTGATTCTTCACGAGGCGGATCAATCATAGCAATTAAACCGACAAAAGTCAGTCCTTTTTCATCTTCTAATGTTAAATCAAGGTGATCGATCATTTTATAACTAAAGGCAAGTACACGCAGTCCCTGACTTGAAAATTCCTGATTTACCTGAACCAGTTTTTCTTTTTGTTCTTCATTGAGATCCATGCGTGTCAATAAAACATCGACAGCACCTTTTGTAATCATGACATCATTTCCCCCAATATGATGAGTTGTTGACATCAGTTTACGATCTGAATCAAACGGGATTTCCGATAAACGAGGGTATTCCTTACGAATTTCATCACTGGAGAAATCATGTTTAATGGCGTAATCAATTAAAGCCACCTCTGTAGGATCGCCAATTTGCTTTCCTTCTTCATCAATTAATGCATCACTGCATAAGATACCATCTAAAATAAGTTTGCGTAAATGCTGTTCGTCATCTTTGAATAAGAAATATTTTTGCACGGTCATTTTGTTTTGAGTCAAAGTTCCGGTCTTATCCGAACAGATAATCGAAACACTTCCCAGTCCTTCCACTGCTTGAAGTTTTCTGACAATTGCGTGTTCCTTTACCATCTTTTGTGTACCGAACGATAAAACGATCGTGACAATAGAACTCAAGGCTTCAGGAATAGCTGCTACGGCAAGAGCTACAGCGAACATAAAGGAATCTAAAATCGGCATTCCTCTCAACGCACTCACACCAAAAATAATTGCACAGATAATTAAGATGATAATCGATAAACGCTGTCCAAACTGGTCTAAGCTGACCTGTAATGGCGTTTTCTTTTCTTTTGTTTGTTTAATTAAAGCCGCAATTTTTCCTACTTCCGTATCCATTCCAATGTTGGTTACTATATAGTTCCCACGTCCATAAGTGACATAGCTTCCTGAGAAAACCATATTTAACTGATCTCCTAAAGGCATATCTTTATCAAATACCGTATCTTGCTTATCTACACTTTCACTTTCACCAGTCAAAGCACTTTCATTGATCTTCAAGCTGGCATTTTCAATAATGCGTCCATCGGCACTGATATAATCCCCCGCTTCCAGCATGACGATATCTCCGATAGTTACCTCATTTGAAGGAATGATCATTGGCTTTCCTTCACGAATAACTTTTGCGGATGGCGCCGATAGTTTTTTCAAGCTGTCAATCGACTGATCCGCTTTTGTCTGCTGATAAGTTCCTAGTAAAGCATTCATGACCACCACGGTAAAAATAACGATGGCACTTTCATGATCTCCTAAGATTGCAGAGATGGTTGCCGCCACTAATAAAATAATGACTAAAAAGTCTTTGAACTGTTCTAAAAAGACGAGAAGAATACTTTTCTTCTTCGTTTCTACCAGCTCATTCAAGCCATACTTCTGCTGATTTTGTTTGACTTGGGCTTCTCCTAACCCTTCGCTCGAACAATGCAGCTCATCAAGTAATGCCTGCTTATCCATTTGATAAATCTTTTTGCTAGTTTCCAATGCATATTCCTCCTATTTGTATATAAACGAAAAGCGAGCCCATATTGAAAACGCGCTTAACGTTTCAATAAAGTCTCGCTATTTAAACTTGCTCCGGATGAATTCACCGTGTATTGACGGATGACAAGTACACTATTGGCTAGCTACTCCCTTTATGATTAATATCATACTCGATTAAAATTTAGTTGTCAACTAAAAATTCTGGAGCGATGCGTCTTGTCCGTAAACAGATTTAAAATCTTGATTGAAGTCTTTAACGGCTTTATCGATTGAGGGATGGCTTAATGCTGCCGCAATAACATCCACACCCATCGTAGCGGTTTGTGCGCCTTTCATAAAAGCATTATTGACTTGATTCATGTTTTTAAAACTCGCTGCAAGAATTTTTGTTGGATAATGATACTTTTCAATCATTTTAGAAAGACTTTCAATCACTTCTAAAGGATCAATATTAAGATTTTCCATTCGATTATAATAGGGAGCAATAAAATCAGCTCCGGCTTCCATTGCCATTAACCCTTGTGCCACTGTATAAATGGCAGTAGCAGTGATATGAACTCCTTTTTGCTTTAACTGATGCATCGCCTTTAATCCTTCTTCATTCGTAGGAATCTTAATGTAAACAAGTGAATCCACTTTTTCTAAGATAGTCATAGCATCTTGTATCATTCCTTCACAATCCTCAGAAACTACCTGAACATGTAATGTTTTTTCATTTCCGATCAGTTCACGTATTTGGCGAAGATGAGCAAACAGGTCAATCTTTCCTTCTCTTTTTAAAATAGTTGGATTGCTGGTCACTCCCGTAATTTTAACAATCTCCTGATATTTTTTTATTTCTTCTAAATTAGCCGTATCTAATAAGTATTCCATTTTATTTTCTCCTATAGTATATGCTCCGTACGAGCAATGATGTCATCTTGAGTCGTCTTTGATAAAACATTGAAGAATGCTGAGTATCCAGCCACACGAACAATCAGATCACGATGCTTTTCCGGATGAACCTGAGCGTCGATCAAGGTGTCACGTGACACTACATTATATTGAACATGGAAGCCATGCAGACGATTGAAAAAAGTTCTTAATAAGAAAATCAGTTTTTCTCTGTCTTCTTCTTTTTCTAAGACCTGCGGAGTTACCTTTTGATTAAGCAGAACACCACCGGTAATCTCTTTTGTCGGCAGTTTTGACACGGATTTAAATACGGCGGTCGGTCCATGTATATCCATCGCGTGAGTAGGTGAGCAGCCCTCTGCTAATGGTGTATAGGCATGACGTCCGTCAGGTGTCGCCATAGTACCTAACCCCTGTCCGACATTGGCAGAAATAGATGATGTTCCGGCATATCGAGTTCCCCCAATAGGACCTCTTTGATAGCGGGTATTCGGATATTTTACCACTTCATCAATATAGCTCTGGTAAGCTTTAGTCACCAGTAAATCCACATAATCGTCATCATTTCCGTATTTTGGTGCTGCCAGCAGCATCTTTTGAATGCGCGTTCCTTCTTCACCGCTAAAATCATTCATTAACGCCTCCCATAGCTGTGCAGGCGTAATCCATTTCTTTTCAAATACACATTGTTTAATTGCTGCTAAAGAATCCGCCAGATTGGCAATTCCCACTTGCAATCCACTGATGAAGTCATAAATTGCACCGCCTTCTTTTAATGTCTTTCCACGTCCGATACAATCTTTAGTTAAAGCAGAGCATAGTACATCAGGGACATCCGCTTCCAATACGAGATCACAGGTATTTTCAATAATAACACTGTGACGTGTAATTTGACGAATCACTTTATCCCAAGCTGCTTCGAGTTCTTCATATCTTTGCATCGCTGTGAAATGTCCTGACCCTTCCACTAATTTTTTACCGCTTTTGGGATCTACTCCATCATTCATCACAATCAGCAATGATTTAGGAAAGTTAATAAAGCTCATTCCGGTACAGCGGTATCCCCATTTTCCGGGCACAGCTACTTCTACACAGCCAATCGCACTATAGTTATAAGCATCTTTTTCACTGATGCCACGCTCAATAAAAGACGGAATGATAATCTCATCATTATTGAATGCCGGCATTCCTGTTCCTAATCGAATCATTTCAATACATTCTTTCATAAAGCCTTCATCTAACCCGGCATGATAGCGTACTGTCAAATTAGGCTGAGGCAGTTTCGTCTGTGCCACACTCTTTAAGATCAAATAAGTAAGCGGGTTTACTGCATCCTGATGATCGGTCGTTTGTCCGCCGATTGTAACATTCTGATATAAAGGACTTCCAGCACTGAATTGTGTATGTGACCAACTGCGAATCTTATTAATTGTATACGTTTTAATCCATAAATTCGTCAGTAGTTCGACAGCTTCTTCATTTGTCAGAATACCTTGATCAATATCCTTTTGATAGTAAGCAAACAGATACTGATCCATTCTGCCATAAGATAAAGAATGCCCATTTGATTCAATTTGCAATACTAGATGAACCAGCCACATCGATTGAATCGCCTCATAAAAATTATCGGCAGATAGATAAGGGACTTTCCCCATCATTTGTGCAATTTTATTGAGTTCCTCTTTTCGCTTTACATCTTGTGTTTCCATTGCCTTTTGTTTAGCTAATTGCTGATATCTTTGGGCAAAATTACGAACGGCTTCAATCACGATTAAGATTGCCTGATAAAAATGATACTGTTTTAATACACGAAAATCAGTTAAATCCAGCTTTGCCAGCATTTCTTTTGTGTAATCCTCATAATATTTTAAGCCATGCTGCATAATCATGCCATAATCTACCGCTAAATGAGCATCACCGGAAGTAATATTTCCTTCTGCTTTAATAATTCCCAGATCATAAAACAGTCGGCTTTCTTTTGGTATTGCCGCCAAGCCTTTGTCTTTAGTAGTATTATGATACCAGAATGGGGCAATCTCTCGCAGCTGTTCCTTTGTTTCCTCTGTAATATAAAAGACATCTCCGTCTCTTTTTTCAAACTCATCTAATTCCGCAATAACCCAATCCATAGCATATTCAGGAAAAATCGGTGCTGAACGATTGCTTGATGCTTGATTTCCTACAATAAGCGTATCCTCTTCAATAAAGATCTTCATATTCTCTAATATATTTTTCAGCATATAGGCGCGTTTTAATATTGTTGGCTGATCTGCATGTTCCCTATAACTTTCTGTCGCTAAAACGGCACGTGTTGCATCAACATATGGTTTTTGGCTTAATACCTCTTCTCTAAAAGCTTCCATTCTTTTCGTTAAATGTCCAAAATAAGCTTCCATTCTATTTCCTCGCTTTCATATGAAACTATTTTACATTTTACTTGCAATTAAAATATATCATTCTTTTATTTATTAGTCAATCTTATTTCATATGAAAGTTAAATATGTTTAAAAGAAAAAGATCTTTCGATCTTTTAAAAGAATACATATCTGAATCGTAATAAGAATATTATAACCACCACAACCACAATCACCGTAATTGCTATCGTATTCTGTTTTGATGCCATTTTATTTAGTTCATTCATTTCACGGTCTGTCATTTTAGTGCTGCGAAAATTTTGACCATTCATTAATTTATTGAACATTTTTTCTGCCGATGTATGTGCACTATATTGTTCTATACGATTAAAGTCGTTTAATTTCACCTTAGGTGTCACTTTAGCCGTATCAAATTCTCTTGGTTTAAACGTTGTCTCAATATGATCAAATCGGTTGAGTGCTCTTTTCTTTTTCAGCATTCGCCCGCAGTTTAAACAATAATCATCATTTTCATAAAGTTTATTATGACAGTATGGGCAATATTTCATTTTAATCCCCTCCCCATTTACTATACTCCAGTTACTTTTATTGTAGCACTAATATAAGGAAAGAGGTGAGAATTATTGTGAATTTTCACACTCCTTTAACATCTTTCGTGCTTATTGCCTATTATTCGCTTTATACTTATCTGCAATTTCTATTAGTTTTATTCTCGCAGAATATATATCTGTGGTGGATAGGTCTTAAACAGCCACTTTTACAAGCTTAGGACTGAAATTCCATCACAATTTCTATGCCATAAGCAATACTGATACACTTTCCAATACAGAGATTACCATGTCTTGGCTAATAGTCTCTCAGCCATTTTAATTGTTAAAGTAAGTAAACCAATATAAATATTTTTTGTCTCTACTCCATTTTTCACATACAATATCCTTGATCCCCACATTGGGATGCAAATCATAAGTGTCATCTAATCTTTTTTCTATTTATAAGATGCAGACCTGATATATAAAAATGATTTCTAAAGTGTTAAAGAAAGATAAATCTATGATAAAATAAAAGCGGAGGTATTCACCATGCACATTGATTTAACCGACTATTCCTATCTTACGCCTTTATCAAAGAGAATTGATTTGAGAGAGGATTGTAAAAACTTGCTTTGTCTGCATCATAAAGAAAAAACATGGGAACATGTTCAGCAGGTAGCTAAGGTGGCTCAAGATTTGGCACTTGCTTATTCTATTGATCCACAATCAGCTTATATCTGCGGTTTACTGCATGACATCAGTGCTATTATAAAACCTGAAGACATGTTAGTGTTGATGAAAGAAAATCAGCAGGATATTGATCCTGCGGAAGAAAAATATCCTTTTTTACTTCATCAAAAAATATCTGCCTTGATTGCACAAGATTATTTTCAATTAAGCGATCCAATACTCCTTTCAGCAATAGCCTGTCATACCACATTGCATAAACAGCCAACAAAGCTGGATATGATTTTATTTTTAGCGGATAAGATAGCTTGGGATCAAGCAGGGGAAGCACCTTATCTGCAAGCCCTTAGAGCTTCATTAACCCACTCGTTAGAACACGCCTGTCTAACCTATATCGACTATCTATTTGATGAAGGCAATCTGCTTTACCCTCATCATGACTTAGTTGAAGCACGTCAGTATTTAAAGGAGTCAGCATTATGAAAATTAAGCGTTTCATGATTTTAGCTGGTATTTTTATTTTAACACTTATTCCCAATTATCTGATTTATAGAAGAGTTATCTATTCCTATTTATTTGATATTCGCTCCTTTTATCTGTTTAAGTTTATCAATACGCCATATTTTGCGGCTGACGGGGACTGGTTCATTAAAGCAAATGATATTTTCTTAAAAGTTAAACTTGCAATCTAATAAAAACACATTGAAACAAAAGAAATAATACAATTTCAAGATGCTATATTTTACATTTTTGATATGGTATAATATACGGAGAAGTAATTGGAGAGGAGGATTGCTTTATGGGTATATTTGTTAGATAATAGCAAGGTGTATCTTTGTTATTACGTTACGTCTTGCTAATCGGACATTAAACAAAGATTAGGAGGAAAAAATATGTCATATTTTATATATCAATCAAAAAAGGTATTTTATAGTGAAACAGGAAACGGAACTCCAGTGATTATGTTACATGGTGACACAGCGTCATCAACTATGTTTAAAATGCTGTTACCTTTATATCAAGAAAACTTCAAAGTAATCTTGATTGATTTTCTAGGTAACGGAAAATCCGACAGAGTAGATGAATTCCCAGCTGACTTATGGATTACACAAGCCCAACAAGTCATTGCACTAATAGAACATTTGAACTACAGGAAGGTAAATCTAATCGGTACAAGTGGTGGCGCATGGGTGGCTGTCAATACGGCATTGGAACGACCCGACCTCATAAATAAGGTTGTTGCAGATAGTTTTGACGGTAGAACACTCGCAAACGATTTTTCCAAAAATCTGGTATCAGAAAGAAACTTTTCTAAAAATGATGAATTTGCAAAGCAGTTTTATGAATGGTGTCAAGGTGATGATTGGGAAAAAGTAGTTGACCTTAATACAAAAGCATTAACCGAATGTGCAAGAAAAAAGCTACCATTATTTGTTAAACCATTAGAAACATTATCAGTTCCTATTTTATTTTTAGGAAGTCACGAAGATACAATGTGTCGAAAAGACTTGCCAAAAGAATATGAGGAAATGAATCAACTTGTTTCAAATGGCACTATACATTTTTTCAAAAAAGGTGGACACCCAGCGATTGTATCAAACGCTGAGCTATCTGCAAAAATAATCACTGAATTTATATATAGTTAAGGCTATTACTAAGGATTAATTTCTGTATTTAACAGAAGTTGATCCTTTTAATTTTCTGCTACTCTTTGTTTATAATAATACTCCTTTTTTTCTAAGAAAATATTATTGTAAGTTTTTATATCAAAATTACATAAAAATTTAGTAACCGCATCATTTTTATACTATTGCCATAGATTAATCCTTATCTTGTTTTTTAAAAGTATTGGCATCAGGGGCTATGATAAAATCTCAGAATATTATCATTGAATAGAAAAAATCATCGATACCAGTTTTCGATGATTTTTATATTTCTATTTATTTACAGTTTCTACAATCTTTTTGACTAACTCTAATGATACCACATCATAGTCATTATGATGTGCTTCGTCTGCATAAGCATACGTCACACCGTTTGCTGAAGTGGTTGAATCACTCAGCCAGTCTTTGCATGAACTGTGTACTTGATGAATCCCTGTATAGGCAATCATTTCATTCGCATTTGTCGCATTAATACCGCTTCCGGCTAAAATCTCAATGCGCCCGTTAAATTTTTCCTGAAGCTGTTTAATCATTTCTTTTCCGTCCATTGCTTTTGCTTCAAGTCCACTCGTTAACACACGGTCAACACCTAAAGCAATCAATGCTTCCATCGTCGCAAAAGGATCCTTCACACAATCAAAGGCACGATGGAATACAGCCGTTCCATTATATTTTTTAATGATAGTGATGATCTGACGATTGCGTTCGATATCCACTTCACCTTCGGCATTCAATATTCCAAATGCCAAACCATCCGCATGATTTTGCATCAATAGTTCAGCATCTAGCAGCATCACTTTGAAATCTTCTTCATTATAATTAAATCCTGCCCCACGTGGTCGCACCATGCAGATGATATTAAGATCAAATTCTTCTTTAACCAATTTTAAACTAGCCAATGAAGGAGTTAATCCTCCTAAATGCAGTGCGCTGTTTAACTCAATTCTTTTCGCACCGCCCAATGCTGCCATTTTTGCGTCATAGTAGCTTCCGCAGCAAATCTCAACGATCTTTTCCATATTATTCATTTCCTTTCTTGGCATTTAGATAATAGAAACTTAATGCATATATTTTTGCGTTCGCAATGATATCTTCAATCTTCATCCATTCATTCGGCAGATGAGCGATGCCTTTTTGTCCGGGGAAGCTTGGTCCAAAAGGGACGATGTTTGGCATCAGCTTTGCATAAGTCCCGCCAGTTGTTGTGACCGGTGTTCCATCTTTCCTAGTTACTTCTTCATAGGCTTTCTGCAATGAACGCACTAAGAAGCTATCTTTTTCAAAGCGAACCGGTAAATAATGCTTTGTACATTCACAGCTGAACGGACATGTTTCTTTGATTTTATCCATCAAAATCTCTAAAGTAACCCCGGAAGGGTAGCTTAAAGTAAAATCAAAATAGAGATGCTGATCATCACTATCTAAATGATAGCCTCTCATTTCCAGCATGCCGAATTCCTGATCTCTAAAGTCAATGCCAAGTGTTTCTCCATTGTTTTTAGTGTTCATGAAATAAGTATTCAGATAATCAAAGAATTTTCGATGCTGTTTAAGGGGGGCGGTAATACGGATAACGGCACGTCCGCGTTCCCCATAAACAACCGGATACTTACAATCCGGAGTAAAGCCCATCACCGGTGGCTGTTCTTTAGAAAGATAGTATTCTAAATCTTTGAAGCCTGTCTCTTCGTCACAGCCAAAAATGATACGTACTTCCTTTTCCATCTCAATGCCTAATTCTTTTAACGCATATAATGCATATAAGCAGCTAAGAATAGGTCCCTTATTATCTAATACACCTCGTCCATATATAAAGCCATCTTCCTCAAATGCACTAAATGGAGGATGCTTCCAGCCTGTCCCAACAGGTACAACATCTAAATGTCCGATTGCACATATATAATCTGTACTTTCTCCCCAAGAGGCATAACCGATATAGTGATCCATATTAGTAGTTTTAAAACCTAATTCCTGACTGATTGTCAGTGCTTCCATCAGGGCCTTTTTTACCCCCTCACCAAAAGGGGCATCAAGCACGGCAGGCTGTTCAACACTATCGATCTGAACCATTCTCTTGATATCTTGAATAAGACGATCCTGCAGTTGGTCTATTTTGTTTAATATTTGCTTTTCCATATTATTCCTCTAAGGGTGCCATTCTGGTACGCATATAATTATCCAGCCATTCCTGACTTGCTACTTCGTGAATACAATGTCCGTCCACATTTTTAGTCAGATAAACGGTAGGAGCTTCTTTTTGGGTGGCTACAGAAAATGAGAATCCTTCAATGTTGGTGGCAACACCCCATTCTCCTTCGTTATTCATCGCGATTACCGATAAATCACCTGCTTCACCACGTCGTTTTGTCAGCTCCGCATGCAGTTTATTCACCGCTGTTTCACAAGCGAGCTGCGGATGCATGCCTTCTTTCATCAGACGTACGATTTCATAAGAGATACATCCTTTCATCAGATCTTCTCCTAATCCGGTTGCACTGGCTCCACCAACTTCTGAATCTGCATAAAAACCGGATCCGGCAATCGGTGAATCGCCGACACGCCCTTTTTTCTTCATGAAAAGTCCGCTGGTAGAAGTCGCTGCTGTCATTTTACCGCTTTGATCCAAGCAGACCATTCCCACCGTGTCATGCCCTGAATAAGGCTTAATTTCCTGACTCAATTCTTTTACACGTTTACGATAATGAATCTTTGCACGATCACTCAGCATATTTTTACGCTCAAATCCTTCTTTATGAGCAAACTTTTCTGCCCCCTCGGCTACTAATACGTTATTTACTTTTTCTTCGGCTAAGCGTTTAGCGATTGAAACAGGATTAGCAAAATCCTTGATAGCCGCTACGGCACCGATGCTTAATGTATTCCCGTCCATAAATGCAGCATCTAATTCCACTTCCATTTCTTCATTAGGCAGCCCGCCATAGCCTACTGATTTATAATAAGGAAAGTCCTCTACTTCTCGAATTGCTGTTTCAATAGCGTTTCCGGCATCTCCGCCAGTTTCTAATTCCTCTTTTGCTTTAGTGATTCCTTCGACTGCCATTCGCCATGTTGCGATAATACCCCACATATCTATATCCTCCTTTAATCCGGGTTTTCCCACTATTAGTAGTATAACTTCTTGAATAAATCTTGTCTATTCATTACACGAAATTTGCATTATTTTTCCATAACAAAAAAACAGGCAATATTTGCTATCTGCCTGCTTTCTCTCAATATCCTAAGTAAGTCTCAAAACGTTTGATATCACTCTTTTTCCCAACTACATATAATTTATCGCCAGTTTGGAAAACATAGTCGGGAGTGAATTCAACCGTAGTTTCATGGTCATGACGCACCGCAATAATATTCAAGTGATACTGCTGTCTTAATGATGCTTCTAAAATCTTTTTACCAATTAAAATTTCCGTAACGATCACTTCAAAGATTGCGATGTTCTCATCTAATTCAATAAAATCCGATAAGGTTGAATACAATAGTCGATTCGCTAAACGACATGCCATATCTTTTTCTGGATAAACGACTTCTGCACCAATCTTTTTTAAAACAAAGCCTTGATCTTCACTGATAGCTTTGGCGATTACTCGCGGAACTCCCATCGAAATCACATTTAATGTTACCAAAATACTTTTATCAATCTGCTGACCGATACAGACAATAACCGTCTGACAATTTTGAATACCCGCTTCTATCAAGCTTTCTTTGGTTAAATGATCAACAACTAATGCTTCTTCTACAAAATCTCGAATATCTTTTATTTTAGACTCATTATTATCTATAACAAGTACTTCTTTTCCGTTATTGGCAAGTGCCATAGCTAGTGCCATGCCAAAGCGACCTAATCCAATGATTCCATATTCAATTGTTTGTTTCATACTCTTTTCCACCTATCCTATAGTAATTGTCTCTTTTGAATAATGCACTCCGGATTTTTCATTGAATGACCAAAGTGATGCGATTGTCAGCGGTCCTAAGCGACCGATGAACATAGTGAGAATAATCAGTAATTTGCTGACTACATTTAAACTGGTTGTGATCCCGGCAGATAATCCAACTGTACCAAAAGCACTGGTCACCTCTGTCAGTACATGAATAAAAGAAAACTCCGGTTGTAAGATCGTTATACCTAGTGTCACAAAGACAACGACTGACAGTCCTAAAAGCAAGATGATATTTGCCTTGGTGATGGTATCATTGCTGATTTCACGTTTAAAGGTGCTGCAATTTTTATTTTTCGCAATGCTGACGACATGTTTAAATAAAATATAGGCTGTTGTTGTCTTAATCCCACCCCCGGTTGATCCCGGAGAAGCTCCGACAAACATTAAAATAATTAATATAAATAAAGTTGCATTTGAAAACTGTCCCAATGGAAATGTACTAAAACCAGCGGTTCTTGCTGAAGTGGAGTTAAAGAAAGCTCCAAGCCAAGTAATGTTCTCTGTACATTTAATGCCAATTGTACCGATGACTAATAAGAAAACTGAAGTCACAATGACTACTTTTGAATGCAGAGTCAGTTTTTTAAATGAACGTTTTTTCATGATATCTAAAATAACCAAGAATCCTAAGCCGCCAAAGATGATGAGTCCACAGGTGGTTAAATTCAATAATACATTGTTTTGATAAGGAATCAGATTCTGCAATCCGCCTAGTATATCAAACCCTGAGTTATTAAATGCGGCAATGGAATGAAAGATACTGATCCATACCGCTTGAAGGAAAGGATAATCCTTTGAAAAAGTAATAAAGCTTAATACTGCACCGATGCTTTCAAAGGTCAGTGTCATCAGTAAAATGGCTTTTACCAGCTTCACAATGCCCCCTAACGAATCTAAATTCATCGCTTCTCGGACTAAAATTCGGCTTTTGATTCCTACCTTTTTACCGGCAAGAATAATAAAGCCTACCCCAATACTGGTAACGCCTAAGCCACCGATTTGAATCAATGCGGCAACGACGATTTGTCCGAATAAATTAAATGTATCTGCGGTATCAACGGCAATCAATCCGGTGACACAGACTGCACTCGTTGAGGTAAACAAAGCATCGATCAATGAAACATGAATGCCTTCATTTGCACTGATTGGCAGCCATAATAAAAAAGCGCCCAGCAAAATAACGCCAGCAAATCCCAATGAGATGATTCGTCCCGGTCCGAGTTTTTTAAAGATACGCATTTTTCTCACTCCCTACGCTAACAGTGTATTCCCAAATAATTTTTAACTCAACAAAATTGACTTTATCTTAACAACATCTTAATCCACATTCACACGATTTACTTTTGCTTAATAGATGTAAATGTATATAATGATAATAGGTGATAAAATGAACAAATCAAAGGATCTGCTGATCACAATCATTGCGATGGGATGTGCAACGATGATCGCTCAGCTGTTTACCCTCTTTACCAATAATCCCGCGAATACCTCTATTTCTTATATTTTCTTTATCGTCCTCATTTCACGTTATACCTCCGGCTATCGATGGGGTGTGATCGCATCTGTATTTTCTGTTTTTGCGATCAATTTCCTTTTTACTTATCCGTATTTTAAAATTAACTTTACCTTGTCAGGCTACCCTTTAACATTTATCGGACTGTTGCTTATCTCTATTTTTTGCAGTACCATTACGGCACATGCCAAAGAACAGACAAGGATTGCCAATGAGCGGGAAATGATGATGGTACGTTTAAATGATTTCAACCGTTCATTGCTGATTTCTAAAGACAGTGATCAGACCATTGATATAACACTAGCCTATATTCATACTCTGCTGCATCGTGATTGTCTGATCTACTTTGAATATGAGGATATAAAGAAGCAGACATCTACCTGCGATCCTGCCTGCTTTGAAGAATTTTCCGTTAAAACCAGCATCGCTCATGTATTAAAAGAACAGACAATTTTTAAAGATCACGGCTATACATATCTGCCATTGGATCAACTCGGTGTAGTGGGAATCAAGGATTTAAATAGCGATACCTCTTTAACTTATCTTTCTTTAATCGTTCAGCAATCTGCAATGAATTTAGAAAAACAAGTACTTCAGGATACACATCATCGTTTAAGTGTTGAAACGGAAAAAGAAAAGATGAGAGCCAATCTATTGCGTGCTATTTCTCATGATCTGAGAACACCGCTGACAAACATGATTGGTGCAAGTGCTACTTATATCGAAGCAAAAGAACATTTAAGTCAAAGAGAACGTGATCGCTTAGTGGCAAGTATTCATGAAGATTCCAACTGGCTTTTGCACATGGTAGAAAATCTTCTATCCGTGACACGTATTCGTCAGGAAGAAACAAAAGTAACCAAAACAGCAGAAGCGGTCGAAGAGATTGCAGCTGAATCGATCACCCGCGTTAAAAAGCGCTACCCTGAAACACAAATCAAAGTCACGGTGCCGGATGAATATTTACTGGTACCGATGGATGCAACTTTAATTGAACAGGTTATTATTAATCTAATCGAGAATGCCATTAAATATGCCAAGTCTACTCAGCCAATTGAGCTTATAGTCACTAAAACAGACACTCACGCAGTTTTTGATATTATTGATTACGGGGTGGGGTTTGATACCGAAGATATGGAAACCATCTTTGATTCTTACCGCAGTAATGATGCTTCTAAAGGAATGGGAATCGGTCTATCGATCTGTAAGACCATTATTCTTGCCCATGACGGAGAAATCTCTGCGAAAAAGAATCCACTGGGAACTCAGTTTACTTTCTTATTACCATTAGGAGGTCAATCTTATGAAAGCTAAAATTATGATTATTGAAGACGAAATCAATATATGCAATTTTGTATCGACTACCTTGCAGGCTCACCACTATGAAACCTGTAAATTTTTGAAGGGAAAAAAAGCATTGGACTATCTTCAGTCCAACGTCGTTGATCTTATCCTATTAGATTTAGGACTGCCGGATATAGACGGCATTGATATTTTAAAATACGTTAAAGGGCATACTACGATCCCCATTATTATTATTTCTGCACGTACTGACGAAAAACAAAAAGTAGAAGCACTGGACTTAGGGGCTGATGACTACATTACCAAGCCTTTTGGAACAGAAGAACTTCTGGCTAGAATCCGAACAACTTTTCGTCATTTCGATCATTTGAATCCTTCTCATTATCACTATAAAGAATTGCTGATCGATTTTGATAAACGTCGCATCACGCTTGCAGATAAAGATATTCATCTTACTCAAATTGAATATAAGTTAGTTTCTCTGCTTGCTAAAAATGCCGGAAAAGTATTAACTTATGACTTTATTATTAAACAAATCTGGGGTCCCTATGCTCCTGATGATAATCAGATCCTACGTGTCAACATGGCAAACATTCGCCGTAAATTAGAGACAAACCCGGCTGATCCGCAATATATTTTTACAGAAGTCGGAGTTGGTTATCGCATGGCAGAACCTCAGTAAATATCCTAATACGATTTATGCCAAAGGATTGTGACATTTTTCTACATTGATTTCACATCATCATTATTTTATGCTTATAGTAGATAAATAATAGGAGGCAAGGTATGGAAAATAAATATGTACGTCTTCTTGTATTGGTAGTGGGAGTGCTGCTTCTGAGCGGTTTTATGTAAGAAACATTCCCTTGAAAAGATGCTTGGTTAAATTGGGGCTGATTTAACTTAGCATCTTTTTACTTTTTGATTAAATAGTCTCACTGAGTAATCTCCTAAAACAAAAAAATCGTAGGTTTCCCTACGACAAAGCTAGTCACTCGTGACTGCTTTTTTATTTAGTTTTACTTTTTCTATACGCAAATCATGAATTTCAACAACCGTGAACTCCAAATCATCAATCACAACGATCGGATGCGCTCCCGGTTTTGGAATATAACCCAGCTTTTCAATGACTAAGCCTGATAGAGTATCACTGTTAACAGACGTTAAATTCAAGTCAAGATCTTCATTGATCTCCACTAAGCTTAATTTTCCATCTAAAACATAGCTGCCGTCTGCATTGCATAAAATCTGGTCTTCTTCAAAATCATATTCATCATTTAAGTCTCCGACAATTTCTTCGACTAAATCGACCATCGTGACAATTCCACTGAAAGCACCGTACTCATCGATAAGAATTGCCATATGCTGACTGCTGTTTTGGAGCTGGGTGAATAATTCTTTTGTATTCTTGCTGTCCGGTATAAAATAAGGATCCTTCATGATCTTTCTGATATCCACTTCTTCAAACGAATGATGACGTGCTTCGATCATAAAATCTTTCATATTCAAAACCCCGATGATATCATCAATGTCTTCATCATAAACCGGTACACGGCTATGATAAGTATTCAATAATTCATCCAGGTAATTTTTTATTGGTTCATTAATATCAATCGCATAAACATCAACACTCGGTGTCATAATATCACGAGCCGTTTTATCATCAAATAAGAAAATTGAGTTAATCATCTGAGCATCCTGCTCATTAAATACTCCGATTTCACTTCCGTTATCCAGCATGGCAATCACTTCTTCTTCCGATACGCTTTCTTCAAACTCGGATGAACGAATCCCTAATAATCTTAATACACCATTTGTGGATAAAGACAGTAATTTGATAAACGGCGACATCATTTTAGAAATAAAATTAATCGGTTTAACTGTCATCAAACTAAACTTTTCTGCATGATGCAGCGCTAAACGCTTTGGCACCAATTCACCAAAGACTAAAGTGAAATAAGATAAAATAATTGTTACGACTACAACGGCTAATGTTGATGAATAGGGAATTCCTGCTTTCACCATTACGTTGGCTAAAACCTGTGAAATTCCGGTTGCTGCCGAAGCACTTGAAAAGAATCCGGCAAAAGTAATCGCGACTTGAATTGTTGATAAGAACTTCGTTGAATCATCAAACAGATGTGTCAATAAAGTCGCTCTTGAATCTCCTTGAGCAGCTTTTGCTCGTATCTTATTCTTATTGACAGATACAATAGCCATCTCTGCTCCTGCAAAAAAGGCATTCACTAAAGTTAAAAAAACTAAAAATAATAATTGAATCAATATGTTTCCCGACGCGGGGTCCATTTCTTCATTCCTCCTAACATATTGCTACCATTATAACAAAACTATTATGAATAGATGATGAATAAAATTAAATCTTAACATTTTCTTTATTATTCCTGTTCGTAATTTTCTTCCATCCATTCTTTGAATTCCTCTACAAATTCATTGAATTTATCCTGCTTTTTCGTTTCATCACTGATACCGTAGTAATCTAAATCTAAAAATGTATAGCGATCTATAATCTTATTATTCTGATAATGCTGTAAAGTGGGGGTCCAGTCGAAATCAAGATTCTTTTGAAGATTGTCATAAAAATCTATTTCTTCTTGTGAGGCACCTTCTTTCTTCGCATTATCTCTGAAATTTTTCACATTTAAATAGTAAATTCCCTGTCCGGTCTCATTAACATATTCCTCTAAATAAGGATAAAAGACCTGACAATCCCCACAATCAGGTCGTCCGATATAGAGCAGGAAATCTGTTTGGGAAGATAGTTTTTCTTTTAGCTGTGTATAATCTATCTCTTCAATTGCAGTTGTTCGATCATACTGCGTTTCTACTTTTTTTTGCGTACATCCCAATAGTGTAACCATTAAACAAATAACGATGAACCATCTTTTCATAAGCTCCTCCTTTTTTTATGACTATATCATAAATAGATGATCGTTTCTATCTCTTTCCTTATTTCTTACGCCATCGATAGAATGTTGAGATACTGACATTCAGCATATCGGCAGCTTCTTTTGTAGTAATTTGTTTTTTATTAAACAGACGAATCACTTCACTGTAATAATCCGGTTTATTAATTGGCGTTGGTCCAAACTTCACTCCGCGTTTTTTTGCCGCTTCTATTCCTTCCGCCTGACGCTGACGAATGTTTTCTCTTTCATTTTGTGCGACGAAGCTTAATAACTGCAAAACCAAATCCGAAATAAAGGTTCCCAGTAGGTCTTTGCTGCGGGTTGTATTCAGCAGCGGCATATCAATAACGACAATATCTGCTCCGATCTTTTTTGTAATCAGCTTCCACTGATCGATGATCTCTTCGTAGTTGCGTCCTAAGCGATCAATCGATTTCACATAGACAATATCACCGTTTTTTAATCGCTTAATCATGCGTTTATAAGCCGGGCGATTAAAATCTTTTCCACTCAGTTTATCCGTATAGAGATTCTTTTTAGGTATATCATACTGATCTAATGAAAACTTTTGACGATCATCATTTTGATCTTTGGTTGAAACACGGATATATCCAAAATTATTTACCATAATTTACCTCCTTATATTGTTAGTATGACTACGCGAATTAATAGTATACTAATTAGTATTTTGCAGTAAATCATCGTAAAAGAAAATAGTAGTTTCTATACTTGTTTTTCTTTTTTTAATAACCAAATTAAAAACACGAATCAAATTGTTCGTGTTTATTTTATATAAAATAGTTACTTACATTTTAAAAAGCCTTAAATAAAAGTATCTTTGTAAAATTTACTAATTATGAATAAAAATCTTTGATATGCTACCGAGTATCCTATTTATGCTTTACTATCTTTTAATTTATTTACAAAGTTTCTACTATATAGATTTTATTCAGTCCTAATTTAGATAAATTGTAAGTTATATAATAATTTATTTTATTCTTTTTCCGTAATAATTCACATCAATTTTTGTTCCATCTGGATATACTTCTACATCTGTTTTTATAAATTCGTTAAATCCATAATGACAATATATTTCATAATTTCTAACTTCGTTCGGTTCTACACCCAATGTTAATAAAGTGTATCCTTTATGTTTTAAATCTTCTTCCATATATTTATACAATTTAGAAAAATAACCTTTTCCTTCATACTCTTTATTTGTTCTAAAAGCAGTTAAATAGGTGGTTGTCTCACCTACTAACCCATCACTATTTTGAACAATATCGCTGCTTAATGCTGCGGTTGCTTCACAGATTATTTGACCATTAAGAATCCCATAGTAAGGAATAATTTTACCATTTTCATAGTTTTTTATATTTTTTTCTTTCCAAATAATCCAGTTACTTTTATCATTTGTTGCTATTGAAATTTCATAATCCCATTTTATCTTCATCTCGTCAACTGTTGCTATCTTACATATATAACTATTCATAACATTCCTCTACAACTTACTATTTATTATTATATACATTATACCATACTTTATGAAAATTGCTGCATGCTACTTGCTAAACAATAAAGGTAATACTATTCCTTATAGCTGTGGGTACAATCGCAGCTTCGCCACTTGCCTCGCAAAATAAGATGTTTTTTTAATTATAAGAAATAAGTAGAAAATTTACTACCATTTTACTACTTTTGAATGCCAAAATATAAGAACTTATAACTATATATGTGAATATTTCCAAAAACACGAATACCGAAAATGCTTGTAAAATCAAGTTATAACAGTATTTAAAAACATATAAAACTTATTTAAAAACCATATATACTTTGCACTAAAATAATATGCAATTCTTAGATTATCTTTTCATAAGTTGGCAATGTCGATATATCCTTTATTTACAAGGGGTATCGGCATTTTGCTATGTGTCTAAAGATATGAGGTGTAACGTGAGGGAAATATAGTGAATCTGAACAGCGCCACAGTCTTCACTTACACTGACGCTTTCATCTGGTATATATTTCATGTCATCATTTTTGCAAAATCCGCATTAGCATTTCGGCTATTTCGTGAGAAGTCATTCCTTTTGAATCTTTGATCCATTCTAAAAGTACCAACAGCAGACCGCCTTCCATGAATTTTTGAACGAAATGAGCATTGTCCATAAAACCATCGGAATATTGAAGCATCCGGCTTAAGCAACTTTCAAATGGCTGATAGATGAGATTTACAATTCCGTGTTTTTCCAGCAAAAGAATATATTGTCTGTTTTCCTGCCAATAATCAAAACATCGGCTCAGAGTTTCTGTGAACGAATAGGTACTGTTAAGAACACATTCCTGAAAGAAGATTTGAAAGATTTTGTAAAAATAATCCTGAAGTACATCTTCTTTACTTTCAAAATGGCGGTAAAAAGTCAATCTTGTAACGCCGGCTTTTTTACATAACTCCGTAATTGTAATTTTGCCGAACTCCTGTTTTTCCATAAGGGCAAGTAAGGCATTCAAAAGACATTCTCTGCTGAATTCTCGCTGTTCGTTCTGAAATTCTCTCATAATGGTTTCTCCGCATGATGTAACAACCCTAATGGTTTTGTATCTTGTTCTTGGGTTTCTTTCATTATACAATATTGATGTAACAAATGATACATTAATTTTAAGGAGGAATTTATATGGTTACTTTTTTGACAGCATTAAGCGGAATTTCCTGGTCTATTGTTTATATAGAACTGATACGCAAAGGTTTCAAGGATAAAGTCTGCGGAATGCCGCTGTTTGCTTTGGGATTAAATATTGCATGGGAGCTGATTTACAGTATTGATACGGGATTGAGCGGTCACTTTAACGTGCAGGAGATTGCAAATATCTCATGGTTTATACTGGACGCTGTAATCCTGTTTATCTATTTTAAGTTTGAAAAAAAGAATTTTCCGGCTAAAGCGCAAAAGTATTTTATGCCATTCACCATATTATCGGTGGTATCCTGCTTTGTAATGCAGTTTGCATTCTATTTCCATTTTAGAGGTATTCCGGCAGCTCAATATTCTGCCTTTGCCCAGAATGCAGCCATGTCCATTCTGTTCCTAACTGCGTTATATACCAGAAATACAACAAAAGGTCAGTCCATGCTGATGGCAGTGGCAAAATGGATCGGTACGCTGGCTCCAGCTATTCAAATGGGTATTATCGAGAATTTCAATATTTATATTGTTCTTATGGGCATAATCTGCTCCGTCTTTGATATTATTTACATTATCCAGTTAAAAAAATTCAAACTGGAAAAATAACTATACAGAAAAGAAAAACAAGGAACATAAGTAAATGAGGGATAACACCGCCGATATTATCCCTCATTTACACAATAAAGTTCTTACACTTTAAGCCGTAGGTTCTTTCTTTAACCTCTGTACTGGCTGTACCGTCTTCATTTGTAAATGCGATAGATGCAGTATTTTAAGGGATAATCTGTTTTTACCTATTTTTTATATATAAAATTTTATATCTGAGTTTTGATTATCTGCATAAACACTATATTTCAAGCATTTTGAAGTATAGAAACTCATTTATTTTACCACGATTGAATGAGCCTTGATATGATAATAAAACAGCACTAAAAAGACACCATTGACACCTATGTAGTGTCTTTTATTAAAAAACAGTCAATCCTAAGACTAACTGCTTTGTGTGTATGGATATGAAGTGGTCAAACTGAAATTTATTTGTTCCAGATTTTATATGATTGATACAAAATATCTTTTAGAACTAACATTGCGTCTTGTTTACTATACCCATACTCATTCTTAATTTCATCAAACATTTTTGTAATTCGAAAAGCATAATTTGAAGTATTTACTTCTGTCTGATATTTAAGGAGTATAGGATATTTCTTTCCCCATGCATTTGTCCAATTCACTTTTTCATTTAGTTTTTCATCACTTTTTTCAATCATTTCTTCAATTTCTTGTAAATCAATATCAAATTCAATAAGTTCATCTAAAGAAATTTTATAGAGTTTCGCCATCTTCTTTGATTGGTAAATATCAGGAACTGTTTCATTGGTTTCCCATTTTGATATTGTTTGTCTGCTTACGCCAATTTTTTCAGCAACTTCCTCTTGTGATAATCCACTTTTCTTTCTTGCATGAAATAAACTATTTCCTAAATTCATTGTGTTATCCTCCTTGTTCTTTGATAATCAAATTATAGAGAATATTAAAGAAGAACTCCACCAACTTTTGCAATCAATATCGCACGAGAATTTAACAAACTATTTGTAGTTCTGTATAAACAGAACTATCTTTTTTGACAAAAGAATATACAGCATTCAAAGTAACTAGAACACTTAAAATAATATTATAAATTATTTAAAACTTTTATATGATTCGCTTTTAATAACAGCTGCTGAATAAATTCCTGCTTCCTTACCGGTGAGATCAGTATCTCATCTTCCCCATTCCCACCGTTTTGTGCTTTAAAGACGAGATCAATGCGATCTAAGGATAAAGCAGAAGACGCAAGCGGGTTATGGGTTTCTTTTAATGTATAAATATCCTTATATGGGATTTTTAAAGGTTTTCCGATTCCGCAGCGAATAAAAAGATGATCTTTTTCTAATATATAGTATGTTCTGAATGTAAGATCCAACATATACAGATCACAAGGGATCATGATAAGCAGCACAATAAAGACAGTTGTATTTGACGCGGCTTTTTCGATTAACGGAATATTCAGCCATATCATCGCAATCATGGAAATAATCCAGATTACCCCAATTTTAGAGCGATATTTCATAATACTTCTCCTGTTTCATAAAAAGATCCCAAACGGGATCTTTTATTATTTTAATAAACTGTTTCCTGTCATTTCTTTTGGAATTGGCAATCCCAGAAGTTCAATGATCGTTGGCGCTAAATCTCCTAATTTTCCATCTTCTGCTAATTCTAAATGAGAATTTGTCAGAATTAATGGCACATCATTTGTGGTATGAGCAGTAAACGGATTATTGTCTTCATCTAACAGCATTTCACTGTTTCCATGATCGGCAGTAATCAGCATTGTTCCGCCTAATTCCAATACTTTTTCATAGATTTCACCAACACATTCATCGACAACGCTGACTGCTTTGATGGCAGCAGAAATAATTCCTGTATGTCCTACCATATCACAGTTTGCAAAGTTGACGATAACAACATCATGAATATCTTTATCTAATTCTGCAATCAGTTTATCTTTTACTTCATAAGCTGACATTTCCGGCTGAAGATCATAAGTCGCTACTTTTGGTGAATTTACCAATACACGTGTTGCTCCTTCGATTTCCTTATCGATTCCGCCATCCATGAAGAATGTAACATGAGCATATTTTTCAGTTTCCGCAATTCTTAATTGCTTCATTCCCATTGCTGATAAATAATCTCCTAATGTATTGGTTAATGTAGGCAATGCAAAAGCGATGTCTCCATTTACCGTATCCGCATATTTCATCATGCAGACAAAAGCAAGATTTTTAGGCTTATTGTCTGGTTTATAATCATAAACGTCAGCAGTTAATACATTGGCAATCTGCATTGCACGGTCTGGTCTGAAGTTTGCGAATACTACTGCATCATTATCAGCAATAGCACCATTAACTTCACTATTATATGCAGGGATAACGAATTCATCGAAAACTTCTTTTGCATAGCTGTCTTTGATATATTGTACCGGACAAGTGAATGATTCTCCTTTATGGTTAACCATTGCCTGATAAGCTAAATCGATACGCTCAAAACGTTTATCTCTGTCCATTGCATAATAACGTCCTGAAATACTTGCTACTTTACCGATTCCGATTTCTTTCATTTTATTTAATAATTCTTCAACGAATGAAGCTGCTGAATCAGGGGCTACATCACGTCCGTCTAAGAACGCATGCACATAAACTTCTTCTAATCCCTGCTGTTTTGCCATTTTTAATAAAGCATAGATATGTTCGCTAGAAGAATGCACTCCACCATTTGATAACAATCCCATGATATGGAATTTAGAACCATTGGCTTTCGCATGATCCATTGCTTTAATAAATTTTTCATTTTTGAAGAATTCTCCGTCTTCTACTGCTTTATTGATCAATGTCAATGACTGATAAACAATTCGACCGGCACCGATATTCAAGTGACCTACTTCACTGTTTCCCATTTGTCCTTCTGGCAATCCTACCATTTTTCCACTGGCTTTGATCGTTGTTGTCGGATACATTGCCATCAAATCATCAAGTGCTGGTGTATTCGCTAATTTAACGGCATTTCCTGATACTTTAGGGCTTAATCCGTAACCATCTAAGATACACAACACAATTGGTCTTTTTTTCATCAATAATTACCTCCTATATGCTTCATATTATAATCATTTTAACAACAGAATTCAAATATTAAAAGGAAAATACACCGTTATTCAGCCATTATTTTTATGCAACCGTTTACATTATGTTTTTTTATTTTTTCTTTCTTGGTTCTCCCCATAGATAAATACCGATAAACACTAAAACCAATGGCCAATAATTCTCAAAGAAAGTAGTGAGCTTTTGCAAGATTCCGCTAAACTCACTAGTCTGATCCATCGTTAATATAAATCCTAGAATAATCAACATAATTCCTAAGTTTTTTCTGATTTGCATCCTTATCACCCACTTTATCTTAACAGTGAGGATAAAAGAAAAATGTCAAATCATAAATTTGACACTTCTTTTGCGAAAACAAGAAATTTATCCAGTTTAATACGTTCTTCACCTCGGCGTGAAAAGACACGAATAAAGCGCTCCTGTGTATCGTACTCGAATCGAGCTGAATGAATCAATGCATTAACATCATCTCGAATATATTCAGGAATAACAATATAGCTGTTTTCACTCATCTTTCTTAGGAGGACTGCTAAGAGAGCCAGTGTGATCTCTAAATCAAAATAGCTTTCTTCCAAGTCCAGTTCTAAATAGTGATCAGCAATAAAATCTTCTCGATCATAGATCTTGTCAATTCGGTTCATCACCATCTCTACCTGATTGATATTTGCTTCTACCGCTTCGATAAAGCATTGTTTTTTCATTTTTCTAGTTCTTTTTTGAGTCTCACTCATCTTACTCTCCCCCTAAATGCTGATAATAGAAAATCGCCAGCTGTGTACGATCCCGCAGTTCCAATTTATTCAATAAAGAACTTAAATAATTGCGCACTGTTCCTTCTGATAAAAATAAAGTCGCCGCAATTTCTTTATTATTAAATCCTTTCGCTACCAAAGTAATGAAATTCAGTTCTTTCTCATTAAGCTCATACTTCTCTATCGCAGAAGGAATCTTATTATCCTTTAAAGTGGGAATTTTAGAAATGATCTCTGTATTAAAAACATTCTGACCGGCAGCAACTGCTTTTAATGAAGGCACAATACAGTCAAAGTTCTGTTTTAAGATATACCCCTTAATCCCCAGCTTAAAGGCTTCCATGATGTATTCGTCATCTAAAAAAGTCGTTAAAAATAAAATCTTTGCCGCTGGATCTGCCGCCAAGATATGCTGACTGGCTTTTACGCCATTCCCCTGCGCCATACGAATATCCATTAGGACGACATCCGGATGCCAAAGCTGATAAAGCTCAATGGCTTCATTGCCGCTGTGTCCTACTGCCAGCACCTCAATATGATTTGCTTCGATAATCGTCTTTAATGAACTGGTGACTAATGGATCATCATCAATAATAATAATTTTCAAATCACTTTTCCTCCTTTGGTATCGTAATAAAGATTTCAAAACCCGCTTCTGTCTTAAAATTAATATATCCTTTATATTGTTCCACGCGGTCACGCATATTTTTTAAGCCCATGCCATTTCCCTGAATAGTGCTTGGAGTTCCGTTATCTTTAATAATCAATTGGTAAAAGACAGGCTGTTCTCTTAATAAAATATCCATCTTAGTTGCATCGGAATGTTTATAGGTATTATGTATTGCTTCTTTCACAATCGCAATAATCGTATATTTAAGCTGGATATTATCTAAATGGATAATGTCATAAGCAAAATGGATAGAATATTGCGGATATGCTTTAATAATTTTATTTATAGCCACTTCCAAATCCAAAGCATCGTCTTTCATATCATGTACATTGTTGCGAATAGCATCCAATGATTCTGTTAAGGTCTTCTTTAGATTTAACAGCGGTTCTTTTATATTTTCCTGCTGATTAATCGCAATCAATGCGCCAACCTGCAATAAGGAGCTGGATAGCCCATGACCGGCATGATCATGAATTTCACGGGCAATACGATTACGTTCACTCAAAATCGCTAATTGTACCTCATAATCCTTTTGAACGATCAAATCTCTGTTTTGCTTGGTTAAAAGCATTGAGATTTCCTGACTCTGATCTCGCTGCAAGCGATACAATGCATCTATCTTTTGATGATCTTCATAGCGCTTCTTTAAGATAACTGCCATCATCGCCCCTATCACCACAGCAAATAAAAACAGACCGTCACATAAAAAGATATTCCAGATAAAAGGCAGAGCAAACAAGGCAATTAACCCATGAGACTCTTTTCCAAATAAATCATAGATCGCTAAAGGTAAAAAAGCTAAGAAGCTTTGATTGAAAAAACAACAGATACCAATCAGCAGCGGTAATATCCATGAATAGGCCTTATCTTCCCATAAATAATATAGACTGCTGAAAATTAAGGCACCAAGTAGTACAACGATGGAATAGAAGTCAAGTCCATATAGGAATAACAGGATCCATCCTAATATATAAAAAATACATTTATCCATTATTTTTGTCATGATATGTTCCTCTTTTTCTACTATAACAAACATTCTGGGATTACTCAATTGCTTATTATGACAAATGTCATTTGCGATTGTGACTTCCTGCACTTATATATCTTATATAAAAATAATAAGATAGAAGCATAAGGAGGGATTACCCATGATTATTCATGTTGAACAATTAGTAAAAAGATATAAAGACTTAATAGCCTTGGATCATTTTGATCTGGATGTCCAAGAAGGAGAGGTTCTTGGATTATTAGGTCCTAACGGAAGCGGTAAAACGACAGCTATCAACTGTATGCTCTCACTGCTTAAATATGATAAAGGAACGATCGAATTATTCGGTAAACCGATGAATGCTAATTCATATGATCTTAAACGGGATATTGGATTAGTATTACAGAATGTAGCAGTATTTGATGAATTGAGTGTGGAAGAAAACATTGATTATTTCTGTGGACTTTATATTCATGATAAAGCAGAGCGACAGCGTTTAGTCAATGAAGCCATTGACTTTGTCGAGTTAAATGATTTTAAAAAGTTCAGACCTAAAAAACTTAGCGGGGGATTATTAAGAAGATTAAACATTGCTTGTGGGATTGCTCATCGTCCTAAGCTGATTTTTATGGATGAACCTACCGTTGCCGTAGATCCACAGAGCCGCAACAGCATTTTAAACGGAATCCGCCGATTAAATAAAGAAGGAGCAACCATTGTCTATACGTCTCATTATATGGAAGAAGTAGAGGATATTTGCAGTCATATCGTCATTATGGATAATGGCAAAAAGGTAGCACAGGGAACAAGAGAACAGCTAAAAGCCATGATCTCACTAAAAGAAAAGATAGAAATCGATCAAATCAAATTGACAGATCAGCAGCTTGATGCCATACGTGATATTGCCAATGTCAGTGAAGTTCAATACTATGGCGATCATTTAGAGGTTAAATGCAATGGCGGTGATCATAACTTAGTAAATTTATTGGATTACTTCAAAGAAAATAACATAGACTTTGGGATGATCTATTCTAAATTACCGACTTTAAATGACGTATTCTTAGAGATTACAGGTAAAGAATTAAGAGATCAGGGGTGATTGGAATGATGTGGCATTTAATTAAATACCGATTTAAAACTTTACTTAAAGATAAAAGCCTGTTGTTCTTTTCTATTTTGTTTCCGATTGTGTTAGCGACCTTCTTTGGAATGACTCTAAAAGGAGCTTACAATGTAGAAACATTAAATCCGGTAGATGTGGCAATCGTGTTAAACGATAATTATAACCAGGATCAAGCATTTCAGGAATTTGTTAAAGCGATATCTCAGGAAGATGGGTTACTTTTACCTCAATACGTCAGTGAAGAAGAAGCCGAATCCCTTTTGGAAAGCGGCGATGTGAAAGGGATTATCACTAAAACAGAGAGTATTAAATTAACGGTAAAAGCTTCCGGAATCGATCAGACAATTCTTAAAACAGTCACTGACGAATATTTAGTCAAAAGTCATATGATTGAAAATATGTTAGCCAATGGAGCAGATTTCCAGCAACTGATGACATCAATGAATGAAACAACAGATTATTTACAGTCTAATTCAACAGACAATGTTAATTTATCTTATATCTTTTTCTACACGATCATTGCGATGACCTCACTTTATGGAGGAAACTGGTATATGCGATGCATCTGTGATACAACCGCTAACCTGAGTGACCGTGGTGTTCGCTTCAACGTATCTCCAGTAAAAAAATCACAGGCTTTGCTTTGTGATTTCATAGCGGCAAATATTATTCAGTTTTTTTCCATGGTTATTCTTCTGGCTTATCTGATCTTTGTGATTGGCATTGATTTTGGCAGTCAGATTCCACTGATTTTCCTTACTATTTTAGGCGGAAGTCTTGCCGGAAGTGCATTAGGAAGTCTGATCAGTGCCATCGGAACCCAATCTTATCAGATTAAAAACAGCTTACTGGTCGGACTGACAATGCTGATGTCATTTTTATCGGGGATGATGATGGTACAAGTAAAATATTATGTTCAGATGTATGCACCGTTGATCGCTAAAATTAATCCTGCCAATATGATTACCGATGCCTTTTATTCACTCTATTACTATGGCGGAGGATCACGCTTTTATATGAATATCGCATCCCTCTTCATTTTTTCAGGAATTCTTTATCTTATCAGCTTTGTTATTCTAAGGAGGAAACAATATGACAGTTTATAAACTCTACTTAAAATTAATCCGTCGTAATTTTAAATCCATCCTTCTTTATTTATTTATCTTTGTCGGTATCTTCTTCATGTTCGCAATCATTAATTCAAACAATAAAACAACGAATAGTTTTAAAGAAGTAAAACCGACTATTGCTTATATCGATGAAGAACAAAGCAATCTCTCAATGAACTTAAAGGATTACTTAGCAACAATCACTAAAATCTCTGATATTGATTCAGCTGAATTAGGAAAAGATGCTCTTTTCTTTGGTGATATTGCCGCCTGCATTATCATTCCTGATGGATTTAGTGAACATTTCAATAATCAACAGCTGACAAATATTCAGATCGAACAGCGTGAAGACGAAAGCAATGCCATGCTGGTACAGCAATACGTCAATAGTTATCTGCAGTCTGTGAGCACCTATCAAAAAAATACAACCTTAAGCTTAGATGAGATTCATGCTAAGATCCTAGATGATCAATCGAATAAAACAGAGGTAGCATTTGCTATTGCAAATCCCGAAACTGCTAATGATGATGTTATCTTACGTCAGTTATTCTTCAATTACTTATCCTTTATTTGTTTAAGTGTTACGATCTTAATGGTAGGGATAGTAATGCACAGCATGAATAACAGTGAAATACGAAAAAGAAATTTAGCTGCACCAATTAAAAGTCTTTCGATGAACATTCAAATGGTTCTGGGAAACCTCACTTTTTCAATCGGACTATGGGTTCTCTTTATGATAATCATCTGTGCTTTCAGTAATAATATGTTTAATTCGATTGGCTTTACTTATATGTTAAACAGTCTTGTTTTCTTCCTTGTTGCTTTAAGTATTGCGTTCTTAGCCGCTAACTTAATTGTCAACACGGCACACCCTACGGAACTTCTCAGTGCAATTACCAATATTTTAGGATTAGGAATGACATTCCTTGGCGGTGCTTTTGTGCCTCAGAAGTTAATCAGTGATTCAGTCTTAGCGATTTCCCGCTTCACTCCTACTTACTGGTATGTATTAGCGAATGATAAACTGGTTGATCTAAGTCAACCTACTTTGGAAATCTTTCAATATATTGGCATCCAGTCTTTATTCGCAGTTGCCTGTTTTATTCTAAGTATGGTAGTTTATAAAAATAAACGTGTACAAGAAAGTATATAGTAAAAGATATAGCGAAATGTGAAGGGCTCCCAAAAAGTTAGACTGAAAATCTAACAGCTTGAGAGTAATTCAATAGCTATATCTTTTTTGTTTTAACCATCAATTTATTTGATCGCCAGCAATTTTTTAATATCCTCAACATGGTCTATAGAAGTGACTCGATAATGTATCCAGCCGCCATTTCCGCAAGGAAAACGGTTGTCGATATACTCCTGAGTATACTTTTGCAGTTCAGGATAAATCGATTGATATTGTCGATCAGATAAGCGCATCATGATAGTAAACGCATTATTTTCCGCAAAAACATTGCAGATTAGCTTCGTCTTTACTTTCCAGGCAACACCCCATCCATAGCTATTGCCATAAGGAAAGACTATTTTCTTTGTAATTCCTTCCTTTTTAGAAAGCCAGTCATTCAATTCGATAAATAAAGCTTTCTGCTCACCGCAGTATGCTGCCATTTCATCAAATGTCGGCGTTACTGTCTTATCCAGCATTCTTTCATACATGTTCTTTTCCTCCTAAAGCTTTGTATTAAACATACGTTTTTAAATAAGTCCCTGGCTTGATAAGAATTTTTCAAATCTTTTTTCACTCATAATCTCATTGGTTATAAATTGACCGTTATAAAATAAAGTGTATGTCGTAAACGGTGTTGGTGCCGTCTGTGCTTCAGCTGTCGTAGTTATCTCATAAATCGTTAGGTTCTGTCCGTGTTTAGCGGCGCATTCCTTTAATATAGGCACATATTTATCGGTATGAGGACATTGACGTGTGTAGTAAAGCACAATCCCCATCTCCTCAATTTTACCTGTTTTAACGTAGTTTGCAAACTTAGGCATCGGTGCTTCCTCAGTAAAAGGAAGATAATATAAAATAAAATCATTAGGAACCTCATCGGCAATCAAGAACCCTTTATACTTCATATAATCCGGATCAGACAAATAACCACGTTTCTTTTTTGATGAAATAATGGTAACCCCACATTTTCCTTTTTGCTTTGCATCTTCAATGCAGTATGCTAATAACTCATTAGCATATCCCTGTCCTTTAAACTGACCGGACACCCAGAAACAGTTGATATGCATATATCCCTCTGCCATAATCGGATACCATGCCTTTTCTGATGGAATATATTCGATAAAGACTTTTCCCCGTGCATCTAATTTCCTAAAAACCAATCCCTCTTTAAAACGTTCGCTTAACCATGCTTTTTTTGATCCCACACAGTTTTCCCCTTTTTTATCGGATATCGCACAACAAATATGTTCCTCTTTAATATTATGTTCATCAACAGTGATAAAGTTCATTTCAATAACCCCCTTCATACTTTACATTATACATGGGATAACCTGACAACAGATTGTCTAGTTATAAATTTAAGCTCATTAAATATTCATCTTCGTAATGTCCATCACGATACTTAAAGGATTTTTTTCTTAACCCATACGCTTCAAATCCTAATTTTTTATATAAAGCAATACCTCTTTCATTGCTCGCTACTACTTCTAATTCCAATTGTTCATAACCCATTTCTTTTGCTTTATTTATTAATGCCCGAGTAATGGCACTCCCAATGCCTAATCCCCAATACGCTTTTTGAATAGACACCCCAAATACTGCCCGATGCTTTCCGCGGCCACAGCTTCCAACCGGATCAATTCCACCATTGGCAACAATCTTTCCGTCCACTTCGGCACAGATCATCAGGCTTCTAGGATCTTTTTCAACTTTGGTTAAATAGCTTTCCTCCATCTGTATTGTCATTTTAATTTCATCCGGATAACGCAGCATAAAATCGGTTTCTCCCGATGTAACCACAAGATGATGCAAAATGCTTTTTGCATCCTGTGCCGTAGGATGACGCAGCAGACACTCTCTCCCATCTTTTAATTGAATAGGCTGTTTATAAATCATAAAGAATCCTCCCTTTTCAAAAGTATAACACATAATAAAGACTATTATGTACAAAAAGAAAAGATAGAGTTTTCACTCTATCTCAGTCTATTATCCTAAGTTTTCGATCATTGCGATATAAGAATCAGCAACTAATGAAGCTCCACCAACTAATGCTCCATCAATATCAGGCTGTTCCAATAAAGTTTTGATTCCTTCAGGTTTAACAGATCCACCGTATTGGATACGTACAGCGTCTGCTGCTTCCTGACCAAATAATTTAGCAAGTTCATCACGGATGATAGCACATACGTTTTGAGCAATTTCGTTTGTCGCTGTTTTACCAGTTCCGATTGCCCAAACAGGTTCATAAGCGATGACAACTTTTTTGATGCAGTTAGGACATACATCTTTTAAAGCTGCTGCTGTTTGAGTTCTTACAACGTTTTCAGTTTCGTTTGCTTCAAATTGTTCTAAAGTTTCCCCTACACAAACAATTGGAGTAAATCCATTTTTTAATGCCTGTAATGTTTTAGCGTTTACTGTTTCATCAGTTTCACCAAAATACTGTCTTCTTTCAGAATGTCCTAGGATTACCCATTCAATTCCGATTTCTTTCAACATATCTGCACTAACTTCACCTGTATAAGCTCCGTTATCTTTGAAATGCATATTTTCAGCAGCAATATTTAAATTGCTTGCTAATTCTTTTGCTTTAGCTAACGCTAAATAAGGAACACCGATTCCCCAATCCGCATTATCCTTTACTTCTTTATCAACTGCATTGATGAATTCAACTGTTTCAGCAATTGTTTTATTCATCTTCCAGTTACCAAAAATGACTGGTTTTCTCATTTTATTTCTCCTTATGCTTTCTTCTTATTTATCATCAATAGCGGCAATACCAGGTAATACTTTACCTTCCATGTATTCTAATGAAGCTCCGCCACCAGTTGAGATATGAGATACTTTATCCGCATATCCTAATTGCATAACTGCAGCAGCTGAATCTCCACCACCGATAATTGTATTGCATTCAGGTAAGTTAGCCAATGCTTCACATACAGCGATAGTTCCTTTAGCAAATGGTTCTAATTCGAATACACCCATTGGTCCATTCCAGATAACTGTTTTAGCACCTTCTAATTCTTTTTTGAATAATTCAATAGATTTAGGTCCGATATCTAATCCTAAATATCCATCAGGTACATCTTCACCACATTCTTTGATGTCTCCATCAGTACCGAATTTATCTGAACAGATAGAATCGATTGGTAAGATTAATTTTCCTTTACCTTCTTCAATGAATTTTTTAGCCATTTCTACTTTATCATCTTCACATAAAGAGTTACCGATAGAATGTCCCATTGCTTTAGCGAAAGTATAGCACATACCTCCACCAACAATAACTTTATCTGCAACTTTTAATAAGTTTTCAATAACACCGATCTTATCAGATACTTTAGCTCCACCTAAGATTGCTACTAAAGGTCTAACCGGATCATTAACAGCTTTACCGATATAAGCGATTTCTTTTTCTACCAAGAAACCTGCTGCTGAAGGTAAATGAGCTGGAATTCCTGCTGTAGAAGCATGTGCTCTATGCACTGAACCGAATGCATCTTCAACAAATACATCCCCTAATGAAGCCCAGTATTTTCCTAATTCAGGATCATTTTTACTTTCCCCTGCTTCATAACGTGTATTTTGAACCAAAATAACATGTCCGTTATCCGCTTTAGCGATTGCTTCTTCTAAAACAGGTCCTCTTGTAGCATCTACGAATTCTACTTCTTTACCTAATAATTTAGATAAAGCAGGAGCTACGACAGCTAAGTTATTTTTAGCTTTGTCTTCTTCTGTTTTTACTTTACCTAAGTGAGAGAATAAGACAACTGCTTTTGCTCCGTTATCGATCAAGTATTTAATAGTTGGCAATGCTTGAACAATACGGTTATCATTAGTGATTTCTCCAGTAGCTTTATCTCTTGGTACGTTGAAGTCAACACGAACTAAAACTTTTTTTCCTAATACGTCAATATCTTTGATTGTTTTTTTATCCATTGTAAAATCCCTCCATGCAAGAATTATACCAAAATTAGCGGTTGATGTAAATTTCTTTTACTACTTTTCACAAGGTTTTGCGCCTTTTGTCAAGCTATTTTAATAAAAATAAAAAGTATTCTGAATTTCCTGTTTTTCTTATTCTTTAGCACATTTATGAAATAGATTCATATACTACATTGAGGTGGTCACATGTTCTATTATGATTATTATATGCGCGGGTGTTTCTATCAAGATCTTGCAACGATTCCAACCCTCCAGCAGCAAAAAGCCCAGCTGATTGATTTAAGAAGCAGTACTGCTTTTGAGCATGCCCATATTCCCAGTTTTATAAATATTCCCTATTCCCAAATTTACCAGCAGCTCCAATATATTGATAAGCGTTATCCGGTTTACTTTCTATGCGATAACGGACAAAAAAGCGAAATTGTTGCCAGTGATCTATGTGCCCATGGCTATCAAGCCTATTCATTTATTGGCGGCTATAACCATTATCACTATCATCCCGACCAATCTCTTTATTAAAGACATCTTAGGATGTCTTTTTATTGACAAGTATACTTGTCAGAATTATAATAGTGTTGACAATAAAACTTGGCATAGAGGTGAATTATATGACAAAAGAGGAAATACTTAGAAGAAGCCGCAATGAAAGAAATGATGAAGGGAATGACTACGCATCGCAAAAAGGATTGAAGCACGGCTATATTATTTTTGGTCTAATAGCGGTCATAATTATTATAGCAGAGGCTTTTAATGATAGTGACATGCGCGCTTTTTACGCAGTCAATGCACTGATATGGGCATTCTTTTTTGCAATCAATTTTGAATCCGCCCGTTTCAAGCATAATAAGACCTTGATCGTAGCCAGTGTCTGCGGTCTTATGACGGCTATCATTTCGATCATTCGTTACTTCAATATTTTATTAGGATAAAGCTATGGAAAATAATCTGATCCTTAAAAACCGGCTTAAAACAGTCCGTACACAAAAAAATCTATCACAGAGTCAGCTGGCAGAATTAGTCGGAGTATCTCGCAATACGATCAGTTCGATCGAAACCGGACAATTCAATCCTACCGCTAAATTAGCCTTAATTCTTTGTATTGCCTTGGATAAAAAATTTGAAGAGCTCTTCTATTTTGACGATATTTAAAAACACTGGGCTTTAAACTCAGTGTTTCTTAATTCGTTTTAGATTATATAAATTTGAGGCTCCCGTTACACCGCCAGCCAACAGACTGCCTAAGCCAAAAGTGCTTCCTTGAATTAGTCCCCATATTCCCACTCCGATCAAAATGCCGCCAACACCAATCCCGACTGTAGAACCAGCTCTGGCAACCTTTACATTTGGATAAGTTCCTGCGATGGCACGTTTGGATAAATCTTTCATTTTTTTATTATGTTCTTTTATATCTAACATTTTTATTCTCCTTATTCAAAGATGTCGTCAATCAAATGATCAATCATAAAATCAAATACCGCTTTAGGCTCGGACAGCATTTCATCTTTCTGTACTATCGTATTCAATGCTGCCGAAAGAACTGAAATTGCTAAAGCCTCTTCGATCTTCAGCTTTAAAAACGGCTTATTCAGCATAAATTTAGTTCCTACATAACTGTTTTCATTAAGCTGCTGACGCTGATTCTCACTCAGTTTATTTATAAAGCTTAAAAAATCAGGACTTTTATTATCATACATAAAAGGATGAGTGATATATTCGCCATAGATTTCTTTTAATGCCAAAGCCACCCCGTATTTGCTTGGATTTTGCTTCAAACGGTCTTCTACCGTCTCATATAGCTCCTCTTGAATTTGCGTAATGACTTCATAAAATAAAGCTTCCTTTGACTCATAAAAATGATAGAACGATCCTTTCGCAATGCCAATATTCTGACACAGCATATCAATGCTGGTTTTTTTATATCCAAATTGCTGCCAGCAGGCTTTGCATTCATCAAACAGCTTCTGTTTCACTCTCTTTTTTTCTTCTTCACTAAATCCCTTTGGCATAGGTCTCCCCTTTTCTGTGACTATTATTTTTATTTAAGTCATATATATCATACATCTGCAATACATAATTGTCAACAAAGAAAAACCAGTTGAATGATTCAACTGGTCAATTATCTAAATCCATATTGTGTATGAGGAACATATGGGGCTTCTAAATATGCGATCTCTTCTTTTGAAAGTGTGATATTAAAAGCTTTGATCGCTTCTTCAACGTATTTGATTTTTGAACCACCCACTAGTGTACTGGTAATATAAGGTTTTGAATAAACCCAGCTCAATGCAATCTGACTGGCAGAAACTTGATAGCGCTTAGCTAACTCATGAACACGTTTAATAATTTCACGGTCACTTTCTAGCTGATAAGCATTCTGCAATGCCCCAACCCCATCGCTTCTTGAAGCATCAGCATCTTTTACTAAAGCCCCATGCGCTAACGGAGACCATGGGGTGATCGCAATATTTTCATACTGACACATTGGAATCATTTCTTTTTCTTCTTCACGATAAAGCAGATTATACATATCCTGCATGCTGATGAATTTAGTCCAGCCATGCTTTTCAGAAATACTGTTAGCTTTGATAAACTGCCAAGCATACATGCTGGATGCGCCGATATATCTTACTTTTCCCATTCTGACAAGATCGTTCAAGGCTTCCATCACTTCTTCAATCGGTGTCGTATAGTCCCAGCGATGAATGATATATAGATCTAAATAATCGGTTTGCAGTCTCTTTAATGTTTTATCAATCTCTGTAAAGATTGCTTTTCTTGATAATCCTTTCGCATTGGCGCCATCAAACATTGGATAATACAGCTTGCTTGCGATGACAACTTCATCACGATTAGCAAAATCCTTTAAAGCTCGACCAAGGATTTCCTCACTCGCCCCTAATGAATAATAGTTGGCTGTGTCAAAAAAATTAATACCTTGTTGTAGTGCATATTTAATAATCTTTCTGGCTTCTTCTTCATTCGTTTTTCCGGGAATACCACCACGCTCCAATTCTCCAAACCCCATGCAGCCTAAACATATTTTTGATACTTTTAGTCCCGTTTTTCCTAAATTAACATATTCCATAATCATTGCTCCTTTGCTTCATTTACATTCCCACTTTAGCATTTGGAGCGCGCTCCAAGTCAATAGACTTTTTTAAATAAATGATTACTCATATTTTTTACCTGTAAGATAAGTCGCTATGACTAATCCCCCCAAACAGATCCAAATCAGGGGCATTTTAATTTGTTCCCATAAGCCCAAATCGAATATATGAATAACGATCAAACAAATGAGCGGATATAAAACAGCAATCAATAAAGTTCCTATTTTTAATAATCGGCAGATAAAACTCCAATTACTGTTGTTGAAGGATAATCCCGGCATGTGCATTCTCACTATCCCCTGTGTGTAATAGTTTACTTTATTTTGATCGTAATAGCCCGGCAGCAAATCTTTCGCAAAAAAACAGAACCAGCCGCCAAACGCCAGCATTAATCCGATCATGACCAATACATCATTGCGCAGCTCATCAAGTGTCATATTGGACATAAGCAAAAGAATAACTTCCCCAACAGCAAGAATAAAGCAAAGCATATAAACCAATATCCAGTTTCTTTTCTGCTGTTTCAAAGTCTCTTGAATTTTTAAGTCAAGCGATCCTACCACTATCCCTTCTACTTCACTTGCATCGAGAGGTTCATCTTTAACTATTCTTTCTCCTCGCAATAATTCGGTTACCGTTACCTCCAATATTTCCGCAATTGGAATCAGCAAGGCAACATTAGGCATACTTAATCCTCGTTCCCACTTACTCACTGTTTTATCTGTTACGTATAATTGTTCCGCTAATTCTTTTTGTGTAAGATTTTTCTCTTTTCTGATCTTGGATACAAATTCACCAAATCTTTCATTACTTATCTGCTCCATACTTGTCCCTCCTGCTTCCATACTAACGTGTCGCTGTTTATAAATCAATCGACTGTCAGTAGAATAAGAAAAAACAGCCAATCACAAAAGTGCGGCTGCATATCTTTAATTATAATGTCACCTCATTAATGATATTGATAGCATTTAAGGTTCTTGGAAACCCAATGTACGCAATACACTGCGTAATAGCTTCAATCAATAATTCTCGGCTATTGCCCACACGGATATTGGCTCCTACATGACTGCGAAGCTGATTTTCACAGCCACCTAAAGTCGACAGCATTATAAACGTAATAAGCTCACGCTGTTTCAAGTCCAATCCCGTTCTTGTATAAAAATCCCCAAAGCAATATTCAGATAAATAGTTTTGAATATGCTTTAATTCCTTTGGTGCCTGATCGTGTCCGCTTTGTATCGCTTCTTTTGTAAAAGCTTCACCTTGAACCTCAAAGCCTTTTTCAAAACGAGTTTCATCAGTCACTGTTTTTTGAGAACATAAAGGAAGCTCAATAGAGTAATCAATAAAGATTTGATTAATGACTCTTAAAGCGTCAGTAACTTTTCCGACACCGATATAGGGCGTACACTGATATACTGCTTCTTTAATCGCAATCGGTGAAAGGTCACAGTTCAGTCCTGCCACAACATGTTCCTTTAATGTTTCTAAAGTATGATTGGTTGTATTGGCAACAATCGCAATTAATTCTCTTGTCTTTAAATCCAGTGTTCCATGCTGATAAACATCCCCATATATAAAATCTTTCATGATCTGCTGATACTCTTTATCATAATCTAAGGGACTTGCATGCAATGTATCATATAATTTCTGTGCTTTTTCTGATCTTTCCATTTTATCTCTCCTTTTGCAGTGTATAAATCAAATAATCAATTGAATTGATGTTTTTTTGACCATCATGTATATTTTTTAAAAGTCTTGATCTTTCTCTTTCTAAAATCTTTACTTTCTCCTGTCTGCTGCAGATCGGCAAATCTAAATAATTAGAAATTGCAGATAGAGTAAATCCAGCATTTTTCAAGGTCATAATCAGACTTAAACGTTGAATATCCTCATCAGAGTATTCACGTCTTCCATTTACTCTTTGAACATGATCAAACAGTCCTGAGCGTTCATAATACCGAAGTGTTGATATAGAGATTCCAAAGTTTTTGCTTACTTCACTTATTTTCAATGATTAATCCTCTTTTTATTTTAATAAAGCGTACACTTCATCACTGACTGCTTCCAACCATTCATTGCTGGCATTTTCTGCTGGAATCTCAATAGCTAAATGAGCAAACACACTGTCTTTAGCAGCACCATGCCAGTGTTTCACTTCAGCCGGGATATTCACGACATCTCCGGGATTAAGCTCCTGTGCCGGTTTTCCCCACTCCTGATAATAGCCTCTGCCATTTGTCACTAATAAAATCTGTCCGCCACCATGGTGGATATGCCAATTATTGCGGCAGCCTGCTTCAAACGTTACATTAGCGACTCCAACACCACCGTTTCTAGCCAGCATATTCAGATAGCTTTGTCCGATGAAGTATTTCGCATATGCATCATTTTTCTCACCAATACCAAACAAACTCTTTAATTCCGCCATAAATAATCTCTCCTTTTTATTGTGTTTATTTTCTACACTTTTATCTTATGACGAAAAGCAATGATTGTCTAATGCCTATAATTTATCTTAATCCATGCATTTTAAGCATTAAAAAGGTTTATCCATAACAGAATAAACCTTACTGTTTGATAAGCTGATGAACAAGTTCTAAAAAGCGTTTCATGATTGGTGTAAGTACCTGATGCTTTTTCCATACCAACACCGTATTTGACACAAGTGCAGGTGAAAAGGGAATAAAGCGCATGTCTGTACGATAACGCTCAGTTAAAGCACCTTCGATAGCAATGGCTCCGCCCATCTCATTTTTAAGAATGGCAATGATATTAGAAATTAAATTATAGGATGCCATGAACTGATATTCTCCATAACAGCCTTTTGCCCAGCTTTCCAATTCATTCTTGATGATTGTCCGGCGGTCATTAAAAAACAGAGGAACCCCGATCAAATCTTTAGGCGTCAAAGTCTCTTTATTTGCGATCGGATGAAACTGATCAACAATCAGTCCCCATGGATCCTGATAGGGAAGACGAATGAAGTCAAATTCTTCGATGTCAATCGGTTCAAGCAGGATACCTACATCCAAGATTCCCTGATTTAGTTTTTCTTTTACTAAATTTGCTTCTCCGGTATAAAAATCATATGTCACCAAAGGATACTGAGAAGAAAAGGAATGAATGATATTTGGCAGGAAATGATAAGAAGCACTGCTTTCTGCTGAACCAATGGAAATCTGACCTATCAGCTGTTCAAGTTCATTTGTCATTTCTCGTTCTGTCTTACTGACGAGGTCTAAAATTTCTTCTGCCCGCCTTCTAAAAAGCATACCTGCTTCGGTCAGCTGAATGCCCCGTTTTCCCCGAATAATCAGCTGTTGTCCGAATTCTTCTTCTAATGATACAAGCTGTCGGCTTAAAGTTGGCTGCGTAATATGAAGAAGTTCAGCACTACGGGTAATATTTTTCTCTCTGGCAACGGTTAAAAAGTATTCTAATAAGCGTGTTTCCATTTCATCATCTGCCCCCTTTTAATTTATTATAAGGGATTTATAATCAGATATCAAAAGATAATAAAAGCTAAAAGCACTAAGCTCTTAGCCAATAATTATAAAACAAATTTTTCAATGGCTTCCTTGACAGCTCCTTGATCGTAGTCATTTTCTGTCACATACTGTGATAGTTCCTTGATATCTCCTTCTGCACATGGAACACAAATCCCCAAAGCCGCCTCTTTAATCATATCCACATCATTATAATTGTCTCCGATCGCAATCGTTTCACTCATATCAATGCCTAGATATTCAGATAGCCAGCGCAAGGCAAAGCCTTTACTTACGCCAATCGCATTAAATTCTAAATAGCGATAAGAAGAATAGCTTGCACAAACACCGATTCTTTCTATATCTTCCAACATATCCTGTTCAATACTTTTTAATAACGGCATGTTTGGACGCACATACAGCAATTTAGCGATCTGGTCATCCTTTAAAAAGTCCATATTAAATTCATCGATAATTTTAAAAGGTGCTTTCTGTGCGGTTTTTCTTTCCACTTCGGTTGGGTCTGCATTAAATAAATAACACATACTGGTAGTAAAAATCATAACGCAAACGTCATAATTCTTCGCTAATTCAAATAGCTCTTTTGCTTGTTCAAATGAAATACCTTGAAAGTGAAGAACTTTATCATCTTTATTTTCCATGATTAAAGCACCGTTAAAACAGATTGAATATTGTTCTTCTTTCTGATAAGTTCCGATCTCTTGTAAAATCTCTTGAATCATATTATAAGCACGCCCTGTAGCAGGGACAAATTTCAGTCCTTTTGCCTGTGCCTTTTTGATTGCCTCTGCATTCTCTTTAGGAACATGGTGATTCACTAACAGTGTTTCATCCAAGTCTGATAACATTAATTTATACATATCCTTCCTCCTATTGCTTTCATCATAATATAAAGAAAGTAGAAAGTCACTCTTTTTCACTTATAAGAAAAAGGAGGTTCCCCTCCTAATCTAAGTCTTCTCCATTGCTGGCAATCACTTTTTTATACCAGTTAAAAGAATCTTTTTTCATTCGTTTAAACGTTCCCTTACCTTCATCATCAACATCAACGTAAATAAATCCGTAACGTTTGCTCATTTCACCGGTTCCGGCTGAAACTAAGTCAATGCAGCCCCAAGTGGTATATCCCAATAAGTCCACCCCATCCTTTTCGATGGCTTTTTTAAATTCTTTAATATGACGGCGTAAATAATCAATACGGTCAGTATCATGTATTTGTCCGTCTTCAACATAATCGACATCTCCATATCCGTTTTCCACAATGAATAAGGGAATACGATAAGTAGTATAAATTTCATTTAATAAGATACGCAGTCCTACCGGATCAATATTCCATCCCCATTTACTTTCTGCTAAATATGGATTTTTCATACCTCCGGCAATATTTCCCTCTGACTGCTCTGATTGATCATTAGAATGGGTTGTAATCGTAACGCTTTGATAATAGCTAAATGAGATAAAATCAATCGTGCCTTTTCTTAATGCTTCTTCATCTTCTTTGGTAATATCTAAAGTAATGCCTTTATCTTGTAAAATAGCTTTACATTTTGGTGTATATTCCCCTTTAACCATCACATCATTAAAGTAAAGGAAGAACTGATCTTTCATTTTTTGCACCAGTAAATTATCCTGCGGATCACAAGTGCCGGCATAAACACTGGCAGCCGCAAGCATATTCCCTACTTTTAAGCTGGGATCAATGGAATGTGCCAAAGCTACCGCTTTAGCACCTGCTACGAATGCATGATGCAGTGCTTGAAACAGAGTCTTATCATAATCGGCATTCTTTTCTAGCATCATTCCCAATGCGGAATAGGCAGAATGCAAAGCAAGATTAATTTCATTAAATGTCAGCCAATATTTTACTTTGGTATGATAGCGTTCAAAAATAACCTGACAATAATTCATAAAATAATCAATCATTTCACGGCTTTCCCAGCTATTGCATTTCTTCATTAATCCATAGGGACTTTCATAATGAGAGATCGTCACCATTGGCTGAATATTGTATTTTAAACATTCATCAAACACCTCATCATAGAATTTTAATCCCTCTTCATTGGGTTCAGTCTCATCTCCGTTGGGAAAGATTCTTGACCAGTTAATCGATAAGCGAAACATCTTGAAGCCCATTTCCGCAAACAGGGCAATATCTTCTTTATAATGGTGGTAAAAATCGATAGCTTTGTGACTTGGATAATATAATGTTTCATCAATTTCCGGAGTAAATCCCCTTTTTTTATCTTTGCTTCCGGCTAAACGGAGATCAGCGATACTTAATCCTTTTCCGGCTTCTTGATAAGCCCCTTCACATTGGTTAGCCGCTACAGCGCCACCCCATAAAAAATCTTTACTTATACTCATTCGTCTCTTCCTTTCTATTTTCCTTTTGGTTATACTTATTATAGAAATGAATAACCCGTAAAACAAACACTAAAACCAATAAAATCTGTTGGATAATCGACAGATTACAATGAATATGTTGAAAAGGATGAGAAGATATGAAAGAAGATCGCCGTATTCAAAAAACTAAACAAGCTTTAATTAATGCGTTTGGCGCTTTAGTAAAACAACACGAAAGCTATCACATGACAGTAAAAGAATTATGTGAAAAAGCCGATATTAACCGCAGTACCTTTTACCTATACTATCAGGATCTCAATGATTTCTTAGATCAGCTGCAAGATACAGTTGCCCAAGAAGTCGCCCAAATCCTCCATAAATATCATCATCCCAAGATTCCTATGATCAAGAATCGTGAGATGATCTTGGCCTTATTTACCTATTTTGAAGAAAAACAGTATTTTATGCAGGCAATCCTGACACGTTCAGCCCTGCGTCGTGCCATCATTGAACATTTCTGTTTTATTTTAGAAAACGAGCAAATCTTTAAAGACTATGAAAACGAAGATATAATGATCCCATATATTACTTATGGCTTGATCGGCATTGTTAATAAATGGCTGAATACAAAAAAAGGATCTCCGGAAGAAATGACAGAGATTACCCTCGATTTTTTTAACGGACAATTCCATAAAAAGGAAAAAGGATGAGAGTTCTCATCCTTTTAGCTTGTCTGCAATTATTTACTTAATTCAGAGAAATATTTGATTGTTCTAACCATGTTAGAAGTGTATGAATTTTCATTATCATACCATGCAACAACTTGAACTTCAGTAGTTCCGTTTTCGCAATCTTTAACCATAGTTTGAGTAGCATCGAATAATGATCCGTAGTTGATTCCAACGATATCAGAAGATACTAATTGTTCTTCAGTATAACCGAATGAAGGGTTAGATGCTGCTTTCATAGCTGCATTGATTTCTTCAACAGTTACTGTTCCTTCAACTACTGCAGTTAAGATAGTAGTAGATCCTGTAGGTACAGGTACACGTTGAGCTGAACCGATTAATTTTCCGTTTAATTCAGGGATTACTAATCCGATTGCTTTAGCTGCACCAGTTGAGTTAGGTACGATGTTTACAGCAGCTGCACGAGCTCTTCTTAAATCACCTTTTCTATGAGGTCCGTCTAATACCATTTGGTCACCAGTATAAGCATGAACTGTTAACATGATACCAGATTTGATTTTAGCTAAATTGTTTAAAGCGTTAGCCATAGGAGCTAAACAGTTTGTTGTACAAGAAGCTGCAGAGATGATTGTATCATCAGCAGTTAAGATGTTTTCGTTTACACCAAATACAACTGTTGGTAAGTCATTTCCAGCTGGAGCTGAGATAACAACTTTTTTAGCACCTGCATCGATATGTGCTTGAGATTTAGCTTTAGATACATAGAACCCTGTACATTCTAATACTACGTCTACTCCTAATTCTCCCCAAGGTAATTTTGAAGCATCAGCTTCTGCATAGATTTTAATTGTTTTTCCATCTACAGTGATTGAATCTTCACCAGCAACAACTGTGTCACCTTTTTCGTATCTACCTTGTGCTGAATCATATTTTAATAAATGAGCTAACATTTTAGGATTAGTTAAATCGTTGATAGCTACTACTTCGTAACCTTCTGCTCCAAACATTTGTCTGAATGCTAGACGTCCGATACGTCCAAAACCATTAATTGCAACTTTTACTGCCATTAAAAAATTCCTCCTTATATTTGTATATACATATTATAAGCCACCAATCAAATAAAATCAACACATGAAACCACTTACATGTGAAATTGTTAACTTTTTAGCATGAATATTTTTTTTATTTAGAACTATAATTTAAACATGGAGGTACGAATACATGCAAATCATTCCAACTGTTATTGAGAAAACAGAAAGATCGGAACATGCTTACGATATTTTTTCAAGATTATTAGAAGAAAGAATCATTATACTGACAGGAGAAATCAATGATCAGCTCGCCAGCAGCATTGTTGCTCAGCTGCTTTATTTAGATTCTAAAAGCTCTACTCAGCCCATTTATATGTATATCAATTCACCGGGCGGATCAATCAGCTCCGGTTTTGCCATCTATGATACAATGAATTTAGTGAAGTGTGACGTTTCTACCATTGCGGTAGGGATGTGTGCCAGCATGGCAGCTTTTTTATTGTCTTCGGGAACACCGGGAAAACGTCATGCCCTGCCTAACAGTGAGATCATGATTCATCAGCCTTTAGGCGGATTTAACGGACAAGCCAGTGATATTGAAATTACTGCCAAACGCATTCTAAGACAAAAGCAGCATTTAAATGAATTACTGGCTAAACAAACATCAATCCCTTTAAAACAGATTGAAATCGATACTGATCGTGATCATTTTATGACGGCTAAAGAAGCATTGGATTATGGCATTGTCGATGAAATTATTGATCAATAAAGAAAACTGCGCCAATTGACGCAGTTATTTTAATTGCTGAGCTATTTTTGCCATGCTTTGGTAATGCTCCTCTAAAAAATCCTGATAGCCGCAGTAATGCTGATCAAAGTAAGTGATACTTAATCGCTTGCAGTTGCCGTGACAGATATTTTTAAATTTGCATTCAACGCAGCGATCACATTGCGGATGCGGCTGAGCCAAGAAGTCTTTCATCGCCTTACTCTGACGGATCTCAGCGAAGCTGGAATCCTTGATATTACCGGTATCATATTCATCTAATACATAAAAATCACAGGGATATACATGCCCGTTTGACTCAATGACATACTGTGGCAAGCACTGTCCCAGCATTCCGCACTGATGCGGCGGAATCCCTTTAAACATCAGAATCAGATTATCAAAAAGTGTCACTGACATATAATCCCCTTTTAGATAGTCCGCTTCCCATAAACGATAGAATATCTTATAGAATTTAGCGAATCCTTGGGGTGTTAATTTAAAGGGATCATCTTCATTATCAAGTCCCGGCAAACAGGGAATCAGCTGCACATATTTAAATTTCTGTTCTTTAAAAAAGCGGTAAAGCTTTTCTGGATGCTTAGCCAATGGCTGAGATAAAACCGTTAGAATATTATAGTCAATCTGATATTTTTTCAAACGTTCGATGCCTGCCATGATTGTTTTAAAGGTCGGCTTATTGGCATTGGTCAAACGGAAATAGTCATGATTTTCACGATACCCATCTAAGGATACACCTACTAAAAAATGATATTTCTTAAACAGCTGACACCATTCTTCTTCTAATGATACTCCATTAGTCTGAATGGCATATTGAATCGTCTGATTAGATTTTTTATGTAAAGAGACATAATCTGTAAATTTCACAAAGTAGTCAAGACCTGCAACTGTCGGTTCTCCCCCTTGAAAAGCAAAGGTAATTGTCGCTTCATTTTCAACCACTAAGGCACGATCAATTAAAGTATAGAGCGTATCATCACTCATTACCCCATTAGATATGACTTCCCGATGCTCACTGACATCATGGTAAAAACAATATTTACATTTCAAATTACATAAAGATGATGCCGGTTTGATTAGATAACTATAATATTCCATATGTATACTCCTATCTTCTAAAAAAAGCTTGCACTCTATTATAGATGTTGCATAGATTAATCCCTAAAACTGTACTGACAAATAATTTTGATCCCTGTGCACATAAAATAACCGCGCACTTTTATATTAATGAAAAAGAATAAAGCAAAGACCGCACATTAAATTGTTCCTTCGCCTAGTCCGGCACTAACGCCTAAAAATGTAGAAAAGAAATGACGATGACATAAATATTCAATCATTATTTCCCATTTCAGACTAAAAGGGGAATGCTTCCCCGCTAGTCTAATCTCATATTTAAATTTAATTGATACATCACATCATTAATCCGTTCTTTACCTACCGTTTCTTCAACCAGCTGGTAAAATATCGTTTCATCAATTAAAGCCTGTTTTTTAAAACATTCAGCAATACAAGAAGCATCAGGCATATTTTTTATAAAGGCTAAATAACCCTCTTTTAATTCTTCCGTCGTAAAATTTATGCCCTGTATCAACTCTGCTTCACTCTCAACAACTTGCCGATCTAATAATTTCAGATATTCGGGATTAATCTCATGATCAAATCCATAAAATGCATAGAGCTCACTTGGTGCATCATTTTCTTCCATCATTTTTTTGATAGCTTGAATCAATCGGCATTGAATCTCTTTATCTTCAATCTTTCTTGTTTGCTTAGGATCAACATCAATATGATACAAACGATTTTTGAAACGGTGATAGTTGCTCCCGCCAAATCCTTGAGCAGGGATTTTAAGCAGCGGCACACCTTTGGTAAAGCTAAACGGTTTCGATAATGTCATTCCTTGAAGTTCCTTTGTGGAAAATAAAGAATTGATATGGGTTGGCATGATCGTGTATTCAAAGATATGATCCTTTTCATCTGTAATCGGTGCATGCATATACGTATAATGTCCATCGGTAATATTAATATTTGAACCAAAGTAGCCATACATTGCATATGGACGATTCGGTTCATCTTTTTCTATGATACCTTTTAGAGACTGTCCCATCATCTCCTGCGGTTTATCCAATCCAAAATAATCCAGCAAGGTTGCGGGCACGTCAATGTTTTGAGCAAGCGATTGACGTTGTTCGTTTTGGATTTTTGAACGCGGATCATAAATAAAGAAAGGAATATTCGCTATTTCATTATAGATTGGCATGATATTCTTGCCCCACCAGTCATGTTCTCCCAACAAGAAGCCATGATCAGTGTTAACGATCAGCATGGTATCTTTCCATAGATCATAGCGATCAAAGGCATCCAGCACTTTTCCGACATAGGCATCACACATGCTGACTAACGCTTTATAATATCCTTTTAATAGCGCATTCGTACGTCCGTCCTGATTATTATAGTAGTATGACGGCCAGCCGTGGAACCCATCTTCCAAACCATACATCTTCAGATATTTTTCCGGTACAAAGAACGGTTCATGAGGATCAAAGCATTCAATCTGCAAATACCATTGATCACTCTGATAATTAGTATCGATAAATTCCAATCCGGCTTGCACCGTACGGCATAATGGATGCATCGCTTCCTCCCTCATATAGCGGCGATTGACAAAGTCCTGATCACGGCTTTTTGATTTAAATTTCTTTGACAAAGGGGCTTCATTGAGTTTCAAATCAACATGAGGTTTATCTACAACCCCTTTCCAGTTGTCCCCCTCCTGCCCACGGATAAACTCATAGCTGCTGTAACGGGGATGATAGGTGGCTCCTCCGTCACGCCAGTAATGCTTATGATCGGTTACAAGATGCGTATAGATCCCATGCTTTTTCATGATCTCCACAGCCGAGTTTTCCCAAGCTTCCAAAGGGCCCCAGCTGCGATGTAAAAAGTTATAGCGACCTGTGTGCAGTTCACGTCTAGCCGGCATGCAAGGCATGCTCCCTACATAGAAGTGTTCAAATGCAACAGTTTTTTCTTTTAATCTTTGAAAATTAGGTGTAATTGTTTCTTCATTGCCATAAGCGCTAAGCAAGTCTTTTCGCAATGAATCAAACATCAACATAACTGCTTTCAAAATACAGCCTCCTTATTAAGTTTCACGAATGATCAAGCGTTCCTTTCGTTCATCTAATTCCTGAACATATTGATCTATAATCGGTTGAACATTCTCATTTCTGATGGCTGCAATCAAAATATCAACAGCATAGCTAGTTGTCGTCTGACAAGTTGTCACGGTAGTCAAAGCAGGTGTCACTAATTTTGAATAAGGAAGATCATTATAGCCAACGACCGATACCCTTTGAGGGACTGCAATACCATGATCGATTAAACATTTAACCCCCGGAATAGCAATATCATCATTAGAATAGAAGATGGCATCAATTTGGTTTATTTTCTTTATTATTTCCTTTGTTATTCGGTATCCATCTTCATATTCGCTGCCGTTTGCATTAAATACTATCTCTTCGTTATATTCTAAATTAAGCTGCGTTAATGCTTTCTGATAAGCCTTAAAGCGACGAATTGTCCCTAACGTATGAGGCAAAGCCTTCACAAAAGCAATTTTACGATATCCTTTGTTGTAGAGGTATTCAACGACCTCCTGTCCCTGCGTCGTGCTGGATATAGGCTCGGAATAGACATGTTCACCACTTAAATAGCGGCCGATTACAAAGATCGGCATGTCTTTGCAGGCATAGCGCAGGACATCTTCATCCTCAATACGATTGGTAAAGACAATAACCCCGTCTGCTCTTCTTTCCGAGATATAGCGTTTTGCGGTTTCAATATGACCATTAAACGTTGTCGCAATCAAAAGATCATAACCATATTCGCTGACCTTGCGCTGCACTGCGTTGATCGTTCTGGAAAAGAACGGACGTGATGCATCATCTACAACCAATAAAATCAAATTAGTTGACTTACGCTGCAAATCCACAGCAATTCCATTCTTTACATAGTTTAATTCCTTAGCTTTTGCTAATACCCTTTGTCTTGTTTCCTCATTGATTCGAGGATTCCCATTCAAGGCCATCGACACCGTTGATACGCCTATATTCAACTCTCTTGCGATATCTTTGATTGTTGCCATAATTATCACTCCATCCACTTCATTTCAGTTAAATTCTAACATGTTTAATGGGGGATGGCAAATTAATTGAAACGTCTCAACTAAATGCTTGAAGCGTTCTCCTGAGTCAGCATTTGTTTATCATATGCTTTAACAAACGGCAATAAAATCAAGATATCCGCAACGAACATAATTACCCACATAATCACCGCTCTAAAGTCCATCGTCGATAAGAACAGATTGATTACACCCGGGGTTGTCCAAGGCACCGTTATGTAGATCGAACCAATCAATCCGGCATCCATAATCAGATACGCAATAGAACACATCACTAAATTACAAAGCAGCAACGGCAAAGCAATCAAGATGTTCATTACGACAGGGATCCCAAATGTTAAAGGTTCATTAATATTAAAGATGTCTGGTACCAAGGCAATCTTACGGAGGGATTTTAACTGGGCTGAACGAGCTACCAAGAAAAAACATACCATCATCGCCGGATAAGACATCCAGTTACCGAAAATTGTCATAAAAGAACCTGCAAGTGGTGTTGTTGGTCCGCTCCCATTCATGACCGCTGAAGCATTTAATGCAATATTTGCCGTAGTAATCGGTGTTAAAACAGAACCGACGATATTGTTTCCATGAATACCCATGAACCAAAATAAACTAAGTAAAATACTGCAAAGCATAACAGATGGCAATGAGCTTGAAGCTCTCATTAACGGATATAATAAAGTAAAGATTAAACGGCAAAGATTGTTTCCGGTCATATTAATACAAACAATATTACCGATAAAGAATAAAGCAGTTAAAAAGACTAAAGGAAATAAAGCTTCAAACGGTGCCGCAACATTGGGCGGTACTTGAGCAGGCATTTTTAATTTAATATTATGATCACTCATCCATTTAAAAACTTCAACAGAGATAAACGCTACGATAATTCCATAAAACATTCCTTCTCCGCCTAAATTCTTCATTGACATAATCAAACCATTATCTGCTGACGTAAAAGGTTCAGCTGAGGTCATTAAGAATAAAAATAAAGCAGATACTCCACATGAGATTCCATTTAATTTATAATGCTTCCCTAACTGATAAGCTATTGAGAAAGTAATATAGACCGCTAATAAGCCAATCGTTAAATTATAAGGAACACTCAATATTTGTGCATAAGTGGTAGACCAGGCTTTCCAGTCTAACAAAAATTTAAAGAAAAAATTGGTTGGCTGCAAAGTAGCCGGATTAACAGGCGGCTGTGCCAGTAACATAAAGAAACCACCAATGATCGTTAATGGGATTGTACAAGTCATCCCATTTTTTAAAGCTGCCAAATGACGTTGTGAATTTAATTTGTCTGCAATAGGTAAAAAGACTTCTTGAATCTTTTCTTGAAAAAGATCCATTTTGCTTGAACTCATTGTATTTTCCTCCCAATGATATATGTTGAAACGTTTCACAAACACATTATAACATTTAAGAAAGCGGTGTCAATACTTTTTTTGAAACGTTTCAACAATATTTAAGAAAGAGAAAAGCGAACTTGAGTTCGCTTATCGTTTATCTCTTCCCATTGGGACAAAGTCTCCGGTTTCCATGAAATACTGTAACAGTCTCTCTTTCATTTTCCATACCGTTTCTTGATATTCCGGTTCTTCAATCAGATTCTTTAATTCCATCGGATCTTTATCTAAGTCATACAGCTCATCTTTTTCATATAAACGCATCGTATATTTGATGTTCCCCATTCGTATCATCGTTGCTTTCGTATGCTCCGGTCCTTCTGATCCTTGTGTCGCTAAGCGTGGATAGTATGGTGATTCCGGTCCATGTCCTTTTTCCATACATTGTTCTTCTCCGTGAATTCGTCCGCCTTCACAGAAAACTGCATCTTTATGCGTTTCGTTTCCTGCCAGTGTCTCTAATAGCGGCTTGCCAAACTGGGTATAGCTTAACTCAAACCCTCCCATTTTTGCGATTGTTGCCGGTAAATCGACTAACTCGACTAACGCTTTTGAAACTCTTGGCTTCACTTCAAACTGTTTAGCTGGTTTAATGACTAACGGGATATTCGATATAGGGTTTTCAAAACAATTCTGCACTTTTTCACAGATCGAATAATCCCCTGTATAATCACCATGATCACTGTAAACAAAGATACTGGTATCATCATATTGATTCGTTTCTTTCAATTTATCGACAATCATTCCAAACTGGTGGTCGAAGCGTGAAACCATCGCTAAGTAGGTTGCCCTTAATTCAGTAAAGCGATCTTCACTCCAATTATCTAAATGTTGTTTCGCATTAATACCATAAAGCATGCTGGCTTTATCTTTCAGTGTCTGAATATTAGGTCTTCGTGGCGGTACTTTACTACGATCAATCATACTGTACCAAGGATCTTCACAAGCATATGGCGGATGTGGGAAAGAAATCGTACAGTATACAAAGAACGGTTTAGAATCTTTTTCCTTGCTTTTTCTTTCAATATAATCAATCGCACTCTTTACACAGTTCCAATCCATACTTCCATATCCGCTGCTATTTTCTAATTTACCGATATAGAAAGAATACAGACTGCCATCATTCATCATTTCTTCTGTAATTTTCGGCTGATTATCTCCATGTCCGCCAAAAGGCTTATCATTGGTAACATCACGCGTATTCGTAAAATGGATACCATCATAATATTCATCACAATAGGCTGTTTTCAGCTTGTCTCCGGGAACAACGTCATTGCGTCCGATCCAGATGACTTCATAGCCGTTGTTTTTCATTTCTTTTAAAACATTGGGTTCATTTTCTCTCTGTAAGAAATGCATTGTACGATGTCCGGTTGTATGCGGATACAGCCCCGTTAAAAAACTGCATCGAGATGGCACACATACCGGATTTTGACAGTAGGCATTTTCAAAAGAGACTCCGTCATTTAAAATATTATCAATATTTGGTGTAATTGAGGCTTCATTTCCTAAATGGTGCAGTGCATCTGCACGCATCTGATCTGCCACAAAAAATAAAATGTTTGGTTTTTTTGCCATAATCTTTCATTCCTCCCTATCTAATTTAACTATACCTTTTGGAATTTACTTTCTCTATACACCCTTTTGCCACAATACTTGGCACTAAATTAGAATAAGTCAAATTCCATGCTGTTTTATTTGAATCATCGTTTATCTCTTCCCATTGGGACAAAGTCTCCGGTTTCCATGAAATACTGCAATAGTCTCTCTTTCATTTTCCATACCGTTTCCTGATATTCCGGTTCCTCAATCAGATTCTTTAATTCCATCGGATCTTTATCTAAGTCATACAGCTCATCTTTTTCATATAAACGCATCGTATATTTGATGTTCCCCATTCGTATCATCGTTGCTTTCGTATGTTCCGGTCCTTCTGATCCTTGTGTCGCTAAGCGTGGATAGTATGGTGATTCCGGTCCATGTCCTTTTTCCATACATTGTTCTTCTCCGTGAATTCGTCCGCCTTCACAGAAAACTGCATCTTTATGCGTTTCGTTTCCTGCCAGTGTCTCTAATAGCGGCTTGCCAAACTGGGTATAGCTTAACTCAAACCCTCCCATTTTTGCGATTGTTGCCGGTAAATCCACTAACTCGACTAACGCTTTTGAAACTCTTGGCTTCACTTCAAACTGTTTAGCCGGTTTAATGACTAACGGGATATTCGATATAGGGTTTTCAAAACAATTCTGCACTTTTTCACAGATCGAATAATCCCCTGTATAATCACCATGATCACTGTAAACAAAGATACTGGTATCATCGTATTGATTCGTTTCTTTCAATTTATCGACAATCATTCCAAACTGATGGTCGAAGCGTGAAACCATCGCTAAGTAGGTTGCCCTTAATTCAGTAAAGCGATCTTCACTCCAATTATCTAAATGTTGTTTCGCATTAATACCATAAAGCATGCTGGCTTTATCTTTCAGTGTCTGAATATTAGGTCTTCGTGGCGGTACTTTACTGCGATCAATCATACTGTACCAAGGATCTTCACAAGCGTATGGCGGATGTGGAAAAAAGAGAGAACAATAAAGAAAGAATGGTTTAGAATCTGTTTCTTTACTTTTTCTTTCAATATAATCAATCGCAATTTTCACACGGTTCCAATCTAATTGACTGGTTAGATCGAGCTTTTCTAACTTCCCGATATAGAAAGAATACAAACTGCCGTCATTCATCATTTCTTCTGTAATTTTCGGTTGATGCTCTGCCAGTCCACCAAATGGTTTGTTATTGATGGTATCACGTGAATCTATAAAATCAATACCCTCATAATAGGCATCACAGTACGCAGATTTAACTTTATCTCTGGGAACAATATCGTTTCCACCGATCCAGATGACTTCATAGCCGTTGTTTTTCATTTCTTTTAAAATATTGGGTTCATATTCTCTCTGCAAGAAATGCATTGTACGATGTCCGGTTGTATGCGGATACAGCCCCGTTAAAAAACTGCATCGAGATGGCACACATACCGGATTTTGACAGTAGGCATTTTCAAAAGAAACCCCTTCATTTAAAAGCGCATCGATGTTGGGTGTGATCGAAGCTTCATTTCCTAAATGATGCAGTGCATCCGCACGCATCTGATCTGCCGCAAAAAAGAATATATTTGGTTTTTTTGCCATAATTACACCTCCTTTTTATAGTTTTACTTTTCTTTTTATTGATGATCGTTCAATATCCCCACTTCCTTTATAGCATGTTTTGAAACTTATTTCAAATATAATTGGTAAATTTATCACAAATTGGAAAAAGTTCCAAAATAATAGATTTTATTTCCAATCATGCTATAATGGGGACGGAGGGATAAACATGAATCCAATAGATAAATTAAACCTATACAAAGACTCGTTCACTAAGTCTGAGCGTCTCGTTTATGACTATATTATGAAGAATCCCAATACTATTATTCGCAATACGATCGATAGCTTAGCAGATCGAACAGATACATCAAAATCTGCGATAATGCGTTTATGTAAGAAAATGGGTTATCAGGGATTTTCTGAATTCAAATTTGAATTGTCACGCTATATTATTTCTATGGAAAAAGATTATGAGACGGATAAACCTGATCCAATCACAAAGATTGCCGACGAATATTCCAAACATATCTTAGCATTAAGACAGCATGTTGAACCAAATCAACTAAAAAAGATCGTTCAATTATTTAAAAAAGCAAACCGAGTAAAAGTGATGGGAAATAATCGTACCGGTTTGTCTGCCCAGCAATTTCGCTATCGTGTCGCTCAGCTGGGCTTTGACTGTGAAGCTATTATTGACAGTGTGCTGATGATCAATCAAGAAGATATTTTAACTAAAGGTGATTTATGCATTATTTTCACTATTACGGGATTATCCCATGTTTATGAACAATTAGCATCCAGCTGCAAAGAAAAAGGCTGTGATGTGATCATCTTTACAATGAATCCGCACTGCCCGCTTTTACCTTATGCAACAGAAATTATTTATCTGCCTTATATCTCCCGCTCATCATATGATTCTTTTCTCGATGATCAGGCTATCTTTTTTATCTTTATCGAATTATTCCTGAGTGAACTGGCTACTCAATCCAAATAGTGCTTCTTTGAAGCACTTTTTTGGTAAAAAAAGATAATCTATTGAATATGTGAAATAAAAAATTTATATTTTCTTCGTTAAGCTAGTATATTCAATTATATTTTAACTTCATACTAAAATAGTTTCATCTAAATCACTTTCATATATTTCAACATCTTCTTCATTCTTTTTATCTACTGAAAAATCATGTTTGAAAAACCATTTATAAGAACGCTGGGCAATCAACTTTGTTTCAACAAAGTCTAATCCACCTCCAACCACTGCTCCCACACCAGGAAGAAGTTTACCTAAATTTACAATTCCTTTGGTTCCAAACTTAGTTATAAATCTAAATCCTACTTTTTGATTAATTTTTGTAAGAACTTTTCCCGGTATTTTTTTAATTAATCCATTAGCAAATTTAACTCCAAACTTAATACTAGCCTGTTTAACCACCCCATTAACAGCTACTCCCGCAAGACAAGCATAAACAAAAGTTTGTGTTTCATCACTGTCAAGATCAAAACCCGCCATATATGCAACACAAGCAATCATCCGCATTTGAACATAGAGTACGTTAACAACATTTGCTGGAAGTGTTACCGGCATTGTAATAATTCCACCAAATCCAGTAATAAAACCTGACGTTGTACATTTTGCAACTTGGTTTTTAAGCATTGCCTTACAAGCAAGCTCTCTAGTTTCGTATTTTCTTAAATATTCATTTGCCATATCTTCGACATTAAGACTCACTTTATAAACACCATTTCGACACTTATCATAACAGGAATCTAAAATTTTCATTATATCTTCTTGCGACACTACTACTTTTTTATCTTTTTTGCTCATATTATAATAATCCTTTCGATACATTTAAGATGTTTTACTAAATATATTGTAACATAGAGAAAGAATACAATCACTTACATTTTAACATGGTAGTTTCTATGATTCTTTTTTTGTGTTGCACTCATTATGATAATTTACTATAAAAAAAACAGAGAACTTGATATTCTCTGTCTGATTATTAATATTCGTCTTCTTCAGAAGCTACTTCTTCCTCTTCAATATCTTCTTCTATTTCTTCAATAGCGTCTGCTTCTTCAGTTTCATCGTCATTGTAGATGTCATTCATATCGATATGCACATTTTCAAATTTATGTCTGCTTCTTAAATCCCATTGGTTTTCTCCCACAGTGATGAAACGACCATCTAATGTGATGTTCGTATAAAATAATGATTGATGTTCACCTGCATCCTCACTGTTAAATCCTTTGATTTCACTTACTTCTTCGTAAAGTTTATAAAAATCTACCGGTTTCTTCTTTTTAGACATTAAATCATAAGCAATGTCTAACATCGAATTTTGACTCATTTCTTGCATAACCTTATCTCCTTACATTTTGTCAGGTGCTTCAACACCAATTAAATTCAAAGCATTCTTTAAAGTGATTTTCGTCGCTTCCACTAACGCTAAACGCTGAGCGCTTAACGCTTTATTTTCGCTGTCCAATACTTTGCATTCACCATAGAAGCTATGGAAAAGCTGTGCCAGTTTCTGAATATAGTTTGCGATTTTATGGGGTGTGCGATTCTTTGCACTATCGATGATTTCATTTCTAAACTCATTGATATGTTTCACTAGTTCAATTTCTTTTTCTTCTACTATTAAATCATATTGAGACGACTTGTCAATATGAAGTTTCTCAGCCTGTGCCATAATAGAGCACATTCTAGCATGAGCATACTGTGCATAAAAGACAGGATTATCATTTGACTGGCTCTTTGCAAGATCCAAATCAAAATCGAAACGGCTGCTGGCAGCTTTGCACACAAAGAAATAACGTGTTGCATCTACTCCGATTTCTTCTACCAGATCACGGATCGTAACTGCGTTTCCTGTACGTTTTGACATTTTCACTTCCTGACCATCCTGAATCATTCTGACCATTTGAATAATGTCAATTTCCAACTGATCGGCATTATACCCTAATGCTTGAACCGCCGCTTTCATACGAGCGATGTAACCATGATGATCGGCTCCCAGTAAATCGACTAAATAATCATATCCACGATTAAACTTATCTAAATGATACGCAATATCCGGTGTCAGATAAGTATAGCTTCCGTCGCTTTTGATTAATACACGATCTTTATCATCACCAAAGGCTGTTGATTTTAACCATAAAGCGCCTTCTTCTTTATAGGTATAGCCTTTTTCATTTAATTTATCCAAAGCCGGCTGAATACGTTCTTCTTCATATAGGCGTGTTTCCGGATACCATACATCATAAGATACTCTGAATTCTTGTAAAATATCCTTGATTTTCTGCAATTCATATTTTACTCCGATATCTCTGAACTGCTGACGCACCTCTTCATATTCACTATTCACAAAGCGATCGCCAAATTCCTCTTTCATTTTTTCAGCGATATCAATAATATCTTTACCATGATACCCATCTGACGGCAACTCTACTTCTTTGCCAAAAGCCTGTAAGTAACGGGCAAATAATGAAGCTGCCAGATTGTTGATCTGATTTCCCGCATCATTAATGTAATATTCTCTTGTTACCTCATAACCGGCAGCAGCTAAGATACGGCAAATGCTGTCACCTACCGCTGCTCCCTTAGCATGACCTAAATGAAGATCTCCTGTTGGATTCGCCGATACAAATTCAACATCGTATTTAATGCCTTTTCCAAAATCCGTACGACCATACTGATCTCCTTCACTGATAACTTCACCGATAATTGATGTCATTGATGCTTTATGTACAAATAAATTAATGAATCCCGGACCGGCAATCTCTACTTTTGTGATTAGATCATTATCCGTTTTCAAACCATCAACGATGGTCTGCGCAATTTCACGAGGATTTCTTTTCAGTTGTTTCGTAAGCTGCATCGCAATATTTGAAGAATAATCCCCATGAGTCGTGTCTCTAGGAATTTCAATAACGATATTATCTGCTTCGATTGTATCTAATAAACCACTTTTAATGACGCTGTCCGCCAATAACTGTTTAAGGGCTGTTTCTATTTTATTAATAGCCATTATCTGACCTCCTATCAAAATACACACAAATATACACTATAATAAAACAAAATGCTGTCATAGTCAAAGAAAAAATAAATTTTCTTCTATTTATCAATAAAAAAGATCAACTAGCAGGCAGCCAGTGGATCTGCATATAGATATTTGAAATGCATTCCTCTTCATGAAATAAACGATATTTTATTTTTAAGCGATCTTCATTTAACTCTAAAACATCTAAATGTGTAATTAACCCCAACATACCATAAGGTGTCTGATAACTGTTTTCAATCATTTTTTTCATTTCTAAATGAAGTTTGCTTTCTCCTTGCTTTAAATCAAGGTTTTCATTTTCAATATCAATCTCAAATACTGTTTTTTCTTTTGATTCAAAATAAATGTTCGTATGACCGTTTCGTTCATGAATTGTTCCATTCGCACTGATCTCAACACTGTTCTTATCATCACCATTGACCATAATGCTTTTATATTTTATCCTAACAAACTTATACATTTTTATCACCAGTGAATATTATACACGAAATTATCCAAAATAAAAACAGGTGATAAAATGAAAAAGTTTACGAAAATCATGATTTGTATTGTTCTTACGCTTGTCGCTTTATTAATTAGTGCATATATCATTGCTTTTTTATCAAGCAAGCCATCCATCGGAAAGAGCTCCTATTTGGAAATGTATGACAATAAAGGTGAGATCTTTTATCAAGCCAACCATGAGAACAGCGGCAGTTACGTCAGTTTAGAAGAAATTTCCCCATTATTTATTGATAGTATCATTGCGATCGAGGATCGTAATTTTTATCAGCATCATGGTTTTGATCTGACAGGTATAATTCGTGCCATCACAAATAACGTGACCTCCGATACAACCCAAGGGGCAAGTACCATTACTCAGCAATACGCTCGTAATCTTTTTTTGACGAATGAAGTCACATATAAAAGAAAAATCGAAGAAGCCATCTATGCGATGCAGATCGAAACGCATTATTCTAAAGATCAGATCTTAGAAGGGTATGTCAATACGATCTATTTTGGACATGGTGTTTATGGCATTGAAAACGCAGCAAAGTTCTATTTCAACAAATCTGCCAGTGAACTTAATCTTTTAGAAAGTTCGATGCTCGCCGGGGTAATCAACGGACCTAATATTTATTCTCCCCTGATTTCTCCCGAAGATGCGAAAGAAAGACAAGGTGTTGTTTTAGCTGCTTTATTAAAACAGGGAAAAATTGATCAAGAAACCTATGATCAAAGTATTCAGCAGGAAACACCTTTAAATACAGATAATAATCCTTTTATGGATACTACCCTTTACTATTATAAAGATACTGTCATTAATGAATTAAAGGAGCTTGGTTTTTATGAAATGGACTATATCAATAAGGGCTTAAAAGTCTATACAACGATGGATGCTGCCGCTCAAAATGAAATGAGCAACAGTGTCAACAATCGAATGACTAATGAACAGCTTCAATGTTCTGCGATTGCGATTGAACCTTACACCTTTAAAATTCTCGCATTAACCGGTGGGAAAGATTATCAGGATTCACAGTTTAACCGTGCAACCGATGCTTCTCGTCAGGTAGCTTCTACTATTAAACCACTCCTCTATTATATTGCCTTAAAACAAGGGTTTGATCCTACTACAAGCTTCATCAGTGAACCGACTAAATTTAAATTAGCCAGTGGAAAAGAATATGCACCGACAAATTTCGGCAATCTCTATGCCTTTGATAAGATTACACTCGCCTGTGCGGTTGGCTTATCAGATAATATTTATGCGATGAAAACCCATCTTTTCTTAGGGGAAGATGTCCTAACCAATCAGTTGAAGCAATTCGGCTATACCCATATTTCCCCCGATGCCTCTTTAGCACTGGGAACATTTACCGGATCTGTGTATGATATCGCGCAAATTTATGCCGCTTTTGCTTCCGAAGGACTCTATGATAAACCCTACAGTATTGAACGAATCGAAGATCAGGAAGGAAATGTGCTGTATCAGCATTCCAGCACCCCTACTCAGTTGCTGGATAAAACAACTTGTCTTGTATTAAGTCAATTATTAACAGCTCCTTTCGATGATAAATGCATCCTTTACAGCAATCCTACTTTATTAAACTACAAACGTCCACAGGTGTTTGCCGGAAAGAGCGGAACTAGTGATTATGACAGTTTAGTCGTTGGTTATAATCAAAAAGTCGTCTGTGCCACCTGGGTTGGCTTTGATGATAATACAAATTTAGATAATTATGATGATCGTGTGGTCGCAAAGGATATGTGGTATGATCTCACAAATCTCTATGTAACGGATTCCTGGTATAAGCCAAACGGCGATATTGAAGAACGAATCATTGACCCAATCACCGGAAAATCTACTCCTAACGGCAGTCTCTATTGGTTTAAGCGTGAATCTTCCACCAAAATTGTAAATGCAGCGCCAAACGATGAACAAACTCTTGGTGAATAAAGGCTATTATAAGCAAATAGCCTTTTATTTCAGTCAAAACTATTCATCAATATGACTGTTCGATAAACATTTTATTATTATTCGACTGATTTTGGTTGACTATTTGATTGAACAGTCATAAAATAAGACTGAAAGTGGTGATTATAAATGATGACAGATAAAAGACATGATTATATCTTAAAAGAATTACAGAAAAACAAAAGTGTCAGTGTGGTTGATTTAGTAGAACAGATTGGCGCTTCTGAATCAACGATTCGGCGTGATCTATTAGAATTAGACCAGCAGGGCTTATTGAAAAGAGTGCATGGCGGTGCTGTCATTCTCGACAAAAGAAATGTTTTAGTAGAAAACCCATTGAGCGAAAGACAGCTGCAGCATGAACAAGAAAAACAGGAAATTGCTTATCGTGCCTGTCAGCACATAGAAAAAAACGATATTGTTTATATTGATTCCGGTTCAACAACTTTAAAATTATTGGATTATCTTCAGGAAAAAAACGCAACCTATATAACAAACGGACTTCTGCATGCTCATATCTTAGCTATTCATGGCTTTAAAGTTATTTGTATTGGCGGAGAAATACGTGGGATTACCGGCGGATGTGTAGGAAGCCAAGCTATCAAGGAAGTATCTCGCTACCATTTCACAAAAGGTTTTTTTGGTACTAATGGTGCAGACAGTGAATATGGCTTTACGACTCCTGACAGTGAAGAAGCTGCCATGAAAGAAGCTGCATTTTACCGTTGTGAAAAAAGGTATATCCTTTGTGATCACAGCAAATTCAATAAAATCAGTCCCGTTCATTTCGCCAATATTGAAGATGCCACTATTATCACCGATTACTGTGATCATACAGAGTTAAAAAATCTAACCCTTATTGAGGAGGTTTCAAAATGATATATACCATAACATTTAATCCATCGCTGGATTATATCATGCAGGTTCCCGATTTCAAAGAAGGAGAAACCAACCGTTCTGTCAAAGAAGACATGTATCCCGGTGGAAAAGGATTCAATGTTTCAACAATTCTGCAACGTTTAGGCTATCAAAATACGGCTTTAGGCTTCATTGCCGGCTTTACCGGTCAGCAAATCAAAAAAGAATTAGCTCAGCGTGGTTTCATCTGTGACTTATGCGAATTAGAAGAAGGCATGACACGTATCAATATTAAAATGAAAGGTGACAAAGAGACGGAAATAAATGGCAATGGTCCGTTCATTTCACAAAAAAAGCTGGACGAACTCATAAGCAAGATCGATACCTTAAAAAAAGGGGATACCTTAATCTTAGCCGGAAGTATCCCGTCTTCATTACCGGATGATATTTATGAAAAAATCATGGATCGTTTAAAAGATAAAGAAATACGGATTTTAGTAGATGCAACAAAACAGCTGCTGTTGAATGCTCTGCCTTATAAGCCTTTCCTAATTAAACCGAATCTTCGTGAACTAGAAGAAATTTTTCAAACAGAAATCAACAATCAAAAAGAATTAATCTCCTACGCAAAAAAATTGCAGGAACAAGGGGCAATGAATGTTTTAGTCTCTCTTGGCAAAGATGGGGCACTGCTTATTGCCAGTGATCAGAAGGTCTATTACTGCCCGGGTGCAAAAGGAACGCTCATCAATTCAGTAGGCAGCGGCGATTCGATGGTTGCCGGTTTCTTAGCCGGATATTTAAAGCATCATGATTACAGTGAAGCCCTACGTCTTGGCAGTGCCTGCGGAGGAGCAACAGCTTTCAGTAAAGACTTAGCACACAAAGAAACCATCGATGATATCTATCAACAATTAAAAACGGAGGTAATACAATAATGAGAATCTTAGATTTATTAAAAAGTGAATCCGTTGATGTTCATGCACAAGCTGATAATAAAGACCAGGCGATCAATCACTTGGTTGATTTAATGAATAATCAAGGAAACTTAAAAGATAAAGAAATCTACAAGCAAGGCATTTATGCCCGTGAAGAATTAAGTACAACCGGAATCGGTGAAGGGATTGCTATTCCGCATGCTCAAAGTGAAACCGTTACAGCTCCCGGCTTAGCGGCAATGGTCGTTAAAAATGGGGTGGATTATCAATCATTAGATCAGCAGCCGGCGTATCTCTTCTTTATGATTGCAGTTCCTAAAACCGGTGGTAATGAACATCTTCAGATTTTAGCGATGCTTTCTCAAATGCTGATGGATACTGAATTTAAAGATAAGCTAATCAACGCTAAAGATAAAGAAGAATTCTTAAATCTAATCAATGAAAAAGAAGTCAGTCAAAGACAAAAGGAAGAAACAAAAAAAGAAGAACAGAACGCTTTTAGCGGAACCTATCGCTTATTAGCAGTCACTGCTTGTCCAACCGGAATTGCTCATACGTATATGGCTGCCGAAGCCTTGGAGGAAAAAGCAAAACAGATGGGAATTTCCATTAAAGTTGAAACTGATGGAAGCGGTGGGGTTAAAAATGCACCTACTGCCAAGGAAATTGCCGAATGTGAAGCCGTTATTATTGCAGCTGATAAAAATGTTGAGATGGCTCGATTTGATGGCAAACCCGTTATTCAAGTTAAAGTAGCTGATGGCATCAATAAAGCAGAAGAATTGATTAATAAAGCAATCAGCGGCAATGCTCCAATCTATCACAGTGACCATGCTGTGCAACCCGATGAAGAAACCTCTTCCGAAGGAATAGGGCGTACTATTTATAAACACTTAATGAATGGGGTATCGCATATGCTGCCATTTGTTATTGGTGGGGGAATCCTCATTGCTTTAGCTTTCTTATTCGATGACTTTTCTATTAATCCAGCGAATTTTGGTTCTAATACTCCACTGGCTGCTTTCTTTAAAAAAGCCGGTGATACTGCCTTTGGCTTCATGCTACCTATCCTATCCGGCTATATTGCCATGTCGATTGCCGATCGTCCTGGGTTAGCTGTTGGTTTTGTAGGCGGAGCTTTAGCTAATGCCGGTGGTTCCGGTTTCTTGGGGGCTTTAGCTGCCGGATTTGCTGCCGGATATTTAGTAAACGGTCTGCGCCGCTTATTCGATCATCTGCCAGATGCGTTTGAAGGACTAAAACCCGTTCTGCTTTATCCATTCTTTGGAATTTTGCTTATGGCACTGGGAATGACTTTCTTAATTAATCCGCCAATGTCTGCGATTAATAACGGTATTACCGGATTATTAAATTCCATGGGCGGTTCAAGTAAAATCCTGCTTGGTATCGTCTTAGGTGGAATGATGGCTGCCGACATGGGAGGACCAATCAACAAAGCGGCATATGTTTTTGGAACCGCATCAATCGCAACCGGAAATTATGATATTATGGCGGCTGTTATGATTGGTGGAATGGTTCCTCCATTAGCTATTGCGTTAGCTACATTCTTCTTCAAAAATCGTTTCACTAAAAAAGAACAGCAGACGACTTTAACGAATATTATCATGGGATTCTCGTTTATAACCGAAGGTGCCATTCCATTTGCAGCTGCCGATCCACTGCATATCCTACCTTCTTGTGTTATCGGCTCAGCCGTAGCCGGAGGTCTGTCGATGGCATTAGGCTGTACACTGATGGCACCTCATGGCGGAATCTTCGTGATCGGTGTTATTGGGAACCCTATTGGCTATATCATCGCTTTAGCAGCCGGGTCAATCATCGGTATGATCATGCTCGCCTTATTAAAAAGACCACTTAAAAACGCTTCATAATCGAAGCGTTATTTTATTTCTTTGGGATAATATACTTTCTGATCTGTTTTATTGCGCTTGCTGCGGACAATAGCGTCAACGATCTCCGATACTTCAGGAAGATCTTTCAATGTTTTTTGATCATCCATCAATATTTTAATATCCTCGATTGCTCCATCGGTTCCATAATGCTTATAGGGAATCTGACGCTGATTATCGGTAATGATGTAATAATTCGGATCAAATCCATGTTCTAAAGCAATTTTAGATAACTGCTCTACTTCTGTAGGATCATGATAATCCTGATGCTTCAACAGATGACGATCTAAGAAACGGCGGGATAAATCAGATAATATCGGATCTTTACTGTCACTGAAGCATCTGAAATAATATTGTACAACAGATTCATCTAAATTAAGATAATCACGATAGTCCCAATGATTCTTTAAAAACGGCAGCAGATAACGGATATCCGTATCAAAATCAAAGCCATCTTGATAAAGATCCTTGATACGTTTAAACACCTGCGATAAAAGCTGCTCAAATGAACGGGCAGTCGGATGATAATACACCTGCCAGTACATATGATAACGAGCTAAAATATAGTTTTCAATCGCCTGTACACCGGAATTTTTATAAACAATCTGGTGATCCACTAAACGCAATGTTCTTAATATACGTGCTAAGTCGAATTGCCCGTAAGTCGTACCGCTAAAATAAGAATCACGCAGTAAATAATCCATGCGATCCGCATCAATCTGACTGGATACCATCTGTACCAGTACTTTGTTGGGATGCTTTTTTTCGATGACTTTTGCCACATCTTCAGGTAAATCAGGGTGATAGCGTGTCAGTACCTGATTCACTTCTGTATCTCCTAATATGATATCGACCGTAATCGTTTCATGATGTGTTTGAAACACCTGTTCAAAGGAATGGGAATAAGGACCATGCCCCAAGTCATGACATAAACCAGCACACAGTACCGTTGCCATATCATAATCACTCAAATACTGTTTGATTTCTGTTTCTTCAATCATGCGGCGGACAATCTCATAAACCCCTAAAGAATGGGTAAAGCGTGAATGCTCTGCACTTTGGTATACCTGAAAGGTTCCGCCTAATTGTTTAATACGACGCAGACGTTGAATTTCTCTGGTATTAATCAGCTGCCAAAACAGCAAATGATTGATATGAATATAGTTATGAATCGGATCCCTAAACACACGGCTGTCATGCAGCTGCAGTTTATCTAGTTTAAAATGTTCTTTGTTCATTTTCCCACCTCGCTCTTTACTCTTATTATACATGAAAGTTTCTCTTTCTTCCTCATATTTGTTTTACTTTTTCTTATTTTATTTACGATATACCGGCAAATTTTGCTTTTTTATTAAGCCACTTTAAAAACAGACAGAGAACATGATATAATATTAAAAACAATAAAGGAGAAAAATCGATGATTAATAAAATTAATGAAGCTTCTTGCTATATCCAGCAATACTTGCCATGGCAGCCGGAAATCGCTATTATCCTAGGTTCAGGATTAGGACCACTAGCAGATATCGTAGAAAATCCAATTACTCTTGATTATAAGGATATTCCACATTTTCCAACCCCAACGATTGCATCTCATGCGGGTAAATTAGTGATTGGAACAATCCGCAATAAAAAAGTGGTTATTCTAAACGGACGTTTCCATTATTATGAAGGACATGATATCAATACAAACACTTTGCCTGTTCGTGTATTTAGAAAACTAGGTATTGAAACATTGATCGTAACAAACGCTTGCGGTGGTCTAAAAGATGATATGGAAGCCGGAACGATCTCTATCATTGAAGATCATATCAGTTTCTTTGCTCCAAGTCCGCTGCGTGGTCCAAACTTAGATGAATTTGGTCCTCGTTTCAAAGATATGACCGAAGTCTACAATAAAGATTATCAGGCTTTGGCTAGAAAGGTCGCAGATGAGCTTACAATCCCTGTAACAAGCGGTATCTACTGCTTCTTCCAAGGTCCGATGTTTGAAACTCCGGCAGAAATTCGCATGCTGAGAATGTTAGGAGTCGGTATGGTTGGAATGTCTACTGTACCCGAAGCCATTGTCGCTCGTCACAGCGGTATGAAAACCTTAGGAATTTCTTTAGTAACCAATAAAGCGGCTGGTTTATCTCAAAATCAATTATCACATGAAGAAGTGATGGAAGCTGCTAATAAAGCAGAAAAGAATATGGTAGCTTTAGTATCTGGCATTATCGAAAAAATAGAGATTTAATTTGATTTTGTCATACATCAAACCAATAGATTCATATAGAAAAAAGAAAGTCTGTTATCCTTTAGACTTTCTTTTTCTTTTAATATTGTAGAACTATAACCTCTGCAGATATCAGCAGTATCTATGTTTAATTCCGTAAAATTAAAATTCCCTGTTGGTGGTACTTCATAACAAGCTGCTGTTTCTACTTCTGTAATCTCAAACTCCTTCACTACCTCTGCTGAAAGATAAAACTCATCCGCTGCCAAAATTATCTTTACTCTATAAGTACCAACTTCATTTGGAGCCGATTCCAATGTTACCCATTTATCTTCTCTTTTTTCTTCATAGATAAATGTAACCGGTTTTGTTGATCCTTTCACTGTAATATCTGTTTCACTTATTTCTATTGGCTGACCATCATAAGTCTTATTTAAATCCTTATGGAGAGTAATACTGCTATCTCCCATTCCAACCTTTAAGTTCAATGTCACCTGCATCGTTTCTTCTCCATTGCCAGATGTTCCACAATGATACTTATATACAATAGGTGTTCCCATCTGATAGTGGCTCATGATGCCTGTTTCCTTATCCAATTCTCCACCACTGATTATCGTCATTTTATTTGGATCAATTCCATTGAAGGCTTCCTTTATATTAAAGCTGCTTCCTACCACATCCAAATTGACTGTAGAATCTGTTTTATTTAAATAAGTCAACTTTTCATTATTCCCAATGTTCAGATAAGCAAGTGGAGTATTCTCACACCACAGGCGATTTAAATTCTTATTTTGACTTACATCCAGTATATTTATATTGGTGTTATAACAATATAGTATCTCTAAAGCCAAATTAGCACTGATATCCAGTTCCTTGACATCAGTATCATTAACATCTAACTGATTAATCTCTATATTCCACATATACAGTTCTTTTAATCTCTTGTTACTTTTGAGCTTCAAATCTTTTACGCCTGTAGAATTTAAAATCAATAATTCCAATTCTTCAAGCCCCATTATATCTAATGAGGTAAGATTTTGATTATCACTGCAATTGATAAATGTGAGTTGCTTATTCTTCGTTAAATCAAGACCCTCTATGCTTGTTCTCTGACAAAACAACCCCTCAAGAGATGTGAAATACTCAATTCCTTTCACATTTTTTATCTGTATATTTCCACTAATATTTATACTTGTTGCTGTTGCAAGTTCGCTTACAGACAGTACACCATCATTAGGACTTTTATTATAGGAATTTTTATCATCATTGGGATCAATATCAAACATGCCTTTAATGTACAGTCTGAATGCTGGATCAGGGAAGTTTTCTTCATTAATAACAACTTCACCCTCCTTTGGCAATCGTGGGAAAAAGATAGGAACAGGAGTTGTGAAGTCACTACCATCAGGTTTTTTATAAATTATTTCATAGTTTATCCATCCACTTTTTTCTTCTGTAGGATACCATCTATCTATGCCAACACTCGATACTATCCCGTCTGTGATAGTTTTCCCTTTAATAGCCTCATCTGCAATATCCTTTAATTCTTCTTCTGTAGAATCTATGCTAATTTTTTCAGTAAAAACATAATAAGCAAAAGTATTCGCAATAAGAGTTTGAGCTTCTTCCATTGTAATAGCATTCTTCTTTGTTTCTTTTACCCTAGTGAATATTACTATTCCTAATAGGATTGCTATTGTGAATAGACATATCCCAATTTTCTTCATCAATCCTTTCATACTTTTCACCTCCTTTTCTCTGTTCTTTTGAATTTAATGATTTTACTTTGATTTGAATGCCGAGTTACAGTCACAGATAATCATTCGCTACTTTTTTTCGTTCTATACACAGTATTTCTTACTTTTATTGTATCACAGATAGCTTTATATCAACAATTAAATACAAACCACAAAAAAAGAAATCTATTATCTATTATTTATAGATTTCTTAATGCAAAAGTTTAGTACACCAGTAACATTAACATTTTTATGCTATCCAAACCACGTGTTAATTTTGGTAGAATCTGATTTTCATTCATAAAAGATTTCTTCTTACTTTCTCAACATCATTATTTATTCACCGTTTTCTTGATAATTAAGTGGTGAAAAAAGGCAATGTCTCTAAACTGTGGAATTTGGTCTGCTTTTCTTTCGAGGGCAAACATCTTTTCCAGCCAGTCTGATTTTACTTTTAAATCATTATTCTGTAAAGCAAAGAAAATTCTTACCCCATAATAATCCTCTATCTTTAATTTTCCCCTAGAATACATTTCGATCTCTTCGTTATTATAGATACGAATCGTTCCAAAATTTGATGATTTCACATCCTCATTATCCAGTAATGTCATTGCTTCATCGACTTTATATTCGAGTACCGCTTTCTGCATAATTTTCCCTAACTTATTATGCTTTACAACCGATATAAATCCGTCCTTTTTTAACACTCGATGAAATTCCTCTAATAATGCTTCTCGATCTTCCACATATTCTAAAACATTATGACAGATAATCACATCATACTTTTCATCCGGTTCCTGCTTTAATCTTTCAAGCGCCCCGATAAGTTGTGTATAAGCATGTTCGGTATTTCTTAACTGTAACATATCTTCATTAGGTTCGATTGCTGTCACTTCATTCTTGGCGGCTAAATAATTTGCCGTAATACCAAATCCACTGCCATAATCCAATATCTTTTTATTATTTAAGTTTCCCAGCTGATCCCATATAATCTTATAAAACAATAGCCCCCATGGTGCTTCTACATTTCTTTTATAGTCTTTTAAGCCTTCAATCACTTGCTTTGTTTTATTTATATCCTGTGCTTTTTCCATCGACTTTTCCTCCTTGTTTCCTACTGTATATGCTTTTTTTATTCATGTGCTTTCCACTGACACTCCATTACTTTCAAATCACTAAAAACAGCTTTAAAAGAAGAATCCTCAGGACTACAGGCATAGATCCCAAAAGAAATTGTCTTGCTTCCTTCCCATAAATGACATATTCTCATCTGTTTAAAATGAATGCCATCTTCACTGCATTCAATGCAATAGTCGCTCTCTCTTCGGCTAAGACGATACCACATTTCTTTGATAGAAGCAGAGATATCCGTTGTTGCCCAATCGGAATATCCATGATTTGTAACTACACCCCCTAATCGCTGATAAGTGTCATTTTCATATTCGATCGAAGCTTTCAGCCAATTCTCACTGTCTAAATATAAAACAATTCCACATTGATCGAAGCGATGCTTGCTTTCAAATGTTGTCTTCACCACAAATGAGAAATACAGCTCCTCCGTTTTAATTTGTAACAATGGAGCATTGTCATTTTGAAAGCCATAATACGTACGCTGCCACAAATCTGTTTTTGGCAATGTCGTCATTTCAATCTTATTGTCTTCAATTTTTACATAATCAGGTTTTCTAATCCAAAACAATTCTTCATCTAAAAAGTTTTTCATTTCTATTCCTCCAAATAATGCTTAATAAAATAATAGCACTATCAATAGCTTGACGCCATAGATAGTGCCTGTTTATCAAATTATATCATTTCTTTAGTTTTATTATTTTGCTTATATAAAATATAATATAGGATAAAACTACAATAAAACCATAGACAGGGAACAAGTTCAAACTTAATCACTATATCCATCGGTTTAAACCAGAAAAACGTACTCGCTATTATAAATGTTAATCCAATTCCCAATAATGCAGCCCAAAGCAGTGTGACTTTTCTAAGCGGAGTCTTAATCTTAAGCATCATACAGCTTAATAAATGAGTTAACATCACAACAAATAAAAGACTGATGATCCCTGATGAAAAGATATCCAACGAATAAGCTCGTCCTATCTCTTCCACGATTACAATGCAAACAGGATGAATAAAATAATAATATTTAGATAATCCGCGAATTTTCTTTGTGTCATATTTAGGCGTATATGGAACAGAAAGCAGCCAAATAAAAAAGAAGAAGCTAAAGGGTACAAGCATCAGTAAAAAATTCATATCCAGTCTTTCCACAGAATAGAGGAAAGTTCCTTCCAATACCAATAAAACGGTACAGACCAATGTAGATAATGGAACATATTTTAATAACCTTAAATTTTCCTGATGATCATAAATATAGAATCCTATCAGTGTAAAAATCATTCCAAAAAATAAGCCGCTTCTTGTCGTAAAGATAACTTGTATAAGCAAATCAAAGCAATTCTTTACAACACCTTCCGGCAATAGTCCGTAGTAGGTTTCAAAACTGCCGAACACAAACAGAACAACAGCAATTATAAAAAGAATTTTATATGAATAACGCTTTAGTAATTTATTTATGGTATAAACAGAAAAGATTAATGCCGGTACATACCAAAGGTGATAATAAGTACCCAGATGAATGAGTCCATAAATCAAAGCAAAGGGCAACAGATAGCCAGCAATGCTTAAATTTTGATGAATCCAGTCTAAACCGATTGGAATAAAAACCAAACTCCATGCCCAATAAGATTTGATTAATCTTTTTAAATAGCTGGTGACATAGATAGGATTCCCATCACTGCCTTTTCTGATAAAATAAGCACTGCTGATAAAAAAGAAAGGAACCGCAATCCGACAAACGATCTGCTTTATAAAAAAGTTAAGATAAGGCTGCTCAAACAGAGGACCACAATGAATGCAGATCACCATTATTGCCGCTATATATTTCATTACATCAAGTATTTTATAGTTATTCATTGCTATTCCTGTATCCCTGCTCATCTTAATCATACTTTACTCCTCTAATAATATTCTTTATATAACCCTCAACAATATCATCAAGGCTCCTTTTTCCTACAAAAGATATACTGCCAATTAATGTTGCCTTATGGAGTTCAGGAGTTTTTATCCAAACTTTTAACCCCTTTATTTTAGGATGTATTTTATCTGCTGTCTTCTTGTTTATCATCGTTAAGTTCCTCTGATTTTACTATAATTTTATTTCAAAGCCATATTCCCATAAGGTCAGTTCATCATCTATTTTTTCTTCTAAAACACCTTCTACCTGTTTAAAGCCATTCTTTATATACAGTTTTATCGCCGGAGTATTCATATCCACAACAAAAAGGCGCAAATACTCACCCGCTTTGTCTTTTGCCACAGTCATCGCTTCTTTCAACATTAAACTGCCCAGTCCCCTTTTTAAATAATCCGCATTCACACCAAATCGATCAATATAAAATGCTTTAGCCTGTGTATTTTCCCATTGCATCGCTTGCGCTCCCAAATGTGTATCACTCAATGCAAAAGCCCCGACAATCGTTTCATGATCGATCAAAACATAAAGGTGTTTTTGTTTGATGTCTTCAGCTAAAAACTCACTAGGATAAACATCATCCCAAATCTGTATATTATTTTCGTTCATTTGTGTCACAATCTTGTTGTACATGATTTTAAGTCGAGGTAAATCTGCTTCATTTGCTAATCTTAATTCCATATCCGTTTCTCCTTATTTCATTTATCTATTTCCCATTTTTCAACTTTAAATTCTGGATCACCATAACGGCATATATAATGATCTCCTTTGCCATCTGTAAATTCAATGGCCTGATCTGCCCTTTTTTGAACTGTATCATAAAGATAAATACAACGGGCTTGAACAGAGTCAGGATCAATGTCTGTTTTTATTAAATGATCTCGAATCTCGTTAATATTCTTATTTAAATCGTAGGAATATGGGGTTGTCTCTTTTACCTCCCAGTTGGTAATGCTGGGATCAGTTGCATTATAAGCAAAAATCACATAGCCATAACGATTATTTTGATAAGAAAAATTACAGCAGTATAGCTGCTGATCAGGATACATTACCTTTAAATCAGCATCGACATAGTCAATTTTTGTAAAAGTATCATCTTGCCAGATCGGCTGATTGATATCGCCTGTTTCGTTTTTTATCCACATCGCCAAAAATCTTTGAATGCTGGTATGATGAAAATAATCATAAGCAGGAGAATCCTGACCAAGATAATAAGAATCCATTATAGCATTCGTCAATAAATCTGCGTTATCTTCTTCAATCGGACTAGAAATAGTTTTTTTAAAACATGCCGTTAATAAAAAGATAACCATAACGCAAAAAAACAGCTTCACAATACTTTTTTTCATATCTGTTCCCCCCTTTTGCTTTGCTTATTCTTTCCCCCATTATAGCAAAGCCCTAAAGCTAAAACATCTTTAATAAAATTAATTTCAAACATCTTGCAGTTTTCATTGTATTTTTTTTGATACATACTATAATGATAAAGGAATTTACATAAGGGAGAATTTAAAAACATGGTTTATGCAAAATCCAAAGAACAAAAGCTTTGGAAAAAACATCTTATTTCGATTATTTGTGTCGTGATTGCATCATTCATTATGTCTTGCAATATCAAGTCCTTTGTACGGGCAGGAAACCTATTGCCCGGCGGATTTACCGGATTATCCTTGCTGATTCAAAGAATCGCTTTAGAATTATTCGGCATCTCTTTGCCTTATTCAATTATTAATATTGCTTTAAATGCTGTACCGGCATATATTGGCTTTAAAACGATTGGTAAGAAGTTTACCGGTTATTCTATTTTAATGATCGTTCTTAATTCATTTTTAGTTGATCTTATTCCGGCAATGCCAATTACATCGGATCCTTTGCTGGTTTCAGTATTCGGGGGAATTTTTAACGGCTTAGCTATTTCGATCGCTTTACATGGCAAAGCTTCAAGTGGGGGAACGGATTTTATTGCCGTATATTTATCTGATCGCTGGAATACCTCTTCATGGAATTTTGTATTTGGCTTAAATACGATTATTCTCATGATTTCCGGTGTTTTATTTGGCTGGGAAGCGGCTTTATATTCGATCATCTTCCAGTTCGTATCAACACAGATCATCGGACAACTCTATCAGCGTGATCAGCGTACAACCTTATTTATCATTACCGCTGATCCCAATAGTTTAGAAAAAGCGTTGTTAACTTATACGCATCACGGAATTACACGTTTTGAAGGAAAAGGCTGCTATAAGGATGAACCGCGCACCTTGCTTTATACGGTGGTTTCAGCCCAAGAAGTAAAAGACGTTGTACAGTTTGTAAGAACCTACGATCCAAAAGCCTTTGTCAATATTACTAAATCAATTAAGATAGATGGACGTTTCTATAAAGAACCGATGGAATAATTGGTTCTTTTCTCTTTATTTATGGGTTGACTTTCTTATTTCGGTACCTTACAATAAAACAATGTAGGAGGAATTATATGGAAAAAAATGAAATGGGTACGGGAAAGATTTCCCAGTTATTAATTAAATTCTCTGTTCCGGCTATTATCGGAATGTTAGTAAACGCTATATATAATATCGTCGATCGTATGTTTATCGGAAATGCACCGCATTTAGGATCATTGGGAATCGCCGGGATTACAGTCAGCTATCCGGTTACATTGATATTAATGGCGGTCAGTTTGATGTGTGCTGTCGGAGGAGCGACATGCTTTTCCATCAGTTTAGGTGCAAAGCGAAATAAAGATGCCAGTATATACATAGGAAATGCATTAACTTTGGCAATTATTTTCGGAGCCGTCATCATGATTTTCGGAAATTTATTTATTAATCAGGTCTTGGGAATACTGGGAGCCAGCAGCAATGTATTGCCTTATGCCCGCTCATATTTAAGTATTATTTTATACGGGGCTGTTTTCTCATGTATTACAATGTGCGGAAACAACTTCTCAAGAGCACAGGGGAATCCTAAAAATGCCATGGTTTCTCAATTGATTGGGGCAGGCTTCAATATTGTCTTTGATTACATTCTGATCTTTAAATTCAATATGGGAATGGAAGGCGCTGCTTTAGCGACCATTGGCGGTCAATTTCTAAGCATGGTTTGGCAGTTAGCGTTCTTATTCTCAAAACGTTGTTTAATTCCAATTCAATTAAAATCTATGGTTTTAAAATTTGAACATACTAAAAGGATTATTACGACAGGAATTCCGGCTTTCTTAATGCAGTTTTCTAATAGTATCTTAAATATCATCTTGAATGGTACATTAGTTAGTTATGGTGGTGATATCGCAATCTCAACAGTGGGAATTATCACCAGTGTGCAAACAATCTTATTCATGCCAATTACCGGTCTAACCCAAGGACAGCAGCCTTTAATCAGCTACAACTTCGGGGCAAAGCAAATGAGCCGTGTCAAAGAAACATTGAAATATGCGATTATCGCAGCCACTACCATTGCGGTGATTGGTTTTGCAGCGATTCAGCTATTACCGGGATTTATTATTACAGCCTTCAATAAAGAAGCGGATATCATCCAGCTGGGAACCAATGCTTTACGAATTTGGTTTCTATGCCTGCCGCTGATCGGAGCGCAAATCTGTTGTGCCAATTATTTCCAAGCCATTGGAAAAGTACGTGAAGCCAGCATTCTGACATTATTAAGACAGATCATTATTTTAATTCCAATGATCCTGATCTTATCGAATCTATTTGGTTTATACGGAATTTTCTTTGCCGTGCCAATTGCCGATGCCGCTTCATTCCTAATTACTACTTTACTAACCTATCACCAAATGAAGCAAATTCGCACTGAACCAGAAGAAACAACAGGAACAAAAGAAATCATCGAAGAGGCACAATAAGCCTCTTTTTTCTTGTTGTGACTTTAAGGATCATGATATGATAGTGAAAATGAGGTGATACCATGCAAGTGATTAAAGCAAAATCAATTCTTCAAAAAGTCGGAGGACATTCAAATCAGTGGTTTGGCATCGATTATAATATCAATCTTTATAAAGGGTGTTCTCATGGGTGTATCTATTGTGACAGCCGCAGCAGCTGCTATCAGATTGACCATTTTGATGAAGTACGCATCAAAGATAATGAGATTGCGATTTTAAACAAGGAGCTTCAGTCAAAAAAGAAAAAAGGCGTGGTAGGGATCGGTGCCATGAGTGATACCTATAACCCCTTTGAAAAAAATCTTGAGATTACCCGTCAAGCTTTAAAGCTGCTGCAATTTTATCATTTTGGCGTATCGATCGATACAAAAAGTGACCTCGTTGTCAGAGATATCGATATATTAAAGCAGATGAAGAATGTTATTATAAAGTTCACAATTACCACTGCCGATGATGAGCTGTGCAAAAAAATCGAACCACATGTCTGTGCTTCTTCTGCCCGCTTCAAAGCGATGAAAGCATTGAGTGACAATGGGATCTTTACAGGGGTACTATTTACTCCGATCCTGCCTTTTATCACCGATCAGGAAGACAATATCAGAAACGTTATTCGTCTTGCCTATGAGCATGGAGCTAAGTTTATTTATTCGATGTTTGGGGTAACATTAAGGGAAAATCAAAGAGACTACTACTATTCGCAGCTAGATCAGTTATTCCCTGGATTAAAAGAAAAATATCAGCAGGTTTTCGGAAACAACTATATGTGTGGAATCCGAAATTATTCCCATTTAAAGCAGGTTTTTATATGGGAGTGCCAAAAGTATGGGCTACTTTACAAAATGGAAGATATTATCGCTGCCTATAAATTAGAGAATGAACAGATTCAGTTAACATTTGATTTATAGTGTGCTAGAATAAATACGGAGGTATAAGATAATGATGAGGATAATGTTAGCATGTGCCGGTGGAATGTCAACAAGCTTACTTGTAACCAAAATGCAGGAAGAAGCTAAAAAACAAGGTATCGATTGCAAGATCTGGGCGATAGGAGAATCTGGAATCGAAAATTATCTTGGTGACTTTGACGTTTTACTGCTAGGACCGCAGATTCGCTACAAACTAGAATCGGTCAAAAAAATCTTAAACGGTAAATATCCTGTTGAAGTCATCGACATGCGTAATTACGGAACAATGAACGGAAGTGCCGTATTTACAACTGCCGCTAATCTTTACAAAGAATTTTACCAAAAATAATAGTTAAAAAAGTACGGATATAATCTCCGTACTTTTTTATTGTGCCTCGATTTCTTCATTAACGGCATCAATAATTCCTTGTCGATCATATCCCAAGCCATTCATTTCACTGACAAAAGTATGCACTTTTTCATGACTGATCTCAAATCGCAGACGATCGATCAATTCAAGATCTTCAGTCACAAAACGTCCGACAGTTCGTTCACTATGCAGTAAACCAACTCTTTCAAGCTCACTGAGTGCTTTTTGAATCGTATTAGGATTAACACTATACTGTAAGGCTAATTCACGTACAGAAGCAATTTTATGCCCTGGCAAGTAGTGATGAGTGAAGACATCTTTTTTGATTTCGTCCATGACTTGCAGATAGATCGGTAAATTTGGATCGAAACTGTTCTTCATATTCCCACCTCGCTATTCAATTTGTAATTTTTTATCAATTAAATAAGTTGTTCCAACAAAGAATCCAACAATAAATACGACATTGATAAATATATTAAAGATATAAAGTGATGAACTGTTCATTGAACTGACTAATCCATAAAACATTGATGAATCAGCAATAAATCCTAAAGCCAAAAGTCCGAGAATATATCCGCCTACCCCAATCAATACTCTGTTTTTAGTAACATATTTCGTATGCACAAAGGTAATCGTAAAATAGAATGAAGCAATCATCGCTAAAGTAGAAGTAAAAGCTGCTAAAAGTGACTGCAATACTTCTCCCGGATAAAGAGATATATTATAGCACAGCTGATTAATAAAATTAAAGATATCTCCGAATGAAAAGTCTGCAATTAACATCATTAAGATCATCAGTCCCAATCCTAAGATGAAGAAAGCTACAAAAGTCCAAATCATTGCCCCAATCATTTTAGAAAAAACAAGTTCTTTAGATGATACCGGCAAGGTTAAAGTCAAATAACCGGGACGGTTAAACATTGAGCGTGAAAAATGCTGAACAATATTGACAAAGATGGAGATAACGATCCCAAATAAAGCCACCATCAATAATCCGCTCAAAAATTGATTAATTACTGTCGGCAAGAACGGTGTCGCACAGCAAAGTAATAAATAAACAGCAAAAGTCAATAAATACTGACGATAAGAACCAATTAATTCATATTTTAATAATTTTAGCATTTGAATACCTCCCTAAACAATTCATCGATAGACATATGACGGTCATTTCTCAATGTCTCCGTATTTTCGTGCATAATTAATTTCCCCTCTTTAATAAAGACGACTTCATCAAAGATCGTTTCCAAATCACTGATTAAATGGGTAGAGATAATAACTAAGGCATCTTCGGCATAGTTATTTAATATCACATCTAAGATAACTTCTCTGGCAGCCGGATCCACCCCTGCAATCGGTTCATCCAAAATATAAATCTTTGCCTTACGTGACATCACCAAACATAATTGAAATTTTTCTCGCATCCCTTTTGACATCGATTTAATCTTCATTTCCGGTGTCAAGTTGAAACGAGTCATCAGCTCGATGCAATGTGCATATTGAAAATCTGAATACAGTTCTCTGAACATACTTAATGCATCTTTAGCGTGCATCCAGTCTAAGAAATAAGATTCATCCGGCAAATAAGAGATGATTTCTCTTGAATGCACTCCGATTGGCTGTCCATCGATCAATACATTCCCATGATATGCTTTTAATAACCCGTTCAATATTTTGATCAATGTTGTTTTCCCTGAACCATTTGGTCCTAATAATCCAATAATCTTCCCTGATGTAAGACTTAAAGAAATGTTTGTTAAAGCAATCTTCTTTCCGTAAGTCATTGAAAGATCTTCTATTTTAATTAATTCGTTTTCCATAGTTTCCCTCCTACTGTATTAATACACTAATACAATAACACGAGCTATAATGATTGTCAACAGAATAAACAAAAAAGTTAGAAATTAATCTAACTTTTCAATCAGTGTCACATGATGAGAATCGAGAATTCGTTTTCTCTCCAAATCATATCACCTAGTCCCATTATTGTTTATTTAACGCTTCATCAATCGCTTTAGCGGCGTTTTTACCTGCTCCCATCGCTAAAATAACAGTCGCCGCACCGGTCACAACATCCCCGCCGGCATAAACACCGTCTTTGCTGGTTGCCATGGTTTCTTCTTCCACAATGATTCCGCCCCATTTTTGCGTTTCCAACCCCGGAGTTGTCTGACGGATCAAAGGATTCGGACTTTGACCGATCGCTTCGATAACAGTCCCTACTTCCAGCAAGAATTCACTGCCTTCTTTTTCAACCGGACGTCTTCTTCCGGAAGCATCAGGTTCTCCTAATGTCATTTCCACACATTCCATCGATTTTACCCATCCGTCTTCACCATGAATCGCAATTGGATTATTCAATAGTTTAAAGATAATTCCTTCTTCTTTAGCGTGATGGATTTCTTCTTTTCTGGCAGGCAGTTCTTCTTCACCACGGCGATAAACAATATACACCTCTTTTGCACCGAGACGCTTTGCCGTTCTGGCTGCATCCATCGCTACGTTTCCGCCTCCGATAACCGCTACTTTTTCACTGATTTTTACCGGAGTCGGGTGATCAGGGAATTGATAAGCCTTCATTAAATTAACACGAGTTAAGAATTCATTGGCAGCATAAACCCCATTCAAATTCTCTCCGGAAATCCCCATAAAACGGGGCAGTCCGGCACCAGAACCGACAAAGATCGCTTCATAGCCTTCTTCTTTTAATTCATCAATCGTGATGGAACGTCCTACAATCACATTCGTTTCAACATGAACTCCTAATTTTTTCACATTATCTACTTCTTTTGCCACAAGTGCTTTAGGCAGACGGAATTCAGGGATTCCATAAACTAATACCCCACCTGTCTCATGCAAAGCTTCAAAGACAGTCACATCATAGCCACGTTTAGCTAATTCTCCCGCACAGGTAATTCCTGCCGGACCGGAACCTACGATTGCTACTTTATGATGATTCTTTTCGATTTCAACCTTTTCTTCTTTATTTAAAGCCATGTGATAATCGGCAACAAAACGTTCCAAGCGACCAATTCCAACCGCTTCTCCCTTGATTGCACGTACGCATTTTCCTTCACATTGATTTTCCTGCGGACAAACACGTCCACAAATAGCGGGCAATGCATTCTCACGTTTAATTGTTTGATATGCCGCTTCGATATCCCCTTCAGCTACATGCTGGATAAATTCCGGAATCGGTACCCCTACCGGACATCCATTCATGCAAGGCTTATGACGACAGTTTAAACAACGGGTTGCTTCTTCTTGCGCTTGTTCTAAAGTGTATCCCAAAGCAACCTCCTTAAAGTTTTTATTACGTACATCTGCCTCTTGTTCAGGCATCTTAACTTTTTCTAATGACATGTTTGGCATTTTATCTATCCTCCATGGTGAGGTGACAGATATGCTGTTCCTCAGATTTAAACATACGCTGACGATTAATCAATTCATCAAAATCCACTAACATTCCATCAAAATCAGGTCCGTCTACACAGGCAAACTTGATCTTGCCATCTACACTGACACGACAGCAGCCGCACATTCCGGTTCCATCGATCATGATCGGATTCAATGACACTGAAGTCTTGATCTGATATGGTCGGGTAACATTAACTACTGCTTTCATCATTGGCACAGGTCCGATCGCAATGACTTCATCAAATGCTTCTTTCTTATCTAAGAGATCCTGCAATACGGTTGTAACGAACCCTTTTGTCCCCATTGTCCCATCATCTGTCGCAATGTAGACATGCTCACAGATGGGTTCAAATTTTTCTTTCCATAAAATGTATTCTTTGCTTCTTCCCCCAATAATAACATCCACTTTTACCCCCATGTCATGCAGTGCTTTTAACTGCGGATACAGTGGTGCAGCGCCAACTCCTCCGGCAACTCCAATCACATGCTGATGTTTAGACAAAACGGTAGGAACGCCCAACGGTCCGGCAAAGTCCTGAAGCTCATCGCCTTCATTCAGCTTTGCTAATTGTGCAGTAGAATATCCCACGATTTGATAAATGATCGTTACAGTTTCTTTTTCACGATCAAAATCTGCGATTGTTAATGGGATTCTTTCGCCATCTTCACTTACTCTTAATATAATAAACTGCCCAGCAAGACATTTACGTGATACATGAGGTGCTTTAATTTCCATCAATTCAACGACATCGTTTAATTTCTCTTTTTTTATGATTTTATACATTTTTCAACCCTCTTTCCACTTTTTCCTTATTATATATAAATTTTATTTTAAAATCAATCAATCTTTGTTACTATTGTTACGGAGGTAACAGCATGAAAATATTAATTATCGGCGGTACCGGTACGATCAGTACTCCTATCACTTCCGCCTTAGCACAAAACACTCAAAATGAAGTCTATGTTTTAAACCGCGGCAATCATAATGACCGCCTGCATCCAAACATTATCTCATTGATTGGGGACATCAATGATAAAGAAGCAATCTCTTCTTTAATCAAAGAAATGACATTTGACACTGTCATTAATTTTATTTTATTCACACCCGCACAAGCCTATGATAATATTGCATTATTTAAAGGGAAAACGAAGCAGTTTATTTTCATTTCGACAGTTGTCACGTATAACCATGACGGAGCAGTCTGCTTTAATGAAGATCATCCGCTGGGAAATCGTTATTCTCACTACGGACAAGGGAAACAAGCTTGTGAAGAAATATTCAGAAAAGCCTATCAGGAAGAAGGTTTTCCAATTACTATCGTTCGCCCTTCCCAAACGTATTCCAATGATCGTATTCCTCTAAGTATTAAAGGAAAGAACTGCTACAGTGTTATTAAAAGAATGCTTGAAGGAAAAGAAGTGATCATTCATGGTGATGGAAACAGTTTATGGACATGCACACATGCTGATGATTTTGCCAAAGGTTTTGTCCCTTTAGTGGGAAATCTTGATACAATCAATGAAGCTTATCAGATTGTTTCTGATGAACAGGTCAGTTGGAACATGATTTATCTTTATTTAGCTAAATTATTGAACGTTCCTTTTAAACCTGTCTATATGACCACGGATTTGCTTTCTAAAAGCAAAACCTATTCATTAAGTGAAAGCATTCAGGGGGATAAGCAGTTCTCCCATCTATTTGACACAACAAAGATCAAACAGGCAGCTCCTGACTTTGAATGTGCCATTACGATTGAAAAAGGATTGGCAATGTACCTTGATTATATGGAAAAACACCCCGAATTAAAACAAGCAGATGAAAAATTTGATCAATGGTGTGACCAAGTTATCGCTGCCTATAAATTGGCAATGAAGTCCGTAGAAGAGGTTTTATAATCATGGGGAAGCTTCTATTCTTTGATATTGATGGAACCTTGTTAAGTGATACTACTCATCAGGTTCCTCAAAGTGCCAAAGAAGCATTAAAACAGGCACAGGCAAACGGACATCTCGTCTTTATCAATACTGGTCGTCCTTATGCTTCCATCTCTCAGGAGATCAAAGACTTGAACTATGATGGGATATTGTGCGGCTGCGGCACTTACATCGAATATCATCAGCAGATTTTATTTCATCGTGAAATTTCCCCGGAAATAATCGTTCAGGTCATAACTGCTTTAAGAAAACATAGAGTTGCTGCCCTGTTAGAAGGAAAAGATGCCGTATATTATGACTCAAACAACCACCATCCTCATGTAGCTCAAATTAAAAATAATTATACTGCAATTGGAATGGATACTCAGCACACTTGGGAGGATGCCAATATTCATTTTGATAAGTTTACAATTTGGCATGATACACACAGTGATTTTCCGGGGTTAAAAAAGGAGATGATTCCTCATTTCGATTATATCGAACGTGCCCTTAACTTTGGCGAATTTGTACCGCATGGCTTTACCAAAGCAACCGGCATTCAGTTTTTGATGAAGCATCTGCAGGTAGACCATGAGCATACATACTGCTTTGGCGACAGCACAAATGACCTTTCGATGCTTGAATATTGTCAGCACAGTGTCGCTATGAAAAACAGTGATCCGCGAATTTTCAGTCAAGTTGAATACATCACGACAGATGTCGATGATGATGGCATTGCCAATGCTTTAAAGCATTATCAGCTAATATAAAAAAGGACGATGACATAATCATTGTCCTTTTCTTGTGATAAAACTGCCATAAACTTCATCGAGAGGCAGGATCATCAATACTCCCGAATTTGGCTGATCCAAACCACCGGTCACATCGTTTACAATCTGTTTAAACTTTGCAACCTTTTCTTCTTCCATACAAAAAAGCATTGTCTTGTTGGCATCCCGAGGAATAATAAACAGCTGTTTTAATACAGATACTAAATCCTCATTTTGATAATCTGTTTGCTTCTTTGCCATCCCCATACTATCCAAGATTGTACCACCACGAATTCCGGCATTATAAAGCTTGCCTAAAAACGTTTCCTGTAAATCCGGATTGTTGAGAATAAAAATGACTAATTTCATTTTTCTCACCCCATTATTTATAAACTGTACGTGTTACCACGAAACTGCCCTCTTTCTTGAACTCTCGTTCAAAATAATCATAATAAGTTCCCGGTGTAATCATCCCGTGGATATTCAATAAATCCGTTCCCGCTTTTCCTAATACACTGTCAGCCAGCAAGACACAGTTTGTACTCATAACAAAATAGGTCTTAAAGCGGCTGTATTTAAACTTGTAAAGCAATGCGTCGCAATCCTTAACTAACAGACTTCCATAATCCTGATATTTCTCCGGATGCTCCGGATCTTTCATAATCGGTGGCTCCCAAGGCACTAATCGTGACTTCAAATCATCAATCTTCGCTTTGACATTTTTATATTGTTCTTCATCTAATTTTAAACCATAGCTGAATAATGTTTTTTTACTGTGTTCAATGCAAAAGGGGATATATTTTTCTTTAGTTGTGATAAATAAAATCCCATCGCCGATAGATTCCATCAGTTTAAAGGAATCTTGATCATAATTGCCATACGAAATAATCTCGTTGTCAAAGTATAAATCAACATGTCCTAAAGCTCCATAGCCATTTTGCGTAACATGAATAAAAACCTCGATATCCGGAATAACCTCTTCTTTCTTTTCTACAAACTCAGTGACCTCACCGTCATCATCGTATTCCCCTAAATATTTATTGATTGCCTGCAAAGCACGATACGGCAATAATGCCACCAAAAAGATTGGTAAATTAATACGGATCATTCTTTTATACTTTGTTTTTGTTGCTTTTGGAATGATGAGCTCAAAGCCATCACGTACATAGGTATACCCCAAACATACTGCATACAAGCCCAACAGTAAAAACAGCTGTCCTACTCTGGCAAAAGGAGTTAAGACCAAAAAAAACCCTAAACCAATAAACAAGAGTGCATCCAGTAGTAAGATTAAACGTCCTTTCACATGATCTTTACGGTAAATAAAATAAGTAATAAGTTTTAATACTCCCGTCATAATACCATATAGTCCAAACAAGATGACAATCAAAGAAACTGGCACTTCGGGAAATAACTGTATCAGTTCTCCTGCCACAATACTCACTAAAGCCGTTGTCAGAGATATTGACTTTTTAATATCATTTGAACCAATCACTAATGCCACTAGCTGAAATACTCCGGCGATAATCAATAGGGAAGCGATAAGTTCGATCATCGTAATCGCAAACGTAGCCCGCATAATCATAACGCTGATGCCTAACACAACAAGACATGTTCCCCCGATGACCATTGAAGAGGATTCCCAACGTTTATCCTTCATCGCTCTCCCCCCTTATATTTATTATATAATAATAATTAATCCCGATAAAGCAAATGTTTCCATGCTTTCTTTACAAATGGAAGCTTATAAATGAAAAAGAAAATCATAACCCCGGTAAAATTTAATATAAAATCATCAATATCACCAACGCCTACACTAAAGTACACTTGTGCACACTCACTTAAAATGATGGTTGTTGCCATAAAAAGCGGAAAGCGAAAGAAAGAATCCATCGTTTCCGATAAGGTCGGCAACAGAATCCCCATTGGAGCAAAGACGATTAAATTGCCTACAACATTAAGCAATAGATGGGACAAATAGATATTGCCATTTTGATAAGCCAGCATGTAGTCCTTCATCATTTTAAACGGTTCTAAATTAATCCCTTCAACCATATGGGATAGGAGTTTATTACTTTGTACGGTGATATTTCTGCCAAAGTCGCCATCAAAGAATAATAAATAGATGAGATTAACCAGATAAATAATAAAAACAATGAAAATAAAGGCGGTCATCAGCTTACGTTTTTGTGAACGTTCCTTTAATTCTTTTAATAGCTGCCATACACTAAGACTCAGCCATAAAATCCCCAGTGTCACGATTCCGATTTTTTCTTTTACCCCAAATGTAATAACGGGACTTACGGCTACAAAGATTTGATAAAGAAGGGTAGATAAAAATAAAATAAAGTAGATAATGAATGATTTATTTATTTTCATACGCGCCTCCTTCTTAACCCTTATAGTATATCATAATGTCTGTCTATTCCAAATAAAAAACAAAAAAATAATCTGAGGTTTGATCCCCAGATTATTTCAATTTCAGACATTATTTTTTAGTTGTTTTTCTTTCATAGCTATAAGTTAATCTTAAGATTTGTTCCATATCTTTAACCATAGGCATTCTAGGGTTAGCTGGTGAACATTGATCTTCATAAGCGTTCATAGCGATTCTGTGAACTGCTTCTTCCCAATCTTCCTTGCTGATTCCCTGAGATGCGAAGTTAGAAGGAATTCCAACTCTTCCTGTTAATTCATCACAAGCTTGTGCAAACATTTCTACACCTTCAGCCGGAGTTTTAGGATTTAATCCGATTAACTGAGCTAATTCCATATATTTAACATCAGCTTTATAGTTTTCAATCTTAGGCCAAATGTTTAATTTTGTAGGTACTGTTCCGTTATAACGGATAACATGTGGTAATAAAATAGCATTTGTACGTCCATGAGGTACATGGAACTCTCCACCGATCTTATGCGCTAATGAGTGGTTCATACCCAAGAAAGCATTTGCGAATGCCATACCGGCGATTGTCGCAGCATTATGCATTTTTTCTCTTGCTTCAGGATCGTTTTTACCATTTTTAACTGATCTTTCTAAGTAATCGAATACTAATTTAACTGCTTGTTTAGCCCATCCATCTGTAAAGTCAGATGCTAAGATTGAAACATAAGCTTCAACAGCATGAGTTAATACGTCAACTCCTGTATCCGCAGCGATAGAAGCAGGCATACTCATTGCGAATTCTGGATCTACGATTGCTACTGTTGGTGTCAATGCATAGTCAGTTAATGGATATTTTTTATTTTCTTTACGATCAGTAATAACCGCAAACGGTGTTACTTCTGAACCTGTACCTGAAGTTGTTGGGATACAGATTAATCTTGTTTTCTTACCTAATTCAGGGAATTTGAATGCACGTTTTCTAATGTCCATGAATTTTTGTTTGATATCATCGAAGTTTACTTCCGGATGTTCATGTAATAACCACATAACTTTAGCGGCATCCATTGAAGAACCTCCACCTAAAGCGATAATAACATCAGGATTGAATTTGTTCATTAATTCAACACCTTTTTGTACTGTATCTACACTTGGATCTGGTTCAACATCAAAGAATAATTCGATATCTACTTTATTTCTTCTTCTCTTGATCGCATCTTCAATTTTAGCTACATAACCTAAATTATACATACCACGGTCAGTGACGATCATAGCTTTTTCCATTTCTTTCATATCGATCAAGTATTTGATTGAGTTCTTTTCGAAATAGATTTTTGGTGGAAGTTTAACCCATTGCATATTGTTGTTACGTCTCCCTACTCTCTTAATATTTAATAAGTTGATGGCACTTACGTTGTTAGAAACTGAGTTTCTACCATAAGATCCACATCCTAATGTTAATGAAGGAATGAAGGCATTATAAACTGAACCGATTCCTCCGAATGTAGATGGAGCATTTTCGATAATACGGATGGCTTTACAAGCTTTACCGAATTCGATTGTTACATCATGATTTTGAGTATGGATTGCTGCAGAGTGTCCTAAACCGTTGAATTCAACCATCGCTGCCGCTTTAGCAATACCATCTTCTGTAGAATCAGCTTTTAAGATTGCTAATACCGGAGATAATTTTTCTCTTGTTAAAGGTTCTTTTGGTCCTACTTCGCTACATACTGCACAAAGAATCTGAGTATCTTCCGGTACCTTGATTCCGGCTTCCAAAGCGATTGAATAAGCTGAATGTCCAACGATATTTGGATTTAATTTAGCGTTTTCAACACCTTCAGAGTTAGAAGCAAATCCGAACATATATTTTTCTAATGCTTCTTTTTCTTTATCATTTACGAAATAAACTTTAAAGCGTTTCATTTCATTAATTACTTCATCATAGATTTCATGATCGATGATGGCTGCTTGTTCAGAGGCACAGATCATCCCGTTATCAAAAGATTTTGATAAGATAACGTCATTCACTGCACGTTTGATATTACAAGTTTTTTCTAAGTATGCAGGCACATTTCCGGCTCCTACACCTAATGCTGGCTTACCGCAAGAATAAGCAGCTTTAACCATTGCGTTACCACCTGTTGCCAGGATTGTAGCGATACCATCATTATTCATTAATGAAGTTGTTGCATACATTGATGGAGTTGGTAAATCCAACCATTGAATACAATCTTCCGGAGCTCCGGCTGCAACTGCTGCATCTCTCATACAAATAGCTGCTAACTTAGAACATTGTTGAGCAGATGGATGGAATGAGAAGATGATTGGGTTTCTTGTTTTTAAAGCGATTAATGATTTAAAGATAACTGTAGAAGTTGGGTTTGTTGTAGGGATGATTCCACACACTACCCCAACCGGTTCAGCAATTTCAGTGATTCCAGTTAGTGGATCTTCATTAATGATTCCTACTGTTTTTAAGTGACGTAAATTAGAGTTTACGTATTCGCAGGCAAATAAGTTTTTAACGGCTTTGTCTTCAAATACCCCTCTGCCAGTTTCTTTGATAGCAGCTTCTGCTAAAACACCATGCTGATCTAATCCAGCAACTGAACATTTTGCTACGATATAGTCTACTGCATCTTGATCTAAACGTCTAAATTTTTCCAATGAAACTAAGGCTTTGCTTACTAGACCATCTACATAAGCATCCACTTGTTCATTTGTCATTTCTTCTACTTTGGCAACTTTTTTTTCTGCCATGATCACACCTCCGTATGTTTTTTGTGAAATATTTAATTTGATTTACACACGTAGTTTATCATCTTGTGAAAAAAAATACAATAGCTTTTTTACCTCCTTTTTGACATTAAGCGCTTACACTTAAAATATTTTTTTAAACCCCGTGAAATGCAAATCAAACTAGCTCTTATTTATATTGATTTTATCATACTTTTTCTTATTTTTAAAGTGAATCGCCAAAAGAACATTTTTTTCAAAATTTTACACTTTTTTTATAACTAAAACAGCTTGATTTTCACTCCTTTACAAACGAAAACCCTTTCACAAAATCAACATTTATAAATTAAAAAAGATTGCAGCTCTGCAATCCTTATCGGTTGATTTCATAGGGCCAATCTAAAATTCCACCAAAGTTATACACATTCTGATAGCCCATTTTTTCAAGCTGTTCACATGCCGCCGCACTTCTTTTTCCGCTGCGACAATAGACTAAAATCTTTTCATCGAGATCTTTTAATGATTCCGCTGCTGCTTGTGTAATCGTTCCTAAGGGAAGCAGGATGGATCCCGGGATATGCATTGCTGCATACTCCTCTTCTTCACGAACATCTACGATCGTCACTTTTTCATGATCGATCATTTCTTTTGCAGTCTGCGGTGTAATTGTTTTATACTCCATTTGATTTTCTCCTTCATCTCTATTATAACAAGATATCATGCGGTATATTCGCACAAAATGCTTCCAGCATCGGTGTCATCTTTTTATTCTTATTCATTACCATCGTAATTGGGTTGCTCAGATTTAAATCTGTAATCACTAATTCTATCAAAGTATTTTGTTTTAACTCCTGCTGAACCAATACTTTAGGTAAAATTGCAATGCCTAATCCCATTTTTGCTGCTTCGATCAAGGTTTGTGAATCCACACTCACCCACTGAGCAAAAAGCTGATAACCCGCCAATGTCACGGCTGATTCAAAAGTTTCCCGTACTGCACTTCCGCGTTCTCTTAACAGTAAGCGATGCTCCAGCAATGCTTTAAGCGATAATTTACTATGAATCGCTGTATTAGGTGACACATAAGCCCCAATGTCATAATTTAAAATCGGAGTCATTAAAAAAGACTGTGACGGCAATGCCCCTTCAATAAAAGCAACATCCGCTCTTCCCTCTAATAATGCTTTTAACGCTGAAGCTGCACTGTTAATCTCTACTTGTACTTTGGTATGATGCATACTTTGAAACTGCTCAATATAGCGTGGCAGCCAAATTTGGGCAAAGGTAATACAGCTGGAAATAGAAAGCGGCGCTGCTTCCTTCAATTCCCCTAAACGAGCCTCTAAGCGTTCCATCTCTTCAAGCAGAGGGAGGACTTCTTTTAAAAGTAGTTCTCCGCTTTTTGTCAGCTTCACACTTTTATGCATTCTTTCAAATAAAGGCGTATTGACTTTACTTTCTAATTCTTTCATTGCATGAGAAACGGCTGATTGGGTTAAAAACAGATTTTCTGCGGCACGGGTAAAATTTTCCGTTTTAGCGACTTCTCTAAAAATAAGATAGTGTTTAAGGTTCATATAAAGCTCCTTTTTGTCATGAATTTTATTCATGTCTCTCCCTGTATATTATCATTTCACAAATGGCAAAGCAACTTTTATAATAAACCTTGCATACAAAGAAAGGAGTTCTATGAAAGAGAAAATTCGTTTTTATTTATGGCTGTGTTATGTCAATCTATTTATCAGCACGTTTACTTTTGGCGGAGGGTATGTGGTCATCCCGATGATCAGAAAATACTTCGTCGAGCAAAAAAAATTATTCAGTGAGGAAGAACTGATGGAGATGGCTGCCATTGCTCAATCCTCTCCGGGAGCAATCGCAATCAATTTAAGTATCTTAGCAGGAAAACGCACTGCCGGCTGGATCGGCATCCTCATCAGCAGTCTTTGTTCGATTCTTCCACCCATCATCATTCTCAGCTTCATATCTACTTGGTATGTGGCATTTTCCAATAATCTCTATATCGCCGCAATCTTAAAAGGCATGCAAGCCGGTGTTGCCGCTCTGATCGTCGATTTGATTATTGATATGTATAAAATGATCTTAGAAGAAAAATCGGTATTATTAAATCTATTGGTTCCCGCTGCTTTTATTGCCAATGCTTTTTTTAATGTCAATGTCATGCTGATCCTGATTATCAGTTCTTTAATCAGTGTTTTCTTCTTATTTATGCAGCCGGTTGTTAAAAGGAGGCAAAAGCATGTTTAATCTATTTATGACCTTTTTAAAAATCGGTCTATGCAGCATCGGTGGCGGTTATGCGATCATACCGATGATTCAGCAGCAGGTTGTTTTAACACAGGGATGGATCAGTGAAAAAGTATTTACCGATATTATTACTATTTCACAAATGACACCGGGTCCCTTAGCGGTGAACACCTCTACTTTTGTCGGGATTCAAATTGCAGGCATTCCCGGCGCTATTGTTGCCACTGTAGGATGTATCCTGTGTGGAATCCTTATTTCGACCTTGCTTTATGAGTTCTTCAAGAAATATAAACATTCCATATATATTTTTGAGATCCTCAAATCATTGAAAGCCACTTCTTTAGGCTTGATCGTCTCTGCCGCCTTTACGATTCTGCTGCTGACTTTTTTTGGTACTTCCACTTTAAACAGCTCTGTTCATGGGGATTTGCTGGCAATGCTGGTATTTGGAGCTGCCTTATTTTTATTAAGAAAATATAAGGTGAATCCGATTGTCATGATGAGCTTATGTGGTGTCATCGGCTTATTTATCTACATCTAAAAAGGTTGGAAATTCCAACCTTTCTAAATAAACTGATAATGCTTTAACGCTTTGGCTACACCATCTGATCCCACATCATCACTGATGTATTCGGCAATTTCTTTCAATGCTTCCACAGCATTTTCCATCGCTATACCGTGCCCCACAACACTTAGCATTTCAAGATCATTATTTCCATCACCAAAAGCATAGGTATCCTTAATATCAATGGCTAATGCTTTAGTCAGTTCAATGATTCCTACTCCTTTATTAATCCCCTTGATATTAAGATCAAAGGAAAGCTGATTAGGATGCTGAGCAATGTCAAAATGTTCTCCCAGCAAGTCATAGACTAACTTAAATTCTTTAGGATCTTGAACCTTAACCATTGCAATATACGCTTCAATATCCTTTTCATCGAAGCTATCCACCATCGTTTCTGCATCCATTTCCCAGCGTCTGCTGAAATCCTGGATGCTTTTTCTATTTTTATCATTTACATAAATATGATCATAGCCTTCAATATAGTAATCAAAACCATATTGATCACATACCTGTATCAGCGCTTTAACAGCAGACTGAGAAATTTTTTGCTTAAAGATACATTTTCCTTTATATTCCACATAAGCTCCATTGCATGTCACAAAGCCACTAAAAGGGAAATCTCGAATCGGCTTTACAATAAAACATTTTGTTCTTCCCGTCGCAATGAATGCCAAATGCTCTTGCTGAAGTTTTAAAATAGCGGCTTTATTCACCGGTGAAATATCAATGAGTCCATGCGGAGTATCTAACAATGTCCCATCAATATCAAAAAAGAAAGCTTTACTCATAACCTACCTCCTACCTTGTTTATCATACCAAGAATTCTCCTGAATTACTATTAATTACTAAAGAAAAACCGCCGGCTTCACCAGCAGTCCTTCTATTTTTTAAGGAAACCAAAGAGTCCCTTTTTCTTATTTTTTTCTTGTTCTGCTTTTTCTTTTTTGACGTTTTCCAGTTTCTCAACAGCTTCTTCGTACCCATCATCTATAGCTTCCTGATACCAGCGAATCGCTTCATCTAAATCCTTTTTAACACCAATACCTTTTTCATAACAGTGTCCTAAATTACTTTTAGCAATACGATTTCCCTGACGGGCTGCTTTGGCATAAAGTTCTACTGCTTTTGCTTCATCCTTTTTGACACCGGTCCCGTTTTCATAGTTGACTCCTAAATTATTGATCGCTGTAATATGACCTAAATCTGCGGCTTCTTGATAAAGCACAACAGCTTTTGCTTCATCTTTTTCCACACCGGTTCCAAAATCATAACAGCAAGCTAAGTTATAGATTCCTTGCGGAAATTTTGCATCTGCACTGCTTTGATATAGTTCAATCGCCTTTTTAAGATCGACTTCGACTCCGATTCCCGTTTCATAGCAATACCCTAAAAAGCAAGTAGCTCTGGCATAACCAAGGTCAGAGGCGCGGCGATATAATTCTACGGCTTTATCCGGATTTTTATCAACCCCATAGCCGTTTTCATACATAACCCCTAAGTTAGTCATCCCTCTGCCCGAATTCATATCAGCGGCTTTTTGATAGTATTCCACCGCTTTTTCATAAGATTGTTCCACACCTTTACCAAATTCAAAGAAAACTCCTAGATTACAGCAGGCATTAATATCATCCTGATCTGCTGCTTTTTGATACCATTCAGCAGCCATTTTGAGATCCGCCTCGACACCGTCTCCCACTTCATAGCAATAGCCTAAATTACATTGGGCACGCGGATAGCCTTGCTGGGCAGAAGCTTGATACCATTTAAATGCCAAATCAATATTTTTTTCTGTTCCGATTCCGTAATCGTACATATAGCCTAAGTTGCATTGCCCGACTGCATCCTCATTTTCAGCCGATAAAGTATAGTAATGAAGTGCCTGAGTAAGGTCTTTTGTAGTTCCTTCTCCCATTTCATAGCAGTAGCCTGTTACACACTGGGCTCTGGCAAATCCTGCATCCGCCGCTTTTTTATACCAAACAAACGCTTCTTCCATATTCGCTTCTACACCATCACCGTTTTCTAAACAGCAGGCATAATTATACATCGCACGTGGATAATGCTGATTAGAGGCGGCAATATACCATTTTACCGCTTCTTCCATATTCTTTTGAGTACCACGCCCCACTTCATAGCAAAGTCCTAAATTACATTGGGCACGGGGATAGCCTTGTTCTGCTGCCAACTGATAGAAGTGAACCGCCTGCTTGGCATCTTCTTCAACCCCAATTCCAACTTCATAGCAATACCCTAAATTGCATTGAGCTACCGGATAGCCAAAGTCAGATGCTTTTCGATAATAATCGGTCGCTTTTTTCTCATCCTGCTCGCATCCCTGACCCGCTTCATAACAATACCCGATACATGAAATAGCGCGCGGATAATCTTGCTTGGCTGCCATATCATAATATTTGAAGGCTTCATCATAATTGATTTCAACCCCGATTCCCACTTCATAACAATAACCTAAGTTACATTGAGCTACTGCATAGCCTTGTTCTGCCGCCTGACGATATAAGGAAACGGCAATCTGCGGATCGGCTTTACAGCCTAATCCCACTTCATAGAAATAACCTAAGTTTGCCAGACCACGTGGATAGCCTTCTTTTGCAGACTGCTCATAATATTTAAAAGCTTCGTCGGCATTTCTTTCTACCCCGATTCCACTTTCGTAGCAATACCCTAAATTGCATGCTCCAATCGGATCTCCTTGATCAGCCGCACGACGATAGTATTCACATGCCAAGGCTTCGTCTTTTTCAACTCCAAAGCCTACTTCTAAGCAATATCCGTATTTACACTGTGCCTGCGGATAATTCGCTTCTGCTGCCTGACGGTATAAGACAACTGCACGTTCAATATTTTCTTCTAAACCAATGGCATTTTCATAGTTGTAAGCAAGATTATACATCGCTCTTGGATACCCTTGATAAGCAGCACGTTCATAAAGCTCATTCGCTTTTTTTATATCCTTTTCAACTCCATTGCCGTTTTCATAGCAATACGCTAAATTACATAATGCCGGTGCATAATCCTGATTGCTGGCAGCCACATACCATTCGATGGCAGCATCCATGTTCTGTTCGATGCCTTCTCCGAATTCATAACAGTAGGCGACATTGAACTGCGCTCTTTCATATCCATCTTCTGCGGCTTTTAAATACCATTCAAAAGATTTTTCCGGATCCGGATTCACATAAATCCCAAATTCATAACAAGCGCCAATGCACCATTTAGCCGGTGTGAAATTCTTTTCTGCCGCTTTTGTATAATATTCAAACGCTTTTTGATGATCCTTTTCGATTCCGATCCCATATTCATAGCAATGCCCTAGATTGCATAATGCTCGTGCATAACCCTGTTCTGCTGAAGCCTGATACCATTTCACCGCTTCCTCAAAGTTTTTTTCTACTCCGCGTCCCATTTCATAGCAATACGCTAAATTGCATTGTCCGACATCATCCCCATTATTAGCTGCGGCAGTATACCAGTGAATCGCTTCTGACAAGTCTTCGCCTACTCCCTGTCCCATTTCATAGCAATACCCTAAAATACATTGAGCAGGAGGAAAGCCTAGGATAGCCGCGTGCTTAAACAGCTCCGCCGCTTTAATTTCATCATGCAGCTTTCCATTTCCATAAAAATATTTTAAACCTAATTCATAGATGCCTTCTGGCGTAGACGGTATTTCTTCCACTTCTTCAATGATCTCATCTTCCTTCATTAAAAAGCAGATATCCATTCCTAAAATGCAGTCATCTTCTTCTATATAATAATGCTCTTCATTGATATAGGGCGTATTGGTAAAATCCAAGTCTTCTATTTCATAATTGCTTAGTACCTGCTTATACGCTTTATCAAGTTCATTCATCTTCTGATCATTATCATCGCTCTTAGCTGCCATTAATGTTTTTACTTTTAATAATTTAGTCTGTGTTTCGCTAAATCCTTCGATTTTTATTTTACACCAAGTGATATCACCTTCACACGTTATAATCTCATCGACATTCCATTGATTAAATAATGGTTCATAAAATTTTAGCCTTTCTAATATATCCATATTATTCTCCCCGTATTTATAATTTATATATATCTATATCATACCATATTCGTTATATTTGAACAAAAAAATTATAAAAAATTCAATTCTTAAAAGTAACTTTACAATTTCGAACCATAATAAGACTGTACCAATAAACTATTTAGTGTTAATATTAGTTTGGTGTATGCTATTGTTTCCAAATAGCTAACAGAAAATATGATAATAAAGGAAAAAGAGAAACAAATAATTTATTTTCATACAAGTTTAGAGATTTTATCGTATTTTCTATATGAATCGTATATAATATGATTAAAGTTTTTAAAAAAAATGAGGGTATAAAATGAAGAAATTAGGGTCAAGAATCGTTGGATTACGACAAGAATTAAACATTACGCAAATTTCTTTAGCGAAGTCTGTAGGTATAACAAAGTCAATGCTATCTAAATATGAAAATGATATCAATGTTCCAAAAGCTGATGTGCTTGGAGAAATTGCTACTCGTTTAGATACTTCAACTGACTATTTGCTTGGTAAAACGGATAATCCGGCACCAATTATAAAGAATGATACATGGATTCAACTTCGCGAAGATGAATATGAAATTCTTCAAGGCTTCAGAGCGTTGAACGAAGAAAATAAAGTGCGTATTAAAGAACGTATGGATTGTTTGTCGTCTTTCCAAGAAAAGTAAAAAAAGCGTAAATAACGAAATTATCTGTCATTAGGTAATTTCGTTATTTTTGTTTAATTCGCCGGAGCGTTGGTTGTATAAAGGAAGGAATTTGCTACAATGATAGAGGAGGTGTTGTTATGAACAGTTTAAAAGTAGGACAGTTAATTTTAGCTTTACGCAAGGAAAAGAAGATGACTCAAAAAGAATTGGCAGATCAACTATTAATCAGTGATCGCACCGTTTCTAAATGGGAACGCGGAGTTTCTCAAACAAAAGGATATTAGAAACAATCCATGAAATACCTGCTTGCAGATAAAAGAACTTGTTATTATGCTAAGAGATACTGCATAAGCGAAACACTATCTCCTTTTCAAAGCTGTAAAACAGCAGAGTGTTCCATTTCTGCTTGATTATCCTACACTTAACAGCTTATGGTTTGTCAAGGGCTTGTTGCGTAAGCAATGCCGGAGGCACCCTTTACAAATCATAGGCTGGGAAGTATTCTTTCAAAGCCAGAAACGGACAAAATATGCATATTAAAAGAAAGATACTGCTCTGCTTAAAATTGCATAAAAATCACCTCATATCTGTCTGCACAAAACGCCAAAAATTAAATTTAAACTTACGAAAAATAAAATTCAGCGTTAAAATATAGGTATCAAGAATGTGGGAGGTATGAGATGAAGAGGATTAAATCAGCGTGTATTACACAGACCTTGCATTTCCTTTTGAAAGAGGATTATGACCATGAGTATGCGGTCAAAGCAGTCGATGAAGAAGTAAAGAAATACAAGGAACATTTAGAGAAAAATCATACAAAATATAAAATTCTCTCAGAAGAACGACAGGCTGATGGTTCGGTTATTCTTGAGATAAAAAAACAGTACAATACATCTCCAGTCGGGAACTATCTGGATTGATTTTTTGATTGACAATATCAGAAAATTTTGGTAGAATTAAGCAGTCAAACAGCGGACAGCGTAGAATTTTGATTTTTCTACGCTGTTTTTTTGTTTGTCGTATTCCTGCCAAAACATCTTGAATATTGGAGAGTATTGTACTGTCTGAACTGTTATTCTATTACACTTTTTGATTTTTAGGAGGATTGATAAAAATGGATTTTTACAAGAAATTACCACGCAACAAAAAAGAATTTGCACTATTTATGGGGGTTGTTTCTATTATCTCTGTGAACATTATCGCACCGCTTATTACCTGTTTTGAAGCAGGATTTCACCTTTATGTATGGCAGAACGTATTGACGGTTCTCCCGTTTATTTGGGTGAGCGTGATTGTGATTGTACTTATCACATATATACCGGCGGAAAAAATGACAGCTTTGATTGTATCAAAAGGCGACAGTTTCCGTTCTCATATTGTGGTGAATATTTTATGTACGGTATTGATGATGTCTATTTTTCTGACTGTAATCGGAACATGGATTGGAACACGCTCTATCACTTTAGAACCGATACAGATGTTTTTCTATAAGTGGCCTAGAAACTTTGCAATCTCATTATTTGTTGAAATGTGTATTGCACAGCCGATTGCCAGATTTGTACTTTTACAACTGCATACAAAACTTGATGCAAAAAAGGACTGAGATAAATATTTGATGAAAAGGGCAGGAAGGAATAGAACAAAGGAAAATCTATATTTCCGATATCTCGTCTGCGGTAGAGCAGGTTCGATTTTTCAGCTATACCGCTTATGACGCAGATTTGGAGACAGATAATACAAGAACAGATGTGAAGTCTATATTAGGCGTACTGGCAAATAATGTGGGAAAACATTCAACATTAAAGCTATACAATGCGCCGATAAATGAGGAATTGGATAATTTTGTAATGAATTACAGAAGTGAGGATACTGGATATGCCGTACAAGATTGGGCCACGTAAGATTGAAAAAAATTGTATAGACTGTCTGTATCAGGAAAAGAGAAGGTGCATATTAGACGAATGTTTTCTGGAAGTAGAGTTACGGAATGAAAAGGCTAAAAAAATATCTGCCGCTCGTGAAATAATCAAAAAACGGAAAAAACTGCGGCATTGAGCTGTGATATAGGGGCATATAAGCAACGGGAGTGATGATAATGGGAAAATATTGATTTTAGTTGCTGAGGATATAGGTGAGAATATGATTACAGACATAGCAAACTATCTAAAACAATGCTTTCCTGATAGTTTTGTGGAATATACAGGAATGCGACATGATTTTACACTTAACCCATATACCCGTATTGCAAAAGATAAAAATGATAATGAGATTTTTTTGACAGCAAAGGAATTTGATTTACTTTATTTTCTCATTTCTCATAAAGAGCAGGTTTCTACCAAAGAACAGATTTATGAAAATGTATGGGGATATGATTATCCGGCAGACCCTAATAATCTAACTTCGTTCATACGAAAATTAAGAAAGAAAATCGAGCCGGAGCCGTTCACTCTGCAAAAGGCGTTGAATTGGCTACACAGGCAGGCCGCCCCGACACTGAAAATGGTGGAAGAACTGGACAAGCAGAATAACACCACCATACTCCGTGATATGCTGGATAATACGGAACTAAAGGAAAAACATAAGCACTTGTTACTGTTGGAGAAATCAAAGCCAGAAGACAGGATTGATACCGCAAAGGCGAAAGAACACAGGAAATCGAGATATACTATCGCTTTATCGGAAAAATTGATTAAAAATCGGATTGATATTTTTAACTAAGGGAAACTGAAATCGGCTGTCCTGATATCAGTCTGCTTCCTTCATTAGCCAATCTGTTTGGTGTAAGTGTTGAGGATATTCTTTCCGGAGAACTTTCATGCAACGTCCTAGACGGAGGAAATATGAAGCAAATTAAATTTTATGTGTGTCCCATCTGCGGCAATATTATCTATGCGATGAATACCATTGACATTGCCTGCTGCGGACGTAAACTTGAACCCTTAGAAATAAATAAGCCTGATGACTTACACCATTTAAATATTACTGAAAGTGACGGTGAGGACTATATTACGTTTGATCATCCGATGAACAAAGATCATTACCTTTCTTTTGTCGCTTTGATGATGTATGATCGGGTAATGCTTGTCAAGCTGTATCCCGAACAATCCGGAGCATTGCGTATGCCAAGAAAAAGAGGAAGCAAACTTTATTATTACTGCACTCAAGACGGTTTATTTATGATTTAAGATCCTGCGGGATCTTTTTCTATATCTAAAAAAGATAGGTCTCCCTATCCTCTTTGGTATTATTAAGCCGTCAGCTTCCACAATAATGCGTTCATTGACTTACTTAAATGCTGAACGATAATCTTAAATCCTTCCTCTAAATCATAGATTTCCAGTAAGTCTTCTTCCATCGCACAGATGCGGTCTTTACAAATATTTTCAATATATTCCACCTCATGATCATACGTATAACAGATGTGATAACGATCCAAAATTTCTTTAGCCGGACGGCTGATTACATGGGCATGTAAGTATTGAATGCGGCTTCTAGCCAGCAATATTGCTGTTGCTTTGCCAACACGGCATTCTAAAATAACGGCATCTTTGAAATAATAACGATGCTTAACGGCTTTGTATAAGATCGGCGTTGTTCCACTGTCATTCGCCGTATAAAGATAATCTTGTGAACTCGCTACAAAAGAGTAGTGATTTTTTCTTTGCATTTCTTTTAATTCTTCAATGGTCATATAAATCCCTCCAATCGCATGTCTATTGAATGAACATCTATAGATTAACACTTGGAGTTAACTCTAAGTCAAGGGCTTTTTAGAACTTTTATAAAAAAAGTAAAAGCATTACACTTCTACTCTTTTATCCATTCTTCTTTTAAGATGGCATACTCAAATGTATCCTGCCAGATCGGATTCCTATTTTCATCTTTAAAAAACCAAATGTTTTTGATATGATGAGCCTCTCTGCGCATGTTTAATCGTTCCATCAGTTTCCATGAAGCTGTATTTTCCGGATTACACATCGCTACTACACGGTGAGCACCCTGATTAATAAACGCATCATTTATCAAAGCTCGAGCGGCTTCTGAAGCATATCCCTTGCCTTGGAAATGTAGGTTAAACACATAACCCAATTCCCATGTATCAAAATCCTGCTTTTCAAAATATATATTGCCGATCAATTTTCCGCTTTCTTGCAGGCAAACTGCCCAAAAAGCCGGATTAACTGATCGTTTAACTGCTTCATTTTTTGCTTTTTCCAAAGTAAAGACATCGTAAGGTTCATATTTCACAACCTCTGGCTGTGATAAATATTCATATAAATCCTGATAGTCTTCTAATGTAAATCTTCTTAGAATTAATCTTTCTGTTTTCATATCATTCCTCTTTCTTTCGCCCCCATTATAGCATACACTGCATAGCGCTTACAAATTTAAAAGAGACCGGCTCATGGTCTCTTAATAATCTGATTTTGTACTGATCTCTTTATAGTTATCAATTTCCTTGATTCTTTCCTGTAATGCGTCTGAAACAATTCGGACTGCATCACTTCCTAATAATAACCTAAAGGGATAATCTTCACGTTCAACTGCTTCAACAATAACTTCTCCGCCTTTAATCGGATCTCCCGGCTGATTTTTCAGATTAACAACATTTTCTTTACGTGTTTTTCCGGCTGTTTCAGCGTAATCCTCAATCTTCTTTTCTGTTCCTTTCAATGACGTATCATAGAAATGTGTTCTGAATGAGCCCGGCTGGACAATCATGACTTTAATCCCCAATGGTTTCAGTTCTTTTGCCAATCCATCCGTCATCAGTTCCAAGGCTGCTTTACTAGCGGCATAATACCCAGAGCCAACACCTGAACGAACTGCTGCAATAGACGAAACATTGATAATGGCTCCGCTTTTATTAGCTCTCAAAGTTGGCAATACTTCTTTAATTAATTCGATAGGTCCAAAAAAGTTTGTATTGAATAACTGATTGACACCCTCAATCTCTCCTTCTTCTACTGAAGAGCGATAACCATATCCGGCATTGTTGACTAAAACATCAATTGTACCAAATTTAGCCAAAGCTTCTTTGACGGCGTTTGTAATGCTTTCTTTATCGGTCACATCCAAAGCGACTGCATAAGCTGTCTTGGGGTATTCTGTTACCAAGTCTGATAATTTTTCGGGATTTCGAGCTGTGACCACTGCTTGGTCTCCCTTTTTTAGTACCGCTTTAGCGATTCCTTCTCCAATCCCACTTGAACAGCCAGTAATTAACCATGTTTTCATATTTTTTCCTCCTCTATCTATTTCTTTCAATGATAGTATAGCGTTTGGAGTGTACTCCAAGGCAACAGGCAAAACATATTTTAATAAAAACAGTGGTTATGTTACATTTACTCATTTAACCCATAAACACGATTACAAAAGCTGTCACGATCACGATGATTGGCAAACGCTGAGCAGCCTTACTACTTGATGACGGTGTCTCTTTTACTTTTAGTTTTAAAATAATCTGATAACAAAAGAATCCAAGCAAAGCACCAAAAGTATTGGCAATCAAATCATTAATATCCGTTGCGCGATACAGCGTAAATAACTGGCTTAATTCGATTGCCAATGATAAGCCAAAGCCCAATGCAACAACGTTTTTCATCTTATTAAAAGACTGACTGACAAAGGGACTAAGAAATCCCAGTGGGATAAAACAAAAGATATTTAAGATAAATTCCAGACTGACACCACCAACTAAGGGAATCAGACTGATATTTGGGTTAAACAAAGATTCCCCTAAACCAGTGACACGCATGATTTCACTGACGGTTGGTATTCCCACCACATTATATAAAACGATACATACATAATAATACAATAAAAATGAAGCAATGATAATTTTGGTTTTAGGTAGCTTATTCTCTTTCTTAAGCAATGCAAATAACACCACCGACAACAATATAATTCCGATCATAAATATTGGTTTTAAACACAGCATATCAATGATTGCATCAAAAACACTCAATTGACTTTCCATAGTTTTTATTTCCCTCCTGCCTTGCTTACAGGATACAATAAAAGCCTTAAATTAAAGTCAAATTATATGAAAATATTTCTAAAGAATTTAGGAGTTTTTTTAAACAATTACCAAGTTTTATATAAGAAAAACAATAATAGGAACAGTCCTACAAAAAAGGTGATCCAGCTCATCGTTTTATTTTTCTGGTCATGATCTAACTGATATAAGTGATAGAATTTAAAAGATAAAAAGAACATTAAAATACTGATAATATCGTAAAAATAAATACCCTTGATGACTATATAAATAATAAAAAACAGATAAGCGAATAAAAAACCATTTACTCCAAACGCTTTTGATTTCATCTCATTCATTTTTGCGAGATCTGCAATGCTTTCTTCATACCGCTCATTCCTCTCTAGTTCAGGTACAATCTCACCTGATAAAAGATCGATAACGCTGACACCCAGCAGTGAACTTAAAGGCTTTAATAGCGAGATATCCATTAAGCAAACTCCTCTTTCCCACTTACTTACGGCACGATCTGAAACATTAAGCTTCTCAGCTAATTGTTTTTGGGTTAAATTTTTTTATGTCATTGTTCTGCGTGGTTGAATTTATCCCTAAAGTAAAAAACTCTGCTGTATCGCAGAGTTATTACTTATTTAAATCTTCATCTGTAAAGGTTTCCGCAATAGCGCCTCCCGGTGCTACCATCGGCCATACTTTATCATCTTGATCAATGACACACTCAATTAAAACAGGAGCATTTAAAGCAATCGCTTCTTTGATCACGCCTTCTAATTCTTTTTTCTTTGTAACACGATATGCTTTTGCCCCAAAGGCTTCCGCCAATTTTACAAAGTCTACACCATCATTTAAGATTGTATGTGAATAACGCTGATCGTAGAATAGCGTCTGCCACTGACGTACCATTCCTAATACCTGATTATTCAATACTACCTGAATCAGAGGAATATGATTGCGGCATACGGTTGCCATCTCATTTAAATTCATTCTGAAGCATCCGTCACCGGCAATATTAAACACGGTTTTTTCTCTGTTCCCCAACTTTGTCCCAATGGCTGCACCTAAACCAAATCCCATTGTTCCTAAACCGCCTGAAGTAATCAGCTGACGAGGGTGTTTATATTTAAAATACTGTGCCGCCCACATCTGATGCTGTCCGACTTCGGTGACCATCAAGGCTTCTCCGTTTGTCACACGGTCAATCGTTTCGATAATATAAGGACCGGTTAAAACAGATTCATCATAAGTTAACGGATATTTTTCTTTTAACTTCTGAATTGTGTTCATCCATGATGAATGCTCTTGTTTTTCTAAACGGCTGTTCAACACTTTCAGAATCTCTTTAGCATCACCGACAATGGCATGATCCACCTTGATATTCTTATCGATTTCGGCTTCATCAATATCGATGTGAATGATCTTTGCCTGACTGGCAAAGGTTTCAGTATTCCCGGTCACACGATCACTGAATCTAGCACCGATAACGATCAATAAATCAGATTGACTAACCCCAAAGTTAGTGGGTTTTGTTCCGTGCATTCCAATCATGCCGGTATAACGTGAACAGGTATTCGGGTAACTTCCTTTACCCATTAACGTATCACAAACAGGGGCATCAACCAGCTCAACAAAAGTTTTCAGTTCATCGGTTGCTTCGCTGATGATTACTCCTCCCCCACTCATAACAAACGGCTGCTTGGAAGCCTTGATCATCTCGACAGCCTGATCGATTTGATCTAAAGTAAATGTATCCTTCGCCATTTCTTTTTCTTGTTTTGGCATTTTTACATATTCATATTTAGCGGCTGTCACATCTTTAGTAATATCAACAAGAACCGGTCCCGGTCTTCCTGATGCGGCAATTTTAAAGGCTTTTCTGATCGCCGGTGCCAAATCACGAATATCTTTAATCATATAATTATGTTTGGTAATGGGCATTGTCATTCCCATAATATCCACTTCTTGAAAACTGTCTTTACCGATCAAATCGGTTATCTGGTTGCATGTAATCGCAACAACAGGTACAGAATCCATATAAGCCGTAGCTAATCCGGTTACTAAATTAGTAGCTCCCGGACCGGAAGTTGCCATGCATACCCCTACTTTTCCCGTTGAACGGGCATACCCATCTGCGGCATGGGAAGCTCCCTGTTCATGTGAGGTCAAAATATGCGTCAGCTTATCGCGATATTGGTATAAGGCATCATAGACATTTAAAATAGTTCCTCCCGGATATCCGAAAATAGTGTCTACGCCTTGTTCCAAAAGACATTCAATAACGATCTGTGATCCTGTCATCAACATATTTATTCCCCCTTACTTTTCTTCTGGTACTTTTAATACGGCTCCTGTATTCGCTGAAGTGACTAAAGCGGCATAACGTTTTAAGTAACCCGTTGTAATCGATGGTGTTTTTGGTTTCCATCCCACTTTGCGTGCTTCTAGTTCTTCATCACTGATTTGTACTTCTAAAATATGATTTGGAATATCGATATGAATCATATCGTCTTCTTCAACAAAGGCAATCGTTCCACCCACGGCAGCTTCTGGTGAGATGTGTCCGATGGATGCCCCTCGAGTTGCGCCAGAGAAGCGTCCGTCTGTAATTAAGGCAACATCTTTATCTAAGCCCATTCCGGCAATCTCAGATGTTGGTGAAAGCATTTCACGCATACCCGGTCCACCTTTAGGTCCTTCATAACGGATTACTACTACGTCACCTTTAACAATTTTATTTGAGCGAATCGCTTCGATCGCTTCTTCTTCTGAGTTAAACACTCTGGCTGGTCCTGTATGCACAAGCATTTCTTTAGCGACCGCTGACTGTTTTACCACTGCCCCGTCTTTTGCCAGATTTCCTTTTAAAACAGCGATACCGCCTGTTTTTGAATAAGGCTCTTCTACAGGACGAATAATCGTTGGATCCAGGTTGATGCAGCCCTCGATATTTTCTGCCACTGTTTTTGTGGTACAGGTAATGATATCGGTATTCAAAACACCGATTTTATTTAATTCATTCATGACTGCATAAATTCCGCCGGCATCATTTAAATCTTCAATAAAGGTATCTCCGGCTGGCGCTAAATGACATAAATTCGGAACTCTTAAGCTCACTTGATTAGCGACTTCTAAATCTAGTTGCACCCCTGCCTCATAAGCAATAGCAGGAAGATGAAGTATAGAGTTCGTTGAACAGCCTAAAGCCATATCCACAGCTAAGGCATTCATGAAGGCTTTTTCATTCATAATATCTTTTGGTTTAATATCTTTTTTCACAAGCTCCATGATCTGCATTCCGGCATGTTTAGCTAAACGAATTCTTTCAGAGTAAACCGCTGGAATTGTCCCATTTCCTTTTAATCCCATTCCTAAAACTTCAGTTAAGCAGTTCATTGAATTAGCGGTGTACATTCCCGAACAAGAACCACAGGTAGGACAGGCTTTATTTTCAAACTCTCTTAATTTTTCTGCTGTCATTTTACCGGCATTAAATTGTCCGACTGCTTCAAACAAAGATGATAAGCAAGTACGTTTACCGTCCAAGGCTTTCCCTGCTAGCATTGGTCCGCCGCTGACAAAGATTGTCGGAATATTGACACGGGCTGCCGCCATCAATAATCCCGGAACATTCTTATCACAGTTAGGAATCATAACCAGTCCGTCAAATTGATGAGCAATCGCCATCGCTTCTGTGGAATCGGCAATCAATTCACGAGTCGCTAATGAATATTTCATTCCCACATGTCCCATTGAAATTCCGTCACAGACTGCGATAGCCGGTATTTCTACCGGTGTTCCTCCGGCTAAATAGATGCCTTTTTTTACGGCTTCCGCAATTTTATCAAGATTCATATGTCCGGGTACGATTTCATTATAAGAATTTACAACACCGATCAATGGACGTGCTAATTCTTCTTCGGTATATCCTAATGCATTATATAATGAACGGTGTGGTGCACGCTCTACACCGCTTTTTGCGTTATCACTTTTCATCCTTGTTCCCCCTCTTATACTCTTTGGGCAATTAATGTACCCATTTGACTTGTTGTTACTTTCTTTGTTCCTTCTTCGTAAATATCGCTTGTACGATACCCTTCTTTTAATACTTGCCCAACTGCTGCCTCAATCTTTGCTGCTTCTTCATCTAAATCAAAAGAATAACGAAGCATCATTGCGGCAGATAAAATGGTCGCAATTGGATTTGCTTTTCCGGTTCCGGCAATATCCGGTGCTGACCCATGGCTTGGTTCATATAAACCGAATTTTCCTTCCGCTAAAGAAGCACTTGACAACATACCGATAGAGCCTGTTACCATGCTGGCTTCATCGGATAAAATATCACCAAACATATTTTCTGTTAAGATGACATCAAACTGCTTTGGATCACGAACCAGCTGCATGGCACAATTATCTACCAGCATATGCTCTAATTTGACCTCCGGATAATCCCTTGCCACTTCTTCTACTACTTTACGCCATAGTCTTGATGAATCCAAAACGTTTGCTTTATCCACACTGATCACTGATTTTCTACGTTTCATGGCAATATCAAATCCCCATTTTGCGATTCTGCGAATTTCGTTTTCATCATAAGTTAAGATATCGGTAGCTTTCTTAACCCCGTTCACTTCTTCTGTTTTACGATCACCGAAATAGATTCCACCGGTTAATTCACGCATAATCATCATATCGAAGCCACCCTTTGTGATTTCTTCTTTTAATGGGCAGGCACCTTTTAATTCTTCATAAAGATAAGCAGGTCTTAAGTTTGCGAATAACCCTAGCTCTTTTCTTATTTTTAAAAGTCCAGCTTCCGGGCGAAGATTAGGCGCTAACTGATACCAAGGTGACGAGGTTGTATCGCCGCCAATCGCCCCTAGAAGAACGGCATCACTTTTTTTAGCGATAGCAATCGCTTCATCGGTAATAGGAACACCATAGGCATCGATGGATTCTCCCCCCATCAATACACGTTCATAATTGAATTGATGTCCGTATTTTTCACCGACAGCATCTAAAACCTTGATTGTTTCATCTACGATTTCGGGACCAATCCCATCCCCTTTAATCACTGTAATTTGGTAAGCCATTAGTGTGCCTCCTTCTTTTTCGAGTTCACATAGTTTACTAATCCGTCCAATTCAATCATTTTCTGTAAAAATGGAGGGAAAGGCTGAGCCTGATAATGTTTATCTTTTGTTTTATTATAGATAATTCCTGTTGCATAATCGATTTCAATTTCATTTCCTTCATCAATATCATCAGCCGCTTCATCACATTCTAAGATCGGAAACCCAATATTAATCGAATTACGATAGAAGATACGGGCAAATGATTTCGCAATAACACAACTTACCCCACAGGTTTTGATTGCCAAGGGAGCGTGTTCACGAGAAGAACCGCAGCCAAAGTTTTTCCCACCGACAATAATATCTCCGGGCTGAACTTTATTCACAAATTCTTTATCGATATCCTCCATGCAGTGGGCAGCCAGATCACGAGGATCAAATGAATTTAAATAACGTGCCGGGATAATGACATCTGTATCAACGTTATCCCCATATTTGAATACTTTTCCTAATGCTTTCATAATGTTCCTCCTTTAAATATCTTCCACGCATGCTATTACACCTTTAATAGCGCTGGCAGCGGCTACTGCTGGTGATGCAAGGTATACTTTTGAATCTACATGCCCCATACGTCCAACAAAGTTACGATTTGTCGTTGAGACACATTTTTCTCCGGCAGCTAATACGCCCATATGTCCGCCCATGCATGGTCCACAGCTTGGTGTATTAAATGTACATCCGCTTTCAACAAAGATTTCTGCCAAGCCTTCGGTAATACATTGCAGATAGATTTTTTGTGTTGCCGGGATCACCATTACTCTGACATGATCCGCAACCTTATGTCCCTTAAGGATAGCGGCAGCTTCACGCATATCGTTCATACGTCCGTTTGTACAAGAGCCAATGACAACCTGATCAATCTTGATCGGTTCCATCGCATGTACTTCATCAATCGTTTTTGCATTTCCCGGTAAATGTGGGAAAGCAATCGTCGGACGAATCTTTGATAAGTCAATCGTATATTCTTCATCATATACAGCATCTTCATCCGGTGCGTATTCAGTATATGTTTTTGTGGAATGTTCTGCCATGTAATCTCTTGCTTGATCATCAACGATAAAGATTCCGTTTTTTCCTCCGGCTTCAATTGCCATGTTGGAAATCGTGAAACGATCATCCATAGTAAGTGAAGAAACGCCTTCTCCGACGAATTCCATTGATTTATATAATGCTCCATCTACTCCGATCATCCCGATAATATGCAAAATAACATCTTTTCCACTGACATGGGGCGGAAGTTTTCCTACTAAATTAAATTTAATGGCAGATGGAACCTTGAACCATAATTCTCCGATTGCCATCCCGGTCGCTATATCCGTACTTCCGACACCGGTAGAAAAAGCGCCCAAAGCACCATAGGTACATGTATGACTGTCGGCTCCGATGACGCATTCTCCAGCGACAACCAATCCTTTTTCCGGCAGTAAAGCATGTTCGATCCCCATGCGTCCGATTTCATAATAATGCGTTAAGCACTGTTCACAGGCAAATTCTCTCATTGCTTTTGCATTTTCGGCAGATTTAATATCTTTAGACGGGGTAAAATGGTCTGGTACAATTACCACCTTGTCCTTATCAAAAACCTTTGATCCCATTTCTTCAAAGATCGGTTTAGCCATTGGACCGGTAATATCATTTGCCATTACGATATCCAGTTTTGCTTCAATCAGCTGTCCGGCTGTTACTTCTTTTAATCCGGCATGTGCTGCCAAGATTTTTTGTGTCATTGTCATTGCCATTGTTGTATCCTCCCTTTTGTTTAAATGACGAAGCTACTAATGAGTATCGATTACTCATTACTAGCATCGCATTAAATGCGATGTGTTTAATTTAGTTGTCTAATAATTTGTTGTCATCATTCCAGCTATATAATTTACGTAATTCTTCCCCTGTTTTTTCTGACTGATGGTTCGCTTCATTTTTTCTCATAGCTAAGAAATGAGGACATCCTACTTCATTTTCCACTAACCAATCTCTGGCAAATGTTCCGTCTTGGATATCTGATAAGATCTTCTTCATAGCTTTTTTAGTATCTTCTGTGATGATCTTAGGTCCTGTGATGTAGTCTCCATATTCTGCTGTGTTTGAAATCGAATAGCGCATTCCTTTAAATCCGCTTTGGAAGATTAAGTCAACGATTAACTTCATTTCATGAATACATTCAAAATATGCACTTTCAGGTTCATATCCGGCTTCTACCAATGTTTCAAATCCGGCTTTCATTAAAGCCACAACCCCACCGCATAATACGGCTTGTTCTCCAAATAAGTCTGTTTCTGTTTCTTCTCTGAACGTTGTTTCCAATACTCCGGCTCTGGCACCACCGATCGCTAATGCATAAGCTAATCCGATGTCATAGGCTTTTCCGGTTGCATCTTGATGAACTGCGATCAGACAAGGAACACCTTTTCCTTCTTGATACTGACTTCTTACTGTATGACCCGGACCTTTAGGTGCGATCATGAAGACATCGATATCTTTAGCCGGTGTAATGCATCCGTAATGGATATTGAAGCCATGAGCAAACGCTAAAGCTGCTCCTGATTTTAAGTTTGGTTCGATATCATTTTTATATAATTTAGCTTGTTTTTCATCATTGATTAAGATCATCACGATGTCTGCTCTTTTTGCAGCTTCGGCTGAAGTGTATACTTGGAAGCCTTGTTCTTCTGCTTTTTTCCAAGATCTTGATCCTTCATATAATCCAATAATGACATTCACTCCTGATTCTTTCATGTTTAATGCATGAGCATGTCCTTGTGAACCATAACCGATCACCGCTACTGTCTTTCCGTCTAATACTGATAAATCACAATCACTTTCGTAGTAAATCTTTGCCATTTTCTTTTCCCCCTTGGTTATTGATTATTTATGTTTCCATCACTGATACCACGGCTAAGTCCGGTTAAGCCGGTTCTTGCCATTTCAATAATGTTGAAACCTTTCATCATGGCGAGCAATCCATTAATTTTAGATTGATCCCCTGTTACTTCGATGGTTAAAGATGCCGGTGCGACATCAATGACCTTCGCTCTAAATAAATCGACGATTGAGACCACCTTCTGACGGCTGTCATCATCGACTTCCACTTTTAATAAGACGAGTTCTCGAAATACCGATCCTTCTTCCGGCAATTCATAGAGTTCTACCACATCAACTAATTTACTAAGCTGTTTTTTGAGCTGTTCAATCACATCTCTTTCTCCACGAGCCACGACTGTCATGCGGGAAATTCCCGGGATCTGTGTGGTTCCGGCAGTCAGTGTATCGATACTGTAGCCACGGCGGGCAAACAGACCGGTTACACGGCTTAGCACTCCAAATGAATTTTCTGCTAGGATTGAAATTACAAATCGTTTCATTGTTTCACCTACTTTTTCATTTTTTCATCTATACGATTCATGGCTGAGAAGATTGCTTTGATCGAAGCGATATTAATATTCGGATCGACCCCCGCACCAAATTCACAGATGCCGCTTGCGGATTCTTTTAACTGAACATATGCCGCGGCTTTGGCACTTGAACCGGAAGCTAAAGCATGTTCTTGATAATCAATCAATTCTGTTTGAATATAGCCATTTTGATCTAAAGCATTTTTAACGGAATCAATCGGTCCGTTTCCATGCCCGATAATTGTTTTTTCATTCCCATGATCCATCAAGGTTATTTCTACTTTAATAGGATTTTCACTAGTTGTATCATGATGATCTTCAATGCGGTATCTTACAAAAGTATACGGTGTTTCTTTTGTTAAATACTCCTGATCGAATGCCTGATAGATTCTTTCCGGTGTGATTTCACCTTCTGCTTCGGTAATCTTTTGAATACTTTTAGAAAAATCCTGCTGCATTGCCTTTGGCAGTCTGAAACCGTAAGTCGTATCCATCACAAAGGCAACTCCACCCTTTCCAGATTGAGAGTTAATACGAACGATCGGTTCATACTGACGATTCAGATCTGCCGGATCAATTGGCAGATAAGGCACTTCCCAAGTACCGCTATTTCTTTCATGATAAGCCCTCATGCCCTTATTAATTGCGTCTTGATGGCTGCCTGAGAAAGCAGTAAAGACAAGCTGTCCGGCATATGGATGTCTTGGACCGACTTCCATTTTAGTGACACGTTCGTAAACTCCTTTAATCGCATTCATGTCTGACATATTTAATTTAGGATCAATGCCATGGGTAAACATATTCATTGCGACATTGATAATATCGACGTTTCCGGTTCTTTCTCCGTTTCCAAACAAAGTCCCTTCCACACGATCAGCTCCGGCTAAGAGTGCTAATTCGGTAGAAGCAACGCCGCATCCGCGGTCATTATGCGGATGAACACTGACGATCACACGGTTACGGTTTTTAAAGTTTCTGCAGCAGTACTCAATCTGATCGGCATAGACATTCGGAGTATTCATCTCCACTGTCGAAGGAAGATTGATAATCACTTTTTTATTTTCTGTCGCTTCCCATTCATCCATGACCGCATCACAGATTTCGACTGCGTAATCCATTTCCGTTCCCGTAAAGCTTTCCGGTGAATATTCTAAGATAACTTCACCGTCAAACTCTGAAGTTAAGCTTTTAACTAAACGCGTTCCTTCTACGGCGATCTGTTTGATCTGTTCCTTATCCATTCCAAACACAACATCACGCTGTAATACTGAAGTTGAATTATAGATATGCACGATTGCTTTTTTCAAACCCTTCAAGGATTCAAAGGTACGTCTGATCAAATGTTCTCTCGCCTGTGTCAAGACTTGAACAATCACGTCATCCGGAATCAGCTGGCGATCGATCAAAGCTCTCAAAAAGTCATATTCAATCTGTGATGAAGAAGGGAATCCCACTTCAATTTCTTTAAATCCCATATCCACCAGCATTTGAAACATCTCTATTTTTTCTTCAATATTCATTGGGGTAATTAATGCCTGATTGCCATCTCTTAGATCAACACTGCACCAGATCGGTGCTTTGGTGATTTCATTATCCGGCCATGTACGGTCTTTCAATTTCACGGTTTCAAATTTTTTGTATTTTTTATAATTCATCATTGTTTCGCCCTTCCTCCATATAAAATAAAAACTCTCGCACTAATCTTAAAGATTAGAGGACGAGAGTCGTATGCTTCCGTGGTTCCACCTCAATTTATTAATATGTCACCATATTAACCTTATCAAGTACGCTGAATAAATCAGTATATACTCTAGCACGATAACGGGTGCAGGGACCGTAGCAGCTTACTTGCCTATGGCGTTTAGTGCTCTACTCGTGGACGAGTTCGATTAATCACATATGATTCTTTACACCAACCAGAATCTCTCTATGCTATGTTCATCATCTACTATTTCCATTCATCGCATTTGTTTTGTTGACATGATATTACCTGTTTTTTATTAAAAAGTCAACCCCTTTCATTATATTATTTAAAAAAATTTTTTATTAATTTAGTAATAATATAAAAATGGTTTAATTTGTTTAATAAAATGAATCATCCTTCATGAGATTGTCGTCTTTTTACCATGACATAATTTTTCATCTGAACCCCAGCTTTTTCTACAATTTGTGCATGATCTGTCACATACCCCATTCTTATAAAAAACGGTTTAGCCGTAATCGATGCATGGGTTACGATATCTTGGTCTTCTGCCACACAAGCCTCCAGTGCTTCTAATAAAAGTCTGCCGGCTCCTTTTCCTTGAAAGGCGGCATGTATATAAAATCGATCGAGATAACCCGAATCATCAATGTCGCCAAATCCAATCGCCTGTCCCTCTTCTTCAACAATCAAGCTGTGGTGTTCAAGAAAAGAAGTGTTCCATTGCTTGGAATCTCGCTTTTTAGGTGCCCATACATCAAGCTGTTCCTGATTATAATCGCGGCAATTAATTGTATGAACAGTATCATAAAATAACTGCATAGTCGTAAAAGTATCTGATGGCTGATAGTTTCTTATTTTCATATGTATTCCCCCTTTCCTAAGTATACATAAAAAGATGATCAAAGATCACCTATTTTCGATAATAAACACAAGATTCATAAGGACGAAGCGTCAATTCTTTTTTCAGTGACTGCGAAGGATAATTGCTTAACAATAGCTGATAGCCTTCAATATCATCTAAATGTATCGTGACTTCCTTAGCGTAGAAGTTATTAATTACCAACAAGGTTTCAGACTCAAGGCGTCGCAGATAAGCAAAGACCTGCTTTGAATCCTCTAACAAGGGTTCATACAATCCCTCTTGAATCACAGGATATTGTTTTCTTAACTGAATCAATTTAGCGTAATGGTAAAAGATTGAATCGTTATCCTGCAAAGCAGCTGCTGCATTGATATGCAGATAATTGGGATTTACTTCCATCCATGGTGGTTGATCACTAAATCCCGCATTCAGCGTGTTATCCCATTGCATTGGTGTTCTTGCATTATCGCGTGATTTTGATTGCAGGATAGCATAAATTTCTTCATCTTTTAATCCCTTATTTTTAAGGATATGAAAATGATTAATGCTTTCAATATCTCGATATTGCTTTAAATCTGTGAAATAAGCATTCGTCATGCCCAATTCTTCTCCCTGATAAATATAAGGTGTTCCACGCATCATATGCAGGGCTGTTGCAAGCATCTTTGCAGATTCACGATGATACTCCTTGTCATTGCCAAAACGAGAGACAATGCGGGGCTGATCATGACAGCACCAAAACAAAGCGTTCCAACCGCCTCCTTCTTGCATACCGATCTGCCAATCGTTAAACAGCTGCTTTAATTCCATAAAATCAAATGGCATCAGGGTCCATTTCTCTTTATTTAAATAATCCACTTTTAAATGATGAAAGTTAAAGGTCATATCTAGCTCATGATTTTCCGGTTTACTGTAGCGTACACAATTTTTTATTGTGGTTGCTGACATTTCACCGACGGTAATCGTATCATCACAGCGACCAAACGAATGTTCATTCAATTCTCTTAGATAATCATTCACTTTCTTACAATCAGTGTAGAAACGTTTTCCTACGCCTTCAAAATCATCTTCAAAGCTTTCCTTGCTGATGACGTTTATCACATCAAAACGGAATCCGGTAATTCCCATCTCCAGCCAGTAATTCAAGATCCTTGTCATCTCTTTTACGACATTCGGATTTTCCCAATTGAGATCTGCCTGTGTAACATCATACAAATGCAAATAATATTCATCGAATGCTTCTACATATTCCCAAGCATTTCCACCAAATTTGGACTCCCAATTCGTTGGCGGCTGATGATTTTGTCCTTTTTTGAAAAAATAAAAGTCTTTATAGTAAGGGTCTCCTGCCATTGCTTTTTTAAACCATTCATGATGGGTAGATGTATGATTAAAGACCATATCAAACATGAGTCCGATTTCTCTTTTTTTAGCTTCTTTAATCAATCTCTGTAAATCATCAAGGGTTCCGTAAATCGGATCTATCTCATAATAATTAGCTACATCATAACCGTTATCATTCTGCGGTGAGACAAAGAAAGGCGTCAGCCACAGCATATCTACCCCTAGCTTTTTTAAATAATCTAATTTTTCAGTCACCCCGTTTAAATCCCCAATACCATCATGATTCGTATCATTAAATGATTTAGGATAAATCTGATAGATCACTTTATCTTTAAAGTTCTTCATTATGTTCCCCTTTCAGCTCTATAATCTTTTCTTGTAATGCCTTTATTTTTCCGCTTTGTTTCAATGTGATTTCCTGTCCATTGGTAAAGATGATAGGTGAAACTAGCGATTTTCCCTGCTGCAAAATATAAGTTCGATCAACCTCCACCAGCTTGTCTCCTTGTTTAATCGTATCCCCGGCTTTTACTAAAGGAATAAATCCTTTCCCCTGTAAAGTTACCGTATCCATACCAATATGAATTAAAACCTCCTGCCCATCCTGACTTTTAATACCATAAGCATGACCGGTCGGATAAGTCATCACTACTTCACCATCAAAGGGGGCATACACTGCGTTTCCCTCTAATTCAATCGCAAAGCCATCTCCCATTAAACGCTGAGAAAAGACCTGATCTTCAACCTTTTCTAAAGGTATTAGCTTCCCTTCCATCGGTGAAACAAAGAAAGCAGAAACCTCTGATTTCAAATATATCTTACCTGTAATCAAGGTGAGTATAAAGGGAATGCCTATAGCGATCAACAGCGCAATCAGGTAAGAAGGAATAAATTGAGGCAAAATGGAAAAGATACCCGGCAATCCCCCTACCCCAATAGAGGCCGCCATGATCTGCTGCTGTACCGCAAACAAAGCCGCACAGCCACTGCCAATCACCGCACAAATAAACGGAAAACCATATTTTTTATTTACTCCAAACAAAGCCGGCTCAGTCACACCAAGCATACAGGAAATACAGGCAGGTACATTCACAGCCTGATGCTTCTTTTCATTTCTTTGCAGGCAGATCATTCCTAATACAGCAGATCCTTGGGCAACATTCGCTAAAGCAATCAAAGGCCAAAGCCTCGTTCCGCCAAAGCTGCTGATAAACTGCAAATCCAGCAATGTTGTGATATGATGCATACCTGTCATCACTAAAAACATATAGCCTCCGCCAAATAGAACTGCACTAAGATAAGAAAACGGTGAAGTAAAAAGAAAATACAGTAAATCAGCCAACCCGCCGCCAATCAGACTGCCTAAAGGCGCTAAAATAAATTGACTAAGTACAACTGCGCTGATCAGCGATCCAAAAGGAACCACCAGCATACTGACTGATTCCGGCGATAGCATCCTAAATAAACGTTCTAAATAAACAAGGGCAAACCCCGCTAAAATAGCCGGAATGACTTCAGATGGATATCCCTTAATGTTTTCAAGCTGCTGATAAGAGGTAAGCAAAGCCGGAGATACCAAAGTAATCCCTAATACAATACCTAATATCTCACTGCCTTTCATCTTCTTCATGATGGACCACACAATCGCAATCGGCATGAAATAGAAAACTGCATTGCCTATCATTCCCAATAATTCCGCTGTTGCAAGAAAGAATGGAGAAATCTGAGCTAATGTATGTGTTCCCTGATCAAAGAAATAAATACTGCTAATAATATTTTCTAAGCCAATCACCAGACCACCGCAAATAATAGCTGGGATGATGGGTGAAAAAATTGCTCCCAAATTAGCCATGATCTTTTTTAACGGATGCACATTTACTTCTGACTTTAGCTGTGTGGATATGCTAGGCTGATAAAGCTCCATTAAATCTTGGTAAAACAAAGAAACATCATTTCCGATAATAATCTGAAACTGTCCCGATTGCTCGACTACCCCTTTCACCACGTCTATCGTTTCAATCGCTTCTCGATTGACCATCGATGAATCTCTTAATTCAAAACGTAAGCGGGTCACACAATGGCTTAACGCTTTAATATTTTCATTTGCTCCCACTGCCTCAAACAGTAGCTTCGCTTCTTTTTTATATTTTCCCATCTTGCTTCTCTCCTCTTTTGTCAGTTGCATTATAACTTGTACGTACATGTATGTCAATAGACAAAATAAAAACTATCCGAAGATAGTTATCCATGGCGTCTGGCAAAATCTACAAAGCGGAATTTATCGGGGCGATGGCGAGATTCAGTAAACTGAAACAAGCGAGTATCTTCCAAATAAACCAATGATTTTACTACGACAACCAAATCATAATTCAGCATATCCAAATAATCCCGATCCACTTCTGTGCATGACTGTACCGTTATTTCCTTTTGAGCATAGCTGATGGATAAATGCAGTGTATTTTCGATATATTCATACAGTGAGTCACCGGCAATTCCTTCATCCATGAAAGGGACAATGTCTTTGATTAAGTAATCAATATCATAGATGATCTTCTCATCATCATACTGACGTACTCGTTCTATTTTATATAATTCTGTATTTTGAGGTATCGACATTTCTTCACCCAATGCTTGATCGGCTTTGATGATGCATACCTTTTTCACATGCGTTTTAATATTTTCAGGGCGTTCTTTTGCCAGTTCTTTAAAACTGATAACACCGGAAACCGGAAAGCTGATGCGATCTGTTTGCAGAACAATCGATCCTTTTCCTTTATTTTTTTGAATAAATCCATTTTGAGCCAATAGCGTCAAGGCTTTGCGAATCGTATCTCTGCTTGCCTCATAGGTTTTCATCAATTCGTTTTCACTGGGAAGCAGTTCTCCTTTTTGGAATTTTCCCTGTTCGATAGCTTCTTTTAACTGTAGATAGATCGCATAGTATTTACTCATATTCCCACCTCTTTCCTATTCTATAATAATTCGAATATCTCTACAAGCAAACAAAAGAAAAAGATGGTTCCCCATCTTATCTTTCTAATGCCAATTCGATTAAGCGGTCTAATAATTTTTGATAGTTCAGTCCACTTGCTTCCCATAATTTAGGATACATACTGATACTTGTAAACCCGGGCATCGTATTGATTTCATTTAAATAGACCTCTCCGGTATCTTTATCTAAAAAGAAATCCACACGTGCTAATCCATGCCCATCGACTGCTTTAAATACTTTGACTGCTGTTTCCCGAATATATTTTGTCACTTCATCACTCACCAATGCCGGTGCTCTTGTTTTTGAATTTTCATCTTCATATTTAGATTCAAAAGTATAGAAGTCTCCGGCTGGCAGAATCTCTCCCACGATTGTTGCCTGAGGATCATCGTTCCCTAAAACCGCACATTCCAATTCTGTAGCGTTAATGCCTTTTTCTACGACTACTTTACGATCATACTGAGCAGCTTCCTCTAATTTTGCCATTAATTCATGACGCTCATTCACCTTATAGCAGCCCACCGAAGACCCACTGTTAGATGCTTTAACAAAACAAGGATACCCAAGCTTTGATGTAATGATGTCTTCAATGTTCGTATGCTCACAAAAATCCTGATCGACGATTACCAAAGTGCCATCGTAACGCTTTTTCACATAGGCGGATTTCACTTGCTTCACCCCTGCCTGTTCAAGGATCATCTTTGTATAAATTTTATCCATCGATACACTTGAACCCAAAACTCGGCAGCCGACATAAGGCACTTTAGCTAATTCCAGCAAGCCTTGAATCGTTCCATCTTCTCCATACATTCCATGAAGCACCGGAAACACAACATCAAAAGATTTAATCAATCCATAAAGATCTTCCACTTTTTGGCTTCCTTCCAGCCAAGAAGGCAAGGTTAAATCGGTTTGCTCAGGTGATAAAATGTGCCATTGCCCCATTTGATCGATTCCCGCTAGTGTAATCTCATATTTCTTTTTATCTAATTCTCTATATACGGATGTACATGACATTCTTGATACGGAATGTTCAGTTGACTGTCCTCCGCAAATGACAAGTAATTTTTGTTTATTCATCTCTCTCGTCCTCTTCTTTTTTTAATCCTTACCTATTATATCATTGAACTAAAAAAAATCACTAAAAAATAAAAGAAATTCATCTCACAGATCAACACACTATCTTCAGACAATTAAGCCATTTTTCAATTTCAGATAGCTTTGCAGATGACAACGCCTTCAAAAAGTGAATAAACTGCCTCTGCCATTCCATCGAACTCTCTAACTCCTCTAATAAGGAACGGTTTAAACATTGGGTCTGATGGAAAGCATCGCCATTAGGATTAAGCAGCTTGATGATAACCGCCACCTCTTTTAAGTCCATACTAGAAAAGAACTGCCAGTATTCTTTACCATAAAAGATATCATTTTCCAATAAATCCAGCATATCATAAAGCGGAATATCAGACAGATATTGAATTTTTTCCTCTACTTTGGTCATCTCTTTTAAATCATCGAAAGCTTTATCAAATACAGCATTATCTGAACTTTCTAAATAGACCATCGTTTTCTCACTAAAGGCAGGCTGATATAAAAAAGCATCATAGCTCTCATAAATAAAATATTTAAATATACGGATAATATTTTCTTTATAACTAAGAAGATAGTTTCTGACTTCCTGATCGGCAACATGGGATAAAGAAGATGTTATTTCGTGTGTTATATCTTTGTCTGATAAGATGTTTTTCAATTCATCTATGTCTGTCTTTTCAAAAAACAATCCGATGGAATGATGCAGTAAACTATAAGCTGTCATCTGACATACGATTAATTCAAAAAGATTGATGCTTAAATAGTCGATTGAAATGCCTTTAAGAGCAACATATTGTCCAATAAGCTCAGGCAAATCATGACGAAAATACCAGCAGAAACGATTTTCTAAAGTAAAACGGCGAATATAGTAAATAACTAAGTCTATTCCCGATAAGCCATACATGTCATGATCTAACGGTAATCCATCAATGAGCGGATAATCCAAATCTCCTTCTACATAGCAGTAATTAAAAACTGCTCGATACTCTTGTAAAGTCTTTAGAAAATTAGGAATCTGTTCATTGATGATACTGAGATAGCGGTCATTTTGAATAGGGAGTATCTGTGTCTTTAAGGAGTCGTAAATAGCTTGTATTTTTTGAGTGTCTCTTTTTAGTGTATGAAGTCCATCCTCAAAAAAGAACACGATTGAATGATCGTTTAATGCTTTCGGATCTTTGCAGCTATGCTTAAACATATAATTAATGGTATCAATAATCCTTAAAAACTGACTCTGACTGACCGAACTGCTGTTTTGATGCTGATAATGCAACGCTAAATGCAAAGTAAGCTCCTCTATTTCCTGATAGATACTTTCCGCTTTTTCATCGCTGATATAATGCCGATCTAAAGCAATCTGAATTGTCTCAAAAAGAGAATAGTGTGGTATAGCTAATTCATTGATCCTCATGCTGACCTACCTCCTGATCCAATAAAATAAGGAGTTCATCCATGATCGAGGTGGACTGACCTTTTGTTTGTTTAAAAGCAATCGCAACAAGTTCACTTAAACGATCATCGGACAATCGCCAGTCATTTTGTGAACGAACCATATAATAAGAACGAATGATCATTCTTAATGTATTTACATAGTTTTGTTCGTGCAGATAACCACTCTCAATAATGGAAGTTATAATTTTCCTCATTTTAGCAGGATCAAGTTCAATCCATTCCAATTGTTTACAAACCTGTCTTTGATAGGTAACCAGGTTTTGATAATCTTCTAAAGATAATGTCACTTTGATCGCTAATAAATCCTGCTTTAATTTCAGCCATTCCTTATCCTTTTCCACTTGTTTTTTTATGAGCATATGTTGTCTCCTTTCTAAAGACTACATACTTAATATCATATCCGTGCTTACATATCAATTCTTGAATAAATCGTGATTTTGTGGTAATATAAACGTAGAGATAAAGAAAAAAACGTGTTATTTTGATATGTGTCCAAGTATTTGGGGACATATCATTACAGCACGTTTTTATTGTTTTAACTGTTTTTTTGCTTCCTGCATTGCTTCACGCATTTCATCAGATACTTCAGGATATTGTGGATCAATTTCTTTAAGCGCATCAAGCATAATTTCCGATACTAAATAGCGGGTATACCACTTTTGATCGGCAGGTATGACATACCATGGCGCTTCCTTTGTTGCCGTTTTAGTGATCGCTGTATTGAATGCTTCCATATATTCTTCCCAAAGTGCTCTTTCTTTTAGGTCACTTTCAGAGAATTTCCAGTTCTTTTCAGGAATTTCAATGCGTTCTAAGAAACGCTTTTTTTGTTCCTCTTTTGACACATTCAAAAAAATCTTAACAATACGGTAACTGTTGTCATAAAGGTATTCCTCATAGTGACGAATGTGTTTATAGCGGTTTTCAAAGAAATCTTTTTTCAGACAGCGCTTTGCCATCTGGTAGGTCTTTTGCAGCTCATGAACCTTTACAACCAAAACATCTTCATAATAAGAACGATTAAAGATCGCCATCTTTCCCCGTCTTGGCATCGCCTTGTTGGCACGCCATAAGAAATCATGTGCTAATTCTTCGCTGGTTGGCTGTTTAAAGCTGTAGACATCAATCCCTTGGGGGTTAATGCCGCTCATCACATGCTTGATTGTACTGTCCTTACCGGCTGCATCCAGTGCTTGTATAATAATAACTAATGATTCTTTGGAATCTGCATATAATCGATCCTGCAAAGCATCGATCTTCATTTGATTTTCATTTGTTTTACGAACGATTTCTTCTCGCCTTGACTTATCCATCTTACTGTTGGTTGGCATCTTTCGAATATCACATTCCTTATCTCCATCAAATCGATATTCTTTTATTTCCATACTTTCGTCCTCCTTGTTGGTTTCATTATACCCCTATTTATATAAAAATGCCAAAAAGATAGACCTTAACTTTTTTGTTTTTGCTTTCTTACAAAAATATAGCGTGACTCATCAGACAACGCTTCATCAAAATGATAGCCTAATTCATGAAAGGCTTTTACTCCTTCAAAGTCTAAAATGTTATGTTCACTCAAATAGCGTACCATTGCCCCTCGTGCCATCTTGACATAAACACCCTTTTCTTTTAACAAAATACCGTCATCTTCCATAAAGTAGCACTTCACATATCTTACATCCGGCGTAACAAATTTTTGTATGATACGGCTATGCTGGGCACTCGCTAAATCTAAGATTTCTTTATCTTCCTTAATAATAGCTTGATAGATTTTATCTTTCCAAAAATCATACAAGCTCTTACAAAAAGAAGTATGAAACGGATTATTGATTTCCAAACGATAGGGTACCACCCCGTCAAATGCACGCAGCAAGCCATAAAACCCGGATAAGATATAGAGATGTTCGTCGGCATAGTCAAACCACTTTGTTTCAAAGATATGAGGTGCCATGTAGGTATACTGAATCCCATCAAACGCTAATAAAGCCGGAGTGAAGGATTCTTGAAGATTCATCTTCTGATACATTTGATAAGCCTGCTCCGCAATCGCCTCACTGCATCCTAGTGTCTTTTTTAAGGCTGGAACATTTAATGTTTTCATATAGCGTCTAAGCTGCTCACTCTCTTGAATGAACATGGGAATTGTTTTAGCTTCCATATAATCGATATTCGTTCGCATCCTTTTAGCTGGAGCAATAATAATCTTCATGGTCTCACCTCCGATTAAAAGAGACTGTCCTTTGACAGTCTCTAAGCTGCTTTATAACGTTCCATCAAATAACGTGTAATCTCTACTAAATTCATGCCCTGAGACCCTTTCACCAGCAAAATATCCTCCGGTTTTAATAAGCCGTCTAACTGACGAATAGCCGCATCATTATCTTTAAAATGGTAAGTTTCCTTGATCCCATTTCTTTTGGCACTGTCTTCAATAAACTTAGATTCCTTTCCAATACAAATAACAAGATCAATCTTCTTTTTAGCTAAGGTACTTCCCACCTGACGATGCAGATCTTCACTGAATTCACCAAGCTCCAGCATATCCGCTAAGATTGCTACTTTTCTTTCTTTATATTTAGATAACACATCAATACTTGACATCATGGAATCTAAATTAGCATTATAAGTACCGTCAATCAATGTCATGTTTTGTGATAATGAATAAAAATCCATTCTTTTCTTTGTAAGTTCAAAGGATTCAATACCTTTAATCATCAATTCCGGTTCAATCTTTAACTGATCTCCCACTGCAATCGCCGCCAAAGCATTTGATACAAAATGACTGCCCGGAACATTTACCGTTACCAAGCGATTTTTCCATTTAAATGTACTTAAATGTGGGATGGATACAATATCAGATGCCTGATAAAGAGAAGGCTGTTCCATTCCAAATGTAATCACCTCATGATTTAAAGCATATTCATGAAGCTTATCATTATCATTATTAATAATTAATTTGCCATCTTCTTTCAAGCCGTCAATAATTTCCAGCTTTGCTTTTAAGATATTGTCACGTGATCCCAAATTACCGATATGTGCCGTTCCAACATTGGTGATGACCGCAATATCCGGTTCAGCAATCAGGCTTAATTCATGAATTTCACCTAAGTTATTCATTCCCATTTCCAGTACCATGACTTCTTCATCCTGCAGTCTTAAAATAGTGAGAGGTAACCCAATCTGATTATTATAGTTTCCTAATGTTTTTAAGGTTTTATATTTAGTTTCAATAACACTGGCTATCATATCTTTCGTACTGGTTTTGCCAACGCTTCCGGTAATCGCCACTACTTTTACATTTTTATGCATACGATGATAATGTGCCATGTCCTGTAATGCCTTTAAGGTATCTGCTACTAAAATGACAGTTTTATCCGCAGGATAATCGCCTTCTTTTGCTGTGATAATCGATCCTGCACCATTTTGAAAAGCCGTCTCAATAAACGCATGACCATCAAACACTTCTCCCACTAAAGGAATATACATATCCCCTGGCTGTATTTTTCGTGTATCTTGATTAAATGATCGAATGTCCGCATTTATATCTCCTTGAAGCAATTTCCCATTTGTAGCCGCTAAGATATCTTTTACTTTCATGTTATCCCCACTTTCGTTGTAATTTTATTATACTATAAAAATAAGCTGGTGCAAGTTATAAGCCATTTTCTCGAACTAAAATAAAAACTCCTCTTTCTATCATTGTAATCTCAGAGCAGATTGCTTATAATTAAATTAATATGAAGAAACGGAGATAATAATCATGATCAAAATATTAATTAGTTGTGGAGCCGGGATGTCATCAAGCTTTTTAGCCCAAAAATTGCAGAATGCCTGCATCGAAAAAGGATTGGATCAAGAATACAGTTTTGATTTTTACCCTATTCATATGGCAGGGGACGAAGCTGTTACTAAATTAAAAGAGTATGATATTTGTATGGTATGTCCTCATTTGCGTCTTTTTGTAGATGCTTTATGTAAAAAACATAATGTGACAACTCCTATCTATGTTCTGCCGCCAAGAATGTATGGTACTATGTTTTTAGATCAGGTCATTACGGATGCAAAGGATATTGTAGAAGGATTCAAACAAGATCATATGAATCCATGGCATTTCCCCGGTGAAGATAATCCATTAAAAGTAAGAAGAAGATTTGCTTACCGCAATCAAGACCAAGATAAAGGATAAAACAGCTAAGACAAAACATCGTTTTGTCTTTTTTAATGAAAGGAGTTTATCGTGTATACATTAATGAAACAGATAAAAGACAATGAAGCATTGCGAAAAAGCTTTAATTCCCTAGCCCAAAAGACCTTCGGCATTACCTTTGAAAAATGGTATCAAGATGGTTTTTGGACAGAGCGCTATGTCCCCTATGTTTTTGTGAAAGAGTCAAAGGTAATCGCTAATGTATCTGTCAATCTAATTCATATAATGGATCAAGGCACAAGCAGAAGCTATGTTCAGCTTGGCACTGTGATGACCGATGAAAATTACCGCCACCAAGGCTTAGCTAAACTATTAATGAAAGAAGTCATTAAAGATTGGAAAGACCAGTGTGACGGCATCTATTTATTTGCCAATGAAGCTGCTTTAGAATTCTATCCTAAATTCTCCTTCATAAAAGCTACGGAGTATCAGTACAGTTTTACTATTCAGCCAAAAAGCGGTGATTTTTATAAGCTGGATATGACTCGGCATAAAAATCAAACCTTATTTAAACATTATTATGCACTGGGGAATCCGTTTTCCGGTTTTGCTTTGAAAGATAATCTTGAACTGTTGATGTTTTACTGTCTGGATGATCTAAAAGACTGCGTTTACTATTCTAAACAATTTGATCTTGTCTTGATAGCAAAACAAAAAAAGAACACCCTGCTGTGCTATGATATTTTCGGCAGAACGAACGCTTCATTAGAAGAAATAACGGCTTCCTTTAGTAACCTTAACCATTCGCATATCACCCTCGGATTTACTCCAAAAGATACAAAAGGCTATACTGTTATGCCTTTAGAAGAAAATCATCTATTTATCACAAAAAATATGCTTACTCATTTTGATACAAAGAAGATGTTCCCTTTGTTATCACATGCTTAGATAATGTTTTATCATACCTTAAAAATTGATAGAAACTTCTCCTATTATTTATGGGGAAGTTTTTTATACCCTATATATCCATTATTAGGAGACACCGGTATAAAAAAGATCTGCATACCATAATGCAAATCTCTTTTTATTTTCTCAGGTCACTAAATTTTTTAATGGATACGATCACAAATTTACTTACTTCTTTCACCAAGGTACCTATTGCCAACATTAAAAAAAATAATGCAATCCAAGTCAGCCACAATGTAATCTGTGTAGTATCCATATAATGAACATCTTTTAAAGTCCAACAGACACCATACAGCAATAAGGCGTTGGATAAAATTAACCCGGATATGATTAAGTATTTTATTGTATTTTTAAAACTGGTCTTATCAGCTTCAGGTTTCATTTTTCTCCTTTCCAGATAATATATCTTTACTAAAACAGGCTAATTTAACAGCTCTCTATTATTAAGTGAATCCACATACCGATATAAATGATTTCAGTATAAAAAGTATAGAAGATCCTAATAAATTACAGTGAATACTGCTTTTAGATTATCTTTCATCCAAATCATCAAATAAATGATGCTGCAAGCTGTCAGGATCATCTAAAACCAATTTATAGGTCTGGTAAATATCGGTATCTTTGAGATTGACTTTCCTAAAATTATGGTTGAGATCATAAATGATACCATCTCGATAAGAAAGTAGGATCGGTGAATGGGTACTGATAATAAACTGTGATCCCCCTCTAACAAGATCATGAATCAAGACAAGTAAAGCCAGTTGTCTTGAAGGCGAAAGTGCCGCTTCCGGTTCATCTAATAAGTATAAGCCATTTTTAGAAAAACGATGAGTCATCAATTGCATAAATGATTCACCATGCGAGCTTTGATGCAGACTTTTCCCTCCGTAGCTATTGAAAGCACCGGACTGGACTTTATCTAACTCTTCCAATTCGGTAGCAACGTTATAAAAGCTTTCTGCACGTAAAAAGAATTTAGTTTGAGGTCTGCGATAGCCCTTCATAATTTTTAGGTATCGGTATAAATCAGAATGTGTGTTTGCTGTCTGAAATAAGAAGTTTTGAGTACCACCCTCGGCATTCAATCCCAAACCAACTGCCAAGGCTTCAACAAATGTGCTTTTACCTACTCCATTTTCACCAATAAAAAATGAAACTGGGCTTTCAAACACCAGCCTATCAAAATTTTGAATAAGTGGTATGTTGAAAGGATAGGCTTCCATTGAAGCTGTCTCTTTTTCTAATCGCACTTGTTTGACAAACAATCCATCCATAACATTCACCCCTTTTTCTCATTATAGCAAACTCTATCAAGATTGAGTATGTTTATATAAAAAGGACATCCAAGATGCCCTAAATATTTATTTAAACATACTAAAGAGATGAATCAGCCATGATGGAAGCTGACTGTTCCACTGACGAATAAATTCAAAAATCTGAGATGATGTTGTACTTTCTATCACCTTGAGTACATGGGTTCCCTGAGCCTCTGCACCAATGGCTACATAACCTTTGGCAAACCCACCTACTGCAAGCTGTGCCCCTAAAGCCACTCCACCAAAGCTGTATATTCCCAAAGCAAAACCACCAAGGGCAAAGATTCCAATAGCTGCACCACCGAGGGCTGCGAATCCTGCTGATAGCCCGGCTAAAACAAAGAGTCCCAAGCCAAGTCCGCCTAAAGCAATTCCGCCGCAGCTTAATCCGCCAATGGCGCAAGCTCCAATCGCAATATTACCAAAAGCAAAGATTCCTTTTGCTACACGGTAACCATAGCCAAAATTGATATGCACTAAAGGGATTTTCCCAATATGCAGCTTACTCTTATATTCATATCCCATCGCCTGACGAATGGTATGGCGTAAAGTAATCGGATCAAGCTCATTTGTTGAAACAGTGGTCTGTCCTCTGATTAACTCATCTAAACTGACATGGAATAAATCTGCCATTTCAATAAGCCTTTCTAATTCCGGTGTTGATTGTCCCGCTTCCCATTTACTGACGGATTGTCTGGAAACACCAAGTTGATTAGCCAGTTCTTCTTGAGAATAGCCTTGTTTCTTTCTTAATTCAATGATCTTATCTGCAAGTTCCATGTTTCTTCCTCCTCATTGCCCTTCCATCATAGCATGACCTCTGTAAAAGGCAATAAACCGCCGCTTATCAATCTGTCAACCAATGGTTGCATCGCTTATAAAGCCACGTAACCACTCTCCTCAATCAACGTTTGTCCCTGCTTTGACAACATAAATTCCAACATCTTATTTACATTTTCATTTTTGTTTCCTTTTACCGTAATACAGTACAAATTCACGGTAAGAGGGTAAGAGCCATCTCTTATTGTCTCTTTATTAGGCACAATCCCATCAATGCTTAACATCTCAACCTCAGGATTTTCACTCATTCCCGTTAAAAAGAAACGGAAAGAATAACCGATGGCACCGGAAAGATTGCGATAGTCTGCTACCTTTTCCGCAACCCCTGCCATAGCCGCTTGATATTCCTCTTTTAAAGGTGTTTTTAATGGTGTATCTCCCATAAACTTTACCATCATTGATTGACTGCCGGAACGTTCCGGTCTTTGAAATGCCATAATCCTTTGATTTTCTCCGCCAAGCTGTTTCCAATTTGTATATTCCCCTGAATAAATCTTGCGAATCTGTTCACTGCTCAGTTCTTTGATTGATTGATTTTCCGGAACAAAAAAGACAAACGCTTCTTTTCCTATCGGCGTATATTCCAGCTCTACCCCCAAATCCTTAGCTAACTGAAGCTGTGATGCCGATGGATAAGCCCCAAAAAACATATCCGCTTTTCCATTGACTAAACGTTCAAATCCAACCGCTGTATTATAGAATGAAACAATGCGTTGATCGTTTTTTTCCGCTTCACTCTTTGTATCTTCTTCATCAGTTTCCTGATTCATTCCTAAACGATCACGCTCTATCTCATCAATATTGACATATACTGCGTTCGCTAATGCACTGTATACGGGATAGGCAGCTTCTGCCCCATCTAGTATTGGCATCTTATCGGGATCCGTAATGGTAAAGTCAGCCGGTTCATCAAGCTTGGCTAACTTGTTGTCCTTGTTGGTGACATCATATTCCTCTAAATTGACACTGGAATACCCACCACTGTAATCGAAGCCATGTCCCGGCAATACGACTTGCTGACGTTGATATAAAATCACACTGCTCACACTTAACCCAATCACTAAACTCACAATCAGCTTAATATGATGTTTCCACTGATAGTCCCTATTGAGGATAACCATGCCCATATAAACAGTAATCTGCCAAATTAGAGGGACTAGATAGTAGACCATGGATTCATTATAAAGAGCCGCAAATAGACGTACAGGAAATGATGGCAGCAACGCATAATTATAAAGCCCCCATATTTGATGACTGTTAGCTCCCTTAGAAATCAAAAAACAAAGCATGAGAACCACGATGGTATACATAATATAATAGCTAAAATATTTTTGAATCTTAGGCTCAATTTTCTTCCGTTTAAACCAAACGAAAAAGACAGCAAAAAATATCATCCCTAAAGCCATAATCCAAGTCGTAGTAAAACGAGAGAATAAGCCGATAAATAGTCCCATTATTATTAAGGAACTTAAAAATTCATAAAGCAGCCAACTAAACATAATCATCTCCTCCTATCACTTTTATTTTACCATAATTAGAGACAGTGATGAATCTTAAGATTTTCTTCCAAATTTTACCCACAATTACTTTAAAATTATCAAGTACACTGTACACGAAAGTGAGTGAGTAAAATGAGACATCGCCGTTTATCGAATAAATTTTTAACCGTTGTATTTTTCCCTATCATTATCCTGCTTTTGATGTTCGCTAATTTTTTAATTGATCAACCCAGTCATCAGGCGTTTAGTCAGCAGCGAATGACACAGACACCAACCGGATTAGGGTTTGATGTCAGTGAACATCAGCAGACAATAAATTGGCAGGAAATTGATACTAACACATATAGTTTTGTTGTTATACGTAGTGGATATGGAGATACTTTAACAGGAGCGATCGATCAATATTTTTATGAAAATATAAAACAGGCAAAAAAGCGTGGGCTCAAAGTGGGCGTCTATCACTACAGTTATGCAATGAGTGCTCAAGAAGCTAAGCAGGAAGCAGAATTTGTTTTATCCATCTTAGAAGGCATCGATCTTGATCTCCCGGTTTATTTTGATTTTGAAGATTCTTGTCACGATATATTAAGCAGTAATGAAATGAATAAGATAGCCAAAGCATTTTTAACGACAATAGAAAACAGCCATTATTCAACAGGTCTTTATGCCAACAGTGACCGTTTAAGCTATCTTTCATCTGATCTCTTAGATCAGCATGATATTTGGATTGCCAGCTATGGACAGGAGCCGCTTTATTACGGAACGATTAAGCTATGGCAATATACCAACCAAGGTAAGATTTCCGGAATCTCTACAGATGTGGATATCAACTACAGTTATTATTAGCTGCTGAGACTAACATAAGACAAATTCAAGACATCATGGTAAAATAATAGATAGACAACCATGGGAGGAATAATATGGCGACAGACATTGAACAGATCTTATCACACCGCTATGATAATGGCGATGATTATTGGACAACACCTGATCATAAGCTTCTTAAAGGCGCTCCATTTACTACTTTAGAAAGTGTGCTTTATTTATTGGAATTAGGATTTGATCCCAGTGATCCGATCATGAAAGAAACTGCAGCTTTGATCTTTAGTACTCAAAAGAAAGACGGACGGTTTAAAATATCCCCAAGCGGCGGTATTTATCCATGTCATACTGCCATTGCCTTAAACAGTTTATGTCATATGGGATATAGTCAGGATGTCCGCTTGAAACAAAGCTTCCACTACTTTTTAGAGACTCAGCAAGAAGATGGCGGCTGGAAATGCAACAAGTATAGTTTTGGCAGAGGGGAAGAAACCCAATACTCTACTCCGAATACTACTCTATATGTCCTAGATTCTTTTCGCTTTACCACCGGCTTTGAACAAAACAAGCAATTAGAAAAAGCGGTAAAGTTCTTACTTTGGCATTGGGAAGTTCGTAAGCCAATCAGTCCCTGTCATTATGGTATAGGCACTCTTTTCATGCAGGTGGAATATCCATTTCGCGGCTATAATCTATTTTATTATCTTTATGTTCTTTCCTTTTACCCCTGTGCAAGAACGGATCCCCGCTTCTTAGATGCCTTAAAAATACTGCAAGACAAAACCCTAGACGGTCAGATCATTGTCGAAAGGGTTGTTCCTAAATTAAATAAATTGGAGTTCTGTCGAAAAGGGAAGCCAAGTGTAGCTGCCACGAAGCGTTATCAGGAAATATTAGCGAATCTAAAAAAATAGCCATTAGGCTATTTTTTCATTTGATGCTGTCAGAAGCATCTTTTTCATTTTAGAATGATAAGCAAAGAATAGGATAAACACGGCTCCGCACCATGCGGTTACTTCAGCAAAGTAGATTCCATCTGATCCTAAGAATTGTGGAAGGATTAAAGCTGTACCAACACGCATGATTAATTCCGCAATACCTGAAACCATTGGCATAAAGGTATCGCCCATCCCCTGCAAAGCCGAACGATAAATATGAAGCATATATAAAACCCAAAGCAGACAGCTCATGACAAATAAATAATGATAAGCAATGCCTAATACTTGTGAAGTGACATCCGGTGTTCCTGAGACAAATAACTGAAGGAATACTTTTCCAAACGGAATAAGGATTGCAGTTAATACAAAGGAAATCAGTAATCCCATGATTAAAGCGGCTTTTACACCGGATTTAATACGATCATATCGTTTCGCACCTAGATTCTGTCCGGCATAGGTTGCCATCGAGAACCCTAATGAAGTAGCTGCTAATTCTAATAATCCATACAGCTTATTGGTTGCGGTAAAGCCGGCTACATAAATAAATCCGAATCCATTTACTACACTTTGGACAACCATTCCGCCGATTGAAATCACAACATTCTGAAACGCTGTCAGTGTTCCTAGCTGAATCAGTCTTTTGATGACCGAAAAGTCTAACTTAAAATCTTCTTTATGAATCTCAATGATCGAGATTCGCCTGATTGCGAAAAAGCAGAAGACACTAGAGAAAAACTGAGCTATTACAGTTGCGATTGCAGCTCCGGCAACGCCCATTTTAAACACCATAACAAACAGTAAATCCAATACGATATTAATAATTGCCGCAACAATCATCGCATACAGCGGTGTCTTACTGTCCCCTAATGCACGTAAAATAGAGGAAAATGTGTTATATAAAGTGATAACGATAATACCTGAAAAGACAATATATAAATAGGTAAGCGATTGTCCGATGATATTTGAGGGAGTATTTAATAAATGCAGGATCGGCTTTGCCATCAATAATGCAAGAACCGTCAATGTAACTGCCATAATCATTCCTAATACAAAAGACATGGCGATTGATTTTCTTAGTTTATCCTTATCATTAGCTCCGAAGTTATGCGAAATCAGAATAGAAAACCCTTGTGTAAATCCTAACACAATTCCTAAGACCATCCAGTTCAGCCAGTCTGCTGCTCCTAAAGCTGCCAAGGCTTCAACACCTACACCTCGACCTACGACCATAGTATCGACCATCGCATAGAATTGCTGACAGGCATTCCCTAACATTAGCGGAATTGCAAAGCTGAATATCAGTTTTGCGGGTGATCCGCTTGTCATATCTTTAACGCGTGTTGCCATTATTTCCCCCTCCATTCATTCCTTGTTCGATTAACTGAGTTAATCGTTCATTAATACGTGTAAAATCTTCACGATCTTTTTTACTTAATTGATTAAACGCCTCAAACTCTATTTTATCTAAATCAGCAATAATCTTTTCACAAAGCACACAGCCGGATTGAGTAAGATAATAGAGGCGCAGACGTTTATCAACAGCAGAATCCTTTTTATATACGAATCCCTTTTTTTCTAAGTTGCTCATCACACTGGATACTGTTTGCTTTGGCATATTCAATACACAGCAGATATCTTTTTGGCTGCATCCGTCTTCATGATGATAAATTTCATCCAATGCTGTCATAGTAGCTCGTGTTAAATGGTAGCGTCCGGCATATTTACTATATAAATATTCAATGTACAGCCATTGAGCATACCAGCTTTTAATATGTTGATCAATCTCCATTATCCCACCTCCATTTAGTCTGATATGGGACTATATTAGCATATTCTTATCTCAATAGCAATAAAAAAAGAAGTGATCTTTCACACTTCTTACTCCAAGCCTTTGATTAGGTTTAATTCCTTAACCGCATCCTCTTTTAATTTACTGAAATGCTCATGGTCATAATTTGCCCCCTGATCGATCAAATCCAATAGCTGATCATACCTTTCAATTGCCAGCTCCATAGATGCAGCCTTGATTGTATAATCCAATTCCTCATGAGCAGACTGCATAATACCATTTAATGCTTTATATTTTTCCTTAAACACTTCATCAAAATCGACCGTTTTTTTCTTACTGAATAATCCCATAGGCATCCTCCTTAGCTTTGAGTATACCACCGATTATCTTTATAAACAATCCCTGCGTTTTCTCTCTTTAACTATCCCAGTCAACATCAAACCGATTGCGACAATATACAACATAATAGCGATAAAATGAGGAATATGATCCCTACACAAAATACAAAATGAGTTCAGTAATAAACCAAAACCGATAAAATAGTTTGCTTCTTTACCTCTTCTTCTGCACATAGTAATTCCTTCTTTCTAATATTTTTTTGAATAATACACCTTTAATACACATAAGATAATGCCCATGCCATAAATGACACTAATCAGCGTAAATGCAACAGTTTGATTGATATAAACAGCAATCAATGTCGCAACGCCTAAAAGTCCGATGCTGATAAATAATGTTCCCATTGCCATTTTGCTTTTAATTAATACTTTTCTTTCATCATGCTCCTTGATATACAGCAGCTTCAAGCGCTCCTCATTGCGATAAGCACGTTCATACATATACAGATTAATAGATAGCAGGATAATAAGACCGATCAATACACCTATTTGATAGCCGAAAGCAAAATCGGGGATATTCGTAAACCGATCTCTAAATACATTAAGTAAAATATCAATGACAATAATTCCCACTAGCAGAAACCTTCTCAATAAAATACGTTTACGTACTTCTGCCTTAAAATTCTTCATTTAAAACTCCTCCAGTTCTGAAAAATCAAATACTTCTTCTATCGTTAAGCCAAAATAATGTGAAATTCGATAAGCTAGCGGAAGAGAAGCAAGATACTTTTCTTTTTCTAAAGATATAATCGTTTGCCGCGTAACGCCTACCGCTAAGGCTAATTCATCTTGGGATATTCGTCTTGCTTTTCTTAATTCTTTAATTTTTGTTTTCAATGACAGCCCTCCTGTCCCACATAAATAGTATAGTTCACTTTACATTTTTTGTAAAGTATATTTTACATTATTTATTAAAATAAAAACCACTGTAACAGTGGTTAATGCTTATTGCTTAGATCGATCATATCTCCATATAATGGTGTAGCCAGTCCAAAGCCTCCTGAAACGGCTAAAATCTGTCCGGTTGTAAACTTGGATTCATCACTGGCAAAATAAATGACTGCATGTGCTATTTCTTCCGGTTTTGCCATTCTTGGAATAGGACTGTGCTTTAAGAAAAACTGAGTAAAGCCCTCACTCATATTATTTGTCACTGCCTCAGTTGCCGTCATTCCCGGCATCACTGCATTACAGCGAATCTGATCTCTTGCCGTTTGTACCGCAATGTTTTTAGTCAAATAGTTAACAGCATCCTTGGAAATGGCATAGCCGATTCTTGAAATATCGGGAATCATTCCACCGACAGAAGAAATATTAATGATACTTCCGCCCTTGTTTTCTCGCATATAAGGGATAACTGCTTGTACAGGCAAAAAGACACTTGCGAGATTCATTTGGATCGTATCGATAAAATGATGATACTCGGTATGCTCAATATCAAGATCGGTCTTTGGATCAGATGTTCCAAAGTTGTTGACTAAAACATCAATATGACCGGATTGCTTGATTACCGATTCTATCATTTGCTTATAGCTTTCTAAAACGCTCGCATCATTATAAACCGTTCGTACCTGATAACCCTGAGCATTAAATTCATCTGCCCGTTCTTTTGCCCGTTCCATGTTTCGGGCTCCCATGTAAACAATAGCGCCTTCCTTCGCACAGGCTTCGACAATTGCCAATCCGATTCCACGTGTCGATGCTGTGACTAAAACCACTTTATCTTTAAGTCTCACTATGTATGACCTCCTCTTTCTTATACATTCATTATTGCTGAAATGGTTAAAAATATGCAGAGAATGTATTCACTTAAAGGGATCTTTAAAAAACTATGGTATAGTAGTAGTGAGGTGAAACATATGAAACATGTATATTATTATGATTTTCCTATAGGGAGACTGGCGATTGCAGATAATACAGAGGCAATTACCCATATTTCCATTCATGATGGATTTGATAAAGAAGGATATCAATTAATAGAGACACCCCTTATTAAAAAAGCCAGCTTGCAGCTATCCGAATATTTTGAGGGGAAAAGAAAAAGCTTTGAGCTTCCGTTAAGTCCAAAAGGCACGGACTTTCAGAAACGATGCTGGGAAGCTTTGCAGACTATTCCTTATGGAGAAACGTGGTCTTATAAGCAGCTGGCACAAGCAATCGGAAATGAAAAAGCCTGCCGAGCAGTCGGAGGGGCTAATAATAAAAATCCAATCATCATTGTTATTCCTTGCCATCGTGTGATTGGAGCCAACGGACAATTAGTAGGCTACGGCGGTGGATTGCCTATAAAAGAAGCACTCCTCACTTTAGAGCGTGACTACCGTTAACCCCAATTATTTTCCTTATACACTCCAGCAAGTTGAGCAATTAAAAAGTAATGCTTCCCAATTAGGAAAGTACATTGATCAGATAGGTTCTCTTTGAAGGACTGTTTTCCCTGATCTTTATACTGCGATGATTCACACCATTACCGCTCAGCTCATTTTCGCAGCCGCCGAAAATGCAGGATAATTTAGGCACTATAACACCTGCCAACCTAGCAAATAAAACTATTGAGGAAATTAAAAGCTGCGGCTTAACCTATAAAAAAGCTTAGACTATTCATCAATTAACCAATAAAATCATTACTCACCACTTTTGTTTAGACACTTTATATACGACGAACGATCAAGAAGCAATCGATTATCTATGTCAAGAAAACGGCATTGGTCTTTGGAGCACCAAGATGATTTTACTTCATGGACTGCTGAGTATAGATATTATCAGCTATGAAGCTATCGCTATTTGCAAAGGAATGTGCAGAGTTTATCAAAAGGAATGACTGACTAAAAAGAATTTGATAAGATCATTGAATATTATCACCCTTATGCTTCCATGTATCTATGGCGTATTGGTACTTAGTAATAAAAAAGATATTTAAGTTAGAACTCAAATACCTTATCTTGATAATCTTGTGTTAGAAACTGTGTGTCCTTTAAAAACTGCTTTGCTTCCTCAAATTCTTCCTTTTCAACATCTTCAATAATCCCGTCATGATAAAGTTTACAGACATCATACATACTAAACCAGATACCATCAAAAGGATAATCCATTTCCTTTTCATCTGCTTTTTCTGATGATTCATAAACATACATAGTGTGTGCTGTTTTTATTGCTGAATCGATTGTATATTCCATAATGCTTCCTTTCATATAAAAAGTCGGTTTCCCCGACTTTTTATTTTACCTGATCCTTATGATCAAAATAATTCCCCAATCTTACTTTGATTAACAGTTTTACATCATGTCGCATTTCTTTTTCTTTATGCTCTAAGAGTGGGACAGGTGTAGAATCCACAATGTTTTTTTCCAATTCCGGATAAAAGGCATCCATTAAAGAACCGTTAATCCAATCAATCATCCCCATTTGAATGGTTAAACGTGTTGAAACATTATGCCTAAAGATAACAGTACAAGATTTCGTCGCTGTTTTGCTTCTTCTGATTTGGCAGGCATAACGAGCCCCATCTTCTTCACTTTGGAACTCATATCCCTTAATCTCAGCATAGAATCTTAAATCCTGTTTTAACTGCTCCATTTCTTTTTCATTAAACTTATAATAGTAGCGTTTCATTGAATTCTCCCTCCTTAATTAAAATATAACGCACAACCCTAATTTTGACAATCTTTTAATTGATAAAGTGCCATAAATTTATCTTTTAAATAATCTACATAGTAATGAGCATTGAATTTCTCTTTTGTTAACATCATTAATAGCTCATTCGTATCATAAATAGCCCCATACTGATGGATATGTTCTTTCAAGTAGGCTTTGATTGAAGCGAAATCACCTTCGCTGATCCATTGATCAATCGCTGTATTTTTCTGCATATAAGCATAAATTTGGCTGGCGATCGCACTTCCTAAAGCATAACTTGGAAAATATCCCAACATTCCCCCTGCCCAGTGAACATCCTGCAAAATACCGGCTGTATCGTTTGGCGGTGTAACGCCTAAGTATTCCTGATACAGCTGATTCCATAATGCCGGTAAAGCATCATAGTCAATTTCTTCACTGAACAATTTCTTTTCTATTTCATAACGGATCATGATATGCAGTGAATACGTTAATTCATCCGCTTCCGTACGAATCAAACTGGCTTCAGCTTTATTGATTGCTTCCATAAAATGATCGAAAGTAATATCATCTAACTGCTTAGGAAATAATCCTTTTAATTTAGGATATAAAGGCTTCCAAAAGTTCTCGCTGCGCCCAATCACATTTTCATAGAATCGTGACTGTGACTCGTGTCTCCCCATTGACACTTGATTCGCCGGTGTTAAGGTGATGTCATCGGCAATATTGAATTCATAAGTGGCATGCCCGGTTTCATGAATTGTGGAAAAGATAGCACTTTCTAAATTATTCAAATAATAATGTGTCGTCAAACGGACATCATGATTATGGAAATTCGTAGTAAACGGATGTTCACTTTCCTTAATCACTCCCCTATCAAAATCGAATCCAATATATTTAGCCAGCTGTAAATTAAACGTCTTTTGCAAATCAATCGGATATTCACGAGTCATGAAGGATTTATCAATCTTTTTGGGTGATGCCTGAATCCTTTTTAATAATGGTACTATCTCTTTTCTCAGCAAAGCAAAGAATTCATCTAATTCCTTTGTAGTAAATCCCGGTTCAAAATCATCCAGCAGGACATCGTATAAACAGGCTTCATCTTCCTGACGATATTTTGCGAAGCGTTTTTGATCTTCCACGATCTTTTTTAAATAAGGCTTGAATAGCGGATAATCATTTGTAACCTTCGCCTGCTGCCAGACACGCTGAGCCTTCATGACTAATTCCTGATGAGCCTGATACTCCTCTGCCGGAATTTTTTCAAGCTGTTTAAGATCTTTCAGCCATTTTTTCACAACTGCTTTTTGTGTTAACGGCAGATCCTGCTGTGATAAATCCAATAATATCCTTTTTACTTCGGGATTGGTCACAGCCTCAAAATAATCGTTGGTCAGTACCCCGACAAATTTAGCCGTGTTATCCACCGATTGGCTTGGTGCCTCTGTATCCTGATCCCATGCAAACAATGTCAATGCGGCGTTCAATGCCTGACATCTCAATATATGTGGTTTTAAATCTTCATATGTCATTCAATTCTCCCCCCTTCATGTGTTTAATCATATCACAAACCATTAAAAAATGGGGCAATAATACAAAAAAAGCGTATTTCTACGCTATGATTGAGTCAGCATTTTACGTTTACGCCACATCCCACTAAAAAAGTAAACAGCAGCGGGGATTGTTGTCCCATAAGCAGCTAAAGAATATCCTAGGAAAAAGCCAAATAATCCCAGATTTAGGAAGATTCCCAAAAACCAGCTTAGTGTAATACGAATTACAATACCGTCCAATAAAGCCGTTACAAAAGAGAATGTAGCAAAACCGATTCCCTGAATAAAAGCGTTGATTGGTGACATAAATGCCATTGCTGGGAAGCCTAAAAGCATCGATGTTACAAACATTCTTGATAAGTCAATAACTTCCTGTTCATTTGTAAAGATTGAAAAGATTTGACTTGGGAAAAGGAAGAAGACAACTCCCATCAATGTATAAATGCAAGTCGTAAACATCAGTCCTACATGTACCGTGTGTTTAGCACGTTCCTGTTTTCCTGCTCCCATATTCTGTCCAACCATTGAAGATACCGCCATTCCGATCGACTGTCCCATGATCCCAGGAATTTGAGAAACCTTCGTTCCGACTCCGAAAGTGGCTGAAGCAAAGACACCAAATGTATTGACTAGTCCGCTTACAAATACCATGGATAATGAGATCGCACTTGACTGCAAGGCGAAGGGAACCCCTAATTTAACTAACACTTTTAAAGTAGGACGATCTATTTTAAAACTTTCTTTCTTAAAGTCTAAAGAAAATGAAGCTTTATTTTTATATAAGAAATACAATGCCCATAAAAACGAAACCGCCTGACCGATGATCGTAGCTAAGGCTGCACCGGCTACTCCCATTTTGAGTGGCCCGACAAAAAGCAAGTCAAGAACAAGGTTGATGACAGACGCTATCGCTACGAACATGAAAGGACGTTTAGAATCCCCCATCCCTCTTAATACTGCCGATACCATGTTGTAGCCAAAGGTAAAAATAATCCCGCCGCTGCAAATATACATATAGGTATTCGCCTGAGCAATCGATTCTGATGGTGTATTTAAAAGGTGCAGAAAAGTATTTGAACCGACGATTCCGATGATACTCATGATCACTGCCCCGATCATTAAAGTAGAAAACAATGTTCCAACCGCTTTTTTAATTCCTTCTTTATTACCGGCTCCGGTCAGCTGTGATATATACACCTGTCCACTGGTTGAAAAGCCCATACATAAAGTCGTCATCAGCATCACAATCTGAGCCGAAATAGAAACGGCTGAAAGTCCTGAACTCCCTACAAATTTACCTACAACAACCATATCCACCATATTATAAATCATCTGCAAAGCATTAGATAACATAAAAGGCAAAGCAAAAACTAACAGTTTTTTACCGACATGCCCCTCTGTAAGGTCATTTGTTAATTTTCTATCATTCGACATGATTTTCCTCCTTAAAATATATCTTTTTTACAATACCATACCTAATTAGTATACCGATATATTTTTCAGGTTTTGAAAACCATTAAAAAAAGAAGCACTTCACAATACGATGCTTCTTTCTATCTATTCACTGATTCCAGCAAGGGTTCTTTCATTGTAAAACCATTTTGGTTCCTTAGAAAAGTCAGCTCCGACATAAGTTTTAACAATATTAAAATAACCTCTTGATTTACTTGATTGATCTATCTTTTCAAGAATACGGTTTAAACATAGCAGCAAAGGCTTAAATAAACGTTCATTGTTTTCCGGTTTTACTTCTATTATTCGGTCAACGAACTCCTTCAATGCCGGATTGAGATACGGATCACTGCAATACAAGATATTCTTAGCCAAGAAATGCAGATCCTCCTCAACATAGTCTTCAAAATTATGAACCTCTTGATCGATTTCATCAAAGATGGTTTGAATAACTACATGAAGAATCTTTTTTGCGTCATGTTCATTAATATCAAAAAGCAAATATGCCATATATAAGGATTCTTCAATCGCAATCAATTCATCTAAATACTGGCGTTCATTTTTTCGTAGATCACCATATTCTTTTTTAATTCGTTTACTGTTGTTTCTTGCATCACGTTCATCAAACGATTCCGCTTCTTCATTAGGCAACGTATAATGGACATCGTTTAAATAAGATTTCCATTCAAACTCACTAAATGGCTGGTTTGAACCGATAATCGCTTTCGTATAGGTTTCTAATACATAAGCCATTAGCTGTACAATTCGTTCTTCATGATAGCCAGCTTTATGCAGTTTTTCATAATATTCAACTGTTGTTTTAGGCTCTTTTGTATTCAGCTGATAACGGATAATGCTTTGGTATTGTCTTCTTTGTTCTGTTCTCCCCATAAATTCCTCCTAATATAATGAATCAATATCATTATATTAGCGCATTTATCATTTTACCGTATCATTTTTTCAAAATTAGACAACTGCCGCTATTTGAGATGTTCCGCAAAGTTTAAAGCATATGCTTTGATTTCTTCAATCTGCTTATCACTTGGCTTGAATTTAACACGATAGCCTTCATCCACAATTTTATGTTTCTGCTGTTTTAAACGTGTCATCATATTGCCTACTGCTTCTCCTGTCCAGCCATAATCACCAAAGGCGGAAACAACTTTTACACCATCATACGCCGTTATGATACTGTTCATTACATCATAAATTGGCGGCAAGGCATCGTTCAGCAAAGTTGGGCAGCCATACATAATGCCATCTGCCTGTTTCATTTTAGTAATCACGTGATCACGGTCTGCTTCTGTCAAATCATAGATTGCTACTTCAATACCATTATCTTTCAATACTTCTGCAATCGTTTCTGCCATAGTCTGTGTATAGCCATAAGCCGAAACAAACGGAATGACGACTTTAGGCTGATGATCCGGTTTAGGCTGACAAAGCTTATAATAATGCTCCTGAATCTCTTTAATCTCCTGATCTAACACAGGTCCATGCCCCGGTGCAATCATATCTATCGTTAATCCTTCAATCTTTTTCAATGCTTTCAGCATAAACGGTTTAAACGGTCCTAAAATCATATTAAAGTAATAATCCAAAGCTTCCTGATAATCCGCTTTGTTTTCCACTGTTGAAAGAAGAACACCATCATGCGCATAATGAGCACCAAAAGAGTCACATGTTACTAGTGTGTTTAGTTCCTTAATGTATGTATACATCGTATCTGGCCAGTGCAGATTCGGTACCGACAAAAATTTAAATGAATATTCTCCGATTGTCATTTCTTCATTGTCTTTAACGATCTTAGAATTAAATTCTTTATTTGTGATTTCCTTTAAGTAATTTGCAGCGATCATCGTTGATACGATCGTAATATTAGGATTTAATTCTAAAAGCCTTTCGATTGAACCGCTGTGATCCGGTTCAGTATGTTCCACAATGATATAGCTGATCTCTTCTATATTGCAGTATTCTTGGATTTTTTCTAAATAATCATCAAAAAACTTAGCTTTAGCTGTTTCAAATAGAACTACTCCTTCATTCGTTTTTAATAAATATGAGTTATAAGTCGTTCCGAATTTTGTTTCCATGATAATGTCAAACACTCTTAGCTGTGCATCTTGGATACCGATCCAATAAAAATAATCTTTTAATTTCAAGCAATTCATTTATACATCCCCCGTTTCCATTAATGATTATAGTCGTTTGCTTTGTTTTTTTCCATTAATATGATTGATAAATTAATTGCCTTTTCTACTCTATTTTATAATAGAATGATATTCTTTTTTAATTCATAGCATAAAGTCAAAAATTTGCTATAATAATAGAGATGAATAAGGAGGATACATATTATGAAAGATGGCTTTATTCGTGTAGGTGCCGCTTCCATTCACACAAAAATAGCGGACTGCATTTCCAATACAGAACAGATCATTCAGATGATGAAAACTGCTTCAAAGAACCAAACTAAGATTTTAGTATTTCCGGAGCTTGCCATTACGGGATATACATGTGAGGATTTATTTTTTCAGGATCGTCTTTTAAACGAAGCCTTGCAGCAGTTAAAAAATATTATTGCTGCTTCTAAACGATTGGATTTGCTCACGATCGTTGGATTGCCTTATATTTTTAATCATAAACTATATAATGTAGCAGCTGTCATCTATGAAGGACAGTTACTGGGATTAGTACCTAAAACACATATTCCTAACTATAGTGAGTTTTATGAGGCAAGACATTTTGAATCCGGTGAAGATATTTTAACCGAAGTGATTTTTGATGATCAGATCGTGCCTTTTGGCAGTCATATCTTATTTGAAAATACTTACATGCCAGCCATGAGTATTGGGGTAGAGATCTGTGAAGACCTGTGGGCACCTAATCCCCCAAGCAGCTCTCACGCTCTTGCCGGAGCAACAATCATTGCCAACGCATCTGCCAGCAATGAATTAACCGGAAAAAGTGATTATCGCCGTTTACTCGTACAGTCTCAATCTGCCCGACTGGTAACAGCATATATTTACGCTAATGCCGGAGTAGGAGAATCCACAACCGATGTTGTCTTTAGCGGACACAATTTAATCGGAGAAAACGGAACCATTCTCAATGAATCCGATTGCTACTTTGTAGGAATCACCTATGCCGATATTGATGTTTCAAAGTTAACAGCAGAAAGAAGAAAGATGACGACGTTCAAAACTAATGATGAATATGACCGTGTTTATTTCAATATGCCGATTAAAGAGTTCAAGGTTGATCGCTACTATGATCCAACACCGTTTGTTCCCAGTGATCCTCACCTGAGACAAAAACGCTGTGAAGAAGTATTTAATATTCAGATCATGGGATTGAAACAAAGATTAGAAGCAACACAAACTAGGAAAGCTGTGATTGGTATTTCAGGTGGATTAGACTCTACCTTAGCTTTGTTAGTTACGCACATGACGTTTAAAAAATTAGGCTTACCTAGTGAAAATATCTACGCTATAACGATGCCTTGCTTTGGGACAACTTCGAGAACTTTAAATAATGCCTTGGGCTTAATGGAAGAATTAGGCGTAACAAGCAAGACGATTCCAATTAAAGAAGCAGTCCTGCTGCATTTTAAAGATATAGGTCACGATGAAAATGTTCATGATGTCACTTATGAAAATGTCCAGGCAAGGGAAAGAACACAGGTCTTGATGGATCTTTCCAACCAAATCGGTGGCATTGTCGTAGGTACCGGTGACCTTTCTGAAGTTGCTTTAGGCTGGTCTACCTATAACGGAGATCATATGTCGATGTATGGTGTCAATGCTTCTGTACCCAAAACATTAGTCCGCTATCTAGTGGATTATGTTGCCAGTCAATATAATGGGCAGCGATTAGAAGCGTTATTGCGAGATGTTTTGGACACACCGGTTTCACCGGAGCTTTTACCTGCTGAGGACAACCAAATCACCCAAAAAACCGAAGATATCGTTGGTCCCTATGAACTGCATGACTTCTTCTTATACCATGTTGTTCGATTCGGCTATGAACCAAGCAAAGTTTTGCGTATTGCGGAAATGGCATTTAAAACCCAATATGACAAAACAGTGATTCTAAAATGGTTAAAGACATTCTATCGCCGCTTTATCACTCAGCAATTTAAACGCAGCTGCATTCCGGATGGTCCGAAGGTCGGAAGTGTGGCTTTATCTCCACGCGGAGATTTACGTATGCCAAGTGATGCCAGCTATCGTTTATGGCTGGAGCAATTAGAAAATCTATCATAAACAGCCTCTTTGATGAGGCTTTTTTCTTTACTTTTCAAAGAAAATATACCATTAGATGATGAAATGATTATATCAATTATGATATACTAATGATATAAAAGGAGAAACATATGAGTATTTTTAATGAGTATAAGGAACCCGTTTTTCTAAATACGTCCACTTCACTTCAGACTCAAATCAATCAACTCAAAGAATTAGAACCTAAACTGAATGAAGTGGGAAAAGAAAAAATAAAAAAGGATATTAAACTGCTAGAATATGGGCTGTTAGGTGAAAATTCTATTATTTATGAATTGCAGAACAGTCACATGCCATTATATATTCTGCATGATGTTTATTTTGAAATTGATGGCTTTACTGCTCAAATCGATTTTCTTGTTTTCACGCCAAAGCTTTGCTTTATTATTGAATGCAAAAATCTCTATGGTAATATAACAGTAAATAATGATGGAAGTTTTACCAGAAAAGTTTATTTTGGCAAACGTTATCTTTCAGAAGGAATCTACTCTCCCATTACTCAAAATGAAAGGCAGCTTCAGGTCATTAAGAAGATAAAGCTAAATGGAGTGGGTACGATTAAGAAACTGCTTATCAATAATTCGTTTGATATTACATATAAACCCATCGTCGTTATTGCCAATTCCAAAACGATATTAAACACTCGTTATGCACCTAAAAACATCAAATCAAAGATAATCCGTGCAGATCAGCTGATTGAATATATGAAATCAGAATATAATGCTTCAAAGATATCCCCATCATCTGATAAACTTACTAGGCAATGGGCAGAATCATTCTTAACTTTCAATAAAGTAAATACGACTGATTATCTAAAACGTTATAATGAATTCATCATAGAAGAACCTAAAAAATTAGACAAAGCTATATTATATGATCAACTTAAAAAATTTCGATATGAGACAGCTAAGGCTGAAAATGTTGCGGCATATATCATTTTTAATAATAAAGCGATGGATGCCCTGATTGATAAATATCCAACAACATTAGAGGAAATAAAAGAAACTCCCGGATTTGGTGAAGTCAAAGTTCAAAAATACGGAAAAGCGATCTTAGACATATTTTTAGGAAATACAAGCAAGTAAAAAACAGTCCTCCATAAATAAAGGACTGTTTTCTTATATGCTAATTCATATCATTCAATATGCCAAGATCTTTTTTATTACACAGATGCACAATATAATAATTTTCATAATGCAAAGGAATAGCATAAACCTGTTCCGTTAAATACTTTTCAAGTAAATCTCCGGTTTCAATCAATGATTTTCCATCTAATTGTGTGTAAAATTCACTTAAATCCCAACTATTCAATAAAGTATCGATTTGACCACTGTAATAATAAAGAGAAACATCCGTTTCTTCAATAATGGAAGAATAAGTTGGTTTCTTTCTTCCCTCAACATTTACCCCCGCATTTGCAAGCTGTTTAGTTAATGTTTCGTAAAGACTCTGTTCAGTTGCCTGATAGCTAAATTGAAAAATAATACTTTTATTTAAACTGTGTTTCTTCGACTTCATCAAAGAAAGATAATTAGGTTCTTCTTTTTCCCCGGCTAAAAGTCCCATGGACTGCATCCCGGTTTCATAGGTCTCTTTAAATAATGTTTTCGTATCTATAGATTCCGCCATTTCACGGCGTTTCTGTACATCTGCCATCTCTTCATTATTGAGATTAAACAATATAAAATCCTGATCTTTCACTCCCTGCTGAGATATTTGATAACTGCCTAAATTCTTTATCTCCTCTAATTGAGTTTGATTGATAATCATTGTATCTATGTTTTGTGATTCAAGCTGATTGAGATCAGCTAACACTACTTTTATCGTTTTATAAGGTGCGCTTTGATGACTGTAAGTATTTTTAGTTAATTCCATCTCCTGATAAAGAGTATGTTTATCAAGCTTATAAGCCCCACTGCCTAATTGCGTTTTCCTCATGTCAAAAACAGAATAGTCATGATCTTGTGGGTGCAGGATCGGCATCTCAAAAGCTTGAAACATCTCCCATGATTTTTTTATAAAATCAATTTGTATCTCTTGATCAGAAATCTTAGTAATACCGCTAATCACATCACTAGATCCCATTTGATATTCACTCATGCCTTTAATGCAGGTATAAATCACTTTATTATCATAAGCTATGTTGGGATGATTATAAAACATAAAAGAATATAAGATATCCTCCGCCGTTATTTTACAGCCGTCACTAAAGGCAGAAGTTAGATCAATTTTTATTCTGGCACTACCGGTATCATCTTGAAAGACGATACTCTTAGCTAGTTGATATTCGTAGTCTCCGTCTGTCTTTTTCGCAAGAGAAGGAAATACCAAATCATTTACTACACGTGATCCTTCTGTCAGCTGTAAATAGGGTTGCATTGTCATTGGCAGCTGAGAGACTCCTATGATATATGTATCTTTACGATCTTTGTTCTGCGGCAAAACCTTGCTTGTATCTCCTTTAAAAAAGAGATGAGACGATGAATTCTCTTTTCTATTCAGATAAAATCCACTGGCTATGATAATGATTAAACCAATGCATGCAAAGATAATTCCTTTCTTTTTCATTCCGTCCTCCTATAAGAAAGAAAAGGAGTAATGCGTATTACTCCTCTTCCTTTTTCTTTTTATTCAACATGACAATCACAAAGCCTGATATAAGCATTAAGCCCGCGATTCTAACAAGTGAATTTCGATCACCGGTATCGATATTGCTTACCGGTTCTGCGTAAGATAATCCTAAATACAACTTGCCATCCTTCAAGATATCCTGCGGCTTGTACTGCAATCCATAATAGTTGCTGCTGCTTGCGTATGTTTGAGTATTATCAACTAATTCAAAACTATGCGTAATACCATCATGTTCTGAATAGTTGCTGTCTAATCCATGACGTTTGCCATAACCATTTAAAGCTTCTTCATTATGAATATCATTAGCTTTTACATAAGTGAAGTTAGCCTGTTCCGGTTTAATCATACGCAATCGATAGCGGTACAATTCATTTGTTTCCTTATTGAGCATTGGAATATCTTTAAATTCAACTCTTCCTTCTTCATTAGAGGTGACAACTGCATCGTTATACAGCTGATAGATACCATCCTCAGCAATACCTGTATCAGAAGAAATAGTCATTGGTGACTGTTTATCCTCTGTCATTACTTCAAGCATTACCTGCTGTCCGCTAATAACAGATTCTCCTTCGTCAAAGATACCATTGTTATTTTCATCTTCAAAGAGGACTGCTTCAATATTTCCTGACTTATAAGGAGTCAATCCGGCATCTAGATTCGTCTCATGATCCACTTTAACGAAGTTATAGCCGTTAAGCACATAGCTTGGATCAATCGTATCATCCGCTTTTTGTGCCAATACAATAATGTCATCTGTATGCTCCAGATACCCTGTTTCTTCATTTAAATCACTATCCAGATATTGTCCGTTCGACTGATAATCAGAGACATTGTATCCCTTAGGCAAGGTTTCAATTTTGATTCTATATCCTAATAGGACTTGTTCATTATCAATATAGCCAAAGGTAGACAGATGATTGAATTCATATTTTCCATCTGTTCCTGTCATAGCCGTTTGATTTTGATCTTCCATCAAGTGCCACTTGCTGCCTTGATAATAATAAGTTTCCAATGTCACTTCAATATCGGAAAGTCCTCTCTCTGATTCATGCTGAACACCATTGTAATCTTCATCTTCCCAAACCATTCCGGAAACGGTTCCTTCATCAATCGTTGTTAAACCAACGTTGTAATCCGTTAAATGCTTAGCCGAGATGATATCATAATCTCCTATCGTATAATAAAGATTTTGATAGCTTTCTGCACTAACATTTTCAGCTATTGTAATATATCCTTTATTCATTTCCGGCAGCTTAGCATCATCTTTAATAATCTGCAATGTATTGGCATTCAAAGCACTGTCTGTAACACCATTATTTTGCTGATATTTTGTAGCTGCATAACCCTGAGGGATGCCATTAATCCATAATTCATAACCATAGATATAGCGTTTTCCGTTGATTTCTTTGTAAGTTTCTAAGTTTTCAAAGATATAATGTCCATCTTGCCCTGTTAAGAACTGACGATAGATACTTTCAGGTCTTGATGTCGTTTCTTTGTTCTCATCCTCATCGCTTTCTTCAAGGACTCTTGGACTGCGATTATCTTCAATCCATTTTCTTTCGTCACTATTGTAATAATAGCGTTTTAACTGAACTAAGATTTCTTCTTTCAATAAATCACTGTTGTTGAAGATTCCATCATAGTCATCATCAACAAAGGCAATTCCTTCAATACTTCCTAATTGATATTCAGTAAATCCGGCACTGTAATCCTTGTTGTGTTCTCCTACTAGAATATCGTAATACTGTGCTTTAGCGAATAACCCTTGATCAACTTTGATCGTATATGGCTTATTAATATAAGCATCATCGGTTACATTTTTTGCCAATATAATATATTCTTTTGCTTCTGTCAGACTTGAAGTTTCGACCTTCAAATCACTATCCTTGGTTGGATCTTCTCCCTGACGATATTTTGTCACAGCATATTCTTCTGTCATATCTTCAAGTCGCAGCTGATAACCATAAAGACGGCGAGTACCATCATCTTCTTCCTTATAAACCGGCAGATCACTAAATAAGTAATGTCCGTTTTCATCGGTTATGCCAGTTAAATATTCATCTTCTGCAACTTCCCATTTACCGTTCTTCAATAAATATTGAGATAAGATGACAGTTTGATCTGCAATGCCTTTTTCATCTTGATCTTTAATACCGTTATAGCTGGTTTCACTGTTTTTGCTGTTATCCAGCCAAACATCGCCTTCAATGCTGCCTAACTGATAAGGCACTAATCCGGCATCGTAGTCATTGACTGTACGATTTAACAGAATGTCATAATCTTGACCTTTGTAAGAATAGATATACTGTTCATTACGCACATCATCTTCTTGTAATGGATAGGCAACGATGATATTTTCATCATCTGAATGCTTACCATCATTTAAGTTTAAGTAGCCTGTCTCATAGACTAAGTCACTATCTCTGATTTCATCATATGCTTCACTATCACCAGTACGCATATTGAGATGGGTAATTCCGTATTCATTTGGAATCGTATCGATTCTTACTTTGTAAGAAGCTAAGTGAACACTTCCATCTGCCAAAGTGACATGCGTAGGCAGATCCTTAAATTCAAAGATTCCTTTATGATTGTTTACCGTTTGTGTCAATGTTGAAGCGTAATCTGCCAATGCATCTGTACGCACCCAATGATTGTCATCATCTAAATAATATTGTTCGATAAAGACTTCAATATCATTGATTCCCTCTTCTTTTGTATCATCATAGAAACCATCATAATTTCTATCATCAAAGATCGTACCGATAATATTTCCGCCTACTTTATCCGTATACCCGACGTTATACTCATTTAATTCTCTTGATTTGATTAGGTCATAGCCATTGATTACCGAACTGCTGTTTACGATATCGTTTGCCTTATTGTGATAAGCAGCAATGATATAGCCATTTGTTTCTTCTGCATCGGTTCCTGTGTAGCCATCATCAGGACTCGTCTTTGTAATCAATAAGTCTGTGCCTGCTTTATATAAAGCACTGTCGTTTTGACCAGAATTTCTCAAGTATTTAGTAACCCCAAATCCTTCCGGAATTAAATTAATGGATAATTTATATCCTGCTAAATAATGTTTGTCATTAACATAGACTTGTGTTGGCACTTGATCAAAGACATACTGTCCGTTTTCATCTACCTCTGCCACTCGTTGTACCGGCACACCAACATTTAACAATGGCTGCCAAACAGAATTCTCATCCAAGTAGTAAGAAGTAAGTGTCACTTCTAATTTCTGACCGGCTGCTAAAGCATCTTTAATATCGCTGTAGCTTTCTTCTGTGTCATACAATCCATCATAGTCTTCATCTGCGAATACATTTCCGGAAATCGTTGATTTTTGGTAAAGAGTTAATCCACCATCATGCTGTTCACTATCTGCGGCTGTCACAAGATCATAGCGATTGCCTTTCAGTTCGATGATATATGGTGTGTTTTCTTTTCCTGTTGCTACTTTATCGGCTGTAATGATATATTCATCCTCTTTTTGCATCTTATACTGTGATGATAAATCACTGTTTCTTTCATCATTTGCAGTATCAACACGATAAAGTGTTATTCCATAATTTTCTTTATCGGAAATCGTATCTTTATCAACTGAGACTTTATATCCGGCTAAGTAACGCTGACCATTAATCACGACATGGGTATCTACATCTGTAAACAGGTAATCACCGTCAGCATTCGTCACTTCTTGATGAGCAGCAGGATCCCAAATACTTACCGGAACCTGTTTCCATTGCTGATTCTCATCTAAATAATACTGCTCTAAATGAAGAGTTACATTATTTATACCCGGTTCATCAACTAGTGAATCATCTGTTTCTTTGTACTTATTGATAATACCATCATAGTTTTTATCATCCCAGATTTTTCCGGAGATTTCTGCTTTTTCATAAGCCGTTAACCCGGCATCATAATGATCAATATTTTCTACTTTGTGAATATCAAAGTTACCTAAATTATTTTGAATGATATATTCCGGAGCATAGTTAAGATTATTCACTTTCTTAGCTACAACAAGATATTCATTATCCTCTGTCAAATTCAGGTTTTCATCAATCAAGTTGCTGTCAAGGGTTGTATCTGTAGTTGCTTTATATTTTGTTACGGCATACTTACTGTCAATATCTTTAATATGAACCTTGTAGCCAGTAATATAATTCTGTCCATCAACGGTGATATAAGAATCTAACTGATTCACTGTATAAACCCCATTAGCATCGGTTTTAACTGTTGGTGACACATAAGCTTCATTTTTAATCCATTGAGAATCTTTATAATAGTATTGCATAACGCCTAATTCAACATCTGCAATACCTGGTTCATCAACAAGACCGATATCACTTTGATACTGATTTTGAATACCATCATAGTTCTTATCATCCCAGACAACGCCTGTAAATACAGCTTTGTCTTTTGTTGTTAAGCCAATATCTAAATCAAGAATCATTCTTCCATCTGCCGTATTATAATCTACCCCTTGGTAGGTTTTAATATAAGCTGCCTGTGTATGCTCGTCTGCTTTTTCAGCGATAATAATCATTTGTGAGTGTGTATCATGATCACTTACAGAGGTTAAATAGCCATCTGCTGATAAGATTGGCAAGTCACTGTCATTTTTACCACTGTTCATCTGATATTTTGTTACTGCATAATCTGCAGGCAACGTAGATTGATCCACTTTGATCTTATAGCCTGCCAAATACACTTTGTCTCCGAGAGTATAAGTAGTCTTAACATTTTGGAATGTGTAAGATCCACCAGTATTAGTTTTTTGCTCTGCCGTTGGAGCATCCGGTGTTGGCTTCCATTCATTATCCACATCATCATAATAATATCTTTCTAAAACAAACTTTACATTTTCTAGTCCGGGTTCACTGACAAGGTTACCGTCGTTATCCAAATAATCACCACGAACACCATCATAGTTTTTATCATCCCAGACATATTTACCTAGGTATCCACGTCCTGCTTCTACGAACCCTAAGCCAATATAATTGTATTTTCCATAGAAGTTGCCATCAGCATCCATAATCGGTTTACCACTAGCATTGAATTCTACTCCGGTATGCAAAGTAAAGGTTTGATTAAATAACTTATCATCTGAAAGAATTAAGTCATTGTCATTGTTTTGCACTTTCGGATCGGTATTTAAAGTAATTGGAGAAGGTTTATAAACCCCATCTGTGTTTTTCGTATCTGCTCTGGCAATATAGCTTCTTTCCGGATATAAACTCATTTCAAAGTTTCCGTTCGCATCTGTTTTAGTAACAGCTGGCTGTCCATCAGCATTAATTGCTTGAACAAGTCCTGTATCTGTAATTTCATAGAAAGTCACATCTACATTTTCTAAGCGTTTTTCTGCTGTACCGATTAATCCGTCACTGATCACATTGCCCGGATCTGATGGATCAGGTGTTTCATCTAACCATGCGGTTCCGCCATAAACATACGCTCTTGATACACCGACATTATATGAGGTCATCTTCGCATCATAGGCTGCATACGTGCTTGGATCACTGCCGATTGCATCAATACGAATGCTGTCAGCTGTCTGTACCACTAATTTGTTCGTTACTGTCTGTGCATCGCTTTCCACATCTCCCTGACCAGGATTTCCTAAATCAGGTAAGCTGTCACCGTCACGATACACTTCCATCTTTGCTTTTGTATCCCCTATTTCTAAGGTAGTTAAAGCATGTGTGTTATACGTCTTTTCAGGGAATGTATATCTTAATTTATAGTTGCCCGGCGTGACGTTTGAGATAACGAAATATCCGTTATTGCCATAGGCATCTGCTTCGGTTGTATAGGTTGCCGGTCCGTAGATCGTATAAAGATATGTTCCGTTGACATCTTTCTTCTTCAGACCTGTTGCTTCATCTACAAGAATGAATTTACCGGTTCCTTCCTCTTCAACAACTGCTTCACCGAGTTTATTTACCGGATAGCCGTTTTCTGATAATAATTCAACAAGTACTCCGTTGATTCCCGGATCATCGTTGATACCATCATAATCCAAGTCTTTCGTCTTATTTTTAAAGATCAGACGACCATCATCACGACGAACATATTCACCTTCGTCAATATCGGCATTGTAGTTGGCATCATACCAAACATAGCTTCCGATATAACCTTTTTCTACAGGGGCATTTAGGTAAACACCCGCACGTGGCGATTCAACTACAGAGATTGGATTATCATTGCTAGAGGCTTTTGCCTGAACGGCAAAAGTATTCCATCCTGTATAATTTGCTACATTCTGACGGATTACATCATCCCCCATGTCACTTGTGATAGCACCATTGTATTGTGGAAGGTTCAATGGGGCATGTAGGCTATAGTTCAATTCAAACTTCATGCTTCCGTCCAAACCAAGATTATTTCCATCTTTAATCTGCACCCAGATTGCCTGAATGTTCTTTGAAAGCATTGTATATTTTTCTTTATTTGTTGCTTCTAACGCTTTAAGTTCTGATAATTTCACAAAATATTGTCTGCGTAAATTCTCATCTGCATAAAGCTTACTATAAAATTCTGTATTCTGTGTATCTTTAAATTCTGGCAATTGACTTATATCTTTAGCGATAATCTCACTGCCATTCTTTTCAAATGGTCCGACCCATGCTTCATAGTCTGTATTCTCGACTAATGTAGTTGTTACGGTTCCACCTGTAGCCGGTGTCGTTGTTTTTAATACTTTAATTGTTTCCGGTATCACCCATCCTGCCCATGTAGAATCACGGCTGGCTGCTGGTGAATCAGGATCATTTCGATCTAGCGGATTGACAATGTTTCTATCATTGGCATATGGCAGAACATCATAAATAATGGCTTGTTTATAGCCCGGTTCTCCATAATTATCCGGATTTAGAATCACTGATCTGAAATTGTAATCCGTTCCTTCTGGAACTAATGAAGGTCGGGTTGTTTCTAAACCGCTGGTATCATATTCAGAATATGAATATTTCAAACGATTCAACGACTGTTTCGATTCAAAAGAGATTCCTCCTACTCTTTTTACCAGAGTAGCTTCACTAATTGTTTTACCGTTATCATTAATATCACGGGAATCAATTTCAACACTATAGGTTTCATTTGTATTTTCTGATGGTGGGATATAGCCTTTAAAGCTTCCCTGCAAGAAACCAAAGCCACTGCAGTTCAGCAAGTCAGGAGGGATCATTCCAAAATCTTTAGTACCGATTGGCACCATGAATTCAACGGCGATTGTTTCTCCCGGTTCTAAATAGCCATCAAATGACCACGTTAATATTTTTCTATCTACCCCGGATAAGTCGGCACTCTTCTTATAAGACTTAAAGTCAACGTCTTTAATGCGAGAGTTCGCTTTGATATTGCCATCATTATCTTGAACATAATAAGTCCACTGTGCCTGATCTCTTTCAATACGAACATCAGATGTATAAGCTGTATTGACAAAGGCTCCGGTATAATCCTGTGAATGTGCATCCACATAGTTATACTTAGTATCCATGATATCTTCCATATAAGGCAAGATTGCAGAAATTTCCGGTCCGGTGGCATTATCCTGTTCTTCACCGGCAAATTCTGTCATTGCGATTTCAGCATCTGTTAAGTTTTTAATTGTCATCTTATATTTAAGCATCGTACTAAATCCCTGCTTGATGACCATATCGGTGTCTGACCATTCAAATCCATAACTTTCATCTTCTTTTTTATAGCGATGGAAATAATATGGTGTAAGGTCAACCTGAATTGCTGGCAATTCTGTATTGACGAAGTAGCCTGCACGGGCTGCCGTTGATAAAGCTGTATATTGACTCTCATCATATCTCGCCCAAGCCGTTGCAAAGTTATTGGCATGCAGTTTTACTGTAGTACTTGTTTTATGAGAGGTTGTCAGCTGAATAAATGCTGCATTCTCTTTAACACTGTCTGGCAATTCCTTGACGTTATCTCGATTTGGATCGATTTCATCCATTTCTTCTTTTTTGTCCGTTGTGTCAGGATCAGCATCAATATCTAATCTGAATCCCTGTGGCACCGGATATTTCTGGGTCGCCTTTGAATCTGCTGTATCATCGGCTTTGATGACATAGCGTATTTGAACAACACTGCCATTGTAGGATAAGTTTTCAAGATCAATGACTTGATTATCGGTTAGTCCATAGCTTCCTAAATCTTTCCACTGTGCACCCGTATATTCTCCCGGTGTTCCCGGTACTGTATATGGGAATGTTCCTGGATCGTTTACAACTAATGCATAGATATGCACTTTTAATTTATTCTGAAGTTCAGCAATGCTTGATGGTCCTGTATAATCTGCGGCATCCGGCAATTCCCATACACCGGTTCTGATCTGTCGCACTGAAGAATTCAATTCCGGTGAAGACATCGGTGCTTCATAGATAGTACCTGAAGTAGTTCCACGATAAGGTACACGATAATCCACTACAAATTCCGGTACTGCACCACCGCGATTGACTACTTCGTCCATATAAACGGTCATCAAAGTAGCTCCCTTGATGCTTGGATCTTCTGCCACAACAATTCCGGCATCCGGATTATTCAATTGATTACGTTTAATAGAAGTATCCAGTCGAATATCCGCTTTTGGTTTAAGAACAGTCACACGTCCTGATGTATCCGATGCATAACGTTCTTCTAAATCTCCATCGAAGTCGTAGTCAATCTCTTTACTGTCTGGATCCGCTGAATCTTTTGCCTGATCCTGCACTTCTCTTACAAACTCAATAAGATCGGTTGATTGCTTCGTTAAGCCATTCATACCTAAATATGCACCATCTACCTCATGCAGTGTTACATAGCTTTGAGCATAATAATGATCATCCCAATAGTTATCACCTGTCAATACTGTATCTGCTGTATCTAAGTTATCGATTACCGTTTCAATCTTTAATTCAAACGAATCTCCCGAACCAAAATATCCCGCTACTGTTTTCCCAGCTAGATATTCATCATAATCAGTTGTCTCACCCGGAGTAATAATTTCAAAAACCTGTGTTTCTTCATTGGTATCCGGATCAATAACGGTATTGATATTTTTAATTTGCCATCCATGATTAACTGCTGAATCAGGATTTTCAATATCCGCTTTAGATAGCTTGACTGTCACTCCTAAAGCATCTTTATATTCTAAGTAATATTGTTCCTGATAACTGACAATAGATGGCAGCTTAACGGAAACAATTATCTTTGAATGCTGGATATCCCCTTTATGCATATAATCTGTGTTATTAGCCGGAGTATTCGATACTTTCGTTGTGTACCATAGATGATCGGCATATTGTCGATGATCCTGATCGGTCTTTGTATAATTTGGCTGATCAAAGCTTGTTGTCGGATAATGGTCTACTCCATTTACTGCTTCTGTATCTCTCAATGCATCTGCACTGTTTTCTTTGTCTCCTACATGGTTTTCCACTTCAAGACGTGCATATTTTGTTCTGATTCTCATAGAGGTATGAACACCTTGATCGTTAATATCCCCTTCTGCTACAACATCAACATGACTAAATGCACCATTCATATCAAAATCTTTATAGGCATCATCCAGCAATACATCAGAACGTATATCCGTATAATCTTCTAAAGTGAAGACATCACTTTCATTATAACGGTCATTTTTCGGACTAATAACATCATAATTCGTATTTAAGATACTGACTGGTAAACTTGGAAGTGTTCCGCCTGTATCATAATAATTGTTGTTTGGTCGTTTTAAAGTTCTTACAATAGCGTCCTTTCGATTGTCACCGGTATTATATTTATTTACATAATAAGGTGACCATGGAGCTCCCACATAGAATGGATTTCCCGCAATATCACCATCCGTGATAAATTTAAATCCCGGAAGCTGACTTGTCACATAGGTATGATTAGACTGATACTGAGCCAATAAGTCACTGTTTTCTTTACCGTCTTTCGTTGTTTTATCCGGTTCTTTTACTGTGACTAAATCAATACTGTAAACACGGGTATCTCCCGAAACGATTTTCGCATCCGGATTATTTCCCTGTGTTGTCTGATCCTGATAGAAGGTGACTTTGAAACGTCCTTCTTTTCCACTGCCGTCTTCTTTATCCAATTCGATATATTCAACCTTTGTGGTATATAATCCTTTTTCTACAGTGTTAAGATTATTTTTGGTTTGTCCATCATAAATATCCCATTTTAAAGTCATGCCATCATTCACAGCATTATCTTTTGTGAAAGGCTCCCCGTTCACATCTTTAGGTACTACCCCTTCAGGCAGAATATTCGTAATTACCGGGAAGAATAAAGTTCCCTGACTTCCGCCGTCAGTTGAATAATTATGAAGATGACGAACCGCATTATTCGCATCAGCACTTCCGATTAAAGCACCATGACCATTTGTTGACTGATCATTCCAATAATATTTATTTTCCACATGAATATTTAATATTCCTGTTCCTGCTTCAGGGTGTACGTAATAAGCGTTCGGATCTTTACCATCAATATCGTCTCCCATTGTTGTCCATGTACGGATTAATGGCTTTCGCATATGTGCACGTGTTCCTGTCGCAGCATAAGTGTTTGTATTTCCAAAGCCATAATAGGCTTTTTGATTTCCTGAAACTGTCACACCATTCACATCTGTATCAATGCTTACTTCACTGTTTTGAATATTGAAGCCATTAATATAAGGCATATTTGGTGAACCGTTGTTGTAGTTGGTAGCTAAATCTGCATCATTCGCATTATCATAGCCATCCCACAAATAATCCATACCGCCAAACTGTGTGCTTAATGAACCATAGCCATTCTTATAGATTTTTTCTTTAGTAGCTCCCTGCCATGATGTTATATCATAGATCTGGTAATATAAGCTGTTCTCACTTTCAATTGGTTTAGCAAACACTTTATCATACCAGTACTCACTTTCATTCGTACTGTCGACATGACAATTTACATCAACATTTAAGATATATCCGGTATCACTGCCTCTGTTGAACCATTTTTTCAGATCTTGATTTACTGTAATCTTCAATACCCAAGACTGCGCATCAACAGCATCATAATATTCATTGTTAGCGTCATAATCATCGTCGGTTGTATTCATATTTGTCTGAACCAGCAACGGATCCTGTACTTTCTTTGGTGAGAGATAATTAGCGTTAATCGTGGTTGGATCTTGAATAACCTGAACATTAATATTTGCCGGATCAATCGCTGTATATCCCCCACTATAGGAATTTCCGCTTGTCAATGTTGTCCCGCCAATAACAATATTGCCGGTCTCATCAAATTGCGGAGACACACCTCTTGGCAGCACATAGATAAATTCAACACCATCTAATGACCAGTCTCCATAGTTATAAGCCGATAATCGTGCTTTATAAGCTTCATCATATTCAATCGTTGGAATAGAATCATCTGGGAATAAAGCATGACGGGCATGCTGTCCGTAATTATCATAAACATAGTAATTGTAGTTTGGATTGGTTTTATTCCAGCCAAAATACTTCGTATAGCCATTGCCTAAATATTCCAAGGCATGATTTGTATATTGAACGCCAGTTTCACCTGCTTCTTGATTTGGTATGATTTGGGAACTGGTCGCAAGCCATGCTGTCTGTAAGTGAGTTCTGGCTTCTGACCATAGAATTGGCGTATGCATTGCTTTATTATCCCATGATGTTTCAGTGAGATTGGTTCGCGGCTGTACTACATATCTATACACGTCTCGATTTGCATTTGCTGCTCCCTGATACTGTGTTGTAGTAGGCATAACATCTAAATCATTTCCTGTGACTGACGGAACATATTTTACCTTTTGATAAACACTTCCGGAAGCACTGTCATAATCCATCAATACCCCATTGTTTCCATAAACGGAAGCCGAACGGGTTGTTCCCGGATTATTGCTGGCATTCCCCGGAATATAGGTAGTTGATCCAGTTAAGAATTCCCAGCGATCAACGTTTGCATTGATTGTTCCGCTGATCCCAACATCATGAATCAGATAATTCATATCCATCATGATAGTACTGTTATCTACAGCCCGGATTCTTCCATCTCCTAATGATCCGCCTCTGCCCGTAGCTACTAATGGCCATCCGGCGATTGATCCCGAATAACTTGAGCTAAATGAATTCTGATAGTATTCTCCCATTTTCGGATAATATTCTGGATAAACATTGCCATTGTCATTGACATAAACCATTGGCAAATTATCTTCTCTCGCCGTAGCTTCATACCAAATTTCAATTTGTTCTCCTACTTCTAAGCGAGCATTTCCTTCAAAAGAGAATTCATACACGGTATAGTTAATGTCAGTTGAATTATCTTTATTTGGTATAATATCATCAAAGTTTTTACCAGTCAGGTTGCCGCCTGCACCCTCTTTTACAGAAGATTTAGGCACAACCATATCTCCGCCATAATCTGGCGCTGTAACGTTCGCCAACGTTTTCACTTGGATCTTAGGTGCGTCTGTTTTGACATTGCCATCAGCATCCAGCCAGCGTACATGCAAGTTACTCATATTGGCAGTGACATATTCGGGTACTTTGTCATAGAAGACCGGATCTAATAATACCCCTTGATTTCCTGCCGCCGCTTCAGCTGCACTTAATTTATTGTTGATCACAGAAACCTTATACCACATTGTATCGTTAGGACGGTATCCCTTCTTTTGTTCAGCGGTTGGATTATAATTTACCGCTGCTTTTTCTTGTGTATCAAAGATTTGTGTCTGATAAGTTAAAACTGGACGTTCACGGGCAATGGATGTTTCATCTCCGCCGTCTCCATAGTAATTCACGGAGTTATCTAAAGTAATAGGTGCTTTTACACCATCAATTGTATTATCAATCGTTTCTTTATGCTGGTGAATAGGTGTTACTTGACCTTCAGTTACCATAGTATAACGATCTTTGATTGGCGTTGTATCGTTTTCACGAATATCGTTGTAACGTCCCAATCCATCAAAAACTAATGGATCTGAATCTTTAATAAATATGATTTCTTTTCCGTCAGTTCCGAACGCCGGAACATCATAGTAAGTCCAACGAATCTTTTTCGCTTCTGTTACCAGATAAGTTGTATTTAAAACTGCCATTCTGGCATTTGACGGTTCATCTACTAAAGATTCGTCAATCCATGTATCGACACCATTAACATCAAATAAATATTCTACTTTGATTGGCTGTGTAACGTTCATGTTAGTTGGATATTTAAATTCAGGCTTCTTAGTAAGATCAAACCCTTTGAAATAACGTTCTGTTCCCGAAGAAGTGGTTTCTTTGGATAAGAAGGAAACTTCATAAATCATTTCTGACACCTCATGGTGCAGATCATTTGTCGCATCTACCCTCTTATTTGTAATAGAATCCATGCCGGAAACTTCCAATATCATTTTCTGACCATCGTACTGAGTAGTGTTATCAGTAAAAGAGTAGTTTAAATATAAATCATTAGAATCTTTAAATGTAACCTTGCTGGTGATGATAGAAGTATAATCACTTCCTTTATAAGGGGTTCCATTCTTTCGATAGAAGTCAGTTTTCTTACGATAATACAGGACATCATTATCACTTGAATAATAGCTATCTCCATAATAAGCTGTATTATTTCCATTTCCGCTGATGGAATACTGGCTGTAAGTGTGTTTAGGCTGACAGACTGCTTCATATTTCGCGGTCACTGTTTTTCCTTCAAAGGCCGGATTTCCATTACTATCCTTAAGTTCAGCATTCATCTGTGTATAGACAATAATTTCTACAGATTGTCCTGCTTCAATCTGATTTTCTAATTCGCTCTTAGTGCTATCTCCTATTGAGATATTTAATTCTTTATAGTTTGTTTCTGCTCCAGTATTATCTTGCAGATAATAATGTTCTGCAAGCATTGGGATATCTGCTGTCGCACCCTTTATAGAAGCAGTAATATCATTACTGTCAATATTTGCTGCTCCATTAGTTTTGATCTTCCATCCCACAATCCGCTGTCCGTCCGGCGCAGTAAAACGAAGGTCTGCATGCTGTAATGGAATCGGAGAATCTGCACTTGCTTTTATCGACAAGATATAATCAATATAGTCATAAGGAACGATATGCTTTTGATCGACCGAAAGCTCTACGATGGTGCCATCTGCATTTTCACTGCGGTCATAAGCAAAACTGTTTACTCCATTAACCGTAGCCCCTCTATTGATCGCAACTTCCATTTTCCCTACTAAATTGGCTATATTGTAATTTTTTGTACCTGTCGTTCCCGTAATATTTCCCTGGTAATTTTCAGCGTTGAAATCTGCCGCTGTAAACTTAACGCTTGTAGTTGTGGCAGTTGAAATTGCTGGATAATTATTTGGTGTCAGTCCAAATGTTGGGCGTGACTGTGAAGTCCATGCATCATTCGTGACATCTGTTTGAGAACGATCTACCCAAACACCATCATAGGTGATCGCATATCCCTCATTCTTATCCACACTTAAATATTGAGACGCTGCCAGTAGTGTTTCTTCTTTTTCGACGTCCGGATTAACCGCAGACATCGTTATAACGAAACTATTGATGTGTTCCTTCACATAAGTTTCTGCTGAATTATCGACTGTGTATTTAGGCAGCGAACCGGCAATCTCAGCAATAAATTTATTTACATCAAAATAATAATCGGTTCCTGATTTGATCAGATAAGGCGTAATATCCTTTGAATTGACATTATCTGTATCGTTATCAAACAATGTGCTGGCATTGCCGGAACTTAATGAATAGTTCAGTTTTACAGATGTGACATTAAACCATGTTCCATCAATAAATTCTCCAGGTATATGGATTTGCTTTAAATTATAACGACTATCTAAATTATTTGTGATTTCTACCGTTTTAATTCTCGTTGCTTTATCCTTAACTGGGTCAGAACCATTGTTTTGATTCCATACCTTGATACCAAATGTTGTCGTATGAGGTGTAATATTTGATTCAATATTATTTGCAGCATCACTCACACTTTCATAATCTAATTGTGTCGTTTCACTGTTTAATCCTTCAATCTTATAGCCGGCTTTAAACGGCTTTCTGAATCCCATCAGATAGGCAGTATCTGTCTTTTGATCAATCAATGTATCGGCATAATCATTTTTTAAAGTTGATTTCATCGTATTTGTAGCATCACTGACCGGGTTAATATCTTTAATTAAATAAACATATCCTCCCACTTTAATATCCACTTTGCTGCTGTTTCCATGTGGATCCGCATCAAATAAATCAGTATTGCCTAATAATTCTCTGGCATAATCCGCATTACCGGGAATATTTTTCAAGACTATTTTATAGCCATAAAGATAATCATCTTGTTCAAATACGATTTCATTGGCTGCATTTGAAGCTGCATCACTCTCTTTTTCTTTATATTTAAAGAGAATCTTGTAGTAATCGTTTTCATCTTTTGCACCTAAATCACTTTGTGTCAGCGTTATAAACGGTGTCTGTTCTACGGTAGTCTTATAGCCTTTCATTCCGTTAGAGCTATCAGGAACAGCCGTTGATCCACTGTCTTTAATCACTTTTTGCCTTGTTAATTCAATGCGATCAATATAGGTATATAACTCTTCTGATATTAAGATATCTTCCGTTAAGAAGCCATAGTATTCATTAGTCTCATCTTTTCTTATCTTTGGCAATGTATCTTCTAAGTAGACTTCATCAGCAAAAGAAACCTTATTTACCCAATCATCTAAATCTTGGCATGACCAGCCGTTATTCCCCGATTTATAATCATGATTAGCGGCTGCCGACTCACGGTAGAAGCTGACTGCAAAGTAATCCTTACGAGAATATTCAACATCCGTATCTTGATTAGTTATCGGACTGTCATGCACCCCTTTTAATACTTGGTTATTATCATTTCTCACATTCACCCAAGCTGTTGATTGTAAGTGACGTGCATCATATTCGCGTGTAGTACGCTCATTCCAGTAATAACCGGTCTTATATTGGTACGTATTCTTATATGACCAATTAGAACGCACATTTTTAGCTGCTGAATCGACTCTTTCTTTACTGCGTTCTCCCCCTACTTTTAATTGTGTAGAGGCTGTCGCTTCCGCTTTTCCCGTTTTATAGAAACGTCCGGTGACTTCAAACATGTATTTCGTTTTCTGGTCATTTGGATTATACCAGCTGCCAAAATCAGGATTATTCGCATTAACCCCATCACTAGATTCAGTTTGATTAATATCTAAATTAAAGACAATAGATGTAACCGGATTGACTGCTTCATAATCAATCGGTGATTTGTAGTAGCTGGTATTTGTACTTCCATCTGTCACTGTCTCATACAAATCCGCATTCTCATCAGCTAAGTTGATTCTGAAATAACGATTTCCGGACGCATCCTCTTCAATCCCATTGCCAACCTTGCTTATCCATTCCTTTCTTTCTAATGTTTGGGTTGTCTTGTCACTTCTTGTAATGGTAATGCTTTGCAAGTAGTCGATTGCACGTGGATCTACTTTAATATAATACGTATCAAATTTATCTGACGGCAGATTCATGGTCATCTCAAGATTCATAGCCGTATTGAAAGACTGGGTATAAATATAATTCATCCCCTGATGTTCCTGAGAGACATATCCCAAATGTCCGGAAAGTGGATTGGAATCGATCGGATAATTGTTGCCAACATTTAAATACTGTCTGAAATCCAACATATATGAGCCAATCGCTTTATAGCCGATATCTAATTCACTGTCATCTTTAAAACTGTTCCCATCATTAGCATAGCTGTTATATCCGCCGCTGCTGTCACGGTATCCTATACGCACATCTTCTACTTGTGTAGACGTTTGATCGAAGCGATTTGTATCCTGAGTCTGTTCAGTATCCTTGAATCCTGCCGTTAGAATGGTATCAAAATACATTTTACTCACAGTTGAGATAGAACTGTCTTTTGCAGTTAACTTATAAGAATCATCACGAATACCATCTAAATAGTTTTCCGTCAGTGCTGTTACGGTATTTTCAGTGCCAAAATTCGAATCAGAATAACCATAGAAATCAATCCAAGCATCTGATGTACTCTCATCTTTTAATTTAATGTTTTGTCCGTTGATAATCACTTTGCCAAGATTAGAAATACCAAAGTCAATCAGATCCTCCTTGCTGAACGTTAAATCTCCATCTGCATTAAAAGATAATGTTTTACCCTCTGATGAAATAAAGGTGTTTGATGTCTGATCATAGGTAAACTCTACTCCGTCATTTAAGTGATCACGATCGAATAAAGTTATAGAGTGTACAGTTGTATACTGTTCAAAGAATTTTTTATTTATCAATACCTTTGTGGTATGAAAGCCAGTATGTGCTTCATCACCGCTTTTATCGTTAATCGGCAGTGTAATCGTTAGATCTGCATCATCAATCACGGAGACTTCCTTATTTTCAATCGATACACGATATTTAAAATTGCGGTCATAAGGAATTCCTAAACGTGTTAAGCTGCCATCACTGTTTGAGCTGTTACTAGCTGATGTTTCCGGAGTATTATTATAGTATGCAATATTGGTATGCACCATCAGCGATGGTCTTTTTACCGTTAACCCGGCAGTAACCGTTTTAATCTGATCTGCCATCGTTGGGTTCTGGGGTTCAAAAGTCAGGACTGCATCTAAATTATCAAACCAATCCGTGGTACCATCAATTTGAATCGTTAATTTTTCTGGATTTGTTTTATCACTTTGTCCATAGAAATCTGAGAAAACCACCTTGATCTCCATGATTCTTTCCATTGTCGCTAACTGATCCTGACCAATAAACAAACGTCCGTCAGATAAAATTGTAATATCAGCTAAATCAATCGAAACAGCAGGGATATCCTTACTAGAATCTTGATTCCAGTCATAAAATTCTATACGTTCAATTGCCCCAACCTGATCATGGTTACTTGATAGATAGACATCACTGACATCAAATCCATGAACATTTTGCGGACATGCTCCTCCTCTGAAAATACTATCAAAGAATGAGGTTGAGCAAATATTTTTATCGCCTACACTTGATGACAAATCCACAGATATATTCGTTTCACCTGCGGGTGAATTTGAAGCATTGCTGACTTCAAAGATATATCCTGTATTAGATTCTTTATTAGGAACTCCTAAGCGTGCCGGATTTCCTGTCATGTGGGTATTGACAGAAGAATAATTTCCATCAGCATCATGGCTTTTCCCGGTTAATTGGGGAGCGATTGCTTCAATTTTTAAAGTCCCGTCATCTGTAGCTTTACTGTCAGCTGCCGGATTATTATATTTTGTTTCAAATGATCCTGTCGCTGTTAATTCCCCTACTAGATTGGGCTTACCATTAATCATGATATTAATATCATCTGTAATATTGATATTTGAGTTAAACTTCTTAAAAGTAACTTGTACTTTATTCACATTAGCCAAAGAAGACCATTGAGATTTACTGATTACTATCTTACCCTCACTGTCAGTAGTCAGTTTATTACTTTGAATAGTTACGGATTTTCCAGATGTATCTGTAATAACAACAGAATCAACCTCACTGATCGCAAGCAGTTCTTTTGAAAGCGTAATAGAATCTGCGATTAATCCATAATATTTTCCATTTACTTTTTTAAGCAGGTTACCTGATTCAAAGACTGCCGGAATAATAGAAGAAATACTGTTGTTTCCTAAGCGATAGCGGAATCCTGAATTCGCTTCATTTACCGCAACCCCTAAAGGATCTCCATACAGATAGGTATCGTTTGATGAATTATAATGATAACCATCGGTTGAAATCATTGGCACACCGGGTAATGTATTTACTGTTGCCAGATCCTGTGTTACTTCTTTTGGAGTAATTATATACCCTTCTTCAGCTGTTGTTGTAGCTGTCGAATATATCCACATTTCATAGCTGGTATCAAGGGTATTTTTATATTCCTGTAAAATAGACGCAGTTCCGTTGACAATGATTCTGCCGTTAAATTCAGCATTCTTATAAATACGTTCCGCTAAATTGAATCGCATGTGTCCTGTAAACTCTGATCCGACATGCGTATCTAAATAGTTTTGAATCTTCCCCTTCATATCCAGCGTCCAAACTTTAGAAGTGCTTGTATCCCCCGATGGAGAAAAGCTGCCCAAATCAACATAGCTGGTATTTCCGGAAGCATCCTTAAACTCAAATTCTATTAGGTTCGTAGTTTTAAACCATTGTTCCAAAGCCGGAACATACGCCGCATCACTGCTGTCATAATCCAATTCAATGCTTAGTTTCTGCAAATCAAAGTTTTCCGGCAATATATCAACAACAACCGGATTAAAAACAGGAATATTTCCGGTATTATTAAATCCGGATAAATAATAGTTCACTGTATCTCCGATAGCGACATTCAACTGATCAACTTTATTATTATTTTCATCTAACAAATATTTTTCATGATTCAGCTCCGGTCTGGGAGCAACAAAATGATTATTATTATTCAAGGTCTTTGACCACGAAAGCCCCTGTCCAAAGTAAATTGTCGGATTCGTCATTGTATTAAATTGATAATTCAACGCCTCTGGGAAATTGTTCGCAAACGGAACAGCAACATAGTATACACGTTCTTCTCCCATATTAATACGTTTATCTTTTATTGGAATATTTATAATTCTGTTATTTGTATAATGATAAATAATGGTATTATCATTAACATTTGAATACGTATCAAGATCCCATTTCTTTAATTCATCCTCGGTTTTATCCGTTACATCATAAACTAAAACCCCACCTTGATTAGGTACTCCGACATAGCTCCTATCAGTAATTTCGAGATCATCATTTTTGATTGGATCACCATTCTCGTTATAAACCCAAGCCATAATATCCTGATCTAATGCCCCGTAACTCTTTTCACTGAATGAAGGAACTGTAAAGTTTAAATCGAAAGAATCAAAATAACTGTCTGCATCCACAGAAGTGTTTTTCATAGTGACTTTATAGGTCATGTAGTTATATTTATCCCACATTACCGGCTCACCCACTTGTTCCACAGCAGATTCCCAAGTTAAGTTCGAGTTAATTAATGTATAGGTACTGTTTTCACTTTTACCAGGTGCGATGGTGTAATTCACATCACAGCTTACTGAATCCTCGGTAACATATTTTTTATATCCACCACCGGCTTCAACTGAAACTGCCGCATTTTCCGGTACAGGACCATAAAAACTCAGCGCTACACGAACTGTCTGCGGTGAACTTGGTTTTACTGTAGCAGCACTGGTAATCTGCATAGATCCCTTATAGAGCTTTGTATTATCTGTCGCATCGAAATCTCCGCCATAGACAATACGTGCCTGAATTCCCATCAGCTTATCTCCTCGCTGATTCATCGGCACATCCTCAATATTGGTACTATAAAGGATTTCATTTGAATCTCCATAGTATAAATACGGAAGATTCATTTGCATACTCAATCCTAATGCTTCTCCTTTATCAAATTCAGCATCCATAACCACATCAACAATCAGTTCTTCTTTTTTACCGATCAGAGATGTCATCATTTGGCTTGTCTCTATTCCGCCAGATACTTTTTTCAAGGATACCTTTACTCCCGGGCGTCCAATGGTATCGCAAGTCGCACCAGTTCTCTCCTGATTTTCAGCGTAGACGCTAAATCCATTCCACTCCATCGCTGAAAATAATATTGCGAAAACCAATACAAACTGCATACCCATTCTCAGTAATTTACCTATTCGCTTTTTAGTCCCCATAAATCCTTCATCCTTTCTCTTTCTAACCATATATATTTGAAAATGAAAAAAGTTGATTCGAATTGTAAAATTCAATCAATGATTCTTTTTATATCAAATTTAAATCTTTTAAAGATGACTTACTCTAACTATGACTTTTAAGCAAATATTTGAAAATAATTAAACAAAATCTCACATAATTTAATGATAAAACAGGGAAATATCAATCTGTTTTTTGCACTAAAACATATGAAAATCTCTATTTTCTAACAATATTCGCTATTTTTACACAATTATTTCATACTAATGCATAAAACCTCATACATATATGTTATTTATTTCACATAAGCGCTATCAGACTTATAAATCTGATATTAAAAATAATGACTTTATTTATTTGTTAATTATACAAATTTAATATATGTATTTAATTATCAGATACTTATGAAATAACGTATTGGCTATTCAAAGAAATAATTCAAATTGTATACGTTATGACCGCCTAATATAACATTCAAATTAAAAAGCAGCCGCTTTACTTTTATGAGTAAAATGACTGCTTTTTATGTTTTGTACTAATCCTTAATTTGAACATTTCAATACTAGCCCGGCAATCCGACAAAACAAAATCGGATGAAGTCAACAAAGCCATGAGCTAGCATAGCCGAAGAAAGATCCCACTTCTTTTGAAGCAAGGCAAATGGTAATCCATATAAAACAGTATAAATCAATGTATTCATCATACCGCCTATTACCCCCATTTGAATAAACAGGCTTGGTGTATGAATGAGGACATGGGGCATCACCATCATAAAAAGACATATCAGATGCTGACCTTTTGTTTCAAGCTTACCTTTGAAACAGTGCAGGCATAGGGCATAAAATAGTGTTCTCATAACTAATTCTTCCATAATAGCAGGGCTGAAAGAACCCAGCAAATTATAAATACTAAAGTTAAATGTCACAGGCTGACTAGCAAGAATTAAATTGACAGTGCCTAATAAAATACCAATACTCAATCCTATAAAAACAGTAATCAGTGGTTGATATTTCCCATTTTTGATAAAAGGCAGTGCCTGTTTGTGATAACGATCGAAGGTACTGTATACAGCTAATATACCAACGAACGTTATGATTGGATTCAACAGCATCGAGCGAGGATTGGTCATGACATTTGACAGATAGGACAAAGCTGTCAATATGCTTAACCCGAATGCAATCCCCACTTTATTCACATCAGGAAGTTTGTATTTTAATAATAAACAGATGGATATTATGACACAAAATCCATCTAAGATCAGCCACATTCGCTGAGTTGCCATCGCTCCTGCAATATACAAATTGCCAATAAACAACAGTATAAATATAAGAAAAATTATCATGATCTTTTTTATTCCACTCATGCCTGTTCCCCCTTTTTATTTTGAATCGAATGTTCAGAAATAGAATCCCGACATAATAAATAGATTACCAATCCGACAACACTTATTGAGATGATTACAAAAAACCATGGGCGAATGCCTCTGTTTATGCAATCCTTATATACATAGCGCATGACTAAACTGATGATAAATAAAGCTAGGACAAACATAATACCTCCGGAAACCGTAGCGATCCATAATGTGACAGACTGATCAAACTCAACGATCTTTAAATAGACTGCCGGTATAAAGGTCATTAAAAATAAACTAATCAGAGTAACTACTATTTTTATATTCTTTTTATTATGCATTAAATCAAGCAGTATTGCCTGTGAATCATAAACAATACCAATATTGGTATTTAAATCTAAGAATTGTTCTAAATCTATGTCAAAATAAGCAGCTAAGCATTTTAAATTTTCTGTGCTAGGCTTTGATTGTCCATGCTCCCATTTTGAAACAGCTTGTCTGCTGACTCCCAGTTCACTGGCTAAGATTTCCTGTGAAACACCTTTAAGTCTTCTTAGCTCCCCTATCTTTTCCCCGATTGTCATCGTATCCCCTCCTTACCTTCTATAAGGTATCAAAATATTGTGCTTTTTACTACCAACTATTGCGCAACCGTATTGCTTTTTTCACTCAACTCTATGATTTATGCAGTTTAAAAGCTGAATTATGCCTTAAAAAGACAGATTCAGCTCAAATTAGAATTTATAAGGTTCTGCTACTTTCATACTAATAATTTCACCGCATTTCGCACAGAATGTCACATGCACCTCCGAGCGTTTTAAATTTACAATCGAATTCATTTCAACGACATACGCAGGTGGATTAAGTCTGCCTGATTTGATGACATCATGTCCGCATACCGGACAGATTATTTTTTTATCTTCCATTTTAACGTCTCCTTTCCATTTGTGATAAAACATCTGCTTCCTCTTATCTTTATCATAAACGAAAATAAACAATAAAAAAAGATATAGCCGTCACTATATCTATCCTAATGAAATAAATTTTTCCAGCCAGCTGCCTGCATAAATCAGTGTCAAACTATACATGGCAATAGAAGCCGGTTTTCCTAACAATATAATAGCGGAGAATCTTTTTAATGACATCTTGGTTAAACCAGCTAACATACATAAAAAGTCATCCGGAGCAACAGGGAAGAAAATTGCCAAAGCAAAAAACTTATCAAATTTCTTACCTTTATCCAGCCAGTTTGAATATTTATCATATGTGCTTTCACTGACAAAAGACTTTACTAAAGTTGTTCCATACTTTCTTGCCAAATAGAAGTTGATGAATGAACCGATCACAATTCCCACATAATTATAAAGCAACCCTGCCCAAGGACCGAATAAAACAACACCGGCAGCACAGCTCACCCCACCGGGAATAATTGGTATAACGACCTGAATAATCTGAATCAAAACAAAGATTAATGGTCCCCAGATTCCACCTTCAGCAATAAATTGTTTTAGACTATCCATATCACTGAACAGATTATTTTCTAAGCCATAATATAAGAACAATCCCATTGATATAATGACGATCGCTGTAATGAAGTGTGTCCATCTTTTTATGTTTTTATTTTCCATAACCATCTCTCCTGTTTCTTTACATCTATATTATAGCTTTTAAAGCTCGGCATATTTCTTACACTTTTGTTAGATTTGCGCTATAGATAGTATATACAAAAGATATTAAAAATTACTTAAGAAGAAGAGAAGATTTTCCAACAAAAAAATGAGGTTTTACCCTCATTTTGCTTCAAACATCACAAGGTCTGTAATATTTTCATATTTTAGATACTCTTTCATGCCATAAACAACATTGCTTAATACATATTCTCCATAATTAACATATATTTCAATGACCTGTGTATCGACATATATATCTAAATGACAGCCGTCTTGAAGTGTTGGTGTGGAAAATTTTGTGCCGACTTTTGTATCATTATTGAATAATTTTGCTTCGCGGACAAAAACATCCTGACGATCGATATGCACTTTTTGATCCTCGATCCAGATTTTATAGCCGCCGATATCTAAACGGCTCCCTTCTTTAACGTCAACGCTGATCTTCATAGCGTTCGTTAATGTAAACTGGCTGACAGACTGACTGAACTGTTTTTCTATTTCCGGATGTACACTAAAATAAATACGGTTATTTTTGATGGTCACCACTCTTGGAAAAGTATATACACCGTTCCACTCTAAGTCCTCACTTGGACATGGCATACGCAGCCAGTTTATCACTACACGCCGATGATCTTTATCCAACGTGGTTTGTGGAGCATATACATCTAAACCATAGTCTAAGAAGTACATATCATTATTCATCGTGATCTCACATGTATCAGGATTAAAACCCACTAAACTGATCATCGCATGGCTAGGATAATTAGTTCCGTCTTTTATCGTATTTTCCGGTGACATAATCAATACATACTGATCCCCTATTTTAAATAGATCCGGGCATTCCCACATGTTACTGTCAAAGTCCGTGTTTATCAAACGGTTTTGGTAATCCCAGCAAACACCGTCATGACTCGTATAAACTAAAATTTCTCCACGCATTTCATGAACGCTTTTATCTTCATACTGACTTCCCAACACCATATAATAAGTATCTTTTTCTTTCCACACTTTCGGATCTCTCGTGTTATTTGGATGTCCAATTTGATCTTCTTGAAAAACCGGAATAATCATTTGTTTTTTATCATTATCAAAATGAATGCCGTCATCACTGATCAGCATTGCCTGACTGGCGATAATTTTATTCCCTGTCACATGAATATTATCAGGATTCAGTTGATCGTAAGCGATCGCTGTATAATAAAGATACATTTTTCCATCGATCTCGATAGCGGATCCGGAAAAACAACCGTTACGGTCAAAATCTTTGCTTGGATAAAGAGCGATGCCTTTATCTTCCCAATGCACTAAGTCTTTGGATATTTTATGTCCCCAATGCATCGTACCCCATTTTGTATCATAGGGAAAATGCTGGTAAAAAAGGTGATATTCACCTTTGTAATAGATGAATCCGTTAGGATCGTTCATCCAGTTTTTAGTTGGTGTAAAGTGTAATTTAGGTCTCGTCATATCTTCCATCCTTTCCTTACTGTCATTATTATAAAAGTGTCCTTCACATGTGTCAAACCAAAAAGAAAGCCTGTGCTTTCTAATCAACGATCCATTTAAACCATGTCATATTCATAAAGCTGTACATTAGAAAACGCGGCATTAGATAACGGTCATCGCTGCGGGTTGCTCTTCTGTTTTGCGCATAACCATATCCCATAATCGTACCATTTTCAACTAAGACTTCTCTTGATGTTTTAGATGGGCGTCCAAATGGATAAGCAAAATAACGGTCATCGACAATCCCTTTATTCGCTGCAAAGTCTTCTTTAATTTCCTCTGTTGTCAGTGTCTCGATTTTCTTTTCAAACATCCCTGTACTGACATGCAGATTATAGGAATGCGAATAGTATTCTACATTTTGAGTATTCACTAACTGATCCTGTTTTAAATATTCATAGAAGTCCGGTTCATCCTGACACAGCACCCCGATGACAAAGCAGGTTGCTTTTAAATTATATTTTTCCAGGATTGGCTTGACAATCGTATTAAATGTTTCAAAGCCATCATCAAAGGTAATTACTACACTTTTTAAAGGTATTTCCATTCTTCCTTCATACCACTCTGTCACTTCACCTAAACTCAACGTACTGAACTGATTATCCGCTAAATACTTCATCTGCTTTTCAAAGTCCGAAACAGCCATGGTATAAATATCACCGTGATGATACTTGGCTTTATCCTCATCCGATACGACATTATGATAACCAAGAATAGGGATTCCTGATTTATACTTAAAATACTTATAGCCTTCAAACCCCACCACCGCAATTAAACAAATCACAAGCAGGACACATATTCCCTTTATTACTTTTTTCATTCTTTTCATTCCTTTTTACCTAACCTATATGCCTTTATTTATTAAATTCTCTTATGCGTTCATAATAGGCTAACTTCTTTTCCACATTATTTTCATAATCTAATTCAAAGAAACATGTGTATAAACAATCTAATATGTACAGTAAAGACAGCCGTGTAGAAAAAGAAGAAATCTTATTGTAATGATTTTCATACGAGCTCATAAACAGCTGATAATCGACATAGCTCATCAGCGGATTTTCATGCGTTGACGAAATCAAAACAATGGGCGTTTTCACTGCCTTTAAGGTCTGCACGAAATAATTCATTAATAACCCTCTTCCGCCAAAGGAAATAATAAAAGCCAGATGCGTGTCATCACTGCTTGATGCTGTTAATCTTTGCATATATTCTTCATTAGGAACATTGACCTGAATACCGATTTCCTGCATTTGAAACTTGAAGTTTTCTGCAAAATAGAGATTTCCGGCTGAGGTATAAATATCTATCGTCTTGGCTTTTTTCATCTGATTAACCACTAAGCGAAGCTGTTCAAGATCCAATAAGTTCTGCGAAGAAATCAAAGTCTGTTCATAAACTTCTTTTAATTTATGAGTAATCTGATACTGAGACTGATGCTGCTTAATCGGATAATCATAATCAAAGTCTTCTTCCTCTTTTAAATAGTTGTCTATCGAGGCAGAAACCAGCACTTTTAATTCTGATAAACCGGATACTCCCACCTTTTGACATAAACGGTAAATTGAAGAAGTCGATACATAGCACTGCTGACTGATCTGGGCTGCGCTTAAACGAATAAAATCTTCGGTATGCTCTTTAATATAATCGACGATTGCTTTTTCATTATCGGTTAAGTCAGTAATATGTTTTAATTTACTAAAAATGTTCATGAGTATTCACCCCATGAACATTATAATCGATTATGAATTTAATCACAAACTAATTTATTTCCGGCATATGTTTATAAAGGTATTCGCCAATACCGTCTTCTTCATTAGAAAGAGTGATGGCATCTGCAATATCCTTTAAATCCTGAACCGCATTTTCCATAGCCACTCCGACACCGGCATATTTTACCATTGAAGCGTCATTATGCCCATCTCCAAAAGCAACCATATCTTCACGTTTATATCCCATTGGGATTAAAACTGTATCTAAAGCTTTTGCCTTATCGATTCCCTGTGCAGTAAATTCAAAATAGAATGGAGCAGTGAACATACAGCTCAATTTTCCATCGAAAGGTGCCATCATTTCTTTATAATGTTCCTGCAGATACCCCGGTTCTCCGGCAGTTAAGATTTTATTCAACGGATAATCCACAAAAGCCGCTAAATCTTCTTGCTCACATAATTTAAATTTACCACCGCGAGATTCATATTGAATGATGTTAATTGGATTGCCATTATTTTCCAGCATTCCCGCAAACACATCATTGACATGCATGTACTCTCCTTTATCAATCATTGGCATTACGTCAAATTTTTTCATATGTTCTAAGACGGCTTTACCTTCTTCAACGCTCATCGCCTGATTAAACAATGTTTCTCCGGTTTCACAGTCAATTACTTTTGATCCGTTGAAAGCAACCAATAATCCATGATGTTTATCCATTTCTAATTCAGCAGCTAAATCACGCAGTCCTGAAGTTGGTCTCCCTGAAGCCAAGATTAGGATAGCGCCTGCTTTTTGTGCTTTCATTAACGCTTCTTTTGTTTTAGGAGTTACGATTTTCTGACTGTTTGTCAAAGTCCCGTCAACATCCATAATAATTACTTTGATACTCATATAGTTCCTCCTCTTTTTAAACATCATATCAAGGATTCCTATATAATCAAGCTATGTTTAAAAATTGAAAAAAATCTGTCATAACTTTTTGTGTTTAAAGCGTAAAAATGAAATAAACATGGAAAAAACTGTTAGGATTCTTCACGAAACAAATAGATAACACGTATATAAGGATAGAGAATATTATCTTTTTCTAAGATATTATCAAAAATCAAATAGATAAAATGAGTATTTACCGGCTGAATAAAACGCAGCCTTCCACAAAAAAACTCTTTATTGCCATAAAGTTCATTCTTAACTTCGGCAAAGGAAAACTGTTGATCTTTATATTTTAGTATGCGCCAGCGAAGCTCTACCGGGCACTGCATAATTTGATCAATCACATTTTGATAAAGTCTCTTTTTATCACTGTCACAATAGATCGGACGTTCCGGTTTGCAATGCATAATTTCATGCACATCATAGCTTCTTAAGGTTCCTTGTCCGCACCAGATTAATTTCATTTATATCACCCTTTAATGGTAGTATGGGCATCCAAATAAAATTAAATCTTTTAAATTAGTATATTGACAAACTATTTATCCAATGATAGAATATGTTAGAATTCTAACATTCAGGAGGTTATAAAGATGGTGCAAATCGGTAAGGAAGTCGGCAATTTATCCAATCATATTAAGCGTACAGTAGATGCGAAAATCACAGCAATCACCAGTGATCTCACAGGATTCCAGTCAAGAATCCTGCATTTTATTGCTTTTTGCGGTCATGATGTCTATCAGCGTGATGTGGAGGAGGAATTTGAAATACGACGTTCCTCAGTAACGAGTGTTTTACAGACAATGGAAAGAAACGGACTGATCGAAAGAGTCAGTGTTGAACAGGATGCCCGTTTAAAAAAGATCATCTTAACGACAAAGGCTAAAGATTTAATGCGCCGCATCGGTGAAGTCATCGATGAGTTTGAAGCTTCATTAATGGAAGATCTATCCATTGAAGAAATAACTGTCTTTATGCAAGTGATCAATAAAATGATGACGAAGCTGAATGATTAGAATGATATTTAAGAAGGGGGTATATGATGTATAAAAAATTAATGGCTTATATAAAAGAATATAAGTTAGCTTCCCTGCTTGCTCCTATATTTGTTTCATTAGAAGTAGTCATGGAGGTCCTAATCCCAATGATGATGGCACAGATCATCGATGTCGGGTTAGCCAATAACAATATTCCATATGTATATAAAATTGGAATCATAATGATGGGAATGGCGCTTGTTTCATTATTATTTGGTGCTTTATCAGGGCGCTATGCGGCTGTTGCTTCAGCCGGAGTAGCCAAAAATTTAAGACAGGCAATTTATCATAAGATACAAGATTTTTCCTTTGCCAACATTGATAAATTTTCCACATCAAGCTTGGTTACACGTTTAACCACCGATGTGACAAACGTGCAAAATGCTTATCAAGTAATCATCCGTATGCTGGTGCGTGCACCGATCATGCTGGTCTTTGCCTTGTTTATGTCTTTTCAATTAAATGCACGTTTATCTGTTATCTTTTTATTTGTCATTCCATTTTTAGGAATTGCTTTATATTTCATTATGACACGTGCGCATCCTAACTTTGTTAAGATGTTTAAAAAATATGACCTTGTAAACCTGGTAGTACAGGAAAACCTGACTAGTATCCGTACTGTAAAGGCATATGTCAGAGAAGATTATGAAAATAAAAAGTTTAAAAACGCAACCGGAGAATTACAGCAGTATTCTATCAACGCTGAAAAGATTCTGGCGTTTAACTCACCAATCATGCAGCTATCCATGTATTTCACAATTATTATGATTTCTTGGTTTGGTGCACAATTTATTATTGGCGGTTCTATGGAAACCGGTCAGTTAATGTCACTGTTTACCTATGTCACACAAATCTTATCAAGTCTGATGATGATCTCAATGTCCTTTGTGATGGTAACAATGGCTAAATCTTCGGCAGAAAGAATCGTTGAAGTATTGGATGAAGAAAGTGATTTGACAAATGCTGCATCTCCATTAACTCAGGTTAATGACGGATCGATTGAATTTAAAAACGTCGATTTCAGCTACAGCAAAGATCCAAACAATTTAGCGTTAAGTCAGATTAATATTAAGATTGAATCCGGTCAGACAGTTGGTATTTTAGGAGGAACCGGTAGTGCCAAGACTTCTTTGGTGCAAATGATTCCAAGACTATATGATGCCACAAACGGTCAGGTTTTAGTCGGTGGTCAGGATGTTCGTGATATCGACATTGAAACATTAAGAGACAATGTTGCGATGGTACTGCAAAAGAATGTATTATTTTCCGGTACAATCAAAGAGAACCTGCGATGGGGAGATGCAAACGCGAGTGACGAAGATATTATTCATGCCTGTCAATTAGCACAAGCAGATGAATTTATTCAGTCTTTCCCAGATAAGTACGATACAATACTGGATCAAGGCGGAACCAACGTTTCCGGTGGACAAAAACAGCGTTTATGTATAGCTAGGGCGCTGCTTAAAAAACCTAAGATTTTAATCTTAGATGATTCAACCAGTGCCGTAGATACTAAAACAGATGCATTGATCCGTAAAGCCTTTAAAGAGGAAATTCCGAATACCACAAAAATTATTATTGCTCAGCGTGTATCTTCGGTTGAGGATGCCGATATGATCATCGTTTTAGATGATGGAAAAATAAATGGTATCGGAACACATGAAGAGCTGCTAAAAACAAATGCAATCTATCAAGAAGTATATGAATCACAAACGAAAGGAGATGATCAGGAATGAGAATGAAACCGATTGCCGGACCTAAACCAAAACGCGGAGATACAATCAAATCACTGAAAAGAATTTCTGGTTATCTCTTTAAATATTATAAAATTCATTTTGTAACAGTTGTCATCTGTATCATTATCAGTGCCTTTGCCAATGTTCGCGGAACTCTATTCCTGCAGACATTGATTGATGGCTACATTGTTCCGTTTATTGGTCAATCGAATCCTGATATGAGCGGATTAATGAGTGCTTTGATATCACTTGCCGCTATCTATTTAATTGGCGTTGCAACAACCTATATATACAACCGTATCATGATTAATGTTGCAAACGGAACGTTAAAGCATATTCGTGATGATATGTTTACACATCTGCAAAGTCTGCCGATCCGCTATTTCGATCAGCATACCCATGGTGAATTGATGAGCCGTTTTACCAATGATACCGACACACTGCGTCAGCTGCTCAGCCAAACAATCCCCCAGATTCTAAACTCTGCCATTACAATCGTCAGTGTAGCGATTTCAATGATCGTATTAAGCTGGCAGTTAACGATTATTACTGTATTAATGGTGATGATTATGCTTGTCACAAGCCGTAAAGTTGGGGCTCAAAGTTCTCGTTTCTTTACTAAACAGCAAAATGACCTGGGAAATTTAAATGGGTATATTGAAGAAATGATGGACGGGCAGAAAGTCGTTAAAGTATTCTGTCATGAAGATGTTTCCAAACAGGAGTTTGACACATTAAATGCACAATTATGTGCTTCTGCTACCAGTGCCAACAGTTTCGCTAACTTCATGGGACCTATTTCGGCTAACTTAGGTCACTTGACCTACAGTGTTACCGCTATTGCCGGAACTATCTTTGCGATCAACGGCATCGGCAGTTTATCTATCGGTAAGATTGCTTCTTTCTTACAATTAACACGCAGCTTTAATATGCCGATTTCTCAGATTACTCAGCAGTTCAACTCTATTGTCATGGCATTAGCCGGAGCTAAACGTATCTTTGATTTATTGGATCAGGAACCTGAAACCGATGAAGGCTATGTTACATTAGTGAACGCCGAAATTGATGAGGCTGGGAATATTACTGAATCTCAAAAAAGAACCGGTCAGTGGGCATGGAAGCATCCGCACAGCGATGGCAGCATCACTTATACCAAATTAACCGGAGATGTTCGATTCTTTGATGTTGATTTTGGTTATGTCGATGATAAAATCGTTTTGCATGATGTCAGTCTATTCGCTAAGCCGGGGCAAAAATTAGCTTTTGTTGGTGCTACCGGTGCGGGTAAAACAACGATTACCAATCTTATTAATCGTTTCTATGATATTCAAGATGGAAAGATTCGTTATGATGATATCAACATTAATAAGATTAAAAAAGATGATCTTCGCCGTTCATTAGGCATGGTATTGCAGGATACTCATCTTTTCACCGGAACAATCAAAGACAATATTCGTTATGGTAAATTAGATGCTACTGACGAAGAAATCTATGAAGCTGCTCGCATTGCCAATGCCGATACCTTTATAAAACATTTGCCTAATGGCTACGATACGTATTTGACAAGTGACGGAGCCGGTCTTTCTCAGGGGCAGCGTCAGTTATTATCTATTGCCAGAGCCGCTGTGGCAAACCCACCTGTATTAATCCTTGATGAAGCGACTTCAAGTATTGATACGCGTACCGAATCATTAATTCAAACAGCAATGGATCAATTAATGCATGGACGTACTGTCTTTGTCATTGCTCACCGATTATCTACCGTTAAAAATTCTGATGCTATCATGGTGCTTGAACAAGGACGCATTATTGAACGTGGAAACCATCAAGAATTAATTGAACAAAAAGGACGTTATTACCAGTTATATACCGGAGCCTTTGAACTAGAATAAATAAAGCCGTATCTATCAAGATACGACTTTTTTCTTAAACTCAAAACTATATTGAGACATAAAATACCGACCTCCAATCGTTAGATTTTTTAGGTCTAACTTTTGGAAATCGGTAAAATAGCTAGTCTTCAAATAAACATGCGCCATTTGTTTCAATGACTTTTTTATACCAATAGAAAGAATCTTTGCGATAACGATCATAGGTTCCTTTTCCATAATCATCAGCATCAACATAAATAAAGCCATAGCGCTTAGACATTTGTTTAGTGGATTCTGAGACTAAATCGATACATCCCCATGAGGTATACCCTAAGCATTCTACTCCATCAATTTCAATCGCATTCAGCATTTCTTTAAAATGTGCATCAAAGTAATTGATACGATATGGATCATGTACCTTGCCATCTGCTTCCAAAACATCCTTAGCCCCTAATCCGTTTTCAACGATAAATAAAGGTTTACGATAGCGATCATAGAGATCGACCATTGAAACTCTTAAACCAATCGGATCGATTTGCCATCCCCAGTCTGAACTTGGAATGTGTGGATTTTTAATTGCGAAAATTGTATTTCCGGCTGTTTTTTCAATTCCTTCATCTTCTTTAGCGGCTACACATGATGAAGAATAATAAGAGAAGGAAACGAAGTCTACCGGATATTTTTTCATAATTGCATCATCTTCAGGTTCTTTATGAATAACCACCCCATTGTTTTTAAATCTGGCTACCAAGTAAGCCGGATATTCTCCAAATACCTGTGTATCACTATAGCAATACGTGCTTCGCATATCTTGCTGAGCCTGTAAAACATCTTCCGGTTTACATGTATAAGGATAGAATGTTAATTTTGTCAGCATACATCCCACCATAGATCCCGGAATAATTTCATGACAGATTTTAGTCGCTAAAGCTGATGCAACAAACTGATGATGCATCGCTTGGAAAATAACGCTTTCCCAATGCATTCCCTCAAATCGATCACGTACTAAACCACCCGTTGTATAAGGATGACGAATCATAGAATCTACTTCATTGAATGTCAGCCAGTATTTAACGTGATCCTTGTAGCGGGTACAAATCGTTCTTACATACTTTTCAAAGAAGCCGATGACTTCCCTTGAATACCAACCATTATATTTTAAAACTAAATTTAATGGCGGTTCATAGTGAGACATTGTCACTAAGGGTTCAATATTATATTTTTTTAATTCATTAAAAACATCTTCATAAAACTTTAACCCTTCTTCATTAGGGGCTTCGTCATCACCATTTGGAAAGATACGTGACCAAGCAATCGACATACGATAAACCTTGAATCCCATTTCAGCCATTAGGGCAATATCTTCTTTATAATGGTGATAGAAATCAGCACCATGACGCTTTGGATAATATACTTCATCCTCTGTAGCCATTGCTTCCTCAATATCTTTTGTCGTAATTTCATTATGCTTTTGATAATCCGTTACATCAACATCTAAATGAGAGCGAGCACAGTCAGATACAGAAAGTCCTTTTCCGCCTTCTTTCCAGCCACCTTCTACCTGATTAGCTGCGGTTGCTCCACCCCATAAAAAACCTTCAGGAAATTTTCTTTTTTGTTCCATCTTCTTACCTCCATATATGTTTTTATTATAACTTTAGCGAGGTATTTTTGAATAGTGATTTTCATAATTGGTAGGAATATCCAAATTTAAGATAAAAAAAGGAGACTAGCTGAAATTTTCCTCCAGCTTCTCCCTGATTTTTTGCATGAGCAATCCTATACTTGATATTTCTTCTACACCTTTTAAGCGGTCACGAATAATGTCTGCCCCAAAATCGTGAATAAGAAGACCTTGTATACAGATTTTTATATATTGTTTAATAGTAAGTGATCCAAAATAGCCGGTTAGATAATCTTTATCGAACTGAAATAATTCACAGATAATAACTGTCCATTCATATTCAATCGGTGCCATTAAGGCATCAGCAAAATCGATTATATGAATCTGTTGGTTATGATCTATAATGAGATTATCCCCGTTAAGATCCCCATGTACATAAACAGATGAACAGCTTGAATATTGATCTAAATACTTAATCCTCTCTTTTTGAAAAGCATCAGGAAAGATCTGCCAGCGCGGATTAAGCTTTGCCTTTTCAATATAATTTACTGAATTTAATATGTTTGGTCGATTGAGACAATCTGTCAGTTTTCTTAGCTGTCTGCCTAGCTTTACTTTCGTTTGTGTGTCATATTCAAACATTTTTAGTGAAAACGGAATTCCATCAATGTATGTCAAAACTAAATAACGGAATACGTAACGGTCATAGCGTATCCCCTGACATAGAACCTTTGCGGTTGGAATAAGCGATTGTGCATCATTTAATCCTGCTGTTTCCACTTCATAATCATGTTGGGTATCACATCCCGATTCTATTGGAGCAAAGATTTTAATAACCTTATCTCCCACTTTAAATACAGCATTGGTTCCAGCCTGACAATGTTCAATAGGCGCCATCATCCATTCATTTTCTTTCCAAATCGAAGTGATTAAGGCAGAAAAGGCAGGAATTGATTGATATACATTTGCCCATGCTTCCCAGCCATTAATCCTTTCATTGAACAGATTCATTCTTCTTTCCCCCACTGCTCTCTGGCTTCCCTTAATTCTTCGGTAATCGACTTTAAGTGATCATAATGCTGGATCATTAAAGAAGCTACCATAATATCAAATATATACTGTGTTGACATTGTAAACATCACATTGGAAAATTCAAGTGTATTGCGTGTCGTCATAATCTGCAAAGAAGTATCACACCATCTGCTTAATGATGATTTTTTTGTCCCAACGATGCCCACCATAAAGATATGAGCATCTTTTAAACGCTTAGCACTATCAATAATTCCCGGATTCTTTCCGGTATGGGAAATCAGTATGGCGATCGTATTGGTTTTATTTTTCTCCAATAGCTTCACATGTGTCCAGTTAGCACTGGTATAGGCATACGCAGATACACCAACTTCTTCAAACTTATAAGCCGCAATCTTTGCCAATTCGTAATTTACGCCATCACCATAAATTTCTATGCGTTCAGATTGTTTTAAACGATTGATAATTTGAATGATTTTATTTCTTTCCAGCATCGTTCTTGTGAAATCGATCGCTTTCGTGTAAATAAGCGGCATAGTCTGAATAATATCATCGATCGTGCTTTCCTTTTCATAAGGAATTGGCTTTAATTCTTCTTCCATCTGCTGCATATGAGAATACTCACTGGCATATTGTATTTTTAATTCACTATAGCCTTTATACCCTGCCTTTTGAGATAAGCGAATGATTGTAGAAGCACTTGTATGGCTTGCCTTTGCTAACTGATTGCAGTTCATTTTTAAAACATCCTGCGGATTTTCTAAAATATATTGCACAACATAGGTTTCCTGCTGAGTTAAATTATCTAAGTTTTTGATTTTATCTACTAACATGGCAGATCCGTAATATTTTTCATGCTATTCATACATCTCCTTATGGATTGATTTTATCTGATTTTCATAATTAAATATTTATACTCGTTATTTAATTTTTAAATATAATGAATTAATTTTTTTTAAAAATTCTATATCTTTCTCTTCCACAGTACTTAATACTACTAAATCAATTGGCAATTCGATTATTGTTTTAAAAAAAGAACGAATAAAGTTTAAATCATTAATTATTTTATCTGAATACTCTGAATAAATAAGCAACATATCAATATCATTTGGATTACTTTTTACATCTAGTATTGATCCAAACAAATAAACATTATCAAAATAATCAAACAACACTATTTGCTGATCAATCACCTCAAAAATACTAGTTCTTGAATTTATTAATGTATTCATAAAAATCTTCCATAGTCAATAAAGTTACATTCATTTTTTCAGAAAGTTTATATGCTTGGTCCGATATACAACTTCTCCCATTCCAATTATGTAAATTAACGATAATGCTATTCTCTTCCGGAGATAACTGCATTAATTCAACTTTACTTAAACAATATTCATAAATAAAAATTACTTTTTCTCCATATACACTAACTTCTCTTAAATTATTATATTTTAGAAATTCATAACTGATGCCATTGAAGTTCATATATTTAAATGCATAGTTCAAACTTTTTAACCTAACCTTCGTTTGACTAAAACAATTATAATTAAAGTATAATTGTCTTAATCTAGGGGTATCAGCTAATAGTAATTTAATTAGTTTCCCATCCTCTTTTAATATAATGTAAGGATCATTAATTCCCATAACTATAGATTTAAATTTGTTCTCTTCATTTAATTTTGTTATTAACATTTCTAAAGATTCAACAGATGGTAGTATAGAATCCTTAACAGGAGTTATTCCAAACATAGAATTAATTTCTCTTGGGAAAAGAATTTGTCTAATTTTTTCTTCATCACTACGAGTAGTTTCAAACTCATCTACATGTTGCATGAAAGAAAAAATATATTCTAAATTTGAATAGGATTCTTCAGGATGCCTTTGAATCAAATAAAGATTTTGTTCAAACAATTTTCTCAACTTCCTGTTGTTTGCTAATACTTTAACTTCAAATTTGTCCCATAATTCCCTATTATTGCCTAAATAATAGCTTTCATAAATAATTTTATTCTCTAAAAGTAAAGGCGCTACCTCCTTTTTTAAATCATCAAAAGATGCAAACTTTTTGCAAAATAATTTATCAACCTCTTCTCTGCGAATTTTCTTCCAATTTTTAACTTCTTCAGGACTAAAAGAATAATTTTTATCAAAATCTTTATGACAATTAGGACATAAAACAACTAAGTTTTCAAATGAATTATCCGCTGTCTTACAATAAGGAATAATATGAGCTTTTTCAACTATATCTCCGTTACTCATAAACAATTCCCTTTGACAATCAGGGTTCATACATCTTCCCATAGATTCCGCATACAACCTTCTTTTAACATTCTCGTCTATTTTATCTCTACCCATTATATAGTTCCCCTTTGACTAATGTTTCTTCTGTCACAGTAATGTCGATTACTGCAATCTGTTTATCTTGAACTTTTTAACATAATAAATTATCTCACAGAAATTATGATAAACTTACCATATATAAATACGTAAAGTTAGAATTATTCCCCTTATAATAACCTAATATTATAATACCATGAAATATTAAAAAAAGAAGATTCAATTATATCTTTAATCTTTTTTATATAACATCATTCAGCTCCTCGAATTAGTATTCATTTTTCAGATATCAATATGTCGTTAATTCTTTCAATTCATTTATATCCCATTATTTATTTTACAATACTCATGAATGTTTATAAAAAAAGAAAGACACTATTTTGCATATAGTCTTCTTTTTTGACTTAATATACTAAAGCGGCAATTACCATGAAAAGAAAAAAACCTGTATAAACAGGTTTTCGTCAAGAATATCGTATTAATGCCTATCATCTACTAGCAAAAATGATAGATCATCAATGTTCATCACTGCACATAATATTATTATAAGCATTCGGAAAAATCAAAGGACATGCAGTGAATGAAATAGGAGAATATTTCATGCTTAATTTACTAAGCTTTGGTTAGCCTTAACTAACCACCTATATATTAGCATAAGCTAACTTTATTTGTCAACTAAAAAATCTATTATTCCTCTGTTGTATTATGATGAATTACAGAAAAACCGTTGAACTTCATCATTCAACGGTCAATCATTCACTTAAATACTATTTTTAATCTAATTCATCATCATTATAACCATTTAACTTAGCGATTTGTTTTAATCGTTCAATTGGAAAAGGCGGGTTTGTCAAAGGTCTTAAAGCGATTGACATAATTTTCAAAGGATTATCATCTGCTGCTGTCCGATTAGAATGGATATGTCCACAGCGGCGACAGCGATGAAGAATTGCCCATTCTCCGTCTTTTCTTACCCAAACCCCGATTGGATCCATTATACCGCCGCATTCTGCTGAGCGATCACCCGGTATATCATCTAAATGAATACTGGATAAACAATTAGGACAGTGATTTCGATGAAGACTGCCTGCTCCTTCTATTGTCACTTCTTTTCCACATACTTTGCATATAAATGGTTTGATATCTGTATTACTTTTATTATTAAATTTCTTCATACTATCCTCCTTTAGTTAAAACCTAACCTATGGGAGGTATTGCATCAGATTTAGAGTACGCAAACCTCCCGGTCTGCTACAATATCCTGTGTACTTACATTAAACATCAAGCAATAATTCCTTTCTTATAACGTTATGCATTTATTATAAGCATTCTTATTAAGGAAGTAAAGCCGTTTATCCATATAAAAAAATAGTCTTCTAATGAGGACTATTTTCGTTAAGTAAAGTTTTCATAATAGTAAATATTCAGATTACTATAATCTTCTTCTGTAATGATCTCTGCTTTTTGATTTGGAACAACCGCCACATACTTGAATTTATTTCCATCCTTCAACTTGAATCCATAAACTAAGACCGGACATAAGGTTTCTTCCGGTTCACATGAACGTCCGTCACTATACCGTTTTTCATATCCCACCGTATAATCCACTAAATTCTCATCTCCTGATAATTGAATTAACTTTTCAGGGGGAATTGCTGTTTTCAAACTAATACGATGGTTAATCGGTACATCAGGACGAATTGGATCAGTAAGTTTTAGACTATCATCTAATCTGCCTTTTTCAATCTCTATGGTTAATGCTACATAGTCTGATCTTGCCATAGATATAAACTTCTGATCATTTGCATCTTCAATATATCCGGTTACTACAGGGATCGTTAATGCAGATAATATGGCAATGATAACCAATACCACGACTAATTCAATAAGAGTAAACCCTGACTTATCCTTTATTCTTTTTTTCATTTCGCACCAAGCTTTCTATTTTATTTATATTGTATAAATCGACATTTTTCTATCTATATTATACACAGATAAAATAAAATATGAAATCTTTACTTCTTATGCTGGCATTGTTTTGCTTTACTGCATCCTGAACAGTCACTGCAGCCATGTCCGCTGCGATGATCTTTTATCATCTTATAAATACATATAGCGACCGCAATAGCCAACAGTGAAGCAACTATAAAGGTTGACATTTTCTTCACTTCCCTATTTATCTAAGATAAACGAATGGTACCATTGCACAATAAGTCTTGTCAATTAAGACGCAAAAAAAGAAATGATCCTCTCATTTCTCCTTAAAATGTGCCTTTAAGCAAGCAAAGGTTTTAGGGCTCAAGGTATGTTCGATTTTGCAGGCGTCCATAGCCGCTGTCTCTTCATCTACCCCTAAACGCATTAGCATCGCCATTAACAGCTGATGCTTTTCATAGATATCCTCAGCAATCTGACGTCCTTCCTGTGTTAATTCTATCTTTCCATCGATCACATCGACATACCCTTGTTCTCTTAATACAGAGACAGCACGACTGACACTTGGCTTAGAAAAATGACGCGCTTTCGCTATATCAATAGCTCGTACACTTCCTTTATTATTTTTTATAACGAGGATCGTTTCTAAATAATCCTCACCGGATTCATGTATTTCTATCACATATCTTCCCCCCACATCAACTTTAAATATTATAGCATAATTCCGTAATTTAAAGCGGTTATTATCATATTTTTGAAATGAGGTATAGATAATTCCTATAATCAGTGATATTTAGAATGAATTATATCATAACAAGGAATCATGCTATGATGGTAAAAAGGGGGAATAAGTGATGGATAAAGCACCATTTAAATATGACATTGTAGGGAGTTTTTTAAGACCGGAGCGTTTGAAAAAGGCTCGTGAAGATTATTTTAACCATTCGATTACAAAAGAAGAATTGACGGTTATCGAAAATGAGGAAATAAAAAAACTGATTGATAAACAAAAAAGTCTAGGATTAAAAGCAGTTACCGATGGAGAATTCCGTCGACGTTGGTGGCATTTAGATTTCATACAGGCATTAAACGGCATTAGTGTGTATGATAAAGTCACTACCGGTTTTCAGGGAAAAGAAATGAAAGTACAGGGAAGCTATATCAGCAGTCCTATTTCTTTTAATGAAAAGCATCCATTTTTAGAACATTTCCGTCTTACTCAGGAAATTGCCGGAGATACGCTAGTTAAACAGACGATACCGGGACCTAATATGATTTATTTAGATTCCTTAATTCTTTCACCACAGTATAAAGAAAATCCAGTTTATTCAGATTTAGCGGATTTTAGAAAAGATCTTATTGAAACTTATCAGAAAGCTATTTCAGCATTTTATGAGGCAGGATGCCGTTATCTCCAATTAGATGATACATCATGGGGTGCGCTTTTTTCTTCTGCTTTTAGAGAAAAAATTGAAGCCTGTGGCTATCAGCCGGATCAGTTAATTAACGAATTTGGGGATATCACGGAAGCAGCTTTAAGAGTAAAACCAAAGGATATGGTGATCACTTTCCATATCTGTAAAGGAAATTTCCAGTCCTCATGGCTTTATGAAGGATTTTACGATGTTATTGCCAAACGATTATTTTCTATTGATGCCTTTGATGGTTTTTTCTTGGAGTATGATGATGAACGTTCAGGAGATTTCAGTCCATTAAAATACATTCATAATCAAAAAGTAGTATTAGGCTTAATTACTACTAAAACCGCAGATTTAGAAGATAAAGAAGTAATCAAGCAAAGAATTATAGAAGCCAGTCAATATGTTCCATTAGAACAGCTATGCCTGTCTCCGCAATGCGGTTTTGCTTCTACGCAGGAAGGAAACCATATCACTCAGCAGCAGCAATGGGCTAAACTTGAACATGTTGTTGCGATTGCAAATGAAGTATTTAAATAAAAGTCGGCGTAACCCGACTTTTTGCTTTGTCTATCAAAACTGTCCTACAACAAAAAATGGATCCTAAGATCCATCTTATAAAAATAATTCTTCCAGTTTACAAGCGACACCATCCTGATCTACCGGCAGACAGACTTCATCTGCATGCTCTTTAACGTGTTCGGGCGCATTGCCCATTGCTATACCGTGTCCCACAGTCTGAAGCATTTCAATATCATTCGGTCCGTCTCCAAAGGCATAGCTGTCTTGAACATCAATATTCAGCTTCTCCAAGACTTTTAATATCCCCGTGGCTTTTGATGTATTCTTAGAATAGAGTTCAAAAGTAAACGGGGGATTTCCCATCATTGCAAAATCGTCTCCTTCCAAGCTGCGGCAAAAAGCAATATTTTCTTCACCGACCGGAAGCATCTCTAATTTCACAATGTCATCTAACAGCTGATGAGGAGTAAAATCCTCTGTTTTTATATAATCATAATTAACACTGCAGCGATCATAGAATGCTTTCATCAGTTTATTCTCTTTATTCATATAAGAATATTCTTTCGTCTGCATAATATATTCAATCTTGCGTGTTTCAAAATCATTAATTAACGTTTCTATTAATTGTTTTTTCATTGGCGCATGATAAAGCAAATGATCATGGTATAAAACCACTGCACCATTGGACAATACGTAACCATCAAAGCCGAAATCCACAATATCTTTATCTAAAAAGGCATAGGGCCTTCCTGTAGCAATAAAGATTAAATGCCCTTTTTCCTGTACTTTCTTTAATACTTCCTGTGTTTTTTTACTAATGGCAGGCGCATCGTTCTCGTTTTCACGATACAACAATGTGCCATCCATATCAAAAAATATGACCTTTTTCATTTTTTCACCTCACCCCATTATAGCAAAGCTCTTTAATAGGATGTATTATTTTGAGAATAAGAAAAACTTTTCGCTAAGCAAAAAGTTAATCTACGACCATCTTATATCCTGTCTGCCAAATATCAGTAATATATTTTTCATCAGGATGTGCAGAGGCTAATTTCTTTTCAATTGTACTGATTAATCCTTGTATATAATCAATGGTGATTGCTGCATTTTCACTAAACAGCATTTCTTTCATCTTTTCTGCAGTGAATGAGCGATAAGGATGTGCCATCAAAAGATCTAAGATCAAAAGTTCTTTATCATTGATTAAGACTTCTTTATTGCCTACCATTAGCTTAGAGGTACTGACATTTAATTCTAAATCTTTAAAATGCAGGATCTCTTGTTTGGTTGGTTCATAATCCTTAATCAGCTGATGAGCAATGTTGAGCATTTGTCCATAATTGATCTGTCCATACATCAGCTTATCGACATGCTGCTGTTCAAATTCTTTTACGCGTTCACCCTCTGTAACGTCATAAACGATCACCGGCAAACGATAATCCTTAAAATAAGTGATTAGGTTTGGGTGCTTTAAATATTGAAAACTCGCTAAAACGATATTAAAAGTGTTCTTTTTAAGTGCAGTTTCGATATATTGTTCAGTTGTGCAATACAATTCAACGTCACTTGTTTTAAAATACTCTTTCATCGTGTCTCTTGTATATTGATTATCTTCGATAACTAACCATAATTGTTTTGCCATGACTTTTCCCTCCACGCCTATTATAGACCTATAAGAGGGAAAAATGAATATTAAAATTACAATATTTCGCCATTGCTTCCAATCACTTTTTGATACCAGTAGAAAGAATCTTTGCGATAGCGCTTAAGATCTTTAAGATCATGTTCATCACGGTTTACATAAATAAATCCATAGCGTTTTGCCATTCCCTGATGGGTAGAAATTAAATCAATCGCAGACCATGGGCAAAAACCAATTAGATTGACTCCGTCGTTGATCGCTAAACGGCATTGAGCAATGTGATTTTTTAAGTATTCAATGCGGTATGGATCATGGATACTTCCATCTTCTTCTAATTTATCATAAGCTCCTAATCCATTTTCCGTGATAATGATAGGCAGGTCATAGCGATAAGCTAATCTTCTTAATGCATTACGCAGTCCCACAGCATCTATTTCCCAGCCAAATTCTGAACGTACTAAATGTGGATTTGCATAGCCCTTGGCTACTCCTTGAATATTATAAGAAGTCATATCGTCAGCTCCGCCATTTTGACTGATTGCCATGCCGACACTTTCATCCTCTAAACGAGAATATCCAACAGTTGCAGACATGTAGTAATTGAGTGTCAGCCAATTTGCATTGTGAGCAGCGATAATTTCCATATCTCCCGGCTGAACATCCGGCAAAGCATCACGGTCTTCTAAGAAGCGCCATACCAAGGGATGATATTTTCCTTTGCAGGCAACATCTAAATAAAGATAGACTCTAAACGCATCATTATTATCTACAGCAAGCTGGTCTTCCGGGCGTGAACTGTTTGCATACCCCGGTTCATAGTGAACTGTTGGACCAATCAGCGCATCCGGCCACATTTCCTGACAAATGCCAATTACCTTTGATTCTGCAACCAATTTGATATGTGCTATATTAATTCCTGCTTTTAAGGCATTTTGATCGTCAATCCCAGCTGTTTTATCTCCAAATGAACTATTCAGCATATCAAAGAAAAAGCTATTGTATTCATTATTGACTGTCCAATGCTTTACACGATCACCAAATTCTTTAAAACAAACTGTACAGTATTCAGCAAAGTCATCGATCACTTCTCTTGAACGCCATCCGCCATAGCGTTCTTCTAAGCAGTTCGGAATATCAAAGTGATGCAATGTCACAATAGGGGTAATTCCGTTTTTTAAGCATTCATCGATCACATCATTATAATGCTTTACCCCTAGGGCATTCACGATTCCATCACCATTAGGGATTATTCTTGTCCAAGCAATAGAAAAACGATAAGCCTTAAATCCCATTTCTTTCATTAATGCGATATCTTCTTTATAACGATGGTAATGATCACTGGTCGTTGAGAAGTCCGCAATATTATCAGGTACTGGTCTTAGCTCCCTTTCACATTTAGATTTTCCATCCTCATCATAAGCCCCTTCGCATTGAAAAGCACTTGTACTTGCTCCCCAAAGGAATCCTTCAGGGAAAGAGATTAGTTTTTTATATTCCATAATTTCAGCTCCTTTACTCTATTAGTATACCGATTTTCTATTTTTTCTTAGCTTTTTTTCAACAAAAGAAACACCGGAATAACCGGTGCTACAATAAACCTAAATTATGCTTCCAGCGTAAGATTCTTTCTACAGAAGTATTGATTTGTTCCATGCTGATCGTTCCATCTTGAACAGCTTTTTCTACGGCTTCAATCTGTTGTGGAGCATCACTGGTCAAAAGCATGTCATTGCCGGCTAGAATAGCCATAACAGCAATGTTTTCACTATCTGCATATTCAGCAACGCCATCCATTGCCAAATCATCTGTGATAATCACCTTATCAAACCCCAGATCATTTCTTAATATTGAATGAACCTCTAAAGAAAGGGATGCCGGATGAACACTGTCCATTGAGGTGACGATATTATGGTTAACTAAGATACATTCAGCTCCGTTTTCTATACCGGCAAGAAACGGCAGAAAATCACTGCTTGTAAAGGTGTCATAGCTTCTTTCATCATAGCAAATGTTTGTATGAGTATCCCCATTATTGCCATAGCCCGGGAAATGTTTCAAGACACTGCCCATTCGATCCTGCTTCATACGCCATACAACCTGTCCTACATAATCAGCATCCTCGCTGGCACTCTTGCCAAAACTGCGGTCATAAATAAAATCATTGGGATTTGTAGAGACATCTGCAACCGGTGCAAAGTTGACATTGATGCCAAATCCTTGCAGAAAACGAGATTTCTCATCGACATCTTGAAGAATTGCCTGCATTCCTCCTTGATTAAAAAGTGCTTGCGGTGACAAAAACGGAGTATCACGGAAATAACGGCTCACACGGTTAACAGTTCCTCCCTCTTCATCTGTTCCAATAAGCAAAGGAATCTTGCTTGCTAACTGATAGGAAGTAATATTCTGTGTTACTTCTTCTGCTGTCTTATTTTCAAAGTCCCGTCCAAAAAGAATATAGCCCCCGATCTGATATTCTTCAACAAAGGCTGTTTGATCTTCTTTGGGACAGCGTGCCATAAACATCTGTCCGATCTTCTCTTGGGCGCTCATCTGATTCATCAAGGCAATAATCGGATCAAGATACCCCAAATCCACTTTGGTTACATCAATAAATTGGATAGCCACATCTTGCACACCCTCATGAGTAGCATTGATTTTTCCATGATAGGTTACTTTAGCGTCATATCCTGCAATCACATTATCCCCTCGTACGTTCATGCGGCTAAATAAATATTCACTGCCGTCACCCGCTCTGATTGCGATAAAATCCTCAGTCGCCTCCATAATCGTTCCCTCATAATAACGATCGATTTCTTTTATTTCCATAGAGACTAGGATAACGTTTTGTAGTTGCTGATCCGGATTTAAGGTCCCTCGATAGGTCACAGTAATTTGGTTTTCGGCAATAAGCTGTCCGCCGCTGATTTTATCTTCTGCTGTTTTAAAACCATAAGTTCCCTCTTCACTAGATAAGAAGACAACATCTTCATCTTCTGACTCAATAATACCTTGAATCGTATGAGTAGGTAATATAATCGTTGCTTTTATCAGCCTTGCCTTTTGTACAGTATCCTTGTTTTCTTTTAAATGTCCTTTGTAGGTCAATTCAATATCGCCATTGACCTCAACCGGATCTCCTTCAAATACTGTCTTTTCCCGATTAAATATATAAATATGCTGATCGTCATTTATTATTGTTACGGTTTGTTCACTAACGGCTTTGATTGTTCCGTGCATAGTCTTTTCCTTATTTAAAATAGGAATCATAATTGCAACTATAGTCGTAATAATGATTAGCAGAAGAAATAAGACTCTTATTATTTTATTGTTTTTACGTGCATGTTTTTTCATTGGTATCCCCTTCATTTTTATTCTAACATAGAATAAATGCGATCCTTTGTATTATTTAGTAAATAGTAGTTGATGCATGTAAAAAATCTCCCAATGCACTTGGGAGATCATGACGATAGCTTTTAATTAATCTGCGTTTTGTTTATTTGACATCATAACAAACGGTGTCCATAACAATACTAAGAAGACGATTCCGATTGCCTGATAGATAGTCGCTCTGAATCCTCCGCCGGTAACTAAGAATCCGCTTAATAAAGGCGGTGTTACCCAAGGAATAGACAGACATCCACGTTCAATGATATTGAAGTCCATTAATAAGTAAGTTGTGATAGATAAAACAACCGGACCTAAGATAAATGGAAGCATATAGATAGGGTTCATAACGATTGGTAAACCAAAGATGATAGGTTCATTGATTTCAAATAACCCCGGTGCGATTGAGATGCTGATGACTGTACGTTCTGCTTGTACTTTACTGAATAGTAAAGACGCAATCAGTAACCCTAAAGTTGCTCCTGATCCACCCATTTTTGTGAATAAGTCAACTCCTGGCACAACATTAGGAATAGCTTGATGGTTTTCAAAAGCTGCTGTATTTTGCACTAACATCGGTGTAAAGATTGGTGTTGTCACCGCTCCTACTAAGTTAGCCCCATGTAATCCAAATACCCATAAGATATGTGTTAAAAATGATACTAATACGGCAGTTCCTAAAGTATCGGCAACACTGTTTAATGGTGCAGATACGAATTTTTGGATAATAGTCCATAAGTTCATTCCGGTAAATCTGTCAATATAAGTTCCTACTGCCACAATTAAAATAACGGTTAAGATAGCCGGTACTAATACGGTGAATGATCCTGCTACTGCTGGTGGTACACCGTCTGGCAACGTAATTTTTAATTTATCATTTTTAGATAAACGAATGAATACTTCGGCTACAACGATTGTAAGAAGCATCCCAACGAACATTCCGTTAGAATCTAATTTTGCTCCAGCGATACCGCCACTGGCAATATCATCTGTCAATACTTCTACATTTTTCGCATTTTCAGCCCAAGAATAAGAATTGTTTAAAGTCTGCACTGCTGGTGCTAACCCTAAATAGCAAGTAAGTGAAACAACTGAAGTGGCAATACCATCTCCGTTTAACCCTTTTGCCATTTGGTAACCTAATGTAACTACAAGTAATACAGCCATCATGTTGATTGACCCTTTGTTTACTGCTGACATTACATCAGAGATCCCTGTATTGTTGATAAAGTTTGTATATCCGTTATAGATAGACATAACATTCAATCCGTTTTCAGCGAATACCCCCTGAATGTTATTGATTAATACCGCAACCGCACCCACGATTGTTACCGGCATAATCACGACGAAAGCATCCCTAATTGCAACTAAGTGTCTTTGTGACCCGATTCTAGCTGCAAATGGGACGAACTTTTCTTCTAAGAATTTCATTGCTAGTTCCTCCTATTAAATTTTAACTATGCAAGTAATTGCATACTTAGAATACCGATTTATTTTGCGCATTATCCGTATTCCACCCTTATCGTCACCACTTATGATAACTAATGAAGAAAGCGTTGTCAATATTTTTTGTATTCACTTACATACAAAAATTTATCCTATTTATATTAAAATTTTTATTCCTCATACGATTAATACTAGACGATTAAAAAATTTTGGTGTATGATGTAAAAGTAAATTATGCAGAAGTGGTGGAATGGCAGACACGCTGTCTTCAGGCGGCAGTGCGGCAACGCGTGGGAGTTCAAATCTCCTCTTCTGCACCATTTGAACGGAACGACGGATTATATCTGTCGTTTTTTTGTTTAAATGATTATCCACACGATAAACAGCTTAATTTTATGTGAAAAAGTTAAACTGACATAGTATTTTATAAATATATAAGAGATAAATAAAACCGTAGATCAGCTGTTCACTTATTCGTGATACCTCGTCTACGGTTTTTTTGGTTAATATGCCATAATAAAATTCTATAGTGAATAAATATCCGTGAAAGCGAATATCATTATAATCAAATTTTTGATCGTTTATGAAAAACCTTCACGTTTCTAATTGTTTATCTTCTGATATCTTTAAATAGTATGTGAAAATATAACACAACCTCCGCCTAATTTTGAGTTCTCTATTCTTATAGTGCCACCCATAAGTTCTGTTAGCTGTTTTGCGATGTATAAACCTAAACCAGAATGACCATCTTTGCTTTGCCTTGCTTCATCGCCGCGATAGAATTTTACAAAAACTTTTTCTAAATCTTTTGAACTGAACCCCGCTCCGGTGTCACAAATCCGATAGTAGATATTACCGTTTTCTGCTTTTACAGAAATTTTGATTTCACCATTTATCGGAGTGTATTGGAGGCTATTTGATACAATATTATCTAAAATTCTCTCTAGCTTATTTATATCCAAATTAACAGTGAGCGGAATGATATTTTGGAAATCAAGAGTTACAGTGATATTTTTAGACCTTCCCTGAAGCATATAATCGGTTGTTTTCTGTTTAAGAAATTCCTGTATATTGACAGATACTTTCACTAAACTAACACTTGCACTGTCAAGCTCTGAGGTATATTGCATTTGTTGAACCAAGGAAACACTCTTTTCAATATTTTCTTCCATTATCGAAAGATATTGCCGCTGTTCTTCATCAACATCAGTATCATCAACAAGCGCTTCTGAATATGCTTTTATGATTGACAATGGTGATTTTAAGTCATGTGCCAATGCTTCCACCATTTCAATACGCTCCTGCTCCATTTTCCATTGTGCAGATAACGATGTTTTTAATGCTGTCTTCATCTCTGTAAATGCCAAGCATAGTTCACCTAATTCATTGTCAGCATGATAATGAATTTCAAAATCAAGATTTTTATTTTTGATTTGCTGTGCCCCATTCGCCAAAATTTGCAGTGGATGGGATATATTTCCAGCATAATTTCGTGAAAACAGGATTGTAAACAAAATCATATATATAAACGGAGACAATATCACCAATACTAAAATAATGCTTATCCAATGCTTGTCGGGATTAACGGTCGAGAGATTCAGGGTGTAGACCAAGGAAACTGCACCGGTAATTTTTCCCTCATCATCAATTACAGGTACTACATGAACATAATGTCCATTTAATAAGACTGTAGTGTTAAGGCTTTGGTATAGCTTTTCTTTCGAGTCAAATACTCGTTCCTCGTATGACCCATATAGGATATTTCCTTCATTATCGGTAGTCTGATAGAAAAAGCTATCTCCTTGAACTATGTCATCAAGCCGAGCTTTACTGTCAGTTGATAAAATCATCGACTTTTCTTCTTGTACATATTGTTTTATATTAGGGATTTGCTGTTCATAGTAATTTTCCGGGCGTAATTTGCCATTGTCTACAGCATTCATAAATACAAATGCGGCAATTATCCAAGTAAGTAATGTTGATGCAATGACTGCAAATAGGATATATACCAAGGTAATACGAAACTGGGAAACTAAAGAACGATTTTTCATATATCTGCTACTCCTCATAGCTTATTCCACCTATAACCGATTCCCCAAATAGTAGATATATACTGTACATCCGGTGATACAGCAAAAAATTTTGCTCGGATTTTTTTGATTCTTTCTACAACTGTTGTATTATCACCGATACCATCATAACCCCATACTTTTTCATAAATCTGCTCTCTGGTAAATACCTGTCCTACATGTAAAGCAAGCAGCTCGACAATTTCATATTCAATCTTTGTCAAGGGAATAACCTTATTTTCAATCTTGACTGTTCGCTCCTTTATATTTAAAGTTAATTTTCCAAAATGCAGCTTTGGCCGCATATTTTCAGAGTTAATATATTGTGAACGCTCTTCACGTCGAAGATTTGCTTCGATTTTAGCTATTATTTCTCTTAATCCAAATGGTTTTGTAATATAATCATCTCCGCCAAGATTAAAGCCTTTGATTTTATCTGCCTCAGACTGTCTAGCACTTAAAAAAAGAATCGGACAAAAAACATCGTTTCGTATCGTACGACATACCTCAAAGCCATCAGCCTCCGGCATCATAATATCCAAAATAATTAAATCCGGCATCTCTTTAGCAAGCTCGATTCCAGTTTTACCGTCATAGGCAATCAATACTTCATGCCCCTTAGCTTTCAACTTTTTTTCTAATAAAGAAACTAAATCTTTTTCATCATCAACAATTAAAATTTTACTCACTTTTTTAACCTCCGGTTCTTTGTTCAGCGACTATATTTTCAGGTATCATTGAATTCACAATGATAATTATTCCCCATATTTTCTGCCTTCCCACTTGCTAAACCAAATCATTCCTCCTATTAAGAATATCACAAACCAACCGATGCTTAATGTAAATTCTAAAATAAACTGTATGGTTAACTCAACAAGCATTGTACTTGGCAGCAAAGAATAAGCCATTGGGAACATCGCCATTTTTACTGGATAAGCCCAAAGGATAAGCATCCATATTTTATCTCCTAGTCCCGTTGTTCCGATCAATACTGCCATTAAAATTCCGCAGATTCCGGTTCCTATAGATGCTCCCATTCCCCATCGAAAGCTTATCCACAAATGAATTGCTAAGATCGGCAGTGCTCCGATAACACAGAGTAAAGAACTCATCGCAAATAAAAAGCTATTTACAAAATCAGTTAATACTATATTTAAGCCGATACAAAGACTCAGTGTAGTAATAGTTGTACATACTGTCAAGCTTATTGCTGAAAAGCCAAGCTTTCCGATATATAGCTTCCCTTTGGAAATACCTGTATTTAAAAAGCCGTTAAAATCACCTGCTTGTTCTTCCTCGTGGATCAAAAACCCAGTTAAAACGCTTACTCCTATGGGGATAATAATCGTTGTCCAAATTATATAAAAGCCTTCATAAACAAAGTCGAACGAAAGCTCGGGTCTAAGAGATAAGTACATAATAATGCAAGCCGATATACAAACAGGCATGAAGAATATAAACCATCGTATAAGAGTATGCTTTGTTTTAAGCCATTCTGACAAAAGCAGATTCATTGTATTTCCCTCCTACTAAACCAAATTCCTGTAACAATTAGGGTAAATAGCAGTACCACTACAGATACAAGGATTCCACCGGGAATAATAGCAGGATTTAAAAGGGGGCTATTAGAATCTAGTATAACATTATTCGGATGTACCCCGATAATCGGACACATGAACCTCATTGCCCAACTCCATGGAACGATAATCCAATATTTTGTCGGTGCTGCTATGACACCAACTATCATTCCAATAAATCCAATTCCCATACTGATAAGAGTGCCCCCCCATGTAGAAACCCACAACTGAATCGGAATTAGAGTAAGAGAAATAAACCAACAAGCTATACAGCCTGTGAAAATCTTTGCAAAAGGTATTGAACCCCCTGAAATACACGCTCCTGTGATTGTCACAACGATAAGCAAAACTAAAGTAGATAACAAAGAATAGACAGCCATTCCGGCTATTTTATTTACCCATAGCATAATCGGAGATATATTATGAGAACGTAATGCCCGATAATTCCCTGCCTTTTTCTCCTGTGAAGCGACTAAGCTGGCAAACAGCGCCATACCTAACGGCAAAAAAAGAAATGACCACCAATTAAAAACTAAAGCTAAAAGCATTGTCCAGCTTGTAGAGGTATTACCACTTGCTTCTGCCAAGGCGTTATTTTTCATTATAATTTGAATTACAAAAGCATAGACAGCAAAAAAGATTGGAATTAAAACAATCAGCCTTCCCATGAATGTTCTCTTATACTTAAGTAATTCAGAACGTAAGCCATTCATTATCTGCTCCCTCCTTGTATAATAATATTCGTAAAAAACTGCTCCAAGTTTTCATTTGAATCCGGCACACCTTGAAACAAAAGTTTACCGCAGCTGATGATTCCAATCTCGTCTACCACCTGTGCCACCTCTGATAATATATGACTAGACAATATAACCGTAATTCCCTTCTTAGGAAACGAAGAAATAAGCTCTCTTAATTCTTGTATTCCAAAAGGATCAAGACCATTGGTTGGCTCATCTAAAATTAATAATTTTGGATTGTTTAAAAGAGCGATCGCTATACCAAGACGCTGCTTCATTCCCATCGAGAATTGCGAAGCTCTTTTTTTCCCGGTATCTTTTAAGTCTACAATATCGAGTACCTCTAAAATTCGTGTTTGAGGTATGGCAAGAAGTTTTGTATAAACCATTAGATTTTCCTCTGCTGTGAGATTTCCATATAATGCCGGAGCTTCAATTAAAGAACCTATTTCGGAAAGATATTCCCGTTTCCAAGGCTCACCGTCAAATAGTATTTGTCCGCTTGTTGGATTTAAAAGTCCGACAAGCATTTTTAAAGTTGTTGATTTCCCGGCTCCATTGGGTCCAAGTAATCCATAGATACTATTCCTCTCTATTTGAAGAGAAATATCACTGACTGCCTGTTGTTGTCCGTAGCATTTCGTTAAATTTCTTGTTTCAAGAATTAAATCTTTCATATTGTTCATCCTTTCTTTAAAAGTTAAATCCTTTTACAAGAAAAATACTATCATATAAAAATAACCATTTTATAACAGTACTATTCTATCTACTAAAATGGTTGACTATAAAGTTAGTTTATGCTAACATGCCATTAGTTAGCTTAAACTAACTTAGTTGGGAGGAGATATTATTTTATTTCATAAATATTACCGCGGCTTATATCTTATAATGCTTATTGTATTTGCTGTTTATTCTTTAAGCATCGGTGTGCAGGACTTTAGTTTCACCGCCTTATTCAATGGAGAAAGCAGTCAGCTGACACTTGCGATTATCAGTCGTCTGCCACGTTTAGCGAGCATTTTATTGACCGGAGCAATGCTAAGTGTTGCCGGGCTCATCATGCAAAGTATTACCAGTAATAAATTTGTTTCTCCTTCAACTGCGGGAACTATGGAATGGTGCCGTTTTGGAGTGATGATCGCAATGGTTCTGTTTAGTCAGGCAACTACCGGTCAAAAAGTTTTCATTGCCTTTATTATTGCTTTACTGGGAACAATGCTGTTTATGAAAATCTTGCAGAAAGTAAAGATCAAAGATACGGTAATGACACCGTTAATTGGGATGATGCTGGGCAGTGTTGTCAGCAGTGTCACTACCTTTGTCGCTTATCGATTAGACATTATTCAAAATATGTCATCATGGCTGCAAGGCAGCTTCGCCTTAATATTAAAAGGAAACTATGAACTGCTTTATTTAGGAATCCCTTGTCTGATTCTGTCGATGATTTATGCCAATCACTTTACGATTGCCGGAATGGGAGACAGTTTTGCCAAGAATCTTGGACTGCGCTATGAACATATCATTTTTATTGGTCTGAGTTTAGTCAGCATCATGACTTCGATTGTTGTAGTGAATGTGGGAAGCATTGCATTTATCGGCTTGATTATTCCCAACCTGCTTTCAATGTTCAAAGGTGATAACGTTAAAAAGAACGTCATCGACTGTGCCCTGTGGGGAGCTGGCTTTGTGCTGATCTGTGACATATTCAGCCGAATGATTATTTTCCCTTATGAGCTGCCAATCAGTGTTGTCGTCAGTGTTATCGGCAGTATCCTCTTTTTATTCTTGATTAGGAGGAAAAAAAGATGATGATAAACGCTTTATCCAAACAAAAGAAAATCATATTTCTTACTGTTATTTTATTTATAGGAATTTGTCTGCTTTATCTTTTACCCCAATTAAATGCTTCTAACTGGCAATATTTCCTAACAAAAAGGGGGACTAAAGTTTTAGCGATTCTTTTAACCGGCTTTTGCATTGGTATTTCATCTTTATCTTTTCAAACGATTACCAATAATAAGCTGATTACACCCAATGTTATGGGATTGGAATCTCTTTACATGTTTATCCAAACATTTATTATCTTTATTTGGGGAAGCAAAGAACTATCGATGATGACAAACTACAGTCAATTCTTCCTATCAATTGGACTGATGATGATCGCTTCGTGGGGATTATTTAATCTTGTCTTTAAAAAAGAAAATCAAGATATTTATCGATTGGTATTAACAGGAATGGTCTTAGGCAGTCTCTTTGGCGGATTATCTTCATTTATGCAGGTTCTACTGGATCCAAATGAGTTTACTATCCTGCAAGGAAAAATGTTTGCCTCATTTAATAATGTAAATGTTTCTTTGCTTGGCATCAGCTGTCTGCTGATCCTGCCTTGTGCCTATATTTTACTTAAAGACCGCCATGCCTTGAATGTATTATCATTAGGCAGAAGCTCTTCTATTAATTTAGGTGTCAATTACTATCGTTTAGTCAAAAGACAGCTGATGATGAGTGCTGTACTGATTTCAATTTCTACGGCATTAGTAGGCCCCATTACCTTTTTAGGTATCTTAGTTGTTTCTTTGACTAGAAAGCTACTAAATACTTATCGTCATCAGGAAATGATGATTGAAGTGACAATACTTAGCGGTACATTCTTATTAGCTGCCACTTATTTGGTCGAACGTGTGTTTTCATTTAATACGACTGTCAGTGTCATTATTAATTTTATCGGCGGAGTATATTTTATCTATTTAATTATAAAGGAGCGTCAAAAATGATAGAAGTTAAACAAGTGACTAAAACCTATGATCAATTCCCTGTACTTAATGAAATTGATGTTTGTCTGCCAGAAGAAAAGATCATTGCCTTTATTGGCAGCAATGGAACCGGAAAATCTACACTTCTCTCAATTATCGGGAGAACATTAGAGAAAAATGGCGGTCACGTCTATATTGATGAGATCGAGCTATCCTTATGGAAAAGTCAGGAATTGGCAAAACACCTTTCAATCCTTCAGCAAGCACAGCAGTCGATTATCCGTTTAACTGTTGAGGAATTAGTAGGATTTGGACGTTTTCCTCACAGTCAGGGAAGATTAAGTCAAGAAGATCGTCAGCATATTGATAAAGCTATCGCCTATTTAGAGCTTGATCATTTAAGAACACGCTACTTAGATGAGCTAAGCGGCGGACAAAGACAGCTTGCTTATATTGCTATGGTATTAGCACAGGATAGTCATTACATTTTCTTAGACGAACCCCTTAACAATTTAGATATGAAACATGCGACACAGATCATGAAAGTCTTGCGCAAATTAGTTGACGAACTGCATAAAACCGTTTTAGTCGTCATTCACGATATTAATTTTGTTTCTTACTACAGCGATCACATCATTGCCTTAAAAAAAGGAAAGATCATCGCTCAGGGAAGTACGGATGAAATTATTCGTCCGGAAGTATTAAAAGAGATTTATGATATAGAAATGACCATCAAAGAGATTGATGGCAAAAGATTTTGTTTATATTTTGAATAGGAGCCTAACAATGAAAAAACATATAAAAAAAATATTAACGTGTACCCTTGCTTTATTGATGGCATTCGTATTAGCAGGATGTCAAAGCAGCCCTGAAAAAACACCGTCAGAACAAAGCATGACCATTGAACACCTTAAAGGAACAGCTGTAATCAATGGAGAAGTAAATAAAGCAGCAGTCTTTGATTTTGGTTTCTTAGACACCATGAAAGTGATGGGAATCGACACCGAATTGGCATTGCCAATAAGCAGTCTGCCGAATTATTTATCTGAATATAAGAACGCAGTAAATGCAGGGGGTATCAAGGAACCGGATTTAGAAGCCTTATATACATTTCAGCCGGATGTCATTGTTATTTCCGGCAGACAAAGTGATTATTATGATGAATTAAGCAAGATTGCTCCTACTGTTTATGTTGAAGTAAATGCAGAGACATATTTAGAGGACGTTAAAAAGAATACTGAAATTGCCGCAAAAATCTTTAATGCTGAAGATGCTGCAAATAAAGCGATCCAAGATTTAGAAGCACAGGTTGAAGAAGCGAAAACAACAGTCGGTTCAACCGATCAAAAGGCTTTAATCCTTCTGACAAACGATGGAAATATTTCAGCCTATGGAGCCGGATCTCGTTTTGGTTTAATTCATGACCTTTTAGGAATTCCAACAGCGGATTCAACAATCACTGTGTCTACTCATGGACAAAGTGTCAACTATGAATATATCGCTAAAATCAATCCGGATATTCTTTACGTTGTCGACCGTACACAAATCGTAGGGGGAACCACAACAACAAACACAACCTTGGATAATGATCTGGTTAAACAAACAAAGGCTTATCAAAACCAGCAGATCATTAGCTTAACCCCGGATTACTGGTACTTATCAAGCGGTGGCTTACTATCAGTTTCTGAAATGATTAAAGAAGCGACTGCCCCCTTTAAATAAACAAAAATCAGGCGTTGATTTATTGCCTGATTTTTTACATTATTTTTTTCTTTAATAAAGAAAGGGTTAATTGTATGATACCCTTTAAAATCTGATCTTCTTTACTTTCAATCAGAACCAAGCGTGGAAGATGAGCTTTAGGAATATAGCGTTCCATCTTTAAAGCAATATAGTCCAAATCTTTTTGCTGATAACCGCTGATACCAATAATCGCCGGATTGATAATTGCCGCTATGGAGGTACAGATTTTAACTAAAAGATCTACCTGCTGTTTCACACTGAGATCAAAGACTTGACGCATTCCCTCTTCTGGGTAATACATAATTTCTCCCGCAAAATTGCTTGCTCCCTTTAATAACTGCCCATTAGCATAGATTCCTGCCCCTAACCCACGATCGATCAAAACGATACCTTTATCCGCTTCCTCGGGAACCAAAGCGGCATAACCTAAGACCGCCAAATTCAAATCGTTTTCAATGACGGTTGGCACTTTGAATAAGGCTTGCAAACGTTTGGGCAGGTTGCCGAGTTCAAAGACATAATCATTGGCGTTATGAATATGATCATCTTCAAGAATCCCGGCAATGCTGATGCCGATCGCTTTGATATTGGGATAATCTTTAAACAGGATATCCACCTGTGCCTCGACTTTATCATCATGATACTCTTTTTCTTCTGTAATCAATGAATACACCACATTTCCAGATAAGTCCACAATGCGATAATCCATTTTAACGTAATCCTCTTCCTGCATGGTAATGATCGTTAAAACCAATTCATGCTGTTCATTGATATAAAAGCGTTTTGCTCGGCGTCCCCCCGTCGATTCGCAATCAATGACATTTTTTATTTCCCCACTATCCATCAAGATTTTAAGTATGTTTGTACATGATGCCAATGAAAGTTCAGTGGCAGTGCAAATCTCATTTTTAGTTAACCCATTGTTTTTTAATAGAGCGCTCCTTACTAATTCAATATTCATCTTACGAATGTTCATCGTATTATTTACTGTCATTTCCCACACCTCTTTTCATTATTCTATCATAGAAATCAAAAACACCAATTTCTTTTCTATCCATGAAATAAATTATATCATTCATATCATAACACATATAAAATGACTTAAGATTATGCTATAATGGGGGCGAAACAGGGAGGAACATATGAAAAGAAAAATTTTGATTATGGGTGGCAGTTATTTTATCGGTAAGAGCATTGCCGAAACATTCAGTCAGTTTGGAGATGACGTGTATGTCTTAAATCGCGGCACTCGACCATTACATGATTCAAAAATCAAGGAGCTTGTTTGTGACCGTGAAGATCAGGAACAATTAAAAAAGATCTTGGATGATCATCATTTTGAAGTCGTTATTGATGTCAGTGCAACAAATAAAAAGCATTCACAGTATTTAATCGAAGCCTTACACACCGATCAGTTAGCTTCTTTTATCTTTATAAGTTCTAGTGCCGTTTATGATGTAGAAAACCTTTCTATTCCTTATAAGGTCAGTGATCCATTAGGGGAAAACAGCTATTGGGGAGATTATGGAACTAATAAAATCGAAGCGGAAACATATTTGAAAACACAGCTGACAAATAGTCAAATCATTATCTTGCGACCGCCATATGTTTATGGGGAAAATAATTATGCACAGCGTGAAAGTTTTATCTTTGACCATCTTGTGCATCATCAGCCAATTATTATACCCAATCAGGGAGATACCTTACTCCAGTTCATCTATACACACGATCTTGCGAAAATCTGCTTAGATCTTTCTTTAAAGAAATTAGATCATCTTTCTATTTATAACGTAGGAAATAAAAAGCCATTATCCATTAAAGAATGGATTTTATGTCTTAGCAAAGTCGCTAAAAAGGAACCTATCTTTAAAGAATTCGATTACCTAAAACATGGGTATACAATTCGAGATTTCTTTCCTTTCCATGATTATGACAATGTCTTAGAAATTAATATTGATTTTGATGAGACTTTGTTTATTGAAGGGGCACAGATTGCTTTTGACTGGTACCAAAGGACGCCTATTGAATTTAAAAAGAATGTGCGTGAAAATGAAGAAGAAATTATAAATAAATACTTTTAATATTGATGTGTTCTTAATTGAACACATTTTTTATTTATATTTCTTTGTATACAATTTAATTTATGGTACACTATCAAAGAAAAGGAGTAAGTGCATGAAAAACAATAAACAATATGGATTATTCACCGCCATTACGATGATCATTGGGATCTGTATTGGTTCAGGAATATTCTTTAAAAGTGACAATATACTAGTAGCGACTAACGGAAGTATCTTTCTTGGGGTGTGCCTGTTTGCTTTAGCCGCTTTTTCGATTATCTTTGGCAGTTTAACCATCGGTCAGCTCGCCAGTCGCAGTGAAAATCCCGGTGGGATGATTACCTATGCTCAGGATTTTATCGGTGATCAGGCGGCATGCAGCTTTGGCTGGTTTCAGACCTTTATCTACTATCCGACAATTACTGTCGTAGTAGCTTGGGTGATTGGCGTTTATACGGGAATACTATTTCACTTAAATGCTTCATTGGAATTAGAAATTATGATCGGTTTAGTTTTTCTAACCTTATGTTTTATTTATAATGTTGTTAGTCCGATGATAGGAAAAACTATTCAAAACGGAGCGACAATCGTTAAAATGATTCCTTTATTTCTATTAGGAATATTAGGGATGCTGTTTGGTGATCCGATCGGCGGATTGACACATATAAGTACCAATGAACTTTTCTCGGTGACGTGGCTGAGTGCTTTGGGACCGATTGCGTATTCTTATGATGGCTGGATCGTTTCTACCTCCATTGCCCATGAAGTGAAGGATTCTAAAAAAACATTGCCACGTGCATTAACGATTGCCCCTTTAATTATCTTAATTATCTATGTCACCTATTTTGTCGGAATCTCCTCTTATTTAGGACCTCAGAATGTTATGGCTTTAGGAGATCAGCATGTCAGTGTGGCAGCCAGTCAGTTAGTTGGCGTACAATTTTCTAAAATGATCGTAATTTTTGTGATTATTTCAGTCATGGGAACGGTAAATGGGTTAGTGACCGGTTTTATTCGTACCCCCTACTCTTTGGCATTAAGAGAGACTATGATGCCCTTTTCCAAGAAACTCTCTGCTGGAATATCCCATCATGGCGTTCCGATCTATTCTGCTGTTTTTGCCTATGTATTAGCTGTCTTTTGGATGTTTGTCCATTACATCTGTGCGAAATACCATCTATTGCCTAACAGTGATGTATCTGAAATTTCTATCGCTATTTCTTATCTTCTTTACATCATGCTTTATTATCAGGTATATCGTTTATATAAAGCTAAAGAGATTACCAGTAAATTTAAAGGGATTATCTGTCCCCTTTTAGCGACGGTGGGTTCATTGATTATTTTATCCGGAGGAATTCAAAGCTCACTGTTTATCTATTACTTGATTTTTTGTTTAACGATTATGCTGTTAGGGCGTTATTATTACAAAAAAAATTCTAAAGTTGTATAGCAAATGTTATACAATTTTTTATTTACTGATTTCTAATTCTGATACAGCGTGGACAAACAGATTAAATTGAGCTAAAGTGATATTATAGAAAAGAGGTTATCACATGGAAACATATATTATGGCGATTGATCAAGGGACAACCAGTACTAGAGCCATTCTTTTTGATAAAAAGACACAGGTGATTGGAATCGCGCAAAAAGAATTAGATAATTTTTATCCACAGCCGGGCTGGGTTGAACAAGATGCTAATGATATTTGGGCAAGTGTTGTCGGGGTAATGTTTGAAGTACTGGCAAAAACCGGAGTCAAAGCTAAACAGATTGCCGCAATCGGAATGACCAATCAAAGAGAAACAACTGTCGTTTGGGATAAAGCAACCGGAAAACCGATTTATAATGCGATTGTCTGGCAATCACGTCAAAGTGATCGCTATACTCAGCAATTAAAAGAGGAAAGCAAAGAACCATGGATCAAACAAAAAACCGGGTTATTATTGGATCCTTATTTTAGTGCCAGTAAAATTCGCTTTATCTTAGATGAAACCCATTCACAGCAAAGAGCCGAAGAAGGAGAGCTGCTTTTTGGTACGATTGATACTTGGCTATTGTATAAATTAACAGAAGGTAAACAGCATATGAGTGATGTATCGAATGCGTCACGTACACTATTAATGAACTTAGAGACGTTGGATTATGATGAAGAATTGCTCACATTATGGAACATTCCTCGCTGCATGCTCCCTACAATCGTAGACACCAGCAGGATCTATGGGTATTGTGAGGGGTTATTTGACACACAGATTCCAATCTGCAGCATTGTCGGGGATCAGCAGGCGGCTTTATTTGGGCAGACCTGCTTTACAGCCGGAGATGTAAAAAACACCTATGGAACCGGCTGCTTCCTATTAATGAACACAGAAGATCATATCATTCATTCTAAAAATGGTTTAGTGACTTCGGTTGGCTGGCGCATTAACGGAAAAGTCAGTTATGTGTTAGAAGGAAGTGTCTTTATTGCCGGAGCCGCTGTACAATGGCTAAGAGACGGCTTGAAAATTATTCGCAGTGCAAATGAAAGTGAAGAGCGTGCACGTCTTGTTGCTGATAATGACGGGGTATATGTTGTCCCATCCTTTACCGGATTGGGCGCTCCTTACTGGAAACCTCATGTTAAAGGGGCGATTTACGGACTGACACGAGGAACAAAGCAGGAGCATATCATTCGTGCAACATTGGAATCGTTAGCTTATCAAACCTCAGATGTCATTTCCGCTATGAAAGAGGATGCTGACTTGCAGCTAAATGAATTGAAGGTCGATGGGGGTGCTTCCATGAATCAATTCCTGCTGCAATTTCAAAGTGATATTTTAAATATTCCGGTTAAACCTGCCGTTATTCAAGAGACAACAGCATTGGGAGCAGCCTATTTAGCCGGTTTAGCCATTGGCTATTGGAAAGATCAAAATGAGATCTGTCAGCTATGTCTTAGCGGAACCATTTATCAGCCAAAAATGGAAGAAAAAGATAGGGCGGATAAATTGAAACAGTGGGATAAAGCGATTCAAGCTACGATACTTTTTGGTGAAGAATAAAAATATGTTAACACCTGAGCCTATTTTGGAGTATGATAAAGTTAATGGAGGAATAAATTATGGAAAAATCAAAGGTATATTATACAGACTTACGTGCTCGTCCGGGTACAAGTCTGCCGCAAAAGTTGGAAAAGTTAATTCGTAAAGCCGGGATCGGTGATATTGACTTTGACAAAAAGATGGTCGCTATCAAGATTCACTTCGGCGAACCGGGCAATCTTTCTTATTTAAGACCTAATTATGCCAAGGTGGTTGCAGATGTCGTTAAATCATTGGGTGGTTCACCGTTCCTGACAGACTGCAACACATTGTATGTAGGACGCAGAAAAAATGCGTTAGACCATCTTGAAGCAGCTTATGAAAATGGATTTTCTCCTTTTTCTACAGGATGCCACGTTATTATCGGAGATGGTTTAAAAGGAACCGATGATATCGAAGTACCTGTCGAGGGCGGAGAATTAGTAAAGAACGCTAAAATAGGTCGTGCTGTAATGGATGCCGATGTTTTTATTACCCTAAGTCATTTTAAAGGTCATGAATTAACCGGTTTTGGCGGTTGTTTAAAGAATGTCGGAATGGGCTGCGGAAGCCGTGCCGGAAAAATGGAACAGCATAATTCCGGAAAACCGACTGTCGACCACAGTAAATGTGTAGGCTGTCGTTTCTGTGCCAAAAATTGTGCACACGGAGCTATCAGTTTTGGGCAAGACCATAAAGCAACGATTGATCACAGTAAATGCGTGGGCTGCGGACGCTGCTTAGGATCATGTAATTATGACGCTATTCACAATGATAATGACAGTGCCGTAGACGATTTAAGCAAAAAAATCGCAGAATATTCAAAAGCCGTATTAGATGGCAGACCTGCTTTCCACATCAATTTAGTCATTGATGTTTCCCCTTACTGTGATTGCCACGGAGAAAATGACTTGCCAATCATTCCTGATGTGGGAATGTTTGCCAGCTTTGATCCGGTAGCTTTAGATCAGGCATGTGCTGATGCCTGCAATCGTATGGCACCGATCCAAGGAAGCCTGCTTGATGACAACACACATGAGGAAGGCTTCTGCGACCATCATGACCATTTCAAGAATACAACCCCTATTACCGATTGGAAGGTATGTTTGGAGCATGCCGAAAAGCTTGGTTTAGGTCACCGTGAATATGAGATTGTTGAAGTAAAATAAAAAAGGTCAATAAGCTCTATTGACGTGATAACCTCCTAACAGACAGTAAAAATAATTGAACTGTCTAAAGGAGGTTTTTATATCTGATCAAGAACTCATTGACTTTTGTTATTTGATAATAGTTGGATCTAAATAAACTTGTAATGCGGTATACGCCATTGTCTTGACTGCAATCGCCAGAGTTTGGTAAGCCAGTGTTCCACTGACACAGTTCAAGAAATCCTCATTATGTGCATAAGCAGGAGGATTCGCTCCCGTATTCAACTCAATATAGCAAGTCGGACATACATGAGAGACATTGCCAATATCACTTGACCCTGATGCATTCTCATCGTTTTCCACGAAATCTGTAACGCCTAAATCTTCCATCGTTGTTTTCGCTAAAGCTTTCAAGCCTTGATGATTAATCAAATCATCATAAGAATTTTCAAAATGGCGATAAGATAGTTTAGCCCCTGTCATTAATTCAGCTCCTTTTGCACAATTAATGACTTTTTGCGTTAATTCATCCAGATATGCTCTTTTTTTAGCACGGATATAAAACTGACATTGTGCTTTGTTAGGCACTGTATTTGCTGCCTGTCCGCCATTAGTAATGATCCCATGTACACGAGCATCGGGCTGCATATGCTGACGCAATGCATTGATCCCGGCATAAGTTAATTGTACAGCATCCAAAGCATTAGTCCCACGTTCCGGATAAGCCGCCGCATGTGCAGCTACTCCTTCAAAATTAAATTCAATCGAATCAATCGCTAAGGTCACAACATTTAAATTATTTTCTGCTCCTAAGTGCATCTGAAAAGCCGCATCAATATCATCGAAGGCACCACGATCAACTAAATCACATTTCCCACCTGTTGTTTCTTCTGCGGGTGTCCCGATAAACACAATCGTTCCGTTGAAATGATCTTTTAGCTGACTTAACACTACACACGCTCCATAAGTAGAAGCAGCAATCCAGTTATGCCCACAGGCATGCGCTGTCTGATCTCCCGATTCACCATATCCCGGCAGGGCATCATATTCCGCTAAAAAGGCAATCTTCGGTCCTTTTCCGCAATTTAACTCTGCCCTAAAAGCTGTTGGCAAATCTAAATAAGGATAGGTAACTTCAAAGCCATATTGACTAATCTTATCCACAAGGTATTGCGAAGACATATATTCTTCATTTCCCAATTCCGGATGTGCATAAATATAATCATTGACTTCTTTAAATTCTTCCAGTAATTCCTCTGTTTTCGTATATACACATTCTTTTAATTCCATATCGAGCCTCCTAACTAAAACCAATAAAAATTGCCAAGCAAAGCAGAAGAATCTCTGCTACTAACAATAACCCAAATAGCGGTGTAACAAACTTATACCATTTGTTTACCGGCATCCCCATGATTCCACACATCATAAAGACAGATGTTGGCCAAAAAATATTAGAGAATCCGTCTCCAAATTGGAAAGCTAAGACTGCAATTTGACGATTCAGTCCCACCATTTCTCCTACCGGTGCTAAGATTGGCATAGTAATCAATGCCTGTCCCCCACCAGAAGGAATAAAGAAATTCAAGATATTTTGTACAAACAACATTCCTAATCCACTTAAATATCCGGTAAACTGCTGTAACCCGCTTGACAGCCAGTAAACGATCGTATCAATGATACAAGCATTCTCCAAGATGATCGGTACCGCTCTGCTTAATCCACAGATCAATGCCCCAAACATCATTTCTTTAGCGGCTTCAATAAAGTATTCAGCAATCTGACTAGGGGTAAATCCGGAAATAAACCCAGCCACTAACATCATGATAAAGAATAACGCGGCAATCTCATCGATATACCATCCTAATTGGATTGTTCCATAAAGCAGCATGCCAATCGTTACGACAAACAATAAACAAGATAGCTTATGACGAATTGTAAAGCTGGTATTCATCATCGTTTCTTTTGATCCGATTTCCTTAATTTCCATTTCTTCTCCATAAAGAATCGATTTTGTCGGATCATTTTTAACTTTCTTACCATAACGCCATACATAAATAATGGCAATACTCATAAATACCACAAAACATAGAATACGGAAACCTAAACCGGAAAATAATTCAACTCCGGCAACTTCTTGGGCAATCCCAATTGTAAAAGGATTGATCGTTGCTGCGGCAAATCCAACCGCTACCGCAATATAAACGATTGATCCTCCTAGAATCGCATCATAGCCTAAGGCAATCGCAATCGAAATAAAGATCGGTAATAACCCATATGTTTCCTCGAATAAACCCATCGTGCTTCCCAAAACGCCAAAGGCAATCATACAGATCGGAATAATCAGTTCAATGCGTGAGCCGACTTTACGCAAAGTGGCTCCTAATACGGCATCAAATGTTCCATTCTTCAACAGCATGTAAACAAAAGCATAGGCAAAAATAATGAAGAAAATAATCTGTCCGGCATCAATAAAGCCTAACTGAATCGATACGAAGATATCAAACAGACCAATCCCAATCTTAGGTATGTATTGAAATGAATCTGCAACAACAACTGTGTTCCCGAAATCATCGGTTACACGTGTAAATTGCCCCGCCGGTACAACATTCGCTAAAATGGCCGCTAAAATAACCATTCCGAAAATGATGACGTAGGTATGGGGCATTTTAAATTTTTTCTTTTTTTCCATAAGTCTCTCCTCAAAATAAAAATGTCTCTATACCACTTTGCGGCATAAAGACATTATAAAATCATCCTCAAGCGCCAAGTAGTGCTCCTTTATAGCGGCAGCTATAAAGACAGTGTCATACCTCTTAAATATGACCCCAGCAGTTATTTTGACATAACCACTTCGGCAGTAAATCCTTTCTATCTAATTCATCGGCTTTCGGCCTCCTTAGATATACTGATAAGTACTGCACCCCTATCGACTATGTAAGTCGAAACTAACTATAGCACAAATTGTATACATTTGTAAATAGTTTTACACGATAAACAAAAAAGCAGCCATTAAGCTGCTTTGGGATCAATTTCGACTAAATGCTTTTTATAACAGCGTTTATACAAGTATAAACAGATGAATAAAGAGATGACTTCGGCAAAGGCAAACGATGCCCACAGCATAGTCATTCCAAAGAGTTTATTCAATATGTACGCTAATGGTAAAATAACTAATAATTGACGACATACTGACATGATTAAACTGTACATTCCTTCTCCTAATGCCTGGTATAAAGAGGATAAAACAATTCCTACCGCAGCTAATGGGAATGATAAGGATATAAAGCGCAATGCCGGTACTCCGATTCTAAGCATTTCTGAAGAAGCATTGAACATCATCAATAACTTATCCGGAATTGCTAAGAAGATTGCCATTCCAATCGTTAAGATAATCGCTGCATAAATCAGTGCATCTTTTACCGCAAGCAAGATACGATCCTTTTTCTTGGCTCCAAAGTTATAAGCACAGATTGGAATCAATCCATTGGTTAATCCAAACACTGGCATAAAGATGAAACTATTTAATTTAAAGTAAACTCCTAATACAGAAATAGCTGCCTGACTAGAAGCTAAGATGACATTTAATCCCATTGTCATAACAGAACCGATCGATTGCATAACAATACTCGGTGCCCCAACACGATAAATCTCACCAATTAAATAACCATTTAATTTGAAGTCTTTAATCGTGATACGCACTTCATGATTCTTTAAATGATTTAATAACAGCGATAACAGCATGGCGACGATCTGACCGATAACGGTTGCCATCGCTGCTCCGGCAATCCCAAACTTGGGTGTACCAAATAAACCAAAGATCATAATCGGATCTAAAATAATATTTGTAACGGCTCCAACCAGCTGTGTCACCATGTTGTAAATGGTAATCCCGGCTGACTGCATGATTCTTTCAGAAATAACCTGTAAAAAGATACCGAATGAGAAGATCATACAGATACTGATATATTGTACTCCCATATCGATGACTACCGGATTATTTGAGAATGCTTCAAAATACATTCTTGAACCGAAAATTCCAAATAACGCAAAGACAAAGTAACTTAAAATTCCTAAAAGCAAGCCATGACTTGCCGCTAAGTTCGCTTCATCTCTTCTTTTTTGTCCTAATTTTCTTGAAATCAATGAATTTAACCCAACAGCCGTTCCGACAGCCACCGAAATCATAATCGATTGTACCGGGAAAGCAAGCGAGACCGCTGTTAAAGCATCTTCTCCTAATTGAGCAACGAAGATACTATCCACAATATTATACAATGCCTGAACAAGCATTGAGATCATAATCGGCAGAGACATTGAAATCAGTAATTTACTGACAGGCATATAGCCCATTTTATTTTCTTTTTCTTCCACTATATCACTCCTTTGTAACTATTCAATATTATCAATTCAAAAAGATATAGTCAATAGTTAATCGAAAAACATTTTTGTGTTTAAAGTAATCTATAAAATAAATAGGAATAATTACTATTTAGATGTTGACTTTTGTAATATTTAGGGATATGATAAAAACAGAAAGAGATATTGGAGGTAATAAAATGAAAGATTTAAAAGGAACAAAAACAGAAGCAAACTTACAAACAGCATTCGCCGGAGAATCTCAGGCAAGAAATAAGTATACTTACTATTCAAGTAAAGCTAAAAAAGATGGTTATGTTCAAATCGCTAATATTTTTGAAGAAACTGCTAATAATGAAAAAGAACACGCTAAAATCTGGTTTAAATTACTTCATGGTGGTGCCGTTGCTGATACAATGACAAACTTAAAGGATGCTGCTGCCGGTGAAAACTACGAATGGACAGATATGTATGCTACTTTCGCAAAAGAAGCAAAAGAAGAAGGTTTTGATAAAATTGCTTTCTTATTTGAAGAAGTAGGTAAAATCGAAAAAGAACATGAAGAAAGATATTTAAAATTACTTAAAAACATTGAAGAAGGTGCCGTATTTGAAAAAGATGGTATCACAGTATGGAAATGCGGTAACTGCGGATATATCCATGTAGGAGAAAATGCTCCTGAACAATGTCCGGTATGTGACCATCCGAAATCATATTTTGAAGTAAGATCACAAAACTATTAATCAGCTGAAATCACACCTTGAGTGTGATTTTTATTTTCTCTAACAGAAAATTGCTTCTTGATGTAACCGCTTTAAAAGTGTATGATAATGAAGTAACAGTGATTACATAAAGGAAATAAAATATTTTAAAAGCTCTATTTCCATCTTTATCAGAGAGAATGGTTATAAAAATTATTTTTATTCTTTTTAATTATTTTTATCTTGATGTAATTGCTTTTAAAGAGTATTATAAAAATAGGATGGTGATGACATGGGAACACTAAAGTTCTCCCTCAAGATGTTGCGATTAGACTTTAAAAAGTGCTTTTTTTATGGCCTTTCATTAGTTTTATCGACATCGATTATTTTTGTTTTTTTCAACTATATCGATAATATTCATTTAGGCAACAGTCTTTCTGAAAAAAGCGGTGCCAATCAAATATTAGCGTTATTTATTATTATCATTGCATGTGCAAATGCCTGCTTTGCTAACTCATTTTTTATTTCACGTAAAACAAATGAGATTGCGATTGCCTCAATGAGTGGTGCCAGTGTATTTGCAGTGGCTGGCTATCTTTTGGTTCAAAACTTTGTAATCATGGGGTTAAGTATTCCAATCGGGTTTGGTGTTGGCTATATTTTCAATCATTTCTTTAATTTATTTATCTATGCTTCCTTAGATGTCGTAGCCAATACGTACTATGTCTCAATGCAGGGCTTAATTATGAGTACCATCGTAATTTTAACTCAGATTATCGCATTGACATTAGTCAATTCCGGTTATGCTTACCGTACGGAAATCAAAACGTTATTAAATGAACAGGAATCGATGACAAAGAAATCAACAAAACCAATTAAGACACCTGTTATCCTTTATTGGATTCTCTATCTGATTCCAATCGTATTATTCTTTATCGTTGATCTGGATCCAATGATCTTTGTTGTTGTTTCCTGCATTGGCGTATTTGGTATCGTGGGATTATTGAAGGTAGGTCTTTCAAAGTTAATTATGTACAGACAAAAGAGCCATTTAACAAAATCAAATTCTCTGATTGCTTATGGAAATCTTTCCTATTCATTGAAATCTACGGGAATGCTGATGACGATTATTATTCTTTCGATTATCTTATTTATTGGTTTGATCATTATCAATGTTAATAATCCAAAGGATCTGTTTATCGTATTGCTCTCTTATGGCATTATTATCTTCTTAATGTCAACCAGCATTCTATACAAGATTATTTTAGAGACGTCTACTCGCTTGGGATTATACCAGTCACTTTTTAAATTAGGATATCTAAAGAAACAGTTAAAAGCGATCATGAGAAAAGAGATTGTGATGCTGTATGGGGTTATTCTTTTCTTCCCGACCAGCTATATTGTAATTATGTTAGGTCGCTTTGTTGCTGCACAGGAAGTAGTATTGAGTTTTGCGATCGCCTTAGTTTTAGCCTATGTGATCCCGATCTGCATTACCGCATTCATTGCTTATTTAGTTTATAAACGTACGATTATTGCGAATATTTAAGGAGGAAAAATATGGATGAAGTATTGAAAGCAACCGGAGTCGAAAAAACTTATGGGCTGCATACAAAACAACCGTTCAAGGCTTTAAAAGGAATTGACTTGACGATCAATGAAAATGATTTTATTTGTATCATGGGACCTTCCGGAAGTGGAAAATCAACTTTTATAAATGTTATCTCAACAATTGATAACCCTACTGGCGGACGTGTCGTGATCGGAGGACAGGATGTCACTGACATGACAGAGGAACAATTAGGTCGCTTTAAATATGAAAACCTTGGCTTTATCTTTCAGGACTTCAACCTGATTGGCAGCCTGACTATTTCTGAAAATATCGCTGTGCCGCTTTCATTGTCACATAAATCAAAACAAGAGATTATTCAAGATGTAGAAGCGGTTGCAAAAAAATTAGGAATCGATCATCTGCTGCATAAATATCCAGAAGAATGTTCCGGTGGACAAAGACAGCGTGCCGCTATTGCCAGAGCTTTAGTCAACCAACCGAAACTTATTGTTGCAGATGAACCGACAGGTAACTTAGACAGTGAAAACTCACACGAAATTCTCAGACTGTTCAAGCAGTTGAACGACGAAGATGGTGTTACGATTCTGATGGTAACTCATGATTCCATGATTGCCAGCTATTCTAAAAAACTCTTATTTATTAAAGATGGTGAGCTGGAAACAACTATTGAAAAACTAAATAAAACCCAAAAAGAATACTATTATGAAATCGTCGATGCAAATTCAAAAGAATCACAGGAATTATTTCAGTAATGGGTAAAGCTAAATTTGCTTTAAGGATGCTCAAACTGGAGTATCAAAAAACGTTCTTTTATGGGTTGTCACTCGTTTGTTCTTCCGCTGTGATTTTCTTATTCTTTAATTATATGGATAATAATATTATTGGAAATGAAATTAGTACCGGAATGGGATTTAGCAACTTACTTTCTCTTGCCATTATGCTGATTGCTTCGGCTACAGCCTGTTTTGCTAATGGCTTCTTCCTTTCTAAAAAGAACGAAGAAATAGGGATTTATACGATGTCCGGAGCCGGTGTTGGTGGTGTCAGTATTTATCTGATTGTTCAAAACTTTGCGATCATCCTCGCTGCTATTCCGTTAGGTTTTTTAATCGGTTATCTAGCGAATCCGATCTTAAATCAGATTGTTTACAGCAGTCTTCATATTACCGGTAACCTTTGGCATATTTCTACTCAAGCGATTGTCATGTCAATCATTACGTTGTTAACTCAAACGGCTGCCTTGACTGTTGTTAATGCAGGATATGCATATCGTCATGACATCCTTCAATTATTACACTTTAATAATACAATGAAAGCAGAAGCCCCCGCTTCTTCCATCCGTATGCCGATTATTGTCTACTGGGTAACGGCACTCATTCCGTTATATGTCTTTTTTCAAGTCCCTGTAGCTAGTAATGATACGATGGTCTTTCTCATTGTTTCTTGTATAGGACTTTATGGAATTTCCGGCTTGTTCAAGCGTGGGCTTCCACAGTTATTTGAATTCCTGCAACGCCACTTTAATATGAATCATAAGATTCGTCTGATTGGTTTTGGGAATCTCTCTTACTCAATCGCCAGAACAGCAACCTTGATTAAAATTATCATTGTCGCGATCATCTGTATGATCTGTTTATGTATTACGTATCATGATGATCCCAGCAACAGCACCTTGATTTACTTTTCTTATGGCGTAATCATTTTCCTAATGACCTTCTGTATCGTATATCGTGTCATTGTGGAAAATTCATCGAATGGACCTTTATTTGAATCTCTATATAAACTAGGATTTGTTCGTAAAGATTTAAAAAGAATCATGCGTTTTGAAACATTAGGGCTTTACGGCATTATCTTATTTATTCCAACTTTATATATCGGTATCATTCTCTTTATTTATATTCAGCATGGTTTGCTTCCGATAGCAATCGCTGTTAATCTTGTCTTAGCCTATTTGATTCCAATCGTACTGGTTGGACTCATCACATATCAAAATTATAAAAAAGTTATATTTAATTATATTGAAGGAGGACACTAAATGGAAACAAATTCTGTACTTACCGCTAAAGGTGTCAAAAAAATTTACGGTCAGTTTGATGATCAGAAAGTTGAAGCCTTAAAAGGAATCGATTTAAATATGGTGGAGGGAGAATTCGTCTGTATCATGGGACCTTCCGGAAGTGGAAAGTCCACTCTGTTAAACGTCTTATCGACAATAGATCTTCCTTCTAAAGGATTTGTTCATATTAATGGAACTAACGTTGTCAGCATGACAGAATACGAATTAGGACAATTCCGTTATAAAAACTTAGGCTTTATTTTTCAGGAATTTCATTTAATTGAGAGCTTAACGATCTTAGATAATATTGGCGTACCTCTCTCATTAGCGAATGTAAATAAAGATGAGATCAAAACCCGTGTAACAGATATTGCGAAACAGTTAAATATCGATATGACCTTAGAAAAGCATCCGAGCGAATGTTCCGGAGGACAAAGACAAAGAGTGGCGATTGCCAGAGCTTTAGTCACTAATCCTCGTTTAATTGTTGCCGATGAACCAACCGGAAACTTAGATAGTCAAAATTCACATGAATTACTTTCTATTTTCCGTCGTTTAAACAAGGAGCAGGGAGTTACGATTTTGATGGTCACTCATGATGCAACGATCGCAAGTTATTCAACGAAAATGCTTCGAATCAAGGATGGATTAATCGAAACCGAATTAGAAGCCGATGGCATGAGCCAAAAAGAATACTTCTATAAAATTGTTGAAGCAAATTCACAAGAATCACAATTAGAATTTATGGATTAAGAGCTGTAACGAAAAGATAGGTGTAGCTATCTAGGCGTTCAGCTCTTTTTTATGATATGAACTTGCAATCAATTTCTTATATTTAGAAATGTTTATATAGGCGCTATAATTTATTTTACAATAAAAAAACCTACCTCCATTGAACCAACCCCTGTCAAGTAGACATGGGAAATAAATAAAATATTTATGCTAAACCAAGCTGATTAATTTCAGTTTGGTTTTTTCTTTGTTTCACATTATCCCAATACTTCACAACTTGTGGATTTGGAGTTATTGGATATCGTGTTGGAATATTCTCACTTAACGCTTTAATTCTTACTTCTGCTGGGGTTAACCCTCTAAACCTCATTTGTGGATATTCGTTTTGATAGTAATCCAATGTTTTATATATGGCTTCTTCTAATTCATCATACGTTTTTAAATTTGGATGAAGTATTACTAACAGTTCTTTAAAGATTCCTTGAAATCCTTCCATTGGTCCATTATCAATACATCTGCTTACTCTTGACATGGATTGCTTCATCCCATGTTTCTCTAAATATTTTTTAAATACCTCTCTTGTATATTGAAATCCCCTATCTGAATGATGTAATGGATTGGCAGTTGGATTCGCTTCCATTGCTTTTCTTAGTGATTCATTTGTTAAATAGGTATCATTTCTTTTACTGACATGTAATCCAGGAACACTTCGATCATACAAATCCAAATAAGAACTTATATATGCTTTTTGGGCTATACCTGGATACGCTATTTCTGTAACATCTGTACACCATACTTCATTTGGTTTAGATACTTCAAACTTTCTATGAAGTACATTTCCTGCTGTCACTTGTGGAGTGCTTTTCTTCCAATTGAATCTTTTCTCTTTGCGAAATACAGAGAGTAAATGATGGATACACATTAATCTATAAATACGCTTATGGTTGTAGTGACTCTCTAGTTTCTTATTCACTGTATACGTCATCTTTAAAGTACCAAATAATCGATTGTTACTTTCTGCGATAGCTTGGATACATTCTAGGATTTCTCTATTTTCGATATCTAACTTGGTATCTACTCGTTTTGTCCACTTATAGTAGGCAGACCTGGAAACCTTTAATTGCTTACACATCCAAGTGATATCCCAATTGTTATTATCATTGTATTCTTTGATTATCAAATATTTTAGATTCCTTAATTCCCTTTCTTTATGAAATCTTTTCGCCTTCGGTAGTCGTGCTAATCCTTCTACTCGAAGGCATTCAACTTTTTTAGAAGTTCAATCTCACGTTCTAATTCTTCATTTCTTCTATTAAGTCTATCATTTTCTTTTCTAAGCTTTTCTTCACTAGTCAGCATTTCTTCTGCTTTGCGTTGTCCTCTGCGGTCACTAAGACCCTCTTCGCCATCCTTCTTATATTTGTTAACCCATTGATAAATTTGGGCATAGCTACATTTGAATTCCTGAGATGTTTTTTTATAATCGTTATTATGATCAAGACACCATTTTACGATTTCAATACGTTCTTCTTTTGTTGTTTTTCTAGTTTTCATAGTATAGACCTCCAGTGCAGGTTTATAATCCTGCAGTTCTTCTTGTCTATTATACTTTGAAATCCAATTTTTAACAGTACTACTCGATTTAATTTTATATTTAATAGCTAAATCTCTAGTACTCCCTAAACCAGATACATACTCCTGAACAACCATGCATTTAAATTCTTTAGTGTAGTGAGAATTACGATGACTTGATAGGAAACCTTCATATCCATTTTCTCGATACATTCTTATCCATTCTAAAATATAAACATTTCCTGAACTGGACATACCTAACTGATTAGCAATTTGAATGGCTGACTTATTTCCAGAAATATAATCTTCACATGCTTGTATTTTTTGTTCTAATGTATATTTTGCTTTTCTGGACATAATAAAATCCCTCCTCTGTAGATTCATGAAATTTTATTTATTTCATCTGTCTACTTCGGTGGGATTGTATCA
>CABJAS010000007.1 GCA_902363625.1 Clostridiaceae bacterium
ATGGACACACCTGTAACCATCTCGAACACAGAAGTTAAGCATATCAACGGCGAAGATAGTGAGAGATCGCGAAAATAGCAGATTGCCGGGTAAGAGAAGAGAGGAGGGTTTCCTCCTTTTTTTATGTATAGAGGGGAGATAGATTTCTACTTATTTTAGTGTACTATTTCTCTTTTTTTCGTATAATTATAGGCAATGGGGAGGAAATAAAGGATGGATAAAAAATATTTTTTCTTTGATATTGATGGTACATTGACAAATAAAGCAACCGGGGAAATTATTCCCAGTGCAAAAAAGACTATTCGCTTATTACAGGAGAATGGACATTTTGTCTGTATAGCGACTGGTCGTGCTTATTATAAGACAAAAGCATTTGCGAAATTGGCAGGAATCCACCATATCGTCAGCAATGGCGGTGCTGCTTTAACGATCGATGACAAGTTGATAAAGAATTGCCCATTAGAACATAAAAAGGCGGTTTCTTTATGCTGTGAGGCGGAAAAAGCAGGATTTGGTATATTAATAGCTACTGATGATAATATTGACGTGAGAATGAAAAATATACGTTTTATAGAGCAAGTTGGATTTAGAAAAGAACCGACACGTTATTTTTTAGATTCTAATCGTTCTTATGAAGAATACGAGAACATCTATAAAATTTATATTGCGATTCCTAAAGCAAAAGAAAATGAACTGAGTTTGTTAGATACAGTGGGACATATTCGTTTTATCGAAGACTATTTAACATTTCAGCATGACAAGAAAGATCAAGGCATCATCGAGATGATCCAACTAGTAAACGGTAATTTAAATGACGTTGTAGTCTTTGGCGATGATTATAATGATTTAGTCATGTTTCAAGACGGCTGGACTAAAATCGCAATGGGGAATGCCTGTGACGCATTGAAAAAGAAAGCAACGTTCGTTACAAAAGAAAACACTGAAGATGGCATCGAATTTGCCTGTCGACACTTTGGCTGGATAAAATAAAAGTCCTTGAACCTACTTGGCTCAAAGACTTCTTTTTTATTTTTCTTTTTTAGGATCGGTCGCGATTTCTTTAACTGAAGAAACTAATCCAGCTAATCCCTGAATTTCACTTGGAATAATAATCTTTGTGGCTTCTCCTTCAGATAATTTTTCTAATGCTTTATATCCTTGTAATTGTACATAAGCCGGCTGTGGTGATGCTTCATTGATATAAGCAATCCCTTTTGCCTGTGCTTCAAAAACTAAACGTAAGGCTTCGGCTTCACCGGTCGCTCTTGTAATCTTAGCTTCTTTATCTGCCTCAGCACGCAGGATAGTAGATTCTTTTTCCCCTTCTGCTGTTAAGATCGCTGCTGTTTTCTTACCTTCTGCCTGTAGAATCGCTTCACGTCTTTCACGTTCAGCACGCATTTGTTTTTCCATGGCTTCTTGGATATCACGTGGCGGAATAATGTTTTTAACTTCAACACGGTGTACTTTAATTCCCCATGGATCTGTGGCCTCATCAAGAATACTTCTCATCTTTGCATTGATAAGGTCACGTGATGTTAAGGTTTCATCTAATTCTAAATCCCCAATAATGTTACGCAATGTTGTTGCGGTTAAATTTTCAATTGCATTGATAGGTCGCACAACACCATAAGTAAATAATTTTGGATCGGTAATCTGGAAATAGACAACGGTATCGATCTGCATCGTAACGTTATCTTTGGTGATTACCGGCTGTGGTTCGAAATCAACTACTTGTTCTTTTAAAGAAACACGGTTGGCAACACGATCAAAGAATGGAATGAGGATGTGTACTCCAACGTTGCAAGAACGGTTGTAAGCTCCCAGTCTTTCTACGACATAGCAGTTTGACTGTGGAACAATACGAATCGTTTTTGCGACAATCATGAGACCAATTAAAATAACAATGGTAACTAATACAATGGTAATAATTTGTCCTGGCATATAACTCTCTCCTTTATACTTTCTTTACTACTAATTTTACACCATCTATGGCTAAGATTTCAACATGAGTTCCTGCTTCGATGAAATCTTTATCGAGCGAAATTGCACTCCAGGTACTTCCCATGACTTTGACTTCCCCTTTGGAGTCCTCTTGAATCTCTTTTGTCACTAACCCTTGTTTACCGATTAAACGATCAGTGTTAGTATGAACAATATTCCCCGTTAAATACTTTTTCGCAATCGGTCTTGTGATAATGAAAGACAGCACTGTAATCACTAAACATACAATAATCTGCACGATTAGATCAAAGCCTAAGAAATAAGCAATCAAAGCACCTAAACTACCTAAACTGATCCAAATGCTGACTAAATCGATTGTGACGATTTCAACAATGACTGATAAAATTAAAATAACTAACCAAATGGTCATTTAGACCCCTCCCTTATAACTGCACAATTAATATTTTATCCTTCTCATTGAAGCGAGCATCATATTTAATACCGTTTTGAGCAGCAAAATCAATGCTGTATAATTCTCCAATAGAGCGAATAAATGTTTTATTGCTTATTCTACCGTAACTTTTACCAATGGATATTTTATGCAATTGGCTAGGGGGATAGACCCCTAAATCGATCTCGTCTTTTGTAATAGGCTTGATGGCAACCTGCTTGAGATCTTCATCAATACCTAATAATACATATCGTATGTCAGCAAAATTTTCACAAGCGACTTTATTTAATGTCAAATTGGACTCATAAATGGTAACCGTAGGCGTTGCGATATCATTTTTAATCCACTTAAAATTCATTTTATCACCTTCTTCAGTATTATTATATTATTTAAATTATTTTTTTGCAATATATTATTTAACTAAATCTTAGTAATTTCTATTGAATTTTGGTATACTATTAATGGTTAGGAGGGGTTGCTGTGTTCAAAAAAGGATTTTTGTTGTTTTTAGTAGTGATGATTGCCGGATGCAGCCTAACAAGTAAAAAAACATATCCAGATTTTAATGTGAAATTCTTTTATCGTGATTCCTGTGGTTACTGTGAAGCCTTTAAGGAATATGCGATTCCAGCCTTGGAGAAGGAATTTAAAGAAGCGATTCATATCGAATACTATAATATGGATGACGAAGACGCCATGATGATCTATAATGATATTTGTGATCGGCTTTATTTTTTTGATGAATCTTATCGGGAAGATGCACCGCTTTTTGTAATGGAAGATGAATTTGCCTTGCTGGGATATGCCTCAGGAGAAGAAAAAGAACTGATTCGAGATATTAAGCGTGCTTTAAATAATGAAGAATTAGGCGATAGATTATCAGCTTACAGATGGGAGTTTACACTATGAAAAAATGGTTATTAAGTATTATAGCTTTATGCTGTTTGGTCAGTTTAAGCGGATGCACATCGGCACCGGCTGAAAGTGAAGAGAAAATCAATATTACAGTTTTTACAGTCAGCACCTGCAGCAACTGCAAGGCGTTTAAAGAATATGCCATTCCGGCATTGGAAAACGAATTTGGCGATCAGCTGGTTTTAACACTCAAGGATCTTGATGACGATGAAAATGGCGCACTCTATGATGAAATTACAAGTCAGTTAGTGGATTACGATACAGTGTATTCACGCATGGTACCCTTCATTGTCGTAGAAGATTATTTTGCTGTTTTAGCCTATAACAAGGGTGAGGAAACAGCTTTGATTAGTGACATAAAGGCGGCTAGAGATGGAAAGCCCTTGGGGGATACATTATCTAACGGAAGATGGCTATTTAAAAAATAAGGAGGATATACAGATGGCTACACCACATAATGAAGCAAAAGAAGGAATGATTGCGAAAACAGTCTTAATGCCGGGAGATCCGCTGAGAGCGAAATTTCTGGCAGAAACCTATTTGGAGGATGTCGTACAGTTTAACGGTGTACGTAATATGTTAGGGTATACAGGAAACTACAAAGGAAAACCGGTATCGATTATGGGGTCCGGAATGGGAATGCCGTCGATTGGCATTTACTGTCATGAACTTTATCAATTCTATGGGGTTGAAAACATTATTCGTATCGGTTCATGCGGCGGATTAAAAGAAGAGGTTCATTTGCGTGATATTATTATTGTGCAGGGAGCATGTACAGATTCAAACTTTGCTGCCCAATATCAATTAAATGGAACATACAGTGCGATCAGTTCTTATTCTTTATTGGAAAAAGCAGTGAACTTTTCAAAAGCAAAACAGTTAAACTATCATGTAGGCAATGTCATTGCATCAGACTACTTTTATATGGCAGAAGGCGGATCTAACCTGAAATGGGCTAAAATGGGATGTCTGGGAGTCGAAATGGAATCTTATGCATTGTTTGCGACAGCGGCCTATTTAAATAAGAAAGCATTAACTTTGCTGACGGTTTCAGATTCTTTGGTAACCAGTGAAGAAACGTCTGCAGAGGAAAGAGAAAAAACATTTACGGCAATGATGGAAGTTGCTTTAGAGATTGCGTGTGATGAAGCATAAAATAGCGTTCTTTGATTTTGATGATACGCTTTTGCCGCAGGATTCCATGAAGCGCCTGATTTATTTTTGTTTAAAGCGTCATCCATGGACTTTTATCTATTTATTTAAAATGGCTTTTTTAGGAGTTTTGTATGGCATAAAAGTGATTTCTTTTATTCCTTTGAAACAAGCTATTTTATTTCCTTTAAATCATTTAAGTGAAAAAGAACTGGAACAGTTTTATCAGGAATGTTTGATTCCCCATTATTACTTAAATGTCATCGCTGAATTAAAACAAAAAAAATCAGAGGACTATCTGATTTATCTTGTTTCTGCTTCTCCGGAAGTCTATTTAAAATATACGGATCTTCCTGTTGATGTGATCATTGGGACAAAAACATTAAGTAAAGATGGGAAAAACACCAACAAGATTATTGGCGAAAACTGCAAGAGTGAAGAAAAAGTAAGACGTATACATGAAATCTTAAAGGAAAAGAATATTGAGATCGATTATGACAACTCTTACGGCTATTCGGATTCACTCACGGATATGCCCATGTTAAAGCTGGTGAAGCATCGCATTCGCATAAATAAAAAAGATGGCTCAATGAGCCAATTTGAATAGGTGGTAAACACCTATTTTATTTTTGATCCAAATCAAGAAACAACAACATAATGTTGATGATCCCAGAAATACCGACAACGATATAGATCAATGAAGTTAAAAATGTACTAGTTCCAAAAATCATTTCAACTAAGTTGAAAGCAAATAATCCGATTAATCCCCAGTTGATTGCTCCGATAATAGTGAAGACTAATGCAATTTTATATAAAATATTCATTGTGTTACCTCCTTTTAAAACTATTATGGCTGTTCATTTGTATTTTATTCAGTCATAACTGCAATTTTTAAACATATAATGAACTGCATAGAAAGGTGGTTATTATGAAGAAAAAGATTATTATTGGAATTGTCATTGTCTTACTTGCCGGCGGTGGTTTTTGGTTTTATAAAAGCAAAACAGGAACATCGGATGCCAAAGCAAAAAATCAGTTAAGTGATTTAAACAGCTATCATTTAGAAGCCAATATGGAAATGACCATAAATGATGAACTCAAAACTTATAAAGTGGATGTTGATTATTTGAAAAAAGATAGCGATTTATTCAGAGTTAATATTTATGATAAAACGCTTAACCAATCTCAAATTATTATTCGCAATGCAGATGGTGTCTTTGTTTATACACCAAGTATGAATCAGGTTTATAAGTTCAAGAGTGAATGGCCTTATAACAGTGATAAACCTTACATCTATCAAACTTTACTTTCTTATTTTGATAAAGAAAATAAAATTGAAAAAACTAAAGATGGTATGATTTTAAGAAGTGCAGTCGCTTATCCGCATGATGAAAAAATAGTATCACAGGAAATTAAATTTGATAAAAACATGGTGCCTGTTTATATTTCATTGTTTGATGAGGATGAAGCAGAACATGTAAAAGTAGAATTTACAAAAGTAAGCATCAATGAAACCGTTGATGAATCATTATTTAACGTAGAACAATTATCTGCCAGCCAAACTGCCTCAAATCTGACAGATGATTTTCCTTTAATGCCGTTAGAATTATTAGGAACACAGTTAGCAGAACAGCAGGAATGTTCCATCAATGGAACAACGACGCATATTTTACAGTTCAGCGGTGATAAAGCATTTACTTTGATTCAGTCTTTAGATCAGCCAAGCGATACCCTGCAGACGATTGATACCTCTGCTGAACTAGTGGATTTAGTAGGCGGTGTTGCTATGTTTGAAAACAATCAGCTTAAATATCTTTATCCCGGTCTGACTTGCAGTGTTTATTCAGAGACAATGTCAAAAGCTGAAATGATTGAGGTTGTCAGCAGTTTGCAAAACGAAGTATTAAAATAAATTATTGCTTTGACAGGCGTTAAGCATTGGTATATCATAGTCACTGAGGTGTTAAATATGAATTTTTATCGAGACACAAGAGCGACTGTGGATTTAGATCATCTACTTTATAATATTGATGTGATATATAAAAAAAGCCAGAAACCATTGATGGCAGTATTAAAAGCCAATGCTTACGGTCATGGGGATCAGGCAGTAGCCAGTGTATTGGAAAATCATCTGGCGATTGCAATGTATGGATTAGCAACGATTAAAGAGGCGATTGATTTAAGAATTGCCGGTATGAAAAAAGAGATGCTGGTCATTGGGCCGACACGCTGGGAGGATGCGAAATATGCCGCTATTTATAATGTAGCATTGACCGCCTACAGTATGGATTATATTCAAGCATTAGTAAAAGAAGAATTTACTAAACCGTTAAAGCTGCATATTAAATTAGATACCGGGATGAATCGGATCGGTTTACGAACCAGAGAAGAATTAGAGGAAGCGCTGCGTCTGATCAAGCAAAACAAAATGCTGAAGGTAACGGGGATCTTTACGCATTTTGGAGCGTCAGAAGAGGAAAATGAAACGTATGCACAACAATTGCAGCGTTTTAAAACAATGATTGAGGGGTATTCTTTTGAATATGTTCATGCGGATAATAGTGCCGGAACAATGTACCGTCATGATGATTTTACAAATTTGGATCGTCTTGGGATCGGGATGTATGGGGTTGATCCGAAAGGGAGAGAAAATAATGAACTAAAACCGGTCATGATGTTAAGCACAACTGTTTTGATGGTCAAACATATTAAAAAAGGAGAAAAGGTCGGGTATGGTTTTACTTATACTGCGGCTAAAGATGAATATGTCGCGACTTTGCCGATAGGTTATGCCGATGGCTTTATTCGCAGGAATCAAGGTCGTGAGGTGTATATTAACGGTAAAAACTATCAGATCATCGGACGTGTCTGTATGGATCAAATGATGGTTCGTGTGGACGAGACTGTGCAGGTCGGAGATTTGGTTGAAATCTTTGGACCGCATTTATCTATTGTCAAGATGGCAAAAGAGTTAGAAACAATTCCTTATGAAATTATGTGTTTGCTGACAGACCGCGTTGAACGAAGATATGAAAAAATAGAAGAATAAAGAAAAAGCAAGGAATATGATCCGATGGTCAGACTTCTTGCTTTATTTGTATTTGATCACATCTTTATATTAGAGTCAATATGATAGGTAGCCTGTTAATATAAAATGGTAAATTGTAATACGACAAGACATGGAATTTCATCTAAACGACAAGTTATGAATAAATAAAATGAAGTGATATTTTCCAATCTTATTGTGTGTTTAAAGAAAGTGATCATACTAAAAACCCGACTGTTCAGTCGGATTTTTAGATAAACTAATTTTTACTTTTAGCATGACACTTAACACATTGACCCTCGATTGTTATATTAATCTTTTCCGCTTGGTGATCAATAGAATCGGCAATCTGTTGATAAATGTCCTCTTTAATGACGATATCATAAATTTCATTGCAAGATGAGCAAACAAAATGCACATGCGGTGTAATCGTTCCATCATAATGATAGGTTCCATCCCCGACATCTAATTTTAAGATATCCCCATTATCCGCTAAAAAGCCAAGGTTACGATAAACAGTTCCGAGTGATAATTCCGGATACTTTTGCTTTAATGTGTAATAGACCTGATCCGCTGTTGGGTGATCGGTTCTATTCTGCAATTCTAAAAGTATCGCTTCACGCTGTTTAGAATAACGAGTTGTTTTCATAGCTTCACCACCAATCGATAATAGTTATCAATATCATAATATATAAATTTAGTGGCTTTGTCAATTCATTAGGTATATAAAGACTAAAAAGGCGGAAGCTAAAGCATGAAAACATCTAAAGAACAGATAACTTTTAAAGTGAAAAGGCGTATGATCCATTAATTGATAGACTTGCAGGAAAACACTCAATCCACCAAAAGAAAGATAGAAAACACTCATTAAAAGTTTGATATGATATGAGTAGGCACTTCCGTTAAATAGAATAATGCCGGAACTAAATTCCAAAGCACCGTTTAAAAATAAAATAATCGGAGAATTAAATAAATGAGATAAGCTGATCAGGGAAACCTTGCATACCAGCATGAAACCAAAAATATAAATAAAGGCAATCATACATTCTTTCAGACTGTCCTTAATGATATCAAAGATTTTATGCTGATAAATAGCAGAAGAAAACGGATACCAGGCATTGCACCAAGTCATCTTTTCACTTTTCCCATTTGAACTGATCAGAAAGTAAATAAGAGTAGGTAAAATATGGGCTAATTCTAAAAGAAAACCAATGCGAATATCATGGAAGATTGTCATCCCGACAAAATAGACAATAAAGCTAAATGAACCGTGATGAGCACATTTGACAAGCAGATCAGCTTCACGTTCATCAATCTGTTTAAGAGAATAGGCATTGCTGATCATCTTCGCATTAGTGGGATATCCGCTTAAAATAGAAAAACAATAAATACTTAAAGCATTTCCTGACACTCGAAAGAAGGGACGGGAAATAAACTGCAGAAAAAAAGCAATGAGCTGGATCATCCCCACTTTTTGACAGATCGTAATGATCAGCATAAAAGGAAACAGGGTTGGAAAGAGCTGGTTAATGATCATATCTTTGACTTCTTTTGTGATGGTTACAATATCACTCATATGGAAAAAAGAAAGAAAAGATATGTAAAGGATAATGGATAAGATAAGGTAAATCTTTGTTTTTTTCATTATATCACCTATATTATAAATATGTTATAATGGGGCATATATGTATAAATGGAGAGAATATGGAAGCAATAATTGTAGGCGTTAGTTATTTTGGTATGACATATGATTTAGAAGAATCAATGAGAGAATTAGAAGCATTGTGTGCGGCATGTGAGATTAAGGTTAAATATACATTAACACAGGCTTTAGACAAGATATCCGCTGCCACTTACATTGGTAAGGGAAAAGTAACGGAATTAAAAAATTTAACCGGGGATGTCGATCTCGTTATATTTAATGAGGAATTGAGTCCGATGCAGGTTAAAAATTTAACTGATATTTTAGAGATTGAAGTCAGTGATCGAACCGATTTAATCTTAAAAATCTTTGAATCACGAGCAAAAACCAATGAAGCAAAATTACAGGTGAAAATTGCCAAGTACAATTATTTATTGCCGCGTTTAGCGGGAATGAATGAAGACTTGGAAGGACAACAGGGCGGAAGTGGTTTTCGTGGAAGCGGAGAAAAGAAAATTGAATTAGATCGCCGCTTAATTCGCAATCAGCTAGTTAAAGCTAAGCACGATCTTGCTTTGATGGTCAAACAGCGTAAAACACAACGTATTTTAAGAGTACATCAGGATCAAAAAGTTGTCGCTTTAGTTGGCTATACGAATAGTGGGAAGTCATCATTAATGAATTACTTTGTTGATCATTCAAAACTGAATGATAAAACGGTGCTGCAAAAAGATATGCTCTTTGCGACCTTGGAAACATCAACCCGCAAAGTAAAATTAAACAATAATAAGACATTCTTGCTGACAGATACAGTTGGGTTTATTAATCAATTACCTCATCATTTGGTACAGGCATTCCGTTCTACTTTAGAAGAAGTAAAGGAAGCGGATCTGATTTTACAAGTGGTAGACAGTTCTTCACCTTATTACCGTGAACACATTTCAGTGACGAATCAGGTATTGGAAGAACTTGGCGTAGATCTAAATAAAATGCTGTATGTTTATAATAAGATTGACCTTAATAAATACGGCTTAGTGGAACCATTGGATCCTTATGTTTTCATTTCTGTCAAAGAAGAAAAGAATATGGAAACATTGATGAAATCAATTGATCAGACACTCTTTGGCGATGATCATATTGTTGAGGTTATCTTGCCTTATTCTTTGATGAATATCGTCTCTTACTTGCTGGATAATACACATGTATTAAATTACGAATATCTTGAAAACGGCATCTATATGAAAGCTGAAGTATCGGCAAAAATGCAGGCATATTTAAAAAAATATTTTTTATTGAATTAAAGGTTGAAGTAGGATAGGAAATGTAATAAAATGGCATAGAAATTAGAGGGGGAATAACCATGAAACTTGCAGCAATTGAAGCGGGTGGAACAAAGTTTGTAGTCGCTATTGGAGATGAGTTTGGTAATATCATCAAACGAGATGCTTTCGCGACAACTTCACCGCAGGAAACATTTGAACATGTTTTTGAGTTTTTCGATGGCGAAGAATTTGAAGCAATGGGTATTGGGACATTTGGACCTATTGATTTAGATCCTCAGTCACCGACTTACGGATACATTACATCGACACCCAAGCCGAATTGGGGAAATGTAAATTTTGTAGGACCGTTAAAAGAACGTTATCAAGTGCCGATCGCCTTTGATACAGATGTTAATGGGGCGGCATTGGGTGAGCTTTATTTTGGCAGTGCAAAAGGATTGGATAGCTGTTTATATCTTACCATCGGAACAGGGATTGGCGGCGGTGCTATTGTCGAAGGAAAACTGGTGCATGGATTGCTGCATCCGGAAATGGGACATATTTTATTAGCTAAACATCAGGATGAAACGACGGACGGTTTCTGCCCATTTCATAAAAATTGTTTGGAAGGTTTAGCTTCTGGTCCAGCCATTGAAAAAAGATGGGGCGCTAAAGCTTATGATTTACCTGTAGATCATCCGGCATGGGAAATGGAAGGATACTATTTAGCAGAGGCATTGATGAGCTTCATTCTCACATTGTCACCTCAAAAAATCATCTTAGGCGGCGGAGTTATGAAGCAAACACAGATTTTTAGTTATATTCATCAATATGTAGTGGAAATGCTGAATGGCTATGTTCAAAAAGAAGAAATCCTGCATCATATTAAAGACTACATTGTTTATCCTAAATTGGGGGATAATGCAGGGATTTGTGGTGCATTGGCATTAGCGATGCAAGCAAGGAAAAATGTTTAAATGAATCGACTTGAACAAGTACGCTGGAATCATCAGCATGGTTATAACTGCGCTCAGGCTGTTGCCTGTGCTTATTGTGAACTGCTGGGCATTGAAGAATCTATTCTCTATCGCTTAGCTGAGGGGTTTGGCAAAGGACACGCTGTTCGCGGAACCTGCGGAGCTCTTAGTGGAGCCATCTTTGTTTTGAGTGCTGTAAACAGTGACGGTCAGATAGGAAAAGCCAATACAAAATTATCCACTTATGACCTGGTCGAACATTATATCCATGATTTTTCTTTACAGCACGAATCCTATGTCTGTAAGGAACTTCTGGCAATACGTGCAAAAAAAGAAAGTGAACTGCGTACGTGCACCGATGTCTGTGTCGCTGCCGCAGAATTACTAGAAAAATATATCAAGCAAGTGAATAGTTAATCAGCCGTGATTAACTATTTTTAATACGAGGGACCTATGAAAAATAAAAACGGGAATTTTTATGCACTATGTATTTTTTACTTTGTTTATTTTATGAGCAATGGTTTGCTTTTACCCTTTATCAATATCTATTTCGAAAAATTGGGTTTTAATGGGGCACAGATCGGACAGATCAATTCCGTTGCCTTGATCGGCTCTATGTTTCTTACTCCTTTATGGGGCATTATCTGTGATAAAACACGCCGCTATAAATCGATGATCGGTTTATCGATTCTTTTAACGTTCGTTATTACCTATGTATTTTCTAAACAGACAGTTTATCCATTAGTTCTTATTACATCTATTTTTATGGTTTCTATTCGATCATGCACGATGCCGATCAGCGATAGTGTCTGTGTTACTTACTGCAATGAACAAGGAAGAGATTACGGTGTCTTGCGTGCCATCGGCTCATTTGGCTATGTAGTGGGCAGTGTCGTTATCACCAAAATCGCTGAAATGTTTGGAATGGATGGCCCCTTATTTTTAATTTATTTGATGGCTTTATTTATTGCAATGGTGATCTTGATTCCTTATCCTAATGTGGAAATGAATAAAGAAGCTAAAAGTGATAAAAAGCAAAGCAGTCTGTTTAAAGATTTAAAAAGCTTAATAAAAAATAAAAATTATATTTTCATTCTCGTTCTAGCTGTGTTTACCAATGTAGTCATGGATTCGGCAGGCGGGTATGTCGGCAATCATTTAGTCACAACACTTAAACTTTCTTCTTCCTCAATGGGGACATATTTGCTTTTTGCGGTGGTGCCGGAAATCTTTTTTATCCTGGTTGTGTCACGTCTAATCCGTACATATGGCTATAAAAAAGTATATGCGATTACTTGTCTGTCTCAGATTTTGCGCGGGGTTATCTATGCCCTAACCTCATCCTTTCCGATCTTCCTTTTGACTTCTTTATGTCATATGTTCATGACCGGAATTGCCAGTGTTGGGCATATTCAATATATTAACCGCAGTGTGCCGGTTCGTTATGTGACAACAGCGATCACCTTCTATATGTCATTTTATATGATTGCTTCTGCAGTTTTTACTCAAATCTTTGGAATTGTCTACGATCAGCTTGGCAGTCGCTATATTTTCTGGCTGCTTGCCTTGATGAGCGTTATTGCGTTGGTAATTGTATTGACTACTAAACGTTTCAACATCGAAAGGAATGAAAGCTATGAATAGATTTAATGTCGACCAAGATAGTCCTCTTTTGGCCTATCTTTTTGCCATCATGCCAAAACGTTCAAAAAAAGACGTAAAAAACTTATTATCTAAAAAAATGATTCTGGTAAATAATCAGATGCAGACCCAGTTTAATTATCCTTTAAAAAAGGGTGATGTGATTACGATAGGGCAAAAACAGGTACAGACGCATTTAGATATTCTTTATGAAGATCAGGAATTGATTGTCATAAACAAGCCTTCCGGGTTGCTTTCCATGGCATCGGAAAAGGAAAAAGAAAAGACTGCCTATCATCAGGTTCGTCAGTATTTAAAAGAAAAAGATCCTAAATCAATGATCTTCATTGTACACCGTTTGGATCAGTTTACTTCGGGTGTACTGATGTTTGCGAAAAATGAGAAAATTAAAAATATGCTGCAGGAAAAATGGAATGATATTGTGACTAAGCGTGGATATCTTGCAATCGTCGAAGGAGAACTCAAGAAAAAACAGGGAACCATTCAATCGTATTTAAAAGAAACGAAAACGCAGATGGTGTATTCCTCTCATGATCAAACCGGAAAACTGGCAATCACGCATTACCAAGTGAAAAAATCCAATTCACGCTACAGTTTATTGGAAATTTATTTAGATACTGGCCGCAAGAATCAGATTCGCGTTCATATGCAGGATTTGCATCATCCTATTGTCGGAGATACCAAATATAAAGCTAAAACAAATCCAATCGGACGTTTAGGGCTGCATAGTCATATTTTAGAGCTGATTCATCCGGTTACACAAAAGAAAATGACTTTTGAAGCGGCGATGCCGGAGAGATTTAAACGTTTATTTTAGGAGGTCAGAAGATGGAAAGATTAATGTTAACATCAAGAGAAGATGAAACCAAAATTAGTGTCATGTATTTACCCGTGGAGCATCCGATTGGCATTGTTCAGATCTGCCATGGCATGTGCGAACATAAAGAACGCTATATTCCTTTTATGGAATATTTAGCGAGTTTGGGCTTTGTATCTGTGATTCATGATCATCGCGGTCATGGGGAGAGTGCAGCTTCATTCAAGCAATTAGGTTATTTTGGAAAAGAGGGGGCACGTCATTTAGTAGATGATGCCTATTTAGTCACTCAGTATATTCAAAGACATTATCCTAATCTTCCGCTTTATTTGTTTGGTCACAGCATGGGATCTTTGATCGTGCGAAATTATTTACAGTCCTATGAAAGCGCCTTATCCGGTCTGATTGTCTGCGGCAGTCCAAGCTATAATCAATTTGTTGCGGTAGGAAAAATGCTGACTTCTCTCATAATCAAATGGAAAGGACCTTTTTATCGCAGTCGTTTTGTCAATCAGATGGCGTTTGGCTATTTTAATCATGGTATTAAGGGCGCTAAAAGTGAACATCAGTGGATCTGTACAGACGAAAAGGTTGTCGAAAAGTATGATGAAGATCCCTATTGCAACTTTATTTTTACGGTTGATGGTTTTCATGCTTTATTTACATTGATGGCACGAGCGTATAATAAAAACAACTATGCACCTAAAAATACGAAACTGCCGATTCTGTTTATCAGTGGGAAAGAAGACCCCTGTCTAGTCGATACAAAAAAGTTCTATCAAGCAGTAGAGCTATTAAGAACAGTCGGTTATCAGCATGTAGAGGCTACTTTATATGATGGTATGCGTCATGAAATATTAAATGAATTACAGCGTCAGACTGTTTTTGAAGATATCGGTCAGTGGTTAAAAAGAAGCGCAAAGTAAACAGCGCTTTTTTTAGTGCTTGCTTATTAGTTTAGGATAAGGAATATGCTATAATGGAAAATACGGAGGTGATCTTGTGAAGTTTATACATATAGGCGATTTACATTTAGGAAAGTGGATTTGCGGACATTCCATGATTACCATGCAAAAAGAAGTGTTGTTTGAGCTTTTGACGATAATGGATCAGCAGGATATTCGCTTGCTTTTAATTGCCGGAGATGTTTACGATCGTTTGGTTCCCCCTACAGAAGCTGTGGAGTTATTTAATGATTTCTTAACGGTCGCTATTCGTCAGTATCATATTCAAGTATTGATGATCAGCGGGAATCATGACAGTGATGAGCGCTTGAATTTTGCCAGTCAGCTATTGAAAGCAGAGGGGCTGTATATCGCTTCAAAATTACAGAAAAATTGGGAGACTTGTATTTTGAAGGATGAATTTGGTGAAATTGAATTTCATTTATTGCCATACATTAAGCCGTCTCAGGTTAAAGAGTTATATCCCGAGGTAAAAGTCAAGACTTATCAGGAAGCTTTGGAACATATTATTTCTTTGCATCCCTTAGATCCGAAGCGCCGTCATGTTTTAATGACGCATCAGTTTGCTGCCGGAGGACAGCAGGTGCAAACCAGTGAGTCAGAAGCCATGTTAAGTGTCGGTGGAAGTGAAGTGGTCGATGTTCATCTTTTTGATGATTATGATTATGTTGCTTTGGGTCATCTGCATGCACCTCAGGCAGTGTCACGTCAAGCTGTGCGCTATTGCGGTTCATTGCTTCGCTATTCTTTTGATGAAGTTAAGCAGAAAAAAACAGTGTGTAAGGTAGAAATGAAGGAAAAAGGCAATACGGTGATTGAACAGATTACCTTGCATCCCACTTTAACCATGCAGAAATACAGCGGTTATTTTGCTGATTTCATGGATGAGGCAAAAGGACTTGTCGAAAATAAACAGGATTATATTGCATTTGAATTGTTGGATCAAAGCTTAATTGCTAATGCAATGGATCATTTACGAACGTTGTATCCCAATGCCATGCAGCTGACATATAAGCAACTGTTAAAAGAGTATGATGGCAAAAAAACGGTGGCAAATCTCCAGTTGGAAAAACAGGATGATTTTACCTTGTTTAAAGAGTTTTATCAAACTATTCGTGACCATGAATTAGACGAAGAGAAAGCAAGCATCATCGAAAATATATTAGAAAAAGCAAAGGAGACAAAATGAAACCTGTACGATTAGAAATATCCGCTTTTGGACCCTATGCTTCAACAGTCACGATTGATTTTACTTTATTATATCAGGATGGATTATTTTTGATTACAGGAGCGACCGGAAGTGGAAAAACAACGATCTTTGATGCGATTACATTTGCCCTATATGGGGAAGCCAGCGGATCACTGAGGGAAGCAAAAAGTCTGCGCTGTGATTTTGCGGATCATAAGCAGGAAACCTATGTCGATTTAACTTTTCAGTTCAAAAAACAGGTTTATCATATTCGCCGCAGTCCCCAGTATATCAAGCCGGGGCGCAAGACACCGATCAGTGCACAGGCAGAACTCACCATGCCTGACGGAAAGATTTTCAGCACAACGCGAGATGTCAACCAAGCTATTTCCACCTTGCTAGGCGTGGATGTCCTGCAATTTAAACAAATTGCTATGATCGCTCAAGGTGAATTTACACGATTGATTCATGCCAGCAGTGATGAAAAAGAAAAGATATTCAGAAAACTTTTTGGTACTTATCACTATGATCGGTTTGAGACGTTACTGAAAGAAAAATATAATCAGTATAAACAAAAAATAGAGTCGACTATGATTGCGATTGAAACTTTAAAGAAGCAAATTGATGAAGCATCTGCAGCACTTACGACAACAGCATTTATCGAAGCCACAAAAGCAAAAGGACTTGAGGTAAAAAAACAATTGACTGTTCAAAATGATGAATGGAATCAATTATTAAAGATTTTAGAAGAAAAACGTCAAAACTATGGCTGGATCGAAAAAAATAATACACGATTAGATCAGCTTGAAAAAGCGTTAGCTGAGCAGTCTGTTTTATGCGAACAGGAAATAAAAATGAACCAGTATCAACAAGAACTGACAGAAGCAAAAAAAGCGAATGAACTGATGCTTATTGAAAAACAGCTCAATGAAGCGCAAAAACAATCGCAGACTTTACTGAATCAGGAAACCTTGCTTGAACAGGATATTGTGCATTTAAATAAAAAAGCTGAGCAGATTGATAAGGCGTATTTGGCGGTACCGCAGCTTCAGCAGCAGGTGCAATCGTTGCATGTGGAATTAAAAAAATATCAGGATCAGCTGGAGAAGCTAAAGCGACTTAAATATCTGCAGACAAAAAGTCTTATTTTAGAAAAAGAGATTGCGCAGTGTCAGAGGATGCTTAAAGCGTTAGAGCATAAAAAAGAAAAAACTGCCCATGATGAACAGCTTTTAAAAGTATTTATTGAAGCCTCACAGGATGTAGAAATTCAATATTTTACATGTCAGCAGGATTTAAAAGAGATACAGACACAATTAGAACGTCATAAGCATTTAGAGGAGTTAGAAAAAAAAGAAGCGGCAGCGCATCAAAACTATACAGTTCAGGCTTCGGTATATCAAAAGGAAGCCGATGCCTATGCTTATTTGAATCAGCAGATCTTACACTATGAGAATCGACTGATGTTGGAACAGGCAGGCATTTTAGCACAGAATCTAAAAGAGAATGATCCATGTCCGGTATGTGGCTCAACGCACCACCCAAAGCTGGCTGAGTTATCCGATCAGGATTTATCTTCAGAGACTTTAAAGAAAATGAAAGCTGAATTAGAGATAGCACAAAATCATTTACAGGAGACTTATCAGCAGGTTTTAGAAAAGAAACAGGCGTTTGAAGACATTCAGTGGCAAATTCAATTTGAGTGTGAAACGATGGGGATCTCCTTAAAAGAAAAGCAGGCTGACAAAGAGAGCCTAATCGATAAGATGGAAGATTTAAATCATCAATTAGAAACATTAGGCGAACTGAAAAAGGAAGTTAAGCAAAAGGAAGCACAGCGTCAGCAGCTTTTAAAAGAAATAGAAAACATTCAGCAGGAGTATCAGAAGACATCAGAGCAGTTACAAGAGCTGAATGCCCAAGCCGCCGCTTATAGCGGACAAATTAAAGGATTAGATATAGAAGCGGAAAAAGAAGAAACCATTTCAGAAAAAATAATAGAGATCCAACGATCTATCACATCGAAAACAAAAGAAATGGATACTTCCACACAAGCCTATAATACCTTGCATACCTCACTAAATACTTTATTAGGTCAAAAAGCAGGATATCAAAGTGAAAAGAAAAAGTGGGAACAACAGTGTCATCATACTCAGAAAACCTTTGATAAACAGCTTCATCTGTTGTTTAAAGACCTGTCCCACTATCAAGCTGCTAAACGATCACCAAAAGAGATTAGTCAGTTAGAAAAAACATATCAGGACTATCTGTTAGCTAAAGAACGTAATGATACACTGGTTCAGTCATTAAAAAATGAATTAACCAGTACACAAAAAATAGATTTATCTTCATTGTCTAAAGAGATTGAAGCTCTAACTGAACAAAGTATTATCATGAAAGATCAGTATCAGCAGAAGCTGGGACTTTATCAGCAGGATCAACGTTTGCTGAAGCAATTGGAAAAAGATTATCATGCGATCGCATTGATTGAACCGACTTATCAGAATTACTATGATCTGTATTCTTTAACTTCCGGAAATAACGCTTTGAAATTATCCTTTGAACGTTATATTTTGGCTGCCTATTTTGAACAGATCTTAGCATTAGCAAATATTCGTTTTCAAGAGATGACGAATCAGCGCTATAAGATGCTGAGAAAAGAAGAAAAGGGAAGCCGCCAGTCCGGATTAGATATTGTGATTCAGGATTATGAGAGCGGAACGGTTCGTGATATTAAAACATTATCGGGCGGTGAAACATTTAAAGCAGCTTTATCTTTGGCTTTAGGCTTATCAGATATGATTCAAAGCTTTGCCGGTGGAATTGAGTTAGACACGTTGTTTATTGATGAAGGTTTCGGTTCTTTAGACAGTGATTCTTTACAGCAGGCACTCCATGTATTGCTTCATTTGCGTCAAAGTGATAAGCTGATTGGAATCATCAGTCATGTTCAGGAATTGAAAGAACAGATTGATCGACAAATTGTGATAAAAAAAGAAAATATGGATAGCTATATCGAGGTAGTATAGTGTTCATATTTCTTTTTTATTATAAAGAAGTCATCTTGTACAGGGGGATTAAGAATGTTATAATGGAAGCAGTTAGTGGGAAAAGGATTGGGACTATAATCATGATAACATTAGATTGGAATATTGCTCCGGAATGTATTTCAGCTGTTATACTCAGTATAATTTGGCTTTATTCAAGACGTGGAAGTTGGCTGCCGACATTGAAAAATCGTATTTTTCAATGTTGTTTTTTGGTCACCTTTTTAGCGATAACCACCAATATCCTTTCAACTGTGATGATTGCCTATTATCGTGTGTTCCCGCTTTGGCTGACATGGCTGATTACTACGATCTACTTTATCTTTACCCCTTTAATGGGAGCGGTTTATTGCTTATATGCTGCAACCGTTATTTATCAAAATAAAGAACGTCTGATTCGTTTTATGAAGTTAAGCATGATTCCATCGATTCTCTACACTTTGCTAGTACTAACCAATCCTTTCAATAAGGAATTATTTGATTTAAATTATCAATCCGGCTATGTGAAAGGACCATGGATCGCAATTACTTATATTCTTTTTTATGCTTATTGCTTAGGAGCGTTATTTATTGCCTTTATGGAAAAAGATAAGGTGGAAAAGAATGTTTTTAATATTTTATCTGCCTTTCCCATTATTGCCAGTGTAGTGATTGCGGTTCAGCAGATATTTCCAACCGTTATTCTGACCGGTTCTGCCGCGACCTGTGCTTTACTGATCATTTATCTATATTTGCAAAATAAACAGATTTCAATGGATTATCTGACCGATATTCCCAACCAATTGGAGCTTTCCAATATGCTGGAGTATTTACTTGGTGAATATCCTAAACAGCACTTTAGTTTGTTTGTTATCTCTTTACGTGATTTCACACAAATCAACAGTGCATTTACGCACCAAGTAGGTGATGCCTTTTTAAAAACGATTGCCTGTTATCTGGCTTCTTTAGTCGGACAGCGGCATGTTTATCGTTTTAAAGGAGACGAGTTTGCGATATTGATTCGTCAGCCGCATGAAGTCATTAGTGTGATTTTAAAACAGATTCAAGAACGCATGCAAAAACCTTGGAGGGTTAAGGATCATGAAGCGATTCTTTCCTATGTAATTGGAGCTGTTGATTATCCGGAGAGTACAACCGGAATTGAAAGCTTGATTAGTTCAGTTGAATATGCTGTTTCGGTAGCAAAAAAGAATTATAATGGTTATGTGTGCTACTGTGATCAGAATATGTTTGAGATGATCCAGCGCAAAAGAGAAATTGTCAAGATATTAAAAGAAAAGATTGCGAATCAAGATTTTGAAATGTATTATCAGCCTTTATACAGTGTGGCAACCCAACAGTTTGAATATGCTGAGTCATTAGTGCGCATCAATGACAGTCCGTTAGGACCGATATATCCTTCTGAATTTATTCCGATCGCAGAAGAAACCGGGTTGATTATTGAAATGACCTATATGATTTTAGATAAGGTGTGTAAATTTGCGCGTAGTTTATTAGATGAAGAGATTAATATTAAATGTATCCATGTTAACTTTTCGGCAATTCAGTTCCGTCAGCCTCAACTGGCACAGAAAGTCTGTGAGATTATTCATAAAAATAATATTCCTTTTTCAGTTATTAAGATTGAATTCACTGAGTCTACTTTAGCTGAAAATATGGATATCATTCATGACTTTGTCAGTGATATGGAAAAGATGGGAATTTATATGGGACTGGATGATTTTGGTGTAGGTTATTCAAATATTTCTACAGTGATACAGATTCCTTTTACAACAATTAAGCTGGATAAGAGTTTAGTGTGGGCAGTCAGCAAACAGGAAAAATCTGCCATTATGGTGAAAAATATGATTCGTACTTTTAAAGATCTCAATTTAACTGTTGTAGCGGAAGGTGTCGAAGATGATTTTCAAAATCAATTTATGATACGCAATGGAGTGGATCAGATTCAGGGCTATTATTATTCAAAACCGTTGCCAAAAGAAGAAATGATTCGTTTCATGAAAAAACATAGTCAGAATATAAGAAAAGGTTAAACACGCTGAATGTTTAACCTTATTTTTATTTTAAAACTGTACCGCAGTATTCACATACTTTTGGACTACCGGTATAAATCTCGTTTTTAGCGCCGCAGCTTTGACAGACATAAGTTTCCATAACAGATGTCTCTGTTTTTTGACCGGCAGGTCGTTGAGTTAATATAATCTGATTTCTGGAATGGTCAATATACGCATTAGCCAAATAACCGTTATCGATCATATTTTGTAAGTCCACGGTCACCTGACTTGAAGATAATGACAGTGCAGAGGCAATTTTACTGATTTCGCTCAATTGATTATTTACGACTAAATTGATATAACGTCTATATTTAATTGAATTCTTGTCAATCTTTCGCATTTTATTGAATAAAACAATTCCTCCTAATAAAAACATCGCTGAAATCAGAAGGTAAGGAATCATTTGCGCCCCAACGATTTGATGCTCGATTCCTAAATCATCTTTAGTTGTCATTTGACCGGTTAAGGTCATTGCCACAGCGATTGCGCCAAATCCCATTAGTATATAAGAAGCGATTTTCAATCCCTTAGAATGCTGAAACGTTGCAGATTTGTCATTGTTGAAACGTCTGATTAATAAATAAATACCGACTGGCCAAAAGAAGATCAATGCAAATGTAATTACGCCCCATGACGTGTTTTTTGTTTGTTTCATATTTTTACTTCCTTTTATAGTTTAGTCCCACATTCAGGACAAAATTTTGTATTTGGTTTCACCTTTATACCACAATTAGGACATTTTTTATTCATTGGTTCACCACAGCTTGGACAGAAATTTGCCCCTTCTGGAACGGCTCCTTTACAGTTTGGACATTCAACCTGTTTCGCAATTTGTACATCAGCACCACACTCCGGACAAAATTTAGCGTCTTCTCGGATCATCTGATGACATTTCGGACATTCTTTTTGTTTGGTGGTCACATCAATTTGACTGGTAATGCCACTCATTTGCTGTCCCATTGGAACACCAAGACCTGCTCCTAGACCTAGTCCTATGCCAGCCCCCATCAATCCACCGCCGCTGTAGTCATTTTTAGCGGCTCCTTCTAATGTATCAAACGATCTTTCCTGCTGATAGCTGTAACCAATAATATCCATTTCCGCCCTTTTAGCTAAGGCATCTCTTAGTTTGATAACAGAGGGATCATCTTCTGGTACACTGACATCATTAACATTGAAATTAACAATCTTAATTCCGTATTCTGCCATTTCCGGACGAATCTTATCTAAAAGACAGTCAGAGATTTCTTCTAAATAAGCACCAATCTCTAAAATTGGAACTTGTTCTTTAATTAGATAAGAAGAGATTGCATCTTTTACTTTAGTTAAGTAAATTCCTTTAAAATACTTCACAACAGATTCTTTATCAAAATAAGGAACTGTTCCCACCAATTTAGTCAGGAACGTTTTGGAATCTGAAATGGTAATCCCGAACTGCCCATAGGCTCTTACCGGGATCATGACATTATATTTAGGATCTTGCAGTTGAATAGGTGAAGGCGTTCCCCATTTTATATCTAAAACAACTGTCTTGTTAATGAAATAAACTTCAGCGGTAAATGGTGAATTTCCGCCAAACGGAAGACCGATCAGCCCGGTAAGCAACGGAATATTTTTAGTGTCTAAAACATGTCTTCCAGGTCCAAAGCGATCTAAAGCTCTCCCTTCTTTAAATAAAATTGCTTCTTGTGATTCATTGACAATTAATTGTGTCCATGTGCTTAACTCTTCATCCGGACACTTCCAAGCAAAAACATCAGGATCCCCATTATATTTGACAAAATCAATGATAGCCATCTTTATCCCTCCCAATTACTATAATAATTACAGTATATATTATACTGTATAAAGAAAGGATTTACTACTTTTTTTAAAATGCAAATGTCAAAAATTGTCACTAAAAGTGATAAAAGAAATGTTATTTCCATTAACTTATAAATAGAAACTCAATTCTATTACATGTATCCGGGATAATAAAAATATAAATTTTTAGAAAAAAGGATTGCATTTTCATTATTATAATTGTATAATCTACTAGCAACGTATTTGATTGCCCAAGTGGTGAAATTGGTAGACGCAACGGACTCAAAATCCGTCGGTAGCGATACTGTGCCGGTTCGAGTCCGGCCTTGGGCACCATTAGATAATGACGATCCGAGAGGATTGTTTTTTATTTTATTAGAACCTTTAATACCTTATACATGATGAACTTACGGACTAAAATACGTAAGTTTTTATATAACAATATTTTATAAAAACATCTATATTATTTTAGTTAATAGCTTAATATAATATAATGAACATAGAATCTAAATAAATATAACGATTAATTCTTTTTTTAAAACAAATTATATGGACAACATCTACGTTAATTCCGATATCCTCTAATGATGGAAAGTATAAAATGAAGGAGGTTCAATTGAAACTGCAGATTGTTGGTTTTGTCAACACTTATGGATATAGTACATCTAGTTATATTTATACATCAAATGATTTTTTAAATCAGTTAGTAAATGAGCATAAAGAAACAGAACTTCCTAGCTTGAATTATATTGCTGTGATGAATGAATCGACAAGAAAGAAATTAGAGAAGAAATATCCGGATTTGGTTATTTTAAAAAGGACAAGCAGATTAGAAGGTTATGGCGGAAAAATAAGAGGACTATGTGAGGAAGGGTGCAATTAAGCGCTATGACGGAGGAAGATTCAATATAATAAAGGAATTGTTATCTTTATTCTACCATCTGTCTTGATAATTATCTTAGGCGGCTATATAATAAAATAGAATAAAGGAGTCTTTCAATGGAAAAAAACAATTCAAAATCAAAAGAACTCATTAAAACAATTATAGAATTAGTCGCCGTAGCGGTTGTTACATCTTTAATATTCACAAAAGTGGTGAATCCTGTAATTGTGAATGGAAAATCGATGTATCCGACCTTAGATAATAATGATATTTCAATAATTAATGTTATTGGATTGAGTGAAGACAGTTTAGAACGTTTTGATGTTGTGGTATTATATTCCACTCAGCTGCAGGAGAAAATTGTTAAGCGATTGATCGGATTCCCTGGAGAAACGATTCAATTTAAAGATGATCGTCTTTATATCGATGGGGTTGAATATGAAGAAACTTATTTAGATAAGGAATATATGGAGGAAGCTAAGCTTAAATATAATAGTCCTTTGTTTACTGAAGACTTTGAGGTGACGGTTCCTGAAAATGAATATTTTGTGATGGGAGACAATCGTTTAGTCTCTGCGGATTCACGTGTTTTGGGAAGTTTTCCTTACGATAAGTTTATTGGTAAAGATGGTGTTATTTTATTCCCATTCAACCATGTTAAAACAATTAAATAAAAAAATAGGGATACAAAGGTATCTCTATTTTATCTTTCTAAGAAATCTGCAACGCACTGATAGACATGGTCAATATGGTGAGTTGCTTTTTGTTTGACTTCAATGGGAGACTGATGGAAAGTATAGCTTTCATCTGCAATAACAAACATAGGAATATCATTCCATGAATCCCCGACAGCAGCTAATTGATGGGATTTATTTAACACCTCCAAGTTTGTTATAAAGTGAATAGCAAATGCTTTTGATATATTTTGTGGAACGATATCCACATACCAGTTATTTTGGTGTACCTCACAGCTAGTAAAAGCTTCTGCTTTTTGGTAAAATGTCAAAATATCGGAAATATTTTTATTTTTAGATTCAACGCAGATATTAATAATCTTACTTAAATCTGGAATCTTTCTGGTATCCTCCTGCTTTTCTAACAGGTAAACTGTTTCTCCATCAAAAACACTGCATAATAAATTCCTTTCTATAAAAAACAAGCATGATTCATGCTTGGGATATATTTATAAAATAAACATCAGTATGCCTAATATAGTGCTAATCACCGCACCGGCAACAACGTCTTTAATAAAATGGACACCGGCAATGACTCTTGATACCCCTACATACATTGCAATGATAAAGCAAAGCAGACCGAGTGGGTATGAGATATACAGACAGCTAAACGCAATAATGACGGCACTTCCGGTATGACGACTAGGGAACGATTCTCCTTGATGATGTTTGATCAAAGGATGAATAGAATATATGTCGGCAGGACGCGGACAATTATATAGCTTACGCATGAGGGTGATTGTCAGAAGCGCAAGAAATGGATAAAGCAGGACTTTGATTAAACGGGAGTCATGTTGGAATAATAGATAACTGATCGTTCCTAAATAAATGATAATAACACTGATAGGAGAGTAACGGCATAATAAGGTAAGCAGCTTCTCTTTTGTTTTATTTGTTCGACACCAATTTAATACAGACTGATACTGTTGTTCTTTCATCTTCGTCACCTCTTTACTATATTATCAAAAATAAGTATAAAATGTAACCCAAGTCTTAATAAGATAATATTTGTGTGTTTATAGATATGGTTATTTATAAAAAATGCAGCTTGGAAGAGAAATATAAAATAGTTTAATTTGAGTAAATCTTAATAAAAGAAAGAATAAGTAGATAGGAGCAGGGGGAGTTGTATGAAAAGATATCCAATCTATCTGCAGGATGAGAATTACTCATGTGGAGCTTATAGTATATATATGATCTTAAAATATTTTCATATTGATGATGAAGTAGATCATATTAAAGCACTTTGCCGTCTTGATCATCATGGGATCAGCATGCAGGGGCTGATTGAATGTTTGAAATATTATCATATTGAAGCTAAGGGGTATGAGACGGATTTAGAAACTTTAAAAATGCATTTGCGCTATCCTTGCATTTTACATACCTATCATGAAAATAGATCACACTATATTGTTTTATACCGTTATAAAGCTCCCTATTTTATTTGTGGAGATCCGGCTGAGGGATTAGTTCGCTATACCTTAGCTGAATTAGGACAGCTTTATCAAAACAGAGCGATTATAATTCAGATTGTTGGACAGCCTCCTCAAACTGCAGCACTTTCCTTTTATCAGTATGCCTGGCAGAAAATGAAGCAGATGCGTTTCTTTATTATGAAAATAATGGGAATCTCCTCGTTGCTGTCCTTATTTACTTTAATAATGAATACGTATTTTAAGTATTTAATGGATATGCTCAATGAAAATACGAATACTTCATTTGTAAATGTATTGAGTATGGGTGTTCTTTTTGTTTTGATACTAAAAGCATTTTGTCAAAAGGTAAAGAATGACTGGCTGATTACTTTTGAACAACAACTGCAAACAAGCTTTGTCTATTCAACGATTGACCATCTATTATCATTACCGATGGATTATAAAGAACGCTATCTCCCACAGGAAAGTTTGAATAAGCTGCAGACCTTGTTTGAACTGCCGCAATATTTAATCCAATGTATGGAAAGCCTGTGTGTGGATGCGATCCAGATTATCTTGTTTTTTACTGCGCTTTATTGGCTGGCACCGGCTTTATTGAAAGGCGTTGGCATTATTTTAATCTTAGTGACAGGGCTAAGCTATTTTATATTGAAGCGACTGCATAAAAAAGATAAGCAGAGCTTGGTTGATAATCAATATCTCATGACTTTGGCACATCATTATCTGATGCATGATAAGGACTATTCGGTATTTAAATTAGAGAGTGAGGAAAAGCAGAATCGGGAGTCATTCTTTACTGAATATCTAAAGCATTTTAAAGAGAAGAAGAGTGATTTAAGTCATTATCAGATCATTGTTAATGTTTTGCTTCAATTCATGAGTATTTTACTGTTTTATCAAGGCTATGGATTAATTCGTTCTAATCGTTTAACAATAGGGGAATTAATGCTGGCTTATACATTGGTTTCTTATCTGGTTGATCCATTATTTAGAGCGATTCAATTAATCATTCAAGGGAAGCGCATGGGTATGATTTTTGAACGTTATAAAACGCTCAACATAAAAAATAATGAGGGACAAGAAACAATACAGGGACCTATTAATACAGTTGCTTTTGATCATGTCAGCTTTGCTTTTGGCTATCGAAAGCCGATATTTGAGCATCAGGATGAAGTTTTTTCTCATCATTTGCAGGTCATCGGTGATAATGGGAGCGGAAAAACTACTTTTCTTAAACTGATTACCGGACAGCTGAAAGATTATCGTGGGAGCATTAAATTAAATCAGGCGGAGCTTCGGCATATTTCTGAAAAGGAACTGAAAGAGAAAATTTGTTTTTTAAACGGAGAACCATTTATTGCGAGTATTAATGTTCTTCAATTTTTGACGGAAGGCATTGATCAGAGTGCTTTATATAAACTGATGGGGAAGTTTTACTTAACGGAACTCTATCCCTTGCTGACATGCTCCCTAGATGGACAGGGTCAGGGATTATCTCAAGGGCAGCTTCAGTTAATTGCTTTTGTGCGAGTGATTCTGCTTGATTATGAAATGTATGTCTTTGATGAGGCATTTAGTCATATGAGTGATACTTTAAAACAGAAAGTAAAACAAATATTAGAGAGTGAAAATTTTAAAAATAAATTAATTCTAGTGGTCGATCATCAAACAAATATTGTTTCTAATAGCGAAAGCTGTGTTATAATAAGCAAAGGAAGTATACATATAGGAGCGAAATAAAATGGAATTAGATATTGAGATGATTAATGAATTAGAGATGGATTTAGGTGAGTTTGAAACCTTATTTAAAGAGATCGCTTTATATACATTTGATTATTTGAAGATTGAAGATGATATTGAATTTTCTGTAAGTATTATAGACAATGAACGAATTCATGAGATTAACAGAGAATATCGTCATATCGATCGACCAACAGATGTCATTACCTTTGCTTTAGAAGACGAGGAATCCCCTTATATAGAAGGTATGCCGCGTTTATTAGGCGATATCTTTATCTCTTATGATAAAGCATTAGAGCAGGCGCAGGATTATGGGCATAGTATCAAACGCGAATTATGTTTCCTGTTTACGCATGGACTGCTTCATTTATTAGGCTATGATCATATGATCGAAGAGGATGAAAAAGTGATGATGGCATTACAGGATACGATATTGAATAATATGGAAATTTTAAGAAAGTAGGAACACAGAATGGATGCAAAGAAAAGAATCGAAAGAGCTTTTGCGGCTTCAAAGAAAGCTTATATCCCATATTCCCATTTTGCCGTAGGGGCAACGATTGAGATGAAAGACGGAACATGGTTTGATGGCTGTAATATAGAAAATGCGGCGTATGGATCAACGATGTGTGCGGAACGCAACGCAATATATCAAGCGTATTGTCATGGTTATCGTAAAGAGGATATCGCAACGCTTACTATTGTAGCTTATGGCAAAGAAGTGGTTACACCTTGTGGTGCCTGCCGTCAGGTCTTAGCGGAATTAATGCTGCCGGAAACACCTATTATTTTAGCTAATCCGACTAAGCATCTGATTACTAATATCAAAGCACTGCTGCCGGGAGCATTTTTAGAGGAGGATTTACATGTTTAAATCAGGATTTGTAAGTATCGTAGGAAGACCCAATGCCGGAAAATCAACTTTGCTGAATCAGATGCTAAAAACAAAACTAGCGATTATGTCCGATGTAGCACAGACAACCCGTAATACGATTCAGGGGATTTATACCGATGAAGATAGTCAGATTGTGTTTATTGATACACCGGGGGTACATAAGCCGCAGGATCGTTTAGGTTCATTTATGAATACCTCAGCGTTAAATTCAATTTATGGCGCAGATGTCATTTTATTTATTGCTCCGGCTAATGAAAAGATCGGCAAAGGGGATCATTATATCATCAATCGTTTAAAAGAAGCGGAAATTCCCGTTTATTTAGTATTGAATAAAGTTGATTTGCTGTCAAAAGAAGAATTGATACAAAAATTAATGGAATGGCAGGAGCTTTTTCCTTTCAAAGAAATTATCCCAATCAGTGCCAAAACAGGCTTGCAGGTGGATCATCTGATCAGTATATTAAAGGATGATTTGAATGAAGGCCCTAAATATTATGAAGATGATCAACTGACCGATCATCCGGAACGATTTATCATAGCTGAATTCATTCGTGAAAAAATCCTGCATTATACGCATGAAGAAGTACCGCATTCCGTTGCTATTCTCATCGATAAAATTGAAGAAGATGAAAAAGAGCATCGTTTAGATGTTATTGCTTCGATTGTTGTGACTCGCGATTCACAAAAAGGAATTATTATCGGAAAGCAAGGGGCATTAATTAAGAAAATTCGATTAGCCGCACGAAAAGATATTCGCCAGTTCTTAGGAATGGATGTGGATTTAGAGCTTTTTGTTAAAGTGGAAAAAGATTGGCGTAATAAAGAAAAATATTTGAAAGAGTTAGGGTATAACGAGGACGAATATTAATGAATGAAACAACGACCCTTGCATTTATTTTAAAAACAATGCCCTATAAGGAAAAAGATCGTTTGGTTTATGCCTATACTAAAGAATTTGGACGATTAACCTTTATTGCCAAAGGGGTCAATAAAATGGAAAGCAAAAATGCAGCGGCTTTACAGGAATTGAGTTTAGTGGAAATGATGATTATTCCTAAAAAAGGAATCAGTCTTTTATTAAAGGCAACCATCGTGAATTTCTACCGTCATCTTAAAGAAGATTTGCAGCTACAGATCTACAGCAGCTATATCAACGAATATGTCTATAAACAGGAAGAGGAAAATGTGCCGGACGCACAGCTGTTTAAACTCATAGAAGACAGCTTTCAAGCACTGCAGGCGGGCTATCCCCCTCAAGTGGTGTATGATTTATTCAATCTGGCAATGCTGGAAAGATCGGGAACTATTTTGGAAGTGAATCGCTGTGTCAGGTGTCAGGAGACGAAACCGATCGCTTCCATCAGTATTGTTGATGGGGGATTTATCTGTGTGGATTGTCTGAATAAAAAAGATCCGGTCTACTCTAAAGAGGTATTAAAACTGTTTCGGCATATGCAGTTATTAACAATAAAAAAAATAGATAAGTTAAGCTTTTCAGAAGCAACGCTGAAAGAAGTGACTCAAATTATTGAAACGTTTGTAGAAGAATACAGCGGAATCTATTTTCAAACGAAGAAATTTATGACATAATAGAAAACCGTAAAGAAAGGATGAGGGTATGAACGAATTTTTACCAATGAACGCCAAAGAAATGGAAGAACGAGGGTGGGAGCAGCCTGATTTTGTTTATATATGCGGAGATGCTTATGTCGATCACCCTTCATTTGGCGCTGCCATCATTTGCCGTACATTAGAAAGCCGAGGATTTAAAGTATGTTTTTTGGCTCAGCCGGATTGGCATTCATTAGACGAATTTAAACAGTTTGGAAAGCCTCGCCTTGGTTTTTTGATTTCATCAGGCAATATTGATTCGATGGTGAATCATTACAGTGTTTCAAAACGCAGACGTAAAAAGGATCAGTATACGCCCGGTGGAAAAATGGGGAAGCGTCCTGATCGTGCAGTGATCGTTTATTCTCAAAAAGTCCGTCAGGCTTTTAAAGATGCTACGATTATTATTGGTGGGATTGAAGCGAGTCTTCGCCGTTTGGCACATTATGATTACTGGGATGATAAGGTGCGTAAATCAATTATTATTGATGCGAATGCTGATCTCCTTTTATATGGTATGGGAGAAAACAGCATTATCGAAGTCGCAGAAGCATTAGACAGCGGACTAGAAGCAAAATATTTAACCTATTTAGATGGGACGGTCTATAAAACAAAAGATATTTCTAGTTTAAATGATTATATCATGCTGCCTAGCTACGAAGAAATCTGTGAAGATAAGATTGCTTATGCAAAAGGATTCAATATTCAATATCAAAATACGGATCATTTCAATGCGTCGATCTTGGTTGAACCTTATGATGGCTGGTATGTCGTACAAAATAGACCAAACCGTCCATTAACTACGCAGGAATTTGATGATGCCTATGCTTTGCCTTATCAGCGCGACTATCATCCTCGCTATAAAGAGAAAGGGCATGTGCCTGCGATTGAAGAAGTGAAATTCAGTCTTATTTCAAATCGTGGGTGCTTTGGTTCATGTAATTTCTGTGCCTTAGCTTTTCATCAAGGAAGAATCATCCAAGCTCGCTCTCATGAATCGATCATTGAAGAAGCAAAGAAAATTACTCAGGATCCACAATTTAAAGGATATATTCATGATGTTGGCGGACCGACTGCAAATTTCAGAGCGCCATCATGTCAAAAACAATTGGAACATGGAACCTGTACAGCTAAGCAGTGCTTATGGCCAAATGCATGTAAAAATATGGAAGTCAGCCATCAGGATTATATCGAATTATTAGATCAGCTGCGTTTACTGCCAAACGTGAAAAAGGTTTTTGTCCGTTCGGGGATTCGCTATGATTATCTGATGTACGATAAAGATGATACCTTCTTTAGAAAGCTGGTACAGAATCATATCAGTGGGCAATTAAAAGTAGCACCGGAGCATATCAGTGATCGGGTGCTTGACAAAATGGGAAAACCGCGCCGTGGTCTTTACGAAAAATTTGTAAAACGTTATGAAGATTTGAATAAAGAGTATCATAAAAATCAATATTTGGTTCCTTATTTGATGTCTTCTCATCCGGGCAGTGATTTAAATGCCGCTATTGAATTAGCGGAATATCTTCGTGATATTCATCATCAGCCAGAACAAGTGCAGGATTTTTATCCGACACCGGGAACTCTGTCGACAGCGATGTATTATACGGGGGTGGATCCACGCGATATGAGCGAAGTGTATGTACCGCGTGATCCTCATGAAAAAGCGATGCAGCGAGCTTTGATGCAGTATCGTAATCCGAAAAATTACGATCTGGTCTATGAAGCACTGATCAAAGCTAAGCGACAGGATTTAATCGGTACTGGACCTAAATGCTTAATAAAGCCAAGAGGTTCTCGATTTAAGCCAAGTTATTCTAAGCGCTAAATACAGTTCTAATTTAAAACGTAATATAATATATTATGGGGACAGCCATGGAAGCATGAACTGTCCTTTGTAATGTGAAGAGGTACCCTTATAGTTGGTTGACAAAAGCACAGGTAAAAAGTATTGTAATAATTGAATTTTTATATCGTCAACCATATGCCTTTAGTAAGACTAAATGGCATTTTTTACTTAGAGGAAGGGGTAATTTTATGGCGAAAAAAGATATGGACGTATTAGTAGCACACGCAAAAAGCAGCGGATTTGTCTATCAGGGATCAGAGATCTATGATGGATTGGCGAATACTTGGGATTATGGACCACTTGGGGTACAAATGAAAAATAACATCAAGCAGGCTTGGTGGAAAAAGTTTATTCAGGAATCTCCTTATAACGTAGGGATCGATGCTGCCATTTTAATGAATCCACGTGTTTGGGAGGCAACGGGACACATTGGCGGATTTTCTGATCCTTTGATGGATTGTAAAGAATGTCATACACGCCATCGTGCTGATAAATTGATTGAGGATTACGATCCTGAAATTCATAGTGATGGATGGTCAAACGAACAGATGGAAACTTTTATTCAGGATCATCAGATTGTTTGCCCACACTGCGGAAAATCAAATTTCACAGAAATCAGACAATTTCAACTGATGTTTAAAACCCATATGGGAGTAGTTGAAGACGCTAAAAGTGTTGTATATTTAAGACCTGAAACGGCTCAGGGAATCTTTGTTAATTTCAAAAATGTACAAAGAACTTCACGTAAAAAGGTCCCATTCGGAATCGGACAGATCGGAAAATCATTCCGTAATGAGATCACACCGGGGAACTTTATTTTCAGAACCCGTGAATTTGAACAGATGGAAATGGAATTCTTCTGTAAACCGGATACAGATTTGGAATGGTTTGCTTATTGGAAGGATTATTGCTTTAATTTCTTGAAAAATATCGGAATCAAAGAAGAAAATCTTCGCTTTAGAGATCATGAAAAAGAAGAATTATCATTCTATTCAAAAGCAACTTCAGATATTGAATATGCTTATCCATTTGGCTGGGGAGAATTATGGGGAATTGCGGATCGTACGGATTACGATTTAACAAGACATCAGGAATACTCTAAGAAAAATTTAGAATATTTAGATCCTGAAACAAATGAAAAATATTTACCTTATGTCATTGAACCGGCAGTGGGAGTAGATCGTATGTTCTTAGCTGTTTTAGCGGATGCTTATGACGAGGAAGCTTTGGAAAATGATACACGTATTGTGATGCATCTGCACCCGGCTATCGCACCTTATAAAGTAGCTGTTCTCCCATTAACAAAAAAACTTTCTGAAAAAGCTACTGAAATTTATGGAGCTTTATCAAAAGAGTTTATGTGTGAATATGATGAAGCCGGACAAATCGGTAAACGTTACCGCCGTCAGGATGCAATCGGAACACCGCTGTGCGTAACGGTTGATTTTGATACGTTGGAAGATGAATGTGTGACTGTCAGAAATCGTGATACGATGGAACAGGTGCGTATTAAAATTTCAGAATTGACACAGTATGTAAGTGATTTTATTAAATTTTAATTAAAAATGAGGAGGCGATGAAATGGCTAGATTGAGTGATGCGAAAATCAGTGAGATACTGCAGAGTGTTGATATCGTTGACGTTATTTCATTATACCTCCCTTTGCAAAAAAAGGGGAAAGACTATAAAGCAGTCTGTCCGTTCCATAATGATACGAATCCGTCTTTGTCGATTTCACCGGCACGGCAGATCTATAAATGCTTCGTTTGTGGAGCTGGCGGAAATGCTTTTACTTTCCTACAAGAGTATTTAAATATATCATATCTTGAAGCAGTTAAAAAAGTTGCCGAAATAGGCGGGATCGATGTCAGCGAATTAAATTTTAATACGCCGACAAAAAAAGTGGATGAAAAGCTTGTGCCGCTTTATACGATGCATGACGAAGCCAACATGATTTTTCGTCATTTGCTGCATACAAAAACAGGTTTAGCAGCGCATGAATATCTGCAAAGCCGCCATATTAATGATAGCTTGATCGAAGAATTTGATATTGGCTATGCAGGACGTGACAATCAGCTTTACAAAGCCTTTCAAAATTTAGCTTATAAAGAAGTGGATATGGTACGTTCCGGACTGATTATTGACGGTGAGCATGGTGCCTTTGACCGCTATCGCGATCGTGTGATGTTTGCTTTGCATGATGCGGACGGAAAAGTAATAGGATTTAGCGGACGTGTGTATAAAGCCAATACCGATGAAAGCAAATACATGAATTCACCGGAGTCGGAAATTTTCATAAAATCAAAAACGCTTTATCATTATCATAAGGCGAAGGAACCAATTAAAAAAGCCGGCTTTGTCTACTTGCTGGAAGGGTTTATGGATGTCATTGCCTTAAGCCGCATTGGCATCAATAATACCCTTGCCATTATGGGAACGGCATTGACAAATGAGCATATGAATATGATACGCAAGCTTAGCAATACTGTGTATCTTTGCTTGGATGGCGACCGTGCCGGACAAAGTGCGGCAATCAAGTCTGCAAGGCTTTTGCTGGATCATCAGTTTAATGTGAAAATGATCAAGCTGATGGATGGCATGGATCCTGATGAAATCTTAGAACAATTCGGTGAAGAAACATTGAGCATTGCCTTAACTTCAACGATGGATCCGGTTGAATTCGAAATCCAACATCTTTATGAAAACACCAATATGGCAAATCATGAAGAAACCCGCGAATTTATTCAAAGGTCTTGCCAATTGATTGCAAATATGAGCAACCCCATTGATCGTCAATACTATATTGAAATGATAGCAACGCGATCAAACAGTGATCAAAATGTGATCAAAGAATTCTGGCAGTCTCTGCAAACCAATAAAGTTGTTCGTCAGCCGGTCATCACTCCGGTTGTACGTAATGACTACAAGCGTTTAGACAAATATCAAAAAGCGGAACGTCATCTGCTGTTTTACATGCTGCATGATAAAAAAGTATGCGATCTTTATGAGCAAAAGATCGGATTCATGTTTAATGATATGAATCGCATTATCGCCAGCTATATCGTAGATTACTACCGTACAAAAGAAAAGATGATGATTGCTAGCTTTATCAGTTACATACAAAATACAAAAATGGTGGAATATGTATTAGAAATCATGGATGAAAACTTACCTGAAGAAGTCGAGATGAAAGTGATCGAGGATTATATAGAAACCATAAAAATCAATACTCAGGCTAAAGAGATAGAACAATTAAAACTACAGATGGCAAATGAATTAGATGCCTTAAAAAAAGCCGAACTCGCAGTAAAAATATTAGAGATCCAAAAAAATTAGGAGGACCAAGATGGCTAAAAAACAAGAACCTGTAACATTAGAAGATTTAAAAAAGAATATTTTAGAAACATCAAAAGTATTAGGCAAATTGACTCAGGAAGATTTAGATGCCTTTTTAACAAAATATGATCTGGATGACGAATCAGCAGAAGAGCTTTTAACGTTCTTAACCGAAAACAATATTGATATTGTCGATGACTCTTTAGATGAATTGGAAGATGCTGATATCGATCTGGAATCATTGGAAGAAATTGATCTTAACCTAGATCTTGACTTGGACTCTGATATTGATGATTTAGCGACAGAAGAAGGTCCCGATTTAGATTTTGTTAATGATTTTGATTTAATGACCAGCGATACTTACAATATGTATACTGCTGCGACAGATACATATGATGATAACCAATTAGGAAGCAACGTTAAGATTAACGATCCGGTTAAAATGTATTTAAAGGAAATCGGACGTGTAGAATTATTAAGCCATGATGAAGAAATCGAACTGGCAAAACGTATTTTAGACGGAGATGAAGAAGCAAAAAAACGTTTAGCGGCAGCGAACTTACGTTTGGTAGTGTCTATCGCAAAACGTTATGTCGGGCGTGGAATGCTTTTCTTGGATTTGATTCAGGAAGGAAATATGGGACTGATCAAAGCAGTAGAAAAATTTGATTATACAAAAGGGTTCAAATTCTCAACTTATGCGACATGGTGGATTAGACAAGCGATTACCCGTGCCATTGCAGACCAAGCCAGAACAATTCGTATTCCGGTGCATATGGTAGAGACAATCAATAAATTAACACGTATTCAAAGACAGCTGATTCAGGAATTGGGACGTGAACCTTATGCTGAGGAAATCGCTGAAAAAATGGACAATATGACACCTGAAAAGGTACGTGAAATTCAGAAAATTTCTTTAGAACCGGTGTCTTTGGAAACGCCTATCGGAGAAGAAGATGACTCACATTTAGGAGATTTCATTGAAGATGAAGGGGCTATGTCTCCGGATGACTATGCGGCAAATGAATTACTGAAAGATGAATTGAATGAAGTCTTATTAGAATTGACAGATCGTGAAGAAAAAGTATTGCGTCTGCGTTTTGGATTAGATGATGGACGTACTCGTACTTTAGAAGAAGTGGGGAAAGAATTCAACGTTACTCGTGAACGTATCCGCCAAATTGAAGCAAAAGCTTTGAGAAAATTAAAACATCCATCTCGATCAAAACGTTTGAAAGATTTCTTAGATCGTTAAAATGAAATTATCAAAACGTTTGGATTGTATTGCGGCCATGATAAAAAAGCAAGCCAGCAGTGATGATCAGTTAGCCGATATTGGGACTGATCATGGCTATCTGCCTTGCTTTTTAGTAAAACAAAACATTGTCCGCACAGCGTATGCCTGTGATGTGGCAGAAGGTCCTTTGAATTCCAGTAAAGAAACGATTCAGATGCTGCAATTACAAGATCAAGTTATTCCCATGTTAGGGGATGGACTATTACCGATTATTGATAAGCCAGTCACCATGGTCTCAATCAGCGGCATGGGCGGCTTTTTAATGGTTGATATTTTAAACGCACATTTAGATAAACTAAATCAAGTACATACTCTTATCTTGCAGGCAAATATCTGTGAGTATGCTGTAAGAGAATATCTATGCAGTAATGGATGGAAAATTATAGATGAAGCGATTGTGAAAGACCTTCATCATCTTTACGAAGTTATCGTGTTTAAAAGAACAGATAAACAGATGGAATATACGGTGCTGGATTATCGTTATGGTCCTATTTTAAGAAAAGATCAGCCGTTGTTGTTTAAACAGAAATGGCAAAGAGAAGTGGAAATCAAAAAACGAATTCTTGACAGCATCAAAGATCAGACACATCCTAAGTTTCAGGAAACAAAAAGCGATATACTAGAGATTGAGGCGATATTAAATGATCATTAAAGAAATAACCGACTATTTGGAAACTTTTTTCCCTTTAACGGATGCCTATGATTGGGATCATTGCGGACTGCAAGTAGGCAGTACTCATGAAGAAGTAAAAAGCATTATGATTGCTCTTACTCCAGACGTTAAAGTGATGCAGGAATGTATCGATCATCATGTTGATTTGCTGATCACACATCATCCCTTATTGTTTGATCCGCTTTATTGTATAAATACAGAAGAGGAAACTGGAAAAATCATTCAGATGGCTCTTACACATCATATGACTATCTATAGCTATCATACTTGTATGGATCGTGCATCTCATTTATCTATGAATAAGTGGCTGATGGAAGCGATACATATAGAAGAGTATCAGGATTACGGGGAAGATGGCTTAATCAAAACAGCAAAGCTTGATACAACATTGAAGCAGTTGATAAAACAGGTCAAACAAGATTTGAAACTGTCAGCTGTACGCTATGTAGGGAATATCGATCAGTCAATAAAGAGTATCGCAGTTATTGGTGGCAGCGGTGCTGATTTTATTGATGAGCTTTCTGGTCAGGTCGATGTTTTAATTACCGGAGACATCAAATATCATGAAGCACAAAATGCTTTAAATAAAGGTCTATGCTTAATAGATATCGGACATTTTGCAGAACGGGTGATGGTTCCTCAGGTTAGAAAGATTCTTGAAGAAAAATTTGATGTTACTGTTTACGAAAGTCAGCAGGAGGATTATTTTCAGTTTGGCTAAAGTCATCTTTTAGATGGCTTTTTTCATTTTTTTTAATTTTCACAAAATAAAAGTGGTGAATAAATGTACAATCACTATACTTTTATGACAAGTAAAACAGAAAGCGTTTTTCATTTACAATTTATTTTGAGAAGGTATAATAAAAAGAGGTAAGGGGGAAAAACAATGAGCAAAAAAGCAAGACAGACACAAGTCTATGAACAAATGCAAGAAAATGATTTATTGATTCTTTATTCAGGGGTACAGCATCACATTAGTTTAGATGCTTATCATCCATTTGCTGTAAATACACAATTCTTTTATTTGACCGGAATTGAAAGAAAAGACGTTATATTTGTGATGCATAAAAATACAGAAATGGAACCTGTTTTATTTATTAAGCGTATCGATCCATTGGAAGAAAAATGGCAGGGGAAACAGTTAACAGCAGCTCAGGCCAGTGAGTTATCACAGATTAAAACGATTAAATATTTAGATGAATTTGATAAATATATGAATACCTTGATGATGCAAAATAATATTCAAAACGTTTATTTTGATCTTTATCGTAATTCACCGACAGATTTACCGGACTATAATATGGTAAAAGCAGATGAATTTAAAAGTACCTATCCATCTGTAAGAATTAAAAATGCTTATGCCCTGATTGCACCGCTTCGTATGCAAAAAGATGAAGAAGAAATTGCTAAGGTACAAAAAGCAATTGATATTACGCAAAGTGGTTTAGAATTTGTGATGCAGACTTTAAAACCGGGAATGCAGGAAAATCAGGTGCAGGCGAATTTTGAATATCGGATTCGCTATAATGGTGCAAGTGGGCCGTCTTTTGCGACCATTGCCGGTGCCGGATATAACGGAACCATGCTGCATTATTCCGAAAACTGCGGACCTTGCAGAGATAATGAATTGATCCTTTTGGATTTAGGGGCAAAATATGATGGATATTGTGCCGATATTACACGTACGTATCCAATCAATGGAAAATTTACTGCTCGTCAAAAACAAATTTATGATATTGTCTTAAAAGCAAATCAGACCGTTGCCGCTACGGCTAAACCGGGCATGACAACAGTTGAACTAAACAATGTCTGCAAAGAAGTATTAGCTAAGGGATTAAAAGAGATTGGATTGATTAAAGAAGACAGTGAATTGATCAAGTATTATATGCATGGGGTATCCCATCATTTAGGTATTGATGTTCACGATGCGACGATTGCCAGCAATAAGGAATTGCGCCCCGGAGCAATCATTACCAACGAACCGGGACTTTATATTGACGAAGAAAGCATTGGCATTCGTATTGAAGATGATTTGTTGATTACAGAAGATGGATGCGTGGTATTATCAAAAGATATTATCCGTACAACAGACGAAATCGAAGCCTATATGGCACAGTTTAAATAAGATGATGAAATCTCCTTGTATAAAGAGTGAACGACTGGTATTGAAGCCACATGGAATAAGCTACTTAGACTCCACTCATGTTTATGCCAGTGATGTAAGCAATACATTATATATGGTGCATCTTCCCAATCAAAATAAAGAAGAAACAAAACATTTTTTAGAAAACGTAAGTAAAGAATGGGAAAAGGAAACACCGGATTTTTATGAATTTGCTGTTTTGCTGAATGATGTGCATATTGGTGCAGTTTCACTCTATCTTGATGCAAGTCATGCTGTCGGTGAACTGGGCTGGATATTAAATAAACGCTACTGGCACCATGGATATGCCATTGAGGCTGCTAAAGCAATGATTGAATTTGCTAAATCGATAGGGTTAAAGCGATTAGTTGCGCATTGTGATGATCAAAATACGGCGTCTTATAAAGTCATGGAAAAGTTAGGGATGGAGTTCGTTTCGATTACGACTGGACGTTATAATAAAGCCAGCAAAGAAGAATCTAAAGAACGTATGTATCAGTTGATTTTAGAATAGGGAAGCCTATTCTTTTTTTAACCGGACAGACAGGTGTCAAGTTATCTTTGGTATAATAAGCTTAGAAATGAAAGGAGAATGAACGATGGCATTTGATTATAAAAAAGAACAAAAGGCATTTTATCGTCCAACAGTAAAACCACAGATTATCAATATTCCTCCAATGCAGTTTCTATCTGTAGAAGGAACAGGAAACCCAAATGATCCTGACGGGCAGTACAGCGATGCAATTAGACAGCTTTATGGAGTCGCTTATACTTTAAAGATGAGCTATAAGAAGGGCTATGATATGGAAGGCTTTTTCGAATATGTTGTCCCTCCGTTAGAAGGATTTTGGTGGATGGAAAATAAAAAAGGCGTAGATTACGCCCATAAAGAAGAGTTTCATTGGATCTCACTGATTCGTCTGCCTGAATTTGTGAAAGAGAAGGATGTGGAATGGGCAAAAGAACAAGCCACTCTTAAAAAAAAGAAAGATTTTTCAAAAGTAAAGCTCTTTAACTATGATGAGGGATGCTGTGTGCAATGTCTGCATTTAGGGAGCTATGATGACGAACCGCAGACGGTAGAAAAGATGCACCATTATATCCAAGAAAACGGCTATGTCTTGGATATTACCGATCAGCGATACCATCATGAAATCTATTTGTCCGATGGACGTAAATCCGATCCAACTAAAATGAAAACGATTATTCGTCATCCGATACGTCAATTATAACGTTTGACACAATAAAGCCCCATTCTAATAAATAGAGTGGGGCAATAGATTATTTACTTAAATCTTCACCATTTGTAGCAATTACTTTTTTATACCAGTCAAACGAATCTTTTTTACTTCTGTCTAAGGTTCCTTTACCTTCATTATCTTTATCTACATAAATGAAGCCATAACGTTTTTTCATTTCTCCGGTACCTGCGGAAACAAGGTCAATACATCCCCAAGGCGTATATCCCATTAAGTCGACACCATCTTCATCAACCGCTTTTTTCATTTCGGCGATATGGGCAGCTAAATAATCTATACGATATGGATCATGCACAGAACCATCAGCCTCTTTCACATCAATAGCTCCAAATCCGTTTTCAACGATAAACATTGGTAATTGATAGTGATCATAAAACCAGTTTAAGGCATAACGCAGTCCAACTGGATCGATCTGCCATCCCCAGTCACTCGCTTTAACGTGAGGATTTTTTACTAAATCGATCGTTTCATCATAATCATAATGTGGGTTATCACGAGTTATTTTTGTAGCAAAAGACATGTAGTAGCTAAAACCGATGTAATCTACACAGCCATCTAATAAATCATCTTCATCTTGTTCGGTAATATCTAAATCATAGCCTTTTCTTTCAAAGAATTTCTGCATATAAGTTGGATAGTAACCACGAACATGCACATCTGTGAACCAATAACGTTTATGCATTGCTCCAACAGACATCATCATATCTTCCGGATCACAAGAATATGGATAGATCGGACACATGGCAATCATACACCCGATTTGGAATTCAGGATTAATTTCATGACCGATTTTAACACATTGAGCACTTGCTACTAATTCATAGTGAGCGGCTTGATACATGATTTGTTCACGATCTTCGCCTTCAACATATTTTACCCCTGAGTTAGTGAAAGGTGCAAAATCTTCTTTGTAATTTGCTTGATTGTTGATTTCGTTGAATGTCATCCAGTATTTAACTTTGTTTTTATAACGTTTGAAACATACTGTCGCAAAACGAACAAAGAATTCAATCATTTTACGATTGCGCCATCCACCATACTGTGTGACTAAATAATATGGCATTTCAAAGTGGGATAAGGTAATGACAGGTTCAATATTATGTTTGATACATTCATCAAATAGATCATCATAGAACTTTAACCCTTCTTCGTTAGGCTCTGTTTCATCCCCTTTAGGGAAAATTCTTGTCCAAGCAATACTTGTTCTAAAGCATTTAAAGCCCATTTCTGCAAATAAAGCAATGTCTTCTTTGTAACGATGATAAAAATCGATCGCTTCATGGTTAGGATAGTTTTCCCCTTCAATAACACCATCTGTGATTCTTCTTGGAACTCCGTTTGCTCCGACTGTCATTACATCGGCAACACTAGGTCCTTTTCCGCCTTGATCCCAGCCACCTTCAAGCTGGTGAGCAGCAACGGCACCGCCCCATAAAAAGTCTTCTCTAAAACTCATTTTATAAGCCTCCTTTAATTCACCCCTATTATACACAATCTAACCATTAAAATAAATACTTTAGATAAATGTTGTTAAAAGTTTGAGGCGGTTAAATAAAGCCCGGCTAATAACACTAAATTGATAATAACAGTTATTACCACACTTCTTACATAAGGATAGGGCTTTTCTTTTGCTTTTTTCATTTTATTATCTGTAATAAGCATCCATGCAACATTATAAATAAGATAGGGAAATAAAATCAGTAAAAGCTTCATTGCTTCAGGAGTATTATTGGAAATATTGAAATGCTCCATCACAAACCACATCATGCCTACTAAACTAAAGACAGAGCCTAAAAAGACAAACAAAGGAATTTGACTGCCGGCATTATCTATTTTCTTTAAAAGCAGCTGGTCTTTATAGCGATAATTTACAAGCAGGATAGAACCGATAAAATTTATAATAAAAATCAGCATGACCAGTGGGAATATCTTAGTATTGACATCAAGATAGACTAAAATCAAAAATAACAGCATGAATCCGCTAATATCTATTAATACAACATGAAGTATAGAAAGGATCATCTTTTTTAATGTTGGATAATGATAAGGCAGGGAAGAATCAAAGCCGGCAATTAAGGTATAGTCTTCATTTTTGATGACATAGTTAAATATGAAATAAAGTGTTGTTGCCATTAAAAGCATGATATAAACGAAAATATCTTCACCAATTAAAGGAAGCCCTAAGTTCATACGAACGATCAGATTAATAACTGCCATTAAAACAATGCTCATATAAATGAAAGCAGAGTAATTTTTGATCGGCTTTGCAGCAGTGGACAAATGGATCAGATCTGTATTGAAGATCTCACCTAAACGCTGCAGGGTTTGCAGATCAGGCGTTGTTTTCCCATTTTCATAAGAGGAGATTGCCTGTCTGGTAATAAATAAAAGATCTGCCAGCTCCTGCTGAGTCATTCCTTTTTGTTGTCGTAAGCTTTTAATTTGTTCACCGATAGTATTCATAAGTTTCACCTCATAGCTATTGTATAGTTTCGTCCAGATAAAGTCACGCAACAAATCATTGCTATTGAAATTGTGTTCATAACCAGCTTATTTTTTTATTATCAAAAATGACAGATACATTTATGTATGATACGATAATTCTATTAAAAGGAGGCGATTATTATATTAAAAGCAATTCAGCTCATGAAAAAAATGTACTGGCTTGGGTGTCTTGGACTCTTAGGAACCCTTCTTGATTATCCCTATATGAATCTTTTTTACTTATTTTTTCTATTAGCTCCGATTGAATTTATCCTAAGCTTGATATGTGTTACAAAAAAAGAGGAGCATTCATCAGAAATACGAGATTTAAAATTTCTTTTTCAGAATCTTGGCATGTTGATAGGGATTCCGATTATTTATATGCGCTGTTGGTTTCGTTTGCCTGATCGTCATTATAAAGCAAAAGTCAGTTACAGGCTTCCGTTTGATGGCGAATGGCTGACGGTAAATGGTGGGTTAGACAAAGAAACATCACATTCTTGGAGAATCTGCAATCAGCGCTATGCCTATGATTTTTACATAGAGCAGGATGGATTGTCTTATCGCACAGATGGGTTAACAGTCAGTGACTATTATTGTTATGGGGAACCGGTTTTATCGCCGGCAGATGGGATCGTTGTGGATATCAAGGATGGCTTTGAGGATACCCCGATTAGTACAAATGGAGAAATCCAATGCTTAGCTTCCGATATAAGAGGTAATTATATCGTCATTTATCATGGAGGAAAAGAATATACAACGATTGCCCATTTAAAAAAAGAGAGTATTCTTGTCAAGATAGGGGATCATGTATCACAGGGACAGCGAATTGCTTGCTGCGGCAACAGTGGAAATACCAGTGAACCGCATATCCATTTCCAATTACAGCAGGGGAAAAGTTTTCTTTTTTCAGCGAGTCTGCCAATCTGCTTTGATGAAATTAAGGAGACTTCGACAGGTACTGGCATTCACTATCTCACAAGAGGTCAAAGAGTAACAAATATAAAAAGAGTAAATCAAATAAAATCTGATGATGAATTTATGAAGAATTATGAGATGATTGAAGAAGAGTAAAATCTTCTTTTTTATTTGCTAATAAAATCCTCATTCTATTAGCAGTGGTTATTTTTTTATTAAAAGATGGGATTAAAGCATTTTGTTTAGAAGTGATTCATATAATTTCATGAGGTGATATTGTGATATATTTAGACCAAAGTAAGATCGTGATAAAGCAATATGAAAGCATCATCACATTAGAAACACATTGTATCCTATTAAAAATGCCTAAATGTATGTTAAAGCTGATTGGAGATGATTTCATCGTTGTGTACTTATCACAAGAAGAAATCCATATTCGAGGCATTATGAAAGAAGTTAAATTTATTTATGCTTAACATCGGTTTGGGCTATGATGTGTATGAAATTGAGTGTATCAATATCTCCTATTACATTGATTTATTTACTAAAAATAAAGTGCAGCTGTACCATTTGCGTAAGATCGATACATATACGTATAGTTTTTTAGTGCGGCGCAGAGACACTTATATCTTACAAAAAACAGATGCTCCGCTGCAATTTATTCGAAGTGTCGGTCCACTTTACTACATTACTCGCTTTTTTAAAAGCAAGGTAAAGCTCGTCGGGGCAGTCGTTTTTATCGGTGTATTCTATTATACACAGCAGCATATTTTAAATTTAAAAATCATCGGTACGCAGTATCAGTTAAATGAAGAGATTGTCGCAAAGCTAAAAGATTATCATATTGACTTTTTTGATAAGAAAATGTCCTTGGATGACATCGCTGATTTAAAAAATCAGTTGCTGAATGACTATAAAAGCAACATTGACTGGATAAATATCTATCAACAAGGGGAAACTATCTATATAGAGTACACCAATAAAAAAGAATCACAGATCGTAGAAAAAGATGTCCGTCCGATTGTTGCCTGCAAGGAAAGTGTTATTAAGGAATTTCAGATTCAAAGCGGTTATATTATGAGCAGTATCAATCAGTATGTGCAGCCGGGTGATTTATTGGTCAGCAATGCTATTGTGTCAACATTTGATGAGACAATTATGGTGTATCCTAAAGGGAAAGTATATGGATATACATGGTATGATATTGAAAAAGAATTGCCGCTTCAAGATGAAGCTGACGATTTTAATACATTGCTGCTGCAAATCCGCAATGAACTGCAGCAGCAATTGGGCAGTGAGGCGAAGATTGACAAAGAAAAGGTTTTGCATTATAGCATTGATAATAGTAAAATAAAGTTAAAGGTACATTATACCGTAATAGAAGATATAGCATGCAAGGGAGATATGAATGAGCAAAACACTGAAACTAACTGAATATACAGTCGATCAGATTACACGTTTAGTAGGAATCGGCGAAAAAAATCTTGAATTGATTGAAAAACAGTTTGATATAAATATTATATTGCGCGGAGATGAACTGATTATCCAAAGTGAAGAGGAAACAATCATTCAAAAAGTAGAAAGTTTAGTGATTGCCTTATTGGCATTAACGAAGAAGGGACTAAATATTTCATCCAGAGATATTATCTATGCACTAAAACTACAGCAGGATAATCACTTGGAAAAATTAGATGCACTTTATGATGTTGTGATCGCTAAGACCATTACCGGGAAAGTCATTTATCCTAAAACAATAGGTCAGAAAGAATATTATTTAGCGTTGAAAAAGAATGATGTGGTTTTTGGAATCGGACCTGCCGGAACCGGAAAAACTTATCTGGCAGTTGTCTTTGCGGTAGCTGCATTGAAGAATAATGAAGTGAAGCGTATAGTATTAACTCGTCCGGCAGTAGAAGCGGGAGAGAGTTTAGGGTTTTTGCCAGGGGATTTAAAAGAAAAGGTAGATCCTTATCTACGCCCTTTATATGACGCTCTTCATGATATGCTGGGTGTCGAGCAGACTGAGCGTCTGATTGAAAAAGGGACGATCGAGATTGCTCCGCTTGCCTACATGCGCGGGCGTACATTAGAAGATGCTTATGTAATCTTGGATGAAGCACAAAACACAACCGATGCCCAAATGAAAATGTTTTTGACTCGTTTAGGATTCAATTCCAAAATGGTCATTACCGGAGATATTACTCAGATCGATTTACCACGTGGCATCCATTCGGGATTAAAGATTGCTTCACAAATCTTACGAGGTGTTAAAGGGATTCAATTTGTTGAATTATCAGCGATGGATGTTGTTCGTCATCCCGTTGTTCAGCGTATTATCGAACGTTATGAGACACGTCCGCATGAAGAACACTATGAACAGTAGTGTTTTTCTTTTGTTTGTGTTATACTAAGCTGTATGTTTAAAGAAAGAGGAAATAAATGAAATTTAATGAATTACAATTAATCGAACCATTGTTGAAAGCGGTGGCTCATTTGAATTATGAAGAAGCGTCACCCATTCAGTCACAGGCAATTCCGCCTTTATTAGATGGGAAGGATCTGCTAGGCTGTGCAAAGACCGGAACCGGGAAGACTGCAGCTTTTGCTTTACCTATCTTACAGAAACTTTATTTGCGTGAAGAAGCTGAGAAATATCCGCGCACGATCAAAGCTTTGATTCTAGCACCGACACGTGAATTAGCTATACAGATTAATGAGACATTCCAGTCGCTGAATCCCTATGTCAACTTAAAATCAGCTGCCATCTTTGGCGGTGTGCGTCAGGGTCAGCAGGTGACTGCAATTGAACGTGGAATCGATGTCCTCATTGCAACACCGGGACGTTTATGGGATCTGTATGAACAGGGGTTATTGGATCTAAATCATATTGAATATTTTGTTTTGGACGAAGCAGACCGTATGCTGGATATGGGATTTATCCGTGATATTCGCAGGATTATGAAATTAATCCCCGCTAAAAGACAAACGATGCTTTTTTCAGCTACTTTGCCTGATGAAATACAGCACTTAGTTAATGAAATCTTACATGATCCGATTCGCATTATGATTAGTTCCGGACATATGACTGTAGAAAAGATTCAGCAGTCTTTGTATTATGTCGATAAATTAAATAAAGCTAAACTGCTCATTCGTCTGTTAGATGATCCACGCATTTATAATGCGATTGTGTTTGTACGTACAAAACGTAATGCAGATACGCTATGTAAGAAGCTTAATAAAGCAAAAATAACCGCAGAAGCGATTCATGGGGATAAATCACAGAATGCCCGTGTCCGTGCATTACAGAATTTTAAAGATAATAAAGCCCGAATTTTAGTGGCGACAGATATAGCGGCAAGAGGGATTGATATTGATGATTTAACTCATGTCATTAATTTTGATTTGCCTGAACAAGCAGAAAACTATGTGCATCGTATTGGGCGTACAGCTCGTGCAGGGGCAAGCGGAGAAGCGATCACATTTTGCTGTTATCAGGAAAAGGATTTATTAAAAGAGGTAGAAAAATTCATTCATCAGTCTATTCCAACTGTGGATAATCCTTATTACCCTATGGAAGATTTAAGTGATCCTGTAAAAAAAGAAAAAACACAGCAAAAGAAAACCACGGCATCATCAAGAAGTCGTCGCCCATCAAAAAGCGGTAAACGCCGTTAGTCAGCACTCATTTAGAGTGCTTTTATTGTATTAAATAAGCAATGTCAAAGGATTTTGACATGAAATATGACGTTGTCAAAGAAGTTGGATAGACAAATAAACTTAAACATGACATGATGAATACGAAAGGAATGAGACATTATGGAGATTGGGGATAAATTAAAAAAAGCAAGAACTGCTTCTTTGCTTACACAAGAAATGGTAGCCGACCAGCTTCAAGTTTCTCGGCAGACAATATCCAACTGGGAAAATGAGAAGTCCTATCCCGATATTATCAGTATTATTAAGCTAAGTGATTTATATCAGATCAGTCTGGATGAACTATTGAAGGGGGATTCTAAAATGATTCAGCATTTAGAAGAAAGCACCGATACAGTCAACAGCAACAGAAAGCTGATTATGGCAATCGGCATCAATATATTTTTCTTGATATTATTCGTTTTATTTAATGGCTTGATCGCTAAAAATAATTATCTGATTATTGGCAGTGCTTCTATTGGAATCATCAGTACATGTTTCTTGTTTTATCAGATCATTAAAAAGTTTTAAGGAGGGATTATGATGACTTGGTATTTGATTATATTTGTGTTTATGGTATTAATGGGAGCTTTCGCATTAGCTTATCAAATTTTCCGTTTAACGGAGTTGGATGCGAAATGTCGTGGCTTAAAACATCCTAAATGGTGGGGATTGTTTTCTTTGAGCGGTAATAATGGAAGCGGCGGACTGATTTTATATTTGATCGGACGCAGAAAATATCCGATTACGATGAACAATGAAGAAAAAACACTTATGAATTCACGTAAGAAAAGGGCAGGGGCTGCACTGATTTTTATGGCAGTCGGCATGATCTGTTTAATGAGTACCTGTATCCTTTCTTTTAATTAAATAAAAAACGTTATGAATATTCATAACGCCAATAAGATCAAAGTGCTGCTTTTTCTTTTTGAAGCAGGGCTTTTTTCTTTAAATCACGCCCAATCGTCAGCCACATCGTCAGATAACAAGCTCCACCGCCAATAAAGTTAGAGATCGGTTCCGCTAAGAAAATTCCGGTAATGCCAAGACCAAACATTTTAGGCAGGATCAGTGTTAATGGTACAACGATAAATACTTTTCTTAATAAAGAAAAGAAAACGGCTTGTTTAGACTTTCCTAAGGCGACTGCAACGGATTGCCCGGCAAATTGAAATGCCATCATAAAGAAACCAAAGAAATAAACTTTTAAAGAAGGAATGGCTACTTCGATCAGATGTGGTTCTTTATTAAAAATATGGATAAAGAAGCTTGGGAACAGCGTGATAATCAGCCACATCACAAAGGTATACGCCACACAAACAATTGTCATAAACTTAATGCCTTTTAATACGCGATCATAAGCCTGAGCGCCATAGTTATACCCTAATACCGGCTGAGAAGCATTCGTTAATCCGCTTGAAGGCATGGAAACAACTTCACGGATTGAATTGATGACGGTCATTGCCGCTACGTAAATGTCTCCGCCATATGACTGCAAGCTGGCATTGCAGACGATTGCCACTAAGGAATTGGTAATCGCCATAACAAATCCTGACATGCCTAAGGAAACGATTCGATGAATATACTCTAGCTTCAGCTTCATTCGCTGAAAGCGCAGTTTCAAAATCGTATTCTTCCCTGTTAAAAAGAGAAGAATCCAGACCGCAGAAATAAATTGTGAAATAACAGTGGCTAAAGCAGCCCCACGCACTCCCATTTGAAAGGTAAAGATGAAGATCGGATCCAATACAATATTAGTAACAGCTCCTAATAAAACGGTCATCATCCCAATTTTAGCGAACCCCTGAGAATTGATAAAACTATTCATTCCTAGCCCAATCATCACAAATAAACTGCCTAACAGATAAATTGAAATGTAGGCATCGGCATATGGAAAGGTTGCCTCACTGGCACCAAACATGAAAAGCAATGGTTTTTTAAACAGTAAACCGATAATCGTTAAGAGAATACCGAAAATGACCATTAAAGCAAAAGAATTCCCCATGATTTCTTCGGCTTCTTTATCATTACCTTTCCCTCGAGCAATGGAACAAAGCGGTGCTCCGCCCATTCCAAATAGATTAGCAAATGCAATAATGATCGTAATCAGCGGCAAAGATAACCCTAATCCACTCATGGCTAGAGTTGCTCCGTTATCGATGCGCCCAATAAAAATACGATCGACGATATTATATAAAACATTAATAAGCTGAGCGAGTGTCATAGGAATCGCAAGATTGATAATATTGCGTGCGACACTTCCCTTAGTAAAGTCGTTTTTTCTATTCTCCATAATTCCATCTCCCCTAATTTCTATAGTATAGCACCATTCAATGACCAGTGTCTGATTTTTCATGAATTGAATAAAAATAGCGCAGCAGCCAACGCTCCTACGCTTGAAGTTTATGTCTTGATATTCATTCTAAAAATCTAGGTATATTTCAGTTAGAGTCTTACAATAGAAAACAATATTTGTCTTTATCAAGAGAAAATATAAGCAATACATAAGTTATTTGATAGACAGAGTGTCTCCACAGGAAAAATAGGATAAATGACTCACATGCTGTGATAAATATTGAAAGGCTTTTTTATCGGTACAATGACAGGTGTAAAAGTCAATTACTTTATAATTCCCTAATTCATCAGCGAGTTTGTTGAGCAGCTTTGTTTCTATATAAAGCGAAAGACCATGCTTAGCCTTGAGTTCTGATTTTGTCGTATTCTCCACTAATGCAGTAATTTTCATGAAGTCTCCTATGCATTCTTAATTTATATAGATTTTGTGTCTGCTTGAAAATAATAAGTATAAGTAAATTCTTTTCTCTAATCTTTGTTTATGATGATAAATCTCTTGTTTTGAATCATGAATTATATAATTTATGCCATTATTATTTTGGGGATGTGATTTACTGAATTATCCCCATGTTAATCTGATTTGACCATCGGTATTCACTTCTAAAGTGAAGTATCCTACATGACTCCATAACACAAACCCAAATTTCTTCATGGTGTAATTAAAGGTCATTGACGCTCTTGCAGGCAGATATTTCTCTGACTGTTGGGAAGCAATATTGAGATCGATGCTGTTTACAGTAGCATCCTCCCTCTTAAAAATAGGAGTATACACTTTGATGATTTTAGCAGGGTAGTTCCCTTTTACATCAGCATAAAAGCTAGCTTCTAAACCGCCGCTATGGATATGCGGGTGCAACGTACTCAATCCGTCAGGAAGCGTTCCTGAACTCCAATCGGTTGTTTGCTGGGAATGCAGGGATTCATTGGAAATAGAATTTAGAATGTCTATTCGGATATCAATGTCTTGCATTTCATCCTGATAAACGATGATCTCACCGGCGTGATCCAGCTTGGATAAATCAAGATCGGCATACATTTTTTCAGTTACCTTATTTTTATAAACTTTTACAGCGTTATTTTCTTCAACTAAGGTATAAGCCTTAACCCATCCCGCTGAAAATACACTAAGCCCAATGGCGGTGCATAAACTCATCGTTAACAGATATAATTTTTTTCCTCTTTTCATCGTTGCTTCTCCTTTTTATTTTTAAAATCTGCAATTGTGTCTAGTGTCAAATATTCTATTTTTTTAAAAAGGCTTTCTCTATTTAAATAGTAACATAATTATAAAAAATATGGCTATTCTTTTTATGAAAACAGTGGTAACTTAGGAATACCCTTTCTATTTTTTCATAGAGTAAAAAGATGAACGTCAAATTCTTGCTTTTAAGTAAAATAATCAGTATACTTATTTAAGAATTGGAGGAATTTATTCATGGATAAATTATTGGTTTTGGGAACTGGGAATGCCGCTGTTAAAAAGTGCTATAATACATGCTTTGCGTTAAAGAAAGATAATGAATACTTCCTTGTAGATGCCGGCGGAGGAAATGGAATCTTAGGGCGATTAGATGAGATGAACATTCCTTTAAATAGAATACATCACCTTTTTGTTACTCATGAACATACCGATCATATTTTAGGGGTAGTTTGGATCATTCGTATGATTACGACTAAAATTTTAGCGAATGACTTTGTGGGTACCTTTCATATTTACGCTCATACGGAATTGGTTCAGACAATTAGAACGCTTTGTGAGCTGACTTTACAAAAAAAGCTGACCGATTGTTTTGATTTGCGTGTGCTCTTTCACCCCTTGCAAGATGGTGATCAATGGACAATCATGGATACACCTTTTACGTTCTATGATATATTATCGACTAAGGCTAAGCAATTTGCTTTTACGTTTATCAATGATGATGGGAAAAAGATCGCTTTTGCCGGAGACGAACCTTATAATGAAAAGTGCTTTGAATATGTAAAAGGCGCTGACTGGCTTATGCATGAAGCATTCTGTCTATATGATCAGCGTGATATTTTTAAACCTTATGAAAAACATCACAGTACAGCTAAGGATGCCGCTGTTTTAGCGACACAGCTGGGAGTTAAACATCTTATCCTTTGGCATACCGAAGAAAAAAATTTAACTGAAAGAAAAGTACTTTATACACAAGAAGCCGCAAAATATTTTAACGGCAATATCTATGTACCCGATGATCTCGAGGTGATTGAGCTATGTCAGTAACTTTTGCGTCTATTGCTTTAGCTTGTCTTATTGTAATGGCAGTCTGTAGTATTGTGTTTCCCATTTTGTTTATTGTATCGTTCAATCGTTTTCGTAGGGAAATGAAACAAATATTTGAAAAAAGAAACTTAGAAGAGGTAGAAGATGAAATTTAAAGAACCCCGTTTGTTAAGTATCTGTGCAGTGGCTTTTATTGGCATGGTTGTTTTAGCGATTCAAGCTGCCAGTCAGCATGAAACAGCCAAATTAATTGTGACTATTGTATTATCCTTAATGGCGTTAACGATGATGCTGGGACGTTTCAATATTTTAGTTAAAGAGGATTTTATGCTGGTTTATGCATTTCGCTATATCGGTATCTTGCCGGTCATGATTGAATATGCAGATTTAAAGGAAGTCAAACTGGTTTCAAAAACAAAAGTAAAAATTAAAACAACCAAACAAGATTTAACCGTTTATGTTTTAAATGCTTCAAAATTTGTCAGCTGTTTAAAAGAAAATACACAAAAATTAGAATTAGAAGTGGAATATCATTAGATATTTCATTTTTATTACCAAGGATGCAATTATTGAAGCTTTCATGTATAATAGAAATAGAGATGGATCAATAGAAAGGAGTATACATATGAACAGAAAAGAAAGGATCCTTAACATATCCCGTAAATCCGGTGTGGCAGTTGAAGAACTCGATGATACTTTAGATAATGAAACAGCAATGAATTGCCATAAAAAATGGCCGATCATCCTCATGCTTTTATGCTCATTTCTCTTTGTTTTTTATGGGGCTTACCGTATTTATACAGTATTCAAAAAGATTAGATAATGAAAAAAGCGGTCTTTTGAGTAAGACTGCTTTTGTATTATAAGAAAGTTTATTAATTAAATTTGTGAAAAAGCTTTATTTTATATTTTATCTGTGCTACTATACTATCAAGCGGAAGGTGATCATTATGAGTACAAATCTAATTTTACAACAATTACATCACCATCATTGGATACAGTAGGGTTATATCAGCAAATTGATACAGCCCATTTTGTGTTATTTCAAAGGGTTGTATCTAATGACGAAAACGTGCTAAGCAAGCGGGTCATTGGACTCGCTTTTTTATTTATCTGGAGGGGGAAAATATGGAGAATTACAAATTTGTGCTTCCCGAAGAAGCGCAGGAAGCATTAAAAGGTCATGTCAGGACATTAAGAACGATAGAAACTAAGTTGAGAAAGGTCTTTGATGACCAGCGATATGATGAAGTGATGATACCGACTTTTGAATACACAGATCTTTATCGGGAAATTTCTACCGGGATTGAAGTAGAACGGTTATTTCAGTTTTTCAATAAAGATGGAAAGGCGATTTCATTAAGAGCTGATTTTACTTTTCCGTTAGCCCGTTATCATGCATATGCCACGCAGGTAGTGGGACGTTATTGTTATTTTGGTAAAGTTTACAGAAAGCAGCTTAGCCACAAAGGACGTCAAAGCGAAATCTATCAGGCTGGAATTGAATTGATGGGTTTAGATGAAAAAACTGGAGATCAGGAATGCTTAACCGTGCTATCTCAAAGCCTAAAGACAATTTTATTATCTAATGTGCAAACAGAGCTAGGCAGTGCCGCTTTCTTTAGACGCTTGGAAAGTCTTATTAAAGATGATGGACAATTAAAGCTGATCCTAGATTATCGGGATATGAGTGCCATGGATTTATTTGTGAAGGAGAAAGTAAAAGATCAGATTATTGATCAAAAGATGGCAGACTTTTTGAATCAACTGATTACTTTGAATGGAAAGCAAGAGATTTTTATTCAAGCTAAAACGTATTTGGAAGATGAAGCGCTGCTGAAGGCGTTAAACCATTTGGAGATGCTTTACCTTGCTTTTAAAGACAAGTTTGAAGATTTAACAGTGGATTTAGCGATGGTGCCAAAATTCAATTATTATACAGGATTGATGATTAAGGCTTATCACTTAGAAGCCCCCGAAGCGATTATTAGTGGCGGACGTTATGATCAATTGCTTCAGGTCTTTGGACGGGATAGTCAGGCAATAGGATTAAGCTTTAATTTAGATATGCTAAGTGAACTGGCAGATAAGGAGAAACAAGATGATTAAGATCGCAGTGACAAAAGGAAGAATAGAAAAACAAGTAAGTCATTTGCTTTTGGAAGCCGGCTATGACATGCGCCCATTATTAAATAAAGATCGTGAACTGTTAATTACCACACAGGATGATCTGCAGTTTATCTTTGCCAAGGCGAATGATGTCCTTACCTTTTTAGAGCATGGCATTGTCGATATTGGCTTTGTGGGAAAGGATACTTTGGATGAAAGTGAATTTAACGATTATTATAATTTACTGGATTTAAAGATCGGTCAATGTTACTTTGCGGTTGCCAGTTATCCACAATATAGAAATACACAGTTTAACCGCCGCAAGCGCATTGCTTCAAAATATACGACTGTCGCTAAACGTTATTTTCAATCTAAATTGGAGGATGTAGAGATCATTAAGCTGGAAGGATCGGTTGAATTAGGTCCGATCGTGGGTATCGCAGATGCGATCGTCGATATCGTAGAAACCGGCTCAACATTAAAAGCCAATGGTTTAGAAGTCATTGAAAAAATCAGCGATATCAGCACTCGCTGTGTCTGCAATAAAGTAAGCTTTAAATTTAAAAAAGAGGAAATATTGACGTTAGTTGAACGTCTGAAGGGGGAAACAACATGTTAGAAAGAATGAAATTTACAGGAGATTATACTGCGTTGGATCAATTATTCAGTGCTCGTAAGGCAACGATTAATAAAGAAGTCAATGAAACGGTAGAAAAAATCATTCAGGATATTATCGATCGTCAGGATGAGGCTTTGTTTGAATATGCCAAACGTTTTGATGGATATGAGATTAAAAGCTCAAAGGATCTTTTGGTTACAAAAGAGGAAGTGAATAAAGCCATAGAACGTGTCGGGGATAATTTTATTCGTATCTTAGAAAGAACGAAGAGTCAGCTCATTGATTTCCACCAGCATCAATTAAGCCAGTCTTGGTCATTATTTAAAGAAAACGGTGTTATTATGGGACAGATTGTCAGAGGATTAAGACGGGTTGCATTATACGTTCCCGGCGGAACTGCGACCTACCCTTCAACAGTTCTTATGAATGCGATTCCTGCTCAACTTGCCGGTGTCAAAGAGTTAATAATTATTACACCCGTAAAAGCAGATGGGAAAGTAAGTGATGTCATATTAGCGGCAGCTCATGTTTGCGGTATCGAAACTATCTATAAAGTAGGGGGCGCACAGGCTGTTGCTGCCGTTGCCTATGGAACACCTTCGATTAAAAAAGTAGATAAGATTGTCGGTCCGGGAAACATCTATGTGGCAACTGCCAAAAAATGCTGTTACGGAGCTGTGGATATTGATATGATTGCCGGACCTAGTGAGGTACTGGTAATTGCCGATGCATCGGCGAATCCGAAATATATTGCTGCTGACTTAATGAGTCAGGCAGAACATGATCGTTTGGCCAGCGCTATTTTAGTGACGACTTCTCCTATGCTAGTAGAGGAAGTCGAAAAAGAGCTAACCCGCCAGTTAAATACGCTGTCACGCCGAGAAATCATCGAAGAATCTTTGCAGAATTATGGGGGAGCGGTTCTTGTAGACTCAATTCAGGAAGCCTTTGACGTATCGAATTATATAGCGCCAGAACATTTGGAAGTCCTAGTTGACCAGCCAATGAATACTTTACCTTATATCGAGAATGCCGGATCGATCTTTTTAGGTGAATATACTCCGGAACCATTAGGGGATTATATGAGCGGGACAAACCATGTTCTGCCAACAAGCGGTACGGCTAAATTCTATTCTGCTTTAGGGGTATATGATTTTGTTAAATATTCGTCATACAGCCAATATCCAAGAAATATCTTAGATACTTTCAAAGAGGATGTGATTGAATTTGCTCAATTAGAAGGGTTAGATGCTCATGCTAATTCAATTAAAGTCCGTTTTGAGGAGGAAGATCAAAATGGAAATGATTAAGATCGTCAGAAAGACGAATGAAACGGATATTATTGTAGAACTGAACCTAAATGGAGATGGAAAAAGTTCGATTCATTCGGGTATTGGATTTTTAGATCACATGTTGACTCTCTTTGCTTTTCATTCCGGTATGGATCTTAATTTGACCTGCCGGGGGGATTTAGAGGTAGACACGCACCATTCGATTGAAGATATCGGTATTACTTTAGGACAGGCAATGAATAAAGCCTTGGGAGAACGCAATGGGATTCAGCGATATGGCAACGTCTTCTTGCCGATGGATGAGGCTTTGGCACAAGTCACCTTAGATTTATGTCGACGCAGTTATTTGGTTTATCATTGTGAACTGCCGGTTGAAAGAGTCGGGACTTTTGAATGCGAGATGCTGGAGGAATTTCTGCGTGCATTTGCATTTAATACCCAGATGACGCTGCATGTCAATTTGCTTTATGGAAAGAATGCTCATCATATGATCGAAGCGATTTTTAAAGGAATGGGGCAAGCACTCAAACAGGCGATTCAATTCACTCAGGATCAGCGTCCAATGTCAACGAAAGGACAATTATAGGTGAAGCATATGGTCATTATCATTGATTATCATGTCGGTAATTTAAAAAGTGTATTAAATGGCTGCCGCCGAGCTGGAATAGAAGCTCAAATCAGCAGTGATAAGGAAACGATTAAGAATGCCAAGGCATTGATTTTGCCGGGAGTAGGGACATTTAAAGCGGCAATGGAGCATTTAAAGGAAACTGATCTTATTGATACTATTCAAGAATGCAAAGAAAAAGGAACCCCTATTTTAGGGATCTGCTTAGGAATGCAGATTTTGTTTGAAGAAGGAAACGAAGTAACACCAACAAAAGGTCTGGGATTTTTATCAGGGAAAGTATCCCCCATCGAATGTACTCTTAAAATTCCTCATATGGGATGGAATGAATTGTATTTTGAAAATGAGCATCCTTTGCTGAAATATTTATCTGAAAAAGAGGATGTTTATTTTGTTCATTCTTTTCAAGCCTACTGCCCTACTTGTGAGGTTGTCGCCTATGCACGCTATAAAGAAGCTTATATTCCGGCTATTGTAGCAAAAAACAATGTGATGGGGTGTCAGTTTCACCCGGAAAAAAGCGGAGAAACAGGAAAGAAGATCTTAAAGGCATTTAAGGAGATGATTGCATGTTAATATTGCCGGCTATTGATTTAAAAGATGGAAAAGTAGTGCGTTTATTTAAAGGGGATTATCAAAAAGAAACGATCTATGCCTTAGATGCAGTGGAAATTGCTTCTTATTATGAAAAAATAGGCGCTGATTTCTTACATTTAGTTGATCTAAACGGAGCCAAAGAAGGCTGCCGTATCAATCAAAAGACAATTGCTTCTATTCGTGAATATATCCAATTGCCCATAGAACTAGGTGGGGGCATCCGTGACAAAGAGACGATCGCATTTTATTTAGAGGAACTAAAAATAGATCGTATCATTTTAGGAACGGTGGCGTTGAAAAATAAACCGTTGTTAAAAGAAGCACTTCAGCTTTACGGAGCAGAAAAGATTGTAGTAGGCGTAGATATTAAAGATGGCTGTGTCGCTACTGAAGGCTGGCTGGATACCAGTAAGGTGGATTATCTTACTTTTCTTCAAGAGCTGGAAGATCTGGGAGTTCGTTATGTGGTGGTCACCGATATCAGTAAAGACGGAACTTTAAGCGGACCAAATTTTGAACTGTATGAGAAAATTCGACAGGAAACTCAACTGAAAGTGATTGTATCCGGAGGCATTAGCTGCAAAGAAGATGTTTATCGAGTAAAAGACAATTATGGCTGTATCATTGGCAAAGCCTTTTATGATGGAAAAATAGATTTAGAGGAGGTCATTGCATGCTTAAAAAAAGAATCATTCCCTGTTTAGATATAAAAGATGGGAAAGTGGTCAAAGGCATTCATTTTAACGGATTAAAAGAAGTCGGAGATCCGGTTGAACTGGCACGCCATTATGATGAGCAAGGAGCAGATGAAATCGTTTTTTTGGATATTACCGCAACGTATGAGAATCGCGATACTATGTATGCATTAGTAGAAGAAGCTGCCGGATCCTTATCGATTCCTTTGGCAATTGGCGGCGGTGTCCGTCATTTAGATGATTTTAGAAAAGTACTGCTATGCGGAGCTGATAAAATTTCGATTAACTCCGCAGCGATTCGTGAGCCTGAACTGATTAATCAGGCAGCACGAGAATTTGGCAGTCAGTGCGTAGTTGTAGCTATTGACGCAAAAAAGAATAAACAAACGAATCGTTTTGAAGTGTATATCAAAGGTGGACGAGAAAATACCGGTATTGATCTTGTTGCTTGGGCAAAAGAATGCCAGCAAAGAGGAGCCGGTGAAATCCTTTTGACATCGATGGATAAGGATGGCACCCAATCCGGTTATGATATTGAAATGCTGCAGGCAGTATGTGCGGCAACCAATATTCCGGTTATTGCCAGCGGGGGCTGTGGGGGCGTTGACGATATCATAGAGGTATTTAAAAAGACGGATTGTGATGCGGCACTGGTGGCTTCTTTATTCCATTATGGAATCAGTACAATCAGTGAAGTAAAAGAACGATTGAAAGAAAATAATATTCCAGTGAGGTAGAAAGATGAAACCAGATTTTAATAAAATGCCGCTGATTCCGGCGATCATACAGGATTATAAAACGGGTGAAGTGCTAATGCTTGCCTACGTGAATGAAGAAGCTTATGAAAAAATGTTGGAAGAAAAGCAGACTTATTTTTATTCCCGCAGCCGTCAGACACTATGGCATAAAGGAGAAACATCAGGACATTTTCAAAATATTAAATACATAGCGTTGGACTGCGATCAGGATACTTTATTGATTCAGGTGGAACAGATCGGAAATGCTTGTCACACAGGTGCTTACAGTTGTTTTTTCAATGACATCCAAGGAGAAGTGGGAGCAAGCACAATATTCCAATCCGTCTATGATCTGATTAAAGATCGTCAAGTGAATCCGATAGAAAATTCTTATACGAACTATCTTTTTGATCAAGGAACTGATAAAATATGTAAAAAGATTGGAGAAGAAGCCAGTGAAACCATCATTGCGGCGAAAAATGAAGATCGCGATGAACTGATTGGTGAAATAGATGATCTTTTGTATCATGTTTTTGTCCTGATGGCTAAAAAGAACATCTCTTTGCAGGATATTCAAAACAAATTGAAAGAGCGCCATCAGATCACAGGCAATAAAAAAACATTCCATCAAAAAGGAGAGTATTAATGAGAAAAATAGATTATCATATGCACACTTGCTTTTCTGCTGATAGTGAGGCAAACCCGCAGCAGCATATCCAGCAGGCTATTAAAATGGGATTAGAAGAAATCTGCTTTACAGATCATCAGGATTTTCATTATCCGGGAACATCATTTGATGTAGATGTCGAACGTTATTTGGAAGCAATGCAGGATTTGAAAAAGACCTATCAGGATCAGCTGAAAATCAAGATTGGGATCGAAATTGGATTAGATTGTCTTTATCAAGATGAAATTCAAACCTTTATTGAAACACATTCTTTTGACTATGTGATAGGTTCAATCCATACCATAAGAAATACAGAATTCTTTTTACCGGGAAAATTCTTTGATGGTAAAACAAAAGAAGAAGCACATCGTGAATTTTTTGAAGAAACACTGCGCTGTGTGCAGCAATTTGATGATTTTAACTGTTTAGGACATTTGGATTATATCGTTCGTTATGGTCCTTACGAAGATAAGTCGGTCAACCATGCCCTCTATCAGGATATTATCGATGAAATCTTTAAAACGCTGATTAAAAAAGGAAAAGGTATTGAAGTGAATACATCCGGGTTTAAAGATTTAAAAACTTGTGGTTTTCCAAATTTTGAACAGGTGCAGCGCTATTATGATTTAGGCGGGCGAATCATTACGATCGGGACCGATTCGCATACCAGTGATAGAGTAGGGGAGAATGTTGACAGAGTCGTAAAGGAACTTGAAAAGATCGGTTTCAAGGATGTTTCAACTTTCACAAAACGTGTGAAAGATTCGATTTAATTGTGCTATAATAAATAAAATAGCACTTTTTGTTTGAAGGGGGATATTATGCAATTCTTAATAAAAAAATGTATCAAAGATTATGAACAGGTAGATCGGCGAGAAGTGAGAGAGCGCTATGGAACATTTGTCAGCATTATTTCTATTATATGCAATATTGTCTTGGCTACTTCTAAATTAATCGTTGGAATATTTTCTAAAAGTATCTCCATTCAGGCTGATGCCTTAAACAACTATTCAGATGTGGGGAGTAATCTTGCCACCTTATTTGGCTTTAAGCTTGCAAGCAAGCACCCCGATACGGATCATCCCTACGGACATGGACGCATTGAATATATTTCCGGATTAATTATCTCGTTTTTAATTTTATTGGTGGCTTTGCAGTCATTAAAAGAATCCGTGATGAAAATTATTCATCCGGAAGTGATTCAATTCAGTTATATCGGGATAGCGGTACTGATTTTTTCGATGCTGGTGAAATTTTTGATGGCAAAAATGAATAAGACAATCGGTGAACGTATTCATTCGACTTCTTTAAAAGCTGCCAGTCAGGACAGCTATAATGATATGATTACCACTTTTGCCGCCATGATCGGGATGCTGGTCAGTCATTTTGCGTCATGGAATATTGACGGGTGGATCGGATTATTTGTGTCCTTCATTGTATTAAAAGCGGGATATGACGTTTTTAAAGATACGGTCGGTCCATTGCTGGGACAGGCACCGGATAAAGAATTGGTAGAAGGAATTGCCAATCTGGTGATGTCTTATCAAGGAATTTTAGGCATTCATGATTTTATGCTCCATGATTACGGACCCGGAAGATCGTTTGTTACACTGCATGCAGAGATTGACTGCCATGATGATCTTTTAGAAATTCATGATGTGATTGATTTAGTCGAAAGGGAAATTCTAAGCCGCTTTAATGTACACGCTACCATTCATATGGATCCGGTGGATAGTACGAACGAAATGATCAATGAATTAAAAGAAAAAGTAATTCAGATCATTGAAAAAATCAATCCTGTCTATACGATCCATGATTTTCGCTTAGTCAGCGGACCGACGCATACGAATATTCTTTTTGATGTTGTTTTGCCGCCGGAAGATGAAACGAATGTGATTGAATTGAAAGCGGAAATTGATCGGGAAGTGAAGCGATTGGATAAGAATTTCTTTAGTGTTGTTGAAGTGGATCGCGCTTATTATTGATGCTTATGTCATATTCCATAAATATTTGTCTAATTCTTCGGTTTGTGCTATTATTTAAATAGATATATTAAATAACGGAGGGACTATATGAAAACAAAAATGGAAATTCAATATCATGACAAAAATGTCATCACAGCAGATATTGAAAAAGCAGTAAAAGAGGAATTAAAAGTTAAGGGGATAAAAATGAATACAATCGACACTTTGGATATATTCTATCAGCCAGAAACCGGTGTGATTTACTATTTAGCTAATTTAGTAGATGGGACCAAAGCAAAAGGGGAAATAGTGGAGATTTAGCTGTGAATAGAGGCGCTGCCTCTTTTTTTGTCGACTTTTGTAAGCGCAAACATTTTTGGTTAAAAGCATTGGATTATTCCTAAAAGTACGCTATAATAGAAGCATGAAAGGTCAATCAGTTAGGGAGGAATGGAATATGACTTTGAATTATAAATTTGTGGTGACTGATCCGTTAGGGATGCACGCAAAATCTTTAACCGCTTTAGTAAATGAAGCAAGCAAGTTTGACAGCAACATCAAATTAATCTATGATGGGAAAGAGGCAAGCTTGAAATCGATCATGGGTGTGATGGCATTGGGAATTCCCACAAAGGCACACTTGGAAATCGTAGCCGAAGGGCAGGATGAGCCGGAAGTGATCGATAAGTTAAAAGAAATCATCAAAGATTTGCATATTGCCGAATAAACAAGTGATTAAAGTAGAAAAATAGGGGTGGATAAAACGATATGGGTTATCAAGAAAAATACAATCAATGGTTAAGCTTTGAAGGATTAGATGAAAGTATGAAAGCTAATCTGAAAGAAATGGATGAAAAAGAAAAAGAAGACGCGTTTTATACTAATCTTGAATTTGGTACTGCCGGGATGCGCGGCATCTTGGGAGCAGGAACCAACCGTTTAAATATTTATACAATTCGTAAAGCAAACGTTGGGTTTGCTAAATATGTATTGACCTTGCCAAATGGTAAAGAACGTGGAGTAGCAATCGGATATGATAATCGACATATGTCGTATCGTTTTGCAATCGAATCAGCAAAAGTATTAGCCACTTATGGAATCAAATCTTATCTTTTTGAAAGTTTGCGTCCGACACCGGAATTATCTTTTGCGGTTCGTCATTTAGGATGTGCCGGGGGAATCATGATTACCGCCAGCCATAATCCAAAAGAATATAATGGATATAAAGTATATGATGATACCGGATGCCAGCTGATACCTGAATGGGCAGATCAAGTGGTAGATTATGTCAATCAGGTTGAAGATGAATTAAATGTTGAAGTATGCAGTGATGAAGAAGCTTATCCATACATCACTTATATTGGTGAAGAAGTGGATGAAGCTTATTATAAGGAAGTTATGGCGATTGAAATCAATCCGGGAATGGATAAAAAAGATTTCAAAATCGTTTTCTCTCCTCAGCATGGAACTTCTAATATCCCTGTCAGAACATGTTTGGAAAGATTGGGATATGATTTGATTCCGGTATTGGCACAATGTGCTCCGGATCCTGATTTCACAAATACAAAATCACCGAATCCAGAGGTGGAGGCTTCTTATGAATTAGCGATTAAAAAGGCTAAAGAAGTTGATGCGGATGTAGTGGTGATCTGTGATCCTGACGGTGACCGTTTAGGCGTAGTTGCTAAGCATGAAGGAGAATATGTGCTGATGAGCGGTAATCAGTCTGCAGCCGTTTATTTAGAGTATATTTTAAGTCAATTAAAAGAAAAAGGAACATTGCCGGAGAATGCGGTAATGTATAATACGATCGTTACATCTGATTTAGGTGAATTAGTAGCAAGAAGCTATGGTGTTGACGTTGAAAAGACATTGACCGGATTTAAATTTATCGGAGATAAGATCAGAAAATATGAAAAGACCGGAGAAAAACAATTTGTCTTCGGATACGAGGAAAGTTATGGTTGTGTTATCAAGGACTTTGTTCGTGATAAAGATGCCATTCAAGCAGTTTTAACTGCGGCGGAAGCTGGAAATTATTATAAAAAGCAAGGAAAAGATTTAGTTGATGTACTAAATGATCTCTATGCAAAGCATGGAACGTTCAAGGAAACTCAGATTGCTTTATCAAAAGCAGGAGTGGAAGGGGCTCAGCAGATCAAAGATATCATGGCAGGTTTAAGAGCGAATGCGCCAGCTGAGATTGCCGGATATAAAGTAGTCAGCGTAGAAGATTATGAAACAAGTATCAAAACAGCAGATGGTCAGGAAACGATCATTGATCTGCCAAAATCAAATGTTTTGAAATATTATCTGGAAGATGGATCTTGGATTGCGGCCAGACCAAGCGGAACAGAACCGAAATGTAAATTCTACTTCTCAATTAAAGGAAATAACCAGCAGGATGCATTGGATAAGACAAATGTCTTCCACAAAGCAATGATGGAAATGATTGGTGAAACAGAATATTAAAATGCACAAAACGGGTCTTTTGACTCGTTTTTATTTATTTTGAAAACGCTATCATTTTAGAGTGAAATATGTTTGGTTATTTGTTATAATAGGACTATAGTTAAAGGGGGAAATTTTATGCTAGATGAATTTTTGATTCAGCTGTTCTATGAAGGACAGTGTTTGGAAGCATATAAAGTATTTGGCGCCCATCTTTGTAAAGAAGATGACGTCAAAGGAGTACGTTTTACCGTTTATGCACCTAACGCTAAAAATGTATTTGTCGTTGGTGAATTTAATGAATGGCAGCAGACGCATCCTTTAAAGAAAATGGGGGATGGAGGAATCTATTCAGGATTCGTTCCAAAGGCAAAAGCAGGACAGCTTTATAAATATTTGCTGATCGGTCCAAACGGACAGCATCTTTATAAGGCGGATCCATATGCGCGTTACAGTGAAGTGCGTCCGGGGAATGCTTCACGTATTTATGATTTGGAACGTTTTCGCTGGGGCGATAAGCGCTGGAGGGCAAAACAGGATAAGCATTTTGAAAAGAATCTGAATATCTATGAAATGCATATCGGCTCTTGGAAAATGAAGAAGGATTATACGGATGAAGAGGACGGAGAATTTTATAATTATGAAGAGATTGCCGAAAAACTGATTCCATACATAAAAGAAATGGGATATACACATATCGAATTAATGCCGTTGTCCGAATATCCATTTGATGGATCATGGGGATATCAGGTAACAGGATATTTCAGTGCAACCAGTCGTTATGGAACACCTAAGCAGCTGATGAGCTTCATCAATCAATGTCATAAAGAAGGAATCGGAGTCATCATGGATTTTGTCCCTGTTCATTTTGTCAAAGATGCTCATGGCTTAGCGATGTTTGATGGTGGGTGTGTCTATGAATATCCGGATTTAAATCGTCGCTATACAGAATGGGACAGCGTTTATTTTGATTTAGGACGCGATGAAGTCCGCAGTTTTATGATGTCTGCCATCAATTTTTGGATTGAATATTATCATATTGATGGAATTCGTTTTGATGCTGTCAGCCATCTGATCTTCTGGAAAGGCAGCAAAGAGATGGGAACCAATGACGGAGCCATCGATTTTATGAAACGTATGACGTATAAAATCAATGAACGTCATCCTAATACATTACTGATTGCCGAGGATTCGTCTGATTACCCGAAAGTGACACGTTCCAGTGTGGAAGGCGGTCTTGGTTTTGACTATAAATGGGATTTAGGCTGGATGAATGATACTTTGAAATATATGGCATTGGATCCTTATTTCAGACAGCATGAGCACCATTTAATTACATTTTCGATGGCTTATTTTTATAGTGAAAATTACATACTGCCGTTTTCTCATGATGAAGTGGTTCATTCTAAAAAAACGATTATTGATAAAATCTATGGAACCTATGAAGAAAAATTGGCACAGCTTAAAACTTTATATATTTATATGATGAGCCACCCCGGTAAGAAACTCAATTTTATGGGGAATGAACTGGCAGAATATAAAGAGTGGGATGAAAAGAAATCAATGGGATGGAATATCTTATCTTATCCGGTGCATGATTCTTTCCATGAATTTATTAAAAAAATAAATGAAGTGGTAAATAACTATCCGGCGTTGTATCAAAATGATTACTATCAAGAGGGTTTTGAGTGGATGGTTGTCGATGACAATAAGCAAAGCGTGTTTGCTTATGAAAGAAAAACGCTGGTGGGACAGCATTTATTGATCGTGCTTAACTTTACGCCAAATGCGCATGCCTCTTATTGCATACCGGTAACAAAGCCGGGAAAATATAAGGAAATATTAAATAGTGATAAAGATATTTATTCTGGAAGCAATCAGGTGAATTCACGACAGTTAAAAGCGAAAAAAGGTATCGTCTTAGGAAAGCCTTATTCAATTGATGTGAAAATAGCCCCTTATGCTGGAATGATCTTTGAATGGAAAGAATAGTGAGGAAATAAAGATGTTTAAAAATAAAGAAGAATTTAAAGCTGAATTTACAAAAAGAATTATCGAAGGCTATGGTCGTCCTTTAAAAGAAGCCCATGTCACAGAAAAGTTTATGGTTTTGGAAAAATTGATTCGTGATCAGGCTGCTATTAACTGGGCTTTGACAAAAGAAGAAGTACAAACCAGTCAACAAAAACAGATGACCTATTTTTCAATGGAGTTCTTGATTGGCAGACTGCTGGTCAATAATATGATGAACTTAGGTGTTTATGATATCGTTAAAGAGGGATTAGCAGACTTGGATATTAATATTCATGAACTGGAGGAGCTGGAATCTGATCCCGGTTTAGGAAACGGTGGATTAGGTCGTTTAGCAGCTTGTTTCATGGACTCTCTGGCTTCTTTATCAATGCCGGGGCATGGAAATACTTTACGTTATCAATATGGCTTGTTTAAGCAGAAAATCGTTGATGGCTATCAAACTGAAATCCCTGACCAATGGATGTCAATCGGGAATATGTGGGAAATCAGAAAGCCGAAGCATGCTGTGGATGTCCGCTTTTGGGGAAAAGTCATCTGGGATGATAGTACAGGACGTTTTAAACATGTTGATGCGGAATGTATTCGTGCCGTTCCTTATGATATGCCTATTATCGGGAATGAAACGACAGTAACCAATACTCTGCGTTTATGGGACGCTGAGGTCAGCACAAATATCCCGACTAACAAAGATTTTCGTCAGTATTCTCAGGAGGTTAATGAAATCTGTCAGAACCTTTATCCTGATGATTCTACTTTGGCAGGACGCACCTTGCGTTTGAAACAACAGTATTTCTTTGTCTCTGCGGGGCTACAGGCATTGATTAAATCACATCTAAGAACATATAAAACTTTAGATAATTTCCATGAAAAGAATGTTATTCAGTTAAATGATACTCACCCTGTACTGGCAATTCCGGAATTGATGCGTCTGCTTATTGATGAACATGATTATGACTGGGAAGATGCATGGGAGATCGTTTCTCATACAATGGCTTATACTAACCATACAATTCTATCGGAAGCATTGGAAAAATGGCCGATTGATACTATGCGTGCCTTATTGCCGCGTGTATATATGATGATCGAAGAAATCAATCGCCGCTTTATCGGCTATGTAAAGGAACATGTGTCAAATCCGGATGAAGTGTTTGACCATGTACTGATTATCAAAGACGGACAGGTTCATATGGCACATTTAGCGATTGTTGGAAGCTTTAGTGTGAATGGTGTGGCAGGTTTGCATACAGATATTTTAATTCATCAGGAAATGAAGGCTTTTGCAGAGCTTTATCCAAATAAGTTTAATAATAAAACGAATGGAATTACCCATCGCCGCTGGCTTGCTTATGCCAATCCGCAGTTAAAAGAACTGCTGCATGATACGATTGGCGATCATTGGATCAAAGAGCCGGACGAATTGGAAAAATTAATGGCTTATGTCGATGATCCGGAGATTCAAAAACGTTTCATGCAGGTGAAGCGTGATCGTAAAAAGATCTTAGCACGCTATATTCAAAAGAATAATGGCATTCATGTCAATGTCGATTCTATCTTTGACATACAGGTAAAGCGTCTGCATGCTTATAAGCGTCAGCTGCTAAATGTTTTACATATCATTTATCTATATCAGGAAATGAAGCGTAATCCGGAATTTAGAATCTATCCTCGTACTTTCATTTTTGGGGCAAAAGCAGCACCGGCTTATTTCTTCGCTAAAAAAGTCATTAAACTCATTAACAGTGTTGCTGAAGTCGTAAACAGTGATCCGGAAACTTCAGATTACCTGAAAGTAGTCTTCTTAGAAAACTACGGGGTAACTTTAGCTGAAATGATTATGCCGGCAGCAGATGTTTCAGAACAGATTTCAACGGCTGGAAAAGAAGCGAGCGGTACCGGAAACATGAAGTTTATGATGAATGGGGCTTTAACTTTAGGGACATTAGATGGTGCAAATGTGGAAATTCATGAACGTGTTGGGGATGAATACTGTGAAATATTCGGACTTACAGCCAAAGAAGTGGATGCATTACGTCAATCCGGTCAGTATAATGCCTGGGATTATTACAATAATAATATAAAATTAAAGTTTGTGGTGGATTCATTGGTAGATGGAAGCTGGAATGCATCACGAGAAGAATTTAGAATTATATTTGAAGAATTAATGAATTATAATGATGAATACTTCTTGCTTGCGGATTTTGATTCTTATATCAAAGCACAGCAAGATGTCGAAAAGAGATATTTAGATAAATCCGCATGGGCAAAAATGTGCTTAATCAATATCGCAAAATCAGGATTTTTCTCATCTGATCGAACCATCAAGCAGTATGCAGATGAAATCTGGCATATTATGCCGGTTGAAAAATAAAATTATAGAATGGAGGACTCCTCCATTCTAAGTTTTTAATAATAGGAGGCAGTATGGAAAAATCACTGATCTTTATGAGTGCCTATTTGGAACGCTTTAATGTGATTCATGTTCATGTCGCAAAACAATACTATGGAGGAATCATTGAGCAGTTCTACTTGAAGAATATGCTTACTCAGGAATTATCTTCTACACGAATCGTTTATGATTATGAAGAAAATGATTGGCACGTCTATCAGCTGATGGTAGATAATTTATATTTAGGAACACCCTTTACCATTTTAAACAACCATGGGCTAAGCTGTGCCTTAGAAACAAGAGGAATTGTCAACGATCCGATGTTTGATCATCTTTTTGCTTATGATGGGGATGATTTAGGACCGACATATACAATAGAAGAAACAACTTTTAAAGTATGGTCACCGACTTCTCATGCAGTTAAGCTGCAGTATCAGTTAAACGGTCAGATGGAAACCGTAGACATGGAAAGGCAGACGCAGGGAATTTATGCGGTGACGCTCAAAAAAGATATGGAAGGAGCACGTTATACGTATTGGACGTGCAATGGGGATCAATGCTTAAAGACAACGGATCCTTATGCTTATGCAAGCACAGCCAACGGAGTAGAAAGTGTTGTGGTAAATCCGAAAAAATTCCATAAAATCTTAAAAATGTCTTTTCCTTTAAAACAAAAGACTGATGCTGTTATCTATGAAGTCAGTGTGCGTGACTTTACTAGTTCAAAAACGATTAAAAGCAAGTATCGTCGTCAGTTTTTAGGAGTGGTGGAAAAAGGCTTAGTGACTAAAAATAATCAGATTGCCGGATTTGACTATTTAATTGATCTGGGAGTGACTCATGTTCAGCTCATGCCCATTTTTGACTTTGCAACCATAGAAGAGACAAAGCCGGATTTATTTTATAATTGGGGCTATGATCCAAGCCAAATCAATGTGCCGGAAGGAAGCTACTGCACCGATTTAGGTGATCCTTACAGCCGAATTAATGAATGCATTGATATGGTGAATCGTCTGCATCTTTCAGGACTGAGGGTGACGATGGATATGGTGGTCAACCATGTCTATGACGTCAACAGTTCAAGCTTAGAGCGATTAGTTCCGTATTATTATTTTAGAAATGATGATTTCGGTCATATTTCCAATGGTTCTTATTGTTCCAATGATATCAACAGTGAATGCTTCATGGTTCGTAAATATATTGTTGACATGTGCAGACGCTGGCAGAAAATATACGGCATGGACGGGTTCCGTTTTGATTTAATGGGTATTTTAGATATTGAGACCATGAATACAATTCAGCGTGTCCTTAGCAGCAAAGATCCTAACTGCTTGATTTATGGAGAAGGCTGGAACATGAATACGATGCTGCCGGATGATCGCAAAGCCATGCTGGATAATCAGGCACAGATGCCAAAAATCAGCTTTTTTAACGATCAGTACAGAGATGTATTAAAGGGATCTACATTTACCAATGATTATGTACGGTTAGGGTATCTAAGCGGAAATACCGATCTGTTTGATGAGGCGCAGGCGGTCATCAGCAATCAGCATAAATTTACTTTGCCGGAACAATCGATCAATTATGTGGAATGTCATGATAATGCAACGATGTATGATTATTTAAAAGAAACACTGGATGAAAATGAAGAAACACGCTTAAAAAGACAGAAGCTCTTGAATACAGCAGTGATTCTTTCCCAAGGTATTCCTTTCCTTCATTGCGGGCAGGAGTTTGCCAGAAGCAAGATGGGAGTGCATAATTCATTTAATTCACCCGATAATATTAATCAGGTAGATTGGGAAAGAAAAGATGAAATGATCGATCAGGTTTATTATGTGAAAAATTTGCTGAAATTAAGACGAAAAAATAGTGGTTTTCGCTATGCCACCAAAGAAGAAATTGAAAAAAATGTGAAGATCAGTCATTTAAGTAATGGTGTGATGATCTATACCGTTTATCAGACTAAAGGTGAGTTTAAGCAAATTAAGGTTATCTTTAATCCAAAGACAGAATCGACATATTATAATTTAAGTGCTAAAGATGAAGTGATTATCACTACAGAGAATGCGATTAAACAAGAATATTCTAATCTTTTAATCGAACCGGTCTCAGTCTATATTATCGCACAACGATAAAACTGCTGTGAGAGCAGTTTTTCTTTTGATAAGCAAAATGGCTTTTTAGAAAAAAAGATTTTTGATGATGAGAAATTCTTTTTGAAAGAAGTCTGATAACGACAAGAAACTACAAATTTAGAACTAAACACAAGATAGAATAAAAGATGTGTGTGTATCCTAAAATTAACTTTTGCCTAATGTTATTTTAGATTTTGTAAAATTATTTATCCTATATTTACAAATTGGAATAAATAATATTTTGTAAAAAAATAATTACAAAAAAAACATAAAAAGGGTGTAAAAAGATACGCATTTGTAGTATTCTATAAGTATAGAAAGCGTTTACAATTTAAGGGGGTAAAAATAATGAGTAGAGAAGTAGTAGCTATGATTTTAGCGGGAGGAAGAGGAACCAGACTAGAAGCCTTAACCGCTAAAGTGGCTAAACCGGCAGTATATTTTGGTGGTAAATATCGTATTATCGATTTCCCATTAAGCAACTGTGCAAATTCAGGGATCGACATCGTTGGGGTGTTGACTCAATATGAATCTGTATTATTAGGTTCTTATGTAGGTTCAGGGATTAAATGGGGACTTGACGGAACCAACTCATCAGCGGCAATTCTGCCGGCACGTGAACGTGGTGAAGTAGGAGCAACTTGGTATGAGGGGACAGCCGATGCCATCTATCAAAACATCAGCTTTTTAGATCAGTACGATCCGGAATATGTATTGATTTTATCGGGAGACCATATTTACAAAATGGATTATGCTTTAATGCTGGAAGCACATAAAGCAAGAGAAGCTGACTGTACAATCGCCGTATTAAATGTCACCTTGGAAGAAGCAAGCCGTTTTGGAATCATGAATGCTCATAAGGATGGGACAATTTATGAATTTGAAGAAAAACCGGCAAAACCTAAATCTACTTTAGCTTCAATGGGGATATATATCTTTACATATCAGGAATTAAAGAAATACCTGATTGAAGATGCTAAAGATGAAAACAGTAAACATGACTTTGGTATGAATATTATTCCTAACATGCTGAATGATCAAAAGAAATTATATGCTTATGAGTTTGATGGGTATTGGAAAGATGTTGGAACAGTAGACAGCTTGTGGCAGGCAAATATGGATTTACTTGCAGATAAAGAATTAGATCTATACAATTTCAAGAAAGATTGGAAGATTTATACGAGTGATACAACCAGCCATCCACAAATCATTGGCTCTGAAGGAAAGGTAACGAATTCTATGGTCACTCAGGGATGCATCGTTGACGGAGAAGTATCTGGCTCAGTTTTATTTGACAGCGTGCATATCGGAGTCGGAGCTAAAGTTGTGGATTCAGTATTAATGCCTGGTGTATTAATTGAAGAAGGGGCAGAAGTCTATAAAGCAATTGTTGATGAAGGGGTTGTGGTGGAAGCCAACGCAGTCATCAATAAAGAAGCAAAAAAAGTCGAACTTGTTTCGGTGAATAAATAGGCATAGGGGGTAAAAGAAAATGGCAAAAGTTATAGGACTCGTAAATTTACATTCAGACATTGATTTTAAAGGATTAACAGAACGACGCCCGGTTGCATCTGTAAGCTTTTTAGGACGTTATGGTGTCATCGATTTTGTTTTATCAAATCTTTCAAATTCAAATATCGATAATGTCGGAGTATTGATTAAAGAAAAACCAAGATCATTATTTAAACACATGGGACTTGGTAATTCTTGGAACTTCAACTCTAAATCTGGGGGGATTTCATTATTGTATAATGAACGCTATGCAAATAATCCTCACTATAATCATGATATTAATAATATGATTGAAAATATTGCTTTCCTACAAAAAAGTAAAGCAGATTATGTTGTGATTGCTCCTGAACATATCATCACTACAATGAATTATCAGGACGTGATTGAAGAGCATGAAAAAACCGGAGCAGAAATCACCATGGTTTATCAGCATATTAATAATGCGGATCAGGCTTTCATCGGTGAACACTGCTTAGATATTAAATCAAAACGTGTTGTAGAAGTGAAAGAAAACAAAGGAAATCGAAAAGAAAGAAATATTTCATTAGATACGTATGTCATTAATTTAAAAACATTGATGAAGCTGTTGAATAAGGCACAAAATATTAGTGCATTCTTCAATCTAAGTGATACGTTAGCCTATTTATGTGATGAACGTGAAATTATGGCTTATGAATATAAAGGATATGCTCGCTGCTTAAACTCTATTGAAGCTTATCATAAATATTCTTTAGAATTCTTAGACTTGGATATCTTCAGTCAAGTATTTAAATCAAATTGGCCTATTTATACAAATACAAATGATACACCGCCATCAAAATACAAAAAGAATGCACAGGTTAAAAAATCATTTATTGCCAACGGAACAATCGTTGATGGAACTGTAGAAGCAAGTATCATCGGACGTAACGTTGAGATCGGTAAGGGTGCAATCGTGAAAAATTGTATCTTATTATCTGGCTGCAAGGTATCTGCAGGATCACATTTAGAGAACGTTATTTTAGATAAAGAAGCACGTGTAGAAAAGCATAAAGAATTGATTGGCGATAAAGATTCACCACTTTATGTTAAAGAAGGGGATGTTGTTTAATGCATATCTTGTTTGCAGCAAGTGAATGTACACCATTTATTAAATCAGGCGGGTTAGCAGATGTTTTAGGATCTTTACCTCAGTCTTTGCAGAAACTAGGTCATGACTGTACGGTTGTATTGCCTAAATATGCGGATATGAAAGGGACAGAAGAGCTGGAATATGTGACTCATTATGATATATATATCAGCTGGCGTAAAAAGTATTGTGGGGTTTTTAAATGTGTCAAGGACAATGTAACTTACTATTTCATCGACAATGAAGAGTATTATGGACGTCCGGGACTATACAGCTATGATGATGATTATGAAAGATTTGCTTTCTTTGACTATGCAGTCTTGGAATTAATTTCTCATCTGCAGTTGGAGGTCGATATTCTGCATCTTCATGATTGGCAGACAGCCATGATTGCTCCGTTATATCGTGAACGCTATGCAATGCATCCTTATTATGATGATATTAAAATCGTCTTCACGATTCACAATATTGCTTATCAGGGAAAAGCAGATCCAAGAATTATTAACTCAATCTTTGGATTGCCGGATTACCTTTATGAAAATGGAAATTTACGCAATGCAGATTGCTTCAATATGATGAAATCCGCTATTCTTTACAGTGATATCATCACTACGGTTTCTCCAACTTATGCAAAAGAGATTCTGACAGATGAATTTGGAGAAGATCTTCAATATATTCTCCGTATTCGCATGAATGATCTTTATGGAATATTAAACGGTATCGATTATGTCATTAACGATCCGAAAACAGATCCAAATTTGATTCAGTCATTTGATGTTGATACTATTGAATTAAAGGCTAAAAATAAAGCAGCCTTGCAAAAAGAATTAGGTCTTGTTGAAGATCCGGATATTCCGTTAATCGGTGTTGTCACACGTTTGACTTGGCAAAAAGGAATTGATCTTATCATCAATCGCTTAGATGAAATGATGAAACGAGATTTACAGTTGGTGATTTTAGGAGCCGGAGACTATCAGTATGAACAGGCTTTTGAAAGTGTTGCGAAGAAATATCCAGATAAATTATCTGTCAATCTTAAATATGATTTTGGTTTGTCTTGCCGTATATATGGATCTTGTGATATGTTCTTGATGCCATCTTTATTTGAGCCATGCGGATTGTCGCAGATGATGTCTATGCGCTATGGAACGATTCCAATCGTTAGGGAAACCGGTGGGCTGAAAGACAGCGTTCAGCCATATAATGAATATTTGATGACCGGAACCGGGTTTAGCTTTGCTCATTACAATGCCCATGAAATGATGGAAATCATAGATTATGCACTTCAGGTTTATCAGCAAAAAGACCAGTGGAAACAGTTAGTAGAAAATGCTATGAATGAGAAGCTGGACTGGGAAAAGAGTGCTAAGACATATGAAAGATTGTTTAATGATCTTTTAAATCGTTAATAAATGACTCCAAAGCTTAGGCTTTGGAGCTTTTTAAAAGGGAGGAAATAAAATGAACGTTGTATTTATATCACCACACTTTCCAACATATTTTTATAATTTCTGTGATCGTTTGAAAAAAAGAGGCGTTCATGTACTGGGAATTGGAGATGAAGTTTATGATCGCTTATCATCACAGACAAAAGCATCATTGACTGAGTATTACCGTGTGGATCATTTAGATGATTATGAGGCTGTATATCGTGCCTGCGGTTATTTTATCAGTAAATATGGAAGATTGGACTGGATCGAATCTGAAAATGAATATTGGCTGGAATTAGAAGCGACACTGCGCAGTGACTTTAATGTGAATACCGGAACCAAGATTGAACATATGGGAGAAATGAAATATAAATCCAAAATGAAAGATGTTTATCAGCAAGCTGGGATTCCGGTTGCCCGCTATCAGTTGCTTTATCAGCATGATGATGCTTATGCCTTTACTGAAAGAGTAGGATATCCGATTGTCGTAAAGCCGGATAACGGTGTAGGAGCAAGTAAGACATATAAGCTGGAAAACAGAGAGGAACTTGATTACTTTCTATCTACGAAAGATGATGTGCTGTATATTATGGAAGAATTTGTAAATGGACATGTTGAAACGTTTGACGGTATTACAGATTCCAATAAGAATATTCTGATCTGTTCCAGTCATGTGATGCTTCATTCGATTATGGATACTGTTAATTTTGAGACAGATATGGCATTCTTCTCACAATCTGTGGAAGATAATGATATTCGCCAGATCGGTGAAAGAGTGGTCAAAGCATTTGATACACGAAGCCGTTTCTTTCACTTTGAATTCTTCCGTTTAGATGGAGATAAGGAAGGATTAGGGAAGAAGGGCGATCTTATAGGATTAGAGGTCAATATGCGTGCACCAGGCGCTTATATACCGGATATGATTAACTATGCTTATGATGAAGATGTTTACTCAATATGGGCAGATATGCTGGTGTTTGACCGCTGCTTCAGTGTTCCTCAAAGAAAATACTATGTTGGCTATGCATCACGCCGTCATGGCATCGATTATGCCTACAGTCACGATGAAATTATAGCGATGATGAAAGATCAACTGCTTTTAGAAACTGAAATTGCGCCTGCACTCGCCGCCGCTATGGGCAATCATGCCTATTTATTTAGAACTGTCGATCATTATCATTTAGAAGAATGGGTTCGTACAATTCTGCGTCGTAAAGATGGGACAGAATGGTATTAAAAAAACTTATAAAAAATGAATCTCAAAGTTTGGACAACCAAATCAAAGAGATTCATTTTATTTTGGTCAAAACAACCTATACATATAATTAATGCATGTCAAGGAATATTTAAATCGAGAATATCCTGCTAAGTAGAAGCTGCAGCAATTCCAATCGGATAATGAAAAGCTTTAAGCATATATAAAAAGGATCAATCTCTGCAGCATACAGAAATTAATCCCATTTGATGTCTGAATTAAAATTCAATCTATAATTAGTTTAATGATCAAGGAATTTCATTTAATCTTCTAAATCAGCTCCGTTTGAAGCGATCACTTTTTTATACCAGAAGAATGAATCTTTACGAATTCTTCTCATATCTTTTAAATCAAACTCATCACGGTTAACATAAATGAAACCATAACGTTTTGTACATCCTTGATGTGTAGAGATTAAGTCAATGGCAGACCATGGAGAATATCCCATTAAGTCCACACCATCTGTGATGGCTTCCTGACAAGCTTTGATATGTTCTCTTAAATAATCGATACGGTAATCATCATGGATTTTGTCACCTTCTTCTAATTTATCAGGAACACCACAACCATTTTCTGTGATTAATAATGGCAAATGATATCTTTCCCATAATTGTCTTAAAGTGACACGTAATCCAACCGGATCAATTCCCATTCCTAAAGAAGTTTGTTTTTGGTTAGGATTTTGTACGTTCTGTGCAATACCCGGTTCTGTCATTAGACCAACCATGAATTCAGCTTGACTTCCTTTAGCTTTTTCAATAGCTGCTTTTGCTTCTTCTTCAGAAATATATTTTACAGTTCCGCCGCCATAGTAGTTGAAAGCGATAAAGTCAGGTTTTCCGTTTGCTAAAGTTTCAGCGTCTCCTTCTTCAAAAGTAGGTGCCCATCCACGTTGAGTCAAATATTCCATGAACGCTTCAGGATATTTACCAAACACAGCGGTATCTAAGTACATACGATTTCTTAATTGATCATAATCCATTGCCGCCAATGTATCTTCTGGTGAAGAAGTAGCAGGATAAATGCAGGTAATATTTGGTGCAGGCGCAATTTTACCGTCTTTTACTAATTCATGACAAGCAATCATAGCTCTTGCCTGTGCCAGCAGCATATGATGGTTAGCTTGGTATTTATCTTTTTCACTTGGGTAAGGGAAGAAGATAACCATCATGTTTTGCTCGTTGATAGTTAACCAATGTTTTACACGGTCTCCATAGTTTTCAAAGCATACACGAGTATATCTTTCATAATCAGCGATACATTGTCTTGATGCCCATCCACCATATTTTTCTTGTAGGGCTAATGGTAAATCGAAGTGATATAAAGTAACGACCGGTGTAATATTATATTTTAGTAATTCATCGATCAAGTTGTTGTAGAATTCGATTCCTTTTGGATTCACTTTTCCATCGCCATCAGGAATAATTCTAGGCCAAGCAATAGAAAAACGGTATTCTTTGAATCCCATTTCTGCCATTAAAGCGACATCTTCTTTATAATGGTGATAATGATCACTCGCTACTTTAAAATCAGTAGTTCCTTCTGGAATAGGAGCTGTCTCTTGTGTTGATAATCCTTTTCCATCTTCATCATAAGCACCTTCTACTTGATAAGCAGAAGTACTTGCTCCCCAAAGAAAATCTTTAGGGAAAGGTTTTAATTTTAAATGTTCCATATCTTTCCTCCTATATAACAGTATAATTATACAATAAAATGTAAACGTTTGCACATCTTTTGTTGCATTGTCATTATTTCTTTTTAAGATTATTTAAAAGTACTTTTCAAATTTAACTTTTATGCTATAATGATTTTATAAAAGCGCTTACACTTTTCTAAAATCAGTGCAGTAGGGAGAGAATAAAGTGAAAAGAAAGTTATTAATTGTGGCTTGTCTCTTGATTATGGTCGTCATAATCAGTGGATAGGCTTCCTGATCCTATTTCGATATGAAATAGGATTTTTACTTTTTATAAAGGGGTTGACATTAAAGTTAACTTTAATATTATAATAAATTTGTATAGAAAGATACTATCATATAAAGGAGAATTAATAATGGAAAAATCAAAAGTTTATTTTACTCGTCAGATTACACCGGAAGCGATGATCATGATGTATGAAGCGATGGGCGTTAAGCTGCCAGGAAAAGTGGCAGTTAAAGTTCATTCCGGTGAAGTAGGAAATCAGAACTTTATTCGCCCACAATTTATGAAACCGATCATTGACCACGTACAGGGAACAATTGTGGAATGTAATACGGCTTATGAAGGAAAGAGAAACACAACAAAGGAACATTGGGAAACCATGAAGCTGCATGGCTGGACAGATATTGCAGAGGTGGATATCCTGGATGAGGATGGGGAAATGGAGTTACCGATTAAAAACGGATATCATCTGAAAGTGAACTATGTCGGGGAACATATGAAAAATTATGATTCTATGCTGGTATTAAGTCATTTTAAAGGACATCCAATGGGAGGCTTTGGTGGAGCTTTAAAAAACATTTCTATTGGAATTGCTTCATCTCATGGAAAAGCACATATTCATGGTGCCGGTGTAGCGGAAAACATTTGGAGTGCAGATCATAATGAATTTTTAGAATCCATGGCAGATGCATCAGAATCGATCGTACACTATTTTAAAGAAAATATTGTCTATATCAATGTTATGTGCAATATGTCAGTAGACTGTGACTGCTGTGCGGAAGCAGAAGATCCTGCTATTGCAGATATCGGGATCTTATGTTCAACAGATCCTGTAGCTTTGGATCAGGCATGCTTAGATAGGGTTTATGCAAGCGAAGATCCCGGAAAACCTCATTTATTGGAACGTATCGAATCAAGAAATGGTGTGCATACTGTAGAAGCAGCAGCGGCATTAAATATTGGGAGCCGTGACTATGATCTAATCGATTTATCAGATAAATAGTTAAAATAAAAATCTGCGGAATTATTTCCACAGATTTCTTTTATTTATCTAAAATAATGTTTGTCAAGTCTACAGGCTCAACGATTTTTCCGTCTTTATAAACACGCATGTTACCAGATGCAATCTCATCAATTAAGATGACTTCATCATTGTTGTAACCAAATTCAAATTTGATGTCATAAAGATCAAGACCTTTTTTCTTAAGATCATCTGCTACTAATTTTGTGATTCTTAATGTTTGATCTTTCATGCTTGCAAATTGTTCTTCACTCATGATTCCAAGAGCAGCAAGTCCTTCACTAGTAATCAATGGATCTCCTCTGTCATCATCTTTTAATGTCGCTTCTACGTAACCTCCTTCTAAAGGCGTTCCGTCTTTAATATAATCCCCATAACGACGAATGAAACTTCCTGTTGCAACCAAACGGCAAATAACTTCAAGACCTTTACCAAATACTTTTGCAGGAAGAACTTCCATTGTTGCTTCATCAATGTTTGCTCCCACATAGTGAGTCTTGATTCCGGCATCTTTTAAGATTTCAAAGAAATGGATAGAAGTTTCTAGGTTTGCTTTACCAATTCCATCGATTGTTAATCCAACTGAGTTTTCACCCGGATCAAAGACACCATCTTTACCAGTACAATCATCTTTGAACTTCAACATAACATTTCCGTTATCTAATTCATAAACATCTTTAGTTTTACCTTCATAGACTTTTTTCATAATTTTCCTCCGTGTTATTTTATTGATTCTTGAACGTTGTTATTATATCATTTTTTTGATGAAATTCTACATTTTTATGCAAATTTATATGATAAAAGATAATTTAGTAGGGATCGCTTACGAAAATCACGGTTTTAACAGGTAACCTTGCGTCAATAGCGGATCTGTGTTTAAATAAAAGTAGATAAAAGGGAGGCAATCTGCATGTTAATAGATGAGATATTAAGAGCAAAAGCGGGCTTTTCTCCTTTAGAGGTCACCCTTGCCGATTATTTATTGGAACATTCGCAAGATATAAAAAAACAAAGTGCTCGCTATATTGCTGAAAAGTTGTTTACAGCTCCCTCAACCGTTGTCCGCTTCTGTCAGAAAATCGGTTATCAGGGATATAATCAATTTAGGGAAGCCTATCTTAAAGAACAGGATTATTTATCTAAACATTTTGATCATCTTGATCCTAATAATCCTTTTGACTTTCAAGATAAAAACATGGTGATTGCCAATAAGATAGGAGCTTTATATCATGAGATTATTGAAGATGTTTTGACATTGCTTGATCATGATCGCCTCCAATCAGCTATTCGCCTTTTAGAGGAAGCCGATTTTATTTATATATTTTCATTAGGGGTACAGTTAGATGTTGCTCAAACATTTAAAGATAAAATGCTTAAAATCGGCAAAAATGTTATTACTGAGGAAAAAGCCGATGAAATGTTTTACCGCAGCAAATACTGTGATAAAAAGAGTGTTTTCATGTTAATCTCTTATTCCGGGGAAACAGAAGCACTACTAAGAATTGCCAAACAATTAAAAAAACGTCATATTCCTTTACTGGCAATAACGACCTATGGTGAAAATTCGCTTTTTCAATATGCTGATTTTATATTATATGTGTCCAGCCGTGAAAAGCTGATTGACAATTTAGGCAGCTTCAGCATGAATTTAAGTGTCTTGTTTCTATTCGATATTTTATATGCTAATCTGTTTAATGAAGATCGTGAAAATCATTATAAAAAACGAGTGGATGCTTCTAAGTCCTTTGAACAATACCGAACAACATATAACAGTTTATTAAAAGACAGAAAAGAATAGGGGAACAGTATTTCTTACCCTTGATACTAAATAAATGCAAGATGATGATTTCGGTTTTATTTAAAGAGTGCATAGATAGAAGCAGACAGTAGGAGCGTAAAACGATTGATTAGCTGAAATAATTTAAAAAAGAAAAGGAGAAATAATATGGATGAACTATTAATAAAAGAGTTAGTAAAGAATTATCAGAAAGCGATTCATACACAAAACAAAGAAGATTTTTACAGCTTATGGAGCAAAGACGAAGAAAACACTTTAATTTCTATTACAAATAAGTTTATCGGACTAGATACGATCTATCAGGATTTTTTAATAAACGGGATTCAGCGCAATTATTTAACAATTGATCTGATTGCGGAAAAGATCGACATACATTTTGTAACAAAAGAAATAGCTATTGTTGTTTTTCAATATCATACAGAATGTATAAGAAGTGAAGATCAAAGTCCTTATGGCATTCAAGGATTAGAAACACAGGTCGTTATCAAAAAAGAGAATGAATGGAAGCTGACTCATATTCATTATTCTAAATAAAAAAACAGGCGTTTGAAACGAACCCTTTTATTAGAAAAGCTGATAAATTGGGTTTGCTTCATTGCCTGTTTTAGTTTATATAAGATGATAACGTTCTAATAGTTCTTCAATAATCGTGCCTTGAAGCTCTTTTAATGCCTTGCGTCCAACAAATTTATATTTGAAAGGCAGAGAAATCTGATCTAATTTTTTTCCGTCCATCATTTTTGAAGTGGCATCTAACAGATCCCTCACGTCATAGCAAGATCCCCATACTTCCGGAACCCCACGGTCAATGTCAAGTAATGTATAGACCGCTTCCATTCCGGTTCTGACAGAATATTCCGTAGTAAAGATGGTATCTCGGATTGTTTCGGCAAATTGACCGATGAAAGCAAAGTTAACACTGCCATTTGGAACAACATTCGGACGATCACCTTTTTCACGGGGCATAAAGAAGGCTGTAATATAAGGCATCATACATGGAATAGTGCTTGCTGAATGAGTAGCTAAATCTAAGATTTGATCTTCGGGAACTCCCATATGATAGAGCCATTCTTCACATATTTCAATACCTGTACATTCACGCATTGGCTTTTTAATAAAGTTTCCGGGTACATCTGTATAAAGTCCATAAATCCAGCCAACCAGCTGATCCTTGGGCTGAGCTTTAAAATGCGGCTGACGATTGAATGTATAGCTCATGAGCCAGTTAGAATCTTTAACTGTGACAATCCCACCGGTAACGACTTTTCCTGAGAATGGGTCACGTTTACATATCTTTTCTAAGTATGGCGGGATTTTGTCATCTAAAGTAGTAACTGTTGCTGATTCCCAGTTTGTTGCTTTGATGTTGCCGCAGAATTTATCAGGATGACCGAAGTCAGGGTGCTGTGCGGCAATTTTCTTCCATAACTGCCAGCAACCGCCGTCTCCCTCTTTAGTATTGTGAATCGGTGCATGCGTATTATCACCTAAAGTAGAGTTTTCTGTACAGCTGCCATTTGTGATAAAGAGTAAATCATCTTCTGTCAGATCTATAGATTCCTCAATCCCTTGATGCAAACAGATAATACGTTTTGCCAGCTTTTTCGAACCATTAAATTCAAATTCAACATTAGTCACCTGAGTGTTATAATGGAATTGTACATGATGCGCTTCCAGATACTTGATCATAGGTAAAATCAGGGATTCATATTGATTATACTTTGTAAATTTTAAAGCGCTGAAATCAGGCAGACCGCCAATATGATGAATAAAACGCTGAATATATAATTTCATTTCCAAAGCACTGTGCCATGTTTCAAATGCAAACATGGTTTGCCAGTATAGCCAGAAATTAGATTTGAAAAATTCAGGGTGTAAAACATCTGTGATCGTTTTATTATAAAGCTGATCATCAGGAGTCATAAATAATTCCATAATGCTCATCGCCGCTTTATCGGATAAGGCAAATTTACCATCAGTATGAGCATCCTGACCACGATTGATAGTTGCACGCATCAATGAATAGTTAGGATCTTTTTTATTTAACCAGTAATATTCGTCTAAAACAGAAATACCTTCTGTCTCAATAGATGGGATTGAATGAAATAAATCCCATAAGCATTCAAAGTGATTTTCCATTTCACGACCGCCGCGAATAATAAATCCTTTTTCAAAATTGTAAATACCATCACAGGCACCACCGGGTAAATCCATTTCTTCTAAGATATGAATGTGTTCACCTTTCATCTGTCCATCTCTGATTAAAAAGCAAGCTGCGGACAAAGAAGCTAATCCGGAACCAATCAGATAGGCTGATTTTTTATCAACTCCTTCTGGTTTTAATGGTCGAGCAAAGGCTTCGTAATTTCCGTTACTGTAATACATATAACATTCCTCCTTGTTGATATGCTTACATTATAGTTAACTGATAGAATAAAAACGATGGACAGATAAAAGCCAATGGCTAAATTTTGACCATTGGCTCTATATTGTCTAAATTTTGGACAAATTTTCATGTTTGTCTATCGTTCTTCAAAACGCAGCAGTGCTTTATGAAAATCCCCTTCAATTAAGGTTGTTAAATCCTGAATGATGTCATTAGGATCCAGCTTCATATTTCCTTCAATCCATTCTAAGGCGAGACCTACAAAAGCATGTTTATAGAAGTTAGCGATAAACTCTTTGTGTTTTTGATCGACCTTCATGCCTTGTGCCTGTTCATTGACAACGTCGATTAGGAATTGATAAGTCGTTTGATTGAGAAAACGCATGAGGTCTTTTCGGCTCAAGGAATGGTAAGTATTTAAAATAAATGTTTTATTGTTTAACGCATATTCAAACAAAGCCTGTACTCCATCTGCCCATGTTTCATATGTTTTATTATCAGCGATGACTTTTTCCATCTCGGTTTCATAAATCCAATCGATAAGATCATAGATATCCTGAAAATGATAATAGAATGTATGACGATTTACTTCACAGTCCTCCGTGATATCGGTAATCGTAATTTTAGATAGCGGCTTATGGATTAACAGTTTCTTTAATGAAGCCGCAAGGGCTCTCTTAGTTGTTTGTGACATCAAACTCATCTCTTTTCTTTTACTCTCTATTTATCATTTTAGCATATTTTATTGGAGATGTAATAAAAAGAAGTACAGCTTTTGCCATACTTCTCTACTTTAAATGACTTTAAACTGTTTCCATTTTCCCTGATAATATCTTTTAGCGATAAATGCTGACTTAATTGCCCAATCTCCTACCATTGCCAAAGCAATACCAATAACGCCTAAATTCATCCAAATACCAAAGATGATAGATAGAATGACACGACATACGACTGTAGAAAAAATCGATGTATACATTGTATATTTAACATCCCCGCAAGCACGTAATCCGTTTGATAAAGAAGAAGCAATCGGACATAATAAAGCATTGAATACATTATGAATCAAACATAATATAATAATCATATAAATAGTATCACTGGATAGACTGTAAAGCTGAAGAATAAGCGGTGTCACTATAAAGAAAGCAACATTCCAGATGATTCCGCCAAGATAAGTGATTCGCAATAGTTTCTTCATATAGTAGTCTGCCGCCTCGATATCTCCTGCCCCCATACATTGACCAATCACGGTGATAAAGGCAGGTCCCATTGCCAAACAAAAGAGTGCTGCCATTGACCAAAAGCTTTGAGCCACCCCATTTGCCGCAATCTGGCTGGTTCCAAACATCGCCACAATACTGCTGAGGGCTACTTTTGATAACTGAAATAACCCATTTTCAATACCGTTAGGAATCGCAATTTTTAGGATGCGTCGGATCATCTCCTGACTCCATCTAAAGATATCTTTTATGCGTACATAAATGGTATTGTTTTTATTTAATGAAATCACCAGTAAAATAACTGCGGCAATGACTCTGGAAATCAATGAGGGATAAGCCACCCCAGCCACACCGGCATGGAGAACAAAAATCCCGATAAAGTTTCCAATAACATTAATCACGTTCATAATAATGGATACATACATAATCGTCTTTGTTTTAGACATACTTCTGAATAATCCTGCGCAGCTGTTGTAGATGGCTAGCGCCGGAAAAGAAAACGCAGAAATAATCAAATACGTTAAGCAGGCTTGCATAACCTCATTTTCAACACGTCCAAAGAGTAAAGTCAAAAGTTCTCTGCGAAAAACAATAGCAACAACCATTAACACAACAGAAATCAATGTGGTGATCATTACTAACTGACTGGATGCCAAAACACCGTTCTTTTTATCTTTATTACCTACATATTGACTGGCAACAACGGCACCACCGGAAGCTAATGCGGTAAATACAAGAATAAAGACTGTGTTTAACTGGTTGACTAGTGAAACACCGGAAACTGCAGCTTCACCGGCATAGCTGACCATTAAAGTATCGGCAATCCCAACAAGTAAGATCAGCAATTGTTCAATAATCAATGGAATGATCAGGTCACGCAGATTTCGGTTTGAAAATAACTGTCGTCCTTTGTCTAACTGTATTTTTGGTTCAATTAATTTTAACATATCTACACCTCAATTCTTTTTCATTGTACTTGCTGGAGTATACTCCAAGTCAATACCTAAATATAAAAATATGTAAAATAAAAAAATATCTTGACTTGAAGTGAACTCTAAGGTGTAAGATGATGCTAAATCCAAGAAGGATAGAATGAAAATAAGAATGTTTTCATAAGGTAAGACATCATAAAGCTATTAAAATTCGTATCATTAATTAAGACAAAAATGTCCCAACACATTGAAGTGTATGAAGAGTTATAGACATAACTGTGGAAAGGACAATCATGAATCGATTAAAATGGAATAAAATCGTATGGTAATCATCTAGGAATAAACAAAATTATTATCCTAGACTTTTTGTGTTGTATTTAAAAGAAAGCTTCAGTATAGGGAGGATATATGAAAAAATATTTAGAAGATATTTCTGCCTATTGGAATACCCGAGCTAAAGGATATTCCTTGGATAATCAGGCGGAATTGGAAAGTGAAAAAGCAGAGGAATGGCTTCAACTCATCAGTCGTTATGTTTTGATCAAGAAAGAATGGCGTGTGTTGGATTTAGGCTGTGGACCGGGATTCTTTTCGATCCTGTTATCTGGGTTAGGATGTGAGGTCGTGGCTATTGATTATAGTGAACAGATGTTGAAGGAGGCTAAAAGAAATGCTGAAAAATATGGTAGGAATATTGTTTTTAAGAAGATGGATGCTCAGCAGCTGATATTTGAAGATCAGAGCTTTGATTTGATTATGACTCGAAATGTAACGTGGAGTTTAGAACGTCCAATCAATGCTTATAAGGAAATGCTACGGGTATTAAAGCCTAGCGGACATTTATTGAACTATGACGGAAATTATTACTATCATTATACTGACAAGGATTATAATCGAAAATCACATAGGGAACATCAGCATATGGAAGGCATTGATGTATCGAAGATAGATGACATTGCTAAGCATTTAGAACTCTCACAATATTTGCGCCCTTACTGGGACGAAGAAGTATTAAAAAAGTTGGGAGCTGCTTCAATAGAATGGGATATTTTAAATGAAGAGACGAATGCTTTAGGGAAGTCGATCGTCCGCAGTTTCATGATACACGTTATTAAATGATGAAAAACTATATTATTAAAAGACTGTTTTCACTGATTTTTGTATTATTGGGAGTGACTTTCCTAACTTTTTTGATGACTGACCTTGCTCCCAGTGACAGTGCTGAGATGTATTATCTCTCAAGAGGCATTACACCATCAAGTGAAATATTAGAAAATACGCGTAAAGAGATGGGGTTAGATAAACCGATGATTGAACGCTATGTTCATTGGTTAAATGAGGCTATGCACGGGAATCTTGGAGAGTCCTATCATTATGGAAACAGTGTGATCGAACAGATGGGACAAAAATTGCCAAATACATTGAAACTGGCATTTTTATCACTAAGCATTGTTGCAGCTGTATCCATTCCTTTAGGGGTTCTTACAGCAGTCTATCAAAATAAAGGAATAGATTACTTCATTCGCTTTTTAACCTTTTTTAGTATCTCTATACCAAATTTCTGGTTAGGTCTGCTATTAATCTATCTTTTTTCAGTAAAGCTAGGAATTTTTAATGTCATTAGCGGTTCTGATCTTAAAGGAATGATTTTACCAATGATCACGTTAGCACTTCCTTTAATGGGAGCTTATATTCGACAGATTCGAACGGCTGTCTTAGAGGAACTAAACAAAGACTATGTCATTGGAGCAATGTCCAGAGGACTAAGTCAGAAAGAGATCATTTTTAAGCATGTCTTACCAAATACTTTTTCTTCCATCGTGACATTGTTAGGATTATCGATCGGGCATTTGCTGGGAGGAACAGCCATTGTAGAAACAATTTTTTCCTATCAGGGAATTGGCAGCATGATCGTAGAGGCTATTCGTGTACGAGATTATCCGATTATACAAGGATATGTCGTTTGGATGGCGGTCATTTATGTTTTTGTTAATCTTATTGTTGACCTGCTTTGCTTTATGATGGATCCAAAAATACGATTAAACAAAGGAGAATGATTATGAAAAAGATAAGAAACTGGACAACAATAAAAATTACGCTGTTATCCTGTTTGGCAGGAGCATTATTGTTGACCGCTGTTTTTGGTAAATATCTGGCACCTTATGATCCGCTAGAAGTCAATTATACATTATCTTTGCAGCCGCCTAGCAGTATACATTGGTTTGGCACCGATAAGTTGGGACGTGATATCCTTTCGAGAATACTATGCGGAGCCTTTTCTTCCTTTTCACTAACCTTTGTAATGCTGATCATTATTGTTTTAGTGGGTGTGACATTAGGATTAATCGCTGGATATAAAAAAGGGGTGATTGATCATACGTTAATGCGTTTGGCGGATATTTTACTGGCATTTCCTGATACGATCTTTGCGATAGCAGTTGCCGGTATATTAGGGGTTGGATTATTTCACACCGTATTTGCTTTAGCTTTAATTTGGTGGACGAAATATGCAAGGCTTACAAGAACACTGGTTTCGTCTATCATACATCAGGATTTTATTATTGCCGCCAAACTATCAGGGGCTAAACCGCTTAAGATCATCTGGGCTTATATATTGCCCAATGTATTTCCGCAAATTTTAATTCATGCCACCTTAGATATTGGAGCCATGATGATTTCTTTAGCCGGACTTAGCTTTTTAGGCTTAGCAAGTCAGCCCCCTTTACCGGAATGGGGGTACATGCTTTTTGAAAGTAAACAATTTATGCAGACGGCACCTTGGATGATGATATATCCGGGGTTAGTCATATTGATCAGTGTGATCATCTTTAATTTATTAGGAGATAGTTTACGTGATAAACTGGATCCTAAACAATCTTAGGAGGAAATATGAAAAAAATCAAACATTGTTTATTCTGTTTATTGCTTAGTTTATCGTTGCTTGGATGTCAGGCAGATTCAAAATCAAATAATCCGCCTGATCATTTAAATGTAGCGATGTTTTGGATCAGCACATCATTAGATCCTACGAATGATTATGATGGCTGGGTATTAAGCCGTATTGGAGTAGGGGAAACTTTATTTCGTTTAAATGAGAAATTTGAAGCAGAGCCATGGCTGGCAGACAGCTATCAGCAGGTAGATGATACCACTTGGCAATTCCATATCCGTGAAGGCGTACAATTTTCTAACGGCAACACTGTTGATGGTGAAAGTGTGAAAGCCTGTATAGAAAGAGTTTTTGAAAGAAATACGCGTGCCAAGGATTACTTTGATTTAAGTCGGATAGAAGCAACAGGGCAAAATGTCACTCTATATTTAAACACGGCAAGTGGAGCAGTTATTAATAATTTATGTGAACCTTTATTTACTATCTATGATGCCACAGAGAGTGAAGATAAAATACAGTCGACTCCTAGCTGCACCGGAGCGTTTGTGATCGATCAGTTTGTTTCGGAAACAACAATTGATAGTTCAGCTAATAAGAACTACTGGGGTGGTCAGGTTGGACTAGAGACTGTACATTTTACACAAGTAGCTGATTCTGATTCTCGTGTTTTAGCATTGCAGTCAGGAGAAGTAGATCTGGCAACCACTATCGACTATTCAAATCTTTCTTTATTCAGTGATTCAACGAAATATACGGTATCACAGGTATTAGGCCCACGATGCAATGTGGTATATATGAATAATGAGTCAAAGTATTTATCGGATCAGACCTTGCGTCAAGCATTGTCTTATGCGATTGATCGTCAAAGTATCGTAAAGTTAACCGGCGGAGAGGAAGCGATGGGCCTCTATTCAAGTGCCCTGCCTTATGGAAATGACATTGCCAATGCCTATAATTACAATCCCGAAGAAGCTAAACGATTACTTGACCAAGCAGGCTATATTGACAGCAATGGGGATGGTATTCGTGAAATGAATGGTCAAAATATTGTAATCGAATATTACGAAAGTGCTGATCATGGTTCAAGTGATGCCAGTATTATTGCTCAATCAATTCAAAATGAAGCAAAAGAAATTGGCATCACAATCCATATTAATCAAGTAGAGAATCTTTCAGATATAAAGGCTGCCGGAGCTTTTGATATGTGTTCAGCAAATGATTCAACAGCGCCAACCGGTGATCCTGAAGTATTTTTACAGTTACATTATCGAAGCGGTGCAGAGGGAAATATCGCCCGCTACAACAATCCTGCCATCGATCAGCTGATAGCAACGTTAGCCGGGACATTTAGTATTGAAGAACGTCAGGCACTTTCTAAAGGGATTTCTGAAATTTTATTAGAAGATGCCGCAAGCTTATATGTTTCTTATCTGCCATTAAATACTGTTTCTTCTTCTAAAGTAGAAGGCGCTGATCAGCATCCGGTCGATTACTATATGGTGACAAAGGATATCCGTATCCGCAATGACTAATCTAATTGAATATAGGCATATTGATTTATACTATCAAAATCAGCCTGTTTTAAAAGATATTTGTCTAAATATCCCTAAAAACAAAACAATTGCGATAGTCGGACAGAGTGGGTCAGGAAAATCGACGCTGCTTAAATTAACGATGCAGTTGTTAGGGAAGGATGCTATTATTCAAAATGGTCATATCTTTTTTGACGGACAGGAGCTTTTAGCCTTGAATAGCCGTTCATGGCAAAGGATACGGGGCAGACAAATCGGAATGATTTTTCAAAATGCTAATCAATACTTTGATCCAAGAAAAAAGCTTAAAGATCAATATATTGAGATTTTATCTAAACATTTCAAGATTGATAAAAATCAGGCTTTAGAAACAGCACAAAAACATTTACAACAAGTTTCCTTGACTGATCCCAAATCTGTCTTGGAGAAATATCCCTTTGAATTATCGGGGGGAATGGCTCAGCGTGTGGCAATTGCAATGGCATTAAGCTTGAAACCAAAATTGTTGTTAGCCGATGAACCCACCAGCGCTTTAGATGTGGTGAGCCAAAAGCAGATTTTAGAAGAATTTCGTTTAATCAAGGAAAAAGAAGAAATGACAATGATGATTGTCACTCACAATATGGCTGTAGCCAATTATTTGGCGGATTATATTGCGGTCATGAATAATGGTGAGATTGTCGAATTTGGTACGCATGATCAGATTATTTATGCCCCACAGCATCCCTATACTCAGTTACTTTTAGAAGTTACAAGGAGGGAGGAAAAGTATCATGGATGAATGTCTTCTCTCTTTGAAAGGTGTGTCTCAAGTTTATATAAATAAAGGACAAGCAAATGAGGCCTTGAAACATATTGATTTAACTATTTACCAAGGGGAATGCTTAGGGATTGTCGGACAAAGCGGTTGTGGCAAAAGTACATTAGGAAAAATTATCTCATTGATCGATCAGCCTTCTGGGGGAGAGGTATATTACAAAGGCAATAAAATCCAATTTCATGATCGTTACATTTATCCTATCAGAAAAGAGATTCAATATATTTTTCAAGATCCTATCAGCGCTTTTTCACCACGTATGAAAATAAAAAAATTCTTACTTGAGCCTTATATTCATTTTATGCTTTGTCCTAAAAAAGAAGCTTTAGATCACATAAAACATAATTTAAAGCAGGTGGGATTGGATCAAAGCTGTTTAAATAAATATCCTCATCAATTAAGCGGGGGACAACTGCAAAGGATTGTCATTGCAAGAACATTATCCATGTCCCCTAAGCTAATCGTCTGTGATGAAATGACCAGTGCTTTAGATGTGATTGTACAAGATGAGATTCTAACGTTAATGAAGCAATTACAGGTAGAAAACCAACTGACTTTAGTGTTTATTTCTCACGATCTTTCACTTGTTCAACGATTTTGTGATCGCACAATGGTTTTATTGGAGGGAGAACAAGTAACCTGCTTAAATAGCCAAGATTTTAGCACTTCAACCCATCCTTATATACGATTATTAAAAGATTCTTTACTTTAAAAATACACTTGATAAAAGTGTGTTTTTTATACAGGTAAATGACTCACGAAAAATTGGAGATTATCAAAAGTGACTGAGAAAGCCAAAGGATACAGCTCATTATGTGTTAGTAGTTTAAAAATGCTGATACAGTGGGATTGAAACTATATTGAATCTTTATTAATAAATTTGTTTTATCCAATGCTATAGTAAAGATTAATATTTAGTTTCATTTGTTGGATTATATGATTAACTATTGATGAGGCTTACTGTTTTCTTGTTTTAGATATAGAAAAAAACTGTATAAGACATTTTTAACTTACACAGTTTTCCCACTTAGCAGTATGCTTTTTATTAAAATCTTTAAATATCCAATGTGATGTTTCTATCTTCTAGCCATTGATCGAATTCTTTACCGATTAATTTTTCATTATTAAATTTATCGGATAAATCGGAAGCTAAAAACAATGCGATCTTATTCATTACTGTAGGTTCTAAAATTGGCATATTATTCTTTTTAAAAAATTCTTTAACTCCTTTTTTTGCCATTGCAGTATCTGTAAATCCTCCTGGACAGATGACATTTACTGTAATATTTAATGCCTTTAATTCTTCTGCGAGAATAGCAGTCATAGTTTCAGAGGCGGCTTTAGAAGGTCCATAAGGAATCTGCCCCGGCATTGTCATTGTATTAGTGCTAGTAGAAATATAGACAAGTTTACCCTTACCATTTTTTGCCATCAGAGGTACAAAGTATTTTGATACTATAAAATATCCTGTAAAATTAGTTTCTATAATCATGCGAAATGAATCTACAGGAATTTCATAAAAGTGATGTCCAGGCTTTAATTTATCCATTCCCTTCACATTATCACCGACACCTGCTCCGTTAATTAATACATCTAAATGATCAAAATGACTGTTGTACCAATCTGCTGCATTTTTTACTGAATCCTCTTTTGTTATGTCCATTTGCATAGTGTATATATTCTTATAATTTTTTGATAATAATTTATAAGCATTATCTAATTCACTTTCTTTAAATGATGACATAATAACGGTAGCACCATGGATTAATAGTTCTTTTGTCATTTCCAGTCCCATACCACTGGAACCTCCTGTAATCAATACGTTTTTTCCTTTTAATTGAATACTCATATTATAAATCCTCCTTATCGCAATTCATTTTAGCACAATAAGAAAAATCTAGGTTCACAGTTTGTAAACATAGATTTGTTTAGAAAAGGATTCAATCCAATAAAATAAATAAAGCGTTGTTAAATCAGTATTCTGTTTGAAAAAATCAGAGATATTCCAGTGTATACATTCTTCAAACATGTTTTTAATATCATTTTCAATAGCTTGACTAAAGGATAAAAAGATTGAATTGTCTTCAATCACTCTTTCTTTTATCAAATCTGTCACTAAGATCACTGTAAATCCCATAATTTCAGCACTATTCATATCATCCATCATCATTTGAAACCTAGAAGCTAAAACTTCCCTGTTATCTTTACCATATACATATAAATATTTTGAAGAATAAACATCCTCACAAAAATAATCGATCGATTGTGGCAGCATACTATTGTTATTCGTATTTACTATTTTTATAAAGGAATCCAAAGCTTTATTTAATTCATTGTCGAATATACGTGCATCTTTTGGTATATTATCTTTACAATAGCGTAGATAATCATTACAGTCTTTTTTAAACTGTATGTAATCACGATATCCTAATTCCTTAATAAACTTGGAAACCATTCCTTTAGAAACATGACATTCATCTGCGATTTCGGTTAAGGTCATACGAGATACTTTAGTCATATTGGTCTTTATATACCTTGCTAATACATGACGTACATCCCATACATCATTACTTAGAATCACATTGTTTATTTTCTGATTTAACATATCCATCACCTTCTTATAGAATATAATTATACTAAAAATGATTTTTTACAACAAGTATATTAAGAATCTATACAATACTCAATATAACAACTATGGTGGGGATTTATCTATATCTAATACATGTTATTGGCTCAGCTTTGAAGCAGGGCTGTTTTACTATTTTAAAAACTGAGAGGAGAATTGTAATATATTGCGAATTATGTCTGTAAAAGTTATAATAAAGTAAAATATCGCTTTGAGAGGCTTCATATGAAGAATCATTTAATAAAGGGATTGGTTAATACTATGAGAAATAAAAAAGATAAACGGAAGAAACTTGTGAAATTATTAGATTCTATGCGGGAGAACTGCTTTGAAATCATTCAATAGAATTATAAGAAATATGCTATATCTATATAAGGAAATTAACCTAATCGAGTGCTGGTGAGTCACAGATGTTTGAAATAGCACGAGCATTATATAAAGGATATATTTTTGTTACTCATAGAATGAGTAGCTGCAAATTCAGTAAAAGAATCTTTGTGCTTGAAGATGGAATGATTGTTCAGGAAGGCAGTCATGAGGAATTGGTGAATGATAAAAGAGGATTATATAGTCAACTGTGGGAAGCACAGGCACAATTATATGACAATCATGGGTAATTTATTTTATTTATTCTGTCATCTTTAGATGACAGAGGGATGATTATAATAAAGGGATCACACATAATTAAATAATTATTATTTTAGGCAGTCCAATGTGGTATTGCCTTTTTAGTATCTATAAAATCCGGTAAAGAACGCATCTAATCTAAAACTACTAATAAGATATAATTATGCTGGAATACAAAAAGCTGTACTCCTAATAAAGTTACAAGTACAATTTAGGTACCATCGCTGTATGGAGAAAAAACTACAAATTTGTAGAACAGCTAGTTGACTATGGCAGTGATGTGCGTCAGGTTATGATACAACAAATGCGACTGAATCTATTTATTCAAATTTTTGCATGGTAATGTAAAAAGGCATCTCTACAAATAAAAGTGCCTTATTTAAATAACTATATTTTCGATGTACAGAGTTTAAACGGAAATGGGATGAGAACGATCCGTAATTGGTCGCTGGTTTTGAATTAGCTTAGGATTCATGACAAGGTCACAACGTGTTTAGCTCGATATCCTAAATGATTTTATTTACTTACACACTTTTAATTGTTATCAATAATATTTGCATTCAGTGAAAATCCACAGTCAAAACTTTTTTCAATATTATCAATTTTTCCTTCTTTGGTGGTAGCTGTTCCTAAATATTTAAGAGTAGTTTCATTATCTTGGATTTCTATATCTAGTTTGATATTCGATGTTTCATAAGTGTCCCGTATATATGTACAAAAGAATTCATGCTGCATAATAATACTGTTAAGTTTTAACTCTATAGATGCAGAAGGGTCCGCAATTCCAGTCGGTGCAATACTGATATGGGGTGCTTCAATTTTAATGCCTTCTTTTCCTGTGCCGCCATCACTGATTTGAATAGTAACTTCAGGATGATATGAACACCAAAAATAATATGCTCCAACACTGCAAACCATGAATACAATAATCCCTAATATGACTAAATTTCTTGTCTTTATCTTAAATTCTATATATTCTTTCATATTTTTGACTCTCCATTCTTATTCTCAAATAGAATAATCCAATTTAACATAGCTATAAGTCTGATTAATAAACTATTTTCTATGATTTTTCTACTAATAGATGACTCTAGGGATATCCGTTACTTTATCAAACTTCATAATACGCATATCTCCATATAAAATATCATCTAACCTAAAAATATATATTAAATAAATAACCCGTCTGCTTCCAATAGGTTATTTATCATTCTAAAGTAATTGTATCAAAAACACACTTTATAAAAAAGCTTATTTAATAAAATGGTTCTCATTTAATCATTGAGAAACTTAATTAATATATAAATTAACAGTATAAAATTTATTATAGACAATCCTTATTGCTGAGCAAACAAATTTTGCATAAATAAAATTCCTGATTAAATCATAAATTTTCGTATTTTAATATAAAAATGTAATTATTTATAAGCTTCTTCAATCGAAACGGCTAGCATTGTCCTAAATAAATTTCTAAGTCTACTTAAATCTATTTAAGTGTCACCAAATCTTATTAAGTTTCGAAAAATCAAATCATTTAAAATAGTATATGATTTGTGTGCAACCCATAACCTCGCATATCAACTCTAAAAGTCTGGTGAAGTTTTAGCAATTTAATTGCAAGTAAATATTTTATGTTGAAGGGAATTATAGTGAGTAAATAAATCTTTTAATAAAAATAAGAATTTAATCAATAATATACTTGTAGTAAAATTATGTGAGGTGAATAAATTATGTATATACTTGATAAAATAGGATTGAGTATTGAAATTCTTGAATCATTGTCGTATGAATCAAAATTAGGTGTAAATTTTAAAAGAACTTTATCTCATTTCAATAAAGAAGAAGTATTGAAGGAAATCAAATTAATTAATAATTGGTATTTCTCTTTAGATATTATTGATGATTTGCCATTGGATTCACGTATAAAAAGTGTATCTTCTGCAAAATTAAAATTTGAACGTTATTATCCTAGTACAACGTATAGTAGGGTATTTAATGATATGCTTGGTTTTCGAGTTATTTGCAAATCATATGATGAAGTTTTAGAATTAGAAAAAGAAAATAAGATTAGATTAGTTGATATGTCAAAGGGAAAGTCAAATGATGATGGATATCGAGGTATACATGTTTATTATCAAAAAGATTAATTATCATTACCCAATTGAAATTCAATTTAATACTTATTATGATAGACAACTTAATGATTGGTTACATGATAAGTTCTATAAGCGAGGATATGATGATTCTTTGGGACTGCTATTGCGAAAATATTATGAAAATGGTAGAATAAAATCATCAGAAGACTTGGAGGAGGTGCTAGAAGATGTGTTACATTGTTGCTAAGAGATTTAAAAAATCAGGATGTGTTGCATTAAAGGCAAAGCGTGGAAAAGAATTGGCAGATTTTGCATCTGAATTACAAGAAAAACTAGGTGATGATATTCAAGTTGTAGCCATTACTAGACCAACTGCCTATGGTGAATATGAGCCATACCATTTTGTAAATAGTTTTGAAGAATTTAGTTATGAAGCAAGCAGATTATAAAGAAGTATTTAGCAATCTTTGGATTGCTTTTTATTTTTGTAAAGATAAAAAAGCCATGATTTCCATCATGACTTCATGTTTTATAGTATAAATTATTTACAAGCTTCTTCGATCGCTACAGCTACAGCAACAGTTGCTCCAACCATTGGGTTGTTACCCATACCGATTAATCCCATCATTTCTACGTGAGCAGGAACTGATGAAGAACCAGCGAATTGAGCATCTGAATGCATACGTCCCATAGTATCAGTCATACCATAAGAAGCAGGTCCAGCTCCCATATTATCTGGGTGTAATGTACGTCCAGTACCACCACCAGAAGCTACTGAGAAATATTTTTTACCTTGTTCGATACATTCTTTTTTATATGTACCAGCAACAGGATGTTGGAAACGAGTAGGGTTTGTAGAGTTACCAGTGATTGATACATCTACACCTTCACGATGCATGATTGCTACCCCTTCACGAACATCATCAGCACCATAGCAGTTTACTTTTGCTCTTGGTCCATCTGAGTAAGCAGTAGTAGAAAGAACTTTTACTTCTCCTGTGAAATAATCAAATTGAGTTTCTACATAAGTGAATCCATTGATTCTTGAGATGATTTTAGCAGCATCTTTACCTAAACCGTTTAAGATAACTCTTAATGGTTTAGTTCTAACTTTGTTAGCTTTTTCAGCGATCTTGATAGCTCCTTCAGCAGCAGCGAAAGATTCATGTCCGGCTAAGAAAGCGAAACATTCTGTGTTTTCATCTAATAACATTGAACCTAAGTTACCATGTCCTAAACCAACTTTACGATCATCAGCTACAGATCCTGGAATACAGAATGATTGTAACCCGATACCGATTGTTTTAGCGGCATCTACAGCTTTAGTATCACCGTTTTTGATTGCCATTGCAGCACCTACAGTGTAAGCCCAACAAGCATTTTCAAAACAGATTGGCTGAGTTGATTTTACGATATCGTAAACATTAATTCCTTTTTCATCGCAGATAGCTTTTGCTTCTTCGATAGATTTGATATCAAATTTTGCTAATGCAGCGTTAATTTGATCAATTCTTCTTTCATAACTTTCAAATAATGCCATTGTTTGTACCCCCTATTATTCCTTTCTTGGATCGATGTACTTAGCAGCTTCTTCAAATCTACCGTAAGTTCCAGTAGCTTCAGCCATTGCTTCATTAGCATCTTTTCCAGCTTTAATCATATCCATCATTCTACCTAAGTTGATGAATTCATAACCGATGATTTCCCCATTAGCATCTAAAGCGATTTTGTTAATGTAACCTTCAGTTAATTCTAAGTATCTAGGTCCTTTTAATTTAGTTGCATAAGATGTACCAGTCATACTTCTTAAACCTTTACCTAAATCTTCAAGTCCGGCACCGATAGGTAATCCACCTTCTGAGAAAGCAGATTGAGTACGTCCATAAACGATTTGTAAGAATAATTCTCTCATTGCAGTATTGATAGCATCACAAACTAAGTCAGTGTTTAAACCTTCTAATAAAGTTTTACCAACTAAAGCTTCAGAAGCCATTGCTGCAGAGTGAGTCATCCCTGAACATCCGATTGTTTCAATCAATGCTTCTTCAATGATTCCTTCTTTAACATTTAAAGTTAATTTACAAGCCCCTTGCTGAGGTGCACACCAACCGATACCATGTGTTAAACCGCTGATGTCTTTAATTTCTTTTGAATATACCCATTTTCCTTCTTCTGGAATTGGAGCACATCCGTGTGAAGCGCCAATTTTAACACTACACATTTGTTCTACTTCATGTGAATAAATCATGTTTTAATAAACTCCTTTCATTTGATTATGATTTCAATTTCCGTATGAATACAATAACTATTCATGCATCTTTAAGGCAACCGTAATTACCTAGACTTAGTATAAAGTAAAGAGGCTCTAAAGTCAATTGCACTTTCAGTCATTTTTAGGTCAAATAAGATAAAATTCCTTATAAAAAATGGAAATCTACAATTACTTTTTAAATATCTAAAAAAGAAATTTTTAATATTTCTTAAGATTCTCTTAAAACCCGTTTTTTGTGTTTTTTTCATGTTAGGATATGGACGGAGGGAAGATTATGAAAAAACGATTATCAATCATTATGACCATGATCGTGGTTGCCGCAAGCACGTTCAGTCCGATTCATGGTCAGTCATCATCCTCACTAACGCCTTATAGTGATGGATTAGATGCCAAGAGCACAAGCTCTGCAAAATATGTGAATATAAGTGACAGTTTATCAGGCTACATGCTTGCGACAAGTGAAGGATTAACCATTATCGGAAACGATCAGTTCAAAGTTACAACAAGTTATCCGGTAAAAGACTATGAGATCGTGAGCGATGTGAACAAGGGCGGACAAAACGATATCCTTGTTTATATGGATAGTCCTAACGGACAGGATAATGTTGCTTTAATCAGCAGTGAAGACTCTAAGGTTTTATTTTCTAAGAATTATCATCATTTAAATACAGAACAGGGAAAAGGACAATTTGAAGAAAATTCAAAAATTCTTCAGCTTTTATATAAAGATGAGTTCATCTATATTTTATATGATTATCATATTGTCTGTTTAGATTTAGAAGGTAACCAAATCTTTGATTATGAAGAAAAAGATAATATTTGGAAAATGATACCGGTAGAAGATAATGGACTTGCTTTTACCTGTCAAACCGGAATGGTAAAAATGTTAGACCGCAATACCGGCAAAGTGCAGTGGTCCCTGCAGCTGACAGGAAAACTACAGGTGCCCACAATGGATCCTAGCCGCACCAGTGCAGTTCAATTAAATGTCTGGGATCTTTATTGGGTTAATGATTCTCTTTTTGTAACCGCAGAAAACGGAACACTTGTACAATTAAATAAAGATACTGGAGATTTCATAGGTAGCGTTGATTTAGGTATGATTAGTGAAGAACAGCTGATCCGTCAGCTGTCGTCTAATGCTGGCTATGACAGTCAGTATCGTCCAACCGTATTTCCAACCGGAATAACAACGAATGGATTTATGGGATATACAATAGAACCGTTAAAAGATCAAGCTTTTTTAATCAGCGGTTTCTTAGGCAATGAAAAGGCACAAGCTTTTAAGTCAGATGGCGGAATGATGATGGGAGGAGAACAACCGGTAATTCTTCCTGCTCTTGCCATTTATGATCAGCAGACTAATCAGATCACGCAGACTTTCAATTTTGAACAATACAACTTAAAATCTTCAAATGCTATCCTTTCTACTTATCAAGGGCAAGATGTCATCATTGCACCTAGCTACAGTAAAAAAGGAGAATTGAAAGTAAATATTTATTCTTTGGAAGATGGACAAATGATTGTACAAGAAAGCATCAAGGCTCCATCTATTAAAGAAAAAGATGAAAAAATTAAGATTATTAAAGTAGAAGATCGCTACTTAATTCAAAGTGAAGGCAATGTGACTTTCTATGTATCCAATGATTTTAAATCAATCGAATATGTCGGTAACTTATCAATGGCTTCGATCATTGCCAATACGGATCAGGGAATGCTGGTTGGGTATAGTGAAAGTGGCTTAACTACAAAGATCAAAAAATTAAACAATGGCAATAAGGATGAGGTTTTATTTAACTTTGATTTGCCGGAGGAATTTATTGGCAATTCCAATGGGTTAGAAGCCATTCACTATGATGAAGAAACTAATCATTTGCTGATGCTGGTAAACAAACGCAACAGCAATAGCGTAGTAGAGGCAAGCCATATTTTAATTGTGGATGCTGATAATGGTGCATTGCTGGTGAATGAACCAGTTGTAATGGATAAAGGTGTGGATGAGAATGGAAAAGCCTATACACATTATGTTATTGGTGAAAAAATCAGTTATTTTAAGGATATGAATAATGATGGAATCAACGAAATATTAGTTGACAGCTTTATTATTGACGGAAAAAGCATGACTTTAAAATCGATGTATTCTCCATCTGCTGAAGAGGCAGGGTTAGTAATTGAAGTTGGTGATGTCAATAATGATGGCATATCTGATTTTATTTTATTTGGTGAAACACAGGCAAATCTTTATTATTCAAGAGTTTTGGGATACGAAATATCTTATGCGAAATCAGGGATTAAAATAGATTATGCAAAGGATCTGCAGAATCAGGTGCAGGCTTTGCAAATGGAAGATTTAAATCATGATGGGATTCATGATGTAATTATCAATGCAAGAAATGCAAACAATTATCAGGTATATCGTGTTATTGACGGAAAAACATTGCAGACAAAATATGATTTAATGAAAGACGGTGTCTACAATTGGGGAGAATCTTTTGAATTTCCAGGTGTTGATTACAATCAGGATGGTACTGATGATATTGTTTATAATACCCCAGAGGGCTACATTGAGATTGTGAATGGAGACACTGGTGAAACTTTAGATTCACATAACACTTATCCGGAATACGGGCAGCATTCATGGCAGCAGCCAATGGCACAAGAAGGCATGATCCCAATTAAGATTGATCCAAACAGTCATAAAATTGCGCTGCTTGAAGATGCCAATGGGGATGGAAAGAAAGATATTGCTTATTTAACTTCTGTTGTTGATGAAAACAGCTATCGTACTAAAACTATGCTTTCCATCAAAGACAGTACAACGTTTGAGGAAATAAAATCGATCGAAGTGATGCAGGATATATCCGATGATTTTGTATTAATCGGAGTAGAAGGAAGTAAAAAAGTGATGTTTAACTTAGATGGGTTTATGCAGATTTACGACTATGAACAAGAAGCTCCGATTGCCGGGTTTGCAACCAGTGTTCAATACGCTAAAAATATAACGGATACACATTTGCTTATTTCAAATAATGAAGGAAATCTTTATATGCTTGATGATGCCATTGATTTTAATCTGAATGAAACGTCGGAAACGATTAACGGCGGATATATGACATTACAATGGCAGAGCGATAAGAATGGGAAGATGACAATTTCAGACGGCGGTGAAACGGTGGTGACCACAGCTGCCAATGAAGCAACATTCCGTTTGCTGGAGGGGGAACATAATCTAACCTTATCTTATAATGATGGCTATGGCAAAACAACACATCAAACGGTACATGTCAATGTGAAAAAAGGACATGCTTTAAGTTATTTCTTTAACTTTGGTTTAGTACTGGTATTAGGGCTAATCGCAGGCTTACTGTTCTATCCTAAATATCGTTTAAATAAAAAGGCAGGTGTTAAACGTGGATAAAATTATTGAAATATCACATTTGAATAAAAAGTTTGGTGATTTTACAGCGATCGATGATCTGTCATTCTCATTGGAAAGCGGAAAAATCTATGGAATTATCGGACCAAATGGAGCAGGAAAGTCAACCACCATGTCTTTATTAATGGGACTGATATATCCAACTTTAGGAACAGGCAGTGTAAAAGGCTTTCCTTTAGGATCGCAAGAAGCTAAGCAAATCATGGGGTATTCACCTGAGTTTCCTTCTTTTTACAGTGATATGAATTGCTTAGAATATTTGGTTTATATGGGGACTTTGTCAGGATTAACTTATGACGAAGCCATAAAGAGAACGAAGGAATTAATTAAAGAATTTGATTTAGAAGCTCATATATTTAAAAAGGTCAATAAGTTTTCAACCGGGATGAAGAAAAAAGTAGGATTGATTCAGGCGATGATCCACGATCCGGAAATTCTATTACTGGATGAACCTACGGCTAACTTAGATCCAACCAGCCGTATGGAAATTATTGATACTTTAAAACGATTGGTTACCCAAAAGAAGATGACAGTATTGATTAGTTCTCATGTCTTAACTGAACTGGAAATGATTATCGATCATGTCATTATGATTAATAAAGGAAGAATCGTTTTAGATCAGCCGTTATCTCAAGTACAGGAAATGTTTAATAAAGAAGTATTGCTGGTCAGCTGTTCGGATAATCTAATGATGGAAGACTATCTGACAAAAAGGGGCTATGACTGTTCATTATTAAAAGATAAGCTCAGAATTAAAGCCGGTGATAAAAAAGTCTGTAAACAAGAGATTGTTGAATTTATTTATCAGAATCATTTAACGTTAGATTTACTGCAGGAAGAAGCCGTGACTTTGGAAAATCTATATAAACAATTAGTGGAGGGAGAACAAAATGAAGCACATATTTAATAAAACCTATTCTAAAATGTTTACCTATGTCACAATGCCGATTGTTGTGGCGGCTAGTCTTTTTGCAGGATATCTGCTTGCCGGAGACTATCTGGATGTCATGACAAGAACGCCTACATTTGTCTATTTGTCACAACGTTTAGCCGTGATGTACTGCATGCTGACCTTTGTTTTAATCGCCGGTCTTTGTATTTGGATGATCGTTGCCAATACTTCATCAGGACTGTTTGCCAATGAATTGCATGAAGGAACGCTGCGTTTGCTTTTATCAAAACCGGTGAGCCGTTATGAACTGGTAGTAGGCAAAATTGGCGGTATGCTGGCAGGGGCTATGACCTATCTTGGTATTTCTTTGTTGATCGTACTGGGAATCTTTACCTTAAGAGCTCAGCCGGATCAGGATATTCTGATTTATTTATTAAAATATACGTTTGTTTTCTTGCTGTATGGGGCGTTTGTCATCCTAATTGCCGGTGCAATCGGAAGCTTTCTTTCTACCTGTTTTAAGAAAAAAGTACCCGCATTGTTAATTCTGTCATTGATTGGTTTCTTAATCTTTGGTATCATTCCTATAGCGAGAACGATAACACAATCATTAGGTGTTTATGATAAAATGCATTTATATCTCTTTGATCTTAACTATCAGTTCGGCTTAATCTTTAATTCATTTACACAATTAATAGGACAGCTATCTAGCTCGTCAGGTCAAATAGAAGTATATAATGTCTTTACGAATTTGTTTAAAAATATTCCTACCGATGTTGATGTCACATTGACCTCGGGAAGTCTGATGGTGCTAAATAGGACATTGAACAATGTGATCGTTGTCGGAGGCTATGGACTATTAACCGTAGTGCTATATGCATTATCATTTAGAAGAATGAAATTAAAAGACATATCATAGTATTTATAAGATGGGAGGTAATGCAATGAGTAAGCGTGCAGTAAAAAGGTTGTTGCTAGTGATCGTTGTTTTTGGAATTATAATCGGCGGGAGCGCTTATTTGTTGCAGTCCGGTATCTTTATGAAACAAAAGAAATCTTTAGGCTTAACAGATCCGTTAGCCATTCAATTAAATGAATTGTATCCGGATAATGAAAAAGTTCAAGAGATTATTTACAATTTGAAGAACTATCCGCGAGCTTTGGTATCGGTTCTTCTTGTCTATGAAGAAGAAATTGATTATGTTTACAATTATCCGAATCGACAGCATTTCGATGATATTGTGTTAACGGAGCAGGATTTTAAGAGAGAGGTTCCTTTATTTATTCAATGGGATTCTCGCTGGGGTTATGATTATTATGCTGATGAAATGATGGGACTGAATGCCTGTGGTCCCACTTCATTAGCGATGGTGATTTCCGCCCTTACAGGCAATCGTGACATTAATCCGCGATCCGTTGCACAATTTGCATATGATAACGGTTATTATGTACAAGATGTCGGGACGATGTGGACATTAATGTCAGAAGGAGCCAGTGCCTTTGGCGTGCAAGGGACGCAGCTGTCAGGCAACGCCCAAAGCATATTAGATGCTTTAAATCAAGGACATTTAGTTATTTTAAGTGTTGGTCCCGGAGATTTTACACCCTCTGGACACTTTATCGTATTAACCGGTATTGATGAAAAAGGACAGATCATTTTAAATGATCCAAACAGTCCTAAAAGAAGTGATTTGCACTGGGATATCCAGCGTTTGGTGGATCAGACTGCGGGTGCATGGGAATTTACAAAATTATAAAAACTGTTGCGGAAGTAACAGTTTTTTTGCTGTCTGGTAATTGCAGTTAAATAAAGATATAATAAAAGAAAGAACATAGTTAGAAATAGTATGAATCATCTACTTAAATGAGGGAGAGAGCAAAATGAAAAAATACACCACTCATCTTATCGTTATATTACCTTGGCTTTTAGCGGGATGTTTTTGGTGGCGTTTGCCCAAAACAGTGGCAATGCACATAGATTTATTTGGAAGATCAGGAAATTATGCAGACACACGTGTAGTCATTCCTTTGATGGGGGGCACTATTATTAGCGGCACACGTTATTCTTTTATATATCATTGATAAATATCCTAAGCAGTTTGGCATCAGTTCTAATAAGGCTAAAATGTATTACTGGACAATGCCGGTAGGTTCCGTTTTTATCATGTGGTGTCTGGTTGGGAAATATTTTATTTAGATCGTACGAGAGTACGATTTTTGTTTGTTTATTACGTTAAAAGCACTGACAGAATGGTACTATTATTTATCAAAGGGCTTACATTACTAAATTTTTGATTTAAAAGAAATATTATTGTGAAATAGCCCTAAATATGGTATAAATTAGATGAATGTTGTATTATCTTGTATATTTTTGAATGCATGGGTCAAGAGTCTCTACCTACACCCCATAAGTGTAGACTACAAGATTAAAAAAAGCATTATATTTTAATGCGTTTTTTAAGTTTTTAAGAGGGGGGACGGGTATTTCCCCTTATTTAATTTCAAGGAAAGGGTGTCATGAATGAAAACTGATGTTGAAATTGCTCAAGAAGCGACAATGCTACCGATTAAAGAAGTAGCAAGTAAGATTGGCTTAGAAGAAGATGATTTAGAGCTTTATGGGAAGTATAAAGCGAAAATTTCACTAGAAACTATCAAGAGTTTAGAAAATGAAAAAGATGGAAAATTGATCTTAGTAACAGCGATCAATCCTACACCAGCCGGTGAAGGGAAAACAACGACCATGATCGGTCTTGGTCAAGCAATGAATAAGATTGGAAAAAATGCAATCGTGGCGATGCGTGAACCATCTTTAGGACCTTGTTTTGGAGTTAAAGGCGGAGCGGCAGGCGGTGGCTATGCTCAAGTAGTTCCGATGGAAGATATTAATCTTCATTTTACCGGAGATATTCATGCGATCACGGCGGCAAACAACTTAATCTCAGCAATGCTGGATAATTCTTTACAGCAAGGGAATCCATTGAATATTGATACACGCAGTATCGTATGGAAACGTGTGGTTGATTTAAATGACCGTGCTTTAAGACATACGGTATGTGGCTTAGGCGGAAAAACAAACGGAGTTCCAAGAGAAGACGGATTTGATATTACAGTAGCTTCAGAGGTAATGGCAATCCTTTGTTTAGCGAGTGACTTAGAAGATTTGAAGCAGCGTGCTGCAAGAATGATTGTCGCTTATAACTATGACGGTAATCCGGTCACTGTAGATGATTTAAAAGCAACAGGAGCAGTAACCATCTTACTGAAAGATGCAATTAAGCCGAATATGGTGCAGACATTGGATCATACACCGGTATTTGTTCATGGCGGACCTTTTGCCAATATCGCTCATGGATGCAACTCTGTAATGGCAACAAAGCTAGCAATGAAGCTAGGCGATTATGCGATTACAGAAGCAGGCTTCGGAGCAGACTTAGGAGCAGAAAAATTCTTTGATATCAAGTGTGCACAAACTGGATTAAAACCGGATGCCTGCGTGATTGTAGCGACTGTTCGTGCATTAAAGATGCATGGCGGTGTAGATAAAAAAGAATTAGGAACCGAAAACTTAGAAGCTTTAGCTTCAGGTATTGAAAACTTAGAAAAACACATTGAAAATGTTCATAAATTTGGAGTGCCGGCAATTGTGGCAATCAATGCTTTCCCAACAGATACGGAAGCAGAATTACAGCTGTTAAATGAAAAATGCGAGAAAATGGGAGCAGAAGTTTCAATTTCCAAGGTTTGGGAATTAGGAGCTGACGGTGGAATCGATTTAGCGAACAAACTGATTACTTTGCTGGAAACGAAAACCTCTTCATTCAAACCATTATATGATAAAGAAGCTTCTATTAAAGATAAAATCATGACCATCGCTAAAGAAGTTTACGGTGCTGAAGGCGTTATTTTCGATAGAAAAGCAAACTTAACGATTAAACGCTTAGAAAGATTGGGCTTAGCTAATTTACCAATCTGTATGGCAAAAACACAGTATTCATTATCAGACCAACCTACGCTTTTAGGGCGACCTAAAGGGTTTACCGTTAAAATTAATGAAATTATTGTTTCTGCAGGAGCAGGATTTATTGTGGCAATTTCAGGAGATATCATGAGAATGCCAGGCTTGCCTAAAGTACCTGCAGCGTGCAATATGGATATTGACGAAAACGGAAAAATAGTTGGATTATTTTAAGAAGGAGACAAATATGAGAGTAGCAATTGTTATGGGTTCTGCCAGCGACCTGCCAAAAATGACTGACGCAATCGACTTTTTGAAAAGCTTTGGTGTAGAGGTAAGCGTTCGTGCATTATCTGCTCATCGTGCCCATGCGGCATTAAGCGAATTTTTAAAAGAAACAGAAACAGATGGAACAGAAGTGATTATTGCAGCTGCTGGAAAAGCGGCACATTTACCTGGCGTAATTGCTTCACAAACGATTAAACCTGTTATTGGCGTGCCTATTAAGGGTTCTGCGTTAGATGGAATGGATGCATTATTATCGATCGTGCAAATGCCAGCAGGAATTCCTGTTGCTACAGTAGCGATTGACGGAAGTAAAAATGCTGCGATTTTAGCTTTACAGATTATGGCAGTTAAACATGATGACATTAAAGCTAAATTAAACAAACATCGTGAAGAGATGACGGCAGAAGCATTAAGCGCAAACGCTAAAATCATTGAACAATATAAATAGTGGAGATCAAAGGAGAAGTAAAACAATGGCACAACCATTATATGAAGGAAAAGCAAAACAAGTATTTGCCACAGATAAATCAGATGAGTATATTATTCATTACAAAGATGATGCCACTGCTGGAAACGGCGCAAAACATGATCAATTTGCTGGGAAAGGCGTATTAAACAATACAATTTCTTGTATTATTTATGAAATGCTGGAAGCTTCTGGCATCAAAACACACATGATTGAAAAAGTGAATGAACGTGATGTTCGTGTAAAAAAAGTAACGATTTTGCCGTTAGAAGTTATCGTTAGAAATATTACTGCGGGATCCTTTTGCAAACGATTAGGTGTGGATGAAGGCATCGTGTTAGATGAGCCGATCTTTGAAATGAGTTATAAGAATGATGATTATGGTGATCCTTTGATCAATGACGATCATGCGGTAGCTTTAAAACTAGCGACACGTGACGAAATTAACTTCTTGAGAGAAGAAACATTAAAAATTAATGCGATATTGAAAGAATTCTTCTTAAAATTTAATTTGAAACTTGTAGATTTCAAAATAGAATTCGGTAAGAGTGATGAGGGTGACATTTTATTAGCTGATGAAATCTCACCGGATACATGCCGTTTATGGGATGTAGAAACCAATCAAAAATATGATAAAGATGTTTTCAGACAGGATATCGGGGATTTGATTGAAACTTATAAAGCTGTTCTGGAAAGAATGCAGACTAAATAAAAGGAGATTACAGATGGATTACAAAAAAGCTGGAGTAGATATTGAAGCAGGCTATAAATCAGTAGAATTAATGAAAAAGCATATCAAGCAGACAATGAGACCGGAAGTGTTAGGTGGCATTGGCGGATTTGCCGGAGCATTTGATTTAAGTGCGATTAAGAATATGGAAGAACCTGTTCTATTATCAGGAACAGATGGTTGTGGAACAAAAGTAAAACTAGCATTCATTTTAGATAAGCATGATACAATCGGAATCGATGCGGTGGCAATGTGTGTCAATGATATCGTTTGTTCTGGTGGTGAGCCATTATTCTTCCTTGATTATATTGCTTGCGGAAAGAACTATCCGGAAAAGATTGCGACAATTGTAAGTGGTGTTGCCCAAGGATGTGTTCAGTCTGAATGTGCGCTTGTTGGAGGAGAAACAGCAGAACATCCAGGATTAATGCCGGAAGATGATTATGATCTTGCAGGATTTGCTGTAGGGGTTGTGGATAAAAAAGATATTATCGATGGTCAAAATATAAAACCGGGAGATGTTTTAGTTGGGATTGCCTCTAGCGGGGTTCACAGCAACGGATTCTCATTAGTACGTCAAGTGTTTGAAATGAGCAAGGAATCATTGAATACATATTATGATGAATTAGGAAAAACGTTGGGAGAAGCATTAATTGAACCGACTAGAATTTATGTAAAAGCACTTAAAAACGTTAGAAATGCCGGCGTTAAAATTAAAGGGTGTTCACATATTACAGGTGGCGGATTTGATGAAAATGTACCAAGAATGCTGCCTGATGGAATAAGAGCAGTCATTAAAAAAGACAGCTATGAAGTCCCTGCGATCTTTAAATTAATTGCGAAAAATGGAAATATTACTGAAGAGATGATGTATAACACATTCAACATGGGATTAGGAATGATCATTGCCTTAGATCTAAATGATGTGGATGCAGCAATGAGTGCCATTAAAGAAGCTGGGGATGAATGTTATATTGTAGGAACTATTGAAGCAGGGGATAAGGGAGTTACTCTATGCTAAAAATAGCTGTCTTTGTATCAGGAGGCGGAACAAATTTGCAATCTCTTATTGATGCTACCCAAAATGGTAGCATCAATGGAGAAATTGTTTTAGTTGTTTCTAACCGAAAAAACGCTTATGGGTTAGAAAGAGCTAGAAATGCTTCCATCAAGGCTGAAACAATTAAAGATCAAGATGTATTAATTCAACGATTACAGGAAGAAAACGTTGAATTAATTGTTTTAGCGGGCTACTTAGCTATCATCCCGGAAAAATTAGTTCAGTTATATCCGAATCGTATTTTAAATATTCATCCATCTTTAATACCTGCTTTCTGCGGACCGGGATTCTATGGAATCCATGTTCATGAAGCGGTACTGAAAAGAGGGGTTAAAGTAAGTGGGGCAACCGTTCATTTTGTAAATGAAGAAGTAGATGGCGGACCTATCGTCATTCAAGAAGCCGTTGATATTGCGGACTTGGAAACGGCAGAAGACATTCAGCAAAGAGTATTAAAAATAGAACATCGTATCTTGCCAAAAGCAGTTCAGCTGTTTTGTGATGGAAAGATTATGGTAGAAAAAGGAAGGGCAAAAATCTTATGAAAAAAAGAGCGTTAATTAGTGTAACGGATAAAACCGGAATCGTTGAATTTGCTAAAGGATTAATAGATTTAGGTTATGAAGTCGTTTCTACTGGGGGAACTATGAAGCAGCTGTGTGCTGCCGGATTAGACTGTATTGCAATTGATGATGTGACAGGATTCCCAGAGATATTAGATGGTCGTGTAAAAACTTTGCATCCGATGGTTCATGGCGGATTGCTGTTTAGAAGAGATGATCCTCATCATGTTGAAACAGTAGAAAAAATGAATATTCAGCCAATTGATATCGTGTGTGTGAATTTATATCAGTTTGAAAAAGCATTAAAAGAAGGAAAACCAATGGAAGATATGATAGAAAATATTGATATTGGCGGACCTTCTATGATTCGATCTGCAGCTAAGAATTTCAAAGATGTTTTAATTGTGACAGATCCAACGGATTATAATGAAGTACTAGAAGCGTTAAAGGATCAAAAAGATGACTATAATTTCAGATTAAATCTCGCTTATAAAGCCTTTAGTATGACTGGAAGCTATGATGCGATGATCTCACGTTATTTTGCCGGAGTAGTCGGAGATGATTTCCCGGATATCTTAAATATCTCTTTAAAGAAAACAGAACATCTGCGTTATGGGGAAAATTCACAGCAAAGAGCAAATGCTTATGAAGATCCTTTTGTACAACATACTTTATTGGATTATGAACAATTAAACGGAAAAGAAATTTCATTCAATAACGTTAACGATTTATATGGAGCAGTAGCTTTAGTAAGAGAATTTAAAGATCAGACAGTAACGGCAGCTATTAAGCACTCTACTCCTTGTGGGGTGGCGATTGCCGATACCGGATATGATTCTTATGTAAAAGCTTATGAAGCGGATCCACAATCTATCTTCGGGGGAATTGTAGCTGTCAACTATAAAATTGATAAAGAAACAGCTTTGGAAATGAAAAAGACATTCCTTGAAATTGTTGCAGCACCGGATTTTGATGAAGAGGCTTTGGAAGTTTTAAAGAAGAAAAAGAATTTACGTATCTTAAAATTAAAGAATTTAGATGCTCGTGAAGCTAAATATGATATCAAGTATTTAGAAGGAAAAGTGCTGGTTCAGGACATCAACGATAAAATGATCGAGGAAATCAAAGTAGTCACTAAAGCACAGCCGACACCGGCGCAGTTAAGCGATATGGAATTTGGTATGAAAGTAGTTAAATTTGTTAAATCAAATGCGATTTGCATCGTTAAAAACGGAGTAACACTGGCGATTGGTGGGGGTCAGACTTCACGTGTTTGGGCATTGGAAAATGCAATACATAATAATCAGGATAAAGATTTCAATGGTGCCGTTTTAGCTAGTGATGCGTATTTCCCATTTGGAGACAGTGTAGAAACTGCACATAAGGCAGGTATCAGTGCCGTTATCCAACCTGGTGGAAGTATTCGAGATCAAGAATCAATCGATTATTGTGATGCCAATGAGATGCCAATGGTATTCACTGGATTAAGACACTTTAGACACTAGGAGGATTGGCATGAAGGTATTAATTATCGGTGGGGGCGGTCGTGAACATGCGATTGCCTACGCCCTTTCTAAAAGTAAAAGAGTAAGTGAAATTCATGCAATCCCTGGAAACCCGGGAATTGCTCAGATTGGAACGTGCCATCCAGGCAGTGTCACTGATATTGAAGGAATCAAGCAGTTTGTGAAAGACAATCATATTGATTTTACTGTTGTCGGTCCGGAAGATCCGCTGTGTTTAGGGATGGCAGATGAACTGGAAGCCATCGGCTGTCCGGTTTTTGGACCGCAAAAAAAAGCCGCACAGTTAGAAGGAAGCAAAGCTTTTTCAAAAGAGTTTATGATGAAACATCATATTCCGACTGCGGCTTATAAAGAAGTAAACAGTTATGATGAAGCCGTTTTAGCGTTGGATAACTTCAGCTATCCGGTTGTAATAAAGGCGGATGGTTTGGCTGCGGGTAAAGGCGTTGTTATCTGTGAAAATCATGAAGAAGCGATTCAAGCATTAAAAGATATTATGGAGACGAAAACTTTGGGTGAAGCCGGAAGTAAAGTCGTTATTGAAGAATTCTTGAAAGGATTTGAATGCTCTTTATTATGTTTTACAGATGGCGAAACAATTGTACCTATGGTAAGTGCCAAAGATCATAAACAGGTTTTTGATGGGAATAAAGGACCGAATACAGGCGGAATGGGAACCTTTTCACCAAATCCTTTCTTGCCAAAAGAAATAGAAGATACATTCCAAGAAAAAATCTTAGATCCTTTCATGAAAGGATTAAAAGCAGATCAAATGGATTATCGTGGGGTCGTTTTCATCGGTTTAATGATTGATGGTCAGGATGTCAAGGTTCTTGAATTTAACGTTCGTTTCGGTGATCCGGAAACACAATCGATCCTGCTTCGTTTAGAAACGGATATCTTGGATATCTTTGAAGCTGTTTCTAAAAGAAAATTAAAAACTGTGAACATTCAATGGAAAAAAGAATCAGCTGGGTGTTTGGTTTTGGCTTCCGGGGGATATCCTGGCAGCTATGAAAAAGGAAAATTAATTCAACATTTAGATGAAGTGGCAGAAGATATTATTATCTTCCATGCCGGAACTGCTTTTGATGATCAGCACCAAGTAGTTACAAATGGTGGACGTGTATTGAATATCTGTGCATTAGGATCTTCATTAGAGGAAATTCGTGAAAAAGTATATGCTGCAGCAAAAGTCATCGATTTTGATGGTAAATATTACCGAAATGATATCGGTCTAATTTAAGAGGGGTCACGTATGAGCAAAGTATATCGCGTATATGTAGAAAAAAGAAAAGAAAACGCAGTGGAAGCAGAAGCTGCAAAGAACCAGTTAATTGAAGAATTAGGAATGAATCAAATTGAAAGCTTAAGCATTGTTCATCGCTATGATGTTCAAGGAGTAAGTGACGAAGTATTAAAGGAAGCCATTCCGACGATTTTATCTGAACCAATGGTAGATGACGTTTATTTAGAAGAATATGCAAGCGGAGATGCTAAAGTATTTGCGATTGAATTTTTACCGGGACAATATGATCAAAGAGCAGATTCGACAGAACAGTGCTTTGAAATCTTAACAGGAAGTGCTACTGTAAAAGTAAAATGTGCAAAATTATTTGTACTGCATGGTCAGTTAACAGATGAGGATATTAAGAAAATTCAGGATTTCTTAATCAACCCAGTAGATCAGCGTTTAGCTTCATTAGAAAAATATGAAGATTTATCAGATCAAATGCCAGAAATCAAACCTGTTCCTGTATTGACAGGATTCAATCAGTTAGATGAAAATGGATTAAGAGATTTTGTCCGTGATCAGGGATTGGCAATGAACTATGATGATTTAAAAGTAACACAGGATTACTTTAAGTCAATCGATCGTGAACCTACTGAAACAGAAATCAAAGTGCTGGATACATACTGGTCTGATCACTGCCGTCATACGACATTTGGTACAATCATTACAGATTTAGATATTGAAAACGGTGCTTTCAAAGAAATCTTAGAACAAGATATTGAATCTTATAAAGCAAGCCGTCATTTAGTATATGGTATTGAAACAAAAAGACCGTTAACATTAATGGATCTTGCCACTATTTCAATGAAGGAATTAAGAAAAACCGGATATTTGGATGATATGGAAGTATCGGAAGAAATCAATGCCTGCTCAGTGGAAATCACTGTTAAAACAAATGCCGGAGATGAACAATGGCTGTTGATGTTTAAAAACGAAACCCATAACCATCCAACTGAAATCGAACCTTTCGGTGGTGCAGCGACTTGTTTAGGCGGTGCTATCCGTGATCCATTATCAGGAAGAGCTTATGTGTATCAGTCAATGCGTATTACCGGTGCCGGTGATCCGCGTAAATCAATCGAAGAAACATTAAAGGGAAAGCTGCCTCAAAGCAAGATTTGCCGTGAAGCTGCTCATGGTTTCTCATCTTATGGAAATCAAATCGGATTAACGACAGGCTTTGTTCATGAAATTTATGATGAAGGCTATGTCGCTAAACGTATGGAGTTAGGTGCTGTCGTAGCGGCTGCGCCAAAGCATCAGGTGATCCGTGATATTCCTCAAGCCGGACAAATTGTCTTATTGATTGGCGGACGTACTGGTCGTGATGGTGTTGGTGGAGCAACCGGATCATCAAAATCGCATGATATAAAATCTATTGAAACTGCCGGAGCAGAGGTACAAAAAGGAAATCCGGTAGAAGAAAGAAAAATTCAGCGTTTATTCAGAAATGAAGAAGTAAGTAAACGTATTGTTCGTTGTAATGACTTTGGAGCCGGTGGTGTTTGTGTCGCTGTCGGAGAATTAGCACCGGGGTTAGATATTGAACTAGATAATGTATTAAAGAAATATGATGGTTTAACCGGAACTGAATTAGCTGTTTCTGAATCTCAGGAAAGAATGGCAATTGTGGTTGAACCAAGTGATGTAGAGTTTATCAAGCAAGCCTGTGCAGATGAAAACTTAGAAGTCGTTCAAGTGGCAACAGTAACCAAAGAACCACGTTTAGTCATGCATCATATGGGACAGGTAATCGTAGATATCGAGCGTGATTTCTTAGATGCAGCCGGAGCAAAACGCTATCAGGATGTGAAGATCACTTTACCTGATTTCAAATGTACGCCATTCCACTTAGCTACAGCAAAAGATTTCAAAGCAACTGTAAAAGATGTTTTAAGCGATTTAGCTGTATGTTCTCAAAAAGGATTGGTAGAACGTTTCGACTCTTCAATCGGAAATGCAACGGTATTGTCTCCTTATGGCGGAAAAACTTATCGTACTGAAACCGAAGGAATGTGTGCATTAATCCCTGTGTTAGGAAAAGAAACCACAACAGCGTCTTTAATGACTTATGGATATGATCCGAAAATTTCTACATGGTCACCTTATCATGGGGCTGTCTATGCAGTAGTCGAATCTATCGCTAAAATTGTGGCAATGGGTGGCGATTATCATAAAATTCGCTTTAGTTTCCAAGAATATTTTGAAAAATTATTAGATGATCCGGTACGTTGGGGAAAACCAATGGCAGCTTTACTCGGGGCTTTTAAAGTTCAAAAAGAATTAAAACTGCCTTCAATCGGTGGAAAAGATTCGATGTCAGGATCATTTGAAGATATTCATGTACCGCCAACCTTAGTTTCTTTTGCGATTGTTTCTCAGGAAGTTCAATATATCGTCACTCCTGAATTAAAAGGAAGCGGACATACATTAGTTGAGTTCATGCTGAAAAAAGATAAGTATCATATATTTGATTATGACCAGATGCGGGCTCAATATGATGCCGTATATTCTTTGGTAAAAGCGGGTAAAATATTAAGTGCCTATACTATAAAAGCAGGCGGATTGATCGAAGCAGTCAGCAAGATGGCGTTCGGTAATGAAATCGGTGTTGAATTTGCAGATACATTAACCATGGATGACTTAGTAGCCAACAATTATGGTCATATTGTTGCTGAAATCGAAGATATCAAAGATGTTGACGGTTTAGAATATGTTCGTGTGATCGCTTCTACAAACGATTCAAAAGCCTTAACTTATAAAGGAGAAAGCATTGCTTTAGATGAAGCTTATCAGGCAAACAGTGAAACTTTAGAAAAAATCTATCCAACGACTCAGACTGCTGAAAGTGATGAAGTCATTGTGAAGGACTGCAATGAAAGAAGTTCACTAAAGGCTAAAGTGATTGTGGATACACCAAAAGTTGTGATTCCGGTGTTCCCGGGAACAAACTGTGAGTATGATTCAAAACGTGCTTTCGAAAAAGCAGGAGCAGAAGTAGAATTAGTATTAATCCGAAATAAAACAGAAAAGGATATTGCGAATTCTATCGATGATTTAGAAAAAGCAATTCAATCAGCAAATATTGTCATGCTGCCAGGAGGATTCTCTGCCGGTGATGAACCGGAAGGATCAGGTAAATTTATCGCTACAGTATTACGTAATCCTCGTTTAAAAGCGGCAATTACAGATTTATTGGAAAACCGTGATGGGTTAATGATCGGTATTTGTAATGGATTCCAGGCTTTGGTTAAATTAGGATTATTGCCTTATGGTAAAATTTCTGATCTGACTAAGAATGATCCGACATTGACATTCAATACAATCGGCCGTCATTTATCACAAATGGTGACAACACGTATTTCTAGTGTTAAATCTCCATGGTTAGCGAATGTAGAAGTAGGGGATCAGCATATTATCCCGATTTCTCATGGAGAAGGACGTTTTGTAGGACCTAAAGAAGTAATCGAAGAGTTATTCGCAAACGGACAAGTCTTTACACAATACGTTGGACCGGATGGTCAGCCAACAATGGAATCTCCATATAACCCTAATGGTTCTCTGGCAGCTATTGAAGGAATTGTCTCTGTTGACGGACGTGTGATCGGTAAAATGGGACACAGTGAACGTCAAGGAGAAAACCGTTTCAAAAATATTTATGGTGAAATGGATCAAAAATTATTTGAAGCAGGTGTAAATTATTTTAAAGGCGGAAAATAGAATGGAAAAACAAGAATTTGAAAGTTTTACTCTTTGTCCATTAGACGGACGTTATTCAAAAATAAAAGACGCCCTAGGCGAATACTTTTCTGAATATGCATTAGTCAAGTATAGAGTTTTCGTTGAAATCCAATGGTTAAAATTCTTGATTGAAAATGTAGAATGTGAAGTGTTAAGTCGATTTGATCTTCAGGATCTTCCTAAGATCGAATCGATTACTAAAGAATTTAATTATGATTCTTTTAAACGTATTAAAGAAATTGAAAGTGTTACACGTCATGACGTTAAAGCAGTAGAATATTTCATTGGTGAAAAGGTAAAAGCTTTTGGCTTTGATTACTTAGTGAGCTTTGTTCATATTGGCTGTACTTCAGAAGATATCAATAATACTTCTTATGCCTGCATGATTAAATATGGATTAAAAGAAGTATGGCTGCCTAAAGCTAAAGAATTTGCTGGCATCATCAATCAGTGGGCAATCGATCATAAAGAAGATGCGATGTTGGCTCATACTCATGGACAGCCGGCAACACCGACTACCATTGGGAAAGAATTTAAAGTATATGCTTACCGCTTTATGTCAAGTATTGAAAACATTGAAAACATCCAGATTAAGGCAAAATTCAATGGGGCTACCGGAAATTACAGTGCTATCTTAACTGCTTTTCCGCATTTGGACTGGCAAGTGCTGGCAAAGAAATTTGTGGAGGAGTATTTAGGATTAACCTTTAATCCGCTGACGACTCAAATAGAAAGTCATGATTATACCTGTCATATTTTAGACGGTATTCGTCATTTCAATAATGTATTGGTTGATTTCGATGTGGATATGTGGCTGTACATTTCTATGGAATACTTTAAACAAATCCCGGTAAAAGGGGAAGTGGGAAGCAGTACCATGCCTCATAAAGTAAATCCGATCCGTTTTGAAAACAGTGAAGCGAATGTCGATATGTCAAACAACATCTGTATGGCTTTATCGAATAAATTACCAAAATCACGTATGCAAAGAGACCTATCAGATTCTTCAAGCCAGCGTAATCTAGGATTAGCTTTCGGTTATTCCTTACAAGCGATCAATGAAACAAAAGACGGTTTGGAAAAATGTGTAGTTAATAAAGAAAAGCTTGCTTCTGATTTGAATGAAAAATGGGAAGTGCTAGCTGAACCTATTCAGACCATGCTTAGAAAATATGGAATTCCGGATGCTTACGATACCTTAAAGGAATTAACACGCGGAAAGAATATTTCGAAAGAGGATATCATGAAATTTTCTGAAAGTTTGGAAATGCTGTCAGATGTTGATCGTCAGACATTGATTGATATGACTCCTGCAGCTTATATTGGTTTAGCTAATCTTTTAGCGGATATTCATTTAAAATAAAGAATAAAAAAATGATATAACTCATGTGGGTTATATCATTTTCTTTTATGTTGTTAGAAATAATGGATAGTGGCTTCTTCTTTTTGAGCAGTGCGGTGATATTTGACATTAGGATATCCTAATACTAACGCTGTTATAACTTTACCATGTTTTAATTGAAGCTGTTTACGGAGCTTTGACGAATATTTTACTGCCATCGCAAAAAATCCACTGTATAAAACTCCTAAGCCATGGGATTCTGCCATTAGTGCCATATTACTTGCAGCAAGTGCTCCGTTTATTTGACTTTTAGAGATTACAAGTATGACTGCGGGTGCTTTCTTAAAGAAAAAATCATCATCAATTGGAACTTCTCTGGCTGTCTTGTTTATTAATTTGATCACCGGAAGAAGGCGTCTAAATAAACGAACGGCAATCCTCTCAAAATCTTTTAGATTATCTTTTAAAACAATATAAGAAACATCCTGGGCATTGCTGCCTGTTGGAGTCAGGCGTCCGGCTTCGATGATTTGATGAATGACTTCATCTGAAATCGGCTGATCTTTAAACTGACGGATAGTACGTCGTGTTTTTAAAGCCTGCATGAGCTGATGTGAATCCACTGTAGTCTTTTCTTTAAATTCAATAGGCGGTTCATTAAAACCGGTCATTGAGACTGCTTTTTTAGGACAAATCGCTGTACAATGCCCACATTTAATACATTGCTGCTGTTTTATATGCGCCTTTTTATTGATGAGTGCAATATTATTGGCAGGACAATCTTTGATGCACTGACCACAGCCAATACATAGGTTTTTATCAATTTGAATAAGGTGTTCTTTCAACATAGTTGCTTCCTTTCTTTAATGGTTAGTCTTTTTTTATATAATAGTGATAGCGATCTTTTGACTTTGATTTGTATTCAATCGCCTTTGTTGGGCACCCACCAATACAAGCCATGCAATGGGTGCAGTTACCTTTCCAGATTGGCTTACCATTTTTTAATTCAATGTTGTTAAGGGGACATCTCTCCACACATTTATTGCAGGATACACATTGCTTCGAAACTTTAAATCCTTTATCACGAACAAGCAGAGGGTAATAGAGGAAATTAATAGGACCGCTGGACAGCTTGCCTTTAAATGAGGGAGAAATATTGTTAAAGGGTTCTCCTTTTGCGATTTGCTGTGCTGTATTTTGAATACTTGGCTTTGCTTTTTCTAATATATCCTGACATTCAGAAGCTGTAGGGGTAGGGAACATAGCCAAATAATTTTCCGGCATGATGATTTCTGATAGTCCCATAAAATGCCATTTCTTTTCTTTACATATTTTTTTGGCATACCTAATTGCATTGCCGCTGCTTCCGGCGCAAGTCAGAACAAAGTAGGCGTTTGTTTGATTTTTAAAACACATATCATGAATCCAACGCTCTACAATTCTTGGCATTCGCCATGCATAAGTCGGAGTGACAAATACCCATGGCTTATCAGATTCAAAGCAACCTCTTTTATTCGCTTTAAGATATTGATTTATTGAGACCAATTCATCATTGGTTACATCTGCTATTTCTTGAGCCACTAACTGGCTATTCCCGGTTCCGCTAAAATAAAAAATCATCAGTATCTCTCCTTTTCTTATATTTCATCTGTAATCCCTTTTACTATAATTCCAAGATAAACCTTTGCTTCCTCTTTAGGGCATTCTTTCTTATCCAGATATTTCCATTCTAATAAGGTAAGAACCGCATCACTGTATACCTTTGCTGCCATCTCTTGGGGAACTTTATAACGATTCTGATTAGGACAGCTTTTAAATGCTTCGACCATGCATGTGGTTAAATAAAAACGGAACTGGTTAATTAAATATCGGCTTGATGGATTGTGTTCCAAGATGCCTTGAAGAACTTTTTGATGTTGGTCAAGAAAATCGAAGCAGTTTTCCATCAATGTACAGATGTAGTTATGGGTGGCAAGGTCTTCAGGTATAGTTTGATCGATCTGTTTTTGAAAGACCATAAAGCAGTAATGCAATAAGTCATTTTTATCATCAAAATAGTTATAAAAGGTTGCTCGCGGAAGCATAGCGCCATCACAGAGTTCTTGAATTGTAATTTCTTCAAAGGATTTTGTGGAAAGAAGTGTCAGCATTGCTTTTTGTAAAGCAGTTAATGTACGCGTAGCACCGATCGTTAATTTTTGATAGGGGTTATATTTCATCGTTAATATCTCCTTTTATTTCAAAACTATTATATACTATTGTTTCAATTTAGACAAGTGTATAAATCTGACTTATTGTTTATTATTGAAATAAAAAAACAAGACATTAAAGTGCTGTCTTGTTTTAGCGTCAAAATGGATAGAGTTCAGATAACTGTTTAGCGACATAAGCCTGCAAAGAACCATGTGGCTGCAAGTAAAAGTCACGCAGATGAACAGGATCATGGATCACTACTTTTTGTTGATCTAAACGATCAAATAACTGCTTCAATTCTTCAACGGTAAGATCCGGCTGGAGTTCGAAAAACTGGGTTGTTGTCTGAATATTCAAATTCAAACGAAAACGGGTACCGGCTGCAATATCAAACACTAGCACTCTTGTTTTACGTACTTCACTCAGCACTTCAATCGTGACCGTTACAACCTGTCCATAAGTAAAACATAATACTTCTTCACTATTGTCTTTGGAGTAGATCTGAATGCGATCTTCACCTAAAACCAGAATACCCCCGTGATCCGGTCTCATTTTATCATCAATGATGTAATCATCACTAAATAATATTTTCATTTACATTCCCCCTCTATTTCATCATAGCAAGAATCTGCTTTTGATAGTATACCTTTCCTAAATAAGAAAAGAAAAGCTAAGGATTAATGTCCTTTATGCTTTTCCTTTCTTTTTTGTTTTCTCAGCTGATATAACTGATCTTTTTGTAATTCTTTCATCTGTTTAGATACCTGTTTTCTTAGCTGCTGTGTTTTTTCATACTCAGCTTTCAGGATCTGCTGTGCTTTTGTTGCTGGAGTGGGTTGATTCATGAGCTTGCTGACGAGCCGCTGTCTCCTCTTAGGGTTGATTTTGACCGTCTGAGTGATATTGTTGGAAGCATGCTCAATGAAATGAAAATGATGGAAAGATTTTAAAAGCATCTGATAAATCTGTGGGTCAGTTGGTTCTTTTCCAAACCGAATCTTGCAGATTTGATGCATTCCATCAAAACGGATTTCATAGATACCAATCCAAAAAGGATTATCAAAAAAGACAGTTAATTGCGATTGAACAGACATAATTGTTCCTCCTTAAAGTTTATAAATAAGAAGGGACAACCAAGGAGGCAGGTTACTGATAGCTTCGCTATGTCTGGACTACCAACCAGACTGTGTTTTTATCTTACAATGTTATTATAATAAATATGAAAATTTAATCAAAGTTTTTTTAAGACTTTTATTTTCTAATTTTACACATACATTCACATTAATACTTTTTAATAAAAGGTGAATTTTACCGGTAATATACAACAAATTAAAACCGACTTTAACAGCCGGCTTAGTATGTAGTATTTATTTTTGACATTCTTTCCACATCTTGCATTGGCGAATTCTTTTTCCGTCATCTCCTTGCTTTTCATCATAAGCAAAGGCAGTCAACTGATCACATGGGAAAGCTTCACATTCACCGCAATGTTCGTATCCTTTTTTTTCACAGCATGATTTAATGATACATTCTTCACCCCAAAATGGCTTTTTGATATGAATACATCCCAAACATCCTACTTCTTCTTTATAATGACATTCATTACATAAAATTCCACATCTTGATTCTATCATCTTCTTATCCTCCCTGTATTTTATTATATTTAGAATTTATAAAATTCATTGTAAAAATCGGACAAGTTTTCGATATACTCAGTAGGGGTTGTCTCACATATTTCTTTGAAAACATGATTAAAATGTGCCTGATCAAAATAAGAATAATCAAAAGTAAGATCCAGCAGATTTTTATGATTCATATCTTTGATGAGATGATTAATAGTCACAATCTTTGAAAATTTTTTGACACTCAGACCAATATATTTATTAAAACAGCGGTTAAGCTGACGTTCGCTTATTCCTAATGTATGAGCAATATCAGAGGTGCGTTGTATGATATGCTGGGAATATATATGTTCGATTTGAGCTAAGATAGGAGATTCAATAGGATGTTTTTTTATTTCCTGACATAAGAGTTCATCCATTAAATCGACAAGCTCATCAAAAGTAGTTATCTTTGATAGCTGTGTATGAATTAGATCGTAGAGATTACGATTCAAATCTTTGAGTTCATATTCCTGATCTACCATTTCCCGAATTGATTTGCCAAAGACCTGATATAGCCCGCCTGGCAGGAATTCGACAAAGAAACGGCAGGGATAGGTATTGAGATCATTGGCAACACCGACGACTTTTGTGGTAGGTCCCCATACTTTAATTCTCCCTCTGGCAAAGTCAAACACAAAACAACCGCTGACATCCGGTATTAATTGTAATGTAGGTTCATCAGAGACTGGTAATTCATAGTTGGGAAAAGTAATCGTGTAATGTGCCACTGCTTTTTTAAGCGGAGCGGCTGGTTTAATATATAGATGATGTTTTGTTTTATTGATATATTCACGTGTATAGCTGTCAACCTGAAACTGCATGAAAGTCACTCCTTCTTCTTTCTATTATACTTGATTTGAAAATAAAAACCACATCAGAGACTCTAATGCAGTTAAATAAAAAAGTAAGAAATAATACCTGAAAGAAGTGCAATGCCACCGATAATTCTAGCGATTGTTATTGATTTTTGAATACCGGAGCGACGAATCGTTGAAGCTTTAGTAAAAGGAAAGACAATGAAATCCAGACCTAAGAGGATTAGACTAATCGTTGTTCGATAAGGATGATTCCATAATAAGGCAACTCCAATAGAGATGAGAGCCACAACGGCAAAAACAGGCATGCCTTTTCTTTGTTTTTGATAGTATTGCTCAGCTTTTTGCTGACATTCCTGACTGCAATAATCCTTTTGTGTATCTTTATTGCAATAGAGACATTTCATTTGAATTCCTCCCTTTATTATAACTAATATCTTAATGGTCAAAAGAAATAAAGTCAAATAGAAAAATGTCTGAAATTTCTCAGACATTTATTGTTTAAATAATATGATATAGCTGCATGAAGTTATATAAAGCTCCTAAAAGATTAGAATCGTTATTGAACTTACAGGCTTTGATGACAGGTTTAGCGAATTGATGTTCATGCTGAGACAACAGGTCAACATATTTTTGCACACCGGTTAAAAAGCTTGGCTGTTCACTGATACCTCCGCCTAGTAAAATAATATCCGGATCATAGGTATATTGGAAATTATAGGCTTGCATTGCAATGCTGTAGTACATATCTTCAATTGCTTCGATGCATTGTTCATCCCCGGCGGCTGCCCATTCGTAAATTTTTTCCCCAGGACATTCTTTAAAGTCTTTACCTTTCATTTTGCCAACACGTATTGATAAAGCTACGGCAGAAGCTTTTAATGCCCATAAATTCATGATTAATGGCTTCCCATCTAATAAATCTTGGCGTGTATAATCAACGATTAAGTTTGAAATTTCCCCAGCCACTAAGCGATTTCCACGATGAATCTTACGATCTTTAATAATCGCACCGCCGATTCCGCTGCCAAAGACCATTACAATGGCATCCTGAACATCTTTTGCGTGACCAAGCCACACTTCTGCCAGTCCAGCTGATTTTCCATCATTTTCAACAGCGACTTTTATCCCGTCGCAACGTTTAGAAAGTTCTTCGATGACGCATACTTTATCTAGGCAAGGAACACCTCCGCCTTTATAAACAATCCCTTTTTCAACGTCAACCGCACCGGGAACAGATAAAGCAATACCGGATAATCCCTCTTCTTTGTTTTCCTTATAGATGTTTTCAAGAATATCTAAAAATTGATCCTTATCGTGACGATGAACTGTAGGTGTTTTTCCCTTTTTATAGAATTTCCCATTTTCATCAATGATGGCGAACTTAATAAATGAGCCACCTACATCTAAAACTAAAAATTTCATTTGTCTATCTCCTAACATTCAATCATTATGCTACTATCATAGCACTTTTTGAATGAAAATGCTTTTATAATTTGAATAAATATTTTAAGCAATTTTCTTGCAAATATAAAAAGGGTAAGTTAAGATATAACCATACCCCCACTAGGGAGGGATAGAAAGGAGTTTTATGAAAGAAAAATATCGTATTACTGGGATGACATGCAGTGCTTGTTCATCTTTTGTTGAAAATAGTGTGAAAAAGATTGATGGGGTAGAGCATGTTGAAGTGAATCTATTGAGTCAGTCAATGAATGTCGATTATGATGAAACGAAAGTGGATCAAAATAAAATCATCAGTGCAGTGACCAGCGGCGGTTACGGTGCCGAGCCGGAAGGGAAAAAAGGTCCCGTTCAAAAGACAGAGGTCAAAGATGAGTTAAAAGAAATGAAGCATCGCGTGATTTATTCATTTGTTTTTATGATCTTATTGATGTATGTATCGATGTCCGTGATGTTTACTTATCCGATTCCATCTTTCTTTGTAGGTCATGAGAATGCCTTGATTTTAGTATTGACACAATTTTTATTAGTACTGCCGATTGTCTATTTAAATCGTCAATATTTTATCAGAGGATTCCGTTCTTTATTTAAAGGACATCCTAATATGGATACCTTGATAGCCATTGGATCAGGAGCATCACTTGTTTACAGTTTGTTTGTTTTTTATGAGATGGCATTTGCTTATGGTCATATGGATATGCATGTGATGAACAATCATTTTGTTCATGATCTCTATTTTGAATCTGCCGGAATGATTTTAACACTGATTACATTTGGGAAGTATTTGGAAGCACGTTCTAAACGTAAAACAACGGATGCAATCTCCAAGCTGATTGATCTTAGTCCAAAACAGGCATTAGTTATTAAGGATGGTCAAGAAGTGATGGTACCGGTTGAGGAATTAATGATCGGTGATATTGTTTTAGTTAAACCGGGACAGAGTATTCCTAGTGATGGGATTGTTGTTGAAGGGTATAGCTATGTCGACGAGTCGATGCTGACTGGTGAGAGTATGCCGGTAGAAAAGCATGTTGACGATAAAGTGATTGGAGCCACTATGAATAAGCAAGGGGCATTCAAGTTTAAAGTGACAACCACTAATGAAAACTCCACTTTATCAAAGATTATTTCATTGGTCGAGGAAGCAAGTAATTCCAAAGCACCGATGGCGAGTTTGGCAGATAAAGTATCTTCTATCTTTGTTCCAACCGTGATGGTGATTGCGGCAGTTGCTTTTGTTGTTTGGCTGCTAGTTGGAAAAACATTTAGCTTCTCCTTATCTATTGGGATTGCCGTTCTTGTTATTTCTTGTCCGTGTGCCTTAGGTTTAGCAACACCGGTCGCTATTATGGTCGGAACTGGAAAAGCAGCTGAAAATGGGATTTTGATTCGCAATGCGACAGGATTGGAAAATGCCCATAAAGTAGATCATATCGTGCTGGATAAGACGGGAACGATCACCGAAGGAAAGCCGAGAGTAAGTGATATTGTATCCGATCAGTTAACTAAAATAGAACTGCTGGCAATTGTGACCGCTTTAGAAAAAACTTCAGAACACCCATTAGCCTTAGCATTTAAAGAAGAGGGAGAAAAACGAAATGTTACTGTTTTACCGGTGACAGATTTTGAAGCTAAAACCGGCTTTGGTATTACGGGTAATATTGAAGGCACTGCCTATTCAATAGGAAATATTCGTTTAATGGAACAATTAGGGATTCATGAAAACGCATATACGAAAAGAGCGGAGGCATTGGCAAAATCCGGAAAAACAGTCATGTATGTTGCTAAAGATAGAGAAGTGATCGGAATCACAGCGGTGTTTGATCATATTAAAGAAAGCAGTTATCATGCAATTGATGAGCTTCATCGCTTAGGCATCAAGATCACGATGCTGACCGGGGACAACCGTTTGAGTGCCAATGCATTAAAAGACCAGCTGCACTTAGATGAAATTATCGCAGAAGCTATGCCGGAGGATAAAGAAAAGAAGATCAGAGAGCTTCAGGCAGAACACCATTTTGTAGCGATGGTCGGTGATGGAATCAACGATGCGCCGGCATTAAGCAGTGCCGATGTAGGGATTGCGATCGGTGCTGGAAGCGACATTGCTATTGATTCAGCTGATGTTATCTTAATGAAAAGTGATTTGAATGATGTTGTAACGACGATTGCTTTATCTAATAAAGTTGTCCGCAATATTAAACAGAATCTGTTTTGGGCATTCTTTTATAATTGTATTGGTATTCCATTAGCAGCAGGGCTGCTTTATCCGATGTTCCAATTAAAACTGAATCCTATGTTTGGGGCATTGGCAATGAGCTTGTCTTCCGTATGTGTAGTAACGAATGCTTTACGTTTAAGATTTTTTAAAACAACAACTATCGAAAATAAAGAAAGAAAAGAGGAAATAAAGATGAAAAAAACAGTTTATATTGAAGGAATGATGTGTGCGCATTGTCAGTCTCGTGTAAAGGAAGCTTTGAATAATATTCCCGGTGTCAAAGCAGACGTGGATTTAGATAATAAATTAGCGCGTATTGAATTAAGTACTGATATTAGTGACGGAAAAATTAAAGAAGCAGTAGAAGATGCAGGATATAAAGTAACAGGTATTGAATAATGAAAGGCGATCAAAAGAAAACCTTGCAGTATTTAAAGACAGCACGTGGGCAGTTGGATGGCGTTATCAAAATGATTGAAGAGGATCGCTATTGTATCGATATCTCCAATCAGCTTCTAGCTATTGAATCCCTCGTTCAAAAAGCTAATCAAGAAGTCTTGAAAGGACATCTTCATCATTGTGTTAAAGAAGCGTTTGAAAACGGTAAAGAAAATGAAAAGATTGATGAGATTGTGCAATTAATCTCCAAAATGACAAAATAGCTAATTCTTTAGCTATTTTTTTCTTAAACTTTAATTTAAAATATAGTATAATCAAGTAAATAAGCATTAGGGGGTAGAAGAATGAAAAAATATATGAAGACAATCAAGCAAATCGTGTTTGTTGTGATCGTAGCGGCTATCTCTTTAACGATTGGATCTTTTATCGGCGGAAAACAGTCAAAACCGGAAATTACGTCAGATCTGATTACTCAGCAATTACGTTCAGCTAGTGAGTTAACGACTTTAGAATATTTATATACCAATATTGGCAAGTTTGAAAATAATATTGATTTTAATGGCTGGAATATCCCGTTAACGACAAAAGAGTTTGTTTTGTCTTATGATGGCGTTATTAAAGCAGGGATCGATTTAGAAGCGTTGGAAGTAAAAGTAGAAGGACAAAGGATTGTGGTGACACTGCCGCAGGCAACAATTACCAGTCATGTCATCGATGAAAAAAGCATCCAGTTATTTAATGAATCAAAAAATATTTTTAATCAGATCAGTGTTCAGGACTATGTCGATTTTACGAAAGTTCTAAAAGAAGAAAAAGAATTGGATCTGGAAACAAAAGGATTATTGGAACAGGCACAGGAGAAATCAAAAGAAGTGCTTACGACCTTGATCGATACCTTGACGGATCATGAATATACAATAGAGTTTACAGCATAAAAATAGTACATAGGGGAGGGATTAGATGGATGTTTTAGCGATTAGAAAAAAAGCAAATGATATGTTTTATAGCTATTACCGTCTGTTAGTCCCTGCTTTTTATATGATTAACTGTGTGACCTTGCTTGCACAGTTATCCAGCAGTGGCTTTTTATCGTTAGCGATTGAGTTTTTATTGGTTACTTTATCACACGGTTTTATTCATATGGCGTTAATGCTGGATCATGGAGAAGTAAAAGAATTTTCATTCAGTGATATTTTTATCGGCATTAAGCAGTTTGCTAAATACTTTCCTTCTTATATTGTTAGAAAAGTTATTTTAGTAGGAGCGATGCTGCTGATTATGGTTCCCGCGTTTAGTATTCTATATCATATGGCAGGAGAGCAGTTTTATCGTGTTTTTGATCATTTGATCTATTTACTCTTTTCAAATAGTTTTCGTATTGATATGATCAGTTTTTTCTTAACTGATTATTTCTCTTGGTGGGTGCTTTTGTTTATTGGATTAGGTGTGATCGTTTATTTTTATTTGTCGGCTGTCTTTATTCTAGTTCCCTGCATCGTCGAAGATTATGATTATGCTTGGAATGAAGCCTTGATTAAATCAGCTAAAATGATGAGCGGGCATATAAATGATTTCATCCGCCTAGTGCTGAGTTTTACACCTAATTATTTAGCTTACTTTGCTTCATCATTGTTAGTGATGTCAGTTTGTGGTTTTTTACCCATTGCCGGCACTTCGACTTATTTGGTCATCTCCATGCTGTTGATGATCACTTCGTATCAGATTCGTTTCTATCAGGCGATTTCTATCTTCTATTTAGAATTGCGCGATCAGACACGCGAACCAAATTCACATGAACTTTTCAAGATTTAGGGGAGAAAATATGGAAAAGATCGAACGTATTATTATAAAGGTAGGCAGTTCCTCATTATGTAATCATAATGGGGTTCTTGATTTAGAAAAGGTATTGCTGCTGGTTCAGCAGATAGCCTTGCTGAAAAAGAAAAACAAACAGGTTCTGTTAGTGACTTCCGGTGCGATTGCAGCTGGAATGGGAGTTGTAAAATTATCTGAAAAGCCAGAAGAAGTTGCTAAGAAGCAAGCTTTGGCTGCTATTGGGCAAACTCATTTAATGCATCATTATGAAGTGATTTTCAATATGTTTAAGCTTAACTGTGCGCAAGTATTATTGAATCATGATGATTTTAAAGAAGGGGAACGCTTGGAGCATCTGCGTCAGACTTTGCATGTCCTTTTTGAAATGGAAGTGATTCCGATTATTAATGAAAATGATGCTTTAGCAGTGGAAGAAATCAAAGTGGGAGATAATGATACATTAGCTTCTTTACTGGTTCCGATCATGTCTGCCGATCTTTTGGTTTTAATCAGTGATATTGACGGTTTATATGATAAGAACCCGAATCTTCATGCAGATGCAAAGCTGGTCTCAAGGGTGGAACATATTGATGAGGCGATCTTGCAGATGATCGAAGATAAGCAAACGGCTTTAGGAACCGGCGGGATGGCAACGAAAATAAAAGCCGCTCGTTATGCAACACAGAATCACTGTCATATGGTGATTATGAATGGACAGGATATTCACCGCCTACATGAATTAGCAAATGGCATGTGTGTGGGAACTTGGTTTAAGGGGGAATAATATGGAACTAAAAGATCAGTTAAGAGAAGTGAAAGCTGCTTCTAAAGAGCTGGCACTTTTGACAGAAGAAAAAAGAAATCAGATTTTAAAGAACATTGCGTGTTTATTGATCGAGCGAAAAGAGGAAATTCTAACAGCCAATCAAAAGGATATTGCGAATGCAGCAGAATTAAGCAAGGCAATGATCGAACGTTTGACATTGACTTATGAAAAAATTGAAGCAATGGCAAAACAGGTAGAAATTGTGGTGAAGCAAAAAGATCCCTTGCATCGTGAATTAGAAAGCATACAACGTCCCAATGGATTATTGATAAAGAAAATGAGTATTCCTCTTGGTGTGATGGCAATCATCTATGAATCACGTCCCAATGTTACGATTGATGTTGCCTGCTTATGTGTAAAAAGCGGAAATGCCTGTGTATTAAAAGGGGGAAAAGAAGCCCATCATACTAATCAGGTGTTGGTAGCTTTGATTCATGATGCAATGCGTGGGATCATAGATGAGCATGCGGTGATGCTGATTGATTCTTCAAGCCTTGTATTAGAATTAATCCAAAGCAATGGGCTTGTTGATGTGGCAGTTCCGCGTGGAGGTAAAGGATTGATTGATTTTGTAGTCAAGAATGCCACTGTGCCTGTTATTGAAACAGGAGCAGGCATCTGTCATCAGTATGTAGATAAGAAAGCAGATCTTAATCAGGCAGTGAAAGTAGCAGTCAATGCCAAAGCATCAAGGCCCTCTGTATGCAATGCCATTGAAACGCTGCTTGTTCATAAAGAAGTGGCAGAACCCTTTTTAACCGCTTTGAAGCAAGCTATGGAAGAGGTACATGTTATCTTAAAAGGAGACGAACGTGTTGCTCGATTTATTGATGTTGAACCGATATGCACGGGAGATTATGCAACTGAATATAATGAGTATATTCTTAATTTAAAGATTGTGGATTCCTTGGAGGAAGCAGTCGCTCATATTCAGCACTATTCTACTGGACATTCAGAAACAATCATGACTCAAGATGAAAGCCGCGCTCAATACTTTATTGACCATATTGATTCTGCTTGTGTCTATATCAATGCCTCAACTCGTTTTAGTGATGGCGGAGAGTTTGGCTTTGGCTTGGAATTAGGAATCAGTACCCAAAAGCTGCATGCCCGCGGACCGTTAGGTTTACAGCAGATGACGACCTATCGCTACGTTATTTTTGGTGATGGACAAATACGATAATAAGATGGACAAACCGATTTTTGGTTTGTTTTTTTGTCACCTATTATGAGTCAGAGAATAAGATAGAAGATAAGCTGTCAAAAAGGATCAAGCTTATATAAAAAAGCTGTCATAAAAGAGCTATCGGATTGAATGATTACAAATAATCAACACATTGGTAAGAAACTGTTGTTTAGACAACAGCATTTATTATGTCTGATGGTAGTATAGTTAACGATTGTTGATTATGATATAAGTAAGGATTTAGTATAAAGGAATATAAGGATGACGTGATGTTTAAGAAATGCTAATCCTAAATAATAAAGATGAACATAGAAGATAAAAAGATTTAGATGATAATGGTTGACATTAGTTAGTATACTAACTATAATGGAATTACAATAGTTAGTACAGCTAACATTTAGTATTGCTAACTATTTAGGAGGTGACAGAGTGGAAGAAAATGGTTATATCACGACTTTACAGCAATTTGGTATGATGACGCATCAGTTGTTTCATAGCTTGACACGTCAAATGGCAAATCTTCCAGTATCGGCAGAAGCGCCGATTTTACTGCATGTCATAGAAAAGCATGGACCGCTGACACAAAAGGATATCGCTCGAAGAATGCGCATTAAGCCGGCAACATTGACTGTTCGTTTACAGAGATTAGAGAAGATGGAATATGTAAAACGCGAAACTGATGTGAACGATAAACGAATCCAAAAGGTCAGTATAACCGATGATGGTGTACGCATTATCAAAGAGTGTTATGAAGCATTCGGCTATGTCGCAAAGCATGCATTTGATGGTTTTAGTGAGGAAGAAGCAAAAACATTCATTCTTTCGATACAGCGAATAAATGAAAACATTGAAAAAATTGATATGAAAGGAAAGGAATAAGGATGATAAAGTTAAGAAGATATTTGAAACCATTTATCGTATCGATCTTAATCGTAATCGGATTGCTTTATGTTCAGGCACAAACTGAATTGGCATTGCCGGATTATATGTCAAAGATTATCACGAATGGGATTCAAGCCGGGGGCTTCGAAGACGCTGTCATGGATGTATGTTCAAAGGACACCTATGATCTGATGAAGGTATTTATGTCAGAAGAAGATCAGAAAACATTAGATGAACATTACACATTGGTGGAAAGTCAGAATATCGATGAAGCAACCCTGAAAAAATATCCAGACGCTAAGGATAAAGACATTTATGTTTTAAATGATAAAGCTGACCGTACGGCCTTAAATCATATCATGGTAAAGCCATTATTATTAGCGACCGGAATACAAACTTCAGAGCAGGCAGAACAAATGCTCTCTCAGCTGCCAGAAGGGGTTACGATTGCACAGGCAATCGAAATGATGCCAAAAGAACAGCTGGCAGAAATGACTGAGGGTATTGACGAGAAGTTTGATACATTAGGAGAATCATCAATGACCATTGCTGCAAGTAATGGTGTAAAGATGGAATATAAAACATTAGGCAGAGATACAGATGCCGTTCAAAATAACTATATTTTAAAAATTGGGGGCATGATGTTGGGCATTGCTTTATTAGGCTCTGCCGCAGCAATTACAGTGGGGTACTTCTCATCACGTATCGGTGCCGGAGTTTCCAAAAAATTAAGACAGGATGTTTTTAATAAAGTACAGCATTTCTCAACAACAGAATTCAATAAATTCTCTACCGCATCACTGATTACACGTACAACCAACGATATTCAGCAGATTCAAATGGTTGTCGTTATGTGTTTGAGAGTTATTGTTTATTCACCAATCATTGGTTTTGGTGCCTTAATCAAAGTATTAAACAGCGCAAACTCAATGGCATGGATCATTGGTGTCGTTTTAGTCATTTTATTTGGTGTTATTATTACAACATTTATGATTGTCCTGCCAAAATTTACGATTGTACAAAAATTAGTCGATAAATTAAACTTAGTCATGAGAGAAAACTTATCAGGAATGTTAGTCATTCGTGCATTCGGAAATGAAAAGCTTGCCGAAGAACGTTTTGATGAAGCGAACAAGAATACTTGGAAAGTCAATTTGTTTGTCAATCGTGTCATGAACACGGTAATGCCAATCATGATGCTAGTTATGAACTGTGTTTCTTTAGCGATTGTTTGGTTTGGTGCAAAGCAAATTGATTTAGGAACGTTAGCGATTGGGGATATGATGGCATTCATGCAATATTCAATGCAGATTATTATGTCCTTTGTTATGATTTCAATGATCATGATTATGATTCCAAGAGCTGCTGTTGCGGCTAAACGTGTAAACGAAGTGTTAGAAATGGAGCCTTCTATCGAAGATCCTAAAGAACCTAAACATTTTGATGAAAATAAAAAGGGATACGTTGAATTTAAAAATGTCAGCTTCTCTTATCCGGACGCAGCCGAACATGTCTTAAGCAATATCAGCTTCACTGCCAAACCGGGGGAAACGACAGCCTTTATCGGAAGTACCGGATCAGGTAAATCTACTTTAATTCAGCTGGTACCGCGTTTCTATGATGCTACTGAAGGAGAAGTACTGATTGATGGCATTAACGTAAAAGATGTCACGCAGCATGATTTGCGTGAGAAAATTGGTTTAGTTCCTCAAACAGGTGTTTTATTCTCTGGTACTATCGGTTCAAATATCCGCTATGGAAATCCAACTGCAACAGATGAAGAGCTAGATGTCATCAGTGATATTGCGCAGGCAACCGAATTCATTTCTTCAAAAGAAGAAAAATATGAAACACCGATTGCTCAAGGCGGAACTAATGTTTCTGGCGGACAAAAACAACGTCTGTCTATTGCCAGAGCGATTGCGAAAAATCCGGAAATCTATATATTTGATGATAGCTTCTCTGCACTGGATTTCAAGACAGATGCAGCATTAAGAAAGGCTTTGAATGAACTTTGCCAAAAGACTAAGAGTACTGTACTATTAGTCGGACAAAGAATCAGCTCTATTATGCAGGCAGATCAGATTATCGTTTTAGATGAAGGAAAGATTGCCGGAATCGGAACACATGACGAATTGATGAAGAACTGTTCAGTTTACCAAGAAATCGCCTTATCACAATTGTCAAAGGAGGAACTAGGTAATGAGTAATCAGCAAAAAAGTGCACCTCGTCGACCAATGGCAATGGGACCGGGAGGTCATGGCCGCGGATCAGGTGAAAAAGCAAAAAACTTTAAAGGGACGATGAAAAAATTATTAAATTATCTAAAACCCTTCTATCTTAAAATATTTATCGTTATTGTCTTTGCAGTAGGATCAACAGTCTTTGCGATTATCGGGCCAAAGATTCTAGGGCAGGCAACTACAAAATTATCTGAAGGAATCATGGCGAAAGTCATGGGAACCGGAGGCATTGATTTTGATGCTATTTGGAATATTATTCTTTTATTAATTGCATTATATGCAATCAGTGCGATCTTCTCATATATTCAAGGATTTATCATGACAGGAGTCTCTCAGAGTATTTCCTACAATATGCGTAAAGAATTGTCAGAAAAAATGGATCGCATGCCATTAAAATATTTTGATACTAAAACACACGGGGAAGTATTAAGCCGTGTTACTAATGATATTGATACGATTGCTCAATCTTTGAACCAGAGTATGTCGCAGATCATTACGTCCATTGCAACCGTAGTCGGAATCTTCATCATGATGCTTAGCATCAGCTGGGAAATGACGTTGCTTGCCGTGATGGTATTGCCTATTTCTGCTGTCTTAATGGTGCAGATTACAAAAAGATCACAAAAATACTTTAAACAGCAGCAAGCTTATTTAGGAGATGTTAACGGACATATCGAAGAAATGTATGGCGGACATGACGTCGTAAAAGCATTTAACGGTGAAGAAGCCTCTATTGAAGAGTTTGCTGTGCATAACGGAAACTTATATAAATCAGCTTGGAAATCTCAATTCTTATCAAGCATGATGCATCCAATTACGAACTTTGTTGGGAATTTGGGGTATGTAGGTGTCTGTTTATTAGGAGGCTGGCTGGCAACTCAAGGTACGATTGCGATTGGGGATATTCAGGCATTTATCCAATATGTGCGTTCATTCAATCAGCCAATCGGGCAAGTGGCTCAGATCATGAATGTTTTACAGTCTACTGCAGCAGCTGCTGAACGTGTCTTTGAATTCTTAGCTGAAGAAGAAATGACACCGGATACGCCAAATCCAGTAGCTATAGTCGATCAAAATGGAGAAAGTACTATCAAAGGATCAGTTACATTTGCAAATGTTCATTTCGGATACTTTGAAGATAAGATTATTATTAATGATTTTAATATGCATATTCATTCCGGACAAAAAGTCGCTATTGTGGGACCTACCGGAGCCGGAAAAACAACTATCGTTAAGCTATTGATGCGATTCTATGAATTAAATTCCGGATCTATTATGATCGATGGACATGATATCAAGGAATATACACGTAAAGATTTAAGAAGTTTATTTGGTATGGTACTTCAAGATGCTTGGCTGTTTAACGGTACTATCAAAGAAAACTTGAAGTATGGTAAGCAAGATGCCACTGATGAACAAGTGATTGAAGCAGCTAAAGTAGCGAATGTTGATCATTTTATCAGAACTTTGGATCATGGGTATGATACGGTCATTAATGAAGAATCAAACAACGTTTCACAAGGTCAAAAGCAGTTGCTGACGATTGCCAGAGCGTTCTTAACCGATCCGAAAATCTTAATTTTAGATGAAGCAACAAGCTCGGTAGATACGCGTACAGAAGTACTGATTCAAGAGGGAATGGATCGCTTGATGGAAGGCAGAACAAGCTTCGTTATTGCCCATCGTTTATCAACGATCAGAGATGCCGATGTTATTTTAGTAATGCGCGACGGAGATATCGTTGAGGTTGGAAATCATGAAGATTTATTGGCAAAAGATGGTTTCTATGCTTCACTGTATAATTCACAATTTGAAAACTGCGAGTAGTAAGAATGTCTTACTACTCCTTTTTTATTGAATAAAATCAGAAATTTATGTATAATCATAACTTGTAAAGGTAAGGTGAGTTTATGATCAAAACATTAATCGGGGGGATCGCTGTAGGCGTTGCGAATATTATTCCGGGTGTCAGCGGCGGAACCATGATGGTGGTTTTAGGTATTTTTAATAAAGTTATGGATAGCATTTCTGATTTAGTATCAAAGGATAATAAAAAAAGAATGGAGGCTATCATTTTCTTAGCTCAGGTTTTAGTTGGGGCGGTGATTGGACTTGTAGGCTTCGCTAAAGTCATTGAATTCTTATTCAATCATTATCCAACACAAACCATGTACTGGTTTATCGGACTTATTGCGTTTAGTATTCCATTATTCTTAAAATCAGAGATGAAAGGGGAACGATTAAGCCTGCTTCCCTTTGTTATTGGTATTTGCATTATCTTTGGATTAGAATTCTTAAATCCTGGTAAAGGGGATGTGGCAGTCAATCCGATACTACCAGCGATTTCAATAGGTTTATGTATAAAAATGATCTTGATCGGTGCCATTGCCGGAGGTACGATGCTAATGCCGGGAGTAAGCGGTTCAATGGTATTGCTGATCTTAGGAGAATATTATTTGTTTAAATCATATTTAGCCAATATTACGAGCTTTTCAATGGATATTCTGATTCCTTTAGCGTTCATGGGAGTAGGAATCATCTTAGGTATTCTCATCAGTGCTAAATTATGTGGTTATTTCCTAAAAAAGTATCATCGTGGGACATTAAGTCTGATTTTAGGGTTAATTGTAGCTTCTTCATTGGTGCTGATTCCTTTTTCAGCCGCTTATAATGTTACTGTGATTATTACTTCAGTAATCGCTTTGCTTTTAGGTGGTATTATGGTGATTGGTTTAGGAAAAATATCTTAGTAGCAGAATTGCTACTTTTTTTGATAGGAGGATTTTATGAAGGTTGAAATCATCAATGTTGGGACAGAATTATTATTAGGAGAGATCGTCAATACCAACGCTGCAGAAATTCAAAAGGCTTGCCGTGAATTAGGGTTTTCTATTTTTTATCAAACGGTAGTGGGAGATAATCCTGATCGTTTTAAAGAATGTTTGGAAACTGCCTTTTTACGTGGGGCAGATATGGTCATCACGACAGGTGGCTTAGGTCCCACGGCAGATGATCTGACCAAGGAGCTTTCTGCTGAATATTTGGGATTGGATATGGAATTTAGGGAGGAAGAAGCAAAAAAGGTTTTTGATAAATGCAGCTTTTTAATGGGGAGTGATCAGATCCCTGAAACCAACTATAAGCAGGCTTATTATCCTAAAGGTGCTTATATCTTAGAGAATGATGTGGGAACTGCAAATGGCTGTGTGATGAGTCGTGATCAAAAACGCATTGTCAATTTGCCGGGACCGCCTAAAGAAATGCGTTACGTTTTAAACCATGCTTTGCTTCCTTACCTGGAACGTTATCGTGAAGATAAGATTTATACGTATAATATCAATACAATGATGATTGGTGAGAGTGACATGGCTCAAAAGCTAAATGATATTGTAGAGGAACAAAAAGAAGTATCGATCGCTTTATATGCTTCTGAAGATCATTGTCGTGTTCGTTTAGCTGTGAAAGCTAAGAGTCAGATAGAGGCGGATCACTGTGTTGACGTAGCTAAACATATTATTGAAGAACGCTTAAAGGACTATATCGTGGAAGAGTCAAGTTTAAATGAAGCGCTGTTTGCAATCATGCCTCCTTATTATATCGAATATAAAGATGATTTTCGTTTATCGGAAACCTTCCGTTTGGGTAAAAGCTATTCTGAATCTAAAGAGGCTATGAAATTAGAGATTGGAAAGAGAAAGCATTCATTAGGAGAGATTATTAGAGTGGTGATTTATTATGGAGATGAAACTGAAACATTTGAAGTGGCTGCTTTAAAAGAAGCAACGCTTTCTTATGCCCGTATTGAATCTCGGATTGTCGCCAATATTTATCGTTTCTTAAAGAAAAAGAAAAGATCTAAGGACTAAGTAGTCAGTTGATCTTGTATTAATTCAATAAATTTTAAGCAGGCAGGACTGAGTGTGCGTCGCTTTAAATAAGCATAACCAATATGGCGGGCTTTGATCGGTGGTTCAATAGCTATAGGATAAACCTCATGATTGTCTATTGCCTGACTTACAAATTCCTGTGTGACACAGGCAATCCCAAGATTACTGGTGACAAAGTCAATTAAAAGATCATGTGCGCCTAACTCAATATTAGGGGTTAACAGCACTCCTTCTTTAGCAAAGACGTTATCCACATAGCGTCTGGAATTCGCTGTTGTTTCCAGCATAATTAAAGGAAGCTGGGCAAGTTCTTTGTAAGTATAGGTCTTTTGATTTGGATAATGTGAAACAAAAATGTCATGAATCTGCAGACAAGGTTTGACTTCAATTGTTTCTTCATGAATCGGCATGTTAAGAAAGCCGAGATCAATCTGACCACTTTTTAATAGATCGATAGTTTCCATACTGGTACGATTGACAACTTTAATGTTTACTCCCGGATATAATTCGTGAAACTGAGTAATATAAGGTAAGACAAAGTGCTTGCTCAAAGTATCACCGGCACCAATCGTAAGTTCACCTTCATTTAGGGTTTGGTAGTTCACCAGTTGATTTTCAGCACTGGTAATGATTGATAAAGCTTCGTTAATGTTTCGATAAAGAAGCATACCTTCATTAGTTAAGGTGACTCCTTTAGGGTGGCGGATAAACAATTGTGTCTGCAATTCTTTTTCTAAAGCATTGATTGCCTGAGAAACGGCGGATTGAGTAATATAAAGATTTCTTGAAGCAATGGAAAAAGACTGGGTTGCAGCAGCTTCATTAAAAATCTTGTATTGTTCTAATTTGATATTCATATTAGTACTCCTTATATCAAAAATAGTATTTATTAATTTTACTTATAGTTATAAGTATAATATAATGAATTTGTATTTTGGTCAAGCAATGAACGAAAGGATGAGTTATATGGCTGGAGTTGTAGTAGTAGGAAGTCAGTGGGGAGATGAAGGAAAAGGGAAAATTACCGATTATTTATCTCAGCAGGCGGATTATGTAGTACGTTATCAGGGGGGCAATAATGCCGGACATACGATTGAGTTCAATGGTAAAAAGTTTGCTTTGAGATTAATTCCCTCTGGAATTTTCAATGCAAAAACGGTTGTGCTGGGAAACGGAATGGTCATTAATCCGAAGGCTTTATTAGAAGAAATGAAATATTTAAATGAAGCAGGAATCAATACAGATCATATTTTGATATCTGATCGTGCCCATTTAACTTTACCTTATCATATTGAAATCGATGGGATTCAAGAAGAACGACGTGGAGCAAATAGTATTGGAACGACTAAAAAAGGAATCGGTCCTACTTATGTGGATAAATATGCTCGTATCGGAATTCGTATCGGTGAGTTTATTAATGAAGAATTATTTTTAAAAAGATTACAAGAAGTATTGCCGTTAAAGAAACAAGAATTTCCGGAATTGAATTTTACAGTTGAAGAAATTTTTGAAGAATATAAAGAATACGCGAAAATCATTAAACCAATGGTAACAGATACCGGGTTAGTATTAGATGAAGCTTTTCGTGAAGATAAAAAAGTATTGTTTGAAGGGGCTCAGGGAACCATGCTGGATATTGACTATGGAACATATCCTTTTGTAACCTCTTCTCATCCGGGGGCAAATGGAGTCTGTGAGGGAGCTGGAATTGGTCCAACACGTATTCAAACTGCTATCGGTATTATTAAAGCCTATACAACAAGAGTAGGAGCTGGGGCATTCCCAACCGAAATTGATGGTGAATTGGCACATTTTATCCGTGAAGCCGGACATGAATATGGAACAGTGACAAAACGCCCAAGAAGAATCGGCTGGTTTGATGCGGTGGTGGTAAATCAGTCAAGACGCATGAGCGGATTAACTGGTGTATCATTAATGCTTTTAGATGTACTGACTGGTTTAGAGACATTGAAAATCTGTACCGCTTACTCATTAGATGGAAAGGTGATTCATGCTCTGCCTTCTACCATCTTTGAATTAGAAAGAGTACAGCCGATCTATGAAGAGATGCCCGGCTGGAAAGAAGATATTACGCAGGTAAAAAGCTTTGAAGAACTGCCGACTGCCTGTCAGAATTATTTAAGACGTATTGAGGAGTTGATCCATTGTCCGATTCAGATTTTCTCAGTTGGACCAGATCGTCTGCAAACAATCATATTGAAAGAAGTATTTTAAGGAGGGACACGAGTGAAAAGAGAATTAGTTATAGTCATCGACTTTGGTGGACAATATAACCAGCTGATCGCCCGCCGTGTGCGTGAAAGCAATGTGTATTGTGAAATCTACTCCTATAAAGTGGATATTGAAAAGATTAAGTCAATGCATCCTAAAGGGATTATTTTAACTGGTGGACCAAACAGCTGCTATGAAGAGGATTCACCGACATATTCAAAAGAATTGTTTGAATTAGATATTCCGGTGCTGGGATTATGCTATGGAGCGCAATTAATGCAGCATGTTTTAGGCGGTAAAGTCGAACGTGCAAGCGTAAGAGAATATGGGAAATCAGAATTAACGGTAGATAATAGTTCAGTGCTGTTTTCTGATGTATCTAAAAACAGTGTTTGCTGGATGAGCCATTTTGATTATATTTCAAAAGTAGCGCCGGGATTTAGAATTACCGCAACGACACCGGATTGTCCTGTCGCAGCTTGTGAAGATGCGAAGCGTGGATTATATGCTATTCAGTTCCATCCGGAAGTATTGCATACTCAGGAAGGAACTAAAATGCTTTCTAATTTCGTGTTGAATGTATGTGGATGTCATGGTGATTGGCGCATGGATTCTTTTGTTGAAGAGGCGATCAAAGAGATTCGAGAGAAAGTTGGAGATGGTAAGGTATTATGTGCGTTGTCTGGTGGTGTGGATTCATCAGTCGCAGCGGTTTTACTGTCAAAGGCAATCGGAAATCAACTGACTTGTGTGTTTGTTGATCATGGCTTGCTTCGTAAGAATGAAGGGGATGAAGTTGAAGCGGTATTCGGTCCTGATGGAAATTATGAATTGAACTTCATTCGTGTGAATGCGCAGGAAAGATATTATCATAAGCTTGAAGGAGTGACGGAACCGGAAGCAAAAAGAAAGATCATTGGGGAAGAGTTTATTCGTGTTTTTGAAGAGGAAGCGAAGAAAATCGGAACTGTGGATTTCTTAGTGCAGGGAACGATTTATCCTGATGTAGTAGAAAGCGGGTTAGGTGGAGAATCTGCCGTGATTAAATCGCATCATAATGTGGGTGGATTACCTGATTATGTGGATTTTAAAGAGATTATTGAACCGCTTCGCGATTTGTTTAAGGATGAAGTGCGTAAAGTGGGATTGGAATTGGGAATTCCTGAATACTTAGTGTTTAGACAGCCTTTCCCTGGACCGGGTCTTGGTATTCGCATCATTGGTGAAGTGACGAAAGAGAAAGTGAAGATTGTGCAGGAGGCGGATGCGATTTATCGTGAAGAGATTGCCAATGCAGGATTGGATCGTTCAATTGGTCAGTATTTTGCAGCTTTAACGAATATGCGTTCGGTAGGAGTTATGGGGGATGAAAGAACTTATGACTATGCTGTGGTTTTAAGAGCAGTGAATACGATTGATTTCATGACTGCAGAGGCAGCGGAGATTCCTTTCGAAGTGCTGAATAAGGTAATGAGCAGAATTATTAATGAGGTTCGCGGGGTTAATAGGGTGATGTATGATATTACGTCTAAACCACCGGGGACGATTGAGTTTGAATAAGAAAAATTTGATATGAGTTATTTTGAATGACAGGCAGTCTATATGATTGTCTGTTGTTTTTTAATTATACATATTTATTAGAAATAGACATTGAAATTTGTTATCAATGTAAAATGTTAACTGTGAATTTATTTATTAGATGGTGTGGTATACTTGAGATACAAGTAAAGAGTGTATTTGAAAAATAATATGAGAGGGGTTAAGAAATATGGAAGAACAAAATAATAATAATATTCCGTCTATTAGCATAGAAAAGATAAAATTCAATGATGAAACTTCAATTGAGTTTAAAAGTGATGATATAGTCTTACTAGTTGGTGCTAATAATGTTGGGAAAAGTCGTATGCTAAGAGATTTGAAAGATGACTTAAATGATTTATCAAAGCCCAAGTGATAGTTGATAAGGTTGTATTTGTATATAAGTCTTCTGATTTTTCTAGTAGTCAGCTCAAGGATTACTTTGAAAAGAATATTAGTAAAGATAGTTGGGGGAATTATAATGTTTTAATGGATGAAAATCATTCTCATTGTTTTGACGCTTCCTCTTTTACTGATATTACGGACGAAAGACAATTTTATAAAGTGCTATTTTCATTTCTTTCAACAGTAAACCGTTTAAATATAACAAGACCTATTATGTTCAATACGACTGTGGATAATAGTAGTTTGATTATTATGAAAGGGCTTGAAAGCGATTCGATATTGATTAAGTCACTTAATGAAGTATTGCAGATGGGGTTCGAAAAGGCTGTTGACGCATATGAAGAGTATTTGAATGGAACAGTTGTAAAGAAATATAAGATGGGAAAAAGCAAGGAAATTATTGATGTAATTAATTCCAATCGAAGGGATAATCTAAATTTATTAAAAGAAATGGAGGACTTGCATAGTCAGGGAGATGGTATAAGAAGTGCAGTTGCAATTTTAGCCTCTCTTATAGTAAATAAACATTCATTATTTTTAATTGATGAGCCGGAAACGTTTTTGCATCCGCCACAAGCAAGATTATTAGGTAAAAACATAGTAGCTTTATCTAAGAAGAAACAGTGTTTCATCTCGACACATAGCATAGATTTTATAAAAGGCGTTTTAGAAGCTGATTCTTCTAGAGTAAAAATAATAAAGATAGCTAGATCAGAAAATGAAAATAAATTTAATTTGGTTGATAATGGTGGCGTTGCTGAAATTGCCAATGATAAGAATCTAAGATATACTAATATTCTAGATGGGCTCTTCTATGATCAACTTGTATTATGTGAAAATGAAAGTGATTGCAAGTTTTATTCTGCAATATTAGAAAATTTAGACTTGGCAATATATCAAAATACTTTGTTTTGTGCTGTTGGTGGAAAGGATCAGTTTAAGAAAGTTGTACCGCTGTTAAAAAAACTAAATATACAATATTCTATTATTGCCGATATTGATTTGATAAATAATAAAGATAATCTAAAGCAATTAGTCAATTCAATTGAGGATGATTGTTATAATCAAATAGATGCCTGTCATACAAAGTTTATAGAAGTATTTGAAAAGGGTATGAATTCTCAGGTTAAAACACAATAAGTTATAAAAACTGAGATCAATCAAATGTTTAATTCGGATACCAGTTTCAATGATTAGTCTCTCTTGATGAGTAAGAAGTTTGTTTTTGTTTGAAATTGAATACATATAAAGTACCGTCCTTTCAGTTAGCGAATACTGTCAGCTAATAAAAGAATGACATTGTGAAAGAGTAAATTCAACTAGGATTTACTGAAAGACTGATTTCCACTTGCACCGCTTTGAAGTGGAATTTAACTTTTCACTTCAGGCAATGCCCTTTGGCACATTTATGTGATTTATCTTGACTTCTTTTAAGGTATAATATTTCAAAAAGATTTAAGGAACGAATTAAAAATATTTGTATTAACCAATATATTGTTCATATGTCGACATATGTATGATAAAATAAATATATGACTTAATTACAAGGAGAAAGCAATATGAATGTACGTTATAATTCATTGTTTAAATTATTAATTGACAAGGGTTTAAAGAAAACTGAATTTGCTAAAGAAGTAGGAATCAGTGCTAATACTTTAGCGAAATTATCTAATAATGAATATGTTTCAATGGATGTGTTAGTTAGGATTTGCAATTATTTTGGATGTACAATTAATGAAATTTTGGAAGTTATTCAAGTTGATGACGAAGAGTAATTTATGTTAATTAGTTACATTATGGAGGAAGTAAATGAAAAAAATATTATATTTTTGTCATAATTGTGGAATAAAAACCAATCTCAGTGAATGTCCAGAATGTAAGTCTAGAACGACACCGTTACTATGTGTATATTGGTCACGTAATAAAAACATACCAATCATTGATTATGTAGATAATGATGACGATGATTTATTTAAAATAGGTAATGATATTAGACCCGTATTCCCAGAAGAAAGACTTCTTTTAGAGTGTATTTTAGGGAGTCCTTTAAAATATATTAATGGGTCTTGTTGGAGATTACCAAATGGTACATACATTATTGATGGTGAGAAAATAAAGTTCTCAATAAAAAGTTTGGTAGAATTTGATAACGAAGTAATTAGAGAAGTATATCATTTAAATCAACTTAAAAACTCATATGAGACTTTTGATACATATATTGATGAATTTACAAAGGAAAATCAAAGTAGATACAATTATATAGATGAAGAAGCAACTGAATATTTGATGGAAGAAGTAGGAAATGAGAGTTTTTCTAATATGTTTATTTCTTTTAGTGGTGGAAAAGATTCAACAGTAGTTTCAGATATAGTTACAAGAGCATTGGGATCAAAGAAAATAACTCATATTTTTGGAGATACAACTTTAGAATTTCCAGAGACATATGAGTATATAAAGCGTTTAAAACAAAACAACAGACTAACACCCATAATAAGTGCAAAAAATAGAGAAAAAAACTTTTTTGAAATGGCAGATACTATTGGACCACCATCTAGGGTAATGAGATGGTGTTGTACAGTTTTTAAAACTGGCGCTATCACACGATATATTGACTCGATTTATAAAAATAAACCACGTGTTATAGCTTTTCATGGAATTAGAAGAGCAGAATCATCAAGTAGGAATAAATATGATCGAGTTTCAAATAGTCCAAAAATAACTAAACAAAAAGTGATTTCACCAATAATTGATTGGCACGATTATGATGTGTGGATTTACATCTTAACAAGAAAATTAGATTTTAATGAAGCGTATAAGTATGGTTTTTCTCGTGTTGGATGTTGGTGTTGTCCCAATAACAGCCACTGGTCTGAATTCTTATCGAAAATATTTCATCCAGAACAGTTTTTTCCATGGAGAGATCAATTAATTGAGAACGCAAAGAAGATTGGCAAACTAGATCCTGAAGAATATGTTGACTCTGGAGCATGGAAGGCAAAACAAGGAGGAGAAGGTATTGATTATGCTAAGAATCAAACAATATCTTTTAAACCATGTGCAACTGATGAGAATTCATTCAATTACGATTTAAATAAACCTATTGATGATAACCTTTATGAATTATTTAAACCTTTTGGGTTGGTTAATTATGATTTGGGAAATCAAAGACTTGGAGAGGTTGTGGTATTAGATAAAAACCACAATATCATTATTAAACTACAAGGAAAAAAAGGTCAAACAGAATTAAAAGTATCAATTACGAACTTACCAATAGCTGGAGTAAAAAATATAAGGGACGCAAAACGTAAAATAGAATGTCAGATAACTAAATTTCAAATGTGCTTAAACTGTTCCGCATGTATGTCAGTATGTCGGTTTGATGCGATTAAAATAAAAAAAGGCAGCAATGGAATCGAATACAAGGTTGATGAAAATAAATGCGTACACTGCAACGAATGTATTAATCATTTTACTAGTGGATGTTATTTAAAGAAAGTATTAGCTACTAGGGATTAGAGAGGAATTATGAAGATGAAAAAAACAAGATTTAAAGGTCATGAAACCTTTTACTTTAGAGATGGATGGTTATCAAAAGCACTATTTGAATTAAATAATACTAATGATAATAACATACTTTCAGATGTTAAATTCGGTATTTCTAAATTAGGTGTTGGATCTAATATGGTAAAGTCTATTAAGTATTGGTTGATGGCTTCGAAGTTAGTGGAATATAAAAACTCAAAACTTGGGTATCAGCTAACTGATTTAGGAAGACTGATCGCTAACAATGATGTGTATTTTGAAGATAATTTATCATTATGGCTTATCCATTTTTCTATATCTAGTAATTATTCTATGGCCACAACATGGAATATATTCTGGAATAATTTCAAAGCTGATAGTTTCACATCAAAAGATCTTGAAGATTATATTACACATTATTTAGATAATGAACTTGTTCCATATAATCAAAAATCACTTGAAAGTGATATAACAATACTATTACAAATGTATTCAAAAAAACTTTCAGATGATGATCCAGAGGAAAATTCAATATGTCCTCTTTCTAGACTATCTCTAATTAATAAGGATATCAATGGATATGTTAAAAACTCTATTGATTTAGAAGAGGGACATGAATTGATTCCGTTATATATTATTGCAATGTCGAAGGATGATGATGATAACACAAATCTATTCAACGGATTTATTAAGCAAAGTGATGCTGAGGAATTACTAAATAAATATATGAACGCCAATAGATTAATATCTAATGAGTATTTTTCTTTATTGAATAATAAATATATTAAAATGGTGAGTACAGCAGGATTAAATATGATTTACTTTAATGAAAATCTTGATGTGCTCGATGAAATAAGAAAATATTATGAAGGGAGGCTATAATTTTGAAGTTTTTAAAATATATCAAATTAAACAACCAATTTCAGAATTCCATTAATTTAGGATTGGATTTAGAAGATTTGAATAAAGTGAATTCCTATATACCAACTACAACTGGTAACACTTTTTTGCATAACTTTTTAGATGATGTATTAGATAAAAATAGGACAAAATCTTCATTGGTTATAGCACCATATGGTAAGGGAAAATCTCATGCGATATTAGTGTTATTGAATCTATTAAGAATAAACGATTTTGCAAGTATTGAGCCATTTATTGGAAATATCTCATCAATGGATAAAAATTTGTTGACTAAGATTAAAGATGTTAAAGAGAAAAAATACTTACCTGTAATCATTTCAAACACAAGAGGATCTTTAAATCAATCATTAATGAATTCTTTACAAAAATCATTAAATGATTATGGTTTGACTGATCTTAAATTAGAAACAGATTACAGTGATGCAATAGATAGAATTAACCACTGGAAAAATAATTATCCTGAAGTTTATTCTGATTTTGTAGCCCTCTTAATAAAAGAAAAAATAAATGAAGAAATATTTATTACACGATTGAAACGTTTTGATGAGGATTCATATGATCTATTTTGTGATTTACACAAACAGCTGTTAGCTGGAACCAGCTTTGTGCCTAATAATTCGATGGAGATTGTTGATTATTATAAAGAAATAAAGAATCAAATTACTACTAAATACGGATTCGATGGTATATACATAGTATTTGATGAATTTAGTAAATTCATAGAATCTAGAAACCCTGATACGATTAGTAATGATATGAAGATTATTCAAGATTTGTGCGAATTATCTAATTCTATGAATGACAATAGCATGTATTTTATGATGGTTTTACATAAACCTATAAATGCTTATAGAAAACTCGATTTGGATATTAAAAATGCATTCAAAGGAATTGAAGGACGCGTATCTTCGTATTATTTTCATTCAACAATCAAAAATTCGTTTGAATTGGTATATGATGTAATAAAGAAAAATAATGCTTATCTTGAGGTTAAAAAACAAAATAAATCAATAAATCAAGGATTAACTAAAGTACTATTAGAAATTCCGGCAATCAATACTGAATTTAGTAATGATTTTATCGAAACTAAACTCATTGATAGTTGCTATCCATTAAATCCATTAACATTGTATTCGCTTATTAGAATAAGTGAAAAAGTTGCGCAAAACGAAAGAACATTATTTACCTTCTTATTAAAAGAGTCACCATATTCTTTAAGCCAAACAATTAAAACGGACTATCCATATAAGTACATATTACCTTCATTAGTTTATGATTATTTTGAAAAAAATCTAATTGAAGATGAAGATAATTTGCTAATCCATAGAATAGCAAATAGTGTGAAAACTGCTTTAACATATATAGATAACAACTTAGAAATAGAATTGGTAAAAGCTTTAGCATTAGTATTAATTATAAATGAAAAATCATTATTACCCGCAAATTATAAAGTATTATCTGCGTGTACACTTATCAATGAAGAAGACGGGAAAGATGCAATTGATAACTTGGTTGATAAGAACATTCTTGTAAAACGCAAGAATGGGTGTATTGAATTTAAGATTAATATGAATAAAGACATTCAAATTGAAATATCAAATCTTGTAAACACAAAATATTCAAAGATGAGGTTGAATGAGGAATTGAATTTATTATCTACTAATAAATATATATATCCTCGTGTTTATAACATGAAAAATGCAATTACTAGATTTTTTAGAGTAGAATATATTGATGAGGAAACATTTTTAAACGTTGATGATTCAAATTATTGGTTTAATGCTCAACTAAATGATGGAATAATATTCAATGTTATAAGAAAGCAAAATAATAATATTGATCTCATTAAAAAGCATGTATCTAAATTGAATAATCCTAGGTTATTGGTCGTATATCCTAATAAATATATTAACTATACTGATACAGTAAAAAAAATTAAAGCTCTTGAATCCTTAATTGAAACTAGTGAAAGTGAAGATCGATTATTGTCAGCTGAACTAAATCAAATGCGTTCAGATTTAAGACTTGAATTAGATGATAAATTAAATACAAGTTACTCTATTTATACAGGGGAACACAATCTAATTAATTCGTATAATGATAATGTGATCACAACTGTTAAAAGAGCACTTTCTAAGGAAAGAATATTAGGTGAAATTTTGTCAACTGTATTCTATGCTACTCCAATTGTTAATTTAGAGTTACTTAACAAAGAATATATCAAATCCACTTATAAAAAAGCAAGGTTTGAATTAATAGAAAAAATATTAAAAGGATACTTACAAGATGATGATTGTATAAATGCTAAAACATCACCATTAGATACCATAATAAACTGCTTGTTGGTTGAAACAGGTATTAAACCTCACGACGCAGAAAAGTTAAAAAGTAGCAATTTTATAGGGGTGTTAGATGCAATAGACGAATTCATCGATGATAAATCAGGTTCGTTTATAGATTTATATACGACTCTTCAAAAACCACCATACGGTATAAGACGTGGAATAATCCCGGTTTTATTAGCAAACTCAATTTCGATGCAATCAAAAAGCATTATCATTTTGTATAAGAATAATATAGAAGTTGAGATAAGTCCTGATATTATAGAACGAATTAACGAAGATCCTGAAAGTTACAGTTTTAAACAAGACGATGAAAGTACGGATAAAATTGAATATATCCAAGATTTAATTAAGTTATTTAATATCAATACTAATCAGAATGATTACATTGAAGTTGCTAATGCAATTAGAGATTGGTATCACAAGCTTCCTAAGTTTACAAAACAAATGATTGGAAAGGACGAATCATTAAATAGGATTCAAATCAAGAGATTGAAAAAATATCTATCACAACCTGATTCAAACTCTAGTGAACTAATTCTTGAGATATTCCCTTCTATATTTAGAAAGGAAGATTATTCATTTGTTAATGAATTAAAAATAATAAAAGAGTTGATAGATTCTTATAAAATTAATTTTTCAGTAACGTTGAAAAATTATATGAATGAGCAGTTTGGATTTTCTAAAGGCACTAATATTATCAATTCTTGTTCTATGTGGTTTAGAGAAAATAATCAGGTTTTAGATAAGAAAGTATTATCTCAATCTCACAAATCTTTTAAAGATATGTTTGAAAAAGTTAATCACGATGAAGACGAGTTTAATATCATTAATTCAATTGCTTATTATTTAACAGGATTATTTATTGAAGATTGGTCAAACAACACAATCACACTATTTAAACAACAATTTGAAGATTTAATAGAAGCTTCGAAAGATCAAGAAGAAAGCTCAAATGAATTAATCATTAATATTGATGGAAATCAAATTCATAAAACATTCAGCGAAGAATTAGATGATTCTACAGAGTTGATTGAAAATATTATTACTGATGCTATAGATGATTTTGGAGATACCATTTCATCAGAGCAAAAAATAGCATTACTGGTTAAAATTATGAAAAAGTATATTTAAGGGAGGTGATACCAATGATTTATTTAGATAACGCAGCAACAACCTTCCCTAAACCAGAAGTACTGTATGAAGCAAATGACTATGCTCAAAGAAATTTGGCTTTCAATGCAGGTAGAGGAAGTTATAAACAATCAAAAATATCACATCAATACATCGAAGAATGTAGAAGTATACTTTGCGAAAAAGCTAATGCAAAAAATTTATTATTCTCAGCCTCAGCCACTTCATGTTTAAACATGGTAGTAGCTGGGCTTAATCTTGAAGAGAATGATATAGTATATCATTCTCCGTATGACCATAATGCGATTGTAAGGACTTTATATGAAAAATCCAAAATAGAACATTTTACAATCAAGAAAATGAGCTTGAATGAAGATTTAAGTATAGATTTGAAGAAATTAAGCATTGATATTATTAGAGATAAACCAAAAGCTATATTTTGCACACATGTTAGTAACGTTACAGGGTATATTCTTCCTGTTGGCGAAATAGGAAAATTAACGGAACAAATAGATACCAAGTTTATTGTCGATGGAGCACAAGCATTTGGTTTAATTAATTTGAATTTACAATTATCTAATATTGATTATTATGTTTTTGCAGGTCACAAAACTCTTTATGGACCTTTTGGTATTGCTGGTATTTTGTGTAAGGATAAACAAATAGATTTAGATTGTGTATTTTATGGCGGAACCGGATCAGATTCTTTAAATGTTTATATGCCTCAAGAAGGAACAAGTAGATTTGAACCATCTAGTCCTAACATTGTTGCAATTTATTCACTTTTGAAAAGTTCTCAATGGATTTTTGAACAAAATAGTTTAGAACATGAAAAATTTTTGGTGGATTATTTGATAAAAAAACTAAGTTTAATTGATGATTTAATTATTTATATTCCCCCAAACGATTATACAGGTATATTGTCAATAAATATCAAAGGTTATAAAAGTAATGAAGTTGCAAAGATACTAGAAGATGATTATTCCATACTAGTAAGAAGTGATTATCACTGTTCACCTTTTATACATGATCATTTGAAGACGAAAGAGTTTTTGGGTACGGTTAGAATCTCTTTTGGTGCATTCTCTACAAAAGAAGATTGTGATGTGCTTGTTGATGCATTGGAGGAAATTGCTTATGACATTTAGAAATCTAAATATTGAAAAAGAATATAGAAATCGACAAATCAATATAATTGATAATTTCTATGTACCAATTCTAAGAGAAGCAACTTCATATGATCGTGCTGTTGGTTTCTTTTCGTCCACTTCATTATCAGAAATAGCAGAAGGTATATTTCCTCTTGTTAAAAATGGAGGTAAAATTAGAATAATTGCATCTCCTAAATTATCTGAAGAAGATATTGAAGCAATTAATGTTGGTTATAGAAACAGAAATGAAATTATTAAGGAAAGTTTAGAAAGAGAATTACTTCCAGCAAAAAATAAAAGAGATGCTTATAGACTGAATTTATTAGCAAATTTAATAGCTTCTGGTGTTTTAGAATTTAAAATTGCCTTTGTTAATAATCATAATAATATAGGTATGTACCATGAAAAAATGGGTATATTTTATGATAAAAATAATGATTTTATCGCATTCTCTGGTTCAGCAAATGAATCTAAGACAGCTATCTCATTAAATTATGAATCTATTGATGTATATTGCTCTTGGAAAAATGAAGATGCCTTTGAAAGAGGTACAAATAAAATTACAGCTTTTAATAGAATATGGGAAAATAAAGATGATGCAATTGAAGCAATTCATTTCCCAAGTGTTAATCAAAAAATCTTTGAAAATTATAAGATTAATAAACAACTAGAGGATTATACAGAAGATGATATAAATACGAATGTTGATATTCAAATTAGTAATACCTTTAATAACAAGCATAATTATCCGGAATTGCCTCAATGGTTAAAAATTAGAAAGTATCAAAATGAAGCTGTTGATAACTGGGAAAAAAATAGTTTTTCAGGTATCTTCGATATGGCAACAGGAACAGGCAAGACTTTGACTGGATTAGTAGGTGTTGAAAGATTATCTAAATTCCTTGATAATCATCTTGCAGTTATCATCGTATGCCCATATCAACATTTAGTGGAACAATGGGTAGAAGACATTAAAGAATTTAATATTAAACCAATCATAGGATATGGATGTACAAAGCAAAAAGACTGGATAGAGCTATTCAAAATCAAAATTATCAAGTGCCTAAGAGAGGATTCTTTTGCCTAATAACAACAAATGCGACATTTTCTAGAGAATTTATACAATCTAGAATTCAACAGATAGAATCAGATATCTTGTTACTTGTTGATGAAGCACACAATTTTGGGGCAAGTAACTTAAGTACAAAACTAGACAATAAATATAAATATAGGTTAGCACTAAGTGCCACATTAGATAGAAAAGGTGATTTAGAAGGAACAAACTTACTTCATTCATACTTTGGGAGAAAGTGCATCGAGTACGATTTAGAACGCGCCATTAAAGAAAAAAAGTTGACAGAGTATGATTATAAACCGATTGTTATCAGTTTGAATGAAGATGAATTACAGAAATATGATGGATTAACTAATGAAATTTCTCGTTGTTTAATATTAGACAGGAAAACTGGTAAAAAGAAACTTAATGAGCGAGGTAAGATATTAGCTTTACAAAGGGCTAGACTTGTTGCAGGAGCGAATAATAAAACACTAAAATTAAAAGAAATAATGAAAACCTATTCTGATGATGATCATATGATAGTTTATTGTGGTGCGACTCAAGTTGAAAATCTGAGTGAGGATTTCACAGAAACATCTGATGAAGATATTAGACAAATAGACTTGATTACTAAAATTATGGGTTCAGATTTAAATATGAAAGTTGCACAATATACTTCAAATGAGTCTATAGTTGAAAGGAAAAATATTCAGGCTAGTTTTGAAAGAGGAAATATTCAGGCTTTAATCGCAATTAAATGCCTTGATGAAGGTGTAAACATACCTAGCATTAAAACAGCATTTATATTGGCAAGTACAACAAATCCTAAAGAGTATATACAACGACGAGGAAGAGTTTTAAGATTATTTGAAGGAAAAGAAAAGGCAGTTATTTATGATTTCATAACTCTCCCAAGACCTTTGAATAATTCTGTTTATTTAACAGAAACCGAGAAAAATAGAGAATTATCTTTAGTGAAAAATGAACTAATACGTGCGGAAGAATTTGCTAGATTAGCGATAAATCAAATAGAAGCATATAGTATTATTAATGAGATTAAAGAAGTATATAATTTATTTGAACTAAAGATTGACAACTACGATTATTAGAGGAGGGAAAAATATGAGTAATCATATAATAATTGATGGAGTACAAGTGGATAAAGAGTTAGCGTTAAGCATCGCTAAGAAAATCTTGATAAAGGAATCTATTAATGTAAAAACGAAAGAGTTTAGCGGTCCAGAAATGGTGAAAATAATCGCTAAAATGATAGAGGGTAAAGACAATGTTATTAAATGAAATAAAGCTTAAAAATTTTAGACAATACATTAATCAAGATATTAAGTTTTCTGCTGATATTGAAAACAATAAAAATGTAACAATAGTTATGGGAGAAATAGGAACAGGAAAAACTACACTTGCTCAAGCATTTAGATGGTGTTTCTATGGAGAAACAGATTTTGCTGATTCAAATTTATTAAATTATGTAGTTGCTAGAGAGCTAGAAAATGGTAGTAGTGCGGACGTTGAAGTAACAGTTAATTTTATTCACAGACAAAAAGAATATGAAATAACAAGAAAAATTAAATGTACTAAGAATTCTAATGGGAAAATTACACAAAGTAGAACTTCCTTTTTTGAATTGACATACAAAGATGAAAAGTCAATAACACATACTATTACAGATCCTTCTGACGAGATAAATGAAATACTTCCTAAAGCTATTTCCAAATATTTTTTCTTTGATGGAGAAAGAATGGGTAATATAAGTAAACAAATTGCTAAGGGAAAAGGAACTGAGTTCGGTGAAGCTGTTAAAAACCTTTTAGGTTTAACCGCATTTACTGAAGCAATCGATCATCTAAATGGTAAATCAAAGCAGAACACGGTTGTAAAGTATTTTGAAAAACAATACAGTTCTAAGAGTAATTCTGATATTGAAAGAATTAGAAACGAAATGGATGAAATAAATCAAAAAAGACAAAAAAATAACGAAGATATTATTAAATGTAATAAAGATATCGATATTGCACAAGAAAATGTTGAAAAATATGCCTCTCAATTAAGAGAAAATGATAAAAGCAAGGAATTACAAGAAAAAAGAGAGGATTTAGTAAATAAAAATAAATCACTTGAATATGAAAATGTTGAGAACACTCGAAATATTGTAAAGCTATTTAATCAAAATTCAAGAGCGTGGTACCTTCAATCATTATTGTCAAGCATAAAAGAAGAATTAGATAAAAGTGATTCAATTGACAAAGGAATACCTGACATAACTGCAAAAACAATAGAATATCTTCTTAAAAATAAAAGATGTATATGTGGTGATCCAATAGAATTTGGAAGTAAAGAATATGATGCGTTAAATGATTTACTAAACTATGTACCTCCAAAAGCAATTGGGACAATGATTTCAGAATTCAGCACTGAGTGTAATCGTATAATAAAAAATGAAACGGCAAAATATCTTTATGATATGACAAAAGTGTCCTATGCAAAAATTTTAGGTAATCAAACTGATTATCAAGATAACTTAGATATTATTGATGACATATCTGAAACATTACATGGTACGCCTGATGTGTCTAGTATACAGGGAGAATATAATAGATTTTTAGATCAACTAAATGTTAAAAATGATGATTTAAAGGATTATCACGAAAAAAAAGGTGCATTAGAATCAGATTTTAGTAGAAAAGAAAAAGAGCTAACAAATCTAGCTCTGTTAGATGAGAAAAATAAAATATCAGTCGAAAATAAAGTCTATGCCGAATATATTTATGAAATTATAAATGAAAACTATAAAACTGAAGAAATTAAAACTAGACAAGAATTAGAAAGAGCTGTGGATAGAATATTTAAATATATTTATAATGGTGGTTTCTCTCTATCATTAGATGAAAGATATAACATCATAATTAATTCTACAGAATTAGAAGATTTTAATGAAAACATTGAAACATCAACTGGACAAAGTATGTCCGTACTATTTGCTTTCATCACCGGAGTAATTGAGATAGCAAGAAAAAATCAAAAAGAAAAAGAAAGTCGCAAATTAAATAGTGGGTCTAATTTAGAAGAAGAAGCGATTTCAGAAGCATATCCATTGGTTATGGATGCACCATTATCTGCTTTTAGTAAAAAAACTATTAAGAATATATGTAATTCAATACCAAGCATTGCAGAACAAGTGATTATTTTTATAAAAGATACTGATGGTGATATTGCAACCGAATACTTGTCAGATAGAGTTGAATATACATATCAAATTAATAAAGAGAATGAATTTGTTGCAAAAATTGATCAAAAAGGAGGAAAATAGGTATGTTTGATAAAGAATATGTCTTTCATGGTAAGCACGCTGATATTGTGAAAAAATTAACTCAAAAATTCGATGATGAGAATAGTTTATTTAATAGAAACCTTGATGTCTATTTAATGGCTCCTCTTGTAGGATTGCTAAATGGAAAAATGGCACCGATAGATAGCCAAAAAAATGAAAGCAATACACTATCAACTACAAAAATATTTACTGATCAATTGATAAGTGTTAAGGACGATTTAATGTTTAATTTTAGAGTGGTGATTTTATTACATGATAAAAATAATATTCCATTTAAGGATAGAGCTGATTTTGCATTTAGATACTATAATGATGAAGATCCAAAAAGCGAACACAATATACTGATTTATAAAGATTATTATGAATCATATGTTAGAGGTGGACTGGAGATATTGAATGAGGAATTAATTGAAAAAGGTTCTGATTATGTAATGAATTTAGAAAATTTTTTGAAAACTCATACCAATTTATATTGTAAAGAAATTGGGTCTCTTGTTGACATGGTTAGGAGTTTTCAAGATTGAATGATTTAGTTGAACAAATAAAAAAAAGATTAAGTGAAAATCAACCGGTAGATGAAGATTATATCTATTCATTATGCTTAGAAAGTGACTTAGATATAAGTCAAATTCAAGATGTCGTTGATGAAATATTTAAAGCAAGTTCAAATGTGCTGACTTCAACAAAAGAATTAAATATCCTACTACCTCAAGTGATTAAAGATATAGAAGAAAACTCAAAAAAATTTGGTTGTTATGCGTATCCAAAAACCATTCGATCTATTATTAATGGTGTTGAGAAATCAGCTGTAGCACACCACTTTTCAAATAAACCTTACTTTGGAGTATATAAAGACGATAAACTATCATTAAATTCAATTGAGATTGCATTAGAAGATTTAGTGTTAACTCACATCATATTCAAGAAAAATGTCAACGGAAAAACAAGATATACTTCTAAAGAAATAAAAGAACTGCGAAATGTAGCTGATGATGAATGTCCAAATTGTGGTGAAAAATTAATAAAAAAAATAAGCAAATATGGTACAGAATTTTTAGTTTGTTCAAGATATCCAAAATGTAAGTACATTAAAAATGAAAAGAATAAATATCCAATAGAAACCGAAGAAATTTGTCCAAATTGTGGTAGCCCTGTTATCCTAAAATTAGGAAGATTTGGTGAATTTAAAGCATGTTCTAATTATCCTAAGTGTAAAACAATACTTAAATAATAATGATTAATATGCACTTCTAGTGAATATTTGTATTGTTCATAATTACCTCCAAGTATAATAAAAACAAGACATTTTTGCCTTGTTTCTTGAGTATTTGATTACTATTAAATTAAACGCTTTGTAAGATAGAGAGTTCATATATATTACATAGTAATTGAATGAGTGAATCTTTATTCATATTTCTAATACCAAGCTGATCTAAATTTAATTCTTCTTTATCTATGTTTTTTATGAATTGTGATAAATCTTCTTTGATTACATTAGGAAGATTGATTTTAGTAGTCGGTGTTAATAACATTGATAATCGAATAACATCATTTTTATGCTTCTTAATATCTCTACTATCAACATGTTCTCCGTGTTTTTTTCTCTGTGTTAAGTCTAACCATGCTTTCGCTTTGAATGGAATAATATGTTCTGCATTTAATATGGATACGCCATTCATCGTTGCGATTCCATCGGTAAGGAAATCATAATAATTATCATCTAATAAAATAGCGGATAAACTTGATATTTCATCATCAATATGGATTGGCGCGATATTTTGATTTATCTTAGGTAGAAACCAATCTTGTTTCTTTGAAAATAATTCGATTATCTTTGGATAATCTGATGATTTTGGCTCGGAAAAACGATAAAACTCAGCGTTACCACTTCCTTTATTAATGTGTTTGTAACCAGCATCTTGTACATACTTCCAAAAAATTTCTCCAAATTCTTTTGATAGTGCTTCAATAATGAGTACCATATCAATATCTTTCGTTGCACGAAAATCTAATTCTTGCTCTGACATTAGGAGTTCACATGCTGTTCCACCAATAATCACATATTGATTTTCAAAACCTTTAAAATATTGTTTAAATGAATCTATTCCAATCATATTTAAGCTCCTTCCTTGTTAAATATACTTTCTAACAATTGCTCTATTTCTATTTCCAGTCTTTCGTCTGTATTACCTAGTGAAGAAATAATTAAAGATATTTTATCAATATTCTTTTTATCTCGACTAAATAATAGGGGATTATAATTCCATATTTGAAGTTCAACTTGTTCTTCTACTGAATAATAATCTTTTTGTAAATTTATTTGTTTACTATTCGCTTTATCAATCGCATATGTTTTTAATTTTGGTGGATTGATAAAAGTATACTGACTTAATGCAGATTCAGCAGATAATACCATATCATCACTAAGATTGAATTTTAAGATATATCCTTGTTTTTGAATAGGAGATTGTAAATACTCCTTCATTTTATAAAATAAATCTAATTTATTGAAGTGAGTTGTTAAATAGATTTTTCTTCCATCTTTATGCTCTTCAAATAACTTTGTAGCACATAGTTGCCGATATGCTCTTGTAAGAGTCATGTTAGAAACAGAAATTGTTTCTAAAGCTTCACTAATGTAGAATTTATCTGTATCTTGATGTAGGATCCAAATGAATAAAAGTTGAGAAGCTAAAGTTAGTTTTTCAATTTTTTTATTTTCTTCACATTGTTCATCGGTGATTAATGTAGTCATAAATGGTAAATAAACCATTTTATCTTTTAAAATAAAGGCAATTTTATTTTCAAGAAGATTTTGCTTTCTAAAATTTGAAATAGAATCTAGATTTAAGAATACAGGTAAATCTTCTACATTTTTAATTACATTTATTTGTTTTTTTAATGCAGTAAGATTAGGTAAGCCTTCATGTGGCGTTAAGGATAAACAAGAGATATCATTGATTGTTGCCTTTTGAATTGTAAAATCATTTAAAATATAAAATGGTAATTGATTTGTTTTATCCCAATCTTTTATGTTTAATTTTAGTCCAAGTGTATTGAATGCATTCATTGTATCACCACCATATTAACATTTATTTATTTGATTATAACATATATAATGTTATAATACAATTAAATTAAGTTAAAATAATTATAAGTTTATTTTTTCATTCATTAAATATGTATTTGTGCAGTTTATAAAAATATCCTAGTCTTTGATGCCTTAAAACGTGAAGTATACAAAGAAAGCGAATTAACTGTCACAAAAAATGATAAGTCAGGAGCAAACTGAGTTAGCAATCCACCTACTGCAATCATCAGGGTATCTCACTCCACTAGCAAGATGATTTATTCACTGGGATTATGAAATAGGAATATTTTCTAAAAACTATTCATTTATGGGAAAATATCCACAAAAGCTTAAAAAATGAATGGAAGGATAGATTAAGATGGAAAAAGATTGAATATACTTAAATGGATACTTATATCCAAAATTGGCATTACCACCTCAATAGGAAATTCATTTAACAAGATTTGGTAGAAAAAGATTACAGTATTTAAAATAGTATTGACTAATCATTTCCTGAATTGCAAGTAGAAAGTGGCAATAAGAGAAAAATTAAGCATAGAAACAAAAGGCATCAGATAAGCCTAAATCAATAAGTTCTTTTTTGAAAGATTCTTCTGCTGAAATATAGCCAAGGATCTTTCTTTTTTTATTGTTGATTTGTTCCTGAAGTGAAAAGTTAAATTCCACCTTGATTATTTTCAATGGTAAGTTTGCTGACAGTAAAATTTCGCTAATCTATTTTAAAAGTAGATAAGGTTTCAAAGTGACCTTATCCTTATCGATTTTGGTCATACCAAAATCATAGAATTTCTTCATCAGCACAGGATTTAGAAATTCTAGATACTCAATGGGAGATTTTCCATTGAGTTTTTCTTTTGGAGAGGAATTGATGTGGGAAATCACAGTATTTAAATCCTCTTGATCTAATAATCCTAATTTATGTAAATTTGTACCACTAGGACATATATAACAAAGCCCAATATGATTATTCTCTAGACTTCCTTTTTGGCAAGACTGGAGAGGATCACAATAATATACACTTGTTCTTCTTGCGTTATCTTCTCTTATTTCCATAGCATCCGCAGCTGTAAACTCACTTCCTCTATCTGTGAGTAGAACTTGCACTTTTGTATTGAACAGTTCAGGGGTGATAATGGATTCTAACAAATTAACTCCTTCTAACATATTTTGTGCATCTTTTTTATCATGAAGAATGGCAAACATAAATCCATATTTGATAAACTTGAATGTTTGAATAAAAGGACCATTGGATACATCGTTATAAACAGTATCCATTTGAACAACATTGAAATCAGGATGTTCTAGCATCAAAGCTTTATAATCACTATAAAGTCTACCTTTGAGAAAACGACGATCTTCACGTTTTTTATAGGTAATAGCTTTTTTCTTCGGAATTTTTCGACTCACTTTTCGACGAAGATCAAATACAGAAATGTCGATACCTACGTTTTTGAAAACACCATCTTCAATATAGGTATAAAGAGTTTTTTCGGAGTAAGATAATTCAGGATGAGAAGCAAGAATCTGATAAATAGACTGACCTTGTTTAAGCAGTGGAAGTAATATAGAACCAAGTTGTTTAATCTCATTGACCGTGACATTAATACCGATACGAGTGTTTATGAGAGAAGAACAGTATTCTTTATGGGTAAGATCAGGTTTATAGAAGAACTTATCAAAACGGCATGAAGAAAATTTAGAACAGCCATTACAAGCTCCAGGAGAACGATCTCGACGAGAGCAAGAAAAAGGAATGTAATCAGGACAGGAAGTAGAACAAAAACGTCCATGTTTGCATTTGGCGTAGTTAGAACATTCCAAAGGAAGTTTACATTTGTAAGAATTAATGCGATGAAGTTTAATTTCTTTACCAATCGTAGATTTCTCTTTACCTAAAGTATCAGCGATAGCTTTTTTAGAAGAACCATTACGGATACCAGTTTCAATGATTAGTCTCTCTTGATGAGTAAGAAGTTTGTTTTTGTTTGAAATTGAATACATATAAAGTACCGTCCTTTCAGTTAGCGAATACTGTCAGCTAATAAAAGAATGACATTGTGAAAGAGTAAATTCAACTAGGATTTACTGAAAGACTGATTTCCACTTGCACCGCTTTGAAGTGGAATTTAACTTTTCACTTCAGGGTAATATTAAAAATGATGGGACTGCAATTGACTATATTGTAATATTTGGGTCTAATATATATAGAATAATACTATATAAACAAAAGGAGGTATGTTTATGAATATTCGTCCATCTGCTGCAATAAGACAAAATTACAATGAAATTGCTGAAATGTGTAAAAAAACCGGAGAACCAATCTACCTAACAAAAAACGGAGAGGGGGATTTGGTTGTAATGGACATTGAAGCATTCAATCGCAGAGAACGAATGTTAAAACTTCGCGAAGAACTTTTAGCAGTTGAAGAAGACCGAATTGCTGGTAATGTAGGTTGTACACTAGACGAACTTGATGAATACCTAGATGGTGTCATTGCTGAGGTATAGTGTATGAATACAGACCAACAATACAAAGTAATTATTTCAGACAGAGCAAGAAGAATACTTGCTTCACACATTCGTTTTATGGCTCAAGTAAATAAAGAAGCGGAAAAGGCAAAGAAAAATGAAATTATGAGGGCAATGCGATTTCTTAATCAAATGCCTCAACGCTTTCCATTTTTCAACGAACTATATATCACACCGAATAAGTATCGTAAAATGTTTATTCAAAAAAGGTATATTGTTCTTTACCAAATCAAAGATGATACAGTTTATGTTGACTATATCATAGATTGTCGTAAAGATTATGCTTGGCTAATGAATTAAAAGTTTAATAACATATTGAAGAATCGTCACTTATTATCGGTGGCGATTTTTAGGGTAATCAAATAATTTAGGGGGATTACCAAATTCTTTGGGGGACAACTTTAGGGTCTGCCAACACATTATGATTCAAATGAAAAGGAACATTTTAAGCAATGCTCTTTTTTTGTCTAGATTTTCATTTGATTATTTTTTCTTCTATAAATTTCTTCTTTTGACTTTGGTACTGTCAAAACTTTTTCATTTTTGCGGTTAGCCCATATTAATCTGCATCGTACATATTCGAAGTTATCTAATCCTCTAGAGTTTCTTTTGAAATCTTTTGGTGTTCGATTATATCCTTCTATTGGTCCATTAGAAATACGTCTTTCTTTACCCTGATTATCAATGATATAAGTAAATGAGTTAATGATTTCCTGTTTATGTTTCTTTAATGTCCCTGAAAATTCAACGAGCAGTTTGAATTTACTCCTTGCATATTCTTCAGTAAGCCGACTTAACATGATGTCTATCTTGGTTGAATCTCTTTCTTTAGAATGATTAAATTCAATATACTTTTCCTTTAATTTTCTAATAGGTTTTAGAGTATCATGAAGTTCAAAAAATAATTTCTCATAATCATAAGTGTTTAAGTACATCTTTAATTTATGATTATATTTTCTTTCAACTTTATATTCAATGTTTTCTTCATTGCGTAAAATCAACCATCTAAAGTTATTGAGAAGATAGACTTCCCTAGAAACAGGAATAGGTATATTTGCTTCATTTTCATTGATTGGGTTATTCCTCTTTTTGCATGACTCTATAAAGGATTTCCTATCTCCTTCTATATATTTCTTTTTCAGGTTATTCAAATATATAATAATGAGACGATTTAACCAGGCCACAATATGAAAACTATCTACAATAGCTATACTATTAGGAAAATATCGCTTGGTGTAGTGAATATAGGGGCTATACATGTCACGGACCAGATATTTGACTTTTCTGCGTTCTTCAATAGGAATTGAAAGGAAATAGGCATTTGTGGTTTCTTCTCATCTGTTTGGAAGAATGTCAACAACATCACCGCTTTTGAAATCCATTAATACTAAAGCATATTTATGCTTATAGTCAATATTTAGAAAGACTTCATCTACTGACAGTATTTCTGGCAGTGGGAGACGCTTTATATCCAAATACTGAAGAAAAATGTAATGAACGGATGTATCAGAAATATGATATCTTTTAGCTACATCTGCTGAGGTAAGATGAATATTCTTCATTTCATTGAGTATCATGTAAGGGGTGATATTAGAGGACTGTTTATATTTCTCTACAAAGTTAAACTGAACGTTAAAATACAGAAGACATTGAGGGTTGGTACATTTCCATTTTCTTTGTTTTAATATAAGTTTTAACTGGAAACCGTCCTGAAGAATAGGGCGATTGATGGTTCTTGTATAAAAGCCTTTAGAATGCATTCTGGATGAACAGGCAGGACAAAATTCTGGCTTAAGTTTTTTTCTAAATATATTTCTTTGGTATGACCATTGATGATAAAATTGGAAATAATGATATTTTCATCTTCAAAGTTTAAAAATTTAATGATATGATTATCCATATAGTTCCTTTCTTTGTTATCTAGACAATAATATAATAAAACGAACTATATAAAGAAACAACAGTTTGGAATATAACTGTTGTTTTTAAGTCAAATATTCAATTAAGATAGACCCCTAAAAAACAGACCCCTAAATAATTTGAATAGCCCGATAATAAAGCATTTGACAGAAATGAATTTAAATATATGTGTTATATGAAGTGTCATTAAGGTGATACTTTTTATGTTATATTATGCAAATTATATATTGAAGTAGAACCAGATTGGCTTTAGAAAATTTTTGCAATGATACTTTCATCTATTTTTTGTTTTTAAGTTTTCATATTTAAATTATATACATATTTTTATTTTAGACTGTAAATAGATATGTAATGTTGGTATAATTTTATCAATGGTAGGTGGTATTGTGTTTAAAATTAGATTAAGAGGAAATGATTTAACGGATCAAATTAAGGATTGGAGTATCTATAAAGCAAATAACAATCAATTGATGGCATCCATAACATATAAGTCTGATAAAAAATATCATAGACCTCTAAATGAATGGAAGATAGAGCCTTGTAGAAAGTATACAGGTGACTTATTATTGTACAATAAAATTAACAAGAGAGTACAAAATATTAAAGAGGCATTTGAAATTGGAAATAAGTATTATATTGTTAGATTTATTGAAAGTAATGAATGGTATATAATGCTGAAGTCTAATAATATACTCTCACAATCAACAAATATAAAAGATGGAGATATTTATAAATATTTATTACAAGTAGCAAAAGAAAGAATTAAAGTTACTAAAGGTAAGAGAAACGAAGAAATAGCAAAAAATGTTTTAAATCAGTTTGATAAATTACTTCCGTATAATCAAACCTGTTTAAATGCTTATTTGACTAAGAATGTAAGAAAAACAATCAATAAAGAGCATTTAATATTTCCGTTTGGAATTAATGAAACTCAAATGGAAGCAGTAACTAATGCTTTTAAATCACAGATCAGTATTATTGAGGGACCACCAGGAACTGGTAAAACACAAACAATTCTAAATATTTTAGCAAATATAATAATCAATGGCGAAACATGTGCAATAGTATCAAATAATAATCCAGCCGTTAAAAATATCTATGAAAAGCTAGAAAAAGTAAATTTAGATTTTTTAATAGCAAAATTAGGTAACTGGGGAAATAAAGATGATTTCTTTAAAGATATTAAATATAAAAAGCCGGTACTTAATAGCAGTTCAATTCAGATAGATGAAATAACTGTGATTAAAAGTAATATAGAAAATTTACTATCAGCTAAAAATGATTTGGCTAGGCTTAATACCGAGATTGAAGAGATAAAAATTGAAAAAGAATATCTTTTAAAATGGCAGCAAGATCATCCGGAAATAAAAACGATAGATATAACTAAATATCATTTATCCACAACAGAGATGGTTAATTTATTGGTCTATGTAAGAAGACTGTCAGACAAATTCTTATCTTTTATGGATAAATTCAATTTATTAATGAATTATAGAATAATTAGAAGTAAATTTTTGAATGATTTAGAGACTAGACAAAATTTTGTTTTTTCACTTCAATTTACTTATTATGAGAAATTATTGTATGAAAAAGATGAAGAGTTAAAAAGAATTAAAGAGGTACTTGATAAAGAAGATTATGAGTATAATCTAAAATCTTTAAAAGAAAAATCTATGGCTTTCTTATACGATTATATTATTAAAAAATTTCCAAATGATTGTCCAACTTTTAATATTGGTAATTATTATAAAGACTTCTCTAAGTTCTTAAACTATTTTCCTATAATTGGCAGTAGTACACATTCTTTAATGAATTCTATTGCAAGAGGCTATATATTAGATTACGTTATTATAGATGAAGCTTCACAGCAGGACATTATTCCTGGTATTTTATGTTTTGGTTGTGCAAAAAATATTATTATTGTCGGGGATAGAAAGCAATTACCACACATCCCAATAAAAACGAATGTAAAATGTCCTGATAGTTTATACGATTGCGAAAACTTGAGCCTTTTAGATTCATTAGATGAAATTTTTAAAGATGATGTTCCTAGAACTTTGTTAAAAGAACATTACAGATGCCATCCCAAAATAATTCAATTTTGTAATAAAGAATTTTATAATAATCAACTTATTCCTATGAAAAATGATAGAGGAGAAGATGCTTTATCACTCATTGTGACATCTCCAGGAAATCACATGCGCAATTTGTCAAATCTAAGAGAAATAGAATCCTATCTTAAAGTAAATGATGAAATATTTTCTGTTAAAGGTGAAAAAGGATTTATTGCGCCTTACAATGCACAAGTAAATCTTGCATGTGAAAAAATGCCAAAAGAGACAATTTGCAGTACTATACATAAATTTCAGGGCAGAGAATGTAATGAGATAGTATTTTCAACAGTGTTAGATAAGAAAAAGAGTAGTGAGCAAAATATTGATTTTGTAGATAATCCATCACTTATTAATGTTGCTGTATCAAGAGCAATCAATAAATTTACTTTGGTAACAGGGAACAATGTATTCCTTAAGAATAATAAACATTTAGCGGCGTTAATTCGTTATATAAAGTATTATGCAAATGAAGATCAAACTTATGATAGTCCCGTTATTTCCGCTTTCGATTTACTTTATACAGAATATGATAAATCTCTAGAAAAACTAAATTCAAAATTGAGAATGAAAGATTCTAAATTCAAATCAGAACAAATCGTTGCGGCGATATTGCGAGATGTATTAAAAATAGAAGATTTTAACTCTTTGATTTTTCATATGCAGATTTATTTAAAGCAGCTAGTGTCTGTAAGTCGTATTAAATTTACATCAAGAGAAATAGAGTATATACATAATAATGCGAGTTGTGATTTTGTAATCTATTATAAAATAGGTAAATCTCCATTTACTGTTATTGAAGTGGATGGAGGGTATCATAATCAATCTCCTCAAATAGAGCGAGATCAGTTGAAAAATAGTATATTAGAGAAAGCTGGTATTCCATTGTTAAGGTTGCCAACAATAAGCAGCGAGGTTAGAGAAAAAATAATTTTACACTTTCATGATTTATTAAATAAATAGTTTATTTCCTTTATATACCAAAGATTAAATTATTGATGTTTTATTATTTTAGCTCCATGTATTATGAAAGAAATTAAATTTTACTTAGTATAGATGTTTCTATAATGGTTATTACGTTTACAAACCGAGTGTAAGAAAATATGAAGAGAGGATTACAAAAGATTTGTTAATCCAATATTTGAGGAAGTTGACGCTAAAGCAAAAGGCATAGAAAAAATAATTCCAAATAATGCTAAATTATTTATGTTAGATGATGATGGAGCTAATGCATTTGCGAAGGGGAGAAGAACGATCTGTATCACAAGAGAAATGTTAAATGCTCCTGTTAAGGAAATTAAAGCAGTATTAGGACATGAGTTCGGTCATTTGGCACATAAGATATAGAATTTTAGTAGTTTGTATGTAACTTTTTGATTACTACAATTTTGTTTTAATTAGAATGTTTGCGTGAATAGTATCCTTGATTTTTCAATTAATTGATATATTTGTTGGAGAAGTAGCTGTAAATTTAGGTGCTTTTTTAAGTGGGATTATTGTTGATTTTTATTTTGGTGTTAACAGGTAACTTTAGGAATACTAGGTTTATTCATTGCAGGGATCCTGATCTATTTGAAAAGAAAATTATTTATCCTTTCCAGCGTTTAAATAATGTAGCACTTGATCTTTCAAAAGGGCATTTTAAAGGAAGTATTCAGGAAGAAAAAAGTCGCTATCTAGGTCGCTTTATGTGGGGAATCAGCCAATTAAAAGATAAATTGGATATATCTTATCAGCGTCAGTTAGAAATGATGAAAGATAAAAAGACGATTCTGTTGTCTTTATCTCATGATATTAAAACACCCATTAATTTAATTAAATTGTATAGTAAGGCATTAGAAGAAAATATTTATATAAAAGAGGAAGATCAGCTTCATGCAATGCATCAAATCGGGGAAAAAGCAACGGAAATCGAAAATTATGTAGAAGAGATTATCCGTTCTTCAAGCGAAGATATTTTAGATGTTCAAATTGAAGAAGGAGAATTCTATCTGACGGATCTGATGAAGCGTGTATTAGCGGTTTATCAGGAACAGTGTGATTTGAGATAAATTAAACTAACTGTTCAAAAATTTGATAATCGCTTGTTAAAAGGGGATATTGAGCGCAGTCAGGAGGTTTTTGAGAATCTTTTTGAAAATGTTTTTAAATATGGAGATGGCAGAAGCATTGAAATTTCTTTTTATGAGGAAGACTATTGTCAGCTTGTTCGCTTTTTTTAATACAGGAGAGCCTGTTTGTGATAATGAATTTAATCATATTTTTGAGCGCTTCTTTAGAGGAAACAACGGTCAAGGCTTAAAGGGAAATGGCTTAGGTCTCTATATATGTCGTGAATACATGCGAAAAATGGATGGCGATATATTTGCCGAAAAGTCAGAAGAAGGCATGGCTTTTATTCTTGTTTTTCGTTAACTATCAGGCAAAAGCTATAGGCGTTGATTCATGGGATAAACAAATGTTATAATGTGTATATAAGTAGGTGATAAATAATGGAAAGAGCTATAAGAGAAATATTAAAGTTTAATAAAGAGCGTGAGTGGGACCAATTCCATTCCCCAGAAAACCTAGCTAAATCAATAGCTATTGAAGCAGGTGAATTGTTAGAGTGTTTTCAATGGGATGGAGATAATTATGAGAAAGAACATTTATGTGATGAGTTAGCTGATATATTGAATTATTGTATTTTATTAGCAGATAAGCTTGAAGTGGATATAGAAGAAATTCTATTAAGTAAGTTGAATAAAACTAAGAAAAAATATCCAGTAGAAAAGGCTAAGGGAAATAGCAAAAAATACACAAAATTATAAGGAGTACAATAATGATAGTATATCAAGAAACAAAGGAACAATTCTTACATGATGTTTATCATGATTTAATCGAAGATAAAATTGAAGAGCGTGTTAAAGAGCGGCTACATAGAAAAACAGCATTAAATGAAAAGGATTCATGGATGGGGTCAATGCAGTACATGTATAAAGTAATGGAAGATCACCGAATTCCAAACGACAGTAAAATTGCTATTGAATATAGAATTCCCAATTCAAATAAACGTATAGATTTTATGATAACCGGAGAAGATGAGTTTTCTAGAGAAAGTGCTGTAATAGTAGAATTAAAAGGTTGGAAAACTTTAGAAAAGATTATAACAAAAGATTCCATTGTAAGGACAAAATTAAGAGGACATTTAGTTGAAACAACGCATCCTTCCTACCAAGCATGGTCTTATGTAAGTCTAATGCAAAATTATAATGAAGATGTTAGAAAATATAAAATAAACTTAAAGCCATGTGCCTATTTGCATAATTATAGATTAAAAAAAGAAGACGATTTATTAAATTCTTGTTATAAGGATTATATTAAGAGAGCCCCGGTATTTACACGCGGTGATACTGAAAAGTTGGCAGGCTTTATTGCGAAATATATAAAAAGAGGAAATGTTGATGTTTTGTACCATATTGAAAATGGTAAAATAGTACCAAGTAAATCTCTGCAAGATAGTCTTTTATCAATGCTTAAGGGGAATGCTGAATTTGATCTAATAGATGAACAGAAAGTTGTTTTTGAAAAAGCCTTAAGCTTAGTTACAAATAAGATGAACAAAAAACAAGTATATATTATACAAGGGGGACCTGGCACAGGTAAATCGGTTTTAGCGATTAATCTATTAGTTTCAATTTTGAATATGAATAAAAATATTATGTATGTTACTAAAAATAAGGCGCCGAGAGAAGTTTATAAAAAGAAGCTCGTTGATGGAAAATATAAAAAAGTATATATTGATAATTTATTTAAAGGATCAGGATCTTTTTATGATTCTAATTGTGATGATTTTGATTGCTTAGTTGTCGATGAGGCTCATAGACTCAACGGGAAATCCGGACTATTTCAGAATCTTGGAGAAAATCAAATAAAAGAAATTATTAATGCCGCTAAAGTAAGTGTGTTTTTTGTAGATGATCATCAAATCGTAACAACTAAAGATATCGGAAGCAGAGATGAAATAAAAAAATGGGCAAACTTGTTTAATGCAGAAATACATGAAGATATACTTTTGTCACAATTTAGATGTAGTGGGAGTGATTCTTATCTTTCTTGGATAGACAATGTATTACAAATCAATGATGAAGCTTCAGATGATTTTGATTATGATTACGATATTAGAATATTAGATAATCCTGACGAAGTTAAAAAACTTATAATGGAAAAAAACAAAGTTGCAAATAAATCACGTATGGTTGCAGGATATTGCTGGGATTGGGTTAAAAATGGAAAAAACAATTCTGAATTTCATGATATTCAAATTGGTGATTTTGGTATGTCATGGAATTTAGGAAATTCATCCACTTGGGCTATTGATAAAGAATCGGTTAACGAAATCGGATGCATTCATACTTGTCAGGGGTTAGAATTTGATTATATCGGCATAATTATAGGAAAAGATCTCCAATATGATGGAGAAAAAGTAGTGACAGACTTTTTTCAAAGGGCAAAGACAGATCAATCTATAAAAGGATTGAAAAAACTTTATAAAGAAAATAGGGAAGAAGCATTAATGATTGCTGAACAAATAATAAAAAATACATATAGAACGTTATTAACTAGAGGTCAAAAAGGCTGTTATATATATTGTGTTGATGAAAATCTTAATAACTATTTAAAGGCACGTTTAAAATATAAAAAATGAAATAAATTATAATGAAAATTACATAGCATCTTTCATGAGTATTATCTACATATCTAGTTAGCAATCGAGTTTGATCGATATGTTGATGAAAAAACATTTCAGATGTTTTCACTTTGATTAAAGAGACATTAATAAAATATTAGCATAAAAAATTTGTATTAGAAATATTCTCTCTTCAGTTATATGACTTAACTGGAGTTTTTTTATTTCCTAATTGAGATTAGAAGATAAATGGTGATAATTGATTTAAAATAAATAATATTATAATTAACGAAATAAAACTTATTATGTTTTAAAGGTTTCTTTATTAAAACACTATTATTATAATATTGAATAATTTGTCTAAAAATGTTGAAAATATAGACGAAATATGTTCTAATAAAAATATAATGAATAATTAAAGAAACAAATATAGGAAATATTGTTATATTTAGGGAGACAATATTTCAATTTTTTTATGATTTAAAGGGGATATTATGGGAAAATTAAAATGGATATTAGGAACATTGTTGCTAGTATTATTAGTAGGGTGTGGAGCTAAACTTGATTATTATGTGAATGTAGATACACTTAATCAATCAATTAAATTAGAAGCTATTATTAAAATTGAAGAATCTGATTATGAACGTATAGATGGTGGGAGAGAGCGATTTATTTCTGTAGTTAATGACTATAAACCTAAAGAATTTGAATTTATAATAGATGAAAAGGATCAAAATGAGTATAAATTTGTCTTAAATTTTTCAAATTATGAAGACTATTTATCAAAATATCAATTATTAACAGGAATGGAATCTAAGAGCACTTTCGAAGTTATAGAATATTCAGCGGAATCTCCATTCAAAGCCTACCAAAATATAAAAATAGAAGATGATGCATCGAAAATGTTTGATTGGTTAAAAGAGGCTTTAGTTACTTCAGGAAGTGTATCAGAAGAATATAAGGAGAAACTGATAAATAGTCAAAATTATCATTACACTTTTGATAATAAAGATCAGTATTCATATTCCAGTAAATCAAGTTATAAAACCGAATCCATAGTTGACATTATACAAAATGAAATTGAAATCATAATAAAGAAAAATAATAAGCTAGATTTCAAATTAGGATTTATTATCGATAAAGAAAACTATGCTAGTTTTACTGATAACTTTTCTGCTTTTATTAATAAACATGAAATTGATCTTCAGTATGATTTTGAAGAATTAATGTATAATGATAAATCTTGCATGAAATATAATATTCATTTAAAAGATATTGATTTAAATAATGAAACTTCATCTAAAACTATTAATAATATTTTTGGAGAAAATTTTTGTACTTTGATTTCAACAAGTACAATGAAAAGTTCTGCTATTAAGAATATATATTTTCAGTATTTGGATTTACAGCTGCGTTTTTCTTCTTTATTTAATATTGGTAAAATAAACCCTGCACAGGTTACCATAGATTTAGATGGGGTGGCAGTAGACAGAGAAAAGGGAGATTCTTCATCTATAGAAATTCCTTTTACGGTAGATACATCTCAAAGCTATGGAAATTTCCATGTATCACTAAATACTAAATATGAAACAATTAAATATCCACTAATCATTGGACTAATTTTATTTATAGTAGTTGTATTGGCTGGTATAGGAAAATTTGGGACTAAAACCATTTGGGAAAAAATAAAGAATATTTCTAAACTATTATATGCTAAGTTGTATGTTCAGCTTCAAAAAAATATATTTGAGAAAGAATTTGATATTAAAGATCAACTTGTGATAGGATCTTCCTTTATAATTCAGATAAAAAATATAGATAAAGTTCATTATGGAAAAAAGAAAACAATTCTTAGCTTGATTTATAAATGTATAGCACTTTTACTAATAAGTAGTGTATTAAATAAAATAGGATTAATTATTGTTTCGTATATAGTGATGATTGTATTAATAACTGCTTTAGCTCTGCTAATCATTATCTATAGGAAAAATGCTTTGCATATAGAATTGATTTCGGGAAGAGAGTATTCTTTTATCTTTGAGAATAAACAGCAAGCAATAGAACAATATGAAAAGTTATTAGAAATAATAGAGAAAATAAATGAAAATGAAGATGAAGTAAAATCGATTATTAAATATGTAGAAGAAAATGGGGGATTAAGGGATGAAGAAGCTTAAAATATTCAGACAAGAAGTATTGACAATTGCAAATAGAATTATTATATCTAAAGATAGTTTTATACAAATAAGAAATATCACACGAATTTGGTATGGAAGACCAGAAGTGAGTATACCTGTTTTTAATTTGATTATTGCGTTTTTAATTGGTACTGCAACAATAAAAACAATGTTTAAACCATTGGGAATATTGATTATATTAGGAGTTGTTGCGGTTATCGGATATTATATTTATTTATTATGTAATTATACTTTAAATTTTGAACTTTCTTCTGGGGAAGTTTATGCATTTACTTCATTAGATCGTGAATTTATAAAAAGCAGTTATGAAAAAGTTAAAGAATTAATTAATAGCAAAGAGTTATATGATGGTAAATATGAGATTAATTTTAATAGCTGTAAGATGAACATTGTGAAAGGTGCAAATAACGAAGTAGTTATGGGAGAAAATGTTGTGCTTAATAAAGGAAATAATAATTCTGTTCATGTTGAGCAGACTTCTAAAATTTTGGATAGTTTTAATACTACAACTGAGATTAATTATAATTTAATGAATGAAGAATTAGTTGAATTATTAAAAAATCCTGCAATTCAGGCTAACGAAGAAGATGTAAAAGTGATCCAAGAAGCTCAAGAGTGTATTACAAAAAAAGATAAAAAAGGATTGAAAGAAACTTTAAAGAAATTAAGCAAAACTGCAATAAAGATAATTGAAGATACGTCTTCTTTGATTACTGTTGCAACATTTATCGCAGATATTATTTTAAAATAAGTAGTTTAAGTTTTGTCGGGGAGATTTATAAGAATCTTCCTTTTTTATTAGTAAATTTTGCTTAAAAAGCGTTGTTAAAGATATAGAAAAAATAAAATAATCTAAACTACAGACAGAGAATATATGCAAAGATTTCTTTTATCTTTCCTTAAATAAAGGAGGGCTTTTATTTTGTTTTTCGACAATTTTCAGTATACTAATGAATAAGGTCATGAAGCATGGAAATAATTAATAAATTGCTTAAACTAATTCATGAAGTTAACTATTTAAGAGTAGAAAATGTTGATCGTTAATATTTAATTATACGTTTTTCTATATATAGTATGAAAATATATATTACTAGCTTCATAAAGAAGATACAGCAAGAAATAAGACAGATTGATGGTTATCATAATTATATTGCAGAACAATGTTGGCAGGATTTACAAAGCTTGGTTGACTGGGGAAATATGACGACTATGCAACACAGTTACATGGTGAGAACTGTTAAAGATTTTAAAAACCAGCAGCCTCGGCTATCAGGATGGTTTAATATGGAAATATCAGAAGAAGCTGCTAGCAGAAATTTCAATTTAATATTTTGATGTTTTGTTATAAATATCTAGTTTTAAAAAACATATGGGTTTAAAATAGAAAGAGTAATACGACTAATAGAATAAAACCCTTTAACAAGAAAGGAAAATGGATTTGTGAAAGAACAATTCGCTAAACCAGCTGTGGCAGCGATCATTGAAAGAACGATAGAAAATGAAACATACATTCTAATGCAGGAACGACAAAAGGAAAATGACCTGAATACAAATGGTCTTATTGAGATTGCTGCAGGTAAAATCAGAGAATATGAAAGCGTCTTTGATGCTTTAAAACGTGAAGTATACGAAGAAACTGGACTAACTGTCACAAAGATTTTAGGTCAGGAGCAGACAGAGTATGCGGTTAATCCAATCGCAAGCATAATGGGATTTACTCCGTTTTATATTACTCAAAATCTTGATGGCATCTATTCATTGATCGTGATGACCTTTATCTGTAAAGGAGAGGGAGAACTGGTAAAAAATACAAATGAAACTATCAATATTCATTGGGTAAATTTAGAAGAAGCTTCGTTACTATTAGAAAGATCTCCTGAAAAAATATTTCCGATGCACTTGCTATCATTAAAGAAATATATTCAATATAAAATAAAATCTTAATATATGAGGTCTCTTATAAAGAGATTTCTTTTTATTTTAAACAGGAAACTATCATATAACTCCTATCAAGATAAAATGGTGTCATTACTCCTAACTAAATATAGTGGTTTCAAATAAATGGCTTCTATGATAAAATAATAAAAAGGACATATAATGACTAAAATTGTGAAATTAAGCTATAATTGGGGATTTGGTTTCTTCTTGCATTATTTATCATTGTCTTATACAAAATAATATTTTGGGTTATACAACATGGAAGAGAGGCATGTGGGATGTTGAACGATCATAATAAAAAGTCCGCACATAATATTATCATTTTTTCTGCTATATGGATTGTTGCGATTGGAATTTTGATGTTCTCGCTTTATCAAAATCTTGGATATGCAAAAGTGATAAATTATAGTGGAGTTGTGCGCGGGGCTACGCAGCGTTTAATCAAAAAAGAATTAACGAATCACCCTGATGATGATATGATCGCTTATCTGGATGATCTGTTAGAAAACTTACATACCGGACAAGGATCTTTCAATCTGATTAAAATAGATGATGAAAATTATCGAAATCAAATTCAATCTATGATGATAAAATGGGAAGAGATTAAAACAGAAATTAAAAATATTCGTGCTGGAGAATCTCCTGATCGACTTTTTAGTTTAAGCGAAAATTATTTTGATGATGCAGACCGGATGGTGCATACTGCCGAAGAATATTCAAATCTTCAATTGAAACAGCTCATTGTTTTTTTCTTATTCTACCTAGTGCTTTCCATTGGTGCTTTTATTATTTGGTATCGATTTAAACAAGATGAATTAAATAAAGTTTTATATATTGATAGTTTATCTGGAATACCTAATTTGACGGCATTTGAATTGAATGTGGCGACATATTTAGAAAAGAAACAAGATAAAGAATTAGTGGTATTATGTTTTGATATTGATGACTTTAAATTTCTTAATACTTCCTACGGTTATTCTTTGGGGGATTCTTTAATTAAGATCATCGCTAAAGTTGTAAAAAAAGTAGCAGTTCAGCGAGATTGCTGTGCAAGAAGCGGAGCCGATAATTTTTATCTTTTAGCTGAAAATCGTCAAGATCTTTATGTGCATATTGGTACACAGCTAATTGAAGCTATTCAGAAAGAGTGTGCGTTTGATATAGCGAGTGATATTTCTTTTAGTTTTGGCGGTTTTAAAATTCATGGTGAGATAGAAATCAGAGAGATCATTGATCGTGTTCATTTAGCCCATAAAAATGCCAAAAGTATGAAAAGTGATGCTATTGTTTGGTATGATCATACGTTGACAGTTCAGCTGTTAGAAGATAATAAGAAAATTAAGCAGATGCATCGTGATTTGAAGGAGGAAAAGTTTTTGCTTTATCTTCAGCCTAAATTTGATGTTGCTACTCAGGAAGTCATTGGTGCAGAGGCACTGGTACGCTGGCAATTTTCTAAAGATGTCTTTTTATATCCGGATAGCTTTATTCCGTTATTTGAATTGACAGGAAATATCTTTGAGCTTGATTTTTATATGTTGGAAAAAACATGTGCCTATATCAAAACGCATCACTTAGAACAAAGTGATTTTAAGGTATCCATCAATTTTTCCAGGGTAACCCTTTATCGAAAAAATTTTAGAGAACAGCTTTTTATCATATTGGATAAATATGACGTGAGACCGACAAGTTTAGAAATAGAAATTACCGAAAATTCCATCAACGGTCTCTCGGATCCGATTATTTACTTGTTGCAGGATTTACGTCAACAAGGATTCTTAATCTCTATTGATGATTTTGGGACAGGCTACTCATCGCTGAGCTTATTAAGTTCCCTGCCGGTAGATATATTAAAAATTGATAAAGCATTCTTGTTGGATAAGCATAATGAAAAGAATATTCAGGACATCTTAGGTCTAATTATCAGTGTCGCACATTCTTTAAATATTAAAGTTATTTGTGAGGGAGTGGAGACACAGGAACAAGCAGACTTATTAAAGGCTCTTTCTTGCGATTATGGTCAGGGTTACTTGATTTCAAAACCTATCGATGAAAATGATTTTGAAAGTAAGTATCTTGCAAGAAAGGAGCGGACAGTAAGATGAGCGGTTTTAAAAAATAAGTACCGTTATTTTAGATGATAATCGTGTCTGCATAGTAGGCAGGAGTCTTTTTAATGCGACAGTACAATGCGAATTGCTTCATCATCTAATCGATTTGGAAAAGAATTTACGTCTTTTCATTGGTTCAGTGTGGGAAGTAGTTCCTAAAACTATTGAGGAAATGATTTAATATCCGATTCTAAGCACTTAACCGATCATACAAAAGAGATGACGATCGGTAATGCTGCGCTAGTAAAAGGGCTTGAAATCACTGAGATATGCAAGGCATGTGGGATTTGTTTGGAAAAATGTCCACAGCAATGTATTGAAACAGGTACCCCTTATCAGATTGTACAGAAACATTGTTTACATTGCGGATTATGCCAGGAAGTATGTCCGACTAAGACGATACAAAACAGATAACCAAACTCTTTAAATATTAATTAAAATAGGTATTGACTTTAAAGCTAACTTTAATAATAAAATATAAATGTATAGGTAAAAGCACAGAATGATGAATTCTATCTCGGAAGATGAATGAATTTTAGTTATTTCATTTATCTACTGTAGTAAGAACTATATCAGAAGATGTGCTTTTTAATGTATGGAAAATATAAATAAGTTTTCATTATCTATTATTTTTTATATAATAGAGATGATAAAAAATAAAAAAGCAGGTTAATATAGATGAAAAAAACAATTATAGGAATTTTAGCACATGTAGATGCCGGGAAAACTACGTTAACAGAAAGTATGCTTTTTCTTTCGGGAAAGCTGCGTGCACTTGGCAGAGTCGACCATAAAGATGCATTTCTCGATTATGATCAGCAGGAAAGAGAACGAGGAATTACAATCTTTTCTAAACAAGCTGTTTTCGAATGGAAAGACACTGAATTTACACTCGTTGATACTCCCGGTCATGCAGACTTTTCGACAGAGATGGAAAGAACACTGCAAATTTTAGATTATGCTATTGTGGTTATCAGCGGGACTGATGGGGTACAGCATCACAGTGAAACGATTTGGGAATTGCTGGATCATTACCAGATTCCTACTTTTATCTTTGTCAATAAAATGGATTTAAATCAAACCGGTAAAGACTCATTGATGAAAGAGTTGCAGGATAAATTAAGTGCCAACTGCATAGATTTTTCAGAAATAAACGATCAAACGATGGAACAAATTGCTTTAAGCGATGATCATTTACTGGAAGATTACCTGAATGGGATGGATATCTCTTTAGAAGCCATTCAAAATCAGATTGAGAATCGCCGTATATTTCCTTGTTTCTTTGGTTCTGCTTTAAAATCAGAGAACATTGATCATTTACTAAATGGATTGGATCGTTATATTAAGACTCGGCATTATCCAAAAGAATTTGGGGCAAAGGTTTATAAAATTACAAGGGATGAACAAGGAAATCGTTTAACACATATGAAGATTACCGGAGGAAGTCTTAAAGTAAAAGCACGATTGTCAGAAGATGAAAAGGTCGATCAGATTAGAAAATATTCTGGGAATAAATATGAGACTTATGAAGAAGTTGGTGCCGGTGAAATCTGTACAGTAAAAGGCTTGAAGCAAATAGCGGTAGGTCAGGGATTAGGGATTGAAACAGCAGTGCAGACACCGATGTTAACATCTTTCATGGATTATCGTATTCTACTGCCTAAAGAATGTGATCCTTTTAAAATGCAAAAACAGCTGCAAGAGCTGGCTGATGAGGATCCGCAGCTACACCTTCGCTATCAGGAGACGACACAGGAAATCCGGATTCAACTAATGGGAACTATTCAAATTGAGATATTAAAAAATAGAATTAAAGAACGGTTTGATATTGAAGTTGAATTTGATCAGGGACAAGTCTTATACAAAGAAACAATCTTAGAACCGGTTATTGGAGTAGGACACTTTGAGCCATTAAGACACTATGCTGAAGTGCATCTTTTATTGGAACCAGGAGAACGAGACAGTGGTTTAGTATTTAAAACAAAATGCAAAGAGGATATTTTAGGACGTAACTGGCAGCGATTGATTCTGACGCATTTAAAAGAAAAGGAGCACCTTGGTGTTCTTACCGGCTCACCTATCACGGATATGATCGTGACATTAATCAATGGACGTGCACATTTGAAGCATACCGAAGGCGGAGATTTCAGACAAGCTACCTATCGTGCTGTCCGTCAGGGGTTAAAATCAGGAAAATGTCAGCTGTTAGAGCCTTACTATCAATTTAAAATGGAAATTGCGAATGAATATTTAAGCCGAGCAATCTTTGATATTGAAAAGATGAATGGACAGTTTACTATTTTAGATACACAGTCAGATAAAGTCATCTTGACAGGTTCGGCACCGGTTGCTTTAATGCAGAATTACCAAAGTGAACTCATTTCCTATACCAAGGGAACAGGGCGCTTAACCTATGGATTGGATGGTTATCATCCATGTCATAATCAGCAGGCAGTCATTGAGGCATTTTCCTATGACAGTGAATCCGATATCGATAATCCAACCGGTTCTGTTTTTTGCGCTCATGGAGCTGGGTTTAACGTGAAATGGGATGAAGTACCTGAATTTCAGCATCTGAAAGATAACTATTTTAAACAGCCTAAAATGGTTCAGCAGGAAGCCCCTAAATATCCAATCTATCAAGATGAAGATCAAGAATTGGAAAGAATCTTTACTAAAACTTACGGCGAAAGGAAGATCCGTTTATCCAATAAGGAAACATATGAGCGTAATCGCTTAAAACAAGAAAAGGTCTATAAGGTATTACCGGAATGTTTATTAGTAGATGGCTATAATATTATTCATGCTTGGCCGGAATTAAAAGATCTGGCAGAACGTAATTTAGGAGCAGCCCGATCAAAGCTAATGGATATTTTATGTAACTATCAAGGCTATAAACAGTGCATGTTGATTCTGGTTTTTGATGCGTATAAAGTGAAAGGCAATATTGGCATCAGTGAGCAGTATCATAATATTCATGTTGTTTATACAAAAGAAGCTCAAACGGCAGACGCTTACATAGAACGTGCGACTCATCAAATGATCCATGAATATAATGTTATCGTGGCAACTTCCGATGCTTTAGAGCAATTAATTGTGGCAGGACATGGAAGTCGTCGTATTTCAGCGCGCGAATTAAAACTAGAGATAGAGCAATTGAATAAAGAGAAGTTAGAGGAATTTGAAAGAAAGCAGCCAAAACACCATCATTTTCCCCTTGAAGACGTTAAAAATATGAAATAAAAATGGGGAGGATAAAAAATGAATAAAGCTTGCTTTGAATGTGATCGAGCGCAAATGCTGAAAATCAGTCAGTTTTTAAATTTAGATAGGCAAACTCAAGAAAAACTGTTGACAATGGCAGAGACTATTTTAAAACGATGTGATATGTCAAAAACCAATCCGGAGATCATGGCAGGGATTTGGGAAGAAGTAATTCAAATCTTGGAAAATAAAGATCCTTATGAAAAGATCAAACAGTATTATAATGAGTTCATGATGGCGATGAGCAAAACGATTCGTCAAGAAATTTTGAGTGCCGAAGATCCTTTCCAATCCGCATTAAAGATTGCGATTACTGGGAATTTGATTGATTTTGCCGCAAAACATACCTTTGATGAAAACACAATACAAAAACTTTTGAAAGACGCTGAAAAAACTCAATTAGCAGTTGATGATTCCGATGAATTAAAGAAACAATTAAATACTGCACATACAATGCTTTATTTAGGCGATAACTGTGGAGAGATTGTTTTAGATAAATTATTTATAGAATTATTAAAGATACAATATCCTGCTTTAAAGGTTTATTATGGAGTACGAGGAAAACCAATCGTCAATGATGTCACTCTTAAAGATGCCACAGAGGTTGCTATGGAAGAAGTGGCTGTCGTCATTTCTAATGGTGATGGATCATTGGGGACTGTGCTGGAAAGAACCAGTATAGAATTTCGATCTGTCTTTAATCAGGCTGATCTTATTTTGTCTAAAGGTCAAGGAAATTATGAAGGGTTATTGGGAAATTCAAAAGAAAACATATTCTTTATGTTTATGGCAAAGTGTGAATTAGTCGCACAGCCGCTAGGAGTTCCACGATTAGGTATTGTCTGTTTAAAAAATAGAAAACAACTAAAATGGGGAGATCAATCACATTGATCTTTTCTTTTTTTATGATGATAGTAAATATTTCGGCTATTCAAATAATGGAAACAGTCAATAAACCGATTATACAGGTAAAGGAAAATGCGGTATAGAAGCATGAAAAAATAAAAATGATGAATATTGTTTTAAATCGCAATTTATAGTTATGCGAAGAATGAACTAAGCAATAAAATATAAATTATCACATATTTCTGACTTTTTACTCGTTATAGGAAGAGAAGAAATGAACTCAAAAAACGACTGATTCTTGTCGGTTATTGAAGCAAAACAGTCACAAATAATAATTCTAAATGAAATCATATAAATAAGTAGACTAATTATTCAAAGTTAAAAGGCACAAGCCTTTTTTGTTTTATGAGTTTAAACGGTTATTGATTAATTGAAGAATATTTGCATATTGATAAGTAGCGTAATCGGTAATTGGAATTTCAACAACCTTATTAGGAAATAAAGCAGAGATTGAACGGTAATAATGTCCAACCTGGGGTGACAGTAAGATTAACTCAGTTTTTGGCATCTCTTGCATCTGGGTGTAAACATTAATGGCTTCGATCTTAATATTCAAATGTCCTGCATAAATATGAAGCTGCAGCTGTTCCGCAAAAAAAAGCAGAGGTAATCCCACAGCTGCAGCATAATAAAACCTTGCTTTTATAATTGTTTAGGTTTTTAAAGCATTGTATAAAGTCAGAAACAAATCGGTTTGCTTGCAGCAGATCAATGAATTCAAAATGCATATAATAGTGAATTCGCTCTTCTTTATCTAAAATCTGTTCTTCAATAATATGATTAGAATAAAAAGAAATTATGATAGTGTATTGAAAAACGGATTTGGTGAAAGTGATGACATTTTCAGATTTATTTATTTTAAAATCACTAAGAAAACATTTCTCAGCCCATAAATAAAAGAATGTATAAGATAAATCTCGGTAAAAAAGGTTCATTTTGATTCCTCCATTTCACTCTTATTATAATGTTTCTAGTAAATAGGGGAGTCAGAACAAACAAATAAGGAATAAATTCTCAATTATTTCATTAATATCTTTTCTTGATATGATAATAATTTAAAGAGGATCAAAAGGATGAAATAAACTTCTCATTTTTATTTGCTTTATTAAAATAAAATATGTTAAAAAATATCATTCTTTTTTAATTTGTTGTTGGAAAAAATTAGATCCCTATAATGGAAGGTGAGGAGAGAAATCATCATAATCACTGTTTTAAATCAAAGGATTGACCGTACACACTAGGTAAACCATTCGTCAGTTTTCTATATAATTAATTTACATTTGAATTAGGTTTACTATTATATAACTTTGATGATGGTGATTCTTCTTCACTATATAAAATCAAGCAATCAAATTGCGGTAAGGGGGAAAAACAATGATAAAAATACTTTTAGCGTGTAATGCCGGTATGTCAACCAGCTTGCTTGTTGAAAACATGAAAAAAGCGGCTCAGGAAAAAGCGATAGAAATTGAAATCAAGGCAGTGGGAGCTTCAAGTGTTCGTGTAGAGATGCTGAAGGAACAAGGCTGGCAGGTCGTGTTATTAGGACCACAGGTTCGCTATGAATTAAAACGCATTCAAAAAGCGGCAGAACCGATTCCGGTCGATGTGATCGATACTCGTGATTATGGACTGATGAATGGGAAAAACGTTTTAGATAAAGCATTAGCATTATTAGAAAAATAATCTTATCATAAAAATCAACTTTAAATGGTTAGAATAGAGTTGATTTTTTACTGTTTATATTTTAAGCAAGGAGTGAAAGCATGAATATCTTTACACAATTAAAAACCATTGAAAACCTAACAATCAATGAACGATCCATCATTGAATTTGTTTTACAACATCCGGATGAATTCTTGCAGCTAAAAACTAAAGATATCTGTGAGCGCTGTTTCGTCTCTACACCTACCCTTTATCGTTTATGTGAAAAACTAGGGTTATCCGGTGTTTCTGAATTTAAAGTCAAAGTTTCCTATTCCATTCAAAACTACATAGAAGATAACCTTGAATTTGATTTTGATTTTCCAATCAAACACATCATCAGATTATAACAGGAATGATGGAAGATTATAAGCAGACATTATTATCCACATTCAATCTTTTTGATTTAGACCAACTGCTGTTTTCGGTAAATGCAATGAAACGAGCAAAGAAGATTGATGTTTATACTTCTGCGGGAAATCTTCATTTTGCTGAAAACTTCCAGTTTCAAATGCAGGAAATCGGAATAGAGATCAATGTACCTAAAGAGGAGTATACTCAGCGTTTAACGGCTTCTTACAGTAATGAACAGCATTTAGCTATTATAATATCGTTTGGTGGGAGAGGCTTACTGGTAGAAAGAATTATTCGCTGTTTAAAAGAAAACCGCACTCCTATTTTACTTATTTCCTCTACAGAAGATTTTGAAATTAAAAAAATGGCTGATTATCATTTATATTTATGCTCAACCGAAAATCACTATCATAAACTCTCGTCTTTCTCTACTCGATTATCGCTACTATATATACTTGATGTCTTATTTCTCTGTTATTTTTCAAAAGATTATGAAACTAATTTAAAAAATAAACTCACTTATTATCAGAAAATTCGCCGTTATGATTATTAGATGCCTGCAAAAAGACAGGTATTTTTATTTTACCGTTATTGACAAATCATTCTCATTAATATAAAATAACATATGTTATATAACAAGTGTTATCGAAAGGGGAATAAGAATGCCGCCACGTCCAAAGGTAAGTAAAGAAGATATAATTGATAAGGCTTATATCCTTATTAAAGAGGAGGGAATTGAGCAGTTAAATGCGCGAGCTTTAGCCAATCAGCTGGGATGCTCCACTCAGCCTATCTTTAAGAATTTTAAAAATATGGAAGAATTAAAACAGAGTACAAAGAAAAAAATTGACGAACAGTATGATGCTTTTATCTTGAAGCATGTCGATTCCAACGATGCATTGTTTACCATTGCTAATGCTTATATTCACTTTGCTAGTGAATATAAGCATTTGTTTGGGGCTTTATTTGTTCATCCATTGATAGAAAGTAGAAACGTGAGTGAGGTGTTAACCTCTTCATGGAACTTAGAAACCATTGCAAATTGTCAAAAACAATATGTATTATCAAGAAAACAGGCAGAAGATTTATATCGTGATGTTCGTTTCTATAGTCATGGGATTGCTGCACAAATCTATGCAGGAACGATCATTTTAAGTAAAGGAGAGATAGAAGAATTGGTCAGAAATGCGATTGACCGATTTAGGTAAATGAACAATTTATATATATTAAAGAAGTATTTTAAATTGGCAAAAGTAAAAAAGAGATATACGTTTTATTTGATTATCACATCATTATTGGCAGATGGTCCCTATATGTTTACCTCTTTATTATTCAGCTATGCGATTAAATTTTTAACTATTCAAAAAATGGATACAGTAATTTTCATTTTTGTCCTGTATTTTGCTTTAAAGATCATATCTAAGATTGCCAGAATAGCAAATTATCAGGCAGCAAAGCTTTATTATAATGAAAGCTATATGCAGTTGCAAGGTCAGGTCTTAGATAAAGTGAATGATCTTGAATATGACTATTTTACGAATGAAAGAAAGAGTCATCTTATTAATACGATTAATATTGATATCAAGGAGCTTGCTGATTTTGGTACATGGCTTTCAAGATCACTGTTTCTGGTAATTTCTTTTTTAGTTTCAATCATTATTCTTTGGCAAATCAGTTTTGCTTTGATGGTCTTTGGAGTTGTGGTCAATGGAATCGTGATTTATATTCTGAATCGCTATAATGACCATTATGAGAAGAGCATGTTTAAAGCCAAACAACAGACGGATAAAGAAGTAGGGTTCTTTTCTCAAATTATGAACGGGATGTCAGAAATCAAAATTTTTGATTTATTAGTTCAATTTAAACAGATATATCATCGCCACAACGAAGATTATCTGATTGAGCATGACCGTATGATCAATAATAATATTATTAAAAATATCGTCAGTCCGGCAATAACGATGCTGGCAGAGATTTTATTAATGATATATTCTGTCTATTATTGTTTTAAAGGAATATTTGGCATTGAAACAGTACTGATTATTCAATCCTATTTTGGAAATTTGTTTGGCTCTTTGAGTGAGCTCGTCACAATTTTAGGGGAGCTACGTTTAAAGAAGGTCTCCATTGACCGTTACGCTCAATTTTTAGAGGAAGAAGTCTTGCTTCAAAATAAGCAGGATTGGCAGCCGATAAAGGTAAATGGGGAAGTGACACTAAAAGATGTTACCTTTTCCTATCATAAGCAAGTGAACTTGTCTCATTTGAATCTAACTTTTAAACCAGGAAAAATTACAGGCTTGGTAGGAAGCAGCGGCAGTGGTAAGAGTACGATCTTGAAATTGATTCTAGGATTTATTCATCCGAATTCCGGAAAAGTAATGATCGATGATCAGAATTTGTCTGGAATCAGCCGTTCTGCGCTATCTCAAATGGTAACCATGGTGAATCAAGATCCATTCATTTTTAACCTATCCATCTACGATAACTTTGCTTTAATCAATCCTGACCGGAAAAGAATAGAAGAAGTATGCAAAAAAGTGCATCTTTATGATTACATCATGTCTCTGCCACAGCAGTTTGATACGATTTTAAATGAGAATGCAACGGATTTATCAGGGGGACAAAAACAACGCTTAGCGATTGCCAGAGCCTTATTAAAAAACACCAAGATTATCTTGTTTGATGAGATTACCAGTGCATTAGATGAACATCTTTCAGAAGATATATTGGGATTTTTAAAAGAAATTAAGCAAGATCATACGATCATTATGATCACCCATCGTTCAAAAGAATATCAGCTTTGTGATGAAATTATTGATTTGAATACGTTAAGCATATAAAAAGGGGTATCCGAAGATATCCCTTTCAGCCTAAAAACTGTGAAAATCGTTCCTTTTCTTTTTCAAATAAGTCATTGAAATTAGGATTCGGTATAAACCCTTCCTCCCACCAAATTTGATCAATTTCAAAATGAGAGGTTGAACGGTCAGGATCAAAGCGTCCGACTAAATGATCTTTGTATAAAATAGGTAAAACATAGTAGCCAAACTGGCGGTCTTTTACTGGCTTATACACCTCCCAACGGTATTCAAAATCGAATAACTCTTGAATCAGCTGACGATCCCAAATCAAATTATCCAGTGGAGCGATGAAACGAACGAACGGTGATAGTCGTATCGGTGTTTCCAGCTGTTTTAAGTGTTCAGTCGCAACATAATAATGATACTTCGAATCACTGATGCGAAATTCTGTTAATTTCCCTTTTTCGCATAATGAACGAATAGCCGCTTTGCGTGCAGTGCTGTTGGAAAGGTGAAGCCCCTGCCAGCCCTGACCGGAGCGATCCCAATAAAAGCCAATACTATTGATTCTTCTCAAAGTATACCATTCAATAAAAGAAAGATCGTCTTCAAAAGGATCTTCACTTAATAAATAGGAAGATGGAATCAATTTTTCGATACAGTCATAAATTTTCATGGCACCATTGCGAGAATGGATGCCAAGGCGTTCATGGGCATACAAATAGTCTAAAGCAACACTGGCAATTCGACTATTCCCCCAGTCACTCTTGTTTAATGCACTAAATGAAAGATCTTTTCCTGAACAGGGCGCCTTTTCTTTGAATTCATCAAAGACATCATCAATATACGTATATACTTCCTCTTGATGACGATACTTAATAGCAAGTTCATTATAATGGGCAAAGTGCTGACGGACACGTTTGAAATAGGGGTATTGAGACATTGGATAAATGCAGACCTCCTTATCATAGCCATCGACCAAAAGCCGATCTTTATAAAGCAGCTGATCTAAAGTAGTGCGATCGATATGGGAAAAACGGCTGAATAGGACAATCTCAGGATTTCGTCCTACGATATTCAAGGGATCATATTGAATAGAGCCAACCTTTTGCAGATAGCGAAGAATACCACGGTTATTTTTTCCATGTGTATTTAATTTATCTAAGCCATGATAGCGAATTAAAAAACGTCTCGCTTGTGTTTTGGATAATGTAAGCATAAATTCACCCGCCTTTTAAGCTCATTATACAAGATTCTTTCTTTTTTAGCGACCATTAACTGATAGAGGTAGACTGTATTTTTCTTTTTTAGATAAAACAATTTCTATTTTTCGCTAGTGAGTAGTGCTTTTTCATAGAAAAAGTGATAAAATATGTCCAGATAAAAATAAAGGGGGATAAAGATGAAAATTAGAATTGGAATCGTTGGTTATGGAAACCTTGGTCGTGGAGTGGAAAGTGCCGTTATAAATAGTGACGATATGGAATTGGTAGGCGTATTTACTCGTCGTGATCCAAGTACTGTTCATACACATACTTCACTGCCTGTTTATAAAATGGAAGAAGCTTTCAATATGAAAGATAAGATTGATGTCATGATCCTGTGTGGGGGAAGCGCAAATGACCTGCCTGTTCAAACACCGCAATTTGCAGAGTGCTTTAATGTGGTTGATAGTTTTGATACTCACGCTAAAATACCAGAACATTTTAATCGTGTGAACGAAGCTTGTAAAATCGGACAAACCATCGCTGTCATTTCAGCTGGCTGGGATCCGGGAATGTTTTCACTAAACCGTTTATATGGACAGGCAATCCTGCCTCATGGAGCGGATTATACATTTTGGGGAAAAGGAGTCAGCCAAGGTCACTCTGATGCGATTCGCAGAATCGATGGAGTAAAAGATGCCCGTCAATATACAATTCCGGTAGAAGCGGCATTGGAAAGCGTTCGTGATGGACAGAACCCTACCCTAACAACAAGACAAAAACATACACGTGAATGTTTTGTGGTGGCTAAAGAAGGGGCAGATTTAGCAAAGATTGAAGAAACAATCAAGACAATGCCTAACTACTTTGCCGATTATGATACAACAGTGCATTTTATCAGTGAAGATGAACTGCAAAGAGATCATCAGGGAATTCCACATGGCGGTGTTGTATTTAGAAGCGGAACTACCGGATTCGATCAGGAAAATAAGCATGTGATCGAATATCGTTTAAAATTAGATTCTAATCCTGAGTTTACTTCAAGTGTATTAGTAGCCTATGCCAGAGCGGCATATAGAATGCACCAAGAGGGGATGAGTGGCTGCAAAACCGTATTGGATATTGTCCCAGCTTATTTACACCCTGCTGATGGAGAAGAATTACGTAAAAACTTATTATAATAAATGAAGCATAGAAATCATGGCTGTTTCTGTGCTTTTTCTTTTGATGAAATCTGATTAAATAAATATTATGAAATAAGTATTATAAAGATTGAGTAAATAGATAAGATATTTAAAATTACATGTCTTGTTTAGAATAAATAAACTTAACAGCGATGTTGACAGATTCGTTACGTTTCACTGTAAGATAGTTTTATAAATTGAATAGATAGTCTTTTTAAAGATAAACGGACTATATTGATATTATTAAGGAGGAGAACAATGAGTGGAGAAACAATGTTAGAATTAGAATATTTACTGCGTGTTTTGATAGCTGCTGTCTGTGGCTGTCTGATCGGATATGAACGCAATAACCGCAATAAGGAGGCTGGAATCAGAACCCATATGATTGTTGCTTTTGGATCAGCTTTGATTATGGTGATTTCCAAATATGCTTTCTTTGATATGCCGGGACAAGCCGATGTTTCCCGTATCGCTGCACAGGTAGTAAGCGGAATTGGCTTTTTAGGTGCCGGAATTATTTTTGTTCGTAATGAAACGGTCAACGGTCTGACGACTGCGGCGGGTGTTTGGGCAACCGCAGGTATTGGGATGTGCATCGGAAGCGGAATGTACGTTTTAGGCATTGCTGCTACCATTGGCATGCTGTTGATTCAAATTATTTCACATACGCGTTTATTTTATCGTCACATGAATGAACATAGCTATTTGGAATTAGAAGTAGATCAAGTCGATTCCATCTCTAAATTAAATACTTTATTTGAAACAAATAAGATTCCGATTTATTCGATGAGTGTGGATAAGCAAAAGGATCAGTCCATCCATATAAAATTAGAGATTGAATATCCTAAAACAAGAGATAAAAAAGACTTGCTTACTTTACTGAGCCAGCAGTCTTTCATATTAAAATGTCAGTATTAACAGTACAATTAAATCCGGTAATATCGGATTTTTTTGTTAAAACAGAAGGAATAGTGGCAGAAAATTGACAATTTTCTACTTTATTTTTCAAGACTAATTTACATTGCAGGCAGGGTATATTATAATATGTCTGTATGCAGTAATTTAAATTTAGAAGGGGCGTTATTATGGAAAGAAAAGTTGGAACCGTTTCAAGAGGGATTCGTTGCCCGATTATCAGAGAAGGAGACGATTTAGCTAAAGTCGTTGTTGACAGTGTATTGGATGCTGCTAAGAGCGAAGGCTTCGAACTAAGAGATCGTGATGTTATTTCAATAACAGAATCAATCGTCGCAAGATCACAGGGAAACTATGCATCAGTGGAAGCTATTGCAAGCGATGTGAAAGCTAAATTAGGTGGAGAAACGATTGGAGTTATTCTTCCAATATTATCTCGTAACCGTTTTGCTATTTGTTTAAGAGGAATTGCAATGGGCGCAAAAAAAGTAGTATTGATGTTAAGCTATCCAAGTGATGAAGTTGGAAATCAGTTAGTAAGTTTGGATGCTTTAGATGAAGCGGGAGTCAATCCTTACAGCGATGTTTTAACTTTAGAAAAGTATCGTGAATTATTTGGTGAGAATGCACATGAATTTACAGGTGTTGATTATGTAGCTTATTATGCGGATTTAATTAAGGAGGCTGGTGCAGAAGTAGAAATCATTTTTGCCAACCAAGCTAAGACCATTTTAAATTATGCCGATCATATCCTAACTTGTGATATTCATACCAGAGCACGTACAAAACGCATTTTAAAAGCAGCCGGAGCAAAAGTGGTTTGCGGATTAGATGATATTCTGACAAGCAGTGTGAACGGCAGCGGATATAACAGTAATTATGGTTTATTAGGATCGAATAAATCAACAGAAGATACAATTAAATTATTCCCAAGAGAATGTCAGGATTTAGTTGAAGACATTCAGCAAATTATTTTAGATAAAACTGGAAAGCATATTGAAGTAATGGTGTATGGAGATGGGGCATTCAAAGATCCTCAAGGGAAGATCTGGGAATTAGCTGATCCATGTGTTTCACCTGCCTTTACTAAAGGATTAGTTGGAACTCCAAATGAATTGAAATTAAAATATTTAGCAGATAATGATTTTAAAGACTTGACTGGTGAAGAATTACGTGACGCTATTGCGAGCAGTATTAAAGAAAAAGATGATAATTTAGTAGGAAATATGGCTTCACAGGGAACAACACCAAGACAATTAACAGATTTGATTGGTTCATTATGCGACTTGACAAGTGGTTCTGGAGATAAAGGGACACCGGTTGTTTTAGTTCAAGGATATTTTGACAATTATGCAAATTAAGGAGAATAAGATGAAACAAGATATGATCGTAATATTAGACTTAGGAAGTCATCAAAATACTACTATAGCTCGTGAGATTCGTGCTTTAGGTGTATATAGCGAAATCAAACCTCATGATATTACTGTAGATGAGTTAAAAGCCTTAAGCAACGTTAAAGGAATTATCATCAGCGGTGGTGAAAACAATGTGATTGATGGAGAAAAAATTGATGTTGTCAGCGATTTATATACTGCCGGATATCCAATTATTGCTTTCGACCATGAATTGTCAAAGGTAGAAAATAAAGCATATCCAAAAGATGAAGCAGAGTTAAGAGAGGTATTAAAATCGTTTGTTTTTGATGAATGTCACGCGGAAGCAAATTGGAACATGAAGAACTTCATTAATGATCAAATTGAATTAATCAAAAAACAAGTCGGAGATAAAAAAGTACTGTTGGCTTTATCTGGTGGGGTGGATTCATCAGTTGTTGCTGCATTATTGATTAAAGCTATCGGTCAGCAGTTGGTATGTGTTCATGTCAATCATGGATTGATGCGTAAAAATGAATCTGAAGGTGTTGTGGAAGTATTTAAAAATCAGCTGCATGCTAATCTTGTTTATGTAGATGCCAGTGAACGCTTCTTAACAAAGTTGAAAGATGTGGATGATCCTGAACAAAAACGTAAAATTATTGGGGCTGAATTTATTCGCGTGTTTGAAGAGGAAGCAAGAAAATTAGATGGAATTGAGTTCTTGGCTCAAGGAACAATTTATCCGGATATTATCGAAAGTGGAACTAAGACAGCAAAGACAATTAAGTCACATCATAATGTTGGCGGATTGCCTGAAGACTTGCAGTTCTCTTTAGTTGAACCTCTATATCAATTATTTAAGGATGAAGTTCGCGCTTGTGGTGTGGAGTTGGGATTACCATATGAAATGGTGTACAGACAGCCGTTCCCTGGTCCGGGACTAGGTGTTCGTTGTTTAGGGGCGATCACTAAAGATCGTTTGGAAGCCGTTAGAGAATCCGATGCTATTTTGAGAGAGGAATTCGCTAAAGCAGGATTGGATAAAAAAGTGTGGCAATATTTTACAGTTGTTCCTGATTTTAAATCTGTAGGGGTTAAAAATAATGAACGCTGTTTTGAATATCCAGTGATTATTCGTGCCGTAAATACAATTGATGCTATGACGGCAACGATTGAACAAATTGACTGGGCAATCTTAATGAAGATTACGGATCGTATTTTAGCAGAGGTGAAGAATGTTAATCGTGTGTGCTATGACATGTCACCGAAGCCGTGTGCGACGATTGAGTGGGAATAAACCCATTACTTAGAGCACTAGGACATCACTACTGTGTCCTTTTTCTTTGCTTTTTTTGATAAAAATTATATAATAATTGATAGTTTATAGTATGTTTGGTGAAGAACTTTATTGATGAAAACATAACAGCATATGTAAAATATATGCTTCTACTTGAAAATAATAATCAGGATAATTATGATTCTATACATAAATTGCTACATACGGAAATTTGTCTCTAGATTAAAAAATAGAATCATAGAAAAAGAAAATTATGTATTTACTAATTTTGATACTATTGATACTCTATTATGGGACAAGATAATCGATGAGAAAAAAATATTATCTGAAAACTCTTTACATTCGTATGATTTGTTAATACATTTACTGCGAGAACATTTAGTTTTTATTTATTTTTTAAATTAAGTTATGTTTGATGAGCAGAATTTTGAATATGAAGATATTCAAAGTGTAGAAGAAACTAGTTTTAAGTTGATTATTGAAAAAGGGTTGTATGATTATAGTGTCAATAATTTGAATAGTTTGTCTAAGAAATTTCTTGTACCATATTATTCGAATAAAGCATATTACAAAGAGAAATTTCAAATTTCTGAATGTAGCTTTAATAGCGCATGTGTAGAGCAAATATTTACCTCAAATATTGATTTGATAATAAAAAAATAGTATTAGATATTATTGACTTTGATAATTTGAATAGTGTGGTTTCAAGAACAATTGTTTATTTTTTTCAGAATATTGTGACTTTGAAGATATTGAATTTTCAAAAGTTAAAGTACTAATGTCCAAGGTTGATCATGAATTTTGTATTCACTTACTGAATTCTAAATTTAATGAACTAAGTGAAGCGAACTTAATTGATATGATAAATAAACATAATGATTTGAAAAATTTATTGATATATCGTAAACAAGTAAGTTTTAATATAAATGCTGAATCATATAAACTTTTAAATGAATTACGTGAACGTCATATAATAAGCTCGTATACAGAGAAAAATAATAAACTTATTGCTTATACAAAACAAACAATAGATGTATAGTATTTTAACTATGTACAAGTTTAGAAAATAGAAAATATAGCTAACTATATAAAAATCAAGAGTTTTTTATGAAAAAGTTTGAAAATATTAAAAACACTGATTTTAAAGTTAGATAGTAGTAGATCTTTAAAAGTGGATGATTATTTGTATTGTCAAGGCATGACGAAAACAGCTTTCATAAGGCTCTATTAAATCAAGTGAGGATATAAAATAAGGTTATCTCAAAAGTAATGGCTCAAATTGTTGGTTTGTTGTCAGTAAGTGATAAATCACTCTTAACAACTTTCTAACACAATGACCTTGTGCACAACGATGTCTTTTCCCTTGAGAACGCTTCAATTCATAATATGACTTGACTACAGGATTAAAGGTAATAACAGGCACTATGATTTGATATAAGGTCTTTCGTAAATATTTAGAACCTTTCTTGGTTATTGCAGTGTGTTTTGTCCTATATTGACTAGATTCATGTTCATAAGGAGCAACACCCGCAAGTTTTGCCAATTTTGATGCTTTTGGGTAGTTGCCAATATCTCCTATTTCAGCTAAAATAGAGGTACCAGAGAAATGAGAAATCCCAGGTATGGAGATGATAGGAGAGTTGGTCTTGCAAGAGAACTCTTCTATTTTTTTGTCTATTTCATCAAGTTGTGCATGGATCAGTTCAATCTGACCTAACAAATGTTTGATCTGAATTTCTTCCGCAGTTGATGAGATCCCAATAGAAGTTCTCGCAGTCTCTTTGAGTTGCTCAGCACTAAGTGATATACGATTGCCTCTTCCGTGTATTTCAAAATATTTGCGAACAGTTCTAATGTCTGCATGTGCAATCTTATCAGCACTTCCAAAGGTCTTTAGAAGATATTCATATAGACAGTACCATACTTGGATTTAAATAAACTGTTAAACTCAGGTAAAACAAGATCGATACATTTCTGTAATCGGTTTGCATAGAAATTAAGTTCTTCCTTCAAGTTGTGATGATGTCTTGTCAGCTGACGTTGTTCATAGTATTCAAATTTATCAATCTTAGTGATACGATATGATTTCTTGTGATTGGATGAGAATAGCACATCGCATATGGTTAAGGTATCTAGTTTATTGTTTTTAGAGATACCCCCCTGCATTCTACGGGGCATATCCGTAGCGATTGGGTTAATGAATTCTTTGCTTAATAAGTATCTTAATAAAGCAAAGTGATAATGTCCTGTATCCATACCGATTAAAACAGAAGCCTTGCCATAAGGAGCTAATACTTGAAGCAAGAGAGTAAAGCCATTCTGATTATTTTTAAAACAGGTTGGTTGGACAAGTACTTCACCATCATCTCGATTGAGAACACAAAAGAAATGACTGTTCTTGCCAATGTCGATTCCGACTAAAATCATGATAACACGTCCTTTCATAAAACATGTGAAGTGTAAACCACAACACTTAAACCACAGAACCTGGTGCAATATACGAATTCAAGATTCATCTAACTAATCACTGTTTAGGAATAAGAAGTGGTGAGAACCTATATGAAGTAGTCAAAGCCACAGGGAGGAGTACAAATCCACATTCACATATTCAATATTTTACAAGTAAACTTAATTGTTATCAATCTTGGTTTAAAGATTGATAGAAAGATGACTGTTAAATGAGTCATCTATAATATACCAGGAGGAAGATAAATGTTTTCCAAGAAAAATAAAATATCCTTAAATGACTTTGAGTTTCATATTAAGAATATACAACTATTATTTAACAATAAAACTACAACAATCAGTTATTTGAGAGTCTTAACTGATATGATTCAAAATCAACAACTTGGTTATTGTTTTCATTATATAAATAATAATCTTGGACTTGATAAAAATAGTAATAATATTCCTCATTATTACGATTATATAAAAGCATTTGGCAAAACAGAAAATTCAAAAATTTATGATTTAAAAGATTCAATTATTGAAGTTGATCTATCGAAAGATCCTATTATTTCTTGTATTTGGGAATGCTCGAGAGTAAAGAGTGCTTTAGAAAACATCGGCGATGGCTGCATTCTATCTTATAGTAACAAAGAGAATATATTTAAATATGACCGCAGCAATCATTATGTAACACATATTTATCCATTAGGTATTAATGTAGTTAGTAATGGAAATCACTCTATTTTTTCTGGAATAATAAAAAGAAAAGGAATAGTAAAGATAACATCTATAATTGATATTAGTAATTCTTTTCCGACTATCAGTTATAATCAGAACGGGTTATCTGTGGATAGAAAACAAAGCAAAGACATACCACTTCAGTCCATCAAAGAAATTGGAATTATATATGAGATTGGCAAATTAATGAAAGAAAGTAATCAAGAGTATATTTATCCGCAAATAGAGGAATTTATAAGACTTAATAAAAAATGATTTAAATACTTTGCTTTACAAATAAACATTCCGAGTAGATTCAAAAAATTATGAAGTAGTTATAGTATTGGATATATCAAGTATTTAAAATTATGCTAAATGAGGTATTGTTGGTGAAATAAATAGCATAGGTAATATAAGCAAATTACAGTAAACTACCTTCCTAAAATAGTTTTTTTAATGAGTGAATTATTATTTTTATCTGTATTTGCAGGTTGATAATTTATCACGTTTTTGAGCTTTCTAGCTACCTCAAAATTACTATTAGGATATAGATGTCCATATGTGCCGAGTGTTGTTTCAATATATTCATGACTTAAACGCTCTTTGATGATAAGTGGATTTTTACCCATACGAATGAGTAGTGAAACATGAGAGTGACGTAATGTATGTACTTTGATACGATACATTTTTGTCATTTCAGATAATTTCTCAATCGCTCTTGGTAATGAGTGTTTGTTGGTAGGTGTACCATTATAACTTAATAGAAAATCTGTTTTGATGATTTTGTTGTTGTGCTGATTTCTAAAGTTGTAATTGTTAAAAAGTATCATAATCAATGGAAATTTGACGAACACTCACCGTTATTTTTGGGTTAACAAATTTATAATTATTAAAGTTGACAGTTAAAATTATCAAATGTTTATGGACTAAATTAAATAAATGTCTTCCTCGCAACATAACTGAACAGCAAAGTGCAATTTGTTGCATAATAGAGAAAAGTTTCTTTATTTCTTCAGCATTAGTAAGAATGGGATATTAGTTAATTGGAAATTTTATAACCATTGAGCATTAAGAAATAGCGATATTTTCATTAGTAGAAATAGAGGCATCATTCATATCTTCAATAAATGTTCTTGTTTTTCTGTAAGATCAGTATTATTAATCATATCTTTTAGTATAGTCGTATAATTTTATTTATCATGTTCATGTACCATTTTAAGACTTCTTGAAACTTGTCTGTTTAACCAATTTACAGTATGTTGGAAGGCACAAGGCTCTGGGTGTTGTGTTAGTCTTATCTGTTCTCTATTTTCACCAATAAACCATGCGCATTCATCATTTAGTTTCCATTGGTTTTGTGGCTTATTTTCTTGCTTTTCTATGAAAAACAGACAAAAAGAAATGAATAAATAAATCTTTTAAAGTTTAAAAGAAGTTTTTTCGTATGTTAGAAGGGTTGTTTGAGGTCTTGAATAAGAATATAATAATGATATATAAAGGGAGGAAACAATAATGTATAAAAACTTAGTTAGTATAGCAAAGAAGATAATAAAATTGGCTAATGAGAGTAAGGAGGATATGTTCAAAGGAAAAGACTGTATTGAAGTTGAATTGGATTTTACTGATGATGTTTTCTTGTCTGATCCGTTTGTAAACCAAATGGAAGACATACTTAATAAATTATCGTTTGAAGAAGTTATGTCTTTACAAACAATTATGTATTTAGGAAGAGATGGAGGTTATGATAAAAATTTGACACCAGATGAAATATATGACATTTGGTTTAAAAGTATATCTTCAACAAAAAATGACAAGGAAATCGAAATTAACCAAATGGTTGAAAAATTTACTCTTGGCGAGTATCTAAAAAGAGGATATGAGATTTTAGGTATATATTTATAAATGAAGAATACAGATAGTAAACAACAATTATGTCTTGAAAAGTCTCCTCAAGAAACTGTGTTGATAACAGCAAAAGTTAAAAAAGGAAAAGGGTATTTCGATGGTGAAATAAATTACTCAAAAATAAATAATGAGTAGAAATATGCAATTTGCAGATATAATCATCTCTTATAAAGAATGTATAAAAGAAACTAATGATTGTACAACTACACTTATTGAGGACATAAAAATAAACGGAATAGATTCATATAGTTATATTTTACTTAGGTTAAACATGATTTAATAAAGTATTTAATGAGTGACTATGTTACTTTCACAGGTCAAGTATATTCTTATAATCATGCTGATGATAAACTGTCTGTCTATGGTATAGAGTTACTAGGAATAACGGAATAAAGTAGCACAAAAATCTTATCTATTAGATGAGATTTTTGCTTTGATGTAATGAAAAGGAAGTTATATCATGCTCTAGATTTACCATGATAAGGGTATTTAATTTTTGTGATCTATTTTAATCTTTCCATCAATGCTCAATCAAAAATAGTAAATCGATAGTTAATATTCAGTGTTGATTTCTAAATTCATTGATGAATAGATGATTGTTTGTTAATAATTATAATTTTAAAAAAATTTTTATAAATTTATTAAATAGAAAAGGTGATCTATATGGGGAGTAAATATATTAAAACAACGCATTATGAAATTTTTAATTATTGGAAAGATTTTGGTATTGATGATAAAGGTGAAATTATAAAATTAAATGAACATAATAATTCTTCTTTTTACTCAATAATTAATGATTATGGTGAACCAGAATGCTGGTGTTGTGGCATGCATAATTTAGAGATATTAGATAAAATAAAAGAATCTACCGAAAGAGCAATGACATTAAAACAAATATGGAATCATAAAAGTACTAAATCTTTATTGCAACGATGTCATATAGTTCCAGAAAGCTTGGGTGGTAAAGATGAGCCTAGTAATTTTTTTCTTTTATGTGATAGATGTCATAGAATGTATCCGAATACAACAGATAGAGATTTATTTTTTATATGGCATCGTGTTATGTTAAACGACTTTCAAAAATATAGAAATGATGTCCTCAATCACTTTGTAAAATTATCATTTGATGATATTGAGAAGTTTAATAAAGTTTTACTTAAAGCGTATTTATCAAAAGATAAAAAGTCGTATTCTAATCATGGTGGTGTGATTAACGATTCTACTAAGATAGCATCTCTATTAATACAAGTAAAAAAATTAATGGGTACCCAATAATGGGAATCGAACTTTTTAATAAATATATAATAGAAATAGGATTAGTATATAATTATAGTGATAGATTTACAGAAATACTAACTCTAATTTTTGATTATCAAGGAGAATGACTCTTCTATTTGGTATGATGTTGTCAAAAAAATTGACTTTTATCATCTTAAGATTCTCTTAGGAATTCAACAATGAAACATTAATAAAATATTAAAACATGAATAGCTCCAGTTTTGTATGATATATGCGAACAGGAGCTTTTTTTATTTTCCTAGTTTAGAGAGGAGAAGATATCATCATGAAATCTAATAGCGAACCTGAAAAAAGAATGAGATCAAGTACAACAAGACTGACTGTTTTTGGCTGTGAACCCGATGAAATTGAACTGTTTCAAAAGTTATCTCCACACTTTAGAGTTACACCGGTGTTGATTGATTTAAACATATCGGAAGATACTGCGGTGCTGGCAAAAGGAAGCCGATGTATTAGCGTAGGGCATAAAGCTGTGCTTTCGAGAAGTACGATAGCGGCAATAAAAAAGGTCGGAGTAAAATGTATCATCACTCGAAGCGTTGGCTATAACCATATTGATTTAAACGCCGCTAAAGAGATGAATATTATTGTAGAAAACACATTATACTCACCGGGAAGTGTTGCTGATTATACGTTAATGCTGATCCTGATGGCTCTTAGGGGGGCTAAAGCTACAATAGTCAATGTAGAAAAGTCTGATTTTCGGTTAAACACTATGCGTGGTAAAGAATTGCGAGACTTAACCGTCGGTGTTATTGGTAATGGTCAAATCGGTAAAGCCGTTATTGAACGTCTGCATGGTTTTGGGTGCAAAGTGCTCTCTTGTGATAAAGAAACGATCAATTCTTCCTTTGGTGAAATTCTAAAAAACAGCGATATTTTAACTCTCCATTTGCCATTGGATGAAACAAATCATCATCTGATCAGTTACTCAGAGATAGAACAGATGAAGCAAGGTGCAATTCTGATTAATACAGCAAGAGGCGGACTTATTGATACCAAAGCCTTGATCGAAGGATTGGAAAAAGGAAAGTTAGGTGGAGCTGCGTTGGATGTTTTAGAAGGAGAAGAGGGGATCTTTTATACAGACTGCACCAATAAAGGATTTGAAAATTCTTACTTATCCCAACTTAAACAGATGCCAAATGTGATGATTACCCCACATACCGCTTATTATACGGATCAGGCTTTATACGATATAGTGGAACACACATTAATGAGTTGTGAAAAATTTGAAAGGAAGTATATAAAATGAAAAAATTAAAAGTTGCTATTCTATTTGGAGGAATTTCAGAAGAACATGATATTTCAATAAAGTCTGCGATGGAAGTTGCGGCGAATATGAATAATGAAAAATATGAGCCAATTTATATAGGCATCACCCGATCAGGGGTGTGGAAACTATGCGATAAAGTAACAAAAGATTGGGAAAAACACACGGATTGTCTGGTCATGATTTCATCAAATAAGGCGATCCGTGGGATTCTTGTTGTGCGCAACAACAAGTGTCAGATTCAGCCGATTGATGTAATTATACCAGTCCTTCATGGCAAAATGGGGGAAGACGGATCTGTACAGGGACTTTTAGAATTATCCGGTATTCCTTATGTGGGGTGCGGTATTCAAGCATCTGCCGTCTGCCTAGATAAATCTTTGACTTATCTCGTCATGCAAAACAGTGGATTTAAAACACCACAATTTAAAATCTTGAATAAAAATGAGACGCTATGTGGTGAAGAGCTAAACTATCCTGTTTTTGTAAAGCCGGCACGTTCAGGCTCATCTTTCGGCATTACAAAAGTATGTCACAGAGAAGAACTCCCTAATGCCATTAAAGAAGCAAGAAGATATGATGAAAAAATTTTGATTGAGCAAGCAGTTATCGGTATGGAAGTCGGCTGTGCAGTATTAGGTAATGGATCCGATTTAATAGTTGGGGAAGTTGATCAAATCAAACTCTCTCATGGATTCTTTCGTATTCATCAAGAAAAAACACCGGAAACCGGTTCTGAAAATTCAGCGTTTATTGTTCCGGCAGAGGTTCCTAAAAAGAAACGAGAAGAAATCAAACAAACAGCTAAAGACATTTACCAAAGCTTAGGATGCAGTGGACTTGCACGAATTGATATGTTTTTACGGGAAGATGGACAGATTATACTCAATGAGGTCAACACCATGCCGGGACTCACTTCCTATAGCCGCTATCCCCGTATGATGCGTGCGGCAAACATAGAATTTGAGGAACTCATTGATCGCTGGATTATGCTGGCATTAGATAGGAGGAAATAATATGATAGAAGGTTTTGTATTTTTAGATGAAGTTTTGGACGACGTTCGCTGGGACGCGAAATATGCTACATGGGATAATTTTACTGGGAAACCGGTAACCGGATATGAAATCAACAGAATTGTTGGAACAAAAGAATTAGCTGTGGCACTCCTTCAAGCAAAAAAGATTGCTGCGCGTCTCGGCTATGGCTTGCTGCTTTGGGATGGGTATCGTCCTCAGTGCGCGGTTGACAGCTTCTTAAAATGGGCAAAGCAGCCAGAAGATGGATATACAAAAAAGAAGTATTATCCTAAAATAACACGGAACGAATTAATTACAAAAGGTTATGTTGCCGCTCATTCTAGTCATAGTCGCGGAAGCGCAATCGATCTTACTTTGTTTGATCTGCATACGGGAAAACTTTTGCCGATGGGAAGTGATTTCGATTATATGGATACGCGTTCTCACTGGAATTCTTGTGATATTACCGAGGAGGAGATGGAAAATCGCAAGACTTTATGTGCCATTATGGAATCCTGTGGATTTAAGCGTTACGAATATGAATGGTGGCACTATGTTTTAAAAAATGAACCTTATCCAGATACTTACTTTGATTTTTCTTTGACAAACAGCCTCAAAGAAATGGTATAAATAGTTATATTGTAAAGGAATTTGCTACTATTAAAACATTGAGTTTACTACATGGAGACACTCGCTTTGATGAAAATATTTATTACTGTATATGAAATATTTTAGAATATTTGGCAACTAGTCTGATTGGATTAGCTGCCTTTTTTCAATGTCTTTTTGGATATATAAGGTAGTTAGAATTGATATTTTTTATCATTGTCATATTCTTAAATTCGTTATAATTGTACTATGATAAACAGGATAAATTATTTTCATTAGAAGATGAACTAAAAAGTCCTGGCAGAATCAAGTTTTTTAATTTTATATTGATAGATGTAATAAAGTTTATTCAGATAGGTTGACAAAATAATGGAATGTTATATAATGTACATGTACAATAATTACATTAAAGTACAATGGAGGTGGGATTGTGCAAATACTGATCAGTAATAATACCGCTAAACCTATTTATGAGCAGATTACATCACAAATTAAAAACGCTATTATGAGTGGTGAACTTAAAAGCGGGGATCCTTTACCATCAATGCGCGCATTGGCAAAAGATCTGCATATTAGTGTCATTACAACACAAAAGGCATATGAAGATTTGCAAAGAAATGGATTTATTGAAAGTGCGGCAGGAAAAGGAACATTTGTTTCAGCTCAGAATAAAGATTTTATATTAGAAGAACAGATGCGACTAGCAGAAGAAAAGCTTCAGGAAGCGGCTGAGATTGGTCGCTCGAATGGCATATCATTAGAAAAGTTGTCAGAGCTGCTGGCAATGTTTTATGAAAGTGAATAGTGATAAGGGGGAGTGCTGCAATGGATGCACTAATACTAAATAATGTAACAAAAAAATATGACAGCTTTGAGTTGAAAGATATTAGTTTTACTTTACCGAAAGGATCCATCATGGGACTTATTGGAGAAAATGGTGCAGGTAAATCAACCATCATCAACTGTATCTTGAATTTGACTGAGAGGGATCAAGGTGAGATAAATGTACTTGGTCAAACTGCTAATCACCTAAATTTAAAGATACGTGAAGATATTGGAGTGGTTTTTGATGTCAGTGATTTTTATGATAGTTTTAATTTGCTTCAAGTGGAAAATATCTTAAAAGAGATTTACAAGCAATGGGATAGTAAAGTGTTTAAAAAGTATAAAAAGCAATTTTCTTTACCGGATAAAAAACGGATTAAAGATTTCAGCCGGGGAATGAAAATGAAAACATCAATTGCCATTGCTTTATCTCATCAGCCGCAGTTATTAATTTTAGATGAAGCAACCAGCGGATTAGATCCGATTATGCGAGATGAGATTTTAGATGTATTTATGGAATTTGTACAAGACGAACATCATTCTATTCTTATATCTTCGCATATTTCTACAGATTTAGAAAAGGTAGCAGATTATATTACTTTTGTTCATGAAGGAAGACTGATTTTGTCTTCTTCAAAGGATGAATTAATTTATCAATATGGCATCATGAAATGTAGAGATAATGATTTTAATAATATTTCCAAAGAAGATATTATTCGTTATCGCAGACAGCCTTATGAAATAGATGTTTTAGTAAAAAATCGTGAAGCAATGGCGAGAAAGTATCCAAAATGTATCGTAGATCCAGCACGATTAGATGATATTATGATGCTGTATGTGAAGGGAGAAGAAGTATGATTGGATTAATAAGAAAAGACTTGTATTATTTAGGTACTAGCTGGAAACCTCTTCTTTTATCCATTCTAATATTAGGAGGATTTGCAACTGTTAAAGGATTTGGTGCGATCTTAATTGTTGTACTGCCCACATTCTTTGGGATGAGTATAATGGGATGTATTCAGTTAGACGCTGAAAAGAAATGGTATGATTATCATAAGATTCTGCCAATTTCTTTAAAAAACATTGTCGCTTCCCGTTATTTAGCGTATCTCACTTTTGTCTGTATTGGCTTTTTTATTACAGTTATTTATGGCTATGGGATACAGTGGACAATGGGCTTACAGTCATTAGGAACTCGATTTGCTTTATGGCAGGGATTTTTAATGGGAATTGCCTTGGCTTTAGCCTTTGCAGCTGTATTTATACCTGTTACTTATTACTACAAAGGTCAAAAGATGGAAGTTTCCATGATGGCAAGCGGATTTATATCTTTTGGAATTGTCTATCTTGCTTCAAAAATATTGGATTTATTAGGGGTTCGTTTGGTAGATTATACTAATATATTTATACAGATTTTATTTAGTGTTTCCGTGATTGCATTTATTATCTCATGGGGAATATCTAATATTGTTTATAGAAAATGCTTGTATAAGCGTTAACAGAAAATGTCGCTGCTGGCATTTTCTTTTTTGTTGTTAGTAGTGTAATTCTTATCGGAATTAATGAATATATAGAAAAGTAAATATTGAATTAATAAGTGATAAAAATAAAAAAAGACTTACACAAGAAATTAAAAACTGTTATGATAAATGACGTTGAGAGGATTTATTCGTGTAAAAGAAGGATTAATCTCAATATATGTTATACAAAAGAAATTTTGTATAGTGTAAGTATGAACGAAACGCAGTGAGGATGGTACACATTGGTGGAAATTGTAGCGAGTTTACAGTTTCCGCCTTTTTGCTGTCTAGGGCAAAGGAGGAAGAAAAATGCCAGAAAATAAGAGAGAAAGTTTGATTTATACAGTGATGATGTGTTTTGTGATGGTACTATGGATGAGCTTCTATAATATCTCAATGCATATGGGGACATTTAATATTGAAACAATAAAAGCAGGGTGGATAGGTTTTCCCTTCGCTTATATTGTGGCTATATGTTTGGATTGGTTTGTAATATCTGATTTTGCTAAAAGAATTGCTTTCAAGTATTTAATTAAACCGGATTATTCGCCATTAAAAAAGATAATAGCTATCTCTATTAGTATTGTGGTTCCTATGGTTATCGCAATGTCTTTATTCGGTGGGATTGAAGCTTGCTTAAATACTGGAAATTGGCGATCACTTTTCGTGATTTGGGTAATGAATATACCTAAAAACTTTATTATGGCACTGCCATTTCAATTAATTATTGCCGGGCCATTGGTTAGGAAAATATTCCGTTCTTTCTTTCCAAAAGGAACGATATTAGCTTGATAAATAGGTAGAGTATGTAAAAATATCTTTAAAACAATAGTTTAACTGTATCAATAAGGAGAATTCCAAAATTACGGGAACTCCTTTTTATTTTTCACTCTCTATATTACAAATCTGTAAGATGGGATGAATCCCTTTAATTGTTTCATTAAACCCGATATAATAAAATGGAATAAAGAATGGGAGGAATCAGGATGGATAATAATATTTTGATTATGGTTGTTGAAGATGACGAAATATTAGCGAATGAAATAAAAGCTTTTTTGAGAAAATGGGGATATAAAGCTGAAAGTGTAATGAATTTCTCAAATATCACTGCGGATTATTTACGTCTCCATCCTCATTTAATTCTTTTGGATATCAACCTGCCTTATTATGATGGGTTTTACTGGTGTACTAAAATAAGAGAAATGTCCGATATTCCTATTATTTATATCAGCAGTCGCAGCGATGACAGCGATAAAATCAGAGCGATTGCTCAAGGCGGAGATGATTACGTGGAAAAGCCATTTAACCTACATGTTTTAAAAGCAAAGATTGAAGCCATCATCAGAAGAACCTATCAATATAAGGTCAAAGATAAGATTTATCTTGATCCGGATACTTGTTTTGATACACAGACAGCTATTCTTTATTATCAGAATCAAGAAGTAGATTTGACGAAATCAGAAAAAAAGATACTCTCTAAAATGTTTAGCTGTAAAGGGGAGATTGTAAGCCGAGAAGAGCTTATGATGGAATTATGGAATACTGAGGAATATGTATCTGATGGCACCCTGACGACGATGATCAGCCGATTAAGAAGTAAGCTGGAATCTTGCTGTCATAATGAAATCATCAAGACAAAGAAAGGCTATGGGTATTATATCGAATGAAGTACATAGATCATAATAAACGTGAATTTATATTAAGTCTAATCCTGTTTTTATCTTTTAATCTCTACTTTGTCTTTTTAGTTCCCAATACCAGTATAAACTATCTTCTTTATCTGGATTTTTTAATTGGCATCATCTATGGGATTTTTATTGGGATAGACAGTTATCTATTTGTAAAAAGAGAAAAGAAAAAACAAGAATTGCTTAAATCTAATGAGCTTGTTTGCTGGGAGTTTTCCGGTTTAAAAGAGTCGGAGCTTATCGAACATGATATTCATGTCTTACAGGGACAGCTTCATGATCAGATTATATTAAATGATAATTTGCAGGACTATATTACAAAATGGTGTCATGAAGTGAAACTGCCGCTTTCAGCGAGTTTGCTGATGCTTGAAAAGATAGAAAATCCATCAGTTAAGAAACCGCTGAAGGAACAGCTTGAAAAAATTAATCAGCAATTAAACAGCGCACTTGTAGGCTGTAAAGTTCAAAGCAACATCTATGATTTACAAGTGAAACCAAATAATCTTTCAGAATGTGTTAAAACCTCCATTAAAAATAATCAATTCTTTCTTATTCAAAATCATTTTAACCTTGATATTGATGTTACAGAAAGCCAAGTATATACAGATAAAGAATGGATTGTTTTTGTAATAGACCAGTTGATCAGTAATGCGATTAAATATGCGAAGGAGCCTCCCATTTTGAAGATTTGGAGCGAAGAAAACGAGAATTCCATCTTTTTATATATTGAGGATCATGGCGAAGGAATCAGCAAAGAGGATATTCGCCGTATCTATGAAAAAGGATATACCGGCATTAATCGTCATAATGGAAAATACAAGTCTACCGGAATGGGGCTCTACATGACACATTTGATTATAGAAAAGTTAGGTCATCAGATTGAGGCTGAAAGCAAAGAAGGGGAATATACCCGATTTAAAATCACATTTCAAGATAATCGTGATTATTTCAATCTTTAATGTTACAGAAAATGTAAGGTTAGAGAGTGTTTGTAATGAAGATGTAAGGATTTTATTTCACTCCTTTTTTATAATGAAAGTGTTAGGAGGAAAGAAATATGAATGAGAAAAAAGTAGTAGAAATCAAGAACCTTGTTAAAAATTTTGGGGTTAGAGGATTTCAGACACGGGTATTGAAAGGAATCGATTTAACGATTTATCAAAATGACTTTATCGCAATTATGGGACCGAGCGGTTCGGGAAAATCGACATTGCTTAATATATTATCGACGATTGATAAAGCCACACAGGGATCTGTTTTTATTGATGGAAAAGATATTTCTAAAATCAACAATAAAGAGCTGTCGAAAATACGAAGAGATAAAATTGGTTTTGTTTTCCAAGATTATAATTTACTCGATACGATGACACTTCAGGACAATATAGTGCTGCCGTTATCGTTAAATGGAGCATCAAGCAAGGTTTGTTTAGAAAAGAGTCAACGATTGGCGGATATGTTTGGATTAAGTGCACATCTAACTAAATATCCCTATCAGTTATCAGGTGGGCAAAAACAAAGAGGAGCAACCTGCCGTGCACTGATCACAGAACCGGAAATTATTTTTGCTGATGAGCCAACTGGGGCTTTGGATTCTAAATCGAGTCATGATCTACTGGAATGTTTAAAACTTGTTAATGATCAGGGACAGGCAACGATTCTAATGGTTACCCATGATGCATTCAGTGCTTCTTACGCAAAGGATGTTTACATTTTAAATGATGGAACGATCAAATGTAAATTAAGCAAAGGGGCAGATCGTAAAGAGTTTTATGATCGTATTATTGAAATGCAGGCTTCTATGGGAAGTGATTTCTCATGAGTATGATGAAACTGGCTTTTCATAACTTTAAAACCAGCTTTAAAAGCTATCTATCTTTGATTATATCTTTATCCTTTGCCATATTAATCTTTTATAATTTTCAAAACATCTTATCTTCCGGAGTTCTGACATCCTTAGGGGAATCCAACACTCGCAATATTGAAATCATCATCCAAGTCATTACTTTTGTATTAGGCTGTTTTATCTTATTCTTTGTCTGGTATTCAACCAATGTCTTTTTAACCAAAAGAAAAAAAGAGATTGGGATCTATATTTTTATGGGACTTTCCAATCAAAAGATCGGTAAGCTGTATATCATTGAAACTACGATGATCGGTCTCGTTGCCTTAGGCTTAGGAATTGGGTTCGGAGTATTGACCACTCAGCTTTTTCAGATGATCATGATGGCTATTTCAGATATTTCAGTAGAATTGGTCTTTAGCTTTTCTCTGCAAGCTGTTTTATATGCAACGGTAGTGTATGCTGTTATCTATTTCATCTTTATCTTAAAAGGGTATATTAATATCGTTCGAAGCAGTGTTTTAGATATGGTTTCGGCAAATAAACAGAATGAATATGTAAAAACGAAGTTTTGGATATTATTCTTTAAATCAATTTTAGGAATTATCATTACAGGAATAGGCTATTATCTGGCAATTAAAGAGGGCGGAATAGAAGTCATGAGTAATGTGCTTTCCGCAGTAGTATTTGTTGTTGCAGGAGTATATCTGTTGTTTGGTGGGCTGATACCTTTAATTTGTCAACAACTAGCTGATCATAAGAATTTTCTTTATAGAAAAGAAAGAAATTTATGGTTAAACAATATAATCTTTAGAATTAAAAAGAATTATCGTACATATGCGATAGTTAGTATCCTAATGTTATGTTCAGTAACAGCCTTAGCTACCGGTTTTGCCATGAAGAATCGTTATGAAGGCATCGTTCATTTTAGAAACACATACACCTTTCAGATTTTAAATTCTCATCCCGGATTAAAAGAAGAATATAAAGAAGTAATAGAAAAAGAAAGTAGTATTGCCTATAGCTCGGAAATTGCTTTATTGCAGTTAGACAGTGATGTTGTTGAATCGGTGTATCAAAATCAGTATTATGGCATCTTATCCTATTCTCAAGTTCAGCGGCTGGCTAAAGACAGCGGATTGGAGTTTCCGTTTGAAGAGCTTAAAGAGGATGAATATATTAGTGTTTCACAGCTTCATTTGATGTCTTTTATCACAGACAACACTTTAGTCACAACAACAATCAATGGAAAAGAGTATAAGGAAGTTGCAGAAACATCCATTCCCTATTTAGGGTATTTTCAAGAAAAACTAGATTTATATATGGTCAGTGATTCACAGTATCAAGAACTCTTGCCGCTAGGAACTCTCATGCACTGCTATAACTATAAGCTAAGTGACATGAATCATTTTGAAACTGCTCAAGATACATTGAAGAATTATGGAAATTATGATGGCTTAGTGACATTGGATCCAAACAGTAATGAAATCGAATGGATTAAAGTGCTGTATTCATTATGTGTATTTATGTTCATGGTCTTTGTTTTAGCCAGCGGCAGTATCTTATTCATGAAACTGTACAATGATGCTTATGATGAAAAAGAGCGTTATCAGATTCTTTATAAGATCGGAATTAGTAAGAAAACACTGAAAAAAGCCATTATTAATGAGTTGCGATTTACCTATTTGGCGCCTTTATTCGTCATGAGTATTTCTTCTTATTTTTCAGTGCATTCCCTTGCGAAGTTGATGCAGACAGAATTGTTGAGTATCAATATTATTAGTGTTCTGTTTATCTATCTTTTCATTTATATTTGTTATCGTTTATCTGTTTCCATTTACCAAAAAAATGTGGGTATTAAATAAAAACAAGTAATAAAAAAATGAAGGTGAATCACAATGTTTGTGACCTTCATTTTTACTTATTTAAACATCTTTTCTTTATTGAAGTACCAGTCAATGGCATCTAAGACACCGCCTTCATCATTAGAAGCAATCGTATAATCAGCAACCTCTTTGATTGCCGGTTTTGCATTATCCATGGCAAAGCTGTAGTTTGCCATTTTCAGCATCTCATAATCATTGCCACTATCACCAAAAGCCATTACTTCTCCTTCTGGAGTATTCCATGCCTCTAATAAAAACTGAATGCCATGAGCTTTATTGATTCCCGGAATAATGAGATCAATGCCAAAATGTCCGCAGTCCACAGGTGTCATAATATGCCCGATACTCTCTTTTAATTCATTTAAAATCTGTTCAAAGTTATCTTCGTCACAGCTTAAAAACACTTTAAAAATTGTGTCATCAAAATGATCGAAATTCTTTACTCGCTGTAATCTTGGATAGTAGAAATTCAAGCGGTTGAAGTAATCGTCTTCTACAGATTCATTAATATAAGCACTGTTTTTTCCGCAGACAATCTTTTTTATAGAAGGATACTGATTAATGGCTTCAATTACCTTTCTAACATCATTATCTTCTAATTTAGCGACAAATAGCTCTTGATCCTGATCGACAATAAAAGCTCCGTTTTCTGCAATGAAGGTCAATTCCTTTTGTATTTCCGGAAAGAAGGAACGAAGCTGATAATATTGATTACCGCTTGCTACTACAAAGCGAATGCCTTCCTCTTTCATCTTTGTATACTGTTTCATAAATCTTTCTTTATCATATTGATTATCATGGGTTAAAAAGGTCCCATCCATATCTACTGCAATTATTTTAATGCTCATTAGTCGTTCTCCTTTTTTAATTTATAGCGTGATTTGTCTATACAGAGGTGATTTAACCCCATAAAAGTAAATTCATCCATATTTTCAATAAATTCAAAATTAGGCTGATGAATCTGTGGGATATAATGCTGAATCATTTGTTTAAAATCAGATTCATTGACACATGGGGTATATAAAACCATGTGTGAGGGATTTATGATACTGATAACGCTGGCAGCTTGTTTCACTAATAAAACCAAGGGATTTTCTTTTAATAATAATTCTTGTTCTTTCAGTGTCCCGTTAGGTAAATAGCCAAGTTCACCGGCAAAGTGGGTAGCACCGTAAACAATTGCCTGATTCACATATAAGCTGCAGCCACTGTGATGATTATCCGGCTGATAAATAAAGGCAATCGATTCTTTATTTATAGAATGTAAGTAGATATAGCCCAGCATTGCCGTGTTGACGTCATTCTCAATGGTAACTTGAAGATTTGTGGCAGATTCAATTTTGTCTTTAAGCTGACAATTTTCCAATTCTTCAATATCACATTTACTTACCTTACCCTGATCTGCGATTGCCGGTACGGATAGACTGAGGTAGGAAAAATCAAAATGGTTTTTCATTTCTTCAATAATCCATAAAAGCTTCTCAATAGGCAAAGAATCGAATTGATACTTTTTTTCATAAACAACAGCATAATCTAAATCAACAATCCGAACATTAACATTTATTTGCTGATGGCTGTTTTGTAATGACATAAGTCCAAACAACATGTACTGTCCATAGATTTGATAACGTTTTGCCTTGCGTCCGCCTGTGGATTGTTCGTCCTCTATTCGTACGATATATTTTGATTCGAGTAATTCTTTTAAAATATTAGTTACAGTCGCTAATGATAAACGAGTAGCACTGGCAATCTCTGTTTTAGTTGCCGTTTTATTTTCAATAAAATAATCCTTCACGCATTGAATACTGACATTCTTTTCTCCTTTCGATTTGTACATAGCCATCTCCTTTCGTCAACAGTTGACGTATGTTTATGATTTTATTGTATCGTAAAAAAGAAAAAAGGGGAGACTATTTCAAAATAAGAAAATTGTCGGCATTATTTAAAGTAAGATTGCAATAGAACTCAAATCTATGTATAATATTGATGGCAACTATAGAAGGAGTTGATTCTGTCCGGCGCACTTGATATTACATAATCGGTAATATAAGTGGAACGTGGAAAACGCTAAAATAATCAAAAGTGCATATAAAAAAAGCCTGACATTAGGTTTTATTTATAATGCTTAAAATGATTATTTAATGGATTCCACAGACAGCATAAAAAGTAAGCAGCTGTGGGATTCCCACAGTTTTTTTAATGCAGATAGTTGCCAGTAAAAGAAAGGACAGAATAGATAATGAAACAATTAAAACAATACGAAAAGAAACCAAAGCTTTATGAAAAAAGTACACAGAAATTTTGGGATGATCCTTATATTTCTAAAGGGATGCTTGAAGCCCATTTAAATCCGGATGTGGAAGCGGCAACCCGCAAGGAGAAATTTGTAGTCGATTCAGTAAATTGGATAGACGAGCGTGTTCCTTCAGAAAATTATCCGAAATTATTGGATTTAGGCTGTGGGCCGGGGGTTTATGCGGAATTATTCAATAATAAGGGATATCAGGTTACTGGCTTTGATTTATCCAAGCGTTCTATTGAATACGCTAAAACTCGTGCTAAGGAAAAGAAACAAGATATTCAATACGTAGAAGGCGATTATATTAGCGATGATTTTGGCAGGGGTTATGATTTAATCACCATGATTTACTGTGATTTTGGAGTATTATCTACAAAGGATCGTAAAACTTTGCTGAAAAAGGTTTATGCCGGTCTTAACGACGGCGGCTGTTTCCTTTTTGATGTATTCACGATTGAAAAGTATCGAGGAAAAAAGGAATACAAGGAATGGAGCATTGAAGAACAGGGGTTCTGGCGTGAGAAAACGAGTCTCATCTTAAAGTCGTTTTATCGTTATGAAGAGGAAACTACCTTTTTAGAACAATACATTATCATCGATGAACTGGGAATGGAATGCTGTAATATTTGGGAACATGTTTTCACTTTAGATGAGATTAAGCAGGATTTACAAGTTGCCGGGTTCCGTGATATTAGTATTTATGGCGATGTAGCTGGGAAGCCCTATGATAAAAACGGACAGACCATTTGTCTAATAGCGAAAAAATAGTTTGAAGAGGATAAACAGAATGATGTTTATCCTTTTTTGAATAACTAACTTCATATATGAAAGAAGATACATAGAAAATAACAATAGAGGAAATTAGTAAGCAAAAAAATGATGATTATACTAGAAAAATTTTTCTGTATATCGAAATTTGAATAATGGACAGGAGTGTTGTTAAAATGGATAATCAGGAAAAATAAAGTTGGATTAATTAAAGCTAACTAGTTTGAAAAAAGATTGAAAATGATATATCAAAAATCTAATCAACAATAACCACTTGGATAAAGAGGATGAGGAATGACGATAAAACAGCTTTCATATGCAGACGAATAAATGTGTATATAAGTCCAATCCTTTTTGATTTAATGAAGTATGCTATAATATAGGCAAAGGTCGGAGGGGTAATAATGGAAAATATACTGACATATTTAAAATGGCGTGGGGATCTTTCGTTCAGCGAAAAAACATTTAATGAGGCAGATAATCTGATCTTTGCGCTTTTAAGTTACATTGAGTGGGAAGATATTGTAGGCGAAACTGCCGTTTCATTGCAAGAGGCATGCCGCAATTATTGTGAAAGATATGATCAGAAACATTTTAATAAGACGTATAGCTTTTCACCGTTGCTTTCAGAATTAATTCGTATTCTTCCTCGTGTCCTTCGCTATCAAGAGGTGAAATTAAGTCATTATCGAAGGTTCAATGATAAGCAAGAAGAAGTTCAGTTTGGTGCAATATGTATTGAACTTCCGGATAATATATTCTATATATCTTATCGAGGCACTGATATTTCCATCTTAGGCTGGAAAGAAGATTTTAGTATGACTTTTTTGGATGTCATACCGTCTCAAGCTTTAGCAGTTAGTTATTTAAAGGAAATTGGGAAGATGCTGTTTAAACCGAAGAAATGGTGGCAGTTTAAGAAAAAAACATCGCCTTCATTATATATTGGCGGACATTCTAAGGGCGGAAATCTAGCCATGTATGCCGCCATCTGCTGCAATGAACTTTCTCCTTGGATAAAAGGTGTTTATAGTTTTGACAGTCCGGGATTTCGTAAGACTTTTTATGAACATCATGATCCTTCGTTTATATTCGATCGCCTGCATCATTACATTCCTGAATCCTCTATCTTTGGGCGTTTGCTGGAGCATCAGGAACCGCCAACAATTATCAAAGCTTACGGTACCGGACTTGTCCAACATGATGCTTTCTACTGGAAAGTGGATATAGATCATTTTGTTTATGCAGATACACTTTGCAAAGAAAGTGATCAAATAAAACTGTATATAGATCAGATATTGATGAATAAATCTGATGAAGAAAAGAAAACATTTATAACGCTTCTTTATAAAATGTTAGACGAAATGAAAGTAGAAAGCATTAATGATTTTACTGCAGTTGGATTCAGGCAATGGCTTCGCGGCATTAAAGAATTAAGCATGATGAGTAAAGAAGAATATAAAATGTTTTACGAACTATTAAAACTAGCTTTTATGCAGTCAAGATCGCTTCTATATGATCGAATCAAACGTTAAAAGTCCTCAGTCGAGGACTTTTAGTTTAACTTCGATAAACTAAAGTGATGATACGTATCTTTGATGTTCTTTTCATAGTGCGTTTTCTCCTCAATACAGTAACGGTAAAACTCTCAAGAAAAGAAAATAGTAGAATTTGTTTAAATAGTGTTGAATTTCTGTAATTTACAGTGATTCTTGGTATAATGAAAAAAAGGAGGCGGTTCCATGATTCAAGAAAGAATATTCGCAAAAGGATATTGCTTCGCGAAGATTTTTATCTTCTTTTTAATCGGTTGTATAGTGGGGACTTATTATGAAGAATTATTATTCTTTATAAAGTTTGGTCAAACAACGTCTCGACAAGGATTGATCTATGGTCCCTTTAGCCCTATTTATGGAGTGGGAGTGGCTGTTTTTGTTATATTCTTAGGAAAGCATAATGATAAAAGGAGCATTACTAAAACATTGCTTTATGCCTCACTGATTGGTGGAGCCACAGAATTTGCGACGAGCTGGATTGCCGAAGTCTTCTTTGGGGTGGAATTTTGGAACTATACCGGTTACTTTTTAAATATTAGCGGCAGAACCACTCTTCCTTTTATGTTGGGGTGGGGAATTGGCGGAACCATATTAATGAAACTGATTTATCCATTCGTATCAAAGTGGGTTGAAAAAATTCCTTATGCCTTGGCACGACCGATTTATTATGCAGTACTGATTTTTATTCTTTTAGATATTATAGTGACTTATACGGCTTTTGCTCGTATGGCATTAAGAGGTCAGAGCAAGCCGCCCTATAGCTTTATCGGAGAATTCATGGATGATTGGTATGATGATACCTTTATGTATCAAAAATTTCCGGTTATGCGTCCGCAGTCTAATACAGAATAAAATGATTCAGCTTTTGGCTAAATCTATCTAAATGGTAAATAATAGGTATATGACTTGCAAATAATAAAGAATAACGTATACTTAATGTTAATTGAAACTAACTTATTTTGGGAGGGATTTTATGGAAACAATTGTAGGGATTTTGATTCCCTTTTTAGGAACGACATTAGGGGCAGGATGTGTCTTCTTTATGAAAGGCGCTATACGTCCTAAAATACAAAAAGTATTGTTGGGGTTTGCTTCCGGAGTCATGGTAGCTGCTTCGATTTGGTCATTATTAATTCCGGCAATGGATATGTCAGAAGGGCTGGGAAAATTAGCTTTTATACCGGCTGCTGTGGGATTTCTTTTAGGAATCTTGTTTTTACTCGGGTTAGATGCAACCATTCCTCATCTCCATTTAAATGATGATGAACCGGAAGGAAGAAAAAGCAATATTACTAAAACAATGATGCTGGTGTTAGCTGTAACGCTTCATAATATACCAGAAGGAATGGCAGTCGGAGTTGTTTTTGCCGGCGTTGTGAGCGGTTCACAGAACATAACGATGGCGGGGGCGATTGCTTTGGCAATTGGAATTGCAATCCAGAATTTTCCTGAAGGAGCAATTATTTCGATGCCGTTAAAAAGTGAAGGATTGACAAAAGGAAAGGCATTTATCTATGGAACTTTATCGGGAATTGTAGAGCCGATTGCCGCTGTGATGACGATTTTATTATCTTCTTTCATTGTACCGATTTTACCTTACTTGCTGTCATTTGCGGCAGGCGCCATGATCTATGTGGTAGTAGAAGAATTAATTCCTGAATCTTCAAAAGGCGAGCATTCTAATATCGCAACGATTGGTTTTGCTGTTGGCTTTGTGATTATGATGGTATTGGATGTTGCATTAGGATAGGAGGGCTTGAATGAAAAATCGTCTCAGGATGACATGGAAAGCCATGCAGATGGAACGACGTGAGCATAAGAGTTCTTTTTGGGTTTACTTAATTTTAAGGGCAATGGTTGTGATCGTTATGATCCTTCAATTCTTTAATCGGAATTATGAAAATGTATTCTTTTGTTTGCTGACGTTATTTTTACTGATCATCCCTAGTTTTATTCAGGTGGAATTCAGAATAGAAATACCAACGACATTAGAAATCATTATTCTGCTATTTATCTTTGCGGCAGAAATCCTAGGAGAAATCCATGCTTTTTATGTGAAAATCCCATTATGGGATACTTTGCTTCATACAATGAACGGTTTCTTAGCCGCCGCGATTGGGTTTTCCTTGGTGGATATTTTAAATCGCAATAAACGTTTAGAATTTCATTTATCCCCCTTGTTTATGGTACTGGTGGCTTTTTGTTTCTCGATGACAATTGGGGTAGTTTGGGAATTCTTTGAATTCTTTATGGATTCATTCTTCAATATGGATATGCAGAAGGATACAGTGATTCATGCTATCCATTCAGTGATGCTGGATCCGTCTATGAGCAATCGGGTCTATACGATTTCTTCTATCAATGAAGTATGGATTAATGGCAATGCACTGCCTGTAAACGGCTATATTGATATTGGGTTGATTGATACAATGATGGACTTGATTGTCAACTTTGTCGGTGCGTTTATCTTCTCTGTTTTTGGTTTCTTTTATTTAAAGAAAAGAGGTAAGGGAACATTTGTTAAAAGGTTTATTCCCAGAATTAAAGATAAATCTAAGGACTATCTTCATAAACTTAGAAAAGAAGCTGAAAAATAGGCTTCTTTTTCATTTTAAACGCCTTGTAATTTAAGGTTAGACGTGTTATTTTATTTAGTAAGCAAATAGAAAAGTGGGGGAGAAATATGGCTAAAATAGCGAAATTTGGCGGATCATCACTAGCAGATGCCAATCAATTTAAAAAAGTCTGTGAAATTATTAAAAGTGATCCTAACCGAATGTTTGTTGTGCCTTCAGCACCGGGAAAAAGATTTAAAGAAGATACGAAAGTGACAGATCTTTTATATCAGGCTTACTATGCAAAAGAAGAAAACGAGTTTGAAAAGGTTTTTAAACAGATCAAACAACGTTATCAGGATATTATCAATGATTTAAATTTAGATTTTAGTTTAGAAGAAGAATTTAAAACGATAGAAGCTGATTTTAAGGCTCAGATTGGAATTGATTATGCAGCTAGCCGCGGGGAGTATTTAAATGGATTACTTTTAGCTCATTATCTGAACTATCCGTTTATTGATGCGGCAGACGTTATCTTTATTGATGAATATGGGAACTATGATGCAAAGCTGACCGATCCGGTTTTATCGCAAACATTAAATGAATGCGGTTGTGCGGTTATTCCCGGATTTTATGGAACTTTGAATGATGGATCGAAGCAAATCAAAACCTTTTCTCGTGGCGGATCAGATGTAACAGGATCAATCGTCGCTAAAAATGCGCATGTCAGTCTATACGAAAACTGGACAGATGTTTCCGGATTTATGATTGCCGATCCGCGCATTATTAAAGATCCTGAATCAATCGAGACGATTACTTACCGAGAATTAAGAGAATTGTCTTATATGGGAGCGAGTGTTCTTCATGAGAATTCTATTTTTCCTATTCGTGATGAAGGAATACCGATTCATATATTAAATACGAATCGTCCTCATGATAAAGGAACTTTAATTGTGGAAAGCACCTGTCATAAGCCAAATCATATTATTACCGGAATTGCCGGAAAAAAAGGCTTTGCAACCATCATGATTGAAAAAGAGATGATGAACGGTGAAATCGGCTTCAGCCGCAAAGTGCTGCAGGTGTTAGAAGAAAATCAGGTTTCTTTAGAACATATGCCTTCAGGCATTGATACAATGACTTTGATTGTTCATACCGATGATTTTTTAGAAAAGGAACAGGATATTCTAGCGGGTATTCACCGAGCTGTTCATCCGGATTCGATTGAATTAGATTCGAACCTTGCATTGATCGCTGTAGTGGGACGTGGGATGAAAGACGGTCGTGGAACTGCTGCCCGTATTTTTGAAGCATTAGCCAGAGCGAATATTAATGTTAAAATGATCGATCAAGGATCATCTGAATTAAATGTCATCGTGGGGGTAAAAAACGTTCACTTTGAAGAAGCAATTAAAGCGATATACGAGATGTTTATTGAAAGAGAAGCTTAGTCTTTTCTTTTTTCTTACCAAAATGTAAGATAAATGTAAGGATATATTTGGGATATCTTAAACTTAACGTGATACAATAGATTTGTAATAAGGGAAGAGGTGACCCATATGAAATATATAAAAAGACTTCTGATGCTGCTTATTGTCATCGTTTTAGTAATTGGTGGGTACTATGTTTATTTAGGATATCAGATGTATGATAAAGCAAAAGAAGAAAAACCGTTCGATGAGATGGTCGAAACAATTAAAAGCAATCAAAGCTATACCTCACTGGATCAGCTGCCTTCTATTTATTTAGATGCGGTCATTGCGGTGGAGGATCATCGTTTTTATGAACATGGCGGGATTGATGTCTTAGCGATTGGCCGTGCAATCGGGAATGATATTATCTCTCTTTCTTTTAAAGAAGGCGGAAGCACGATCACTCAGCAGCTTGCCAAAAATCTTTACTTTACGCAAGAAAAAAAGATTGAAAGAAAAATTGCTGAGGTATTCATGGCTTTTGATATCGAAAAGACGTGCAGCAAAGATGAGATATTAGAGTTATATTTAAATACGATTTATTTTGGTGATGGTTATTATTGTGTGAAAGATGCCAGTCTTGGTTATTTTGATAAACTGCCAAGTGAAATGAATGAATATGAAGCGACACTTTTGGCGGGAATTCCCAATGCGCCATCGGCTTATTCTCCAACTAACTCGACAGTATTAGCGTCACAAAGACAGCGCCAAGTGCTTGAAAGAATGGTGAAATGCAATTATTTAGATCAGGAAGAGGCAGATAAGATTGCAGCTTTAGGAAGCGTTGAACAAATCGACCGTATTGATTAACTGTTAATACGACTAATTAGCAAGAATCCATTTGGGAATACATGAATACACAATGTTTATGTGTTAATGGATATTAGGGAAAACATGTGCTGGAATGGCATTGAATTTCAAATAAAAAGCGATAATGACATGAAATTATCATGCCGCTATCGCTTTTTCTAATTCTTGTATAGCTTGATCAATACGTTTTAAAGTTTCTTCTTTCCCTAGAATATGAGCAATCTCTACTGCTCCACCGGGAGTAAATGATTTATAGGTTAAGGCGACACGCACAGGCCACATAATGCGACCATTCTTTACTTCGTGTTCCTGAGCTAATTGAACAAATAAGTTCATTAACACTTCATCATCGTTATAGTGATTGGTTTCTGCTAAAGCTGTACGCACCCATTTCAATGCTTCCAATGAATTTTCAGGATTCGTTTTCATCTTTTTACTTGTATAAAGCTCTATGTTGAAAGGGTGTGCTTGATCGATAAAGTCAACAGCTTCATAAATATCTTCCAGCATCACAACACGAGGCTGCAGAACTTTGCTTAATTCCATTAGATCAACCTTTGATGTAATGGCTTTTTGATAATAAGGCAAGGCATATTCATGAAAGGTTTCAATATCCATATTACGTAGATACATACCATTCATCCATTTTAATTTTTCAATATCAAAAATAGCCGGAGATTTGCTGATGCGACCTACTGAAAAAGCATCAATTAATTCATGTAATGTAAAAATTTCCTCTTCACCATGAGGTGCCCATCCAAGTAAAGCGATATAATTTAGAATGGCTTCTTTTAAGAACCCCTTATCAATCAAATCCTGATAAGACGCATCGCCATTTCGCTTGCTTAGCTTATGCTGTTCGTCCTTCATAACCGGAGGAACATGAATATAGGCAGGAATATTCCAGCCAAATGACTGATAAATCAAATTGTATTTAGGTGTGCTGGATAAATATTCATTTCCTCTGACAACATGTGTAATTCCCATTAAATGATCATCAACAATATTGGCGAAATTGTATGTAGGATAGCCATCACTTTTTAACAGAACCCCTTCATCCAATGTTGCATTTTCTACTTCAATATGACCGTATACCTCATCTTCAAACGAAGTAATCCCGGTTGCAGGAATAGTTTGACGAATCGTATAGGTTTCTCCATTGGCAATCCTTTTACGTGCTTCTTCGACTGAAAGAGAGTGACAGGGATCATCATATTTAAAAACCTGTCCTTCACTGCTTTGTTCACGCATTTTTTGAATATCTTCTTCATGACAAAAGCAATAATGCGCTCCGCCTAATTCGACTAAACGATCGGCATACTCTTTATAGAGTGAAAGTCGTTGTGATTGGATATATGGTCCACAGTCACCAGGCTTATCAGGACCTTCATCATAATGTAATCCGGTATCTTCTAAAACGTGGTAAATCATATCAATGGCACCTTCAACTTCACGAGCCTGATCGGTATCCTCAATACGTAATATGAAATCTCCGTTATCATGTTTAGCGATCAGATATTCATAAAGTGCGGTTCTTAAATTTCCAATATGCATATATCCGGTTGGACTTGGAGCAAAACGAGTACGAACTTTTTTCATTTTTTTATATTTCCCTCTTTTCTTTTTGTTCATTTTGCGTTATAATAAATTTCGTTGATTGGGGTGTCGCCAAGCGGTAAGGCTCTAGACTCTGACTCTAGCATGCGGAAGTTCGAATCTTTCCACCCCAGCCATTTAAAAGCAGAACACTGATGAATGTCATCAGTGTTTTTTTGTTGTCATTTAATCGACAGTCACTTCAAAAGTGAAATGATCACGATCAATAGAATAATTATTTGAAGAACCTTCACCTACTAATTTGAATGAACTTTGATCAATTGCTTTAAATGTGATAATTCCAGAAGAAGTAACACTTGGTAAAATCTCGCTGTTAATTTCCGGATAATCTGCATAGTAATTTGATGATTCTTCATACTGGGTTCCGTTTTGAACAATTTTTTGATTAAAGCTATAGAAGCTATAAGATTCATCAGACTGATTGCTGACCGTCATATAAAGACGTGTTTCATCTTTGGCAAATTGGACTTTCTCTATAGAGATTGTTACTCCGCTGACATTGCTGCTGTACGTTTGATTGACTGCCACTTCTTTAAGAGTTGGTGAAACCGCAGTGATATAATCAATCTTTTCGATTTCCTCAGCAACGATGGAAGGTGCAGTAACTACACCGCCTAACATGTTTTCTCCTTTGTATTCCCCGTTAACATATCCTGTAATACGGACATAATCTCCGGAAGCTAAATCCTCATTTCCGGTTTTACGAACAGCAACAACCGTATTGTTTTGAATTTTAACAGGATCCTGCCACATTTGGAAAGCAATGACATCACCGTCTGTTTCCGGAGTAGAAAATATTTCTCCGGTCAGTGTAACATACTTGTGCTTAAAGTTTTTTGGAGTTGTGTATAATTCACTGATTTGTGATTCATCAATAAACTCTTTCTCCTTTGGGGCTGTCTTTTCCGATGATCCACACCCTGATAAAGCGATGGTCAGCAGTACCGCCATCATCATTTTTTTGAACTTCATTTCTTTTCCTCCCTAATGAAATTTATATAAACATACGGCAATCATGTTTACATCTATTTAAGTTAGTCTTTGTTTTATTCGAATAGATGACCCCTTTCTTGTATATAAATCTATTTCTTACATTATACTATATTCTTTTATGAGGAGAAATGATTTATTAAAAAAACCAATCTTTTCTGATTGGCTTACAACAACTATTAATGGTAGCCTGTAGGGGGCTCGAACCCCTGCATGCTGGAATGAGAATCCAGTGTGTTAACCGCTTCACCAACAGGCCATCGTTCTTATATATTATAGCACTAAAAAAGAAAATGTGATAGATAAAATTAAAAAAATTCCATCGTCTCTATTTTCTATAAATAATCTCTGTTATAATGATATTAAAATAGATGAAGGAGGGACATTATGAAATACGAAATTATAGGAGGACAATTACCGGTTGTCAGTTGTACCTTGAATCAAGGGGATAGTATTTTTACAGAATCTGGTGGAATGTGCTGGATGGATGATGCATTCGATATGGAAAGTAATACGCGTGGGGGATTATTAAAGGGATTAGGACGTGCTATGAGCGGTGAATCGATCTTTATGACAACCTATCATTGTAAAAAGGATGCATCCACAATTGCTTTTGGATCATCATTTCCAGGCTGTATCATGCCAGTTGATTTACCGGCAGGGAAACGCTTGATTTTGCAAAAGACTGCATTTTTGGCAGCTGAAAACACTGTCACTTTAGAAGCACACCTGAATAAGAAGGTCAGCACCGGACTTTTTGGTGGAGAAGGGTTTGTTCTGCAAAGGATCATCGGTCCCGGAATGGCCTTTTTGGAAATTGACGGCGATGTCGTAGAAAAGACATTAGCGCCAGGAGAAACAATTAAAGTTGATCAAGGTTATATTGCCGCTTTTGAAGACACAGTAAAATATGAAATAACGACTGTAAAAGGATTGAAAAATAAGTTCTTATCAGGAGAAGGATTCTTTTTAGCGACATTAACCGGTCCCGGTAAAGTTTGGCTGCAGACAATGCCATTTAATGTTTTAGCGGGAAGAATTATTGATTTAGTACCAAAACGTTAGAAGCGCCTATTTAATTAGGCGTTTTTTTATTGATAAAATAAGGAATATAAAAGATATTGTAAAAAAAATGTAGGTAAGATCAAGCATATTCGTTATTTCCTTTCATAGATATAACTAGGAGGGTTAGACAATGGATTATAGAAAAACTATTAAAGAAATCTACGAAGAATATAAAGTAGATCCAAAGCTAGGACTAACGTCCAAGCAAGTCAAAGAACGTATCGAATTGTATGGTCAAAACATTTTAGAAAAAGAAAAAAAGAAAAGTCTAATCAAAATGTTTGTAGAACAATTCAAAGATCCAATGGTGGTTATATTGATCGTTGGTGCTGTGATGTCTCTTGTTTTAGGAGAATTGATCGATGCTTCAATTATTTTATTCGTGCTTATTTTAAATGCGTTTATAGGAGTATTTCAAGAATCTAAAGCAGAAAAGTCATTGGAAGCTCTGGAAAAATTAAATTCACCGATCGTTCAGGTATTAAGAGACGGACATGTCGGCAGTATTGATTATCAAGATTTAACTATCGGAGATCTTGTTTTTTTAAGTTCGGGATCTTTTGTTCCGGCAGATTTAAGACTGGTCGAATGCGAACAGCTGGAAATTGATGAATCTATGCTGACGGGGGAAAATGAACCCGTGAAAAAACAGGCAGAATTTGTCAGCTATCAGGAACTGCCGATCATGGAACAAAAAAACATGGCATTCATGTCAACCTATGTCACGAAAGGAAAGGCAGTGGGACTGGTTACCGCCATTGCTAAGCAGAGTGAGGTAGGACATATTGCTAAATTGTTAACCGATCAAAAAACAGAAAGCAGTCCCTTACAAATCAAGCTGGCACAGTTATCAAAACTATTGGGAATTCTAACTGTTGGATTATGCGGTCTGATGTTTATCATTGGACTTATTCAAGGAAAGAATTTATTTGATATGCTGCTTTTAGCGATTTCTTTAGCGGTTGCAGCTATTCCAGAGGGACTGCCGGCAATCGTCAGCATTACCTTAGCTTTTAGTGTCCAGGCAATGTCGAAGCACCATGCAATCGTGCGTAAATTAGGCGGTGTTGAAACATTAGGATCAGTGAGTGTCATTTGCAGCGATAAGACCGGTACATTGACACAAAATCGAATGAGTGTAGTAGGCACTTATCCGAGTAACGTTCCTGCTCATATGTATGAATGTATGAGTCTATGTCACGATGTCAGCTTTGGTGATGACCGTATGTTTGGTGATCCGATGGAACTGGCTTTAGTGACCTTTGCAATGAAGGCGAACTATGATCCTATTGCCATGAAAAAAGAGTATCACAAAATTTCAGAAGTCCCTTTTGAAAGTAAAACGAAAAAAATGCAGGTGACCTATCAAATGGGGAGCAGGCGTTATCTGTTTGAAAAAGGTGCCATTGATGTTTTATTAAAGGAATGTCAGAGTGAATATCGAGATGGACGCATAGAACCATTATCATCGATTCGTAAAGAGACATTGCAAAAAGAAGCCAATAACTTAGCGAATCAGGCTTTGCGCGTACTCGCATTTGCTTATAAAGAAAGTAATGGATTAAATAATGAACCCTTGATTTTCTTAGGCTATGTCGGATTGATGGATCCACCAAGAAAAGGGGTAAAAGAAGCCATTGAAACCTGTCATAAGGCATCGATTAAAGTAGCCATGATTACCGGGGATCATCCTAATACTGCTTTAGCGATAGCAAAGCAGCTGAATATTACACAAAATCCAAATTCTGTATTAACCGGAAATGAAATTGAGAAAATGGGGGATGAAGAATTAAAGCGACAGGTAAAAACGCATCAGATTTTTGCCCGTGTATCTCCAACACATAAAGTAAGAATTGTAGAAGCCTATCAGCGTAATGGAGAGGTTGTTTCAATGAGTGGTGATGGAGTTAACGATGCTCCGGCACTAAAAAAGGCAGATGTTGGGATTGCGATGGGAGAAAGCGGAAGCGATGTTGCCAAGCAAGCCAGTGATCTGGTGCTGACCGATGATCATTTTGCCAGTATCGTATCGGCAATAGAAGAAGGTCGTAATATCTATCTTAATATTAAAAAAGCGATTTTATATTTGCTGTCATGTAATATTGGAGAGATGATGGCATTGATTTTATCCGTGATCTTGATGCCTCATACCAATGCTTTAATGTCCGCTGTTCAAATCTTATGGGTAAACCTTGTTACAGATGCTCTGCCTGCTTTGGCATACAGTTTAGAGCCTGAAGATCCTTATATCATGAATGAAGTGCCAAGAAAAAAAGATGAATCTGTCTTTAGTCATGGCGGAGGAATCTTTACCTTAATGAATGGACTTCTAATCGGAACGATCACGTTAGTTGCCTATCGCTATGGATTGAATATTTCTCATGCTTATGGTCAGACAATGGCATTTATGGTTTTATCTATTTCACAGTTAATTCATGCATTAAATTTAAGAAGCATGAATCATTCGATTTTTAAGATTGGTATCTTTAAAAATAAATATTTACTGGCAACCTGTGTGTTAAGTATTGCTTTACAGATCAGTGTTACGATTTTCCCATTCTTCAAGATCCTACTGAAAACGGTGAGCTTGTCAATGAATGCATGGATAATTATTTTCTTACTTTCTTCTTTAACCTTAGTTTTAAATGAAATCAGTAAATTGTTTTACAAAGAAGAAAACTAATTGCGAAGCAGCTGAAGAATTGTTATGATAGAGATAATTGCAGGGAGGGCTAACATGATAATTCGATCAGCAAAATTAGAGGATTTAAAAGAGATTGCCAATATTGAAAACTGTTGTTTTCCTAAGGCAGAAGCTGCGTCTAAAGAGGCTTTGAAGGAACGTATTGAAGCTTTTAAAGACTGCTTCTTTGTCGCAGAGACAGAAGAAAAAATAGTAGGCTTTATCAATGGCTGTATCAGTAATGATAATACGATTCAAGATGAAGCTTACGAAAGCATCCGCTATCATGATCCATCTGGAAAATATCAAATGGTCTTTGGCTTAGATGTCTTGCCAGACTACCAGCATCAAGGTATTGCACAGCGGCTGATGTATCATTTTATCAAGACTGCTAAGAACCGTGGACAGCTTGGCATTGTTCTAACATGTAAGGAACATCTTATCGGTTTTTATGAACAGTTTGGCTTTGTGAACGAAGGAAAATCAGCTTCCACACATGGTTTTGTCACATGGTATGATATGCGTTTATTATTTTAGCACCTGTTTGGCAGGTGCATTTTTTATTGAAATGACTTTATAGAAAGCATATGTTAAAATAAAAGTGAGTAAATATAACGAACTCAGGATTATAATAAAAAGAGCCAAATGGCTCTTAAAACAAGAATTATAATTGCGTTTCTTTGCCAGAATATTCTTGATAAACCTTTTGTACTTTTTCAGGGGTTTGCTTTTCAAGCTTATACCATCCTTTTGAGTACATTAAATCAAAAACTTCTCTTTGAGAACAGTAGGTTTCTTTTTGAATTTCGATCAGTTTTTTCTGTAATTCTAAATGTGAACATTCAATAATGAAAGTGGTGTAGTCACTTAAAAGTGATTTTAAAGATAATAGGACATCATCGATCTTATCATAGTCATTAAAAGCATTTTCATTAGGAAGAATTGGCTGTTTTGGTGGGTTTAAATTATCCATTTAGACACTCCAATAATTTTGAATAATGTGTTTTTAACATACTATGTAATCGATCTAATGTCATTTGAATATCTTTGTCCTCTACACTTTCTTTATAGCTTTTCACTTTTTTAGATAATACCAGAATAGTATTTAACTGATCGTCGAAAGAACCGCTGTCTTTAGTTGAAATCATTTTTGGTGGCTGGTTCATTATAATTCCTCCTTCATTATTAGTATGGTTGAAGGAAGCTATCTTATTTATATTTTTTAAAATTTAATATATGATCACAGTAAAGGAGAAAGGATGAAATTAGTTAGAGATAAAATTCCGGAAATTATTGCCGGTCAAAACAAAAAAGCAGTCATTTCAGTAATGAATGATGAAGAATATTATCAAGCTTTATTAATGAAGCTGTCAGAAGAAACCGATGAATTTTTAGAGGATCAAAACGAAGAAGAGCTTTGTGATATTTTGGAAGTAGTGTATGCATTAGCGGAAACAATGAATGTTTCAATTCCTCAACTAGAGCAGGTGCGTAAAGAAAAAAGGGAAAGAAACGGTGCGTTTAAAAAACGTTTAAGATTAGAAAGGATTATGGAAAACAGCGATGAATAAACCGAAAATGATTTTGTTTGATTATGGTCAGACACTAGTAGCGGAAAAAGAATTTAATGGCGTGAGAGGAACTGAGGCAGTCTTAAAACATGCTGTTAAAAACAGATATAATCTATCTGCCGAAGAACTTCAGGCAAGAGCCACGGATATTAATAGGGAATTAGGACGCTTTAGTTCACCGGATACCATGATAGCGGAAGTACATAACCATTTTTATCAAAATTATTTTTATAAAGCTAATGGTATTGAGCTGTCTTTATCAAACAGTGAGATAGAAACATTATTCTGGGATCAGGCAGCTAAAGGAAAGCCAACGGCGGGGATTCAGGAGTTTTTAAATTATTTGCAAAAGATTCGCACCGGTGTTATCAGTAATATTGCTTATAGTCAGGAAGCTTTAGAAAAGCGTATATCTCAATTAATCCATCACCCGTTCGAATTTATTTTAGCGACAAGTGAATATGTATTTCGCAAGCCCAATCCGCGTATATTTGACTTAGCACTGGAAATAGCCGAGCTTTCTCCAAAAGAAGTGTGGTATTGCGGAGATCATCCTTATTATGATGTCATTGGTGCCAAAAATGCTTCGCTGCAGCCTGTTTTATATCAAGGTGCCACTAAAAATAACTATGAAAATGAGGAAGGAACAATCATCATTCAGCATTGGCAAGAACTGCAGGAATTATTAGAATCTTTAAATGAATAAAGGAGATGACTAAGATGATAAGAAAACGTATTTATTTTAGCGGATATGTTCAAGGCGTTGGCTTTCGCTATACGGTCATTCAACTGGCAAGACGCTTCCATCTTACCGGCTGGGTTAAAAATTTATATGATGGCAGAGTGGAAATGGAAGTTCAAGGAAAGAGTGAGGAATATGAATGTCTGATGCAGGCTCTTAAAAATCAATTTGAAATCACTCAGATACAAACACAAGCTTGTGAAATAAGACAGGACGAAAATGAATTTGATTTAAAATGGTAAAGAAAAAAGCGCTCTTATTGAAGCGCTATTGAGGATTAAAAGAATCATTTAATTCTTTAACCGTATTTACTAAATTACCGCTGATTATATTTTGCAGATCTTGATTATCATCGACTACCCATTTTTTGTTTTCATCCTGATGCAGGCTTAATGTGAGCGTTGTTGTAAAATCTTTTTCTGCCATATTGAATCCATCGATAAACATTTTCTGAACTTCCTGACTGATCGTTTCTTGATCAGTGCCAGAAAGAGATTCATTTAATGAATAGGCAAAAGCAGATGGAAATGTGGCCTTAAAGGCTTTGCCAAAGTCGTAAGCTGTAAAGGTAACATCAACGGTAGCAGTGGTATCTGTAATTTTTTCATTGGCAATCGTAAAAGAAAAATCACTGAGTTTCTTTATCAAATCGTTTGGGATAGTAAAATCGCTTGTTCCGGTAAATTGATTCAAGACTTCCTGACTGGCTTCGTTTACTTTTTCTTTTGCCTCTTTCAAATAAGTCTGCGCTGCTGTTGTAGGTGTATCTTTTTTAGGGGAACAGCCTGTCCATAACCCTAAGCATAATAAACATATAAGTAACTTCTTCATATTTTTCCCTCTCAATCTTTATACTTTTATTCTAATAAAATCTATGCGATAGTTCAATCTTTATTGAAACAAGAAAGGAAAATACATGAAAATAAAATTAATAACGGAGCATAAAGAAGATTATTTTGAATGGCTCTTGTTGGCGGATGAACAAAAAGAATTAGTTGAAGCATATTTATATCAGGGGGATATATGGGCATTGGAAGACGATGGTGTTAAAACAGTAAGCATTGTGATTTTTAAGGATGAGCAGACCTGCGAACTCAAAAATTTAGCGACACTGCCATCCCATCAAGGACATGGCTATGGTAAAAAAATGATACAATTTCTCTTTTCATATTATCAGCCCAGTTATCAATATATGGAAGTAGGTACTGGAGACAGTCCTAAAACAATTCCGTTTTATGAAAAATGCGGGTTTAAGCGCGATCACGTTATCCCAAATTTCTTTTTAGATCACTACGATCATCCCATTATAGAAGACGGAGTGCTTTTAAAAGATATGATCTATTTAAAAAAGGAACTGTAAATAAAGTTCCTTTTAACTGTTAGCAAAATCTTTTCCAAATTGAAGACAGCGAGAATCCTTTTCTTCAGGTTCTCCTTTAATGATGAGACTGCCAGAAAGATCAGCTGAACTTTGAGAAATAATCTCTTCAAATTTTCTCATCCATTCACCGTCTCCCCAACCGTATGAACCAAATAAAGCAACCTTTTTATCTGCTAATTGTGTTTTGATTTCTTCTAAAAATGGCAGAAATGTTGTTCCTTCAAGCTGTTCTTTACTAGTTGCCGGACAACCCAGCATAATCTTTTTAAATCCATTTATATGTGGTGTAGTTTCTTTTAAATTGATTAACGTGACAGTGCTATTTGTTTCAATAATACCATTGCGAATTTCCTCTGCCATTTTTTTAGTGTTCCCGGTACCAGACCAATATACGATTAAAATATTTTCCATATTAAGACCTCCTTATAAGTTAGTGTTCACTAACTGATGATAGTCTATCAAATTCATGCAATCTGGTCAAAGAAGATGCTTCATTATTTTTTAATAATGGCATAGATGAAGTTTCGATATAAATTTAAATAAGAATAAAGGTAAGCCCCTAGAAAATGGAATGGTGTAAAATTGTGTGGATAGTGAGATGGCATCATTGCATAATTTATTTTAGCCTCTTTCGCAAAGCGATTTGCTTTTCTGAGCTGCCAGGGTGACGTGATAATCAAAGCACTGATTAAACGATGCTGCTTCATGATTTGCTTTGCATATTGGATATTTCCATAGGTATTACGGGCTTTGGTTTCTAGTAGAAGCTGATCTTCTTTGATGCCATGCTTTAAAGCATAGGTTTTCATCACTTCAGCCTCAAGATATTCATTTTTAACGGCACCTCCGCTTACTATTATTTTCTTAAAGATGCCTTGGTGATATAGCTGAATGGCAGTATCCATTCTTGATTGTAAAATTGGGTGAATTGTTCCATCTTTTTTAGCCGGATAGCCTAACACAATACAGACATCGTAAGATAAATGACCGTTGCTTTTATGAATGGGTCCAAAATAAAAAAATGGTAATAAGAAGAGTAAAGCAAGAATAATGATAATAAACATAGAATCCCTCCAGTTGTATTATAAAGTATTTATTTACCAAAAGATACATTGAATCTAAGTCAAAGGAATGTTATTCTAATAGTAGGAAAGAAAGAGGGAGAAGAATGAAAACATGGATGAAAGGAAATAAAAAATACTGTTGGGCTGCTTATTTTTTACTATTGTTAGGGTTGAGTTGGAGTACGAATCGTTTGATGCCTAGCTGGATGTTTAGTTTAGAGCATTGGTTGAAAGAAGCTGTGAATGTAATTCCATTTAAAACGATGATTTATTACTTTAATAGTTTGTGGGATGGCTCACTCAATGTTAATATTCCAATTCGTTTTTTTATCATGAATATTCTTGTTGGAATATCAATGGGAGTGCTTTTTGCAATTTTAAATCGTAAAGCATCATTGGTTCAGATGATGACGTTCAGCTGTATATTTTTTCTGATTTTTGAAGGGGCTGCTCTTTTGTTGAGAATCGGAATCTTTGATGTTGATTCTATTTTGATCAGAACAGCTGCAGCAGTTGGAATGTATCGGATGATTCAGAGATATGTTTTATCGAATAAGAAAATGTTAGGAATTCAATGATTAAAGTAGTATCTCATATATACTATTTCGCTTAAAATTGCGTTTAAAATTTAGGATTTACATAATATGAAAAGAAAAATAAGGGAAATCTATTTAAATTCTTGCATTGTTGGTATATAATGTAAATGTAGAAAGAGGAAGGGAAAGGAGATGAGAAATATGAAACAGTCATTGAGTCTTATAGCGATGGGTTTATATGGGGCTGCGCTAGTTGGACAAGTTATGTTGTCTGAGGAACGAATAAATATTTTCCAAGGCAAAATAGAAGTGCCATTAGAAATAATGTGTAAATTTGATTTAAAAAACGTATTTCCGTCTCGTTTCGTTCCGATGATTGAAATGACAGTAGGTGACGAAGAATTACCGAAAGCATTTCGATTGAATCGGAAGACTAGACCCCCTAACATATGTTGGGCTCAATAAGAGCCGAATCCATCTTATGAATGGAGAGATTCACTGTAGACTTATAATTAAGTGCATACAACCCTCCCTTCAAGTAAAAAGGATATAGCTAAAGTCAGCTATATCCCTTTTTATTTATTCCTGTCCGGCAAACCGCGCAATGATTAAACCAATGATGAAGGTAATCGCACTGGTTAAAAGAATAGGAAGATTTAAATTAGTAAGATTGATTCCCATTAAAATAGCAATCGGTGAAGCAATGACTAAACCTAAGATAGCGCAGTACGTATGGGATTCGTAATTTTTCAATAAAATTTCAATAATTTTCGCAATCAAGAAAATACCGATTACAACACCTAAGCCAAAGGGAACTAAGATCATTGAACTTTGTATAAGCTGATCGAAGTTTAAGGCTACCAGAGCTTTAATAAATAGATTGATATGGCTGATAATGGGGTTATAATAACCGATAATCATCAGCATCATTGAACCGCTGACTCCCGGGATAACCATAGTTGCTGATGCTACAGCGCCAATCAAAAAGAGTTTGATAATTTCCAGCAAAGAGATTTGAATCGTCACATCTTTAGTGCCTTGTCCGCCTAACAACTGCATTCCAATAATTAAAGCAAAAAACAAGATAAAGATCAAACTGTGAGAGAAATCCGGTTTTTTGATTTTGATACGTCTGGTAATGATAGGCAGTCCACCTAAAATCAAGCCTATAAAGCATAGATTAGTTTGGATAGGAAAATGAAGAAACAAATATTCAATGACAAACGACAAACAAACAATTCCGATTCCGGTTCCTAAAATATAAGGAAACAGAGTCCGAATGCTTTTTTTCATATCTGAGAATAAGTGGGTGATAGAATATATGATATCATCATAAATACCCATGGATACTGCCATCGTTCCGCCACTGACTCCGGGAATGATATTTGCAATACCAATGAGAATCCCGCGAAGAATTTCATTTAATAATTTCATGTCTTACTCCTTTCATTTCTCGACTATTCTATCACAATGAAAGTTTAAAAAATGTAAATAAAAGAAATCTTAACAACTTATTTATACAGCATGTTTTTTAGAGAAAACAATTTTGAAAATATCACATTTGGACATATTTTAATAACGAATGCTACTGGTTTATGAGAGTAGGCATGCTATAATGGTAGAAAGAGTATAGGAATGCAGAGGAGAAAATTATGCCAATATTATTTCATGAAACATCTCAAACTTTTCATTTATATAATAGACACGTAAGCTATATATTTAAAGTGTTAAAAAATGGACATTTGGGACAGCTTTATTATGGGAAACACATTCGTGATCGTGAAAGTTTTGATCATTTATTAGAAATGCAGGCACGTTCTATGGCTGTGTGTCGTTTTGAGGGAGATCTTTGTTTTTCGCTCGAACATTTAAAACAGGAGTATCCTGCTTATGGAAGCGGAGATATGCGTCATCCGGCAATGGATATTGTTCAGGAAAATGGCAGCCGAATTATTGATTTTACTTATCAATCTTATGAGATAGTGAAGGGGAAACCTAAATTACCGGGACTGCCTGCTACCTATGTAGAAGATGAAAGCGAAGCGACGACACTGCTTGTTACAATGTATGATACAGTGATGGAGACAGAGCTGATTTTAAGCTATACGATCTATGAAGCGTTGCCGGTCATCTGCCGCAATGCTCGCTTTATACACTGTGGTCAAGCTCCAATTTCATTAGAAACAGCTATGAGTATGAATTTAGATTTACCGGATAAAGAGTATGAAATGCTCGAATTGACCGGTGCTTGGTCAAGAGAACGCAGTGTCAAAGAAAGAAGACTGGAACACGGTATTCAATCTATCTATTCGATGCGTGGAAACTCAAGCAATAACTTTAATCCGTTTATTGCTTTAAAACGTTTTGATGCGTCAGAATTTAATGGAGAAGTATTGGGATTCAGCTTTGTCTACAGCGGTAATTTCTTAGCGCAGGTAGAAGTCGATACCTATGATGTGACAAGGATCAGCATGGGACTTCACCCACATTGTTTTAGCTGGACACTAAGTCAGGGAGAATCTTTTCAAACACCAGAAGCGGTAATGGTATATTCGGATCAAGGGTTAAACAGGATGAGTCAGGTTTATCATGAACTTTACCAAAAACGACTGGCAAGAGGAAAATATCGTGATCAGGTGAGACCGATTTTAGTGAACAACTGGGAAGGAACGTATTTTGATTTTGATGAGGATAAGATCGTTTCAATGGCAAAAACGGCGAAGAAGCTTGGAATTGAGCTCTTTGTGCTAGATGATGGCTGGTTTGGCAAGCGTAATGATGACACAACCGGGTTAGGCGACTGGTATCCGAATCTAAATAAACTGCCTAATGGGATTAAAGGGTTAAGTGAAAAAGTAGAGGCATTGGGACTGCAGTTTGGTTTATGGATTGAACCGGAAATGGTCAGTCATGATTCTGATCTCTATCGTCAGCATCCGGAGTGGACATTAGCAACCCCGCAGCGCCCTTCCAGCCATGGCCGCAATCAATATATTTTAGATTTTTCAAATGATGAAGTAGTAGACGCTATTTATGAAATGCTGCATAAAGTGATCTCGGAATCTTCTATCTCTTATATTAAATGGGACATGAACCGCTGTATGAGTGAAGTATATTCCACAGCTAAAGCCGCAAAAGATCAAGGAAAAGTTATGCATCAGTATATTTTAGGTGTCTATCGTTTATATGAACAACTGACAACAGAATTTCCGAATATTTTATTTGAGTCGTGTTCTTCCGGAGGAGCCCGTTTTGATCCGGGAATGCTGTATTATGCACCGCAATGCTGGGCAAGCGATGACAGTGATGCGATTGAACGTTTAAAGATCCAATATGGGACATCCATCGTTTATCCGCTTTCAAGCATTGGTGCACACGTATCGGCTATTCCAAATCATCAGGTCTATCGTTCAACCCCGATTGAAACGCGTGCTAATGTGGCTTATTTTGGAACATTCGGCTATGAACTCGATTTAAATCAGTTAGATCAGGAAACCTTAGATAAGATAGTCAAACAAGTTGAATTCATGAAAGAATATCGTGAACTTATTCAGTTTGGGACATTTTATCGTTTGAAGAGTCCGTTTGAAACAAAAATAACCGCTTGGATGGTTGTATCCAAAGATCAAAATACAGCTTTAGTCGGTTATTACAAGCCATTGCAGGAGGTTAATATCGCTTATGAAAGACTCCCACTTTGCGGATTAGCTCCGGATAAAGAATATCATGTCTCTGTGCATGATATAGACTGCTATGGCGATGAATTGATGAATGTCGGACTTATTACATCGGATACACCACCGCAATCAATCAATGAGATTCATGATGGCAGCCATGGTGATTACAGCTCAAGAATTTATATTATTAAAGCAAAATAAGTGTTCTTATAAGAGCACTTTTTTCTATGGCTAAATGAATACCTGCTATATATGGAGAGGTTTTTAAGCTTTGGTATTATAAATAATCCTGCCAGTAATAAATAGAATTTATAGAAAATGACGATCATAGGAAAATAGAAAGAGGATGTAACTTGACTTTCTAAAATGGAGTGGTAAAGTTTTTATAGAGACTATTTGAAAGGAGACAGACAATGTTGGAATATAAATATGATACTCAGCTTTTGATTGAAGGAAAAGATCTTGATGAAGATGCGATCAATGATTATTTTGTCACTCATTTTGCCGGAGACTGCTTACTGGCAGTAGGCGATGACGAACTGATTAAAATTCATTTTCATACCAACGAGCCTTGGGAAGTGCTGGAATATTGTACAACCTTAGGAGAAATCTATGATATTGTGATTGAAGATATGGATCGTCAGTCGAGAGGATTGAAAGGATAAAACATGTGACAATGCACATGTTTTTATTTGTGTGAAAAACCGGCATTCATGTAATTGGCTGTCGATATGCTAAATTAACACTGATGTGTCAAAATTTTATTGGGATTCATCCTTTGGTACAGATTCTTCGTTTGAAAGCCATGGCAGCTTTTACTTCTCATATGTGTATATTGGCTATTTTGTTTGCTTATCTACTTTATAAAAACTTGCAATAAACATGAGATGATACTTTGTATATTGCATTTTTTCAATGAAGAACCGATAAAATAAAGCAATGTCCTTATATAAATGATAAATTATTTTATTCAAGGAATCTTGGCAACATTTTATCATAAAAAAAGGATACAAACTTACTGCTTGTATCAGTCCGCTAAATTTTATTTAATCAAGATTTGACCATTTTTGAGTTGATTGGATTTTCGATATTGACTTGGAGATGAATCATATGTATGATGAAAAGCTTTGGAAAAAGCCAACTGGTTGGCATAACCGCAAGAATAAGCAATTTGGTTGATCGGCAGATCAGTATCTACCAGCAGATCCCGAGCTTTGTTCATGCGATATTGAAGTAAAAAACTTTGTGGTGTTGTTTTCAAGTGCTTTTTAAAAAGAGCACTTAAATAACTGCGGTTTAATGATAAATAATCTGCAAGATCCTGAACACTGATTTTATTTTGATAGTTGTTTTGAATAAACTGTATAGCCTTTACTATATAGATATTATTGCTTTTAATAGTATCTTTTTTATGAAAGTACGGCTGATTTTGAGATAAGTATGAAAAAAACAAATATAGCTGTCCTTGAATAAATAGTTCATTGCTGTAGCTCATTTGATGATGGGTAATCATAGATTTAACACATGACTTAATTTCTTTATCCAACCGACAAGCAATAACATGCTCAATAGAAGAAAAACCACACTGTCGACAGTAATATTCAGCTTTATCTCCATCAAAGCCAATCCATAGATAAGTCCAAGGATCCTTTTCATCAGCACGATAAAATGTCGTATCATCAGGATAGATTAAAAAAGCCTGACCTGCTTCAACGGAATAGATTTTATCATGAACGTGATAATATCCTTTTCCGTTTAAACAATAATGAATCAGATAGTGACTGCGAATCGCAGGTCCGTAAGCATAATTGGCACTGCATTCTTGAATGCCGCAGAACTTAACATTGATTTCATTGAAGGTATCATTTTTTAATTCAAGATAAGAATACATCTCCTTCACCTCTTCACCATTATATCAAAATCTCATTCATAAAGTATAGTGATTTAAAAATGAAGGGAATAATGATAGAATAGAAATGAGGTGATCGTAATGTGCGGACAGTTTTATATCATGCTTCATGGTAAGAAGCAAACTATCTATCCAAATGATCCATATAAAATCATGATTTATGATCAAAATCAGTTTACTTATCAAAAAGCAAATTGGGGATTTAAAACCAATAAGCGCCCAATTATTAATGCTAGAAGTGAAACATTGCTGACAAAACCTACTTTTATAGGATTAAAGCATTGTCTGATTATGGCAAATGGATATTATGAATGGGATGCGGCAAAAATGAAAACAGATATCCATTTGAAAGACCATAGCTATTTATATATGGCAGGATTATATCGTTATCAAAAAGATCGTTATGAATATACCATTGTCACAACCAAAGCGAATGCTAGTGTCGATCAGATTCACGACCGCATGCCTTTGATTCTTACAAAAGAAGAAGCAGAGTGCTGGGTGCGAGAACAGGAGACTGAACAATTGCTTAACGCTATTCCACCATCTTTGCAGTATGAGCAGGAAATGAACCAAATTCATTTAGATGTATAGGAGCAAATATATGAAAACATTAGTTATTGGATCCACCGTCTGTGATGTAGTAATCGAAGTTGAGCGCATGCCTAAAATTGGTGAAGATGAAAACATCAGACAGCAAAGCCTGCACATTGGCGGCTGTGCCTTTAATGTGAGCAGAATGCTGGCTTTGTTTCAAAGTGCCTATGTTTTATTTACACCAGTGGGGCAGGGTGTCTATGGGGATTTTGTGCGTCAGTATTTTAAACAGGAAAAAATTCCTATTTTATTGGAACCGGCACGTTCAAATGGCTGCTGCTACTGTATCGTCGATCAAAGCGGAGAACGTACTTTTATCTGCGAGCATGGGGCAGAGTATTTTTTTGAAGAAGAATGGTTTGATCGTATTAATACTAAAGATTTTCAGTTTGTTTATATTTGCGGATTGGAAATTGAAGAAACTTCAGGAGATCAAATTATTTCATTTTTAGAGAAGAATCCACATCTTACTATTTTCTTTGCGCCGGGACCAAGAATTTGCAAGATTGCAAAAGAAAAGATGCAGCGTTTGTTGGCATTACATCCAATTCTTCACTTAAACAAAAGTGAAATTCTCTCTTTCAGTAATCAAAATAGCTTGGAAAAAGCAGTTGAAGAGACTTATTTATTAAATCAAAATACGATTATTGTGACATTGGGAGCAGAGGGGACTTACTATAAAGATGATACAGAAAGCTTTTTTATCCCTACGAAACAGGTGGAACCTGTCGATACGATTGGAGCAGGAGATGGACATATCGGAACAGTTATTGCCTGTCTTAGTCATTCCCTGCCTTTAAAACAAGCGATTCAAGTCGCTAATAAAGTTTCGGGTAAAATCGTTCAGAAAAAAGGGGCGACATTAACCAAGGAAGAATTTGCAGAACTGCATTTAATATAAAAATTGAGCAAAGCTGCTCAATTTTTATTTATGCTTTATTATGCTGTTATTTAGTCTGCATAACCAAATCCAAAAGATGAATCCCATTGCCCCCGCCTAATTTAATACCTCTTAAACATGAGTTGCAGTAGCATACAACTAGATTATCTTTGTATAGTGCGATTTGTTCTTTCATGAACTGCTTCTGTAATTCTAAAGGTAGGCGAGATAGTTTACAGTTATCGTATTGATCCCATAAATCTTTCAGCTTATTGTTTTTTGGTACATAATGCAGCAAACCGCAGAAATCGGCATTTTCTTTTTTATTATCCAATTCAATGACTTGGATATTCATTTTTATCATAATGTTTCTTACGGCATTATAAGCCTTAGGGTTCTGTGCATCTCTAAAGCAATCTTGCAGAACCATTTTTTCTCCTTTGAAATCGGGAAAAATAAAGTTTGAGTCCTGATCGATAAATTCCCAAATACTCATTCTTTGAATAGCTGATTCTTTTCTTTGAATTTCTTCATTGCAGGCCTGGCAGACGGTTAGTGCAGTAAAGTTTTTTAATGCAGATAAATCTTCGATTCGACAACATTTTGTGTGATTGATGTTGAAGCTTTGTTTCAAGTATGCTTTTACCTTTTTTTCTGTAGCAGGGGAGGCTTTCATAAAATTACAGCTTGGATAGTAGATATACATATGTTTCATCTCCTTTACACACTTGATTATATTCAAACTTTGATATTGTTCAATCCAATCAGGAGGACTTTAAACAATGTTTCGTTATTTTATGAAAATATACCCACATTTTAGCAACAGTGTTTGAATAAACAATGGTGTAAATAAAAAACTGGATCACAATGACCCAGCTTTGACATTTATCTTAATCCATCAAACCTGCATAAAAACATGCTTCTTTATATTCTTCTGATTCAATTAAATAACGGATGAGTAATTTAGTTAGAAACTGGTAGCTTCCATAATTTTCAGTTGTACTTTCATATTCTCTGAAATCTTTTAGATAATGAATCATTTGATCGTCTTGACAAACAATCTTTTCAATCAATATCAGATATTTGTTAGCACTATTCTGCGTATTAGAAGCTGTCTTTCCAATCTTAACCCACTGCATGCATTCATCTTTTTTATCTAATTGTAAGTAACAAAAAGCATATATGTAAGCTGAATTATTTGAAATTTCTTCTCTATTGATTTTATTTAATGTTTCAATAGCATTTTGATAATCCTGATTATACATCATTACAGTAGCAATATATTCTAGTAAAACTGCCTTCAGATTTAAATGGAGATGTTCAGCTCCTTCTAAGCATTCTTCATATAGCTTGATAGCCTCGTTGAATCCCCCCAAAGCAGATAAGGTTCTCGCTAAATTCATTTGACTATAGAAATATCGTTTATAGTTACTTGTCTCTAAAGATAGCTTCTCTGTTTCTCGACAACTAATAATCGCTTGATCCAACTCACCGTTTGCAATATAAACAAGTGAAAGCAGAAAGTAAGTGGCTGCTAGAAAATGCGTGTTTCTTTCTGGATAACCTTGAACAATATATTCAAGCTGCTTTTTAGCTAATGTATTCTGATGGTTAAAATGATAAAAAGCAGCACGATATTGAATATAGCTTAGTATTTTTAAGTCTGGCTCATAAATCTGATAGTCAATTTTATACAGAGCTTCTAAATATTTATCAATTTCAATGACAACTTGATCATATTTTTTAATAGTAATGAAGTGAATAAAAATCATAATCAAGAACACATCATAATTTTTTGCTTTTTCAAATATGTCTTTATTTTTTATAAGAAAATTAATGATTGCCGCTCTTTTTTTAGAATTAAAAAAAGAATGATAATAGTAAAAATCTTTAAAGACTTTATCAAGAACAATTTCTGCATCATGATCATTTAAAGCAATTTCCTTATTTAAGTAGATTTGAAAATAGTTTTCAATGGAATCATAATCATTATTCATAATTGAATCAATTAGTGTATTATTTAAAATAGGCTTTTTCATTCTATCCGATTGGTGGTTCGCCCTCAATCATTGGCATGATACATACATGCGTACAACCACTGTTTGTTTTAGAATTATAGCCACAATTTTCATCATGAATATGTTGACAACTAACTCCTGCACAGATTGCTAAAGCGATCATTAGACAAGCCGCTTTTTTTAAACTTTTTAACATTAATAATTTCCCTCTTTCATAAATTTTTCATTTTGTTAATCCCTAAATCGGTGGATCTCCCTCAATTATTGGCGTTGCTTCATAGGTACATCCGCTGTTTATTTCTGGAATGTAACCGCAATTCTTATCATGCATACGCTGATATCCTTGGCTGAAACAAATTGCTGAGATAACTGTTAGACATGCTAGTTTTTTTAAAAATTTAAGTTTGGCTCCCTCCTTTCTTTCCATATATAATATTATCGAATTAAAAATACTTTGTATACTGTATAAAAGGGTTTATTTTTCTAGTATGTTGCATATTTTTCTGGTCTCAATATTGCTAAGTGATAATATAAAAAGAGTTTAGTAAATAAATGGATTTAAATCCTTTATCTTCTTAAACTCTTTTTTCATGCTTTTATGATTTAAATATCTGCTTTATTATTAATAGGGACTTTATGAGAATATAAGATTGTAAATATACAATATTGTAAGGCTGAAAAAGTGATCCAAATATAATCGAAATTATATAAGCAGTAATGAAGAATTCCAAAAATAATATCAATGATTAAGATATCAGATAGAGCATAGAAAGCTCCTTCTTGCCAACATAATTTTATAATTTGAAATGAATTTAATTGAGTATAATGTTTTACAACAAATAGGGGAAGAAATCTCAATCTATATGAAATATAATAGCCAGGGATTATAAACATTAAGGCTCCAAATCCGATAGTGATAAGCTGTATAAAAGAACAACATACCGCTTTTTTCCAAAATAAGAAAGGACACTCTATTGACATGGTTTCTTTACGGCAATAGCTATAAATATAAATATTTAACGGATTCACTATGAAAATGCAGATGAATATAAAAATCATAAACAAGTGAATATCTTTCCACCAAGGATAAATTGGATTAGGGTTAAAAGGCTGAGAAGTATGGCTGTTACTTAGAAATCTGACGGAATTGAATAATAAATAGGAAACAAAGCACATGAGTGCGGCTTTAAAATAAATATTGTAGATTAAATGTGCTTTCTTCCTGAGTATATTTAATGTACTAAAAGACATTAGAATCTCACTCTAGCTAATGTTATGGCATAATGCTTCACATTTGAATGCCAAATTGCACTTACTGTTAAATAGTCAGATTTTTGATTCATAGTAACAGATATATATTTATAATTATTATTCGTCGTACATCCTATTAATGATATTTCAGGTTTTCTTCTTTCATTTGATTGAATTTTAATTATTGTAGCCGATGTGTTCTTTTTCTTTAGAAGATTTGAAACTTTTTCTAATTGAAATGTATAAATAGTTTTAGCAGTATGGTAAGGTTGATTATTTTTCATAATTACTTGCTCCTTCGTTAGATATTATTTATTAAATATATTTAAACAATGCAATAGATAAAGCTAGATAGTTCCTTTAAAAATCTGTTTTTGAAGTGATTGTGTTAACAAAGAAATAAAAGTAAATAGGAATGGTAATAATTAGACATAGAATTAGAATAGAATTTCTACTTGAGAGTATATGATTCATCGAATTTCCAACTAAAAAACACAGCACTAAAGAACATAAAAATTTAAATGATTGTTTCATATCGTTTTTTCTTCTCAATATAACTTGCAGACAAATGCCAACTATACAAAATAAAATAGCGGTTATAGTCATAATTATTTACCCCTTTCATTTACTATTGTTTAAAGCTTTAATTTTGGGATGATTTTTCTAAAGTGAAAAATATAATATCAGAATTTGTATAATTAAATTATATCATGGTTTCTATAGCTTCATATATTTAATTATGATTTAGTGGACAAACATGATTTCATAAAACATGCTTAATAACAAGTAAAATAGTGTATTTTACGCTTATATTAAGATTCTAATAAATTTTCTAAATTGCTATAATTTATCAAAATGATAAGGTGAAAATTATAAATGGCTTTATCTATAAGATGTTAAAATTACAAGAAAAATAGGCACATAAAGTGCCTGATGTAAGAGTGCGTTTAGTGTGATAGGGGGAAGCAGTAGGTTGTATAAATGTAAGATTGATGGATGTGTAAGAAATTTATTTTGGGAAGATGATAAAAGATGGTTCTTTAGAGAGTCATCAACCATGAATACTTTTATGGATAACGAATAACTGTATCTGTTCTAGCAACACCAATTGGAAGAATATTTGTAATACCCAGCATATTAACAACTTGTGTGTATCCAACAGTTGGATACGAAGCAGTTACAAAAGAGCTGATTTGCATATCTTTTATTTGATTATAATTTAATGTTGTTTTTAAATCTCTTAAAATTTCTGTGTTATTAGAGCTAATGATTTCAATATTCTTTTCATTAACATAAATTGTTTTGTCATGCCCATATAAAATTAATGTTTTCTCTTGTTGATTATAAGATATCGCTTGGCAAGGATAGTCAAGAATGTATACTTCATCTATTTTTGAATTATTATCGTTCATTTTAGCAAGATAGCTAATGTTTTCAAACATATTTGTATTAGTTGTATTCATTAATAATATAAAAGTTTTATCAAATTCAAAAGCTGTTTCATTTAAAGGGGATAGAGAGGTTTCAAATAGTTCTTTGTTATATTTGATTTGTTTATTAGTTTCTAATTTTATGATTGTATAACAACCAATTATTATCACTATGATTGCAAAAATTATAACACTAAAATATTTTTTTTTCATTTGAATCCCACCTTTTAGAATTAAAGACTAGCCTTTAATGACCAGTCTTATTTTTTTTATCGATATTCAGGTATAAATCTTTCAGCAGTTTTTACAAAAGTAGTGAAATTATATTCATATAAATAGTTCCCAGTATAATTGTCATACTCTATCCCTTTGTAATATGTCCAATCAAAATCCGTAATCACTCTCAACTTAGAGTCTCTTGATTGATCTACATCAATAGTATAACCTGACGCATAGCTTACTCCTTGAGATACAGCTAATGTCCCATTTCCCGTTACATAACTTCCAGCATAAAGAAAACTTATTGATAAAGAGACATTGACAGTTTCAGTCTTTGAAAAGTTATAGCTACTAACACGTCTCCAGATATCTGTAAATGGATGATACCCGTGATCGTACCATATTCTAGTTCCATGATCTAATTCAACAACACTTGAGTAACGTTGATTCATCTTGGCGATATACTCTTCTTGAGGGATAGGCATATTATAATCTGTTATATTCCCATCTGTATCATATGCAACATAATATCCGTTAAACAATTCTTCGATACAAGGTGTTTCTTTTGCATGAATAGGTGTCATTATTAACCCTATTGTCATACACATACTCATTGCGACAACTAAAAATCTTTTTAAAGTTTTCATAATTCAAAGCTCCATTTCATTTTCCAAAACGAGACTTCACATTTCTGCTACTAGGAATTATCAAAATAGCTTATTATGTGCATTGGTAATACACCTCCCAACTTTATTAATATTTCTTTATATCTATTTATATATTAACATAGTTCCTTATAATTTTATTGCTAGCTAAATAGAATGCAACAAATTATTTTATATCATATAAATGAAAACGGTTTCCGTATTGTATTTGATGACATAGCTTTGCCACAAATAATACAGAAATGGGGCTTGATTTAATGATAACTAAACTATTGATGAGGCACTCATCAATTAAAATGACTGAGCATTATACCCACATTGACACCAATTGTGCTATTAGCCAGTATTCCAAAATATACAGTAAGGAATGCTAGAAATTTTTTCAAAATTGGTGTCAAATTGGTGTCAAACTGTTATTGAAAAGAAAAGTGTATAAGTAAAATGCAATATTCTTGCGGTTTTTCATAAAGTATCTAATATCAAAAAACAATGATATTATCAATATAAAATGAAAAACCGAGTCGGGATTACTCGGTTTCTCTTTGCCTTATGATTACAAATTATTATATATATTTTAAGTTTAGGGAAATTAATTGAAAAAACTATTTTGTCTGCTTATTAAGTCTTGAACTATCCTCCTTTCTATGATTACAGTATAGCAAGAAATGTTGGTTATAATATGTCAGCAATATGGAAAAATTCACATAATTAGATGATGAAAAAAGCTGCCATTGGCAGCCTTCGTTATTTATTAAATACAAGTGTTACTTTAAATAAATCACCATCGACACTTACTTGGCAGGTTCCGCCTTGAAGCTCGGTAAATGTTTTGGTAATGGCTAAACCTAAGCCAGAACCTTCACTGTGACGTGAGCTGTCACCTTGAACAAATCGTTCTAATAATTCATTGGCTTCAATACGTATTTCATGTTTACTGATATTCTTTAATGTGATTTGAACTTTTTCTTGGGTGTCGGTCACATCAATATAAACACGGGTATTTTCCATAGCGTATTTGGATATATTAACCAGTAAATTAGTAATAATGCGATAGGTTTTCTGACTGTCCAGTTTCAAAATTGATTTTTCCTGATTAGAGGTAAATTTCAATTGTAAGCCTTGTTTTTCAAAGAGGTGATCGTATTCTAAGATCGCCTGTTTAATCAGCGAGATAATATCAATTTCCATTAAATTTAAGGTGATATTTCCTGATGATGCTTTGCTGACTTCAAATAGATCGTTGATAAGATTTTTTAAACGTAAAGCATTACGATCAATAACAGCAATGTATTCTTTTTTCTTATCGTTATCAAGTTGTTCATCTTTGAGTAGATCGGCATACGTCACTATTGATGTTAATGGGGTTTTTAAATCGTGGGAAACACTGGTAATTAATTCGGTTTTCATTTTTTCTGAACGAATCTCACTATCAACGGCATTTTTAAAATCATCACGAATGGTATCCATTGAATCTTTATAAGAATTAAATACCCCTAAATCTGTATTTGTTGTCTTATCAAATTTTCCGGAAGCAATTGAAGAGGTAACCTCTAATAATGACTGATAGTCATTTTTAACTTGATTGGCAACATTAATCATAATGATAAACAGTAAAACACAGTAGATGATCAGTCCGATAACACCCATCCACATTGGCAGAATGATGATTGCAAAAGCGTTGACAATCACAACTTTAAATAATGTCAGATTATATTTTTCAGCTAAATCAAATTGTTTCATATTATCAAATACAAAATTAGCAACTTGGGCTGTTAAACTTCTTTCTTTTATATAAAGTAAAGGCGGATACTGCAAGAAATATTTAAAGACTAGGACATCCATGAGGAAGATAAACGCTAAAATAGCATAAAGCATGACACTCAATGGATTGTTGTAGAAAAAGTTGCTTGCAATATAACGCGATGAGAAGGTCAGAAAGCCTAATGAGACAATGACCAATATTTCTAATGGAATATCAATGATATTCTGATAGAAAGAAAACTGTCTTAATTTTTTTAACGGTAAGCATAATCCTAAAACAGCTAAAACAACAAAACTAAATAATACGGCATTCATGTGATAAGAATAATCTTTATAGAGATATACACTACTATTGTAAGAAACAAGCGATGAAAGATCGGCTGATTTCTCTACCACGAATGTAAATACACGATTCTTTAAAAGTTCAATCGTTTCCTGAGTACCGGTATAATTGGATTGGAAATTATTGCGTATCAGATTTGTATAGGCACTTTTGATTGGAACATTTAAAGATGAAGTAGTTTCGATTGAAATTTCACCTTCCTCATTAAATGTAATTCTGTATACATCACCGCTGGCATTCATTGAAAGATCACCGGAATTAGAGTACGTAGAATTGTCTGTTAGATCCAGCATATGATATTTTAAAAATGAATAATCATATTGAAGATTATCATTTGCTGAGATGATAAAATTATCCATCTGATTGAGCAGATAAGTACTTAAATTCTGTCCGTATAATTGACGTAAATTATTTTCGCTTGGAGCATTAAGATCATAACGGTCATTATAATCAATCGCATAGCAAAAACGAAGTAAATCCAATTCAAACGTATAACTCTGTAAATAATCTTTACGAATTTGAATATTATTGTCTTGCTGTGGATAGCTGTAGCTTTGCACACTGTTCAGGATGTCATATTGCATAATACCAATACAGCTTGCGATGATCAGGATAAAGGGGAGAAGGAAAACAATGATCGATTTTTTCTTCATAGTATCGTCTCCTTATTGTTTTTCAATTTTATAGCCAATTCCCCATACCACTTTAATGTATCGTGGATTTTTAGGATCGATTTCAATCTTTTCTCTTAAATTACGGATATGAACCATTACGGTATCACTATTGATTGCAATATCATTCCATACTTTTTCATAAATGGTGTCTGTATCAAAAACGATACCCGGATTGGACATAAATAAATCTAAAATTTTAAACTCGATAGGCGTTAATTTAGTAAGCTGTCCGTCTACGAAAACTTCTTTTGTGTCTTCGTTTAATTCTAAGCCACCAATAATTTTAACGTTTTCACTGACCACATTTTGGCTTTTCATATAGCGTTGATAACGTCGTAAATGAGAATTTACACGTGCCAGTAATTCCATCGGAACAAATGGCTTTGTCATGTAATCATCAGCTCCCATGTTCAGACCTGTAATTTTATCAATATCCTCCGATTTAGCGGACAACATGATGACAGGCAGATCATGAGTTTCTCTTAGCTTTAACACCATTGAAATTCCATCCATAACGGGCATCATAATATCAATGATGGCTAAGTGTACGACATTTTGTTCTAAAACATCTAATCCTTCCTGACCGTTTCCGGCAATTAGAACATGATATCCCTGGTTTTTTAAATAGATTGCGATGGCATTAGCAATCTCCTGCTCGTCTTCAACAACGAGAATCGTTTGGTTATTCATTTTTTTCCCTCACTTATTTTTTTCCTGACACCTATAGTATAGGTCAGTTTTATTAATATTCTTTGTAGTAATTATTAAAGATTCTCTTAAGATTTATTGCTGACACTCTTTAAAACAAGGGCAATCAACCAAGTGATCATTTACCATGCCGATAGACTGCATATAAGAATAAATAATCGTTTCCCCCACAAATTTAAATCCGCGTTTTTTAAGATCTTTGCTTATTTCCTTTGATAAAGGGGTAAAAGCGGGGACTTCCTCTAAAGTTGTCCAATGGTTAATAATAGGCTGATGATTGCAGAATTGCCAGATATATGTATCAAAACTGCCGAATTCTTTTTGAACTTCTATAAAAGCTTTGGCATTTGTTATAAGGGCGTCAATTTTTCGCCGATTTTTAATCATTGCCGGGTGTACTAAAAGCTCTGCTTTTTTAGAATCGTCATATTCAGCAATTAATTTATAGTCAAAATGATCCAATGCCTCTTGAAGCCCGTCCCATCGTTCTAATATTAACCGCCAGCTTAAGCCAGCTTGCAGTCCCTCTAAAATCAGCATTTCAAATAAAGTATGGTCATCATGATGCAATCGACACCAATGGTGATCGTGGTATTTTATTTCTTCTGGTGTTTTTGCCCATCCACATCGTTTCATTCTATCACTCCTTTAGTTAATATTATATAGGAAAAACTCTGATAAGCAATCAGTTCATCTTAATTAGGGAGATTATTGACCGGCTGTAGATACACATGTGGGCATAGATGGAATTATGTTATCTGCATAATTGGATTCAGTTTTCATCTAAGAATCACTTCGTCAGAGTGTGGGTGCAGTCTAAAAAAGAAAACGTTGTTAGGATATTTTTATAAGTATTAAATATGGAATGTGAATTAGTTGATTTGACATAAAAGCTAAATTAAGATAAAAATAGGGGATGAGAAGCTTGATTATATATCTTGAAGTTATCAAATAATAAACATACCCAAATCTCTGAAAATAATATATAATATCCAAAGAGGTGATGATAAATGCCATTAGCAGATAAATTGAGACCGGAAACGATAGATGACATTGTGGGACAAAGCCATCTTTTAGGAGAAGGAAGACCCCTAAGAAAGATCATTGAATCAAGACAGATTCCTAATCTGATTTTTTTTGGTCCACCGGGAGTAGGTAAGACAACAGTAGCGAAGATGATCGCAAAATACAGTGATAAGCAGTATTATAAATTGAATGGGACAACTGCATCTTTGGCAGATATCAAAGCCATTATGGCGGAATCAGAGAGTATTTATGCTACTCAGGGCATTATTCTCTATTTGGATGAGATACAGTATTTGAATAAAAAACAGCAGCAGTCTTTATTAGAGTATATCGAAGTTGGAAAAATCACGCTGATTGCTTCGACGACCGAAAATCCTTATTTTTATGTATATAATGCGTTGCTTAGCCGTAGTGCTGTTTTTGAATTTAAATCTGTCAGTGCAGATGAGCTATTGCCGGCAATTGATCGTGCCTATCATCATTTAGAACAAGAAAATGATGTTCATTTTAATATAGAAGAGGATGTAAAATTATATATTGCGAAAACAAGCGGGGGTGATGTAAGAAAAGCCTTAAACTCAGTTGAGTTGTCTTATTTTGCCTGTCGCGGTGAAGATCGGGAGATCTTTATTACTAAGGAAGTAGTGGCACAGCTTGTTCAGCATACTGGTATGAATTTTGATAAAGACGGGGATCAGCATTATGATTTATTGTCGGGATTACAAAAGTCGATTCGCGGAAGTGATGAAAATGCCGCATTGTTTTATTTAGCGAAACTGTTAAATGGCGGAGATCTGCTTTCTCCTTGCCGCCGTTTGCTGGTTATTGCGACGGAGGATATCGGAATGGCATATCCGCAGGCGATTACGATAGTGAAGGCGTGTGTCGATAGTGCTATTCAATTAGGGCTGCCGGAAGCACAGATACCTTTAGCACAGGCGGTCGTTGTTTTGGCGACTGCTCCGAAATCAAATTCTGCTTACAGTGCTATTGCAATGGCGATGCAGGATGTAAGCAGTGGAAAAGGAAGTCGTCTGCCTCGATGTATACAAAATGTGCACTATGATGGATTAGGTGAACAAAAAGGACAGAATTATATTTATCCTCATGATTATGTAAACGATTATGTTCATCAGGTTTATATGCCAGAAGATTTAGTAGGGCATGTTTATTATCAGCCGTCAAACAATAAGCATGAACAGCAGATCGCTCAATATTGGAAACAAGTAAAAAGTCAGAAGGATCGAAAAAAATAATGAAGGCAGTTATTACCGGAGCGAGCAGTGGCTTAGGTGCTGCATTTGCCAGATGGCTGTCGCTGCGTCAGTATACAGTTGTTTTAATCGCACGTCATGAAGAAGATTTACTGCGTTTACAGGCAAAATTACCAAACAAAAGTGAAATTATCGTTGCCGATCTTACGGACAAGACAGATATTTCTAAAGTCTGTGCTTATTTGCAAGAGGAAAAAGTAGATCTGCTCATTAATAATGCAGGGGTAGGCTGCTATGGAGAATTTTGGAAGATACCAGTCGATCAGGAAAAGAAAATGATGGAATTAAATATGCTGGCACCTGTACTTTTAATGAAAAGCTATATTGCGTATCAAGAAGCTGGGCGGGTTTTGAATGTGGCATCTATTGCCGCCAAGCAGGCAGACCCCCTGATGGCAGGATATGGGGCATCTAAAGCATTTTTACTGATGCTGTCTAAAAGCATAAATATAGAACTGGCTTATTCTTCTAAGGATATCTTGATTCAAACCTGTCTGCCGGGATCTTTCATCTCTGATTTTGATAAACAGGCTAATATTATGCATTCTTTAGCTAAAGTGGGAAGCGATGACATTGCCGGAAAAATCATGCGGGATGTCTTTAAGAATAAAAAAATAATTATTCCCGGAACTAAAAATAAAGGGGCATATTATTTAGGGAAAATCATTCCTGAAAGAATAATGAATAAAATCGAATATAAGTTGCAGAAGAGCAAGGAATAATAGGGATATCCTACAAAAAGGATTTGCATTTTATGAATAGGTGTAGTATAGTTTAATTGTCGGAAGACATTAGATTATTGAAAGGTTTAAGGTATTATTGAAAATGGCAACAGGAAAAGTTAAAATGTTTAACAAAGAAAAGGGATTTGGATTCATTATCATGGATGGTGGAGACAAAGATGTATTTTTCCATTATTCTCAAATCGTACAAGATGGATTTAAAACTGTAGACGAAGGTCAAGAAGTTGAATTCGAACTTGTTGAGGGAGATAAAGGATTACAAGCTCGCAACGTAGTTAAATTATAATTAACGAAAAGAAGGGTGTAAGAGAAATCTTACATCTTTTTTTGTTTGTTTTCATTTTTTTTCGTCTTTTTTAACATTGTATCGTTATATAGAGTGAAGGAGGTTATCAATGAGTTCTAAAATAATAAAACGACTTACTCAAAAAGAGGATCATACATTAGATTCAATGATCCGTGACTGTTATCCTAAAATATATGGATATGTGTATCGCCGTGTCATGGATGAAGCTTTAGCTAAGGATTTGACTCAGGAAACTTTCTATCATTTTTTTGAACATCTTCATCAATATCAGGATCAAGGAAAGCTATTGAATTATTTATATAGAATTGCTCAGCATCTTCTCTATGATTATTTCAAATCAAAAAAAGCAGTGCCAAGTGAATTAGATGAGTCATTAATCAGTGATCCTGCTTATGACACCCAAGCTATTCTAAAACGTCAGGAAGAAGGCATTATTTTAAGAAAATGGATTGAGCAGCTGCCTCTTCATCTGCAAGATATCGTCTATCTGCGTTATTATGAGAAAATGAAGTTTAAAGATATTTCAAAAATTACCGGGATTCATATCTCGACACTGAAGTCACAAGCAAAATTGGCTGTAGAATTGTTAGAAAAAATGGCTAAAAAGGAGGGCTGGAAATGAAAAAAACAAAGATAATGTTAGAAAAAATTGAAATTCCCCCAATCTCAGAGACTGACTTAATAGAGACTATTGAGCACTCCAGACAAATCTTAAACAACATTCAAGTAGTAAAAAAGGAAAGAAATATAGGAGAGGTTATCAAACGTGTAATCTTTTTATATGGTTGGAAAAGTATCTGTTTACAAGGCTTTTTATCTCTTTTGATTCTTATATTAGGTTGGATTATGATGCCGAGTGCTGCCAGAATGTTTTCAATGGCATTGCTATGGATGGGGGGCATCATGATGTCAATTGCGGTATCAGCAGAACTGATTCGTTCTGATATTTACCAAATGTCAGAATTGGAAAGAACATGCGAATATTCCCCTCAGCGCTTACTGATCTGGAAGATGGGATTATTAAGTTTTATTTCCCTTGCCGGACTGATTTTAGTAGCTTGGATGATGGCAAGTAAAACGAACATAAACTTTTATACCTTGCTTTGCGGCGGGTGCATTCCCTTTTTTGTATTAACCGGTTTAATCCTACAGCTGCGTTATCATGAAAATCTATTAGCTAATTTTATTTTGCTTTATATCTCTACGATTGGTGTGCTGATAGCGGTTGAAATAAATTATTCAAATCAGATTCTGCATTTTTTAGATTCTTTTGGCATTATCCTGTTAGTGATTTCTTTTATTTATTGTTTTATGAGTTCACTAAATGCGAATAAATGGAGGTATGGAAAATGAAAAATCTAATAAGGGGAGAACTGAAAAAGTTTTTACACCCGCTGTCTCATCGTATTATTATTGTATTTTTACTGATTCTGCCGATCCTTCTGCTTTTGGTATTTCAGTATAGTGATCAGCACAGTAAAGTGCTTTTTGATGGAAAATGGGTGTCTTTAGCTGAAGGAAAGCAGTCCGCTGATGAAATCCGAAAGGATTTAGCCGGAACAATCGATGAAAGCTGGCTATCAAAGGCAGAAACAATGCTTAATGACGCCGCAGAAAGCGATTTAACGCAAATGGATATGAAATATCAAGCTATATCTAATGCGTACTGGCTGGGAGAATATACCTATAATAATTTTGAAGCAAATAAACACAACATTACAACTCCGGATATCATAAAAGCTGATTTAGAAAAAAATTTACCGGTCTATGGACCCTATGAAGGATGGCTCATGCGTATGGAAGCTTTTAAATACTGTGCGATAATATATATCATCAGCTGTTTATATTTGTTTAGTGATTTATTTAATCAAGAAGATGCTGTCGGAATCATGGATATGCTGAAAAGCTCACGGATGGGCAGGAAACCATTAGCCATGGCTAAAATCACTGTTGCAGTGACGATGGGACTGGCAGTCGGAGGGCTGATGTATGGCATATTGGCAGTGAGCAGCTCCTTTATGCTTAATTTACAAGGGAGTGATACAACCGTCATGATGTTTGAAGGGGCATTTCAAATCTACAATTTCACTAAAATTAATCAGCAAGCTTTCTTATTGATGATGTGCGGTGGGTTGATCTGTACAATTATCGCAAGCTTTTTATCAACCGTTATGAAAAAACCATTTGCCAGTTTAGCAGGAAGCATTCTCTTTTATGCCGGCCCCAGCTTAATCACAATTCACTTTTTTAACACAACATGGAATGTTTTGTTTCCATCAAGCTTTTTAAATTTTCAAGCATTGAAACAGCTTATGCATTTTTCATGGGTGCAGATTAATACCCGGTTCTATCACCGTACAAGTGCGATTGCGCTGATTTGGGGTGTGATGCTTCTCTTACTTATTGCCGGGACTTTCTATATGCATTGTAGAAATAAAAAGAATTATATTACAAAAGGATGGAGATAATCAATGAAACTTAAACTAGAAAATATAACCAAACAATATGGACGTACACTCGCTGTTGATCATTTAAATGCGACGTTATCTCCCGGAATTATTGGATTGTTGGGAGCAAACGGAAGTGGTAAAACTACTTTGCTGCGAATTATTGTCGGAGTCTTGATGCAGGATGAGGGCAATGTCTATTTTGGTGATATTAACATTGAAAATAAAAAAGAGGAATATCTTTCACAAATAGGCTATATGCCACAGCATTTAGGTATGTATCCAACGTTTAGAGTGGATGAATTTCTGCATTATATGGGAGCAATCAAAGGATTAACCAAAGCTTATACAGAAAAAAGAATTAATGAACTTTTACCAAAGCTGCATTTAGAAAATGAACGCAAAAAGAAAGTAAAGGCATTGTCCGGAGGAATGCGTCAGCGTTTAGGCATTGCTCAGGCTTTACTAAATGATCCTGCATTTTTAATCTTAGATGAACCGACAGCAGGGTTAGATCCAAAAGAAAGAAATCAGTTTTCAAGATTATTATCTGAGTTATCAAGAGAAAAAATTATTTTGCTTTCTACACATATCGTCAGTGATGTCGAAGCCATTGCAGATAAAATCATGATCATGAAAAAAGGCAGTGTCTTAGCTTATGATACTCCGCAGATCTTACTAAATACTATTGAAGGCATGGTCAAGGAATGCCTTGTCACAGCTGAACAGTTAAAACAATGGCAGTCTCAGTATGTAATCTGTTCACAAAAAACAAGACCAGACGGCATTATGATTCGTTATATTGATAAAGAAAACAAAGGAGCAGGAGACATTGTTGAAGCAACCCTAAATGATTTATATTTATATTTTTTTGAGGAGGAAAACGAATGAGACTCTTTCTATATGAATGTAAGAAAATAATATGTTCTAAAATTAATTTTCTGGTATTGATTATTTTTTGTTTGATTTCTGTTTGGACATTCAATGTCAACGTTAAAAATGATGCTCCTTCAATTATCCAGCTAAACTATTATGATCAAGGGCAGTTAATGAGCAAAAAAGACGTGTTAAAAGAAATTGCCTTAGCTAAACAGCAATGGACAGGAGCGATGGATGAATCTTGGTGGGAAAGATTGCAGCAAGCCTTTATTGAAAGCGAAATGCGCAGCAATGAAAAGCTGTTTGATGTAGAAAAAATGAATCAGCTTTATGGTCCGGGCTGGAATTTAGACTATGCATTAAATCGTCAAGATTATACAATGGCGACAGATAGTGAAGCAAAAGAGGGGAAAAAACAGCTGATCTTAAGAGAAAGATCTCTCCCATCAACAAAAGAGGACATTGCGAAAGATGTTGCATGGGATATTTATATGAACTATGCGGAAATTGTCTTAAAAAATAAACCATGGAACAGCGAAGATGGGACGTATGGAGTGATGTACAGCGGATTAAGCGGCGAAGAGACACCATCACCGGTTTATTCTTCTACAAAACTTAGCAAAGTGGAAATTTTAATGCTGAAAGAAAAGATGAATTCGATTGATACCTTCTATTATGGTGATACAAAAAGCTGGGGAAGTTTGCTTAGCACTTTAGGGGTTTCGGGGATTTTACTAATGATTTGGGTTTTACTGATCTCAACAGATGTAGTGAATAAAGAAAGAAAAAATCAAATGCTGGAAATACAGCGCACCTGTGTAAACGGCAAATCACGCTTAATTATTTCTAAAATGGGAGCTGTTCTTGTCAGCAGCATCATTGGATTTATAGTAATGATTGGCGGGGTTTCTCTCTATGCTTTATTGACAGGGGGAATCGGTGATGCCTCCGTCAGTGTTATCGAGGGTATCTTTATGGTCTCTATCTTTAATTTCGGTCAGGCTTATTTTATTGGGGTGATGTGTATCCTGCTTGGTGCTTTAACAACAGCTATGATCGGCTGTCTTGTATCGACTTTTATTAAATCCACCTATCGATCTTTGGCACTGACAGTGATTGTCATGTATATCGTACCTACTTTATTCAATGTTTTTGGGAATATTAAGAATCTGATACCTGTTAATTTCATGAGTATCAGCAATGTTTCGGTAAGAAATTTTACGACGATGTTTTTAGGCAAGCCATATTATTTGTATCAGCTATTGCCAATGATTTGGATCCCGATCTGTATTCTTATTGTTGTTATTGTTAGATTCAAATATAATTCAAAGTCATATCCTATTGTTTAATGCTCGTTAATGAATTGAAAAATGAATAGGGAATAGAAAAAAGGAGTCATTTTGAAGTGAACCTCAGCTAAAGACAGCTTTAGAGATTCATTATAAAAAGAAGACTCCTTTTTAGGTTAATTGTTTATTGAATCAATGATTTTATTTTAGAATTTTTAGACAAAGCTAAATAAAGCACTGTCGCAATAATAACAGAAGTTACTGCATTAAATAGGGTAACCCCGCCCATCCATGTGGCTAGAATCTTAGCTGCATTGGCATCCGCTCCTAATAAGAAACGATTATATAAAAATGAAACGATCGGTTCAAAGATCACATTAAATCCCATTCCGGCAGAGGCGGCAAGGATTGTCCATTTTAAGGTATAAGATTTGTCGCTGCTTTTAGAAAGCTTGGCAATCTTATGAGCAACCAGACCGGTAATTAAACCGATACAAAGCTTTAAAATAAATGTTTTTGGCGCGGACATGATATAGAGTGGATTGAACAAGTCTCCTAATGTCATACCGACAGCTCCTGCTAATCCGCCATAAAATCCCCCTAACAATAAAGCTCCCAGAACGCAGAAGGCATTACCGAAATGAATCGCAACAGCTCCCGTTGGCAGTGGAATATCAATCTTTAGATATTGAAAGCCAATATAGCAAAGTGCAGCCATTAAAGCTGTTAACGATAATCGAAGTACTGAATTTGATTTCATACTATTTCCCCCTTAATGAATGTATGCTATAATTAAAGCACTAAATTGTGTATATTAAAATACACAAAAATAATAAAATTAAAGGGGACAGATATGAGCAAATATGAATCTTTATATAAACGTTTGCGACAGGATATCTTAGATGGGAAGTATCGCTATAAAGAAAAGCTGCCATCTATTAGAGAGATGGAGAAGAATACTGGCTTGTCACGAACGACCATCGAGGCAGCTTATGGACAGCTGTTAGTGGAGGGATATATCCTTTCACGTCATAAAAGCGGCTATTTTGTAGATGTAGATCTTAAACAAAAACAGGAAATGGCTATTTTGAAACAGCCTCATATACCTAGCTTAAGAGTACATTATGAGTATGACTTTAGTGGCGGGGCGGTGGATCCTTCGTCTTTCAATATGGAATTATGGAAGAAATACATCCGTCAAGCTTTACAAGAGCAGGAAAGCTTGTATGAATACGGACAGCAGCAAGGAGAATTGGTATTAAGACAGGCATTATGCCGCTATACATCGATGTACCGCGGCGTTCATGCAGGGGAAGAGCAGATGATCATCGGCTCTGGTTTTCAGTCCTTGCTGACGATTCTTTGCGGTCTGTTAAAGAATGTGAAACGAGTAGGAATGCCAAGAAGCGGCTTTTTACATGCACAGATGATTTTCAGTGATTTTAATATTGAGACTATTATGCTGGAAGAAGATGAAGACGGCATTATAATGGAATCTTTGCATCATGTCGATATTGACTTTCTTTACTTAAACACCTCTTCTGCCGGACAAAAAGCGGGCGCATTGCCCATCTCACGCCGTCTGCAGATTATTGAATATGCCAAAAATCATTCTATTTTTATTATAGAAGATGATCATAACGGGGAGCTGCGCTACAGTGCAAAGCCAGTTCCTGCTATGCAGGGACAAGATCCACAACATATTATCTATATTGGATCATTTTCTAAGCTGATGGTTCCTTCTTTGCGTATTGCCTATATGGTCTTACCCCTTTCTTTATTAGATAAATATAGTATAAAAAGAGACTTTTACCATCAGAATGTATCTAAACTCGAGCAGCTTGCCTTAGCTTATTTTATTGAAGAAGGACAGCTAATCCGCCAGTTAAAAAGACTTCGCCGTTTATACAGTAAAAAAAGCCGTATATTAATCGATAGTCTGAATCTTTATTTTAACCATCCTCAGTTGCAGCTTGAAGAGACCGCTTTGCGTGTACGCATTACTTTTTGTCAGCTGATAGATACAGAACTTATTTTAAAGAAAGCACATGAGAAAGGAATTGACTTGCAATTTCAGCAGCAACAGTGCCTTTTATCCTTTTCCAGCATATCCTTAGACAAGATAGAAGAGGGGATCAGACTATTATCTAAAGTTTTCTAATCGTTATTTGTCAGTATATATGAAAAAAAAGGAGATCACGCTTTAATAAAATGTGAGTCTCCATTTTTGTAATATTTTTATTTTTCTAAATGAGCAGTGCTTAAATATTGAGGGATTCCATCTTGATAAGAAAGATAGACTTCTCCGAGAATAAGCGGATATAAATACTGATAAAGCTTATCGGTAATATCATTTCCGGCTTCATTGATCCACTCTACAGGGACTTTCTTTTCATAGTTTGCAGCAGTTAAGACATCGATGGCACCGATCTCAATTTCATAATCCTCTTGATCTTTACGGTTAAAGACCATCATTTTTCCGGTTTCTCCGCGCAGTGCATGAAGAACAGCTTCTTTTCCGATTAGGAAAGATTCGTCATTGTCGCATTTGCTGGCAATATGCATGGCACAGCGCTGCAAAACATTTAATTCGATACTTCTTACCTTGCAGTGGAAGGCTTGGAAAGCGATTGTTTCCAGCACTTTTGCCGTACCGGAATGGATAATATGTCCAAACGCATCCTTTTTCGTATAGCGTGAATCCTGATCCAAATAATTGCCGTCTTTATCACGGATTCCTTCGGAAACAGCGATAACAACCCCACGCTTATGTTTAAATACTTCTCCAATCGCTTCAATAAATTTTTCTTTATCGAACGTCACTTCCGGTAAGTAGATCAGATCCGGAGCAGTGTTATAATCGTTTCTTGCCAAAGCCGCAGCGGCAGTCAGCCAGCCGGCATTACGTCCCATGATTTCTACAATCGTGATCGATTCTAATTGATAGATCATACTGTCATGAGCAATTTCCAACATCGAAGTTGCTACATATTTAGCTGCTGAACCAAATCCAGGGGTATGGTCAGTTCCCATTAAATCATTATCGATGGTTTTAGGGATTCCGATGATCTTTACATCTTTTTTCATCATATTTGCATAACCTGATAACTTTAATACGGTATCCATAGAGTCATTTCCACCGATATAAAAGAAATCTGTAATTTCTAAACGCTCAAAAATATCAAATACTTCTTTATAAACATTAGGATCTTCATCATAATTAGGGAGCTTGTAGCGGCAGCTTCCTAAAAACATTGCCGGAGTATGACGCAGCTGTTCAAGTTTTTCTGCTGTCTCAAACTCTTTTTTAAGGTCTAAATATTGAAGTGCTAATAATCCCTTGATGCCATTTACTGCACCATATATATTATCAAATTGTTCTGATTCCAGACATTGAGCGATTACCCCAGCTAAAGAAGCATTGATCGCTGCCGTAGGGCCTCCGGACTGCCCGACTAAACAATTACGTTTTTTCATAGATACCTCCAAAAAATTCACCTTTATTATCTTATCATAAATTGTCCTTTTTTGTCTAATATAAATTAAAAAAGAGCCGATTGGCTCTTGATTATTTATTTTGGTTTGGAACTGAATCTTTTAAGACAACATCGTGTGCGCCACCTTCAACGATACTTGTTGAAGAGACTAAAGTGATCTTTGCATTCTGCTGTAAGTCAAGAATAGAAAGAGCTCCGCAGTTGCACATTGTAGATTTAATCTTATTTAATGATAAAGCCACATTGTCTTTTAAGCTTCCAGCATAAGGAACATAAGAATCAACACCTTCTTCAAATGAAAGCTTAGAATCTCCTCCCATGTCATAACGTTGCCAGTTACGGGCACGAGCACTTCCTTCTCCCCAGTATTCTTTCATGTATTGTCCATTGATGACTACTTTATTTGTTGGTGATTCATCAAATCTTGAGAAATAACGACCTAACATGATAAAGTCAGCTCCCATGGCTAAAGCCAAAGTCATATGGTAATCATGAACGATACCACCGTCACTGCAGATTGGGATATAAATACCTGTTTCTTCATAATATTCATCTCTTGCCTGTGCAACTTCAATCGTAGCAGTGGCCTGTCCACGACCGATTCCTTTTTGTTCACGAGTGATACAGATTGAACCGCCGCCGATTCCTACTTTAATAAAGTCAGCTCCAGCCTCTGCTAAGAAACGGAATCCATCACGATCCACAACATTTCCGGCACCCACTTTTACGTTTTCACCATAATGTTCTCTGATCCATTCAATTGTGATTTTCTGCCATTCCGTAAATCCTTCTGATGAATCGATACATAAAACGTCAGCACCGGCTTCGATTAAAGCAGGAACACGTTCAGCGTAATCTCTTGTGTTGATTCCGGCACCTACGACATAGCGCTTAGATTCATCAAGTAATTCATTTGGATTATCTTTAGCTGATTCATAATCTTTTCTAAATACAAAATACAGTAGCTGCTGATTTTCATTAATGATTGGCAATGCATTTAATTTGTTATCCCAAATCATGTCATTTGCTTCTTTTAAGGTAACACCTTCTTTAGCGTAAACTAATTTATTAAATGGTGTCATGAATTCTTTTACTTTTGTAGATGGTTCCATTCTTGTTACACGATAATCTCTCCCTGTAACAATCCCCAATAATTTACCATCCGCAGTTCCGTTATCGGTAACTGCCATAGTAGAGTGACCTGTTTTTTCTTTTAATTTAATCACGTCTTGTAAAGTTGCTTCAGGTGAAATGTTAGAATCACTTTTAACAAAACCTGCTTTGTAATCTTTTACGCGTTTTACCATTGCGGCTTCATTTTCAATCGTTTGAGAACCATAGATAAATGAAACACCACCTTCTCTTGCTAAAGCGACTGCCATTGTATCATTCGATACAGACTGCATGATTGCAGATACAAGAGGAATATTCATTGTAATTGCTGGTTCTTCTCCCTTTTTATATTTCACTAGCGGTGTTCTTAAAGACACATTCTTTGTCTGACACTCAGCTGATGAATAACCAGGAACTAATAAATACTCGTTAAAAGTGTGTGAAGGTTCACTGTAAAAAAATGCCATGTTTTTATCTCCTTTTTCTTTGATTAATGTTTTAAAAATTATACAGACTATAACGAAAAGTGTCAAGAGAATTGTCGAATTATTTTGTATTAATATAAAAACATTTTTATTGATAAAATGGGAATAATTGAATGCATTTTAATAAATTGAAAATTATAGAATTCTGTTGAAAAATAGTCTATAATAGATACGTGAAATATTTGATTGATTTTATCTTATCTTATAAAAAGAGATAATTATTGACACAACAATTTTAGTGGTGTAAGATGTTGTGTAGACAAAAAATAAGATTTAACGTAATTATAAACGGAGGTTTTTATGAAAAAATTGATTTTAGTAACTTCTCCACCAGCAAGCGGAAAAACATTTGTATCTAAACAATTATCTAAAGCATTAAAGAATATTGTATATTTAGATAAAGATACATTGATTCCACTTTCTCATCAGGTGTTTAGAGTAGCACATGAAGAAGAAAACCGCAGTTCAGAATTCTTTGAAGAATGGATTCGCAATCCTGAATATGAAGTTATTGTGGATTTAGCTTTAGAAGCATTGGATTATGCTGAGACAGTATTGATCAATGCACCGTTCACTCGTGAAATCCGTGATCAAAAATGGATGGATCAGATGATGGAAAAGTTAGCGAAAAAGGGTGCCAAATTATCTATTATTTGGGTACACACAGATGTTGAAACATGTCGTCAGCGTATGATCGACCGTAATTCTGATCGTGATACTTGGAAATTGGCGCATTGGGATGAATATATTGCAGGACGTGATTTCTCAATTCCTAATTTATTCCCGGATCCAAATTGCAATGGAGAGCTTATTGTTTTTGAAAATTCTTCTGATGAAGAGTTTAAAGCATCCCTTGAATCTGTTTCAAAATATCTAATGGAGAAATAATAGACTCAACTTTGGTTGAGTTTTTTTATTAGAAAGGAGCTTTATTATGCCGAGTTTAGTTTTAGAAGGAGGAACTTTTCGTCCGATCTTTTCTGCCGGAGCCATGGATGCTTTATTAGATTTAGGATTGGAGTTTGATTATGTCATCGGGGTTTCAGCTGGGATCTGCAACGGGTTCTCCTATGTATCAAAACAAAAGAAAAGAAATTTGGAAGTGGTTCGTCAGTTTCGTCATGACAAGCGTTATATGGGAAAACGTCATTATTTGAAGGAACACTCGCTGTTTGGAATTGATTTTATTTATAACCAGATTCCTAATACCTTGATTCCTTTTGACTATAAAGCCTTTATGGAAAATCCTTGTCAGATAAGAGTAGGGGTGACGAATGTAGAATCAGGAAAGTGTGAGTATTTAGATGGGAAAATGACGGATAAGACAAATGTGATGCTTCAGGCTACCTGTGCAATTCCTTTTGTATTTCCGGCTATAAAAATAGGTAAGAATAAATATTATGATGGTGGACTAAGTGACCCCATTCCTATAAAAAAGGCTATCAAGGATGGCAATAGAAAACATCTGATTCTGCTTACGCGAACGAAAGAATATCGCAAGGAATTAAATAAATCAACAAAAATGGCAGCTAAGACAATCCGGCATATCTATCCTAAGTTGGAAACAATTTTATTGAATCGTCATCTTTTATATAACGATACAGTTGCTTTTTGTGATAAACTAGAAGCAGAGGGGAGTGCTGTTGTATTGCGCCCCAGCTATGAATTGGATTCCATGGAAAAGGATATCGAGCAGTTAAATAAAAATTATGAAGCAGGGTATCAGTTAGTCATGGAAAATCAGGAACGGATCAGACAGTTATTTAATGAAGAGGAGGAGTAACATGGAACTATCTGAATGTATTGAAAACAGAAGAAGTATTCGCCGTTATTTAGATAAGCCGGTGGATCGTGAGATAATTAAAGCCTTAATTAAGGCAGCAAGTGATGCACCGTCTTGGAAAAATTCTCAGGTGTCCCGCTATTATGTTGTAGATCGTCCGGAAACTAAAAAAGCCTTTCTACCTTGTTTGGCTGAGTTTAATCAAAAGAATGTCAAAGATGCCCCTGTCATCATTGTTTCTACAGTTGTGAAAAATCGCAGCGGTTTTGAACGTGATGGCAGCTATACAACACATCTAAAAGATGGTTTTCAGTATTTTGACAATGGTCTGCAAGTTGAAAATCTTTGCTTAAAAGCTTATGATCTTGGTTTAGGAACATTGATTATGGGAATCTATGATCATGAAGCTATCCGCACATTCTTTGCGATACCGGAGAATGAAGAAGTGGTTGCCGTGATTGGCGTGGGGTACGCAGATATTGAACCGGAGCAGCCAATGCGCAAAGGCATTGATGAAATTGTACATTTTAAAGAATAAAACCAAGCTTTGTGAACCAACCCCTGTCAAGTAGACATGGGAAATAAATAAAATATTTATGCTAAACCAAGCTGATTAATTTCAGTTTGGTTTTTTCTTTGTTTCACATTATCCCAATACTT
>CABJAS010000008.1 GCA_902363625.1 Clostridiaceae bacterium
TGTCTTCTGACTTTTGTTTCTTTTTTTCTCAATTTTTCTTTCTTTCGATCGAAATTGTTTGACGTGTTCTGTTCAGTTTTCAATGGTCTCCGCCGCCCTTGATTGGACTGCCTGTTTATATTACTACGTCCTCTCTCCTTTGACAAGTCTTTTTTTGCTTTTTTTTACTTTTTTTGCATTTTTGTCAATTTCCGTGGTAATCCTACTATATTATTATCCACTTTTATTTATTTATACAAAAACATCTGAAAAATTTCAGATGTTTTATAGAATTTCATTTGAATCTAAAATTATAGTAACAGGTCCGTCATTTAGAAGTTCAATTTTCATATCGGCTCCAAAGATCCCCGTCTCCACTTTCACTCCCCTGTTTTTAATATAAGTATTGAAGTGATCGTAAAGCATGGTCGCTGTTTCACCTTTAGCGGCTTGAATGAAGCTTGGACGCCTTCCTTTTTTACTGTCAGCATACAAAGTAAATTGTGAAATCGATAGGATTGCTCCATTCACATCTTCTAACGCCAAATTCATTTTATCTTCCTGGTCACTAAACACTCGCAGACCAATCATCTTACTTGCCATTTTTTCAACGATGTCAACAGTATCGCTTGAGGTAAATCCAACTAAAGCCAGATAGCCTTGGTCAATTCGGCCAACAACTTCACCCTCTACCTTTACCTGAGCATAAGTGACTCTTTGTAATACAATTTTCATACAAGCTCCTTTATTCGTACTAATTTATCGATTTGAATGCCTTCACCATCCCATTCAGGCTTAACATAGCTGCATAATTTTTCATCCAGTCCCTGTTGATACAGTGATTTCAATTCTTTCACGGAAATCAGAGTCTCATCAAAATATATAACAATTAAAACTTGATGATGATAGCGCTGTGTACGAAGTTCATACATTGTAGGATTATCTTTTTCTCCCTGAGTATAGCCAAACCAATAGTCTAAAATGCCAGAATGCTTAAAATTGTCTAAATTTTGAAAAGCATAATTAAACGCGATGTAGCGATAATGTTCACCTTTTTCCACATACCTTAGAGCTGCTTGCACTGTCTGATCAAAATCGTCTATATTCACATTCAGCCAATGGATATCCATCTGATTTCTAAACCAGGTATATTGTCTTTTGGCATAACGGCGTGAATTCTGTTTGATCTTTTCCAGTGTTTCTTCTAAACCCATGCTTTGATTGAAATAGTCAAACCATTCTTTATAGCCGATCGCTTTCATGCTTTGATGTGACGAAAGTGCGCCAAGACGTATCAACCGTTCGACTTCCTCGATTAATCCCTGCTGCATCATGGCATCGACTCTTTGGTTGATTCGTTCATAAAGAAGCGAACGTGGTAATGTCAGTCCAATAAAGCGAACATTATATAAACAGATATGCTGTTGTGAAGATAAATGATCGCTTTTGCTTTTACCGCTTTGTTCAAAAATCTGTAAAGCACGCAGCACTCTTCTGCGATTATTAGGATGAATCTTTTGCGCACTGAGTGGATCAACCTGATTCAAGCGAAGATGAAGCTCCTCATTTGTAAAATTTGAATAAGGATCGACAGCAGACTCGGCTTCCTCTTGAAATGTGTAGTCATACAAGGCTGCTTTAATATACAGTCCGGTTCCGCCGACAATAATCGGAACGTGCTGACGTTTCTGAATTGCTTGAATACAATCTCTGACATTTTGCTGAAACTCTTTAACAGAATAGTCCTCATCAAAATTTTTAATATCAATCAGATGATGGGGTACTCCCTGCATTTCTTCTTTCGTTACTTTTGCGGTTCCGATATCCATTCCGCGATAAATCTGCATGGAATCCCCGCTGATAATTTCTCCGTCTAACCTCAACGCTAATTCGACGCTTAGCTTTGTCTTTCCAACTGCTGTCGGTCCAACGATGACAATGACTTGATCAGTCATTTTTAATGCCTACGATACTCGACATGATCGAGATACAAACAGACGTCACGATCATCATGAAGAAAGAACTGATTTGAAAGTCAGGAGCTAAAATCATTGTCGCTAACTTTAAGATAAATCCATTGACAATCAATTGGAAGATTCCCAATGTCATCAATGTAATAGGAAAAGCGAGAACCGTTAAAATCGGTTTGATTAATTTGTTTAAGATTGCCAGCACGACTGCAACTAATAAGGCTACTGTAAAATCTTTAACGTAGACACTATCAAACATGTAACTGATGATCATAATGATAATAGCACCTAAAACGAATTCTAATATGGTTTCAATAATGGATTTCAATTATACCACCCTCTTAAATAATTTTTCTAATTCATAGGCTGAGTAAAAAATAACAGCCGGACGTCCATGCGGACATACATAAGGATTATCACAGCGCATTAAATCATCTAAAATGGTCTGCATATCCTGCGAAGTCAGATAAGTATTAGCTTTCAATGAAGCTTTGCAGCTCAATGTCGCAACTGCATGTTCCTGAAGGCTTGGCAGATCTACCTTATTAATAGTTAAAATCTGTTCCAACATATCTTCAATATATTTCTTTTCATCTATATTATTCATCCAAATCGGCAATTTTTTCACTGTAAAGCTACTATTGCCAAATTCAATGAGTTCTATTCCTACTTTTAATAAAGCATCTTTCTTTTCTTTTAATATCATGAATTCACTCATTGGAAATTCAAATATAAGCGGAATCAGTAAATCCTGATAAATAGGAATAAACGTTTCAAACTTACGTTTATAATATTCATAATTAACACGTTCTTTGGCTGCATGCTGATCCACTAGATAAAGACCTTCCTGATTTTCACCAACAATATAGCTGCCATGGATTTGTGTTTTAGCGTAAATTTTCTTCTTAATCGGTCGCGGTGCTTCCTCTTGATAAACCGGCTGTGTTTCTTTAATCACTAATGGTTCTTCAGTTTCTTGTGCAACAGTTTCAATATGATGATTGACATATTCCGGAATCTCGTGCGCTAATTCTACTTTTTCTTCACCCGTCATAGCTTCCTGTTCTAAATCAAATGATGGCTGAGCGAAAGGTTTATTAAATGTTTCTTTTTCAGTTACCTTATTTTTCGGTTGATAAAGCAGATCATTATCTTTTAAAGCCTCTTTTACACCATTATAAACCAATTCTTTTAATTGCCCTTCTTTAGAAAAACGCACTTCCATCTTAGCCGGATGAACATTGACATCCACTAAATAAGGATCAATTTCAATATTAATAAAAGCTATGGGATAGCGATCAGACGCTAAATAGTCACGATAAGCTAAATTAACTGCATCGATCGTCATCAGATTACGCACTACCCTTTGATTGATTAAAGTAATAATGTTCGCTTTTGATGCTCGTGATGTATCAATTTTAGATATGTAGCCGCTGATGGAAAACTCTTCATCACTAAATTCCACTTTGATCATATTTTTAGCGACTCCTAATCCATAAATCTGTCCGATGACTTCAATCAGTTGTCCATTTCCACTGGTTTTGAAAATCAATCGATCCTGATGATATAAAGAGAACGCAATATGAGGAGAAGCTAAAGCAAATTTTTCAACAAAACCTTGAATATGTGAGAACTCCGAATTGACACTTTTTAAATATTTTAAACGTGCCGGAACATTATGGAATAACTTTCTGACTGTGATGGTTGTTCCTTTTTTCGCATCGGCTTCGCCTTCTTCTATTAATTCACCAAAATCATAGAAGGCACGATAGCCCTGCACCCCCTGTGATGTCTTTAATTCAAATTGTGAAATAGATGCAATGGAAGGAATTGCTTCGCCACGGAACCCTAAAGTAGTGATATTGAATAAATCAAAATCATCTTTAATCTTACTGGTGGCATGTGTCTTTATGCACATACGGGCATCAATGGCATCCATTCCGTCACCATCATCAATGACTTTAATCAGCTGCATTCCGCCTTCTTCAATATAGATTGAAATTGAACGTGCTGAAGCATCAATACTATTTTCTACCAGCTCTTTTACAACGTTGGCTGGACGTTCAATCACTTCTCCGGCAGCAATTTTATTCGCCAACTGCTTGTCTAATTGTCTGATAATTCCCATATACTACCTCCCTGCCATATTTTTAAGTTCAATTAATGTAGATAATGCATCCAGCGGTGATAAAGCCATTGGATCAATCTTATCTAAATAGAGTTCAACCATTGATTTCTCGACCACCTTTTCTGTCTTTTCAACGGCTTTTATTTCGACTGTATTATTTTCTAAAGACATTAAGATATCATTTGCCCTAGAAAGCAGACTATCTGGTAAATGTGCCAGTTTAGCAACATTAACCCCATAAGATTTATTTGCCTTTCCAGGTTTCACTTTATATAAGAAAATGATATCATGTCCATCTTCACTTACACTGGCATGGACATTTTTTATATTTCCTAAGGTGCTTTCTAGTTCTGTTAATTCATGATAATGGGTGGAAAACAGCGTTAAGCAATGGATTTTATTGACAATATATTCAATGATCGCCTGTGCAATCGCCATTCCGTCATAAGTAGCAGTCCCGCGTCCGATTTCATCAAATACGATCAATGAATTCTCAGTTGCACCCTGCAAGGCTTTATTAGCTTCCAGCATTTCCACCATAAATGTAGATTGCCCGCTGATAAGATCATCACTTGCCCCAATGCGTGTAAAAATCTTGTCAACGATAGGCAGATTCGCTGATGCCGCACAGACAAAACAGCCGATTTGTGCCATGATAATCGTTAATGTAATCTGTCGCATATAAGTTGATTTACCGCCCATGTTTGGTCCGGTAATCATCAAGACATGACTGGACTGATCCATATAAATGTCATTCTCTACATAACGTTGTTTTTTCATCACTTCATTAATAACAGCATGCTTTCCTTCACTGATATCAATCACATGATCATGGTTAAAGGTCGGACGTACATAACCATTTTGACTTGAGACCACAGCCAAGGACTGATAAGCATCGATTTTCGCAATGGCACTGGCTACCTGCTGAATCTTTGAAACAACTTTTCTTAATTCATCTCTCAGTTCTGTAAACAACTGATATTCTAGTTTTGTAATCTTGTCTTCCGCACTGAGAATCTTATTTTCCATTTCCTTAAGCTCCGGTGTAATGAAACGCTCAGCGTTCGCTAAACTTTGTTTACGTGTATATAAAAATTCATCTTTAATTTGTGATAAGTAACTCTTGGTTACTTCTATGTAATAACCAAATACACGGTTATATCCGATTTTTAAGTTTTTAATACCGGTACGTTCTTTTTCTTTCGCCTCGAATTCCAGAATCCATTGCTTGCCATGATCTCTCGCATCGGTAAACTCATCTAATTGAGCGCTGTATCCGCTGCGAATCAGTCCCCCGTCTTTTAAATTGATTGGTGGATTATCCACTAAGGCACGATCAATTAAATCTGTCGTTTCAGAAAGATCTATTAAATCTACAAGCAGTTCATTGGTCAATGGATGATTCAATGCTAACAGCTGATTGCGTAATTCCGGAACAACTTTTAAAGAAGTACCGATCCACTTAATATCACGGGGATTGACATTCCCATAAGCGACACGAGCAGCTAAGCGTTCCAAATCATAGACATCTTTCAGAATTTCTTTCAATGACTCTCTTTCTAAATAATTGTCGATCAGAAGCTCTACTAAATCCAGTCGTTTTTCAATAGCAGTCTGTTCAATCAAAGGCTTATCGATCCATTGCTTGAGTAAACGTGAACCCATTGCACATTTTGTATGATCTAACAGCCAGAATAAACTTCCATATTTCTCATTTTGACGAATCGTTGTCAATAGTTCCAAACTGTTTTTAGTAAACACATCCATATTTAAATAGTCTGTATTTTCAATCAGCCGCACTTCCTGTAAATAAGGAAGTTCACGCTTCTGTGTTTCTACCAAATAATTAAATAAGATAGACATCGTCTTGATCATTTTCATATCACTAATTTGTTTAAACAACGGCTTATAGGCTTCCTTAAAAGTGACATTATCGGCATAGGAAATTAAAATATGATAATTTTCCTGAAGCTTGCGGTGATCAAGATTCACTTCGTTTTCCAAAACTACTAATTCCTTAATATTATTAGAGAGCAAAGCATCGATAAGAGCTTCTTCATTTTTATCAATCATCATCACACTTGTCTCACCCGTTGAAATATCGGCAAACCCAACGACACTGTTGAATTCATACGACACATAGCAGGCAATGAAATTATTCTCTTTAAAGTTCATTGCGTCTTCCATTACGGTTCCCGGAGTAATTACCTGAATAACCCCACGCTTTACAATCTTATCAACACCGGGCTGTGTCAGTTGTTCGACAATGGCAACCTTGTAGCCTTTATCAATTAAACGCTGTATGTATCCATTAACCGCATGGAAAGGGACTCCGCACATCGGAACTCTCTCCGCTGTTCCGGCATCCCTTCCGGTTAATGCAATTTCTAATACTTTAGATGCTGTTTTGGCATCTTCAAAAAACATTTCATAAAAATCGCCTAAACGAAACATCACGATCGCATCTTGGTATTGTTCTTTTATTTCTAAATACTGCATCATCATTGGCGTATATTTTTCTTTCATTTAACCACATCCTTGCTTCATATTATACCATAATTTTTCATCTGTTTGCTACTTAATAAAATTCGGATCGATCTGATTGATGTCATCTCTCATCTCAATCTTGATCATCGTTTCTCCCAACACACTAATTTCCATTATTTTCTCTAGTTCAACTTCTATTTCTTTTTCTTCAAGAACGGTTGCTTTAATGCATTTTGGCTCCTGTAAACACGTACTGATCGTTTCATCGTTCTCATTAAATTCTTTTGGATCTAATTTTTCCGGAACAATTTCATCACAGTAAGTAATCTTGCTGACAAAGACTTCACTTTTATTTTTGTCATAGCTGTACCATAAATGAACATCATAACTTCCAACGGAATATGTTTGGTTATCTCTGATCTTGGCCTGATGGTGATGATCCACGATCCAACACCCTAAGATCGAATCACATGTATTAGGTAAAGTGATCTTATATGTGGATAATGTCGTTTTCATCCCTTTGGCTAACAGTGCTTTGGTGTAAATCTCTCGAATCATATTAGACATCGTATCCCTCCCTTAACACTATATGCGATAAAAATAAAATAAGACAATTCTTTTTTGTCTTATTTTATCCCCCCGTTAATATATTGATTGATATATTGCAGATATTCGTTAAGCGCAGCTTTAGCTGCCAAATAATTTACCACTAAGGGATGAAGTTCATAGGCCTCCATTCGCTTATGATATTCCGCTTTTAATGCTTCTGCATTTTGTGCTTCATGATACGTTGCATTGACGATTTCCTGCTGCATCTGTTTTAACGCTGCTTCTTCTTTTTTCAACGCTTCATTTTCAAGAATCTTTTGCTCATAAGCCTGATATTCTTGATAAATCTCGCTTTCTTTAATTGCTTTATTTATTTTTAAAGCAATGTCCTTTGCATTATTCACAGATCTTACCATTTAATGACCAAGTTTTAGCGTCGGTGATTTCCACTTCAACGATTTCTCCGATATGTTTAGGATCACCGGAAAAATTAACTAATTTCTGTGTATCTGTATACCCCATCAGCATATCATTTCCTTTTTTAGAATATCCTTCTACCAAAACCTTCACCGTTTGTCCTAAATATTTTTTGTTTTGTGCAAGAGAATAACGATTAACCGTTTCATTCAAACGCTGTAAACGTTCTTCTTTCACTTTTAAATCTACGTTGTCTTCCATTTTAGCCGCCGGAGTTCCCGCTCTTGGTGAATAAATAAATGTATAAGCATTATCATACTGGCAGTATTCAACCATTTTTAAAGTATCCTGGAATTGTTCTTCGGTTTCATTTGGGAAGCCGACAATGATGTCTGTCGAAACGCTGACATGTGGAATCTTCGCTTTGATTTTATCAAATAGGGCTTTATAAGAAGCCGCATTATATTTTCTCCCCATTAATTTCAATACTTTATCATTCCCTGATTGAACCGGTAAATGAACAAACGGCATTATATTTTCATATTCCGCAATCACATCGACCATCTCATCAGTAAAATCCCATGGATGAGAAGTTGTGAAACGGATTCTTTCGATTCCTGTCTTAGCGACATCACGCATTAAATCAGCAAAACTGTAAACCTCTTTAAAGTCCTTACCATATGAATTAACATTTTGTCCAAGTAAAGTAATTTCCTTATATCCCGCTGATTTTAATTCTTCTACTTCGTGAAGAATATCTTTTGGCAAACGTGAACGCTCTTTTCCTCTGGTATAAGGAACAATACAGTATGTACAGAACTTATCGCAGCCATACATGATATTTACCCATGCTTTTAATGGATTTTCTCTGGAAGCCGGTACATTTTCAACAATATCGCCTTCTTTTGACCAGACCTCAATGACCATTTCCTTTGACATCATCGCTTCATGCAGCAATTCCGGCAATCGATGAATATTATGGGTTCCAAAGATCAAATCCGTATGAGGGTGTTTTTGCAGCAAGCGAGCAATTACTTCTTCTTCCTGTGCCATGCAGCCGCACATTCCAAAAATCATATCCGGACGATCACGTTTAATTCGTTTTAGATCTCCGATCTTACCAAATACTTTTAACTCTGCATTTTCACGGATCGCACATGTGTTTAATAAAACAACATCTGCCTGATCCATTGCTTTTGTTTCCTCGTAACCCATGCTTTCCAAAATTCCGCGCATTGTTTCACTGTCACGTTCATTTGCTTGACAGCCATAAGTTTTAATATAATAAGTTTTCCCTTCTCCAGCATTCTTCATTGCTTCAGGAATAACAAATTCATCTTTTAATATTTTGACTTCTTCTTTTCCACGATGCTTCGCTTCTTTTAGAGAAGGTCCTTTAAAATATTTTGTGTAATCTTTTTCCATCATTTCACCACTTTCTTTAATGAGTATACACGAAGAAGCTTATTTTTTCCACAAAAAAATAAGGGACAAGCCCTTATTTGATTTATTGTGGTTTAACTGAGAAATAAAGTGAAACACCTTCAGGCATTGCTTTCACTGTTTTTTTGATATAAGCTGCTGCTGTTGCGGCATCCATTTCTGTTTCTACATCAAATAAACAGTTGATTCCAGTCTTTTCAACAAATTTACATGAAATTTTGTCATCTTTATAACCATCTAACATTTTGATGATAAGTGCTGACATCCCTGCGCTAACAATAATTTTTTGCATTTTCCATACCTCCTGTATACGTTTACATTATACATCACAGGCTTACGAAATTCAATGATTAAACTAATTTTATCAGTAAATTTATAGCGGTACGTTCTTTCTCATCAACGACCAGCTCTTTGAACGAAGGGACAATAACGAGATCATGTCCGGTTGGAACGATAAACCCTCTGGCGATCGCTACCGCTTTTACAGCCTGATTCAAGGCACCAGCGCCGATCACGACCATTGTCACCGTTTCTTCTACCCGGATGATATTGGCAAGTGCTCCTGCTACCAGATTTGAATTTGATTGTCTTGATACTTTCATTGTTTCCATATGTTTCCTCCTCGGTTCATTCATATGTTAAACAAAAAGAATTATGACTAAATCATAATTCTCTCAATCTTAATTGGCAGATTCGTCTCTTCATCAAACTCAATAACCACCCCGCACAGCTGTGCAGGACCTTCATCCACTTCAAAGCGATGATTCAAACCTGTGGTCATTTTATAAAGAATAGATTCTTTAGAACAACCAATGATCCCTTCTTTAGGTCCGGTCATTCCCACATCACTGATAAAGGCAGTTTTTTGATCAATGATTTTTTCATCCGCTGTTTGGACATGAGTATGCGTTCCTAAGACAGCACTGACACGCCCGCTTAAATAATAAGACAAAGCAATCTTTTCACTGGTTGTTTCAGCATGGAAATCGACGATATGATAATCTTCATCACATTCCTCCAGCAATTCATCCATGGCAATGAAAGGATTATAGTTATAGCCATTCATAAAGGCAACACCTAATAAGTTGGTTACACGAATACGTTTATTTTGCCAAGTAAAGATACGACTCCCTACTCCCGGCAATGTTTTCAATTGATTATAGGGAACGATTAATCGATCCGCTTCATCAATAAAATCCAACAGCTCTTTTTTAGCGTAAGTATGGTTTCCCATTGTGATTGCCTGAACACCATTGAAGATCAATTCTTCGTAAACACGCTGTGTGATCCCTTTTCCATGCGCTGAATTTTCACCGTTTGCAATGACAAAATCGATTTGATGCTGCTTTTTTAATGCATAAAGATGATCTTCAATCATCTCTCGGCCGCTGCGTCCAAATATATCTCCGATAAATAATAATTTCATAAAAATCTCCTTATTTAAAAAAGTAGGTTTTAAAACCTACTATTTTGCAATTTCGCTCGCTCTGATTTCTCTGATCACTGTTACTTTAATATGACCTGGATAAGTTAATTCATTTTCAATTTTTTCTTTAATATCTCGCGCTAATTTATGACAAGCCAAATCATCTAAGCGTTCCGGCTTAACCATGACACGAACTTCACGTCCGGCTTGGATCGCAAATGTCTTATCAACACCGTCAAACTCATTTGAGATTGCTTCTAATTTTTCTAAACGCTGAATATAATTTTGTAAGCTTTCTGAACGGCTTCCCGGACGGGCAGCAGATAATGTATCCGCCGCTGCTACTAAAATCGAGATGACACTTGTTGCCGGTACATCTCCATGATGGGATTCGATCGCATTGATTACAACCGCATTTTCACCATGTTTTCTGGCAAACTTAGCCCCGATTTCAACGTGACTTCCTTCAATTTCAAAGTCAATAGCTTTTCCTAAATCGTGCAGTAATCCGGCACGTTTCGCTAAATTCTGATTCAATCCTAATTCAGCTGCCATGATTCCTGCCAAATGGGCAACTTCTAATGAATGCTGTAAAGCATTTTGCCCATAGCTTGTACGATATTTTAAACGTCCTATCAAAGTTACAATTTCTTTATCCACTTTCGCCAATCCTAACTGGAAGACCGCATCTTCTCCGGCTTGACGAATAATTTCATTTATTTCTTCTTTCGTTTTCAAAACAACTTCTTCAATACGTCCCGGCTGAATGCGTCCGTCACGGATTAATACTTCCAATGAACGTTTCGCGATTTCACGGCGAATCGGATCAAATGAAGAAATCGTGATCGCTTCTGGCGTATCGTCAATGATCAATTCGACACCTGTGAACTGTTCAATCGACTTGATATTACGTCCTTCACGACCGATGATACGACCTTTCATCTCTTCAGATGGCAGAGCGACAACAGAGACAGTCTTTTCAACTGTTTCTTCCTGAGCATAGCGATTAATTGCAGTGGCAATGATTTCTCTTGAGAGCATTGATGCTTTAGATTTGGCTTCTTCTTCCTGTTCCTTAATATAAGCAGTCACTTCCGTTGCCATTTTCTGTTCAACTTGTTTAAATAGTTCGATTTTAGCTTCCCCTGCTGTCATAGCAGCAATTTTTTCCAATTCAACTATTTTGGCATCAATTTTTTCCTTTAACTGTTCCTCTAGTTTGTTTAGTTCTAATTCCTTTTTGTTCAACTGCTGAACTTTTTGATCATATGAATCTTCCTTATTTTGTAAGATCATATCACGACGATCAATATTTTGTTCACGTTGTAATAACTTGTTTTCAAAATCTGTTGATTGCTGTTTTTGTTCTTTAATTTCTTTTTCAGCTTGTAATTTTAATTCATAAGCCTGAGTTTTTGCATCAAGTATAGATTCTTTTACAATATTATCCGCTTTACTATTGGCTTCATCAATGATTTTTTCAGCATTGACGTTTGCTTTTGACACTCTTACCATATAGTAAAAGCGTAATAAGCCAACACCTAAAAGCACAGCTAGAACATAAGACAAACCAGTTAAAAACATGTTGTCACCTAACATAATGTTCCTCCCTATTGTCTATGTTGAAGTTATGTATTTGCATACATAATCGTATTAATTAAAATACAAGTATCATTTTAAACTAAATAGTCCTTTTTTGCAACAAAGTATAAAAGAAAAAATAAAAAGCTATCAATTCCCTATAGGCTACCATTTTTGTAGGATTTAGCTGTATATATATTCTATTCTTACCGTTTGACTTCTATGAAAATCCCCTTATAAAGACTTCGTTTGTCATTTCACAGCAAAAAAGAGACCGCAGTCTCTTTAGCTTATTTTTTCTTCTACGACTTCTTCACCCATGATTTTTGATTTAATACCATTGATCAGCTCTTCCATTATTTCCGGATGTGTTTTAATATACAGTTTTGAATTTTCACGTCCCTGACCGATTTTTTCACCTTTATATGAATACCAGGCTCCGCTCTTTTCAACGAGTTCCAATTCAACCGATAAATCCAACACTTCTCCGTCTTTAGAAATTCCCTGTCCGTAGATAACATCCACACTTGCTGTTTTAAATGGCGGCGCCACTTTGTTTTTCACGACTTTAATATTGGTTTTATTTCCGACAATCTCGGTACCGTTTTTAATTGCTTCACTTCTTCTGATTTCAATACGAATCGAAGAATAGAATTTAAGCGCACGTCCACCGGTTGTTGTTTCCGGATTACCGAACATAACCCCGATTTTTTCTCTCAACTGATTAATGAAGATGATCGTACATTCAGATTTGTTTAAACATCCTGAAAGTTTTCTCAACGCCTTAGACATCAAACGTGCCTGCAGCCCCATCTGAGAATCGCCCATCTCCCCATCTAATTCCACCTGTGGCACTAATGCCGCCACTGAATCGACAATAATCAAATCGATTGCCCCAGAACGAACTAAGGTTTCAGTAATTTCCAAAGCCTGTTCTCCGCTGTCTGGCTGAGATAAAATCAACTGTTCAATATCTACACCTAAATTTTTAGCATAAACAGGATCGATCGCATGTTCCGCATCAATAAATGCTGCACGTCCTCCCTGTTTCTGCACTTCCGCAATAGCGTGCAAAGCCAAAGTCGTTTTCCCACTCGATTCAGGTCCATAAACCTCCACGATACGTCCTTTTGGATACCCGCCAATACCTAACGCTAAATCCAAAGTTAATGATCCTGTCGGAATCACATCCACACTTAAATCAGCACGATCGCCTAAACGCATGATCGATCCTTTTCCAAACTGCTTTTCTATTTGCTTAATCGCTTCATCCAAGGCTTTTTCTTCGCCTGCTTCAGCTTTATCCGTCTTCTTTGTTTTTTCTGCCATAATATCCTCCCATCTAAATCATTCTTCTCTTTTTATTATTATCCTAACATATCAAGCAGCTTTTTTTTTGCAATATGCACTGCCTGTTTTTGAATCATGGCTCTGCTTCCTACCAAATGATACTCGTAGGTAGTAATTTTATCTAAAAAATTAATGCCAATATAAATAAGTCCTACCGGTTTATTTTCCATAGCTTCCGGTCCGGCATTCCCGGTAAAGGATACACAAATATCCGAAGTAAAATAAGTTTTTCCTTTAAGGCACATCTCTTTGGCAATAGCTTCACTGACTACACCGTATTCTTTTACTAATTGACGACTTACTTTTAAAACATCCGTTTTAATCATCGTTTGATAAGTGACCAATGTCCCTTTATATGTATTGGAGGCACCGGATACACTGCCTAACCCAGCACCAAACTGACCGACCGTAAAACTTTCACAGCTGGCAATCGTCAGTTTCTTCTCAATGAGCTTATCAATCAGCTCTCTCATTACATTGACTCCAAAATAAACTGTCTGTTTTTCATAAAGTAATCAATTCCAGAGATGAGAGAAATCAAGGTTGCCGCCGCCATAGTCATTAAATCAATGCGTACTCCCAAGAAGCAAAAAGGAATATTATTCAATAAAATAAAGATGATTCCCAACATTTGGGTAAATGTTTTTGCTTTTCCCAGCTGACTGGCTGCCAGCACTACATTATTCTGACTTGCCAGCAAGCGGATCGCATCAACAACAAGATCACGAGAAATCATAATTAAAGGAACAATCATATGGATCTTGCTGGTACACGCTAAAATAATAATCAGCGAATTGACAAGTAATTTATCAGCAATAGGATCCATAAATTTTCCAAAAGTTGTGATAATATTCTGTTTTCTGGCAATCTGTCCATCTAAAAAATCAGTAAGTGATGCCACAATAAACAGCATCACTACGATAAATTGATTAATAGGTAAAACCTGTCCCCAAATGTTCCAGCTGCCACCGATGGGAAAAATACACAAAACGATGATAACCGGAACTAAAAGCATGCGAAAGACAGTGAGTTTATTAGGCAAATTCATAGACTACTCCTTTATAAATGTAAATGTGACATCTGCGTAATTACCGCTTTGATCACTTTCAGGGATATCAAGTTTTTCACCATTGATATAGTAACGGTGATATAAATTATATCCATTGCTTAAAACAATGGTATTCACATCCTTAGTATTAAAAGTCAGCTCCACTGTTTCCGGTGTGGCATTTTTGTCATTTGCTGTATTTGCACTATTATAAGCCTTTCCAGCAAAATTACTGTAGTTCGTTCCGTTAAGCAGCATTGAGGACCAAGTATATGCGACAAATTCAATCTTCATTGTGAATGTTTCACTGTCTGAAGGCAATTTAATCGAATACTGATTCGCCGCTGTACGCGTCATTTCCACTTTTGGTGTTTCTTTATCTGTTGGTTTTTCATCATCTTTGTTATCTTCAGCAGGTGGAATCACCGGATCTTCATTATCATCAACATTAGGAGTTCCAGAAATATGATTCTGATTCTGATTGTCAAATCCCGCCTTATCTTTGCTTGATAGCTTTAAGGCATACCAGACACTAAAGATGATTAATAAACACAGCGCAACAATAATCGTATATTTAACAAATGTTCTGCCGCTATGGTTATCATAAACTTTAGGTGCTTTCGCAAAAGCCGGTTTAGTGATTTTCGTTGCCGGCGCTTTTTTAGGCTCCGCTTTCAGCTTTTCTTCTTTTTCCTTTATTTTCGTCAGACTAATCTCCTGAGTCAGCGTGATATAGGTATCCACCAATTCATCTGATTCAATCCCTAAATAATCTGCATACTTTTTAATATATTTTTTTATATATTCTTCATCACCGATATATTTATCAAACTTGCCGCTTTCGATATCTTTTAAGACACCTACTGAGATATGTGTCGCTGCGCTGATATCCTGCAATGTGATGTTTCTTAATTGACGTTCTTCAAGAAGTTTTCTTCCTAAATCCTCCACATTATTCCTCCTAACTGCACTATCTTACATTTAGTATAATTATAGCATAATCGTTTGCAATTACAATCATCTTAATTGTAAAAGTTTATCGATTTGAGTGATTATTTATTAAATTTTGAAAGGCTATCTATTTATATGTAATCTTCCTTTTATTTATACCTGTAAATTAAAAACTGGCAAATCGCCAGTTTAAAGCTCATTTCGTAAGCCAAGTTCTGTTTTTCAGATAATCATTTATCTACATATTGCTATGTCCAATACATCGTTCGTTTCCTCTGTATTGATTCCCCTACCAAATTTGGGTTTCTCGCTTGCGGAGTTTACCTCTTTTCATCCTTGTATTTCTACATGGCATAGTTTCTGTGGCACTTTACGGCTTATCAACCATGCTTGCGTTTAGGTTTTAGGCCTGTCGTCAGTTTGCACTGCCATAACTTATTGATTCGTTATGCACAATCACTACAGTCATCACAGACTGTGCGAGCCTGGACTTTCCTCTGTTTTACAGCGATTATCTTCCATGAGCGTTCTTATTTTACGTTAAATTTATTCTGAATGCAAGCCTTATTCTGCACTTCGATTGCCAAACACGGCTTTTTCCAGTAAAGAAAGGCGTTTTAAAATATCCACCTGCGGTGATAATTGTTCTTCTAAATTCTGAACACTTTCTTCTGCGACACTCTTATCACGTGATAATTGTGCGATTTCTTCCTTTAACTTTTTATTTTCATTTTCCAGCTCTTCCAATTCTTTATTGGCAAATTCAATGATCTTCGCAAAATTTTCATAATCTGCTAAGATCGTATCCAAGAAATAATCTACCTCAGCAGAGTTATATCCTTTAAAATCAACTTTAAACTCCTTGTTTAGTATCTTTTTCGGAGTTAACTGTATTTTATAATCCATTCTATCACATCCTTATATTATATTTTACAAATAACGAACAAAAAAGCAATACAAAAGCGCATTTTATATAAATTACTTTTAATCCCTTCAAAAAAACAGTATAATAGAAGCGGTGATAATAAATGGTAAACTATCCAAATGGGATGAAAAAAAACATTTCTCAACCTGTATCTGCCTTAAAGCAAGATACAAGACACCGCGGTTATTCGTTGGAACAAGATCTTAATGAATCCAATGAATACTATCTCACTTTTGATAAGGCAGTCATTCATAAAAAGCCGACGCCGATCCAAATCGTGAAGGTGGATTATCCATCGCGCAGCTCTGCTAAGATCATTGAAGCCTATTTCAAGATTCCGAGTACGACAGATTACAATGGTATATATAAGGGAAAATATATTGACTTTGAAGCGAAAGAAATCAACAAGATGAGCTTTCCCTTTCAAAATATCCACCCCCATCAGATTGAGCACTTGGATAAAGTGTTAAGACATGGCGGCATTGCTTTTATCGTGATGGCTTTTACAAAATTAAGTGAGGTTTATCTGCTTCGGGCAGATTATATGATTGAAAAATACAACTCATCAAAAAAGAAATCACTTTCTTATGAAGAAATCAGTCAAAACGGGTATCGTATCCAGTATGGATTTCGACCTCGGCTGGATTATTTAAGGATTGTGGATGAAGTATTTTTTAAGGAGGAAAAATAAATGACAAATACACCAAATGAAAATAACAGACGACGACGAAGTCAGCCAAAGAAAGTAGATAAGGCAGCAAACAAAAAGCGAAATAAACGCATTATCTTCAGTGTTTTAAGTGTCCTCGTTGTGGCCGTGATTGGATATGGAATCTATTTCGTATATGGTATTATCAAATCAACCGATACATTCAGCATCGAAAAACTCGTTTCTCAAGAAGCGACAGAAATGTATGACGCCGAAGGCGGCAGCATGGGAATGTGGGGGAACGATGAAGCCGGAACCAGAGAAAACGTTACATATGAGCAATTACCGCAAGTATTAGTAGATGCTGTTGTGGCAACGGAAGACTCACGTTTCTTTGATCATAACGGATTTGACCTGCCTCGTATCATCAAAGCAGCATTTGGAAACCTGTTAGCCGGAGATATTACCAGCGGGGGATCTACGATTACTCAGCAGCTGATCAAGAAATCTTACTATCCTGACGAGCATACGAATCGTTGGCAGAGAAAGATTGGTGAGATTTATCTTGCTATCCAGGCAGACAGTCAATTAGACAAAGAAAAAATACTGGAACTTTATTTAAACAAGATTGCATTTGGTCGTGGGAACAAAACCATCGGGATTCAAGCTGCAAGTAAATATTACTTTGATAAAGATGTTTCTGAATTAACTTTGCCAGAAGCGGCTTTATTAGCCGGAACACTGAATGCTCCGGATGCCTTCGATCCTTATTATCACCTTGAAGACGCAACTAAAAGACGTGATACGGTTTTAGATTTAATGTATCGCCATGGCTACATTTCAGAAGATGAAATGAATGCTACCAAACAGATTAAAATTGAAAACACATTAAAGAAAAGTGCTAATGCCGATACTGACTATACAAATTATGCAAGTTATACGGACACTGTTCTTTCTGAATATTACGAGTTAGCCAACTCAGGAAAATATCCTGAGCTTGCCGGATTAGATCCATTGGAAACACCGATGGAAATTCATACTTTTATGGATCCAGATGCGCAGTCTTATGCGGATTCTATTGCTTCTGGTGAACTCTTTAACTTCTATGATGATAACTTGGAACTTGGTGCCAGTGTTCAAGATACACATACCGGAAAAATTATCGCCGTAATCGGCGGACGTCATTATACCGGTGTAACCACACCGGAACGTGAAGCGGTCGAAACTGCGCCAATCAACTATGCATTGGAAAAGCATCAGCCGGGTTCTTCATTAAAGCCAATCATTTCTTACTGTGCCGCCTTTGAATTCTTAGATTGGTCAACCGGTCAAAGTGTGTCCAACGAGGCCTATACAACACCGGAAGGGCATAAAGTCAATAACTGGGACTTCTCAGTAGGCGGTGAAGTGCAGCTGCAGGAAGCACTTCGAAACTCATTGAATTTACCTGCAATCCATACATTCAATAAAGTTTTGGAAAAAATTAGTTTAGCCGATTATCAAAAATATGTGGAAGGATTCGGATTTGATTTAAGTGATGAATCTTTCAATACCACTTACTCTATTGGATCATGGGATCATGGGATTACGCCAGTTCAAGGTGCCGGTGCCTATGCGGCTTTATCCAATAACGGAAATTACATTCAGCCACATACAATCGACTATATTGTCTTAAAAGATACTGGAACAAAAATTGATATTCACAATTCTATTACACCGACTCAGGCATTATCTGCTGAATCTTCATTCATGATCCAGCAAGTATTAAAAACCTTCGCAAAAACACAATATATTGGAACAAACATTAATTACAACCTAGCTGCCAAATCCGGTACAAGTGACTGGGGAGATTCAGGAGTTCAATTTGGTATTCCTGAAGGAGCAAATAAAGACAGCTGGTTCCAAGGATATACCGAAGACTTAGCCGTGTCTGTATGGGTCGGCTATCCGGGAAGCATTGCTTCTACCTACGGTTATTATCTAAGCTATGATCAGACCAATTTTGGCAGCAAGATCGGGGCTATGCTGATTGATCATATCCAAAATGGTACGACAGTAAACAGTTATACACAGCCAAGCGGTGTTTCTCAGGCAACGATGGTAAAAGGAATTACGCCTTATATGAAGCCGGATTCTTCTACTCCATCAGACAGTGTAATTACTGCATGGTTTAAAAACAGCAATATGCCAAAAGATTATAGTCTGGCAAGCCAGCTTGCTGCTTTAACATCATTTGATGTTACTGGGGAAGCTAATAACTTAAATGTTAAATTCGGTGCCTATGATAAATCAGCTGATGATAAAAATGTTGTCAATATCTACGGAGATGCGATCTACGGTGTAGAGGTGCGTGATCCGGATACCGGTGCTGTTCTTTACAGTCAGACAAGCGAAACACCTGAATTTAAATTAAATTACACTCCAGAAAAGAGTGTCGTTATTGTTGGATTCTATACACGTTCTAAAGCATTGACGATTCGTTCATCAGAGAAATCAGTAACGGTGACAATCAATCCAAAGACAGCTGAATACACTGTCAATTACTACAAAGACGATGTTTTATTTAAATCAGAAAAAGGAACCGGAACGATCGGTGCAACTATTACTCCGGATATCAAGAAATATCAGGATGCTGCTTATAACACCGGGGTTGCAAATCCTACTTCAATCAAGATTGCGGCTGACGGAAGTTCAGTAATCAATGTCTATTATACAAAAAAGACCCCAACGACACCTGAAACTCCGGGCGGCTCAACGGGGGGAAATGATAATACAACCAATAATGGTGGAAACAATGGGAACAATACCAATAATGGCAGCAACGGAAATAATCAAAACAACGGTGGCAATACTCAAACACCAAGCAGTTAAGCAGAAGGATTCTCCCTTCTGTTTTTTTTTTATGAATAATTTTAGATATACAAAAAAACGTTTCATTAAGAAACGCTTTGATGTTCATTGATATGTTTTGTTTTTATAGCTTTTCGTTTAGGCTCCTTGCAGATATCATATAAAGGACACTCATAGCAAGTAGGATTCGTTGCCTTACAGAAATAACGACCAAAGAAAATAAATTGATGATGTCCCTTGATCCAGCGATCCTTCGGGATAGCTTTCATCAGCTTCTTTTCTACGGTTAATACCGAATCATCCCATTTCGCAAAACCTAAACGCTTCGAAATCCTTTCCACATGCGTATCGACCGCAAATGCCGGCTGACCAAAAGCGACCGATACCACAACATTGGCAGTCTTTTTGCCTACACCCGGCAGTGTTGTTAGTTCCTCGATTGTATGAGGCACTTCTCCATTGAACTGTTCTAACAACTGAATGGACATATTATGTAATGATTTTGCTTTATTGCGATATAATCCGATTGTTTTAATATCTTTTTCAATCTGTGCTAATGGCGCTTGGGCAAAATCTTCCGGCCCTTTATATTTCTCGAATAAATTTTTTGTCAGCTTATTCACACTCTGATCGGTTGTCTGAGCAGACAGCATGACAGCCACCAATAATTCAAACTCATTATGATGAACCAATTCGCAATAGGCGTCCGGAAACATTTCATCCAGTGTATTCAATATTAAATCTAACTTATGTTTAATCATCTTCTTCCCACCACCTATACTCTACTAATTCTTCTTCGTTGCCGCTTGGCTCAATCGGTTCAGCCCCAGATCGGCGAACCCCGTTTTGTGACCAATTGATCAATATCTTTTCAATGTAACGAAATGAATGTACATTGCTTAAAGCCGCTTCTTTCAATGCATCCAAAATAAATTGATCACTGTAGCCGCTTTGCTTCCAACTCTTAATTGTCTCTAATTCTATCGGAGTTAAAGCCTTGGCAAATTCATTTTCAAATGCTTCTACCAGATTAATACCGTCCATTTTGTCCACTTGTTCAACAGGAGCATCAAACACCAGCCGTTTATAAAAAGCGTCCAAGGAGATCGATGTACCAATCAGATTAATCATCTTTTTATTTACCAGTCCCACCAGCACACTATCAATCACTTTATCGTCTAAATGCACATAGTTCGTTAACATCTCATAATTAATTCCTTTTTGACCTGAATCCTGTAATGTCATAATTAAAAGCAAAATCAAAATTTCATTTTCATTTAATCCCAATGCTTTATATTTAAGAATTGCCAGTCCTTTCAAATCAATTAAATTATGTTCCTTTAAAAATACATCCATCTTTATTATTTCCCTAATTCATAAAATTTTATTTCACTGCCATCTTGTGCATTTAAGTAGATATACTGAGTAACGTTACCCAAGTTCTGGCGACATAAATAACTAATCATTTTATTTTCATAACCTAATTCTAAGGTACTGAAATCTGTAACATTATAATCCGCAGCTAGGCGTTCCTTTATTAAATCTAATTGAATAGTCTCTAACGGTTCTTTTTTTACCATCAAGTAATCACTGTTAAAAACATAAACATTTTCTTCATCTTGCCCGATATAATAGATATCCTGACTATTATATTGAGCAAATTCTGTAAATGATTCAATTTTATTCATTGCTAACGCTTCTTTTTTTGCATTCAACACTTTGTTTTCAGCTCTGTTATAGGGTTCATGAAAAAAATAAATGAACCCGCTGATAAAAATTAAAATCACGGATAACGTGATGAGTAACACATAAAATTTTCCTTTTTTCATAATCCCTCCGCCTTTTATTATACACCAATATATTTTAGGCGCAAAGAAAAATCCTTTATATCTAAAGGATTAATCTCTTCTTGAACTTCCTAATACCATTAAAAGCAAACGCAGGATGGATAATAATGAAGCGGCTACCGCTGCTACATACGTCATCGCTGCCGCAGACAGCATCTGACTTGCACCGCCTACTTCACTTGTCGGAATCATTCCGGTATCTAAAATTTCCAATGCTCTGCTTGATGCATTAAATTCAACCGGTAAGGTTAATAGCTGAAATAACAAAATAGCACTGATCAAGACAATTCCCAATAAGGCAATATTTAATTCACCCATAGCAAAACCAATAAATAAAACGATATACCCTGCCCACTGAGACACATTGAATAAAGGCACTAAAGCATTACGATAAACCAATGAACGGTATCCCACTTTATGCTGAATGGCATGTCCGCATTCGTGTGCCGCAACAGCAATCGAAGCAATACTATGCCCATTATACACATCACGAGACAAATTCACAGTTTTATTTTTAGGGTTATAGTGATCACTCAATTTTCCATTGACAGCATTAATTTCGACATCCTGCAATCCATTCTGATCCAAGATGCGTCGAGCCGTTTCATAGCCGGTCAGTCCGCTGCTTGAAGGGATTTTACTATATTTACCATAAGCGCTTTGAACTTTCATCTGCGCTCCCATTGTTAAAATAACCCCAATAAATAATAGAAAGTACCCAAACATATAATAATTCATACTTCTCACCTCGAATCTATTATACACTACTATTATGAACAATATATTGCAAATAATAAAAAAGATGCATCAGATGCATCTTAGCTGTTCATTGAATCTTTCAAACGATTACTAGGTTTAAATGTTAAAGTCTTTGAAGCTGGAATTGTCATGATTTCTTTTGTTTTTGGACTGACACCTTTTCTTTCTTTGCGATGATTTACTTTAAAAGTACCAAATCCAGAAATCAATACTTTATTCCCCTCTAGTAAACTATCTGTAATTGTATCAAACACTGTATCTACTAAGTCTTCTGCTTCTTTTTTCGTTAATTCTTTTTTAATAGATACAGCTTCCACAAGTTCTTTCTTATTCATTTCAAAACCTCCATACGTGAATATTGAACGTGTTTATAATACCATTTTTCATGCTTTAGTTCAATAAAATTCGTCAAAAAACGCATCAACTAAAGGACTATCGCAATGACGTTAGTTTTTCCTTTATTCACGATTTTTGAAAGAATATCATGAATACGTTGACAGGTTGCTTCCGGGATCGTTCCCAACTTCATTTTCATGCTTTCACTGATTACATCCCCAAGTTTTCGCCCAAAGACTTCACAGTCATAAATGGCTTGCGGGTTAGTGCTGTGTTCTTTCATCAAGTAATCAATGAACATTTCTGCCTGTTGTTTTGATCCGATAATCGGTTCAAAGGCATTCTCTACCTCTACCTTAACCATATGAATAGTGCTGGCTTTTGAGATCATTTTAATACCATAACGCGGTCCCTGTTTAACAACAATCGGCTCAGAAAGTTCAATATCTAATAAATCCGGTAATGCAAAACCATAACCAGTATGCTGTACCATGCTTAAAGCACTGGAAATATGATCATACTCATTTTTCGCCATTACCAGCTGCTGCAGCAATTTAATAAATTCGGCTTTATCAATCATATCAGAACCAAGAATTTCCTTAAGAATATCATTGTATAACCCGCTCTTAATGCGAATATCCACACAAGCGCTTCCGGTTGATGTATTAATATCGACGATCTTTGATTCTTCGATCGAATTGAAAGAAGAAAGCTTACTAATTACATTTTTAACATCTTTTAATTTATGAATCTCACTTAATGATTCTACTAAACTATTGTCAATATCCTGTTTCAGCCAATGGCTTTTATCCAATACAGCCACCCATTTAGGCACATTGATCTTTACTTCCGTTACCGGGAATTCATATAACGATTGTTTTAAAATATTTTGAATATCGTCCCCTGTCATATCAGCAATGCTCATTGGCAGGATAGGGACATCATATTTTTCTTTTAAATGACTCACGCAGCTTTCGCAATTAAAGCTATGTGGATCCGTAGTATTCACAATAATGATAAACGGTTTTCCAATCGCCGTTAATTCCTCAATGACTTGTTCCTCACTCTCAACATAACAATCACGGTCAATGTCGGTAATGCTTCCATCTGTCGTGACTACTATCCCAATCGTAGAATGATCTTGAATTACTTTTTGTGTTCCGATCTTTGCTGCTTCATCAAACGGAATAGCTTCCATAAACCATGGTGTTTTAATCAAACGAATTCCATTTTCATCACGATAGCCTTTTGCCTGATCGATGACATATCCAACGCAGTCTACCAATCGGACATTAACAAAAAAATCTTCATCCGCTTTAATCTTTGCCGCTACATTAGGAACAAACTTTGGTTCCACGGTCATAATCATTTTTCCCTGTCCTGACTGCGGCAGTTCATCAATGGCACGGCGACGTTCATCTTCATCATTGATAAAAGGAATGACCACCAGTTCCATAAAACGTTTTATAAAGGTCGATTTCCCAGTCCTTACCGGACCGACTACACCTAAATAAATATCTCCTTTTGTTCTTTTACCAATATCCATTATCATCTGGTCCATTTTTAATTCCTCCATTTCACAAAAATATATGAAATTGAATAGAATTTAGAACCAATCTATGCCAATAAATAGATAAAAACCAGTCTCTTATAAGGAGACTGGCTAATTGTTCATAAAATCTTTTGGAATTTTATCATTTTTTACCATACTGATGATTTGATCTTCTTTCGATTTTGAAACATCACGTCCAGATAATCGTGATACCTGCTGAATCAATTCACGAAGATTGCTTTCGGAAGAAAGATCTTTTGTTTGAAAAGAATTTGCTAAATTTAAAATATCATCTTTATTTACATTTGTTTTACTTGCCACTTTGTTTAAAAACTGATCCTGATTATTTTTCATATTAGAATACCCCCACTCTAATCTATGTAGGGGTATCATTTTTGTTACAACTCTTGCTTCAAATCTCTTAACATTAATGAACGAATGACATCTTTAGGATTCGCCCCTTCATAAAGCACCGCATAAGCCGCATCAATAATCGGCATTTGAATCTGCGGATAATGAATGAGATCATCATGAACAACTTTACAGGTTCGGATTCCCTCCACTGTTTTTGTATTATGCTCCATAAATCCTTTTACATCCTGTGTCTTTCCAATTTCATAGCCAGCCTGAAAGTTGCGGGAATGAATAGAAGAACAGGTCACTACAAGATCACCGATTCCGGTTAACCCTAAATAAGTTTCGAATTTACCGCCCTTTGCCATTCCATAACGCACCATTTCTGCCAATCCGCGCGTAATCAGCGCTGCACGGGTATTATCCCCATAGCCTAATCCTGCCGCACAACCGGAAGCCACAGCAATAACATTTTTCAAAGCGACTGCATATTCCGCTCCTATTTCATCATCTAAGCGATACACACGGAAATATTCGTTAGAAAATAAATGCTGCACTTCTGCGGCAATCTCTAAATCCAATGAAACAGAGCAAATAACCGTTAGCATACGAAGAATAACTTCTTCGGCATGACTGGGACCAATCAATGATACTACTTCATAACGCTGATCTTCTCCCAACACACTGCGAATAGTTTCACTCATTCGCATATTATTTGTATTGTCAAATCCTTTTGAAGCATTAACAATGATAACTTTATGATCTAATACCGCTTTTACTTCTTCTAAAACGGAACGAACGAACTGTGTCGGTATTGTAATTAAAACATACTGAGCATCCTGTAAACAGGCCTTTAAATCTTTTGTTGCCCTAATTTTTTCATCTAAATCTACGGCAAAATATTTATCATTTCGATGATGAAGATTAATATCATCAATTTCATGCTGGTCGATCCCATATAGTAAAACCTCATGTTCATTATCCACTAAAACTTGAGCCAAAGCAGTTGCCCAGCTTCCGGTTCCTAATATTGCGATCTTGCTCATTTTAATCCCTCTTTCTTGCAATGATATGGATTGGTGTTCCTTCAAAGCCAAAACTATCTCGAATTCTGTTTTCTAAATAACGCTTATAACTAAAATGCAGATATTCTGGATCATTAACAAATAAGATGAATGTCGGCGGACAGATACTGACCTGATTTCCGTAATAGATTTTTAAACGACCACCGTTAAATGAGGTTGTCGGATTCATTGCCTGAGCATCAATCAGCACATCATTGAAGACACTTGTCTGCACACGCTTACGGTTATTTTCATACACCATTTGAATCAAAGAGAAGATATTTTGCACACGCTGATGCGTTTTAGCGGATAGGAAAATAATCGGTGCATAGTCCAGATATTTAAATTCTTCACGCAGTTTCTTTTCCATCTTCTGCATTGTTTTCTCATCTTTTGTAACAAGATCCCATTTATTGACAACTAATACAACCCCTTTACCGGCTTCATGAGCATATCCGGCAACATGGCGATCCTGTTCAATGACACCTGTATCTCCATCAATCAACACTAAAATAACATCACTCTTTTCAATCGCGCTTAACGCTCTTAGAATAGAATATTTTTCAATGTTTTCATAGATTTTCCCTTTTTTACGCATTCCGGCTGTATCAACCACACGATATTTCTGACCGTCTTTTTCAAAAAGAGTATCCACCGCATCACGAGTTGTTCCGGCAATATCTGAAACAATAACACGTTCTTCACCTAAAATGGCATTGGTTAAGCTTGATTTTCCGACATTTGGTCGCCCAATTAATGAAAAACGAATTTCTCCTTCTACATGGTCATCTACTTCTTCTGGCAATAATTCAATAATCTTATCTAATAAATCACCGATTCCGATCCCATGGCTGCTGCTGATAGCGATTGGATCACCAACCCCTAAAGCATAAAATTCATAGATATTATTCATAAATGCCTGATCGTCAATCTTATTGATGGCTAGAATAACAGGTTTCTTTGATCGCTGCAGCATTCTTGCTACATATTGATCGTCCGCATTCATGCCTTCACGTCCATTTGCGACAAACACAATCACATCGGCTTCCTCAATCGCAATTTCAGCCTGCATTTTAATCTGTTCACCAAAATCCTGTCCAGCAACTTCAATTCCGCCTGTATCGATCAAACGGAATGAGCGTGTCAGCCATGTTCCATTTGCATAAATTCGATCGCGAGTTACTCCCGGTGTATCTTCAACGATCGAAATACGTTCTCCAACAATACGGTTAAATAATGTTGATTTCCCAACATTCGGACTTCCTACAATCGCTACTACTGCTCTTGACATGTACTTTCCTCCAATCGTTCATTGACTAATTTTATTACCTTATCCACCACTTCATCAATTGTCATTTCTGAAGTATCAATTTCCACAGCATCTTTAGCTTTTACTAAAGGAGAAATCGCACGGTGTGAATCATTATAATCACGCTGTTCGATATCTGCTTTAATCTGCTCTAAATCGCTTTGAATCCCTCTTTCAAGGTTTTCTTTATAACGGCGCATAGCTCTTGTCTCCACACTGGCAATTTGATAAATTTTAAGCTGAGCATCAGGTAAAACGACACTGCCGATATCACGACCATCCAAAATTGCTCCACCGTTTTCTGCCATCTTTCTTTGCAATGCCACCAAATGATGACGCACAGCTGAGTAAGCCGCTACTTTTGAAGCTCCTTTGGATACTTCATCACTGCGAATTTTATCTGTAACCACCTGCTGATTCAAAAGAACTGTATTATCCGGCAGCAACTCAATTACAACATCATTTAAACAATGTTCGATTGATGCTTCATCATTCAAATCAATTCCTTTTTGAACCATGTAGTAAGCGACACAGCGATACATCGCTCCAGTATCAATATAAGTATACCCCAATATTTTAGCCAATTGTTTCGCAATTGTACTTTTTCCCGCTGCCGATGGACCATCGATCGCTATGGATATCTTTTTCATTCTTTATTACCTCCTACAAATGAAAACTAAGGTCAGCCCTTAGTTAAAATAAAAACAATTTAATAATATACCCTAATAAGGCTACCAAACAGATACTTAATACCACGATCATCCCTGTCAGCACTTTCATGGTGACACTTGATCCTTCTTCTTCGCCCTCTAGTTCTTCTTCATCTTCTATTTCATCGCTCTCATCTTCTTCAAACACTTTATGACGTTTAAATAAAGAACGTTTTTCTTCTTTTTCCTCTTCTTCAAAAGCAGGTTCAACTTCTTTTGTATCGACCTCTTCTTCGTCTTCATCCTCAAAGAAAATTTTAAAATGTTTCACTGGTTCTACAGGAGTAGGTTCAGCCACAACAGGCTCTTCTGCTTTTTCTTCTACTGTCTCTTTCACCGGTTCTAACAGCACTTCTTCTACAGGTTCATCCTCTTCAACCAAAGGAACTACGATCGGTGTCTTATCCACCTTTTTAATCGCACCGGATTGAATATGATTTAAAATATCTAAACGGGTATTATATTGTTGCCCTTTACCTGAAGTCATTCTGACTCTGCCGATTGCTTCTTCAATTTCTTTACTTTCTAACTCGGATTTTACTCCATCCAATTCATTTTCCTGATCACCTTCGTAATCTTTCACTTCCTGAATGAATTGTTTCATACGATATTCTCTCAATGTTGGAATTTTAGTATCATCTATTTCATCGCCGGGTTCTTGAATGTCCTGTTTTGGCAAGGTTGCATCCTCTTTCAAAGACTCTCTTAAACTGCGATATTTATTCACTCTTGAACTTTTTTCCATGTCCTTCACCACCGTTTCCATTATAGCATACTTTAATTATTAAATGATAATATTATAAAAAAAACTTTAATTTTCATAGGAACTGGTTTATAATGGTTTATATATAAAGGAGGTTTATTATAATGGCAAAAACTAAAGTAAACGAAACTTGTATCGGTTGCGGTGCATGTACAGCAGTATGTCCTGAAGTATTCGATTTAAACGGAGACGGATTGGCAGAAAACATTTTAGGAAATGACACTGAAATCCCTGCTGATTTAGAAGGTTCAGTGAAAGAAGCTGCTGAAGCTTGCCCTGTATCTGCTATCGAAGTAGAATAATGGATATTCAAAACCATTGAGCAATCAATGGTTTTTTTATACAATAATTTAGCCTATTAAAAAGCTGTGATAGAGAGAACTTGATCTTTATCACAGCTTTTACTATTAATTTGATTTAACTTGTTGAATCACACTAGATGATATTACTAAAAACAAGACAAAAATAACTGTACATACTCCAATATCCCCCATGTTGAATTGATATAATGGGATCGTTTGAATAAAGCTATCCAAGGCTTCGAAGCCGGCTCCCAATGAAACATATTTAGATAAGTCAATGAGTCGATTGAGTGAGTTCATAATTAAAAGAGAAGAAACAAGTGAAAGGATCAATGCGCCAACGCCAATCAATACATTCTCAGTCGTATAAACACTGTTTTTGACTGTAAATGAGTAATGCAGATAATCTAAAATAGATGCTGATCTTTTCATTTTATTATGTTTTGAAATTAATAAAATTATAGTAACCACGACTAAGATCGCAACAATAAAATAAGATACATATAAGAATGGATTAAACTGATCTGTCACTTGTTTATTAATGGTTTTGAGTTCATCGCTGTAATCATATAAATAATATCCCAAGGTTGACAATCTTTCTTTCACCTCTTTAAAAGAGGCTTCACTGTCAAATCGTAATACAAAAGAATTAACTAAGAGATTAGATTGATCTAAAGACGGATCATGTGCCTGTTTCAGCAAAGAAACAAATGTCTTGCTTGAAAGTGCCATCGTATTTTGGTCATTGTTTAAAACATCAGCAGATATTTCTATTTGTTTATATTGAGGTTCATAGATTTTTGTTGATCCTGCCCAGCGATAATATTGAAATTCCTTGCTTCCTGAAAAAACTGATAATCGGATATCGGTTTTGCTCCCTGAAACATTTGGCAGCTTGATCGTATTCTCCGCTAATGTATTATCTATTTCTATTGTATCGATTTGAATCGGTATCTGCTCCACTATAATGGTCTGGGGCTGTTCAAGCAGTTTCATGTTGAGTACATAATCCTCTGCTCCTAACTGATTGGAGATAGCAATAACTTCATCTGCATCTTTCACTCCATCCATGAAAGAAACGCTTAAACTATAATAGGAATATTGTTTCTGATACCACGCTGAAATTTCACTTTTCAGGCTTTTTCCAGCATTAAAGGACAGCATAAAGGTCATACATAACAACATTAAACACAGCATTATCAGGATATCCTCTTTGAAGTGAGCTTTTATATTTTTTATTACCAATTTTCCTATTGGCTGTACCCCACAATATTCTGATGAAGCGGTCTGTAAAGGTGCTTCTTCTACTTTTTTAGCTTCGACTTCTCCGTTAATAAACGCATAATGTTTATTAGCGTATTTTAATAACGATAAATCATGTGTCACCATAATGATTGTCATTGTACTTTGATATTCCTTTAATAACGTCATCATTATCTGAATCATCTCAATATTCTGTTTGCTTGTTATTTCATCTAAAAATAAGATCTCCGGCTGCATCAGCAAAGCTCTCAAAAAAGAAGCGCGCTGTTTTTGCCCTTCGGAAAGCTGATAAGCCGGCAAGTTTGAAACATGCTTCAGTTCCAGCAAGTCTAAATATTTATCTGTTTTTTCATCATTTTCTTTGATAAAAAAATCAATATTCTCTTTTAAGGTCAGCTCATCCAACAGCATATTGTTTTGCAGTACATATTCTCTATAGCAGGACTTCAGCTCCGGTAAATGATACAGCATATTTAGTAAAGTAGTTTTCCCACAGCCGCTCGCTCCAGTAATCATCACAAAATCATTTTTCTTTACTTCAAATTCCTCTATATGAAAGAGGGATTGATGATTCAGTAATTGATTATAATTTTTTATTCTTATCATAAATCATCATCCTCCTTTAATGTCATCACTGCATTGATATTCAAATACTTTTTATAATGCCAATATTGAGATATACTCATTGCAATCACAACGATCAAAAAAGCAATGCTGATCTGACTCATGCTCATATGTAATAGCTGCAATTCATTATCTAATGCAATTTGCAATTGAAAAACAATTGGGTTCACTTTAAATAAGAATTTATTAAAAAACGGAACAAAGAAATTCAAAATCACCAATTGCAGCATTAAACTGACAATTAAAATAAATAAACTCTCAAAGAAATAAAACCATCTTACAGCTTTATTAGAAAAATCAAACAAACTTAAAATATTAATCATACGATCTTTTTTATCAAGAAGCATTCTTAATACCACAACAATGACCACAATCATGACAATCGCAACTAACGTTGAAATTATTCTGTAAATATCTTCTATGTTATTCAGATCCTCAAAACCTTTCATAATCGTAACTACTGTATTTTGATACTCATGGTCATATTGTGCCACAAGTAATTCATAGACAGAGACAACATTTTCTAATTTATCTACCATTATTGTCATCGTCTCTGCAGAGTTAGCCGGAATCATTCCCTCAGGAACTTCAGCTTGGCTCACTACATCAAGAAAATAATCATTTAACTGTTCATGGAACATCATTCCTCGATAAACATTTTCCTGACTGTCAAAGATACCTGTCACCCTAAACTCCAAATTCACTTCATTTAAGAAGGGGGACAGCATGGAAAAGAAGGGATAAACAGAAGAAAGATCCTGATATTCTTTCATCTGATAATATTCAACATAAGGAATCACAACATGAATAGTATCATTTACCATAACATTCAGTGCCTCAGCCGAATTACTGTCGATCATCATTTCAAACATAGCCGTTGGATAATCTCCACTCACAACTTTAGCCGATGCCTTTGAAATAAATGCATCTAATGGAACCTGTTCACTTTCTTCTACAAGTCCACTATCAGAGTGCATAGATAGCTTATGTTCCTCATTTCTTTGCCAACCGTATAAAAAATATTGTGGAGTCACATGGGTTATATGCTCCATTTGCTGAATATTGTTAATTTCATTACTTAAAATACGAGTTCCCGTTTTACTTGTGATGGCGATCTGTAAATGGTTAGGCTGTTTAGAAGCCACTTCATAATAATAATTTTTTAAATTACTTCCAATATTAGCTGATAAAAAGATCGTCATTGAGCAAAAGGCAACACACAGGCATTGCAGAAGCACAATCCATTTATGATGAAGAAGAAAGAGACTTACATACTCCATAATTTTTAACTTAGAAGTCTTTGATATTGTCTTTTCTTTAGTAATGGGTTCCTGACTTTCATTTATCGATTTTTTAATCTCCAATTCTCCATTTTCTAAGTAAAGTACTTCGTCCATATATTTTTCTAATGACTGATCATGGGATACACAAAGGATCGTTAAAGAAAGTTCATTCTGCAAATGTTTAATCATTTTCATGACTTCTTGAGTATTATGCTCATCTAAATTTCCAGTTGGTTCATCCATCAAGATAAGGTCTGGCTTAGCGATTAAAGCACGGGCAATATTTACCCTCTGACATTCTCCCTGAGAACATTCTTTCACCCTTTTGTTTAAACAATGCTGAATATTAAGCGTTTGTATCAGGTAATTGAAATAGGCTTCATCAACTGCCTGATCTGTATTTTCTATCCCACTTAATATATTTTCTTTGATATTTAATTCATTGATCAAATAATGATTTTGAAATACAAAGCGAAGTAAAGAGTAATCACAAATAACTTCTCCACTATCTACTTCTAAATGTTTTGACAATACATTTAAAAGAGTGGATTTTCCGCTGCCGCTCTTTCCTTGAATCATTGTCATTTTTGTCGGTTTAAACAAGTAACTGATATGATCCAGAATGACTGTATCTGAATATTTTTTCACAATGTTTCTACATTCTAAATGCATTTTATCCCTCCCATTCTAATTTAATTCCACATTCCCCATAAAATAACATTCTTCTTAATTTTAGACTATCATATAAAAATAGTTCACACAATCTTGTTTTTAAATTTATTCGAAATAAAAACCATGTCATTGACATGGTCTACTCTGTAACTTCGTTCTCTTTTTCAATATGTTTTTTAAGCCAGCTTCCTCGAACATAGTAAATGATGAACAATATCGAAGTTGCTGCCCAAGTTACCGGATAACTGACGGTGACCATCGTAAAAGACGGATATAGGGGAACAATCACCAGAATCCAAACAACACGTAAAACACAGATTCCCAAGCATGTTAAAATCATGGGCTTCAATGATTCGCCGGTTCCTCTGATTGCACCGGATAATATTTCAACACAGACATAGGTAAAATAAAATGGTGTCAAAAAGCGAATGATTTCACTGCTTTTGTTGATAACCGCAGCATCGTTGGTAAATAACTGACTGAATGTTCCGCCAAAAAAGAAGAGGATTACACTTAAAGCGATGGATACTCCCATTGCCATTTTCAAACAGACAACGACACTCTTTTTAACACGGTCAAATTTCTTTGCTCCAAAGTTCTGTCCCACAAACGTAGTAATGGATACACCGAAGGCTCCCATTGCCATCCAAAATAAGGAGTCTATTTTCCCATAAGCAGCCCATGCGGCAATCGTATCTGTACCAAAAGCATTGATATTTGATTGAATGATAATATTAGAGACCGAATACATCACAGACTGTAAGCCTGCCGGTAATCCGATTGTAATAATTCGATTTAAAATTTCACGATAAAAGCGAATCTTACGCAAATATAGTTTATAGGACTGACTGGTTCGCATTAATACCATCATTGTTAATATGGCACTCACAATTTGTGAAATAACCGTTGCGATCCCTACCCCGACAACATTCATCTTAAATACAATAACAAATAAGGCATCTAAAAAGATGTTGACAAAACAGCTGATAATTAAAAAGTATAATGGGCGTTTTGAATCTCCTATCGCACGCAGGATTCCCGAACCCATATTATAAATTAAAGAAGCAATCATCCCAATAAAATAAATACGTGTATAATCTACCGCATAATGCATGATGTCACTTGGCACTCCCATTGCCTTTAAACAGCTTGGTGCAAAGATGATTCCGACCACCATAATGATTGCTCCGCCGACAATCGATAAAGCAATCGAAGTATGCACTGCCTTAGAGACACTTTCATCATCTCTAGCCCCAAAGAATTGAGCAATAATAACCGTTGCTCCTGAAGATAATCCAACAAAAAAACCGACCAGCAGATTGATCAAGCTTCCCGTTGACCCGACTGCTGCTAATGCTTCCTTTCCTACATATTGACCAACAATAATCGCATCGATCGTGTTATATAATTGCTGGAAAAAAGTTCCCACTAATATAGGAAAGAAAAAGAAAAGCAATTGTTTCCAAATAATCCCCTCTGTAATCCCATTTAAGCCTGGTTGTTTTTGTTTCATAAATTTCCCCCTCCCCTTACAGTGTCTATATCTTAGCACTTTTTATATCTAGTGACAATTTAATTTTACATCATTTTTAAATCTCGAAAAAAAGACATATCTTCATGATATGCTTTTGATTATTTAACTAAGCTACTGCTAATTTTACTATGTATTCCTTATCTGAAGGAAGCTTTTTAATAGCGAATAAATCCACTGTTTCTGCAGCATATCCTTTATATTCTAAAAACTGCATGGTATCTAGTGAAGCACTTTCCTTTTGTGAAACATGATAGCATTCCACAAACACATTATCCCATTTTGATCCAATCTCTATTCTTTCATAGTCCCCATCAATTCCTATAGACAGATAACCTAGTTCATCATTATTTTCCATACTCACTTCACATACAGTCTCATCACTCAAATCTCTCTTTAACACAGTCTTTTCCATGACCACTGTCTGATCATTCGTATTTTCAACAATTAAACTCAGTTCTTCAAATTCTGCGTTCTGTGCATAAAACATTACTTTAGCATGAAATTCATCTTTTTTTATTATATAGTCTTCATCGTTCATTGTCCCTTTAACAAGAAATTCGAGTTTATCAATACCATTTGCTCCACAGCCAATACAGGAAAACATCAATAATACCGACATACAGAGTTTTAATAATTTCATCTTTTCCCACCCTCTGACTTTAATATTCATTCTGTTTTCATTATATAATAAAAAGAAAATCAAAGATAGCTCATCATAAAGACACCAGATGTCAGTGGTATGAAATAAATGATTAAATCATATAGTGTAAGGGTGATAAAATGAAAAGACTTTTAAGCTTCTGCCTTATTTTTTGTTTTTGCATAACCCCTGTCAACGCCACAGAGTATTATGCAAAGAATTATATTGTGATGAATGCCGATACCTTGCAGGTTTTAGAAGGTAAAGAGATCCATCAGACACAAAGTGTGGCAAGTATTTCGAAGATCATGACTGCAATCGTAGCCATAGAAAACTGTGAACTCTCCCAAGAGATCGTCTTAAATGAATCCATTTCCAAAGCATACGGTAGTGCCGTCTATATACATATTGGCGATACTATCACCATGCAGGATTTATTGTATGCTTTATTGCTTCGTTCGGGAAATGATGCCGCTTTAGCCATTGCCGATCATGTTGGTCAGGGCGTAGATCAGTTTGTAGAAATGATGAATCAAAAAGCAAGAGAAATTGGAATGGACAATACGCATTTCAATAATCCCAGTGGTTTAGATGAGGAGGATGACGGAAATATATCCAGTGTCTATGATATGGCACTATTAATGTCCTACTGCATCAATAATCCCATTTTCGCTAAAATCGTAGGTACCCAGACATATCGTCGATTAGATCGTAATGGCAGCTGGACTAACAAAAATAAACTGCTGGCTAATTATGAATACTGTCTTGGCGGAAAAACCGGCTACACTAAAAAAGCGAAGCGTACATTGGTTAATGCCGCTAGAAAAGACGGCATCACACTCGTTTGCGTAACCTTTAACTGCGGAGATGACTTTGGACTACAGGAAAATCTCTTTGAAACCTATTTTAACTGTTATGATGAAATCCTTCTTTTTAACAAGGGAACCCATATTATTGATCATTATAAGTTTACCTTAGATGAACAATTGACATTTCCGGCTAAAAAGGATGAGGAAGTGAAAGTTTCTTATACCGTTCAGCAAGATAAGATTGATCTGTATGCCAATTCAAAATTAGTCGGTTCCTATTCTTATGAATACCTACGCTCACCATTGCTCGATAAGATTTATGAAGTATTCAAGCGTCTGATCTATGAATAAGATTTGGTCAGTCTGCATCGTTATCTGTATAGGTTATGGTTTATTAACGCATCAAGAAAACACCTTGTTTGCCTTACTTTTCGAAGTGCCAAACGATGCCCTCAACATGGCGCTTAAACTCACTTTAAATGCTTGCTTTTTCAATGGTATATTGAATATGGCGAATGGATGTGGCTTATTAGAGAAAGTATCTCATTTAATTCAGCCTATTTTAAAACATTTATTTAAAGGAGTTAATCAAGAAACAATGGGATATATCAGTGTACATCTATTAAGTAATCTTTTTGGATTAGGAAGTGTCGCAACCATCAGCGGATTAAAAGCGATGCGCCTGCTTAAAGAAGCGACTCCGGATCGCCTGTCTAAAGCGATGATGACTCTCTTTATCCTCAATACTACCGGATTATCTTTCTTTCCTTCAACCGTAGTTGCCTTAAGACAAACTTACGATACTACCCATAGTGCCGATTTTATTCCTTATACCATTATGATCAGTCTGCTTGCCTTATCCATCGGCTTACTGATTATTAACTATAAATACCGTGAATAAAATCATTCTTATTTTTATTGCTTTTATAGTTATCTATGGGACCTATAAAAAAGCAAACTGCTTTGATTTATTTGTTGAAGGAGCTAAAGAAGGATTTACGCTTTTTATACCACTCTTTACCGCTCTGCTGGCATTGATGTTTTTTATTAATATGATGATTAAAACCGGACTTGTACAAACGATCTGTCAAATCCCACTCTTTAAAAATGTATCGAGCGAATTATTATCTATGATGTTTTTAAGACCTTTTTCTTCCAGTGGTTCTTTATTGTTGTTGGATCAGATCTATCAGCAGTATGGATTAAACCATTTCTTCAGTATGGTAGCCACCTTTATTCAGTCTTCTACAGATACTACCCTTTATGTCGCCAGCTTATATCTAGGCTCATTAGGAATCAAAAATGACAGCAAAGCAGTAGGCTTAGGACTGTTTTTAGATGCGCTTGCAATCCTCTTCGCTTTTATCATGACAATTATTTTCTTTTAATCTTAACCGTTTTCCTGTATAATGCATTTGGGTGATAAAAATGGAAAGATTACAAAAAGTCATTGCCAAAAGCGGATATTCTTCTAGAAGAAAAGCAGAAGAACTTATCGCAAAAGGAAAAGTGACAGTTAATGGTGAAACCGTCACAGAAATGGGTACAAAAGTGAAAAAAGGCGATGTGATCCAAATTGACGGAAAAACCATCGAATTTGAAAATAAAGTTTATTATGTTTTATACAAACCAAAAGGAATGATCAGTTCAGCAAGTGATGAATTAGGACGTCCATGTGTCGTTGACTTATTCAATGAAATTGAAGAACGTGTATATCCTGTCGGTCGTTTGGATTATGATTCTACAGGTTTATTGTTCATGACAAACGATGGTGATTTTGCAAATTTAATCATGCATCCGAGCAGTCATTTAGAAAAAGTATACGATATTACTGTACGTGGCATCGTAACAGGTGAAACGCTTCATCAATTAGAAAAAGGAATCTATTTAGATGGTGCCAAAACACTGCCATGTAAAATAAAGGTGACAGCTAAAAACATGGAGCATAAAAACACACGTATGTTAATTCGCTTGGTCGAAGGTAAGAATCGTCAGGTTCGCCGTATGTTTGAAGCGGTTGGACACGATCTGATTCGTTTACATCGTGCTGCCTGTGGCGGAATCAACCTAAAAGGAATGACTCCCGGAGAATATCGTATCTTAAAGCCTCAGGAAGTTAAAGATTTAAGACGATTAGCGGAAGAAGCCAAAGAAAAAAACAAAAACTTTAGACAAAAGAGAGGAAAATAACCCCTCTCTTTTTATATTTTCATCTTCGCCTTGGCAAAACCAATGATATCTCCACCTTCTATTGGATGGATAATTAATATTTGATGATTGCTTTCAAAATAATATTCGGTGATTTCTGTTTCTTTTTGATAAACCTCTTCAACGCCTTCTACCTCTACTTTTTGATAGTCTATTTTTTCTTTTACCATGACACGATCAAATCCTTCAATCTCAATATCTCTAAAATCCTCAGGGCTATATCTCACAAAGCTTTTTAATCGGTTAAAAGCATAATCACCGCTTGTGCGATAATAGATATAGTGAACTGATTTCCATGCATCTTCAATTTTTTGACTGGCATAATACTCTTCATATTCCGGCACAAAGCCAGTTTGATCTCGTTCAATTTTCTCATCAATAATTTGAATTGGAAAATAATCTTCTTCACGAACCCTATCAACATTGGTTGGATGAAGCGTCACTATTCCCCACATCGCAATAGAAGCAAATAAACACCAAAAAACATATTCTCGAATTGGAATAAAAAGGAAGAAGACCGCCGCTATTAGGAATAGAATAACCCGATAGCTGATACCAAAAACAAGAAGGGAAAAGGATAATAACAGAACGAAAAGCCCAATATAATCCAAGATCGGAATCACTATGCTTGTTTTTCTGCTCTCCGTTTTAGAGGATCTCTTTTTCTTTTTTTCATGTTCATAATAGATATAAAGGATACATGATAAAATTAATAAAATGAGTGTTCCGACCCTGCTTAAAACATAAGCACTGTTTGCCAGTTCAAAACGATAAGATCCCGACGCTAAAATTGGAATGATGATCATAAACAGAAGCAGCCACCAGTTCATTGAATAAGATTCCTTATCTAATTTAACACTATCCGCATTGGGCGGTGTTTTGGTTTCATAGATGACATACTCGACAGAGGTTCTCAGCTGCTTCCCGTCAATATCCCCCTTTAATTTCATCGGTCTAGGTAAGACAACATAATAACTGTTCTTTGGCTGTTCATTTTTAAAGATTAAAAACAATCGTGATACATAACGAATATGATGCCCTAATTTAGCTTCATCACTTAGATATCGTGATAAGCCTACCGTATCAAAACGGCGAAAACGATTTAATACAATCATATTGCTCACCCTCCTACATTCAGTTTCATTTTAGCGAAACGAATAACTTGTTCAGTTGTATTTGGTGAACGATTCGTTAAAACTAAGACGTGATTGCCGGATTGAAAATAATAAAGTTGAACTTTTCCTTCTACTGTTTTGATATAAGCCCGCTCAAAGGAAGCATCGTTAAGCGATTCATATGTATCTAATTGAATAGGATTTCTCTGCTGAATAAAGAGATACTCCTCTAGCTTATTCAAGGTCCATGAAGAAGTCACATGATAATAGTCATACATGATGGTTACATTGTAACTTGTCGTATAATCCCGTGCCACTAAATTCTCATATTTTGATACAAATAAGGTTTGATCACAATTATACATAGATACACTTGAAGTGGATGGTAAATATTCCTTCAATAAAAAGCTTTGATCATTCCTTGAATCTGTAGGAATAAATATAAAGATATAAAGCAACATGATCGTGATAAAGATAGGTAAAGTAACATCGGATAAGACAAAATGAAATAAGAGATAGAGTACTATTATAAGTAAACAAATATTGCTGAAGCCTAAAGCAATAAAACAACTGATGAAAATCACAATGACCGCAAGAAGCTTACCTATATAATCCCATTTACTTTTAAAGAGATATTCATGATTTTTCTTTGCCGCTGCTACAGCTTTCTTTTTTCGCCATAGCCAAAAACAATAAAAGATAAAAACTCCCACACAAATTGGAAATGTCATTACACTAAATAATCGTCTGCTGTTACTCAAAATAAAATTATTCATTGATCGATTAATGGTAGAAATGAGCAGTAAGCTAAATATTATATTGGTTAATGGGGTAATGTAAATATATTTTGATAAGCGTGACCGTTTGCGCAATTCAATAGAAAATTCTTCATCTTTATTATAGGGATAAATTTTATATTCATAAGAAGATGATACCGTTTCTCTTTTCACTTTCTCGATTGGCTGATCGTCCGATAATAACACGGTAAAATAGATATCTTTTGGCTCTCCCTTTTTAAATACCAAAAAATCTGAGGTAACATATGTAATATGATTTCCGTCTAATGCCTGCTGATGCAAATACTCCGATAATCCCTCTTTATCAAACAAGTAGACTGGGTTTAATTTAATCATCGCTCTCCCCTCCTTTTGTAACCCCTCTCTTTATTTCATCATACCATAATTCATATTATAAAAATAGTAGGCAAAGGGATTGACAAGAAAAAGAAATTGACATACACTATACATGAAAAGAACGTCTTCAGGGCAGGGTGAAATTCCCGACCGGCGGTAAAGTCCGCGAGCTGTTTAACAGCATGAATTGGTGCGATTCCAATACCGATAGTACAGTCTAGATGGAAGAGAGACATTTTTTTGTATTATAAAATGCCCTTTTATCGTGAAGATTAGTATTTTCACGATATTTTTTATATATAAGGGAGGAATATTTGTGAAAAGTACTAAAACAAGAAAAATGGTGATGATCGCGATCTTATCCGCATTAGGAATGATCCTCAATTTAATTGAGATTCCCTATCCGTTTGCTCCGTGGCTGAACTTTGATCTTTCAGAGATCGTAGTGCTGTCTGCCGTTTCAACAATGGGAGTGATTCCAGCCGTCTTTGTTTGTATCTGTAAATTTTTAGCGTCTGTTTTATTTAAAGGTCCTGTGGGACCAATTGCGATCGGGCAGATCACCTCGTTGATTGCCAGCTTAAGTATCTGTATGATGTATTACCTATTAAAAAAGGTATTGCATTTTAAAAAGCCATGGGTAAACTATGCGGTGAATATGTTTCTAACCATGCTGACATTTGCTTTTATTATGTATATTATTAATTACTTATTTGTTACACCTACGTATCTGATGAATAAACCAACCTGGTATACTCAGCTGCCTTTTAATGTCGATATCATGGCATTTAATAAGCAATATGGTTCCAACATTTCAATACCGTCATTACTTAACTTTTTATCTCCTTATGCACAGGCGATCTTTATTATTTATTTTCCATTCAATTTTTTAAAAGGCATCATCTGTGCGGTTGTCTATAGTTTTGTAAGACCGATAGAAAAGAATTACACATTAGAATAAAAACAATCCCCGTTTTATTGAACGGGGATATTTTTAAATATTAAAGTATTTTTTAAACGCCTTTGCAATACCATCCTCATCGACAGTATCTGTAATATCATCAGCAACAGCTTTGATTTCATCTAACCCGTTGCCCATTGCAATGCCGTGACCAACAAGCTGAAGCATCTCTTTATCATTAATCCCATCACCAAAAGCATAAGTATTTTCTCTAGGAATACCTAATTTTTCATACATATATTGACAAGCGGGTCCCTTAGTAAACCCCTTTTTATAAACATCCATGCGAATTAGTCCCGTATAATAAGGAACCATTGTGAAATCTTCTTTCAACTCATTATAGCAGGCTTCCAACTGCTCAGTCGTTTCAAATAGTACACAGCAAGATATCGCTTCTACATCCTCCGCTGTGAATTTTTCAATCTGATCTGTTGGACGTGCACGTGTTCCGGAAAACATTTCCCGATGATCGATCACCATCGGATCATCTAAATATTCACACCAAGTCTGAACATGTCCACAAAATGTACTTTTTCCGCCATGTTTTTTATAAGCTGCCATTTGCTTAGCGATGTCTTCCTTCGAAAAGATATCATCCAGCCATACCTCTTTATCAAAAAGAATATAGTGTCCATCATTGAAGATATAGCCGTCAAAATCAATGTCCTGCACACTTCCGGGTGCACTCCCTCGTGCGGTCGCAACCACAATATAGTTTCCCTGCCTTTTAAACTCATTTAAAACTCTCATCGTTTCACTGCTGGGATGCATCATTCCATTAGGCACATTCACCATTGTCCCATCAATATCAAAAAAAGCAATCTTCTTATCCATCTATTTTCTCCCTCATTAAAACAAGCTGATATTATCAATATCCTCTTCAGCAATCTGAGCTAAAGTGATTGATTTTAAATAAGTATAAAGCTCTTTATCCAAACGCTCATACACACGTCGATTTATGATGTCATTTAGCACATCATGTTTTTTATTGCCGCCAACATGAATTTCGTGATCCAGCATCTCCATAATATCAACAATGCTGATTCATTTGTATCCACTATCAAGCGATAACCGCCTTTTGCCCCTTTAACACTCTCAATAATGCCGGCTTTTTTAAATTCCGCGAAAATATTTTCTAAATAATTTTGTGAAAGCTCTTGTTCACTGGCAATGACACTGATCGAAAGCAGCTCTCCTTTTTCCTGTGCCAAAGCAATCAGCGAACGCAATCCATATCGTACTTTTGTTGATAATCTCATAATTGTCTCCTATATTCATCCGCTAAAGACTGAATCGTTACATCTTCTAACACCAATTTCATATGATCATACATTTTTTCCCATACTGGCTTGCTTTTACAAATAGCTTCTCGCTTGCAGTGAACCGACTGAATACATTTGACCGGTTCCAAGCTCCCGGTCAAACATTCTAAAACTTCTAGTACGGTCAGATCTTTAGGTGCTATCAAAAAATGATATCCGCCATATTTTCCTCGGCTGCTTTGAATGATCCCGCCCTTTTTAAGTAAGGAGAATATCTGTTCCAAATACTTTTCTGAAATATTTCTTTGTGTTGCGATTGTATTAATTGAAAATTGTGTATTTTCAGGACAGCTTGCCATATACACAAGTGCTTCTAATCCATATTGCCCTTTTGTTCCTATTTCCATAAAAAGTCTCCTTTAGATATATTCTAAAGGAAACCCTTTACAATTACAAGATTCGCCCTTCTATTTTACAAAATTGAAAATAATTACTGAATAGTCGCTTCTTCTAACAAGGTGATTGTTTTCTTTATTGGATCAAGTTCACATGTTACACCATAAGGCAAGATACCAATTGGCATGGCATGTCCGATATTTATATTATAGAAGATGACTAAATCTTCAAGCTGTTCTTCTTGAAGCATAACCTGCATGATGACTTCTTTATATTCTTCATAATAGGTTTCACTTTGTGGCTTTCCGACCACTATTCCCTTAATAACCCGCAGTATTCCCTGAGCTGCCAGATTGCGCAAGGTATACGTTACAAATTCCGGAGATGGCTTTTCCTCACTGGTTTCAAAAAATAAAATAGCGTCCTTCCATTGTGATAAGTCAGGCCAGATGGCAGTCCCAACAACCATCATAAAAACATCAAGGCAGCCTCCTAACAGATGCCCCGTCACTGTCTGCTTCCCCTGTAAGATTTCATAACCATGCTGATCTGGAATCAGCTTTTTTAGTGTATGCTGATTTTCTTCTTTCCATTCAACAGAATCTTTGCTCCAAAGAGGACTTGAAGGAATGGCATATCCCGTGATATCCTGAAATAAAATTTTTCGTACAGCATCTAATGTATAGTCAAACATCTTGGTATATTCTCCAAATTCACACATGATAGAAGGACCATAAAAAGAAATCAATCCGGCTTTATACATCATAAAATGATTTACCGTACTATCTGAATATCCCATAAATATTTTAGGGTGATCTTTGATAACTTGAAAATCAATATAGGGGAGCAAGCGAATGGTATCATCCCCGCCAATAGCACAAAAGATAGCTGAAATATCATCATCTAAAAAAGCTGTCATTAAATCCTCTGCTCGTTTTTTGGGATGCTTCATAATATATTCTGTGCCTTTTAGGGCATGAGGCATTGGAATCAGTTCAAGCTTCAACTCATCCTTCATTCTTTTTTTAGCGATATTATATTTATGAATAAATTCTTTATCTCCAATACCACCCCATGACAGACTAACCATCGCTACCTTATCTTGGGGTTTTAATCGTTTTGGTTTAATCATGATTTTTTCTCCAGTAATCGATCTTCGCTAATGACAATAGCAGGGCATTCTACCTGACCGATAAGCGTCTGGTCAGCTCCTTTAAGCGGACAGATACGGGCTTTATATTGAGGAAACAGCGTATTTTCAAAGGGAATTCCCGAAGTATAGTCCAATTCTTTAGCACAGCGAATAAAGCTTTCCAAGATCGTATAATCTAATAATTCTTGATGATGGCTGATACATAATTGATTACAGTTAAATGTCTTTGCTTTTTCAAGGGATTTTAAATAAATCGATAAAGAGAGTGCATCCGGTAAAAACAACCAGACAAATGGATTCATTGCATCACCGGCATAAAACCAGTGTTCTTCTTCATAGATCAAGCCAATGCTTCCGGCAGTATGTCCCGGCACTTCTTTTACGGTTAAGGTAATACCGCCTAAATCAAACTGATCATCTTCTTTTATCGGTAATATCGGTATTATTGGGGCATGGATATAGTATTCTTCATCGAAGTCACTCGGTAAGGCATCTTTAGTATCTTTCACCCGTTCTATATTCTCTCTTCTGGCACTTTCACTGTTGAAATATTCATAAGATTTCTTGTCTTTTAAATGCATATAAACAGGGCAGTCACTAAACTGAAAATTACCGCAGGCATGGTCTAAATGTCCATGGCTGTTTACTACAATCAACGGTTTATCTGTAAGTGCTTCGACAGTGTGACGAAGATTACCAAAACCATAGCCGGTATCCCATAATAATGCCTGATTGCTTCCCACAAATAAATCCATAAAAACACCTTCTGTACTGCCAATATGATAAACACTCTCTTTTACTTTGCATACATTATAAAATTCTTTGCTCGTTTTCATCGTTTTTCCTCCCTATATCTTTACTTTACTACACCTATGCCGTTTCATCTAGTAAAAAAGAATGAACGATATCATTCTTTTTCCTGATTAGCTAACATTTCTTTTAGACAAAGCGTTGTATTGCCATCTCTTCCTGTAACGGTCTCACCATGAACTAAAGATGAAAAGATGGCTTCCTCACATGCATCTATAGCTGCCCGAAAAACTTTATCTATTTTACTTTCATGCAATGTTTTAACATTCAGAATTTCCTCATCGGCATAATGAGGGATCGTATTGGCAGTCGAAAAAGCGATGGCTATATCTCCGCTGCCATTTCCCATATAAGAGCCTAAGCGTCCTAACGCAATCGGCATGCGGCGACAGACACGTTTTAATTGTCGTGCATCTAAAGGAACATCGGTAGCAAGAACCATCATGATTGATCCTTTTTCTAGCTCTTCAATATCCTCTGATTTCAAATCATGATAGGTGAAATCCTTTTTCAGCCCAAAATTAGTTAATACTAAACTCCCGACATGATAGTCTTTATGATCTATTGTAATGATACGCGAAGCTGAGCCAATACCGCCCTTTGCCCCAAAGCAAGTCATGCCGCGTCCTGCTCCTACTGCTCCTTCTTCAAAGTGTTCGTCAGCATTTTGAAAAGCTTCAAAAACATGCTCCTCTTTTACGTGACAACCACGAATGTCATTGAGATAGCCATCATTGCATTCACCCACAACAACATTAATGGTTCCTGTGGTTGTCCCAATATCTTCATTATCCTTCAGCATCCATTTCACTACTGCCTGTGCAGCTGTCCCAACACTCAGCGTATTCGTTAAAGCAATTGGACTTTCTAATGTGCCCAATTCATCAAGCTGAACTAATCCGATACTCTTGCCAAACCCATTGATAACCTGAGAAGCTCCAACATATTTATTTTGAAAAATATTATCTGTACGCGGCAGAATCACTGTTACCCCGGTCTGAATATTATGATCAGACAATGTGACATGCCCTACTTTTACGCCCGGAACATCCGTAATTAAATTTCTTTTGCCACGAATTAACTTTGTTTTATATAATAACGTTCCCATCTTAATCCTCCTTTTTAATATTATATAATATTGAAAAAGAAAAGGACACAGTTTATTCTGTATCCCCGTTTAGTAAGGTTAAATGATCGATAATCTCATTAAAGCTAATCGCAATGTTCAATCCATGATCACCGATTCTTTCAAAATCCGTTAGTGTTTCCGTATAGAAAGCACTATGCTCCGGTGTACATTTCTTATCTTTTAAACGAATCAGCTGATTCATTGAAAATTGCTTGTTGGCATCATCGATTTTATTTTCATAAACATCTACTTTTTTAATAATACCAATCAGTTCTTTACGATCTTTGACATTCAGCTCTTCAAGCAACTTTGCTGTTAATTCACACATCTGATGAATTTCTTCAATTGCCTCAGAAGAGAAATGCTCATTATTGCTGTGCAGCTTTAATGAACGGCTGGAAATATTGACAGCGTGATCGCCGATTCTTTCTAAATCTCCCGCTGCTTTCAAGAATAATCCAATCGTTTTACTTTCCTCAACAGGAAATTCAATTGAGATAGCATTGGTCGTATAGGTGATGATTTCTTTATTTAAATAATCGATATATTCTTCATCCTCTAAGAGTTTTTTATATGTTTTTTCGTCAAATTTCTCAATTAGATCAAACGAACGCTTTACATTAGCTGTGACATAGGTCAGCATATTTTCTATCTCTTTAAACAGCTGAGTAATAATAATAGCGCTGGTACCGATATGGAAATCATTATTAAATACTTTATAATCCAAGAATTTAGTTTCCATCTTATCTTCCATCCCCGCTTTTTCAGGTAAAATCTTATAGGTCAGATTAACTAGCTTATACCCAAACGGCAGCAGGAGAACAGTGGTTACAATATTGAAAACCGTATGTACATTAGCAATCTGTGCCGGAACATTGCCCGGTGTGATGGATGCCATAAAGCTGGCAAACGGTGTTACCATACTAATCACCACAAAAATAATCGTTCCGATAATATTAAAAGATAAATGGATCAGTGTCGCACGCTTAGCATTGCGGTTGGTTCCGATAGAAGCAATAACCGCTGTGATACAGGTTCCGATGTTTTGTCCAAATAATACGAAAATAGCGTTTGGCAAAGTAATAATGCCACTTAATGCTAATGCCTGCAGAATTCCGACAGATGCACTCGAAGATTGAATCACCGCTGTAAACAATGCCCCTACTGCAATTCCAATCAATGGATTTTGAAAGTTTGAAATCATACTGATAAACTGCTGGGATTCTCTTAATGGTGACATCGCATTGGTCATCAGCTCCATCCCCATAAATAGAATTCCAAGTCCGGCAATGATCTGTCCAAAAGCATCTGCTTTTTTATTTTTCACAAAAGTGACTAGGGCAACTCCGCCAAATGCAATTAATGGTGCAATCGCAGTAATATCCAGTGCAATCAGCTGTCCGGTAATCGTAGTTCCGATATTAGCTCCCATAATCACCCATACTGCATTTTTCAAAGTCATTAGTCCGGCGTTGACAAAGCCTACAACCATAACTGTCGTCGCTGATGAAGACTGAATGATCGCAGTGATCAAGGCTCCCACACCGACACCTAAAAAGCGATTAGAAGTCAATTTTTCTAAGATCGATTTCATTTTATTTCCGGCTGCGATCTCTAAACCACTAGACATCATATGCATTCCATAAAGGAACAAGGCAAGTCCGCCTAACAAAGTAAAAATATCCGTTATTTTCATTAATTCCACCTCATAACACAACTTTAACACAAATAAATATCGAAATAAATATACGTAACATAAACTTAACGTATAATTAACAAAACTCTGCCAATACCTAAATTGAGGTGTATTTAATGATTTGGATCTATTTATTTTTAGGAATCAGTATCTTTATTTTATTATTGTTTATCTTTTGTGCATTAAAGCTAAATCATCAAGAAGAAGAAAAAATAAGCCACCATCGGTGACTTATTTTACTTCGATTAAATGTAGGAAATTGGTTGCTCCACTGATGCCCGGTGTTCCTCCGGTCACAATGATTGTTTCTCCGGATTTAACGCCATTTTCTTTCGCAATCACTTCTGCTAAGTTCAGCATGGCTTCACTGCTTTTCATAGATTTACAGTAAGCTGGAATAACACCCCAGTTTAAGGCAAGCTTCTGCATCGCATCTAAATCCGGTGTCGCAGCAATCAGCTGACATTCCGGACGATAGCGTGACATTTTACGTGCTGTGAATCCTGATTTTGTAAAGGCAATGATCGCTTTCACATCGAACTGCATCGCTAATTCTGCTACCGATAAGCAGATTGCTTCTGACTTATCAGCAGGTGCTGTACGCAAAGCACGGCGATGTAAATGACCATAATCTAAATTATCCTCTGTTGTGCGTGCAATTTGTGCCATCATCGCAACTGCTTCTACCGGATATTTCCCAGAAGCAGATTCCCCTGACAGCATGATACAGTCAGTTCCATCATGAATCGCATTAGCGACATCCGATACCTCTGCACGTGTCGGTCTTGGGTTTTGCTGCATGCTTTCTAACATTTGTGTAGCCGTAATAACAATTTTTCCCACCGCATTACATTTCTTAATTAATTTTTTCTGTACGACCGGAACTAAATCACCTGGAATTTCTACCCCTAAGTCCCCTCGAGCTACCATGATGCCATCAACCACTTCAAGGATCTCATCCATATTTTCGACCCCTTCTTGGTTTTCAATCTTGGCAATGATCTGAATTTCCGGACAGTCATGTTCTACTAATAGTCTTCTGACATCTAAAACGTCTTGAGCGCGGCGAACAAATGAAGCAGCAATGAAATCCACTTTATTTTCACAGCCGAAGATAATATCTGAGATATCCTTTTCTGATAAGTAATCAAATCCTAATTTAATTCCGGGAACATTGATTCCACGTTTATTTTTTAAGATACCATCATTTAAACAGGTACAATAGATATCACGGTCTTTAATGCTGTCGACTAATAAATCCATTTGTCCGTCATTTACTAAGATGTGATCCCCCGCTTTCACATCCATATAAAGGTTTTTATACGTAATAGAGAAACGATCTTTATTCCCTAATACATCTTCATAGCACACAACGACTTGGTCACCTTTAACGATTTCTATTTGTCCGTTTTCAAAATCTCCTGTACGGATTTCCGGACCTTTTGTATCTAATAAAATAGCGACATTGGTTCCTAAGCTGTCATTGATCTTTCTCATCATCTGAATCTTTTCCAAATGATCCGGATGAGTCCCATGTGAAAAGTTAAGACGCATACAATTCATTCCGGCTTTTACCATTGCAGTCAATGTATCCTCTGTTGAAGAAGCGGGACCGATCGTACAAATTACTTTTGTTTTCTTTGGTGTTAATTCTGCCATTTCATATCCTCCTACTATCATGATACCTCTATTCTACATCAAATAATCATAAATTAAAATAAAAATTATATAGAAAAAGGATAACCTCTCGGCTATCCCGCTGATTCGTTTGCTTTATCATCTTCTTCGCGATATTTCGCGTCGAACAGATCTTCTTCCATGCTGGTTTGAGCAATATTCTGCAAATCCGGCAATTCATCTAATGAAGCAAGATTAAAGGCATCCATAAATTCTTCGCTGACCCCATACAAAATAGGTTTCCCCGGCGTATCTTCGCGCCCAACTTCTTTAATGAGTGCTTTTGCCTGCAGTTTTCTGACCATCGCATCACTGCTGACCCCGCGGATTTCTTCTATCTTGGTTCTTGTTACCGGCTGATTATAAGCAATGATTGCCAATGTTTCCAAAGCCGCATTAGACAGACTGGCTTCTGCTTGACTGACCATCTTTTCAAAATAGGGCTTAAACTGTGTTTTAGTCGCTAATTTATATTTACCGCCTAAATAGACGATCATCAATCCTTTTTGTTCATCTGCTTCAAATTGTTCCATCATCTCTTGCATCATGGATTCTGTTTCTTTTACTGACAGCTCTAAAATCGCTGCCATTTCTTTTACGCCGCAGCCTTCATCACCAACTAAAAACAATACACCTTCAATGACCGCTCTATATGTATTTACATTCATTCTATAGCCTCCAAAAATATCTGATCAAACTGCTTTTCTTGTGTGATAGCTAACTCCTTTTTATTCGCTAAAGTCAGAATCGCCAAAAAAGTGACGACAAAATAATGACGAGTAGGATGATCAAATAATTCTTCAAAATTAACTTTTCGGTGATTTTTAAAATAATGGCGGATTTCATCACAACGGTCATCGATCGATATTTCTTTCTTGCCGACAGATGTGATCAATGGAGAAGACAAAATCTTACGCTGATACATTTTCTGCATCGCTTTCATCAAATCATAAATCTGTAAATTATCAGGAATCAGATTAGCTGTATCAATGGCATATTCATCCATCGAGCTGCTTGGCTTAATATAAAACTGCTGACGGGATTCGTAGTGTTCCTTAAAGCTTTCAACAACATCCTTATATTTTTTATATTCGATCAAACGCTTAATAAGTGCTTCACGAGGATCTTCTTCATAATCTTCGTTGATTTTAACCACCTCAATCGGCAGCAGCATTTTACTTTTTAATTCAATCAAAGAACTGGCCATGACTAAATACTCACTTGCCACTTCAAGATTAACGGCTTGATACTGATGCAGATAATCTAAATATTGATCGGTTATCTTTGAAAGTTCTAAGTTTTCTAAATCCATTTCTTTTTCTTTGATCAAATGCAGTAAAAGATCTAAGGGACCGACAAATTGATCAAGAGATACACGATATTCTTCCATATTCCACCTCTAATTTATGATTTTATCATATTTCTATTTAAAAAACTACATAATAAAAAGCGAAATGAGTGTCACTTCGCTTTGCTTGATTTTGGTTTACGTATAAAAAAGTACAGTACTTTCTTAGGATCGAAAGGAACAAAAGGATAAAGATAGTCATAGCCAAAAATGTGCAGATGCATCAAATAAAGAATTAATATAAAGTTATATAAGACAAAGCCGACATTATGGAATATCCAAATAGCAAGGATCATCCCTAACTTAATATATTTGTTGGCTAGTGAGAGTTCATAGTTCGGGGTAGCAAAGCCGCCGACATTGCTGATGGCACTGTATAAGAGAATTTCAGGTATAAACAGCCCCATATCGATCGCCATTTCACCTAACAGCACCGCAGCGATGATCCCCATCGCACTGGAGAGTCCGGTCGGGGTATGAATGGTCGCAATACGCAGGAGCTCGATGGCAATCTCCACCACAAATAACTGCATTAATAAATGATTGAATTCCAAATCATTGACTCCCGCAAACAGGAAGATTCCTTTGTTTCCGTTCATCAGTGTAAGCAGCCAAAAGGGAACCAAATATACAGAAAGAAACACTGCTAATAAACGAACTAAGCGAATCATGGTTCCGATAATCGGCACTTGGCGATGTTCCTCGACATGCTCTAAAATCTCAGATAAAGATGTTGGCAACATCATGACCGATGCGGACGTATCTGTGATAATCGCAAAATTTCCTTTTGTCAAATGGGTAGAAACGATATCCGGTCTTTCACTATAACGAACTAACGGATAAGGATTATACACCTGATGAATAAGCAGTTCTTCTAAAGCTCGATCCGACATTACCAAATCTTTGGTCGATACATTTTTTAAACGTTCCTGAATATCCGCTTTGATTTCAGGATCACATATTTCATCTATATAACATAAACATACATCGATCGGTGCCAAAGAGCCAATCGTGATGATTTCAAAGGTTAGGGACGGATTGCGAATACGACGGCGAATCAGTCCAGTATTCGTTAACAGCTGTTCAACAAATCCGTCTTTTGCTCCACGCACGCTTTTTTCCGTTTCCGGTTCGTTAATCGAACGGCTGGGGTATTTTCTTACTTCTAATACATAGTATTGCTGTTCTACTTCAATAACGGCATTGCCAGATAACAAGGCAAGATCCAAAGTGCTTAAATCCGTTACTTTTTTGACACTGCCGTTAAAAAGATTTCCATCTAAATCTTTTGGATCTTTAATTAATTCTATTCCAGCACAAAGCATCGTGATCTGATCATCACTGACGAGACTGGTAATAAATTCAATAGTATAAACATGCTTTCCTGATTGAATGATTCGCTTAGAATAATCGTAGGATTGATTCATGAACGTGGTTTAAAGATAATGGCGACAATAAAGCCAAATAAGATGGCTGTTGTAATCCCAGCTGCTGTAAGATCAAACATTCCCATGGTCAATCCAAGCAACCCATATTCAGATACTTTTTCTAAAGCTCCATGCATCAAGGAATGTCCGAAGCTGGTTATCGGAAGCATCGCACCGGCATGGAAAATACCGATTAAGCGATCATAAATATGAAATAAATCCAAGAACGAACCAATACAAACAAATAAGCTGGTAATATGTCCCGGTGTCCATGAAGTAAGTTCATAAATCAGCTGGGCGATGACACAGATGGCACCACAAAACACAAAAGCGAGTATATAATCCATTAGTCACACACCTCCAAACTAATTGCATGTGCAATTGAAGGAACACTTTCCTTCTGCATGATCGTAATTGGGGACATTAAAGCTCCGGTAGCGACGATCAATACTTTTTTCCATTTCTTTTGTCTTAACTGATCCATAATATAACCATATGTAACCAAGGCACTGCAAGCACAGCCGCTTCCGCCTAAAAAGACATCCTGCTTTTCTATATCATAAAGCAAGGTTCCACAGTCATTGTAATGATTGACTTCCATATTATCTTCTTCAAACATCTTGGTTAAAATCTTTTTACCGTAATCCGATAAATCTCCTGTCACAATCAAATCATAGCTGTTAAAGTCACGATTGGTATCTGTAAAATGCTGTTTTAAGGTATCGTAAGCTGCTGGTGCCATGGCACGCCCCATATCATTGACATTCGTTTGCTTAAAATCAATAACTTTTCCAAAGGTAACTGCTTCAATACGAATATCTGATGGCTGGTTAGATAATAAGATTGCTCCCGCACCGGTAGCCGTATAGGTTGTTGTTTCGGGTTTCTGGATACCATATTCAAGCGGATAGCGATACTGACGTTCTGCCGTCGCATTGTGTGAAGAAACAAACGCTAAAACAGAAGAGAAATAGTTGGATTCGATCAGCATGCTGCTGACTCCCATACTTAGACATGAAGAGGAACAGGCTCCGTAGATTCCGATGTAAGGCACGGGATATTTCGCCGCTGTATATGACGTAGCCGTGATCTGATTAGTAAGGTCACCGCCTAAAATCAAATCAATATCATCCGGTTTTTTCTTTGCTTTTTGCAGACAGCTATTGATTGCAACCTTCTGCATTTCTCTTTCCCCTTTTTCAAAGGTCTTTTGGTGACAATACAAATCATCGAAGTAAACATCAAAATAACTTCCTAACGGTCCGGTATGTTCCATCGGTCCGGCACAGGTTCCGGTACTTTGAACATAGACGTTATGGAAAAAATGGGTACTAGATTTTGAAGACATAACGAATCACCCCGAAAATAAATGAAGATACAATTCCATATGTAATGACGCTGCCGCCATATTTAAAGATATTAGAACCGATCCCTTGAATTAATCCCTCGCTCTTGCTTTCTAAAGCAGCACTGCTCATTGCATTTGCGAACCCTGTGATTGGAATAAACGTTCCTGCCCCTGCATGTTTGGCAATCTTATCAAACACACCAAATCCGGTCAATAAACACGTAATAAACACGATTGTAATGATCATTGGTGCAGATGCTTTTTCTTGTCCGACATTCAGAAGTTCCATATAAAACTCTAATAAGAATTGACCGATCACTGCAATGACGCCGCCAAAAACAAACGCATTAATGCAGTTTTTCAAAATACTGCTTTTTGGTTTACAGCTGTCGGCAATTTTGTTGTATTTTGTTTCATCCATTTTTATCACCTCAATGATAGTATGTATAAAGATGTCGATTATATGCAAAAAGAAAAAGATTTGAGAAACTCAAACCTTTTCATTCGCATCAAACAGCTCTTCATAAATTTTCGTTAAAAAATTGGGTTTATGACGGTGGTAAGAATGATAAATTCCTAATGTAATCAGCAATCCGCCGACACAGGCACAAAGCATATCGGTCATGCTGTCATGAATTCCCGAAGAATAGTGGTTGATACAGTCATAATTGAAAAAGACCAGCATCGAATATTCGTAAAATTCCCAAAGTACCGCTATCGCTAAATTAAATGCATTAATAAAGATCAGCATGACATAAGTGTCTTCCTTATTTTCAACACGGCGTATTTTTTTCAAAACACAAAACAGGATATAGCCTGCCATCGTCAGCAATAATCCACTTCCAAAATGAACGATCTTATCGTAATAAGGCTGATTATAGCCTCCTAAAGTACTGCCTACAATAGCGGCAAAGAAACAAAATAATAAATTTAAAATCATGATTCTTTCTGTCAGTCGAATATGTAGGAGTTTAAATACGATCGGGACAATAAACGGCACAAGACAAGATACAGGAACTAACCAAAGCTCTGTATGACCGTTTAAATTAAAATAAACGGAATAAGCTAAACCCGCAATATAAAAAAGGATTGTTGCGTTCAGCCAAAATGATTTTCTTTTTTTCATATTACACCTCTAATTCTATTATTATATGCCCCATTTTAATAGATTACCATGGATATACTAAATTAATTTCATTTCTTTAAAATGCTTTTCAATGGCTTTAATCACGCCGCTTTCTTCATTCGATAACGTTTCATAGCGTGCAGCAGCTTTAACACCATCACTTCCGTTTTTCATAGCATAGCTGTAAAAACATAGCTTTAACATCTCAATATCATTATCCCCATCGCCAAATGCCATACATTCCTTTGGTAAAATATCATATCGTTCACAGATTCGCTGAATACCGCTGGCTTTATGATAGCTTGGCACGATCAGATCAATATAGCCATGTCCGCTTGTAACCGGTGTAATTTTTCCACTCATTTCTTTTTTTAAAGCATCGGTCAACGGGTATGTTTTTTCCGGCGGACAGGTTAAGGCAAATTTCAAAAATTGATCATCTACACTGTAAAAATCATCCACTTTCTCTAAACGATGTAAATACAACTGCATTATTTTAAAGAATTTATCCGGAATTTTACTTGATATATAAGCACTGTTTAATCCGCATAGGATCTTTTCAATCTCTGGATAGCGTTCAAGAATATTTAAAATATGATGTACTTCTTCCTTTGGGATATCGGCTGAAAACAAAACCTCCTGCTGATCGATGACCAATGCTCCATTTTCGGCAACATAGATCAGTTCATCTTGATAATCTTCAAAAAAAGATTTCAACTGATAATACTGATTTCCACTGGCTACGACAAATTTAATATCATTTTCCTTCATTATTTTATATAGTTCCCGAAAACGCTGACGATCGTATTCTAAATGGCGATTTAAAAAAGTACCATCCATATCTACTGCAATTAGTTTAATCATTTTTGATCCTCCTTATGCTTAGAATCCTATCACATTAAAATAAGATAAAAAAATAAATTCCGTTTTTTGAAAGAAAAAAACCTGAAATTAATCAGGCTTCTATATCAAACTCTTCTTTTAAAACCTTATGCAGCTGTTCCACCGGCAATCCGACAATTGTATAGAAATCACCGACATAATGATCAACAAGCATATCACCAGCGCCTTGAATCGCATAAGCTCCCGCTTTATCCTGCCATTCATTATAAGCTAAATATGCTTCTACTTGCTTTTCATCCAAGATTTTAAAAACCACTTCTGTTTTACTGGTGAAACTAACTCTTTTTTCCCCTTGAAGCACTGTGATACTGGTATAGACATATTGAGATTCTCCGGAAAACATCAAAAGCATACGCTTAGCATCCTGGTAATCTTTTGGTTTACCCAGCACCTGATCATGAAAACAGACAATCGTATCTGCTCCAATCACAATCGCATGAGGATGAAGACGGGCAATCGGCAATGCCTTTTGATATGCCAAATCTTCTAAACGTAAATCTAAAGGCAGACGATCATCCATTATTTCTTCAATGTTTGTACTCTCAACCCTAAAAGGTACTCCCAGCTGACTTAACAATTCACGGCGGCGGGGAGAAAGAGAAGCCAAGATAATATTATTCATTTGGCTTTGCTTCTTCTTTTTTAACCGGTTCTTTCTTTTCGGGTTTAGGCAGCAATGCTTTTGCGGAAACATTGACACGTCCCTTTTCATCAATATCTGTAACGACAACACGGACAGTATCTCCTAATTTTAATACATCAGAAGGTGCTGCTATTCTTTCATGAGCAATCTGAGATACATGAAGCAATCCGTCTGTTCCTTCAAACAAGTTAACAAAAGCTCCGTATTTTTCTAATCGAACCACTTTAGCCTCATAAATTTCACCTTTTTGGGCTTTCTTTACAATGGCTTCAATTAGTTTTGCTGCTGTATTAATTGCGTTTTGATCGGTATGATAAATGACAACACGTCCATCTTGTTCAATATCGATCTTAACATCATTTGATTTTTCAATGATTTCATTAATCATTTTTCCACCAGGACCAATAACGTCTCTAATTTGATCAGGATCAATATGCATCTGGAATACTTTTGGTGCATAAGAAGATAACTGAGGTCTTACTTCACTGATTGCATCCAGCATTGTTTTCATGATCTGTTCGCGCCCGATCTTTGCTTGTGCCAAGGCTTCTTTCAAGATTTCCTGAGTAATTCCATCAATCTTAATATCCATCTGCAAAGCACAGATCCCGTTTGTTGTTCCGGCTACTTTAAAATCCATATCTCCTAAGTGATCTTCCATCCCTTGGATATCGGTTAAGATTGTATAGTCATCCCCCTTTTTAACAAGTCCCATAGCTATTCCCGCAACAGGTGCAGAAATAGGAACTCCAGCCGTCATCAATGCCATTGTAGAGGCACAGATTGAAGCTTGTGAGGATGAACCATTTGATTCTAATACTTCTGATACGACACGAATCGTATATGGGAAATCTTCTTCAGAAGGAATGACTTGAGCTAAAGCTCTTTCTCCTAAAGCCCCATGTCCGATCTCACGTCTTCCCGGTGCCCCCATTCTTCCAGTTTCCCCAACTGAATAAGGCGGGAAGTTATAATGATGCATGAAGCGTTTTTGATCTTCTAGCCCCAGACCATCGATTTTTTGATGTTCACCCATAGCACCTAATGTACAGGCAGATAACACTTGTGTTTCACCACGAGTAAATAAAGCTGAACCATGAACACGCGGCAACAAATCCACCTGTGCATCCAAAGGACGAATTTCATCTAATTTTCTTCCATCCGGACGAATCTTCTGTTCTGTGATCAAACGTCTTACTTCTTCTTTTTCTAAATCATGCAGAACAATTCCCACTTGTTTTAAGACAGATTTCTTATTGTCTTCACTATCATAAACACGTGCTTCAAAGTCTGCTTTTACTTCTGCCATCAAATCATCGATAGCACCATAGCGCTCTAACTTACCTGGAATACTGACTGCTGTTTTCATACGGTCATAAGCCATGGCAGTTACTTCATCAACAATCGCCTGATCCAATGTAAATAAAGGAATTTCTTGTTTTGCTTTTCCACATTGCATAACGATCTGTTCTTGGAAAGCAATTAATTCTTTAATTTTTTCATGTCCGAAAGCCAAGGCTTCCAAAATAACCTCTTCACTTACTTCTTTAGCATCTGCTTCTACCATGTTGATAGCATCTTTTGTTCCTGCTACTTCTAAGTGAATTTCACTTTTTTCCATTTCTTCCGGTCCGGCATTGACTGTAAATTCCCCATTTACATAGCCAACCGTTACTCCGGCAATAGGTCCATTGAATGGAATATCAGATAAACACAACGCCAAAGACGCGCCAAACATAGCCGCCATTTCCGGTGTTGCATCTTGATCTACAGATAATACAGTGTTCACGATTTGAACTTCATTTCGGAATCCATCCGCAAATAACGGACGAATCGGACGGTCAATCATTCTCGCTGTTAATGTTCCATGTTCACTAGGACGTCCTTCTCGTTTTAAAAATCCTCCCGGGATCTTTCCTACAGAATACAATTTTTCTTCATAAGTTACTGTCAATGGAAAGAAATCAACATCTTTTGGTTCTTTCCCTGCGACAGCTGTTGATAAAATAACGGTATCATTATAACGTACTAAAACAGAACCATTGGCTTGTTTTGCTAGTTCTCCGGTTTCTACTGTTAATTTTTTTCCATAAAAATCTATACTAAATACTTGTTTTGACATCTGCTTTTTCACCTCATTTTTTCTCAAAATACATTATAGCATTTTTATTATGTTAATCCAAACAAAATTGAAATAAATCTTATCGTTAATAAAAAAGACATCGCAGAGCGATGTCCTAGAAGGATTATCTTCTTAATCCTAATTTTTCGATTAAAGCAGCATATCTTTCGATATCTTTATTTTTAAGATATTTTAATAAATCTCTTCTTCTACCGATTTTCTTTAATAAACCTCTATTTGAATGATGATCTTTTTTATGCACTTTGAAGTGACCGTTTAATTTGTTGATATCAGCAGTTAATACAGCGATTTGTACTTCTGGTGAGCCTGTATCTCCTTCTTTAGTAGCATATTCTTTCATGATAGCTGTTTTTTCTTCTCTAGTTAACATTTGTTTTCTCCTTTTTTCTTAAACTTAGCGAATGCCAAGGTATCCGTCAGGAACTCAGATATCCTAGCGATTGCCGCAATCAAATTTATACCATAAATCCATGACTTTGTCAATTATAAAAGATAAACATCGTGTTTTATCTTTTTTACATAGCCTTCAAACTCCTCATCATTCAAAGCTTTTGGATAACTCATAATTTTCATTGGAATCGTTTGGGACGGATCCAGATAAGACAGCATTTCATAATCCCCATCGTTCAAAGTAAGTCCAAGACGTTCATAAAAGTTAACACGGCGCTGCTTTAATTCGTTATCAACTTTTTCAACCTCAAGTAAGACCAGCTTCGTTTGACGAGCTAAAAAATCCTGCATTACTTTTGAACCTAAACCAAGACCATGAAATTTGGGATTGATACCCAAATAATCAATAAAGATATAATCGTCTAAATCAAAATAGATCAAGAGGCTTTCAATCGTTTCTTCCTGCATTGTTGTTTCAATTTTACATAATCCTTCATTGATAAAAGCTTCCAGCTGTTCACGCGGACGAATCTCGTTTTCGTCAAATAATTCTTTCATTAATGCATACAATGCATCATTCATTCTAACACCCACCTTTTAATTGCTTTTCCGACACCATCTTCATCATACGCTTCCGTTATATATTTTGCCACCTTTTTGACTTCTTCTTCACCGTTTGCCATGACGACTGAGTTTTCAAACAATTCAAACATGCTTAAATCATTGAAGCTGTCGCCTAACACCATAACTTCATCCTCTTTAATTCCAAGCAGTGTCGCCGCTTTCAATAAAATCTTTCCTTTGGTTGCATCACTATGAGTAATTTCCACATTATCCGGAAAAGAAGAAAGATAGGCAACATTGCCTAAAGCACTCAATCGTTTTTTTGCTTCTTCAATCTTACTCGTATCAATATCAAATGCTTCAATTTTAATAATCTTTTTAGTCGGCAGTAATGAGTGATAATCTTCCACTTCTTCCATTCTGAAAATAGAATGGCGTGTTTTTAATCTTTCTTTTACTTCCTCATAAGTCTGTGTTTTATCTTTATGTAAGGAACGCTGAATGAAGGCATCCTGTACATTTTCTACCGCTTCAATTGAATAACGGTTATCAGTCGTATAGATCATGAATTTAATATCCAATGCTTTTAAGATTTCGATTACCCCAATGGCTTCTTTCGCTCCTAAATAGCATGAACTGATGAGTTCTCCCTTTTCGTCTATATATTCAGCACCATTTCCGGTGACACATGCACATTCTACACCATGCTGCTGTGTGACCGGCAGGATATCCGTGTAAGCTCTTCCTGACGCAATAACGAAGTGAATCCCTCTTTTTTTAGCTTCGTTTATCATTTCTACATTATATGGACTGATGCCCCCGTTTCCATCCAATAAGGTTCCATCCATATCACTCGCTATTAATTTAATCATATTTTAACCCTCCGCTTTTCTAGTTTAACACAGCATTTGAAAACGCTTTATTTTTTTCTTCTTTAGTAAATAGTTAATAAGTTGAAAGAAATGTCTATTTGTGTTATAACTTTATAAGAAGGAGTGGTTAGATGGCATACGCAAAGGCTCCTAAAGCATCTTTAGGGCAAAAAGTAGTATTTGTTTTAGCAATGGTTTTCACATTTCCATTCTCATTAGTCTACCTGTTATTTTGGCGCGGACGCTGCGTTTACTGTGGTAAGCGAATTTTATTCAACAGACATGTCTGCAAGAAATGTCAGCGCAATGCAACAGGAATCGTAGATGATTTTGACGGAAAAATGCAAACCTTCTTTGCTCAGATGGGTTCAGTAGAAGAACTCGATGATATTTTAGGACAATATCAATATATTCTAGACCGTATCGATGGAATCGAGGTTATTTACGATGCACTGGATGATCAGGCAGATACAGAACGCATGAGACAGACTGTATTAGAATATCTAAAAATGAACTTAGAAACATGGTTTAATAATCATGAGGTTCAATTTATAAAAAATGAAGCCTATAAACGCGAAGTAGAAACAACGATTAACGAATCTTTCGTTGAATTTGAACAGATGAAGGATATCTTAACTCCTTATCTTACTAAATTAGAAGCATTAGGTACTGAAGAATAAAAACTATCCAAGCTAAGCAGCTGGATAGTTTTTTAGTTATATAAAGGCTGATTCTTCTTTTTATCAATAAAATAAGAAACTATCCAAGTTGCAAGGATACCGCCGATAAATCCGCCTAAATGTCCCCATAAAGAGATATTCGGCAATAAAATTGAGATTCCAAACATCAAAAGGATATTCGGCAATAACTGACGATAAATATGATAATAAACGCCTTTGTATCGATAGGCAATGACACACATGGCACCTAGCAATCCAAAGATCACTCCACTGATTCCGCCGCCAACGCTGAATGTGCCAATACCAAACAGAAAATACATGATATAAGGCAGCACATTCGTAAAAATACCGGATATCAATAAGATAAATGCATAATCCTTAGGCTTAAATGTACGTTCCATAAAGCTCCCGACGTTATACAAACTATAGCAATTGACTAATAAATGCAAAATACCAAAATGAATAAAATTTGCCGTTATAAAACGCCAGTATTCATGATTGTATTGGATCAGCAAAGGATTAAAGCCACCGGCTTGAATTGCCTGCGAAGCACTCATGGTCTCACGTCCAAATGTCACCACCGTGATTATATACACAACGACGCAGACCGCAATCAGCAATGATGTTAATTTATATTTTTTCCATTCAAATCTCATATTGTTCTCCTAAAAATTCATAAATTGATATCTGATCATAGCTTTCAGTTTCTTGAATTTTTTCTTCCTCCTGATCAAGCAGCTCGGATAATGTCAATGGGGACTGAATCATATCCATCGTTAAGCCAATTGCCCCCAGCTCGATCAACCGCGCATTTCCATAAAACTCATCATCCATGATTGCTGCTAATTTTGTCCAACGCTGGGTGAAATTCTGCATTGCACTCAGCCATACGGCTCCGGAATTGATTTGTGAGTACATGATGATAGCAACCTCCGCTAAAGAAAAAACATACTGATTGCGATCGATCGCATGCACCAGATCAAAATTAGCAAACGGATAGACTGCACTGACTAAAAGCATCTGTCCGTTTTTAATCGGTCTCAGGTACTCTTTCATTTCAATAATGATATTGCCGCATAAGAAATTCACCGCTTTTCCGCCGATTCTTAGCTGATGCTTCATCGCCAACGTTTCTACTCCGCGGTTACCGCAGCTAATCAATGTATAATCTTCTTCATTCAGCTTTGAAATCACCGCCTTCGTATTTTGATCAATACGGCGATTGGAGCGAATCGGTCCTGCCACACAAACAAGCGGATCCTTCAGCATCGTGATATCTCCACTATAGTATAGGATCAATGGCATGTTTTTTTTCATCTTTCGCTTCAATTGATAGGGATATTCTTCTTCATATTTGGTTGTGACCAGAACACCTAAACTTTCCATTCGCTGAAGCTGTTCCAGTAAAAAGGCAATCCCCTTATTGCGAGAAGCAATCTTATGTGATAGTTCTTCATCAATATCCAGATTGATCATAATAGCTTCATGTTCCAAAGCCAATAATGCCGCCGGACGCTTTAACTGGGAAGCTCTCAGCATTTTTTCAAGATCATTCCATTCTGTGACACTCATCGGCAATTCATCACAGTCGTAAAATTCACTGCAGTAAAGAAGCAATGCTATACTATCAAGAGAGAGTCGCAGTCTTTGATGATTTAAGTCGTTCCATTCATTTTTCATATCCATACCTCTTACATCCATCTATAGGTGATCTTCTCAATATCATCAATAAAACAAAGAGAAGTTTTTTATACAAGTACCGGGTAATCATCAACGATGATTAATTATACCTTTTTGTCATACCTTGTCATATTATCATATCATAAATCCCCTATATAAAAAAGATAGTACATTCTTTTATACTATCTTTTTTACGGTTTTACTTATAGTGTTCAATAATTTGTCGCATTAAAGGTTCTTTCTTTTCAATGTCCAATAAAAGTGTCAATTGATTCTTAGCACGTATGAGATTATGTTTTGGAAAAGAGGTTTTATAATAGCAATCTCCATCTAAATAGTCGCTTAAAAAACGTAGTGTCTGCTCATAAACGATCACCTTCACACCATCTACTAAAGTCTCAATTTCTCCCATTGTCAATGTATCCTTTAACGATTCCAGGAAGCCTTTAGTGAAAGCTTCAAACAACTCTAAATCAAAATAAACTTCACTTAAATCCGCATTATCTTCATATGTATGATTGGCACCTGAACGCAATGCATCACCAAAATCATAGCCAATGAATCCGGGCATAATCGTATCAAAATCAATCACACAGATCGGTTCACGTGTCGTTTTATCCATTAGAATATTCGATAGCTTCGTATCATTATGACAGACACGCTGTAAAATCTCTCCGGCTTCATAAAGCTCATAAAGACGATGACTGATATTTTTGCGTTCAACCAATGCTTCAATCTCTGCTTTTGCTTCCGCAATACGTACAGGATCTCCGTCTTTTAAACTTGCTTCAAACTGCTGATAGCGGACAGGTGTATTATGGAAGTCCGGTATGGTTTCCACCAGTGTTGATGCATCGAAATCATGTAGATTTTTAAAGAAAGCACCAAAACATTTTGCAGTACGATAAAAATCCTCAATACTTTCACTGCGGTCATAGGTGAAGCTATTTAAAATAAATTTAAAGATACGATAATAGTTCCCATCTTCCACTAAATACAATTGGTCTTCTTTTGTATTCATAATTTCTAAAGTAGTTTGCCCCATAGCGGTAAGATGCTGTGTCACTAATGCCATATTATTCATAAGCCCATCAACATTTTTAAAAATATGATGATTGATTCTTTGGAGAAGATAGTGTTCTTTAGTCGTAATGACCTGATAGGTATCATTGATATTTCCCGATTGATTTAACAAGATTTGAACAATTTCTCCGTCAATCTTAAATTGTTGAGCGATGCTTTGTATTTTCTTCAAGACAAGAGCATACTCAGCCAGATTCGTCTGATAGTGATCCAGCTGTTGGGTGATGCCGTCAATAACCTCTTGGCGGTCTTCTTTATAAGTAACCCCGTACCATTTTGCATCACTTTTAAGAATATGTACACGAACTTTTTCTTCTTTAATTAAGCTGTCAAAAACATCTGGCAGATAAAATTCTGCTTTCAAGGGATTATTTTTATAGTCGTTTTCCAAAAAAAGCTGTAAGTAATGTTCGATTTCATTAAAGATATGATCATCAAAGCCCCACATGTTCATAGACACAATCTGATCTCTTTTTAATGTCATCGGCAAGTCACATTTTATTTGACCATCGTCATCATAAATCCCGGTACATTCTTGAACCGTTTTCAAATATCCGTCTTCTTCATAGCAGATTCCGCGGCTCACTCCGCCAAAATGAGACAGCGTATTTTCCAAACGATAGCCGACCATTGCATAATGCTTGGCATCTACTTTTGTTTTTAAGAAATAATACAATTTAACAAACGATTCATAGCCATAGTAATCGTCTCCGTTAATGATTCCCATCGCTCCGCTCACTGCCTCTTTACAGCAATATAAGGCATGTGCGGTTCCCAATGGTTTTAAGCGGTCTGCCCAAGGAGTCTGATAAACATAAGCAATATCAAAACGCTCATCAAAAGAATGATGAACCATTTGTTTTACAGCGTCTTCATTTTCTTTTTTAATCACAATAACAAATTTTCTGAATCCCGCTTTATAAGCATCATACAGTGAATATTCAATGATCGTTTTATCCTGTGGTAAAAAGGCATCCAGCTGCTTTAATCCGCCATAACGGCTTCCTAATCCGGCAGCTAAGATGATCAATGTCGGTTCTTTCATATTTCCTCCCATAAAAAAACGTGTTTCCACGTTTTTACACTTCGTTTTTAGCTTTAAAATCTGTTTTCGCAAGCTTCGCTAAGGCATCCTGCGCAGCTTTTTGTTCCGCTCTTTTTTTACTGGTTCCCTTACCAACACCTAAGCACATTTCATCCATCATTGCCGCAATTTCAAATTCCGGAGCATTGCTTGGTCCCGATGTATTTAATAATTCATAATTGACAGTTTTGCGTGTATCCGCCTGAATCAATTCCTGCAGCTTTGTCTTATAATCCGTAATATCTTCATAATCCAAATCACTGGCATGCTTATAGATTGTTTCTTCTAAGATCTTACGAGCATATTTTGATCCGACATCCAGATATACGGCACCGATGAAAGATTCATACACATTGGCCAATACCGATTCACGGTCACGACCGCCGTTCTTTTCTTCGCCAACACCTAAGAATAACACTTCACCGATTCCTAATTCTCTGGCAAAACGAGCCAGCGATTCTTCACGTACCAGCTTTGCACGATGCGTTGTTAATTGTCCCTCTGATTCATTAGGAAATTTTTTGAACAAGAAATCTGAAACATATAATTGGAGAACGGCATCTCCCATAAATTCCAATCGTTCATAGTCATTGATCATCTCACGACGTTCATTGACATAAGAAGCATGAGTAAACGCTTCTTTATATAAAGCAAGATTCTGATAAGGAATCCCATGTCGATTTAAAAAATCAATCAGTTTCATTATTTAATCCTTCCTTCATTTTTGAAACCACATCTGCTTCTACCATTGTTTTAGCAAGAACCATCGCGTTTAAAAAAGCTTTGGCATCACTTCCGCCATGAGCTTTGATTACCGGATGATCAAATCCAACCATCAATGCTCCGCCGGCTGAACGATAATCAAATGTATCCATCAATGATTTAAACGAACTTTTCGCGATGAGTGCTCCAATTTTTCCGCTGGTTGAAGACATCAGTGTTTCTTTTAGCAGCTTCATAACCATTTTCGCTGTTCCTTCGATAGATTTTAAGGCAATATTTCCACTGAATCCATCTGTCACAACAACATCTATTTCTCCGTCTAATATTTCTCTTCCTTCAATATTACCTTGGAAGTTTAAATGAGAGTCCTTCAACAGCTTATAGGTTGCCTGATGAACCTCGTCTCCTTTTTTCTCTTCACTGCCAATATTCAGCAAAGCGACTTTAGGTGAAGCGATTCCATTGACTAAAGAAGCATAAATGCTTCCCATAACAGCAAACTGAGTTAACTGTTCCGGAGTATTTTCAGCGTTTGCGCCTACATCCAACATCAATACACCTTTGCGATTGTAAGTTGGCATCGTTGCCATCAGGCATGATTTCTCCACACCTTCAATTCTTTTTAAAAACAACATGCAGCTTGCATAATATGCTCCTGTATTTCCGCATGAAACAATGGCGTCTGCTTCATTATTTTTCACTAAATGAACAGCTTTAAACATGCTGGACTCTTTTTTTCTTCTTACTGCCAAAATACTTTCTGTCATTCCCATGACATCTCTGGCATCAATGATCGTTACTTGCTTTAAAGATTGAAGCTCGCTCAGCTCTTCTTCTTTCCCAACCACTTGCAAATGAACATCTTTATTATCTTTTATAAATTCTTTGACTGCTTCTACAACGGGTTTTGATCCTAGATCCCCACTCATTGCATCTATGGCTAAATTCATCATTTCTTTCACCTCGGCTACCATTATATCATATTTTATAAATTAGTCTAAATAAGTCTCATTTTTTTCAATTTTCTTTTCTAAATATTTACGAATTGAATAATACTGCGGTTCATCGATATGGTCAATAATCTCCCCTGCATCGATGCGGGCACGCTCTAATATATTAAAGTCCTTCATGATATCCGCCACTAAAAAAGAAGGCAGCCCGCTTTGCTTTTGTCCCAGCAGTTCTCCGGGACCACGCAGCTTTAAATCATATTCCGCAATCTTAAAGCCATCGGTCTCATTTTCCAAGAAGGTCAGGCGTTCCAATGCCTCCTGATCGTTTGAAGACGTAAACAAAAAGCAATAGCTCTGCTGAGTCGAGCGTCCTACTCTTCCCCTTAGCTGATGAAGCTGACTCAAACCAAAGCGATGGGCATCGTAAATGACCATCATGTTCGCATTTTCCACATCGACGCCAACTTCAATCACCGTTGTAGACACTAGAATATCCAGTTCATGCTTCATAAAAGCTTGCATGATTTGATCTTTTTGTTCATCACTCATTCTCCCATGCAATAAACCGATACGAATCTTATCTTTATAGTAGGCACACATCGCCTCATAGATTTTTGTCGCACTTTGAAGATCCATTGTTTCACTGTCTTCTACTAAAGGACAAACTACATAGCATTGCCCACCTTCTTTAATATAGCTTTCTAACTGAGGCAGGATCGGTTTCATGCTTTTGGTCTTCACCACTTTTGTTTTGACAGTTTTTCTTCGGCTGGGCATCGTATGTATTGCCGATACGTCTTTATCACCATATAAAACCATGGCGACAGTTCGCGGGATCGGTGTTGCTGACATCGTCAGTAAATCGACTTTGTCCCCTTTATCCTGAAGTTTCTTACGCTGATTAACGCCAAAGCGATGCTGTTCATCGGCAATCACCAGTCCCAGTCTCTTAAACTGCAAAGCATCTTGAATCAGGGCATGGGTACCAACCACGACATCCACTTCATAATTCTCGATCTGACGATACAGGGCTTTCTTTTCTTTAGCCGGCAGGCTTCCTGTCAGCAAAGCAAAACGCATCGAAGTATTAGCAAACAGTTTTTGCAAGGTGCGATAATGCTGAGACGCTAAAATTTCAGTGGGTGCCATTAAAGCGCTCTGATAACCCGCTAAATGGTTTGCATAAATAGCAATGCTCGCTACTACCGTTTTACCACTCCCGACATCTCCTTGAATTAAGCGATCCATAATATGCGGGCTTTGAATATCCTGTAGGATTTCCTTGGATACACTGATCTGATCTTTAGTTAACTCAAACGGCAGATCATAAATATATTGATGCAATGCCGGAGTATCGAAAGTTTTATTAATTCCCACATCAATAGTATGCGTATTTCTTTTAATAAAAAGCAAAGTCATCTGAAACTTCAAAAATTCTTCATACTTCAAATATTTTAGTGCTTGCTTTAAATGGACTTCATCTTTAGGGAAATGAATTTGCCATAAGGCTTCTTTTAAATAAGGAAGCTGATAACGCTGGATCAAGTCTTCTGGGATAAAGTCAATCAAATCCTTTTCTACGAATGTCAAACCTTTTTTAATATAGCCACTCATTGATTTTACGGTAATCCCGCTTTTTAAATTATAGATTGGGTGGAATCCCTTTAAACTTTCTAAGCTTTGCAGTTTGATATCACTTGCTACAACCTGGTTGGGACTTTGCAGCTTGCCAATAATGGTAACCACAGTTCCCAAAGTTAAATGTGTTCTTAAGAAATGACGATTAAAAATAGCGATAGAATAGCTTGTATCTTGATATTGAACTTTAAAGGTCATTCTTGACATGTTGCGGCGAATAAAGAAAATCTTCGGTTCCTCTATAATAACCCCTTCAAAGATTGTCTTTTCATCTACCAATATCGGCGGCACAGATAGGATCACATCATAACGGCTAGGATAAAAGCGAATCAGATCCTCAATCGTCATGATCCCCATTTCTTGAAGCAAGGCTATTCTGTTTTGATTTATTTTCAAGTAACTTAAATCGATATCAAACATATTATCCCACCTTTTGTTTAACATTATATCATGTTTGTATCAAAAGAAAAACCTAGGAGCTTATTTCCCCTAAGTTATTGATGTTTATCTATTTCAATGATGCGATCTGCAAAATCATGGTAGAAGCTTTCTTCATGACAGACTAATAAAATACTTCCATTAAACTGAATCAATGCCTTTTTTAATACATTCTTAGTTAGCTGATCTAAATAATTGGTAGGTTCATCTAAGATCAGCAAGTCTGCCGGACTCAAACCTATACGACATAGCTTTACTTTGGATTGTTCCCCGCCGCTTAGCTGTCTAATAGATTTCTCCGCAAGGTCACGTTTAATGCCGTACTGTGCTAAACTGCTGTAAATAGCTTTATTATTCATCATAGGATATGCCTCATGAATAATAGCGAAAGGTGTCATGGTTAAATCTTTCCATTTCAAATCCTGTTCAAAATAGCAGTAACTTACCTGCTCAGCAAAGTAACTTTTTCCTTTGAGCGGCAAAATTTCATGAATCAATGTCTTTATCAGGGTAGATTTTCCTATGCCGTTAAAACCGGTGATCACTACTTTTTCACCTCCATGAATCAATAGATTGATATCTTCTAGCACTGGATGGTCATAGCCTACACTTAAATGTTCAACGCTTAAAATATCTTTTGTCAGTGCTGGTTTTTCCTTAAATCTGAAATTGGGTATCGCTAAGGTTCCCGGCGGTGCTAAACGTTCCAGCCTTTCTAACTGCTTTCTTCGCCCTTTAGCAATCTTGGAGTTATTGCCTGCAATATTCTTGCGAATGAATTGTTCAGTCTTCTTGATTTGTGCCTGCTGAGACTGATAGCGACGCAAATAATCCGCCTGTAAATGCTCTTTCTGCTTCACAAAATGGGAATATGAACCATAGTATTTTTTAATCGTTCCATATTCAATATCAAAGATGCAAGTCGTAATCGCATCCAAAAATTCAAAATCATGAGAAACCACCATAAATGCCCCTTTGAATTCCTGCAGATAGTAAGTTAACCAGTCGATATGCTCCTTATCTAAAAAATTGGTGGGTTCATCCAATAACAAAACATCCGGTTCTTCTAATAGCAGTTTTCCTAAAATGACTTTGGCACGTTGCCCTCCGCTTAGCTGCTGAATTTTTTTATTTAAACCTATAATGTTTAATCCCAATCCTTGAGCAATCTTTTCAATGCGAACATCCAAGGTATAGAAATCAGATTTTTCCAAGACTTCCTGATATTTCCCCGCAAGCGTTAAAAGTTCCGGATGGATGGCGGATTTTTCATATAAATCCAACATCTTAGCTTCCAGTTCATAGCTTTCTTTGGCAGTTGAACGCAGATAACTCAGTACCGTTTCTTCCTGATCGATAAGTGCATATTGATCCAAATGCCCGATTTTGATGCCTGAATGCCAAAGGATACGTCCTTGGTCCGGTAAATATTCTTCAATTAAAATTTTAATAAGCGTACTTTTGCCGGCACCATTAGCTCCGACAATACCAGCATGCTCTCCTTTATACAACTCAAAATTTGCGTCCTGATACAAAAGCTTATCCGCAAATTCCTGAGTTAAATTCGTTACTGTTAATAAACTCATTTTTCCTTCTCTCCTTTATAAATAAAAAAAGACAAAAGACGAAATACTATCTTTTGCCTAAAAAACAAAAGATCATGAACGCATTGTCATGATCTCTATTATCCACTCATCTAACGATAAATAGTATGCTTAAAAGGATAGCCTAGCTACCAGTTTTTACTATTTATCGATGAAGTGCTTTTTATATAGATTATCTCCGTACAACGCCTCATCGTTTTCTTTTGTACGGAGCTGATTTTCTGCATCTTTTTACATATAATTGATAAAACATCTCTATCACCATCCGATAAGATTATAATCATTTTCTAAATGATTGTCAAACTCTGTGATCCAATGCATAGCAAACGATCTTCTCACATACCTCTGCAAAGTCGATGCCGACTGCTAACGCTTCTTGAGGAAGCAGGCTTGATGGCGTCATCCCCGGTAGTGAGTTTGCTTCCAGACAATATAAATTTCCCGTTTCATCCATCATAAAATCAATTCGAGCATAGTTTTTCAACCCTAAAACATCATATGCTTTTAAAGCCAGCTCTGACATTTCTTTCGCCTTATTTTCATCAATTGGTGCAGGTGTAATTTCTGATACTTTTTCAGTATGATATTTATTGAAATAGTCATAGAAGCCTTCTTCCATACAGATTTCAATGATCGGCAAGACATCACGATCTAATATACCAACAGAAAATTCTCTCCCGCTGATAAAGTCTTCAATCAATACCTGATCACAGAACAAAAAAGCTTCTTTTAAACTTTCCTCTAGCTCAGCATGATTCTTAACAATCGTCACGCCAATACTAGAACCACCGTTTATGGGCTTAACAACGCAGGGAATATCAATATCCTCTATCTTATCATGTTTAGTAATCGTAATGCTTTTAGCGGTAGGAATATTATTCTGCATAAAAAGTTGTTTTGCAATTGCTTTATCCATCGCTAATCCACTGGCAAAAGAACCGCTGCCGGTATAAGTGATTCCATATAGATCAAACACTGCCTGTATCTTTCCATCCTCGGCATTCGCTCCATGCATCGCAATGAAAACAACGTCTGCTTTTTTACATATGTCTAAAACATGCTGCCCGAAATAACCTTTTTTTGATAAATGACTTTCATTTAATATGAACGGCTTTGCTGTAATAACTGCATCTCCGATAAAATTCTTTTGACTTTCAAATAGGGCTTCGCTGTCGATTAACGGCAAATCTTCACAGACATCAATCAAAATTGCGTGATGCCCTTTTTCTATCAATGCTTTATGAATCAATGTTCCGGAAGATAAAGAGACATCTCTTTCACTGCTTGTTCCCCCTGTTAATACCACTATGTTCATCTTATTTCACCTCAACGCTATTATATGCTAAGAGTTCCTTTTTGGAAAGAAAATAAAAGATATATAAAAATTAAAATTTTTAAATGAATTAACAATTCTAAAAAGTAATTGTATGTTTTAAAAATTCATGATTAATAATATGAATCATTATATTGATTCTTTTAATTAGACAAGACTAAATTAAAAAAATAAAACATAAAACGAGGAAATTACTCCTCATCTCATGTTTAAATTAAGTCATATCTTTCATTTTATGTAACTAATTACTAATAATAGTTATGTCCATGCTCAGTTCCATAAACACTAACAAGTTCTATAAGAGAAATTTCGCCTCCACGATAAACAAATTGCTGCCCTGTTGATGGTGTTCTTAAACCAGCCTGCCACACACCACCATTATATTTAGCAATAGTCACATACTTCGTTTGAGTTAAACTGTAATACTTATCCGTATATTGGATAATATGAAATGTATCAGAATCCAAATATTCTTGTGCAAATAGACTGGTGACATTAATTGAAATTAATCCTCCAATTACCATTAACATTAAAACTAATCTTTTTTTCATAATCTTTCCTCCTGTTTAAATTCAATAATTTTATCGCAAAACTCTTTCAATGAAAGATCATGACTTACAATAACAATTGTTTTTCCTTTATCTTGCAATTGCCTAAATTGCTCAAAAATAAATTGTTTATTTTCCCAATCCAATGAAGCAGTAGGCTCATCTGCCAATATTAATGAGCAATCTTTCAACAATATTTTTGCCAAAGCAACACGCTGCTGTTCTCCTCCAGATAAATGATATATTTTTTCATTAAGTTTATTTTTTAATCCAAGAGTGTCTAATACATTTAGGAACAAATCTATTTTATCCTTTTTCTTCATGCCATCTAACTTGGAAAGAATCATTAGATTATCTAAAACTGTTTCATTATCAATTAATCCAAAATTTTGAAAAACAAACCCAATATCCATTTTTAATAAATTTCTTTTTTGCCGATTATTTTTTATTTCTTTTCCATTGTAAAGAATTTTACCACTATCAACTTTTTCAATACTTCCAAGGATATTTAGCAAAGTTGTTTTTCCACATCCGGATGGTCCAAAAATTCCAGTAATTTTATTATCTGGAATTTTCAATGAATAATTATCAAATAATATAATATCATCAAATTTTTTATTAATATTTTTCAATTCAATATACATCTCTAAATCCCCCTTTCCGCATTATTTTTTGTGTAAACAAAATAACCAGACCTGTTAAAATAATATAAGATACATCTAGAAAAATTATAATAATTGGGTTACAAGCTAAAACAAAATTTGCAAATACATTAAAACTGACGTACAAAATACTTTGTATCAATATAAATCGAGATGCGATATAAAGATCACTTCTACCCTCTATATATTCTAGAAAATATTTCTTACCGTTTATTTTACAATCTAATATACAGAGTTGAATCTCTTGTATAATAATTGCTGCCAATAATAATCCGACTATTGGCAAAAGTATTTTTACTTCTCTAATAAATATTTCATCCTGTTGATGATATACCTCCGTGTTGACATTTTTAATTGTAAAAAAGTCTTTAGGCAAATCGTATTTTATATATAAATTTTCAATATAATTCAGTGCTTCTAACATATTCCCATTAAAACGAAAATATCGAAAGCTTTCAATCTGCTTTTCTTCAGGTATACAAATAAAAACTGTTTTAGCTTTATTAAAGGCCCCATTTAAAGAGGGACGATCAGCTATAAATAAGTTTTCGCTATCTAATTGAGAATACTTGCAAATCGTAAAATTTGGTTGAAAATAATATTGGTTAAGGCTCAATTCAATTTTCTTATCATTCTTAATACTCTCATCAATGAAATAATAATATTTTTCGTCATCAAATTGAAAATCATAATTAACTAAATGCTGTTCTATTAAATAGTTTTTAGTGACTTCAATGTACTGTATTTCATCGGTGCTTAACGAGCTAATTGAAGCATAAGTATATATGTTGTTATTAATATATAAATCTTCATATAAAGCTGTGCTTCGTTCAGCCATTTGTGGGTACTTGCTTGAAAAAAAATAATATGTAATAGAAGATTCTTCAATATTGTGTTGTTTTATTTTCTGATAATCAAAATACTGCACTGATAATAGAATAAACTGGCTAAAGGTATTTACAGATAATATTAATAGAAAAAGCTTTGATATATAGTTTAAATACAAAAATGATTTATATTGACGTTTCCCTTTTATTAATTCATTTACAGATATAGTTTTTATTTGAATAAATATCAGACTACTAAAAATCAATAATAAAGCAATAAAGAATAATTCAATCAATAAAATGATTTCAATTAATTTAAATGTATTATTAAAACTTGTTTTAATAAAAATAAAATATAACAAAACATAAATAATAAATTGTAAAAATATCCCAATTGCTATATCTTTTAGTACAAATCTATAAAATATTTGTAAAGAATTTCGTCCTTCCAATTTATTTAGACAAATCTTCTTTGATTGGTATAAAATTGAAATATTATAAACAATAATGAATACTAGTCCTATTAAAGATAAACACAGTAATGGCATATACAAAACTAAATTCCATGCAATTGATGTTTCTCCTTCTGCTGAACTTAGCATAAATTGAGTCAAATCCAAATGAGATTGTAAACTAACTTTTAAACCATCAATATCGCCACTATAGATTTGATATTCCCCATCTATGAAATCAATATTTTGCATAGATTGTAAAATAAATTGCTCATTATCTACAGGATTAAAAATTTTATTATTTTTATTTTTACTATGTGAATCATATATGTAATTAGTATCTAAATCTGTTATTTCTCCCTTTTCTAGGTAAATAGATCGAAAATAGTTCCAATTTTTGCTATGTGCATAAATTACATTTTGTCTAGTATCTACATTTGTGATTATCCTATAGCACTCTATTTTATTGTCATCAAACAGTCCAATGAGATCAGATACAGACATTTCAGCATTTGGTGAAATAATAAGTGAAGAATATTCCTTACTTATTGAATTCGGGCTGTACTGTGAAGTAAGTATTGCATCATAAGTCTGGATACTTAAATAAAAGATAAAAAATGAACATAACAGTAAATAGACATAAGTTATTTTTTTCATTTTCAACCTCCCATAAATTCACTTAATTTTACATTTTCTTTTATATTTTATAGTATATATGACATAACGTTATAATAAAAGCGGTTTCAAACAAAATGCAACAGCCTACATTTATATATATGAATTAAAAGAATTTATCCTATATGTTCCATATATATTATTATTTCAAAATACACTAAGAGCTCCTTTTTAAAAAGAAAATAAAAAAATCTATATATCCTCTCCAATTATATAACTTTCTGCAATATCTTTGTAATCAATAAAACCCCAATTTCTAGCAGCGACTAAGTGAAAGTATTTATATATTATCCTACAAGCTAAAGCGGTACCTCTATTTTTTCTCTAAGACAGATATTTTTCTGCTTCTTCACCAGATAGATGGAAAGCAGCATGCCGATGAAGCTTGAAATGCCTGTTGCCAAGTAAAATCCATTAAACCCGATAGACGGCACTAATCTATAGCAAACTAACCTTGTTGTCACATTCGTTAATATCATGATCCTGTGTAAATAATCCTAATAACGGCTGATAAACGCATAGACATATTGTAAGCAGGAGGGCTGAGAGCAGCATCAGAATTTTATACGATATTGACATGCCATTCTTTATCCTCTTATATTGCTTTAAAGAAGCATTCTGTTCAATAAAAATGGTCAGAAATCCCTACAGCCGATCATCATTTGTCTTAAAACATCGTAAAGCATTAAAAACGGCAGTCCGCCTATGAAGATAAGAACACATTGGAGAGCTTCATTCATTATTTCCGGCGGTGTACGAATACACTGCAGCAAAAGCAGAATAAAAAGTTCACCTAACACCATAAGGATTAAACTGACGATGAAATCATAAAACAAAATATTGCAGCTTTATATAGAAAAGTTGAAAAATCAGATCTCTGCATTGAATCCGGGAATTATCTGTGTTTATATTTTCATGATTGCGGTTTTACTGTTCAAAAACATATTGAAGAGACTAAAATCTATGCTCAACAAAATGATTTAGCTATAGAGGATGCTTTTTATATTGAAGTAACTGAGATTCTTTACAATCAGCAAAACAGTGAGAATGTAACAGATCATTACTTTTATCGATTAAGTGTTCGCATTATCGATACGAGTTGTAGGTAGTTTTTATTGACATGTCTTTAAATATCATGTATTATTTAAATGTTGACGGAGGTTTACCCAAGTCCGGCTGAAGGGATCGGTCTTGAAAACCGACAGGGGGTGGAAGCCCCGCGGGGGTTCGAATCCCTCAACCTCCGCCATTTTTAAAATTTCATATCGCGGGATGGAGCAGTCTGGTAGCTCGTCGGGCTCATAACCCGAAGGTCGTTGGTTCAAATCCTTCTCCCGCAACCATTATGGTCTGGTAGTTCAGTTGGTTAGAATGCCGCCCTGTCACGGCGGAGGTCGCGGGTTCGAGTCCCGTCCAGACCGCCATCATGGTTCCGTAGCTCAGTCGGTAGAGCAGAGGACTGAAAATCCTCGTGTCGCTGGTTCGATTCCGGCCGGAACCACCATTCAAAACGTCATGTGGAAGATTGATAGATATCTTCTTTTTATTTTATATAAGAAAGGAATACTTTTGTGTATTCCTCTCTTTTTTTTATTCATCTCCATTATGTTTAATAATATTTTGATACCAGTAGTAAGAATCCTTACATATTCTGTCTAATGTTCCGTTTCCTTCATTATCACGATCTACATAAATAAAGCCATAGCGTTTAGCCATTTCTCCGGTAGAGGCAGAAATCAAATCGATAATTCCCCATGGATTATAAGCAATCAGTTCCACCCCATCCTCGATTGCCTTTGACATTGCCTGTAGATGCTTTTTATGATATTGAATGCGATAGTCATCGTGGATCTTTCCGTCAATGCATTGATCACTTGTTCCCAAACCGTTTTCGACAATCATTAAAGGCAGCTGATAACGACCGTAAATTTCATTCATGAAATAGCGCAGTCCTTGTGCATCCGTTGCACTTCCCCAATCTGTATAGTCTAAATAGGGATTTTTAGCACCTAAAGCAAAATGCCCATTTGCTTTTGAGGTATCCTGATGTGTTGTTGTACATGAAGTAGCATAATAGGAAAAGGAATAAAAATCGACTGTCCCCTCTTTTAAGTCTTTTTTATCCTGTTCGCTTATCTCTAACTGAACATCATATTGCCTCCATAAACGTTGCGCATAATATGGATATTCCCCTCGGCACATAACATCTGAACAATAATAGATGATTTTTTGCCAATAATGCTGATTAACTTCTATATCTTTTGGATCACAAGTAAATGGATAGGAAGTGACACCGCAAAGCATGCAGCCTACCTGATTATTCGGATCGATTTCATGAGCCTTTTTTACCGCATGACTGCTTGCCACAAACTGATGATGCAGTTGCTGGAATGAATCTTGATATAAACTTGAGGAAACATTTTTATCCATAAAATCAAAAACTAGTAATAATTGATTGATCTCATTAATGGTAAGCCAATATTTTACCACCCCTTTATATTCTTTAAAGATTGTTTCACAGTAGCGATCAAAGCATTCTATAACTTTACGATTCTGCCATCCGCCATAGGTTTCTTCTAAATATAGAGGAATTTCGTTATGAACGATGGTGACTAAAGGTTCGATGCCATAGTGACGCAATTCCTCAAATACCTTGTGATAAAAATTCAACCCTTCCTGATTAGGTATTAATTCATCTCCTTTAGGGAAAATACGTGCCCATGAAATAGAAATTCTTAGCATATTAATACCTAACTCGGCTAACAGACGAATATCTTCTTTATAGCGATGATAGAAATCAATAGCTACATGATTAGGATAATATTCGTCCTCTAAGACAATGCCATGACATCCCTTAGGTATCTTATGGAATATTGGTCCGCGTTTGATCTGCTGTGTCGCAGGATCTATATAAGTGATACTTCTTAAACGGTCTTTAGCACCTGCTGTTGACACATCGCTCATAATTAATCCACGTCCGCCTTCATTATAGGCACCTTCACACTGATTAGCGGCTAAGGCACCACCCCAATAAAAATTCTTTGGAAAACTCATCTTATACCTCCGTTCTCTTTTTTAGATGACTTTTATTTCTTGTATAAATAAGGTAAAATAGAAAGTAATAGGGAGGAATCGATATGCACTTAATGGACAAATTAAACCAGATTATTAATGAATCTACGCCGGATCGGATGGAATATTGGTTTGCTGATTTTGTGAAAAGCCATTTTGACCAGGTAGGAGAAATGACGATTGAAGATCTAGCTAAATCCTGTCAAACCTCGACCTCTAGTATCTCAAGGTTAATCAACCAATTTGGCTATGAAAACTATAAGTCTTTTCGTCACGACTGCGCTTATAATGCCAAGGCTTTAAAACAGCATATGATTTTATCACAGGATGTGTGTCCTTTGCACCTAGCTCCCGAAAATATTGATCACTATTTTAATCAAAGACTGCTGCCCTTTTTAAAAGCAATTCAAAAAAAGGATATTGAATTTGTTCGAGATGTCTTTGACTATTATCCAAAAATCTATTTAATCTCAATGGTCTCTATGAATGTAGTAACGCAGCATATTCAGCTTTCTTTGAGCTATATCCATAGGGAAAAGGTTATCATCATTGTTAACGATTATAACCAGCTCTCCTCTCTTTCAAAAAAAGACTGTGTTATTGTTTTTTCTAATACTGGGAATATTTTCAAAGGTGAAAACCGTGTAGGACGTCATCTCTTGCATTGCCAAGCCTATAAGCTGCTGCTGAGTGCCATTGACGATCCTTCTTTAACTCATTTATTCAATCACTGTATCCCTGTTTTCAAGAATGCTGCACAACCCCAATCTCTGGCAAATTCACAGATCTATGTGCATCTCATGTTCTTTTTTATAGAAATGGTACTTACTTCCTAATCTTTCTATTTACATCTCTATTTTAAATGAAGTCAGATCGTAAAAATTAAAACTTGCAGAAAATGCAAAAAATGAGTTGGGAGGTTTTCCTAACTCATTTTATCTTAAATAAGTAATTTCATCGACTAATTCAATACCTAAATCATTTAAATACTGGGTTGCCTTTGCTTCCCATTTTTTATCTTCATATTGAAATAAGTCATGTGCATCAATCCCTAAGATCGCTGTATTTTTGTTTCTAGCTGCAATTTCCCAGAAGCTCTCATTTGGATAATGACGCTGTGTGCTATATCCTAATAAATTGAATTCCAAGGGAATATTCATTTCTTTTGCGGCAGCACATAAGCGTTCCATCTCTAATTTATAAATAGGACTTTGAGCATCATAATAATGAATCACATCGGGATGTGCCACATATGAATACAGCCCAGTTTTCATTGCCGCAATCGCATCATCTACATAGCGTTTCAATATACGATCGTCGGCTGTCTTGGTTCCATAATAAGGACCATGTTCATCGCTGTCTTTAAAATGATTTCCTAAAATGATATAATCAATCTCTTTTTCCTTTAAAGTTTCCTTCAGCCAATCCATGTATAGAGGATAATATTCACATTCTAAACCGATTTTTACCTCTATTTTATCCTTGTATTTTTCTCTTAGGGCTTTCAAGGTTTCTAAATAGTTATCCAACTCAGATAATTTCATACGCATCGTTGGAACAAATTTAGAATTATAATGCCATGGAGAGTGATCGGAAAATCCGATTATGTGATGTCCGGCTTTAATCGCTGCTTCGATATATTGTTCTTCACTGCCGCGCGCATGATTGCAGCGTGGAGTATGGGTGTGGTAATTTGCTTTCATAACGTTCCTTCTTTCTTCATTTATTATATACAAAGCTCTCATTTTTGCCAAGGAATAAATATTTATTTTATTTTCCCTTAAAAAAGCTAAGGAGTTCTTTACAAAAAAAGCTCATTCATGATGAGCTTTTCTTATTTTTGCAGTCTTCTTCTATAAAGAATCAAGATTCCCAATAACGTCCCTGTACTATAAAGCCAAGGTAAAACATTTACTACATCCCCTGTTTTAGGAGCTTCAGTTTCTTCATTGACTGTTATATCCACTGAATCTTTCGGTAAATCAGACTCCTCTGATTGTCCCGGTTCACTCGGCTGACTTGGATGGACAGGATCATCAGGTAATTCCGGTTTATTTGGAACGCTTGGATCGACTGGTACTTCCGGTTTTTCATCATCGACTTGTTTAACCACAATTAATACAGATTGTTCGTCAATAAGATCTGTATCCTGCCATATTGCTCCATCAAAAATCTGTTTTCTAAAAATAACTTTCAGCCTGTGTTCACCAATCCTCATACCTGATGTATCAAATGATCCTATAAATGGAGCTTCATCTTCGAAAACCCCAGACGGATTCACTTTCCAGCTTTCTGGTTTCCAGCGAACATCCCCTCTTATTGGGGAAACATTATCCATCCCTGCCCCTTTAGCTTCGAATGTCACTATCGTTCCCTTTATATAAACATCATTTACTTCAACCCCTTGAATCGCATTATTTTCTGGTAAAACAGGGTCAGGTATAGGATCTTTCTTTTTTATTTCAAGAGTAAATTCCTTTATCTCTTCTATTCCTGAAGCAGTTACGGCTTTTATTTTAAAAGTGTAGCTTCCCTTCGTCATTGGTGTTCCCGAAAGTGTACCATCTGCGGCATTCAACTGCAATCCCTCAGGCAGAGTTCCTTCAGCAAGCATCCAATTAACTGTACTATTAGAGACACAGGTAAATTGATCTTGATACAATTCTCCAACACAGCCCTCTTTTAAAGTCTCTGTCGTGATCTCCAATGTATCTTTGAGTTGCATTGACCATTTTGTATGCTGCTCATCTTGAACATCAGAAACTAACATTAGTGCATCATTTATAAAAGTAAAAGTCCCTGTCCCATTGCTTAAAGCCGTTATATAAATCTCGTTTTGCTGTGGTGTCCCTATAATAGAAAGTTCAGTTTTTTCACTGACAGTACCGTTAATTTCTAAACAATGTGCCGCTAACAGAGTCAGTTTGCCACCGCCGATAAAATTTCCATTTATAATCTCTTTAGTACCTGTACTGTTTTCATTTGTCAGCAAAAGGAAACCGCCCTGATCTAATTGAACAGTATTTATATTCCAGAAAAACTTATTTACATTATTTGCATTCCCTTTTGTAAGTGAACTATGTTTTAAAATCGCCTGATCCGTAATATGTAAATCGGTGACTCCAAAAAGATGACAAATCGATACACCTGTTAATTGTACTCCATCTCCTACTGTCATTTCATAGTCGTTTAAAATCTTACTGCTTTTATCATCATAAACATCCCAGATAGAATACAAGACTGTATTCGCCTGTGCTCCTACAATCTGCAAATCAACGCTGCCGACATCACTATTTTGATAACCGCCGACGTACAATGCACCTCCAATATCATTATCACCTAACATTTGTATATTTATTTTCCCAAAAACATCGGCACTGGCTGTGCTTACCTCACCATAACCACCGCCAACCAGAGATTTTGTACTGGTAATACTATCGGCTATGAAATGAACATTGCCTTCAATATTACTGTTTCCATTCCCTGCTGCTCTTCCGGCACCATAAACCCATCCGGTTAACTCTACATTTTGTAAGGTGATATTACAATCTTTTAATAGACGAACATCCCCATTTCCAGTGGCATATCCACCGCCATAAATTGAAACTGCAACAGGCAGTTCAGTATTTTTAATAATGAGACTGTTATCACCGGTAATCATCGCACCTGCATTAGAGGCTGCATAGCCACCATTAACAATAGAATTAGTTGGAATTGTTCCATCGAAGATTGTTTCTTTATCTCCATAAATGGTCGCATCAGCATTCATCTGAGTCGCATTTCCACCAAAATACGTCCATTTCTGTGCTTTAAATTGACTTCTGCCATCGCCAATAAATTCAATAGAAGCACTTGTTGGATTAGAATTTGATCCAATCGTCGCACTGCCGTGATCGCTAGCATAGACATATCCGCCGCCCATAAAACCGACAACCGAAAAATTACCATAAATAATTGTTTGCAAACCTCCAATATCAGCAGATGTGTTTTCACCACCGCAATATCCTCCGCCGATATAATTTTTATTTAAGGTAGTATTTTCTTTGAATGTTGTCTTAACAGATCCGGCAATATTGACATTGACTCCATTCTTTCCTGCATAGCCTCCACCTGCAAAGGTATTATTTATTGTAGTATTTTCACCAAAAGAATTAATGACATCTCCGCCGATTTTTCCAGTTGAATTGACAACCCCACCGTAACTGCCGCCAAAATACCAGCCATTTAACTTACAACGATCTCCCATTACTGTTGAAACATTGCCTCCAATATCGGCACAGAGAATAAAATCATTAGAAGCTATGCTGCCTGTTTTAAAAATACTTCCCCCGATCATATTATTTGTAATCGTACAAGCATCCCCAAACTTCATTTGAATGGAACCGCTGATACTAGCATTGCCTCTTGCCTCTACATAACCGCCACCTATAACACGATCTGTAATCGTACTGCCAGATTCAACTGTAACAGATATATCACCCAATACTTTAGCTATTGCTGAACAGCGATCATATTCTGTATATCCGGTAGGTGTTAGATCAGAACTTCCATCGGCATAGCCTCCACCCAATAAACCAATCTGATCAAAACTTCCATAGGCATATTGAGCCGTACTTTTAATTGTGATATTTGTACCCCCAACATTTGCAACACTAACCATAGGTTCAAGCTTTGTATCATTCGAATCATCAAACGCACTATTTGCATATCCTCCGCCATAAACTGCATTGACATTTTCATAATCAGTGGTTTGACTTTCAATTCCCTGAATCACTATATTTGTACTACCAACCACATTAGCCTGTCCGCCACGAATAGCATAGCCGCCACCAACTACACCCAATGCTGATTCCCAGCATACACGTCCGGTCGTAATCGATGTTGTCTGCATAACATCCGCAACACTGTAACGTCCAGCAGCATACCCACCACCCGTGATTAACGAAAAAGAGTATTCATCTTCTTGTGAAACGGAAGCCTGACTATCTTCAATTGCCATGATATGTGTAGAACCAACATTTGCCTGAAGTTCTTTCACATAAGAAATGACACGTAATTCACTTAAAGCATAGCCTCCACCATACAACTTAATGGATGACTGAGCTCTTGCATTCGCACCTAAAGTAATGTTTGCTTGCCCACTGACATCTGTCGTACTCTCCACATTTACATTTGTACTATAATAGTAGGCATAGCCACCACCAATAATTTCATCAACCAGTCCATCTGTATAAATCGTTGTATTCCCATAAACATTAGCCACTAAACGGTATTGATCCCCATTACGGTCAGCATCTGTTGTTCCTCCGCCAATAACCCTGTTTGTCGAAGCAGCACTTCCAGTCACAATCGAAATATTTCCTGTCACATTAGCAGTTTGCATAAGTTTTCCAGGTTCCCCATAAGCATAACCGCCACCAAATACTCCCCATGTTACTTTTCCTAACAGATTAATTTTAATATCACCAAATACACTGCTATTATAGCCACCGCCATAAACCGTTCCATTTACCGATCCTAAAATAGTAAGATGAGGTGCAGCATAAATATCTGCTTCATTTCCTCCGCCATAAATTTTAGACATATTGTAAGAATTTCCATCTATTTGAAGATGTTCTCCAATAGTAAGTGGAATCCCGTTCGCAAAAATCCGATTGACATTCCATATATGTTCATCTACATCATCATTCACTATCGTAAAAGAGGTGATACGATTGGGCAATTCAATTGTATCTCCAACTGTTTCTGTAATATCTTCGGTAATATGCACTGTAATATCACCCGATACATTAGAATCCTGCAGTAAAGTAAAAACATCTTTATATGATTGTGATGCTCCTACAAAAATATCTCCGGATACCCTTTTTTGTGTAAGAGAGTTCGGAGCAGTTTGAGTCCCTTGCTGTTCTTTTGCCTGCTTTTTCACCAATTCTGATTCTATTGTTTTTTGATCAATAATGACCTCTATGTATGGAATCATTGATTGTCTCACAGAATCATCAGTACAATATGTATTTTCATCCCATTTTGGATAGAAGTAATATCGATCTTTTTTTGTCTCCATAAAATCTTCCTGACATTCCCACTGAACAGGGATTTTTGTTTCCTTTGTTTCTTGTTCTAAATAAACAGACAACTCTTTTGGAAATTGAACAGACTCTAAAGCTGTTTTATTTTCAAGATGCATTGTTTCTAAAGGTTCATCAGCATCCCCATCTTTGAAGCCTGTAATTTTCATCTTACTTGTTATTTCCTTAGTTGTATTCTCTTCACTTTTTTCTGGATTCTCCTGACTTACTGCCAAAACATCTAAGCGCATCAACGAAGCCCCAATCATCATGCACAATAAAATAATTCCCAACTTCTTTTTCATAGCTTATTCTCTCCTGTTAACGTATCTTTAGATATATCTAATGCAAGCTTTTTAAGAAATTTCACAAATTTAGTTCTCATTGTTTAACTACATAATTTGTATTATGTGGTACATAAATTAAAAATCACTTCATATTTCCATAAGAAACAGCTATTTTACGAATTCTTTTAAGGCTTTGTCCTCTTTTTTTCCATGCTAACATTTACTTTTACAGCCTTTTTTTGTATAATAAACATAGAATTCACGAAAAAAATACAACATAATACAAATTATGTTGTATTTTTTATGATTATTCTAATAAATATTTTAATACTATTTTAACGTGTAAAAAAACTCTTAAAGCACTAAATAAATGCTTTAAGAGTCTTTGATGATCCCTACCATTTCTAATAAATAACGTGCATTGGTAGTATGGCAGCGTCCCGAGCGAATCTGATAGTCAAACGTAATCTGCTTATCCGCATAATCTTCTTTGAAATGATAATTGCTGAGTGGCAGTGTCTTTTCTAAATCACATAGTTCAAAATCATGTGTTGATACAAAAACTAATACATTATCTTTAATCAAGCGTTCAATAGCTGCTTTAGCTCCTACAATACGATCTGCGGAATTAGTTCCCTTGAAAATTTCATCAATAAAACAGCAAATCGGAATATGTTTGTCACTTTCATCAATCATCTGTTTTATGCGTTTTAATTCAGCATAGAAAGTCGATGTACCACTGCTTAATTCATCTTCAATACGCATAGAAGTTAAAACATGCATGTAAGACAGCGTTGCTTTTTCAGCACACAAAGCCCCTCCTGCAAAAGCCAACACCATATTGATACCTAAAGTCCTTAGGAAAGTGGTTTTGCCTGACATATTTGATCCTGTGATAATATTTGCTTGATGAACTAGGTGAAATGGATTTGCAACCGCTTCTTCTTGATTCATTAACGGATGATAAACACCATTAAAATCAATCATTAAAGGTTGTTCCACTAAAGTCGGAAAGGCTGTGACTGTTTTTGTCTGAGGAATAATGGCTAAACTAAGCAACGCTTCGAGTTCCCCAAACTGATCAAACCAAGTCAACACTTCTTCACTGTATTTCGTTTTCCATTTAGCTAATCGATCAATGCACAGCAGATCATAAACTACCAATCCATTTAAAAAGAAATTTCCGATCACATTCTGACGCTGACTGATCATTTCACTTACTAAGTAAATATCGTGAATACCTTGAGCAGCTTTCCCATTTTGAATATCTTTTAATAAAGTCGTCAAATATGAAGAATTATACTGATTATTCTGAATCAATGCAAAAATATCCTGATAACGATTTAATGACTTGGAAATCGAGTGTACCAATTCAAAGTGAGTATGATAACTTAATCCCCCAATATTTGCTACTAATAAATTGATCAAGATACCTAGAAACATCACTGATCCGCTAGCGTCACCAAACACCTTGAATAGACTTAGAATCATAATCATAACCGTGACGAAACGAACAATCCAAGCATATCGCTGAGGCTTAATTCCTTTTTGTATTTTCTTTAGAAACTCTTTTAAGGCAGCAACATCATCTTTTTTATTTGTATCTACCAGCAATGTTTGAATCTCAATCGAAAAGTCTGCATTTTCAGCTAATTCCTTTACAGCTGCTTGCCGCTGGTTTAATTCTTCTAATGAATAATTCGGATGAACAAGACTATCAACTAATTTTTGCATTCCCAATGATGTTTTCGCAACATTAAGAAACTGAAATAAGGAATGCTTTCCTAATAAATCTAAATCTTTAGCGATAAAATAATCATTCCTTTTATAGCGTTCACCGGTCTCTTTAAATTCAGACCAATGATGATCAAAGCGATTCTGATATTGCCTTAAAACAGTTGCTTTGTTTTCGTGATATATCAGCTGCTTTTTTATTTTCCCATGAAAATAAACTAAGCCTATAAAAATAAGGATGGACAATCCCAGCATTGAAAAATAGGGGACAGTTAAATGAGTAATATTAATATAGACAAAAAGCAAAAAAACAACCATGACAATCGCTCTTAAAAATGTATAGCGATTCGATGTTTCCTTTAGCTTACGAAGAATATTTTCTTCTGTCTGATAAAGCTCTTCATAACGTTTCTTATACATAAACTCACCTTCTCTTTATTGGTAAAAGTATACCACAGATTTCATCTGTTGCGAAGATGTATAAAAAAGCAATGAAACAAAAAAAACACAGATTTTGCAATCCGTGTCTTATTGTTTAACATATCCTTGGCTTACTAATTCTTCAGCAGTTTTATCGAATGAAAAATATTCATTTTTAGAATATGGTTGATCATAAGTTACAGCATCTTTGTTTTTTCTAGCAGTTTTATAATCAATTGTTTCTTTACTTTTATAAGATTTGTTTTCTTCGATTGAATATTCATAAGTTACATATTTACTGCAGTCTGTACCATTGTTTCCACCTGGACATGCACGATAAGCTTCAGATTCAGTTTCAAGATCTCCGATGTACTCCTGATAAGTTGCTTCATCTGTAAAAGTAACAGTTAATTCATCAGTAGTTTCATCTAACCAGTCTGTCTTACCTTTTTGAGTTCCTTTTAAAGTTACGACTTCCTCGTAAATAATTCCTTCATCTTCAAACGAATATACATATTTCGCTTCCAATGGTTTTGATGAGCTGCATCCCGCTAGCAGCATAAGGGCTAAACACCCAACTAATAGTTTTTTCATTTAATATCTCTCCTTTTATTCCCTACATATAGAATATCACAAAAAGAAATGAATTTCACCCTAAAATGTCACAAAATGTTAAAAAATTGTATTTTTTCTTCAACAATTTGTCTATCCTCTAACATCACTAATAACTCACTCAGTCTTCCTTCCATATTTTCAGCGGCAAAGAGCTGATTAAAATCATTGCGAGTAATTTTCATACTTTGGTCTGAAAAATAAAACTGAATGCAATTCATATTATCGATATAACTAAAAGCAGCTAAAGAGTTATACAGTATTGATTTATAGACATAATAATCATCTCCATTTAAAGCATCAATATTCCAACTGACATCATGATAATATACATTAAGCTGATAATCTTCACTTAAAATTTCAATGGAGTAGCCATATTGATTCAACGGTAAGGCACTGATCAGATTTCCAACTTTAGAATTATCCCCGATATAGGCTGTATGAAATCGTTCTAAGGAATGGAAATACTGACTGCTAAATTGATCATTCGATTCCTGTGGATCGGTATATAATGGTGTATATATAGGAGGTGTCATTTCTGGAAAATGAAAAATAGTCTGGTTGAGAAAAGGCAACAAAAAGAATCCGATGCCAAATAAGATGACCAATCCCAATACGACCATACGAGTATTTAAGTGCTGAGAATTTTCTTTTACGATCTTATCAGAATAATCAATCGATGTTTTTAATATTTCCTGTTGGGGCGGCGGTGTTTCAAAATGTCTGCCATTTAGTAATTCAATAACGGATACACCAAGCACATCACTTAGTTTTTCAAATAAAGAGATATCCGGACACCCGCGACCGCATTCCCATTTTGAAATAGCTTTATTGGTAACATTCAACTGATCAGCTAGCTCCTGCTGAGTAAATCCTTTTTCTATTCTTAATTGGTGTATGAAGCGTCCAATTGTTTTATTATCCATATGTCTCACCTCTCTTGTATCCTATCATAATCTGTTGATATTTCCTATCTACCCAACGTAGAAATACAATATTATGTGAGATATTCAATTAAATTTTATTTAAAATATTTACCATATCTTTTTGTAACTAAAAATAAAATCCTTTATTTATTATAAATTCTAATAGACTCCCTCTATTTTTATTAATTCTTATTACAATATCAATAATAAGCAAAACAAAAACAGTTTGCACTATCCCATACGTATATTTTATTAAGCTACGATCATTCCAATCATTTACAAACGAAATAAATACAATTGGTGCAAAGCTTACCAGTATTATTATAGTAAGTGTAACCAAAATCCTTTTCATTCTCGATAATTTCTTCATTTTAATCCTACTCTCATTTTTATTATAATTTATATCATTTATTAAGTATTTCTCTATTTAAATCATAATATAACACCAAAATAATATCAACTTTACATGTAAAAAAGAGAAGTGTTTTATTAGTTAATATTACTATTCACATACCCTATTTTAGATGGTAAATTCTCTCACTGATAAATATGCATTGATCCTTAAAAACATACTTATCATTAAATAAAGATACTTTTATAATTTCTATTCAAAATAAAAAGGGACTTAAATGTCCCATAATTATTTAATCAAATCTGTAAACTCATTAATCTCCTATCTCAAGTAGATTAATCGCATCAATTTTTTCCATTAATTCATTCTGTTTATCTTCAAACAATAACTGTTTGTTATGTTCATAATATTTCTTGCAGCCATGAGAATAAATATATTTAGAAATGCCTTTATTAATCGTCATTTCAGTAACTAAAATCAACATTTCCTGTCCTTCTGCAAAGACCTCTTCAAAGAATTCAAATGTATGATTTAAAGCACTCTGAGCTGTTTCATCCTCTTTCTTTAATTCTGCCAAAGCTTTCTGTAATGCACCTTTTACCAAATTAGCAGGACTTTCCTGACTATCATCTAATTTTAATGCTTCAACGATCGTATTTAATAAAGCAATAGCGCGATAAACTTCAGCTTGATATTCACTAGAAAGAGCATTACCTGATTCTTTTTCGTTTAACTCTGCTTTTAGTTCCACTGTTTTCGCTGTGATATTTTGAATATAATCTTCTTTTGTATTACTCATTGATTGGATTTGTTTTATTTCCCCCATTGCTTTACGAATAGAATCTTCCAATTCCACAGTTTTAGAGATCGTATCATCTAATTGAGACATAATCAGTGAAATTAAAGATAATCTTTCATCAAACTTGGCATTTTTAGCACGCAGCTTAATATCCTCTGTGCTTGTTCCGTCAATGATGGAATCTACTTTATAATCTGCCTGATATTTATGGAACAGTTGATAATAATGAGCAAAATCCTTCGCAATCATTTCATCTTGAATATATTGAGCAATAAGATTGTAATCTACTTCGATATTATTCATTTCATAAAGAATGATCATCTGACTTAAATCATCCCAACCTCTCGCTGTAACAAAGCTTTTTCCATCTACTGTTGTAGAAATACTATAGAAGTTGTTTGATTTAATACTCAAATAAGAAGTGACCACCGGATGAACATTCGTATTGACCGCAAATTCTTTCCAGATTTCATAATCCGCTTCTACCTCAATTTTTTTAAGACGATCCCACATCGCAATATCGAATTCTTTTACTGAGTTGTTGTATTCGGGTGGATTCCCCGCAGTTACCACGATCCATCCCTCGGGTACCTGATGTCTGCCAAATGTCTTATACTGTAAAAACTGCAGCATCGAAGGTGCCAATGTTTCAGAAATACAGTTAATCTCATCCAAAAATAAAATACCACTGTCTTTATGCGTTGATTCCATTGCATCGTAAATAGAAGCGATGATCTCACTCATCGTATATTCTGATACTCGATAATTTTCATCCCCATATTTTTTATCAACAATAAAAGGTAATCCCAAGGCACTTTGGCGTGTGTGATGTGTCATGGAATAAGAAACTAAGGCAATATCCAATTCCTGAGCAATCTGCTCCATAATCGCTGTTTTCCCAATACCCGGTGCCCCTACTAAGAAGACCGGTCTTTGCTTGCTGACAGGAATCATCGCATTTCCGAACTCATCCTTTGTCGAATAAGCTATAATCGCATTCTTGATCTGCTGTTTTGCTTCTTTTATGTTCATTACTTTTCCTCCACTATCTGTTCATTTATTATTTCATCTTCGTCTAATATATATTTAATTGCCCATGAAGGCACTTTAGCGTCTACTAAGTTTCCCTTGTCTAAGAAGACAAAAGCGGTTAAATAATCAGGTTGTTTTTTAGGATAGTTGCCATCTCCATCAGTAAAATAGATGAGTCCTTCCAAATTAGTAAATTCTTTCTTCATGATTAATTCATCGACATAATCAAACACAGGTCTAAAGTCTGTTCCACCTAATCCATATATTTCTATATTCTTAATATAATGATCGAACTCTGATAAGCTAGTGATCTTTTCATCATGCTGTATTTGAGCATCACATTGAATAATATGAATATTAAACTTATTGAAGAAGTTTTCTCTTTGCTGAAAAATATTATATGTTTTCTGTAAGAAAGACTGCACGATATCACCAGATACGGATCCCGATGTATCAATGGCAATCACAAAATCTCTGATGCTTTTTGTTTCCTTGTATTCTAAGGATTCAATCAGTGGCATGTTTTTATACAGCTGTAAGCCATAAGTATAAAACACATAATCAAATTCCTCATCATTGATCATCTGCTTTTCACCGGTTGTCATAAACTTTCTTAAAAAGGTTGTATAGTTATATTTTTCTCTGTTTAAACGAGCTAAAGACTGCACCATTGAACTGGCTTGCTCACCATACTCTTTAGAGAACGTTTCAAGATCCGTTTCAATTTTCTCAGAAATATCTTTCCATTCCTTCATAGAATCCTTGATTTTAATAATTTCCTGATCACTTAATTCCTCATTTTCTTTATTCTGGTCATCCGATTCTTCACGCTCTTGCTTTGATTCATCATCCGGCTCATCTGATTCATGACTTGCATTGTCAAAGCGATTTCTTCCGGATTTGGTTGGATCATCCTTAGATTCTTCTCCATATAAATTTGTAGAACTGTTTGTAATATCACGAATTGAATACCAGCGGGAATGATCATCAAAATAAAATAAGTCACTTAGCCATTTTATTTGATCTGAATTAAGTTCATCTTGTAAGTAATGATAAACCTTCTGTGCGGTCAAAAGATTGATCTTACTTTTTAGTTTATCGATCTCTTTATTCATCTCTTCACTGTTGGCAATTTCCATACAATCCAGATTTAATTCCATAATCATATTTTCAACGGCTATATCGCACGCTAAATTCCATAATTGCCGATTACAGTTAAACGTTAAATATTGATGTCTAAAGATAGAATGAAGCACAATATGCAAGTAACCGCGTGTTAGAGAATTAGGATTATTCTTAAATGTTTTAATCAAATAAATAGGATCATAGTATAAATAGATGCCATCACATTCAATGGATAAAGAATTGGGAACAAAGATATACTTCGCTAAAGCAATATCCATGAATCTCAGATGCATCGTAATCTGACTGATTAAGTTTTTAAATATTTCATTACATAGATCAATTAATTCAATATCCATATTTTTCACCTTACTTTATCTCAATTTATTTACTGCTAAACAAAACTTAGCGTTATTGTATCATACTTTTTTAAGAGAAAAGAAATTTTTTATATTATGAAATTAATTTCTGAAAACAAAAAAATGGCATTGCCGCCATTTAAAACATATTCATCAATTCATCTTCTAAACTGCTGAATAGAGATTCACTTTCCTTATTTTTGTATTCCATTAATTTTGCTTTCTGATCACGATCAGTAATCCTATGAAAATAAGGCTGTAAATCGACTGATGTGATCATTCCACTCTCTAACGCTTGATTTAATGGAACATATCTCTTCTCATTAATCAGAAATTCAAGCAGTTCTGTTTTATTTTCGCTGCAAGCCTGCTCATAGTTTTCTTTCTGTACGCCTGTATGCTTAGAGTAAGTCTCTAAAAAATTGACTAATAAAATCAATTTAGCGTAGGGTTTCCACTCCGTTAAGTCTACATTTGGAAAATAGGAATTTACAAACTTATAGCTCTCATCTTCTTTTCTTCTAAAACTAAGCATCCAATTATCATCAAAAAAGACAGGTTTTAAAAACAGGGTATCATTTGATTCAAAAGTTAAAGTGCTGCGTGTCAAAAAGGCATTTTCTCCAACCTCTTTTAAACTCTTAGATACTACTATATTTTTCAAGTTCACGCAATTGACAAATGCTTTTTTACCAATAGTAGTGAGTCCTTTTGGCATCGTAATTGCTTTTAAACTGACACATTCTTCAAAGGCATTCTCACCAATAGTCAATAATGATGCCGGCAATTCGATTGACTCTAAATCCCTGCAGAAAGCAAAAGCGCTGTGATCAATCGATTGAATCGAATCAGGAAGATAAACATTTTTTAAATGATCACATTTATAAAATGTACTTTTCCCTATTGATTTCACCGTTTTTGGAATTGATAGGGTTTCCAGCCTTTTACAGCATGAAAAAGCCCCTCCGCCGATCAATGTCACCGATTCTGGAATTTCAATCTTTCTCAAACATTCACAGCCATAAAAGGCGTGCACTCCGATGGATGTCACCGTCTTAGGAATTTTAACTGTCTCTAAAGTCTCACAGCCATAAAAAGCAAAATCATTGATAGAAGTTACTGACTCAGGGATCACAACGTTGGTATCCGTTCCATTATATTTACTTAGTTTTGAGTTAAATATACTAAATTCTTCCATATTATACTTCCTTCTTCTACTTCATTTATATCATGTTTATTCTAACATATTTCTATTTAGGGATACATCTATTATTTTATCTAATCATAAATAGGCTATTTTCACAACCTTCTACTATAAAAATACTCCTATATAATTTTAAATTGTTTGTTAGTACTAAGCTTAAATATATTTAATTCAATTATTTTTGAAAGTTTGTTAATTAAATAGAAAAAAGAGACTGTAATCTTTTAGATCACAAAATCTCCATTTTCAAAAATAACAACTTCTTTACCATCTCTTGTATGCCCCACAATTTTTGTATCTTTTGCACCAATCATAAAGTCAATGTGAATGCTGGAATAATTTAAATTCTTTGCTTCCCAGTCTGCCGGCTCCTGACTTGTTACTCCCACTGTGTTAGGGAAGCCTTTCCCCAAAGCAATATGACAGGAAGCATTTTCATCGATTAGTGTATTAAAATAGACCAATCCACTTTCACTAATAGGGGAATGATATGGCACTAAAGCCACTTCTCCTAAATAGCAGCTTCCTTCATCTTGATAGATAATACCTTTAAGCAGTTCTTCACCCTTTTCAGCGTGAACTTCCACTACTTTCCCATCCTTAAAGCGAATCGAAAAATTATCGACAATTTTCCCGCCTAACATCAACGGCTTTGTGGAATAAACAATGCCATTCGTACGATATTTATCAGGTGATGTACATACTTCTTCTGTCGGAATATTCGGTGAATATTTGATTTCCTCTGGATTCTCTTTCTTTTTTGAACCCCAGCTGTAATCTTCATGGAAACCAAAAACGATATCCGTTCCATTGCTTGATGTCATACGGAACGAGTCTAAATGAAAGTTATCCAGCTTTTCAGTCAGTATCTGACGACGCTTCGCATTTTCCCGCCAGTTATCATTAGCGTCACTATTTTCATCAACATAAGCTAATTTAAATAATAGTGTCCAAAATTCATCTAATACTTTATCTTTATCTACTTCCGGCATAATGGCTTCTGCCCATTTTTGATTCGGTACAGCCGCAATACACCACTGCACATGATCTGTCGCAATACGGCTGCGAATAACATTTCTCAGATCATTGGTAAAGGACTGCACAGCACCAGCTTTACTTTCATTCATATCCTGCATTAAATAAGGCTGCGGAGAAGTCAGCATTAATGAACATGCTCCTTGTCTCAAATAATAATCTAAACTTTCTTTTTGCCAATCCAGCACTTCGCTTATTTTTTCTTCAGCTAAATGATTCGCTCTAATCTTTTGATACACCGGATCATTATAATGACAAACAACATCACCAGCACCCGCCTCAAATGCCTTTTCACTCACCACTCTTGCAAATTCTGCACAGTCAATCGGTGACTCAATGATCAAGGTTTGCCCCTTTTGTAAGTTCACTCCAGTTCTTACTAATAAATCTGCATATTTTTCCATCAATACTTTATTCATCATATCCCCACTTTCTATTATCAGTATACACGTTTTGTCTCAATAGGGTAAGTCCTATAACGCCATAATGATTCTTTCTACTTTATTTTTAATAATCGTCTCATCCTCCTCATTAATGGATTCGAGCTGCACTATCCCATATCCTTCAATATGAATTTGCTCATTATACGCAATATATCGGACTTCAATCAGCCCATCTTCCCTTTCTTCATACTCAATAGAAACGATAAAACCATTCACAAGGAATTCATTTGGTTTTAATGATTTATTTTTTATATCAGCGGCATCTGCAAAGCTTTGATAAATAGTATGTCTCGATTGTGCAAATACATGTTGAATATCGATTATCGTATTTTCTTCTAATGGTCGAAAAATAATCGAATAGCTAATCAGTCTGTCATTCAGTCGATAATCATCCTGAGTCATTTTTATCGGAATTTCTTCCCCTACTATTTCTTGCATAAGAGTAACATCAGGGAAGCTTTCTAACGCATTATCCAATGTTACTTCTCGATTTATATGATAGCTAGCACCAGGAATTAAATAAATCAATAGAAATACAATAAGTGTCCAAACAATCTTCGGCAGTTTTTTTCTTTCGTCCACTTCTCCTACAGGTACTTCTTTACGCATGAAGTAAACAATTACCAAATAACATATCAAAGGAATTAACACCAGGGAGGTTGACAACAGCAAATAAAATCCAATATAAAGAAACACCCATAACAATAGCTTGAAAATCGATTTCTTTTTACTGCGCTTATATAAATAGCCGCTGACTATCGATAAACAGATAAAAAGCAGTCCAAATATTATATTAGTATCCATTAAGCTCCCTCCTCTACCCCCATTATAACATAATCCCTACTCTCATTTTTCTCATTTATTAAGCTAAAATTAAAGGAATTCTTTTCACTAAATTGATAGGTTCTTTTCATATAATATTTCTTTTACCAATCAAATAAGATAAAAAAATTATCAACCTTTCTTCATTCATTGTAGTCAAGCAGGATTTTCATATAATGGAAGCAAGGAGAAAACATTTAGCAGTTAATCAATTATAAACATCATTATAAAATAATAGTCTTTTATTCCTGCTTACTGCTCAAAAGGCAAGAATAAAGCATACTGATTAAAAACTTCCAAAAATTTCATTAGTCTTACTATTGTTTTATTGACTATACATTGTTTAATTGTGTTTATCTCCTTATATACAACTAACGGCTTGATTAAGTCGTTTTTTGATTAAATCCTGATTTATTATTAAACCATTGCAATTCTTAACACTTCTTTAAATGTTTCACTTTCTGTATACTAGTGGAGCATAGTATAAATAAATTATCAAACTTAAAAAGACGATCAAAGCCATTAATTACTCCATCGTCCTAATTTATTCTCTGTTAACTCTCGTATATTGCTGCAATTTCATGTATCCTTCGTTTCATTTCTGTACGGATACGCAACGGCTCTAAGCATTCGCATTTATTTCCAAAGCTCAAGAGTATATCGTAATGATAGTCATTTTCTACAAATGGAAAACAAACAATGTAATGCTCATCTCCATCTGGTAAAAAGCATTCATATGAGCAATAATCAAGCACCCTATCCAATACCGACTTGTGAATGCGAATTTTAATTTCGGTCTGCATAGTGGCTAAAATATCAGTAAATTCTAACTGCGGTTTTTGATGTTCTCGTGGGGTAAATATTTCTTCTATATGGAGATTTGACATACGCGAGAGCCTAAAAAGACGAAAATCATTTCTTTTATGGCAAAATCCATGCAGATACCAGTGATTGTTTTTTAATACTAGCTGATAGGGCTCAATGGTTCGCACAGTTTTGTTTCCATGGTGAGCGATATATTCAAATGAAAGCAGCCTGTTCTCCTCTAATGCCATTTTACTTGTTTCTAAATAGCTTTGTATATCGCTATTCCCCATCCATGAACTCAAATCAATATGTATTTGATTTGTTTTTAATTCAATGTCTTTTGCTTTATCGGCAGGGATAAAGCTTTTCACCTTTATAAGAGCATTTCTCAGTTCATCATCATGCATCATATTCGAGAGACTGGATAGTCCCAACAAGATGGTAGAAAGATCAGCAATCGAAAATACCTGTCTGTCAATCTTATATTTGGGCATGATTTCAAAACCGCCACCTACTCCTGATATTGCCCGAACAGGAATTCCAGCCCTATCAATAGCGTCTATGTCACGATAGATTGTACGTAGTGAAACTTCAAACATATCTGCTAGCTTTTGAGCACTTATGCGCTCTTTATCAAGCAGAATGATAATAATGCTAATGAGCCTGTCAACTTTCATCAAATAACCACCTTTTAAAATTTATTTGTTTTATTATATATTGCTGCCATAATGCTGTCAACAATCGTATGATATACTGAAAAAGTAAAGTGAGGAGAAAAATATGACACAGAAAAATGCTTTAATCATTATCGATATTCAAAATGACATCACAAAGAACTACAAGGAGATTATCAACAATATTAATAAAGCTGTCGATTGGGCAAATGAACATCAGTTTCATGTGATTTATGTAAGACATGAAAATTTATCTGCCGGCACAAGAACATTCAAACCTAACACACAAGGCGCAGAACTTGCACCGGATCTAAAAATCGTATCAAACAATATATTTACGAAATCAAAGGGGAATACCTTAACCAGTGAAGCCTTTTTAGATTATGTTCATAAAAATGAAATAACGAATTTCTTCATTACGGGAGCAGATGCGGTTGCATGTGTTAAATCCACCTGCTACAACTTACGCAAAGCAAATTATGATGTTACGGTTTTATCCGATTGTATCACCAGCTATGATAAAAGAAAAATTGATGAAATGCTGTGCTATTATGAAAGTAAGGGCTGTAAAATCATGAATTTAAATGCTATGTTGTTACAGGAAGTTAAATAAAAGACAAAGTTTATGATCCTATGACAAAGATTAAAGACAAAACGGGAATAATAAAATATGAGAAGTCCTCTACAAGGAAAAACGACTGATATGTATGTAATTATTACATATATCGGTCGTTTTCTTTTATATAAAGTTACACCTCACTGATAAATATTTATTTTAAGCACAGTGTATGAAGCACTGTATATAACAATTAAAAATTAACAGGTATTCATTCTTATTAAAAATAGCTAAACTGCCAATTTAAATACTTGTACCAATTTCTATATACTTATTTTAATTATTCTTCTGACACATTTTGCTTGTTAGATATCATAACAAATGGCAGCCATAAAATAGTCAATCCGACAATTTCAATCGCTGTAAAAACAGCGGCTTTGATTCCTCCACCAGTAGCTAAAAATTGATACAGAATCGGCGGAGTTACCCAAGGTGCTGATAAACAAACTCTTTCAATAATCCCAGTATCCATTAAAATGTACGATACCGCTGCTAAAATAGTAGGCCCGGCAATAAATGGCAGCATATAGACCGGATTCATTACAATAGGGATTCCAAAAATAACGGGTTCATTAATTTCGAATAACCCTGGTGCAATTGAGATTCCGATGACTGTACGTTCTGCTTGTACCTTACCGAAGATTAACACTGCGATGATTAATCCTAATGTTGATCCTGATCCGCCAATGACAGAAAACACCCCTACCCCATGAACAACATTGGGTATCTCTGTCCCAGTTTTTCCTGCTTCATAGGCTTGAGTATTTTCCAGTAATAATGGTGTAAAGATTGGCGTTGTTACTGATCCTACAATGTTTGCCCCATGTAATCCGAATACCCATAAGAAGTTGATTAAGAAGTAAACTAAGATTGCTGTACCTAATGTATCGGCTACACTGTTTAATGGTGCAGATACAAATTTCTGCACGATTGTCCATAAGTCCATTCCTGAGAATTTATCAATGTAAACACCAACTGCCACCACTATAATGACTGTCAAGATAGCCGGGATCAAAACGGAAAATGATCCTGCTACTGCTGGTGGTACTCCATCAGGCAATGTGATTTTTAATTTATCGTTTCTTGATAATCTGACAAAGATTTCTGCTACGATAATTGTTAAAATCATCCCGACAAACATTCCCCCTGAATCCAGTTTGTTTGCTGCTAATCCGCCAGTGGCTACATCTGCTGTCAACACATCTACGTTTGTAGCTTTTTCAGCCCACGAATAGTTGTTGGTTAATGTCTGCACTGCTGGCGCTAATCCTAAATAGCAAGTCAAACCAACAACTGAAGTGGCAATCCCATCTCCATTTAATCCTTTTGCCATTTGGTATCCTAATGTTACAACTAACAAGATCGCCATCATGTTGATAGATCCTTTGTTAACTGCATTCATTACATCTTGAATACCTGTTGTTTTAATAAAGTTAGTGTATCCTTCTTGAATTGAAACAATATTTAACCCATTCTTTGCGAATACACCTTGAATATTGTTAATCAATACCGCAATCGCACCAACGATTGTAACTGGCATGATAACAACGAATGCATCCCTGATCGCAACTAAATGTCTTTGTGACCCGATTCTAGCTGCAAGAGGGACAAATTTTTCTTCTAAAAATTTCATTATGTTTTCCTCCCATTATATCTGATGAGTCTCTGATTAATTTCACTCCTTTTTTGAGATATTTCTACATCATCAGTGTCATTATACAAGTTCACTATTTAGATAAAACAAGCAGGTTAATAATTGTAATTATTTCTCAAATTTTATTATAATATCAAGATCTATTGCGTTAAAAAGCTATCAAAAGAAAATAAAAAAGACAAATAATTTGTCTTGTTCTCTATAATATTAATTCTTGTAATACGAAAGTCATTTCGCGATAATTTTCCATAAAAAAACACCCTAACAGGGTTGTGTTTCTAAATGGTGGTTCCGGCCGGAATCGAACCAGCGACACGAGGATTTTCAGTCCTCTGCTCTACCGACTGAGCTACGGAACCATGATGGCGGTCTGGACGGGACTCGAACCCGCGACCTCCGCCGTGACAGGGCGGCATTCTAACCAACTGAACTACCAGACCATAATGGTTGCGGGAGAAGGATTTGAACCAACGACCTTCGGGTTATGAGCCCGACGAGCTACCAGACTGCTCCATCCCGCGATATGAAATTTTAAAAATGGCGGAGGTTGAGGGATTCGAACCCCCGCGGGGCTTCCACCCCCTGTCGGTTTTCAAGACCGATCCCTTCAGCCGGACTTGGGTAAACCTCCGGATAACCATTTTATGAAATTGGTGGACCCTGTAGGACTCGAACCTACGACCAACCGGTTATGAGCCGGTGGCTCTGACCAACTGAGCTAAGGGTCCATATCGACCTCTACTAGGCGTCTACCTGTTTTAAAAATAATAATGGTAGCGGGGAAGGGATTCGAACCCCCGACCCACCGGGTATGAACCGATTGCTCTAGCCAACTGAGCTACCCCGCCAAATGAGTCTTTACATTAAAAATGGTGGAGCCTAGGAGGATCGAACTCCTGACCTCCTGCGTGCAAAGCAGGCGCTCTCCCAGCTGAGCTAAGGCCCCATTTAAATGGTCGGGAAGACAGGATTCGAACCTGCGACCCCCTGGTCCCAAACCAGGTGCACTACCAAGCTGTGCTACTTCCCGAAAATTTATATTGAATTGAAATGGCGCGCTAGGCAGGAATCGAACCCACAACCTCTTGATCCGTAGTCAAGCACTCTATCCAGTTGAGCTACTAGCGCATTCCCTGCGTTCTCTTCAGCGCTTATTTATATTACCATAATCGCCAAATCTTCGCAAGCCTTTTTTCGATTTTTTCTTAAGTTTTTTTCTTAAGATTGGTGCCCAGGGCCGGAGTCGAACCGGCACGGATTTTAAGGTCCGCAGGATTTTAAGTCCTGTGCGTCTACCAATTTCGCCACCTGGGCAATAAAAATGGAGGTTCCAGCCGGACTTGAACCGACGGTCGAAGAGTTGCAGTCTTCTGCCTTACCAACTTGGCTATGGAACCATCTCTTGTTGACTGCTTTTTTATTATATACTAAGCCTTTATAAAATGCAATAAAAAAGTTAAAAAAATGAGCTCAAATTTGAGCCCATTTTATTGTGAAATAATTTTAGTCCATAGAATCGCATATTTTTCTTTTAACGCATTATCCTGATAAGTGAAAACTTCATCGTTTCCAGTCAGATCCGTGCGAATTCCATATGCATTGTTTCCTTCAAAATCTTCTTCCTTCGCTATCGCAGAAGCATGTTTATTGCTTGTCAGATAGCCGACCTCCAAGGTATTTAATAAGGCATTTTCATCCGAAATCATATAATTGATGAATTCATGTGCTAATGTCACTTCCTGACATTCATTCGTAATCACAAAGCCATCAAACCAAACGTTTGTCCCTTCTTTTGGCAGATAGAAATCCATATTTTCGTTTTCAGCCATAATCGCCGCCGCATCACCCGAATACATGATTGCCATCGCTTTTTCATTGTTTTTCATACTGTCGATGATTTCGTCACCGCCATAAACGGGAGACATCGTTTCTTTCTGATTGGCCAGCCATTGATAAGCTTCTTGGATTTCCTGATCATTCTCACTATTCATCGAATACCCCAGTGCCTTTAAAGCGACTGTAAATGAATCACGAACAGAATCATACATATAGATGTTGCCTTTATACTTCTGATTGCGTAAAATCTCGAAGCCTTGTGCTAAGTCTGCTTCATCTACTTTTGTTTTGTCATAGACGATTCCGACATTTCCATAGAAATATGGTGCCCAATATTCATTATTCGGATCAAACGGCTGATTCATGATCGACGTATCCAAGCTGTCTTTATTGGTAATTAATGACCAATCCAGCTTTTGAATACGTTCTTCTTTAATTAGACGTTCAATCATATAATCAGACGGAACCAAAATATCATATTTATTTCCCCCTGTATATTTGGTGTACATAGACTCGTTCGAATCAAATGTTTCATAAACAACCTTACAGTTATATTCTTTTTCAAAAGATTTAATCACTGACTTATCCACATATTCTCCCCAGTTGAAAACACGCAGTACCGGTTTGCTGCTTTCTCGTACCGCAACTCCGACAACTAATGCAAGACAGCTTAACGCAATAACAACACGTGCTGTACGTTTACGCAGTTTACTTGATGTCTTCTTTTTCACGATAGCGGGTACAATATAAGATAAAGCCAATACCCCCAAAATAACAAAGACAACTATTGCGGATAACGCATTGATGCTTGGATTAATACGCTTTGACATATTGTAGACCGCAATAGAAATATTTTGAACCCCATTGCCAGTAACAAAATAAGAAATGATAAAATCATCAAATGACATCGTAAAGGCTAATAAAGCGCCTGTAAAGATCGCTGGTTTAATCTGCGGTAAAATAACTTTTGTCAAGGCTTGAAAAGGCGTTGCCCCTAAATCCATTGCCGCATCAGATAAGTTGGGATCTAAGCGTCTTACCTTAGGCAGCACATTGGTAATAACAAATGGTGTACAAAACGCGATATGAGCAAAAAGCATGGTCATATAGCCTTTATCTACTTTAAATGCAGCAAAAAACAGCATTAAGGAAATCGCCGTTACAATTTCCGGATTTAAAATAGGAAGCTGATTTAACTGCAGGACAATTTGACGAACAATCTTTTTTGACTTTGATAAGCCAATTGCTGTGATAGTCCCTAAGACAGTCGATACTAATGTCGCAATGATTGCAATCGATACCGATACAAAAACAGCGGACATTAATTCGTTGTTTTTAAACAGTTCTTCATACCAGTAAAATGAGAAGCCTTTGAAATTAGATAAAGACTTCGCTGAGTTGAAAGAAAAGACAACCATGACAATGATTGGTAAATATTGGAAAAGAAGACATAAGCCAACAAATAGACTAGTTGAGAATTTTCGATTTTTTATCACTATGTGTCTCCTCCTGATCTTGTCCTGTATATTTTTCTATTTTACTTACCCCTGCCATCATTAAAATAACAATGACTGCAAGAATCATAGATACGGCACTACCAAAACTCCAATCTCCGATTTGGATAAACTGCTGTTCAATGAAGTTTCCGATCAACGCATATTGACCGCCGCCAAGTAATTTAGGAATCATAAAGGTTGAAATCGAAGGTAAAAACACCATCGTAATTCCAGTTAATACACCGCTTAATGACAAACGGAAGGTCACCTTCCAGAAAGTCTGCAAAGGCGTTGCTCCTAGGTCCATTGCCGCTTCATTCAAAGAAGGATCCATCTTTGTCAAAGCAGTATGAATAGGCAGAATCATGAATGGTAAAAAGTTATAGACCATCCCTAACACTACCGCAAAATCGGTATACAGCAAGGTTGCCGGCGGTAACCCGACAGCACTCAGCATATTATTAATGATACCGTTGCTTCCTAAAATACTGATCCATGCATAAGTTCTGATCAGCATATTGATCCAAGTCGGAATTGTGATCAATAAAATCAGAAGAGTCTGTGTTCTTTCTTTACATTTAGAAATGAGATAAGCCACCGGGTAACCTAGGGCTAAACAAATTACTGTTGTAATAACACCTAAAACGAAAGATTTAAATAATACTTTCACAAAAACCGGATCAAAGAATTTTGTGAAATTGCTTAGTGTAAAAGAAAACATCATCGCACCGCCTTCACCGGTTCCATCCGTAAAGGCATAAAGGGCAATCATCAGCATAGGTAAAAGAGTAAAAAGCAGAAGCCAGCCAATATAAGGAATGACTAACTTTTTATATTGCTTCATTAATAAGTCCCCATCTTATACATCACATGGATGTCTTCCGGATAGAAATTTAAATCAACTTTTTTACCTACTTCTACATAATCTGTTGTATGAATTAAATAATGTCGGTTTTCACAGCGTACCGTAATCTCATAATGAACCCCTTTAAAAATAATGGTTTCCACTTCACCTGACATTTTCCCCTGTCCTAATTCAACGATATCTAAATCTTCCGGACGTAAGACAACGTCAACTTCTTCATTATCATCAAAACCATAATCAACGCAGTCAAACTCCTGTCCGTCAAATTTCACAAGATAATCCTTCAGCATGATTCCTTCAACGATATTAGAATCTCCAATAAACTGTGCAACAAAACGGTTTTCCGGTTCATTGTAGATATCTGTCGGTGAACCAATTTGCTGAATCATTCCATCATTCATGATAACAATCGTATCTGACATGGTTAAGGCTTCTTCTTGATCATGAGTAACGTAGATGAACGTGATTCCAACTTCTTTTTGTATCTTCTTTAATTCTAGTTGCATTTCTTTTCGTAGTTTCAAATCTAGCGCCCCTAAAGGTTCATCCAGTAATAAGACTTTAGGTTCATTGATAAGCGCTCGCGCAATAGCAACACGCTGCTGCTGTCCTCCTGAAAGCTGATCAATCGCTCTTTTTTCAAAGCCTGATAATCCCACTAATTTTAAAGTCTTCGTCACTTTCTGTTCAACAATCGAATGGTCGATCTTTTTAAGGTTTAACCCAAACGCTATATTTTGATATACGTTCATATGAGGAAACAACGCGTATTTTTGAAATACGGTGTTGATTTCTCTTTTATATGGCGGCAATGATGAAATATCTACATCGTCAAATAAAACATCGCCCCCGCTTTTTTCCTCAAACCCACCGATAATACGCAGAGTGGTTGTTTTTCCACAGCCACTGGGTCCTAATAATGTTAGGAATTCATTTTCATGAATATCCAGGTTTATTCCTTTTAATACGACTTGTCCGCCATATTCTTTAGTTAGATTCTTTAATTGTATTAGTTTTTTCATATAACCCTCCTAGAATGATGGTGGCGTTGAGATCCATATCACTTTAGCCACATGCTGATGCTGATTAGAAATATAATGAGGTTTATCCCCTTTTATATAAAATGTCTGTCCTGCTTTAATCGATAGCTCCTGATGACCGTAATGTAAGATAATACGTCCCGTCAGCACATAGCCAAACTCTTCTCCCTCATGCGGTTCGATCTGACTTGTTTGTGCTCCGTGCTGCATTTCAATTAAAATAGGCTCCATTTGATTCTTCTGAGCATTGGGGACAATATAGGAAATCGTATGTAAGTCCTGCTCATTGATAAAAAAGTCCTTATTGGAAAAGACAATCTGTTCTTCCTGCTTTTCATCAAAAAAGTCACGCAAATTTGTTCCCAGTGCTTCCAGTATATCTTCAAGTGTGGAAATAGAAGGAGACGTCAAATTCCTTTCAACCTGTGATAAAAAGCCTTTCGTTAATTCGCTTCGATTCGCTAATTCTTCTAAAGTTAATTGATTGCTGACTCGCAACCGTTTGATTTTTTCACCGATATCCATATGCGTCCTCCTGTTTAGTATTATAAAACTTTTTGTATATTTTTACGAAACATAACTATTATATAAAAATTATGACAAAATGCAACTGGTTTAACACATTTTCCCTATAAAAAAACTCAAAGGTCGGCTTTGAGTTAATCTTCTTTTTTCTCTAAGTGCTCACGACGAACACTGGATTGAATAAACAGCTCTTTAATCATCTTTTCATCTTCTTCTAAAATAGCCTTTTTCAGCTTCATCAGTTCCTCTTCAAAATGATCAATACAGTTTAAAAGATTGTCTTTGTTTTTAAAGAAAAGCTCGGTCCAAAGATCCTCATTAATATTGGCAATACGGGTCAAATCACGATAGGAATCACCAATAAATTTTCCGGTATCAAATTTCTGCTGATCAGAATTAATTAAAGCGACTGCCAAAGCATGGGGTAATTGAGAAGTAAAGGCGATAATTTCATCATGCTGAGCAGGTGAAACGACTTTAACATTTTTGAATCCCATCTGATGAACCAATTTTTTTAATATGGCAATCGCTTCTTCACTATTGCCAGAATGGGGGGTAATAATATAGTTTGCCCCTTTAAACACATCACTGCTTGAATATTGGTATCCTTTTTTTTCTCTGCCGGCCATCGGATGTCCGCTCAAAAATTCAACATTGTCAGGTAATTTAGCTGCCATCTTTTCAACAAAATAAGATTTCACCCCTACCGCATCGGTAATCAGACTGCCGGGCTTGAATTGATTTTCTTCGATGAACGCTTCAATTAAAGAAGGATATAGTGAGATAATCGTAAGATCGCTCTTGGGGATGATTTCTTTTCCATCATGATACCCTTCTAAAATATAGCCTTCTTCTTTTGCTTTGTTTAAGGTCTGCAAGCTTGTATCTATTCCATAGACATCGTAGCCTAATCCATGCAGTGCTTTGACATAACTTCCTCCTACAACTCCTAGTCCAACGACGGTAATAATCATATATGTTCCTCCTTCAAATAAAAAAAGCTTTCATCCTTAAAGGACGAAAGCAATTCGTGTTACCACCTTTATTCACTGATCTTTCACAAAACCAGCCTCATTGAGTCTTTGACTCACGCTTTAACGGGCATGCCCGGCACCGCCTACTTAATTCAACGTTCTACTCCATGATGTATTCACTCTTTGCTTATTCGTTATTTCCACCAGCCATAACGTCTCTGTGCAATGTACAAAAAGTTACTTGTTCACTTCTTCGTATTTATTATATCTTAGCATGTTTGCTCGATTTGTCAATTTTAACTTGTGACATTCGATTGAGATAGATACATCTGATAATATTTTCCGCCTAAAGCAATCAGTTCATCATGCGTTCCCATTTCAATAATTTCCCCACCGTCTAAGACAATGATCTGATCGGCATGCTTGATCGTACTTAAACGATGGGCAACGATGAATGTCGTACGGTTCTCACTGGCGACTGCCAATGCACGCTGTATCATCTGCTCAGTCTGAGTATCAATATTAGCTGTTGCTTCATCTAAGATTAAGATGGAAGGATCATAAAGCATGGCTCTGGCAAACGACAACAGCTGTCTTTCTCCGGTAGATAAGTTTTCTCCTAAGTTTGCAATTGGAGTATCGATGCCATGTTCATATTTATTTAAGATCTCATCAGCACCGATTGCATGCATAGCATCCAGTACCATTTGATCCGTCACCTGTTCATCATTTAGTGAAATATTGCTTTTGATCGTCCCTTTAAATAAGATCGGATCCTGAAGTACCATCCCTACATGTTTTCTAAATGCCTGTTTTGACATTGTGTTCAGTTCACGCCCATCAATTTTGATAGATCCTTCACTGTAATCATAAAAACGCATTAGTAATGACATTGTCGTTGTTTTTCCACTTCCGGTATGTCCTACAAACGCTACCGTTTGGTGAGCCTCTGCTTTAAAATTAATATCTTTTAAAACATAGGGCGCTGTCTCATTATATTTAAAGTCAAGATGTGAGAATTCCACTTCTCCATTAAACGGCGGAATTTCATCATCATAAGCCACTGTTTCTTCCGGTAAATCCAAAAACTCAAAGACACGGGTTCCGGATACCATTGCATCTTCAAGCATTTCAATGCTTTCCATGATGAGATCGATTGGATCCAATAAATTCCCCAAATAGGTAACAAAGGCATACATGACCCCATAAGTCGCAAATTCACCTGTGTAAACCGCCTTATATCCAAAGAAGCAAATAACCATGATCTGAGTGACACGTCTAAATAAACCAAAGACTGGTCCTCCGACATTGACATTTAAACTGGTCTGCTTGACACGATAATCGAAATAAGATTTATTCAGATCATCAAATTCATCATAAATAAATTTTTCCTGATTAAAAGCCTGAATCACTTTCATGCCTTTGATATTTTCATTCAACGTGGCATTGATCTGTGAATTGAGCGCACGAATCTGGGTTGCATATTTATTTGTATAATAACGATATGCCAAGATCCAAACAACAATCAACGGCAGAATAAACAATACCATGATCGCAAATTGAGGATTTAAGACATACATCGCAAAATAAATAATTATAAATTTAAACAATCCTTCAATGACCATCGTAATAACGACGTTATATAAATATTTAATGGTCTCTGTATCATTGGTGATCTTTGAAACAATTCGTCCATCTGCCTCGTTTTGAAAATAATTAATTGGCAGTCGCTGCAATTTTTCAAACATATCGTAACGCATTAAATTGGATAATTTTAAAGCTAATAAAGAATAAAGATAATTGGTGACATAAACTAAAATAGAGTTTAAGAAATACATTGCTCCCAGCATCACCAATAAAAAGATAACCGGTTTTACCAACGGACCATAAAGCAATCGTGACTGATTGCCTGATAAGACTGTCGTCTGGTAGGTATATGTCTGATCGGTAGCAGCGATGGTAACAGTATTCCCATCTATCTGACGCATTCCGCTTTCAATTTGACCAACCCCATCAATCATATAAAGTGTTTTGTTGACTTCGATGACACATGCCTCTTCAATGATGTTAGCGTCCCCTTTATAAAGGTTTTGCTGGACGTAGAAGCTGTCATTTATTTCTACCCCATTCTCTGCTTTCGAATCGACTTTGTACCAAGGCTTTTCAATTCCTGATACATAATCATCTAAAAGCTGCTGAGTAAGTCGTGTCGGCAAAATATCGACAACCATCAAGACAGAAACAAGCACGATAGTGGAAACAATTAAAAACTTCACATGAAAGGCATAGCTAAATGCACGTTTTAACACTTTCATTATGCTTCACCTCCATCCGCTAAAGACTGGTTGGTAAACTGCTCATAATACCAGCCCTTTTCAGCCAGCAGCTGCTCATGATTACCATGTTCGATAATCTCTCCGTTATCCAATACGATAATCTGATCGGCATGCTTGATGGCAGAAAGACGATGCGCAATGATGATATTCGTTTTTTCCTTACGTGCCGTCTTCAGATTTCCGATGATATTGGCTTCGGTGTTTCCATCCACAGCTGACAAAGAATCATCTAAAATTAAAATCTCCGGATCAGCGATAAAAGCACGGGCAATAGATAAACGCTGTTTCTGTCCGCCGGAGAGCATCGTTCCATCCTCACCGCAAAGCGTATCTAAGCCATCACGCAAATATTGAATATCTTTTTCAAAGTCAGCCAGACGGATCGCTTCCATCATTTTTTCATCGCTGACTTCACCCACATGTCCTAATTTAATATTCTCTCGAACAGTTTTAGAAAATAAGACATGCTCCTGCGGAACATAGCCAAAGTGCTGACGAATATCAATGAAATTATAAAGATCGACTGAATAATCATTGATTTTGAACTCACCTTTTCCTTTTTTATAGTAGCGTAGTAACTGCTGAATTAAAGTGGATTTCCCGCTTCCGGTTTTACCGATAATTCCAATCGTCTGCCCCTTTTCAATCTTAAAAGAAATATCTTTCAAGCTGTCAAACTCACTGCTTGGATAGCGAAATGAATAGTGATTAAACTCAATTGAATCAATGTGTTTTAATGTCATTGGATTCTTAGGTTGTTCGACGCGTACATCCACCATGGTCGTTTCTTCAAAACGGTCATACGAAGCCTGAGCACGCTGCAAACGGTTTAAAACCTGACCGATTCCCATCATCGGCATTCTTAACATCGATAGATAAAGATTAAAAGAAACCAGTTCTCCCGCTGAAATTTCGCGATTAAATACTAAAAATACCCCAAATCCGATCGCAATCATCAAAGATACAGAAAAAACAATCCTGAATAAAGGTCCAAAGGCTGAATCAAGCTTTAACGCTATTTTTTCTTTATCACGTGCCACATCGGCAGAACGCTTTAATTTTTCAATATCATTTTTTTCTTGTACAAAAGCTCGGATAACCTGCACTCCCGCTACAGATTCCAAAGTGGTATTGTTGAATTCCCCATAAGCATCACGTGAAGCAATGAACAAACGGCGAATCTTTTTTGACATGAAATAAACCAGCACAATCGCAAATGGCAAAGGCAATATTGCCGCGATTGTTAGTTTCAAATCAACTCCAATTATCATCTGTGATACTACAAACAGAATCGTAAATGCTGAAGTTAACAGCTGGTTTAAGATCTGAGAAGTTGCCATACAGATATTGTTGACATCCTGTGTCGCGACCGCCATCAGATCTCCGGTTTCATGATCGTTATAATAATGAGCATCCATTCTCTCCAAATAATCCATCAGCTGATTTCTTAATATGTATTGGAGCTTATAACTTCCATTGAACATCAAGCGTGATCTTAAATTGAAAGCTCCATATAAGAGGATGGCAACAATTGACATCTTGAATATCAAGGCATAAAAATAACTCTCAGTGATTTGCCCGGTTCCTATGGAATCCAAAGCATTTCCTAAATATTTAGGGGGCAATGTCATTAAAAACGTAGCGGCAATATTGCATATCGCAAATGCAGCATAGCGCCACTTCTCTTCTTTAAAAAACCAACTTAATTTCTTATATATATTAAACATAATTCCCCTCCCCATTCATTTTATTTGAATATAAAGGTCGAAGTAATCGCGGTTCCTATTCCAAAGATCAGTCCCATGATGATATATCGTACAAACAACTCCTTTATATTTGCTTTTTTCCCGTCACTTCCATTTAATAATAGAACTACCAGCAGACTGGTGATCAGTCCGTGTGACAGAATTGTAGCCACCATCGCACCATATAAAGCACTTAGCTGCGATTCAATCAGTAAAGCCACAATCATATAAGCAGCAAACATTTTTAATACACTTACCGGGGTCAGTGTCACCCAAGATAAAGAAGCATATTTTTTTAGTTCCTGCATATTTACACTTTTTTTCTTTTTAACTGCAGCGGCTGTCTGTTTCTCATAATCAGACATTCCCCCACGTTCCATTTGTCTTTTAAATCTACTCATTATTTCTTTCCTTTATATTTATTTTTTTCTAACAGTTCAATCTTTTGATCTAATAATTTCTTAGTTAAATCAACATAATAGATATGAGGATATTCCAAACGGAAGATTTCATCCCACATCTTCTCTGCCTGCATTGCTGCATACTGACGAATTTCATTAATGGTTGGTAATGGATAGACTAACTGACCGTCTTTAAAAATAGGCACCTGTAATTCTTCATACTCATAAGTTCCTGCTTCAATCGTCTTGTTTTTCCATATATTCGACTGATGATAGATTGTAATATCCTCGAGTGGATTGATAATCTCATCATAAGAGGCAATCAAGTCTGCAATCGCCTTATTGGTTTCTTTATCAAATAAACGGTAAACTTTCTTATATCCCGGATTAGTAATCTTATCTGTATTTTCAGAAATCTTGATCTTAGGGACAATCTCCCCATCCTCTTTGGTTGTTGCAACTAGCTTATACACTCCGCCAAATACCGGCGCACTTTTAGATACGATCAGGTTTTCACCTACCCCAAATGAATCGATCTGCGCTCCTTGATTTAGTAGAGAACGGATAATATATTCATCTAAAGAGTTCGAAGCTGTAATTTTACAATCATGCAGTCCGGCAACATCAAGCATCATTCTTGCTTTTTTAGATAAATAAGCAATATCACCGCTGTCAATGCGGATGCCTGCTAAACGTTTTCCCATTGGAATCAGTACTTCCTGTGCCACTTTAATCGCATTTGGGACACCTAGTTTTAAAACATCGTATGTATCCACTAAAAGGACACAGTTATCCGGATACGTTCTGGCATAAGTCGCAAACGCCTCATACTCTGTATCAAACAGCTGAACAAACGAATGTGCCATAGTTCCCACTACAGGGATTCCAAACGCTTCTCCGGCAGAAACTGTCGCTGTTCCGGCAACACCACCAATATAGGCCGCACGTGCCCCATAAGTGGCACCGTCATAACCTTGGGCACGACGGGCACCGAATTCCATAATCGGTCTTCCCTTTGCCTCCATGACGATGCGATGTGCCTTAGTCGCAATTAAAGACTGGTGATTCACCGTTACCAATAACACCGTTTCAATCAATTGAGCTTCAATGATCTTAGCTTCTATTGTCATCAATGGTTCATTAGGAAAAACCGGTGTTCCTTCTTTGACTGAATAGAGATTTCCGGTAAAATGCAAAGCATTTAAATAGCTTAGAAATTCTTCATCAAATAACTGAAGGCTTCTTAAATAGTCAATATCACCTTTACTGAAATGTAAATCTTTGATACATTCAATCACCTGTTCAAGACCGGCAAAGATAACATATCCGCCTTCATCCGGATTTTTACGATAATACATATCAAAGTAAACAATTCGATCTTTTAATCCATTCTTATAGTAATTATAAGCCATGGTTAATTCATAAAGATCCATGACTAATGTTAGATTTCTTTTTTCACAAGCTTGTATCTGATTCATTATTTTGTTCCTTCTTTCATTTTTACGAAGCGAACTCCTGCTGCATTAAGTAACTGATAACTCACTTCATTAAATCTTTTGGCATCATGAACGCCTTCAATATGATAAGTGTCAATGGCATCCATTACCACATAAACCTGCTTATTTAAATCATGTTCATGAATATAAGTTTGCAGACTTAACGTAAACTGCAACACACAGATATCACTGCAGCAGCCGGTAATGATGAAACGCTCATAACGCATATACTCCTCTAAATGATTGATAAAGTCCGGAGCTAAAAATCCATTTGTAGAATTCTTATAGATAATCTTGGAATGCAGACTATCTTCTTTTAATTCATCTGCGATTTCGCTCTCCTGACTGCCTTTTAAACAATGTTCAGGAAAAGACTGAAACTCCTGACAGCCCTTTAAATGTGCATCCACAAAGTAAAGATGATCCGCCAAAGGCAAGGCTTTAAACAACTGCAAATGAGCGGGAATCGTCTCTGCAATCTTTGGATCTGCCATATTTCCTTCTTCCATAAATCCTTTAATCATATCCACAATCACAATTAAAGAGCTCGTTTGATTTAAATTATCTTGATCCATCCAAGGCAATGCTTCAAAGATGGATGATTGTATTCTTGCCATTATAACACCCCCAATATACTCATTTTATATTGTATTCTTTTTTATAAGAAAATTCTATAAAATATCACTCATTTTGTGCTTTTTTAATGATTTTGAGCCCTTTATGAATAAATCCGCATAAAAAAACAAAACTAGTTTCTACTAGTCTTGTTGAGTAGGCTGACCTTCACTGTTAGAAGACTGACCGTTATTTAAGTTTCCGCCTTCATCAGCGGTTTCCTTATTGGCTCTTCTTTCAATTACTTTTAAGCCGTCATACATTGCTGTTGATGTCACAGTTGCTCCAGAAATAGTATCCAGTTCTACTGTATTTTGTTCAACGACATTTTTTGAAATCTGTTCTGCGGCAACTCCGCCGATGGATGGTGTTTCGTTATTTTCACCCACAGTTACGTCCATAATTTTATCATCTTTATACGTCATGCTGATCTCAAATGGCCCGCCGTATCCTTGTACAGTGGTTGTATAGATGCCATCATTATATTTATTCATGGTATCCGCCATATCATCAGCGCCTTCTTTTACAGATTTACATCCACATAAAAGCACTAATGGCAATATCAAAAGTAATTTTTTCATTTTTCTTCGCTCCTTTTACAATTAGTGTGCAGCGTTACGAAAAGATTATACAAAAAAAAATAAAAAAATACTAAGCGAACTTAGTATTTAAAAGTATAAATCATATTGATTTGGCATTTCACGATATGGCGGTCTTGGACGTTTATCCATCACCGGCACTAACAACTGCTGCTGTGGGTAGATCGTTCCGTTTTGGTCTAAGTTATTTATCGCTCTGATCCATTCTACAGTAGAGTTCAACTGTTTAGCGATCTGCCAAAGGTTATCTCCTTTTTCTACTACATACAAATAGATCTCACCCACTTTATTCACTGCTTTACGTTGATACATATCGTACATTTCATCATTGTACATTTACTTCGCCTCCCTACTTTTAAATTATGCTAGAAGGATTGTTTTTGTCAGGGCAAATGTACTATAATGAAGAAAATGAATAAAGGAGAATTAAAAATGAAGGATGAACGCTGGATCACCGGTCACTATGGCGAAGATCATGAAGAGTACTTAAATGCGGTCAATCCGCCTGTCTATATGAGTTCGCTTCACTTTTTTGACGACATCAGTCAATATTATAAAGTAGAAACCAGGAAACCTGGACAATTTTTTTATGGACGCGTAGACAATCCTACCACCAGCATTGCCGAAAAAAAAGCAGCGGCGCTTGAAAACGGCAATTACGGCATAGCTTTTGCTTCCGGCATGGCAGCAGCAACAACCGCCATTATGGCTGTTTTAAAATGCCGCAGTCATATTGTCTGTGTTAAAAATGCATACAGTGTACTGACGAGCTTTATTGACACTTATTTAGTGCCTAAAATGGAAATGAGTGTCACTTACGTTGATGGCAGCTGTACAGAAGACATTTTAAAAGCAATCACTGATAAAACAGACCTTATCATTTTAGAAAGTCCGGTATCATTGATTTTTAGCGTACAGGATATCCGAGCCATCACAAAGGCTGCAAAAGAAAAGGGAATAACGACCTACATTGATAACTCTTATTGTACCCCGCTCTTTCAAAAACCACTCGAGATGGGCGTAGACATCGTAATGCATACCGCCAGCAAATACTTAGGTGGGCATAGTGATATTATTGCCGGACTGATTGTCACTAACGATGAAGCACTTTACAAAAGTATTCATACTTTAAGAGAACAAATGGGTGGTATCCTAGATCCACAGGCAGCTTACCTGATGATTCGTGGAATGCGAACTCTTTCTGTCCGTGTTGAAGCACACGCCAAAACCGCATTGCGTGTAGCAAGATTCCTAGAAGATCATCCGCTTGTATCCAAAGTATATTATCCGGGATTAAAAAGTCACCCGCAGCATGAATTGATTCAATCTCAGCAAAGCGGCAGCACCGGTCTGATGTCTTTTGAGTTAAAGACGAAGAAAACAGAAAAAATCGTTTCTTTTGTCGATCATTTAACTCTCTTTAAAATCGGGGTTTCTTGGGGTGGTTTTGAAAGCCTGGTATGTACTCCCATGCTGATGAAAACTGAAGAAGAAGCACAAAGCTGCGGATGTGGCAGAGGCATTATTCGTATTCATTGTGGATTAGAGGGCAGTGAACTATTAATTGAGGATTTAAAGCAAGCGCTAGAGAAAATGGAGGAAACAGAATGATTAATGGAAACAGAGAATTTGAATTATTAAAAAAGATTGGCTTTATTCGTACCAGTGGAAGTGCAGAAGAATTAAAAGCCGCACAAATCTTGCTTGATGAAATTAAGGAAATTGGGTTGGAAGGAAAATTAGATGCCTTCCCTGTCAGAAACGACATCGTCGAAGAAGCAATCTTAGAAGTTGTAGAACCATACAAAAAAAGCTATCGTGTGACAGGGTTTACTTGCAGTGGAAATTTAGAAGAAACTGTCGCTGATTTCAAATATGTAGAGGATTTGAATGATATTGATTTACATGATGTAAAAGGAAAAGTTATTTTAATGAATACCCGTCCGGGTATTAAGAATTTTGAAAAAATCGTGAAATCAGGAGCATTAGCTTTTGTCACCTTCCAGGGAACAATCAAAGATTCCTTAGAAGAAAGTGATCTTGAAGAAAGAAAGTTACGCGAAAGCGTTAAAAAATACGGTTGTCTTCCGGGGTTTAATATTTTAGCTCGTGATGCCCAGGAAATGGTCTTGAAAAAAGCAGGTAAAGTAAAAGTAAAACTGATCCAAACAGAAAAAGAATGGACCAGTCATAACGTAATGGTCAGCATTTTGGGAAGTGAATATCCTGATGAAGAAATTAATTTCTGCGGACATTATGATAGTGTACCGTTTTCAACCGGAGTGTATGATAATGGGGCAGGATCTGTCATCATTATGGAAATATTAAGATATTTCAAAGAAAATCCACCGAAACGTACAATGAATTTCTTATGGTTTGGCAGTGAAGAGGTTGGGTTGGAAGGATCAAAATATTATATTCAAAAATATGCCGATACTTTAGACCGATCTATTTTAACGATTAATGTCGATGTTGCCGGATGTGTGTTGGGAAGAGATTTAGCGATGGTGACTGCTGATGAATCATTATGTCATTACATTGAACATTTAGCGAAAGAAATTAATTTTTCAATGAACGTTAAGCAGCAGGTATATTCAAGTGATTCTACACCCTTTGCCAACGCCGGCGTACCTGCAGTCAGCTTTGCCCGTTTTGGTGCAGAAGGTGGTGCATTCATTCACTGCCGTTATGATTTAATCGATTGGCTAAGCAGTGACAGCTTAGCGCACACAACCGAGTTTGTTTTAACTTTTGCCGATCGTATTGATAAAGCAAAAATCAATCCGATTGTCAGAAAAATGCCTGAGAACATGGTAAAGGATATCCACCAATATTTGGATATTAAAACAGAAGAAAAATAAAAAATCGAGAATAACTTGTGACACTTCTTTGCAGACAGAATGTTTGAATGCATAGGAGTGTCCTTTTCATTTACTCGATTTTTTTATTCCTTTATAAATTGCATGCGCTCTTGAATAATCGAACTTCATTAAATAAGAAGCGATTCGTATCCATTTACGAAAATACAACTGACAACGATATTGAGTGTACTTCGGTCTTTGAGGACCATAACGTTTCATAAACTTAAACTGACTGCGATTGACCCACTCTAATTGAAAAGGAGAATTCTCCCCGCTGGCAGCAGATACTTTATGATAGATCACAGCCTGACTGTCTACCCATAACTCATATTTATTGCTGACTTGCAGGCAAAAGTCTAAATCTTCAAAATACATAAAATAGTCTTCCGGCAGATATCCTATTTCTTCAAATATTTCACTGCGAATCAGCATACAGCAGCCACTGATAAAATCAACCTTCTTCTTTATTACTTGATGATGATCCTCTTGATCACACAAAGAATTATAAGCCACAAACAGCGGCCAATTTATTTCTCCGCCTAATGCCCAGATTTTATTATGATCGTAATAATTTAAAATCTTAGGGGCAATCATTCCAATCCTTGAATCTTCTAAATCCTGATTTAAGATTGCTAAAAAGTCCGGTTCTACAGTTGTATCATTATTGAGCAATAAAATTTTTTGACACCCCAGTTTTATAGCTGCTTTAATACCGATATTATTTCCATAGCCAAAACCGCCGTTTCTGCCGCTTTCAATAAAGTGAATATCCTTAATCTGTTTAAGTCGGTCTGCACTGTCATCTTGGGAATCATTATCAACAACAAAGATTTCATAGTTAGGATAAGTCATCGCCTTTAAACTCTCGATGCATTCCTTCGTATCCTCATAAGCATTATAGTTTAACAAAATGATCCCAATCTTATCCATGTTTTTTCATCCTTGCCTTTTTATAGCGTAAATAACGTATATTTAATTTCAGCATGAACGGATGAGTGGACCATGAACGAATGGTGGTTTCAAGCCGATCGAAATCCTTATGATACTTATTTACCACCTTTAACAAAGTTTCGTAATACCCTTCATTCATGAAATCTCCCTGCGATAAATGATAGGCTTTCAGCGGCAGTACCACCACCTCTTTATTTAACTTTTTCATCCGATAGCAGTATTCGACTGTATAAAGATGCCAATGGTCACATACCTGTTCATCAAAAGGATGCTCCAGCAGATATTTTTTAGGGATTATAAATAAGCATTCATCTAAACTATTGACAGATACCGCGCTCGATAAAACATCTTCACTGACACGAACTCGTGGGATTGAATGTTCGATATTACTGTAAATCTTACGATCTCTCACTCCTGCGATCCCCGCTATCCCGGTTTGAGGATGATCTTTAAAATAGGATTCTGCTTTATTTAGAAAATAATCATCTTCTAAAGCAATATCCTGATGAACAAACATTAAATACTCACCTTTTGCTTGCTTGATCACTGAACTGAATGCGCTCACCGCATTGGGATAGCGGTTGCCTTGATTATCAATTCTTAATATTTCATAGCTGCAGGAATGTTGTTTGGATAAAGATTTAGCCAAATACTCATTATATACTTTTCGATTGTTGCAAATGCAAATAATACTTATCATACGTTTCACCTACTTTATCATATAATCGGTTCTGTCTAATGTCAGATTGACATTATAATAGGGATCTCCATCTATTAAAAAACTTTCCCATCTCTCTTTCATAAAGGCAACCTCTGAATCAAAACGCTGCTTTTTCTCAATAGAAACCTCATCACTTCCCCGTGACAGGGATTCATGATGAATCAAGACCACTTCGGGATCAAAAACGACAAGCTTATCCTTCGTTCTTACCCTTAAACAGTAATCGATGTCATTGAATGCTACTTTGAGATCCTCTTCGAGTCCTCCAAGTTCAAAAAACAAGTCTCTTTTAGTCATTAGACATGCCGCAGTGACTGCACTTAAATCCTGCTTTACGGCTGCTCGATACATATAGCCTTGATAGTTTTCATCTTGTCCTAAGAACATATGGGCAGCTAATCCCCATGTCCCAATCACAACACCGCCATGCTGGATCTTACGGTCACCATAAAGCAATTTGGCACCAACGATTCCAACCTCTTCTCGCTGAATAACTCCCAGCATTCTTAACAGCCAGTCTTTATTCATTATCTCAACATCATTATTTAAGAATAAAAGATAATCGCCATTCGCAAAGGTTGCCCCAAAATTATTAATTGCGGAATAATTAAAGATGCTTTCCCAGTAGACCACGCGAATATTCTTTATTTTATTCAGCTCTTCATAATAATCAAAGATTTCTTTTGTTTCACTGTTATTTTCTACAATAATAATTTCAAATAAATTAGGATCAGTATATTTAAAAATCGTATCAATGCATTTTTTTAAATCATCTGTATGGTCTTTATTAGGAATAATGATAGAAACCAATTCAACCTTAGGAATATATTCACTCTGAAAATAAAAACTGCTTTGATCGATTTTTACTGCTAACCCTAGTTTTTGATAATGTTTTAGTAATACATCGCCAAGGGCTTTGGTAATCAGCATTTCTCTTCGAAAATGAAATAAAACATTGGGAATGTGTCCTACTAATCTTTTATCTGTAAATAGATTCAGCATCTGTTCATACATAAAAGCATTAAAACAGTTTGTATCTACTTTACTGATTGCTTCTTTAGTAAAGAGAATCGCATGATGAATGTAAGGATAGCTCCTTAACAAATCAATACTGAAATCCGGCTTAAATTTAGGTCTGGAAAAACTTATTCGCCCATAAAGATCATGATCACTATATACAGCGTCCTGATCTTTGATATTACGCATCAATTCGCAAAGGCAATTCTTTGTCAAACGATCTCCTGCTTCTAAAAAAAGACAGTAATCCGCTGTTACCATAAGCTGTGACAAATCAGCAGGCTGAATTACTTTTACTTCATAGTAAGAATACGTTTGTTTTTTTATTGAATTTAATGTACGTGATAATAATTTATGATTGGTATCACAAATATAAATCATCACTTTATCAGTCAAGGCAATCTTATAATCTGGGTGATTCAAATTTTTTCTCAACCAGCCCTGATATAAAAAGAAATCACCAAACAGATAAATATTGAGGCTGCGAAGTAATCGTTTGATTTTTAGTTCTTTGATTAGCTTCATTCCTTTATTCATTTTATCCATGGTGATCTCCTTTAACTATTTTGTTACTAATGTATTAATATATTCCTGTACTTTATCTTTTAAATCTTCACGTTTTAATGAAAAATCAATCGTTGCCTTGATGAATCCGAATTTATCTCCGACATCATAGCGAATCCCTTCAAAATCATAGGCATAGACTGCCTGACGATCCATTAATCGCTTAATCGCATCGGTCAGCTGAATTTCATTACCGGCTCCTCTTTCTTGTGTTTCCAGTAATTCAAACACTTCCGGATTTAAAACATAGCGTCCTAAAACAGCCATTTGGCTTGGCGCTTTATCCGTTGCCGGTTTTTCTACCATGTCTGATAGCTTCACTAATCTGCCTGATGCAGGGTGAGATTGAGATGGAGCAACAATCCCATATTTGCTGACATCTTTTTTATCTACCGTCTGTACCCCAACAATGGAAGCACGTGTTTCTTCATATTGATCGATCAATTGCTTTAAAGCAGGTTTCCCACCTTCATTGACAACCACATCATCCCCTAACAATACCGCAAAAGGTTCATCGCCAATAAATGATTTGGCACATAAGATCGCATCTCCTAATCCTTTCGGTTCTTTTTGACGGATATAGAAGATATTCGCTAAATGAGCAATTTCATCAATCTGTTCCAATTGTCTCATTTTTCCAGAGGCCTTTAATCTTTCTTCCAATTCATAGTTTTTGTCAAAATGATTTTCCATGACATGTTTTGTACTATTGGTAATGATCAGAATTTCCTCAATGCCGCTTTCAACCGCTTCTTCGACTATGTATTGAATGGTAGGAATATCAACGATCGGCAGCATTTCCTTAGGCAAAGCTTTGGTCGCCGGCAAGAAACGTGTCCCTAAACCAGCCGCCGGAATAACGGCCTTGCGAATGCGAATTTTTTCATTTTTTACTTTTCTATTCATAGAAGTCTCCTTATTATTTAAATACTTGTCTGATGATTGGTGCTGTAGCATTTGTCTCATAAGTCTTCGCAGTAGCTAAAGCTGCCTGCTGAATCTTTTGTTTTTCTTCAACGCTCAATGCATCCATCATATTTATCTTACATACTAAGTCTAACACATTTCTTGATTCAAAGAAATATCCATTTTCTCCATCCTTAATATAACTGGTCGGTCCATAATTATTGGCCGCAATCATAATGGTTTCACAAGCCATGGCTTCCAACCCTACTAAGCCCAAGCTTTCACTTTTACGATACGTTGGAAAAACAAAATAATCTAATGCGTTATAAACATTCGTTAGTTCTGCTTGTGAAATAAAAGGGATACGAATAATCTCTTTTTCTAGGTTGCAAGCGGTGATTAACTGTGTCAATTCTTTTTCCTGCTCTCCTGTTCCGACCATGATAAACTTTCTTGAATCTCCCTGTTCTTTCAATAGTTGAGCCATTTTCACAAATATTTCCCAGCCTTTATGGGCTTCAATACGACTTACATAGCCTAAATAGCTTGTGTCACCATCAAGCTTCAAAGCCTTTTTTGCCTCTGCTGGGTCTTTTTTATGAATTACAGATAAATCCACACCACCTGAAGGATAGAGTACAATTTTATCTTCTTCTATTTGATATTGCTCGATCATCACTTTTTTAAAATATTCTGATGGAACAACAATTTTATTCGCTAAAGGTAGTACCATAGCTGAACGCTGTTTGTTTTTATACATCCAATCTTCTTCAATGACTACATCATTTCCATGGGCATTCAATACAATTTTCATTTTAGGCTTCAATTGATGAATGATTTTAACCATGTAGGAGATATGTGAAATATAATGTCCATAAACATAATCATAATGACCAAACAGACTGCTTAGTATCCCATGCATATAAAAGAATATGTAATTCATCAGTCGCATGATTTTAGAGTCATTCTTAGGCTTACTGATAACTTTGACCTGATGTCCGTCTTGTTTTAATATCTCGACTGTATTTAAAACAAACACACCATAATGAGGATATTTTTTAGATGGATACATATTGGTGAGCACTAATATTCTTGTCATGCTTACTCTCCTTTAAATAAATCTTCGTACTGCTGTATAATACGAGGCCAATTATAAGCTTTCTGAATTCTTTGCTTTGCTTTTTTTCCTAATTCTTCAAATTCTTCTGGTTTCATTTGTTCTACATGATCGATCAGTGAAGCAAGATTTCCTATCTGCTTATTAAAATATTTAGCGCTGTCTAACCCAACACTATTATTAAAATCGACATCTAACAATAAATTTAAATCAGTAGTCGCCAAAGATTCAAGCAAAGACGGATTGGTTCCGCCTACTTCATGACCATGGAGATAAGCAAAGGCATTTTTTCTTATTAGATATAAAAGTTTAGAATCGTAAACCGTCCCAACAAAATCAATTCGTGAATCTTGATCAAAATGCGTCTTCTTTTTAAGACGTTCATAAAATTTATTTTGCTCAACATTCGTGATAATGACGAGTTTTTTATTAGTATGACTTTTCATAAATTCTCTGATCATTGTTTCATAATTGTTTTCAGGTACAAAGCGCCCAACGATTAAATAATACTGATGATTGACGATATCATGCTGTTTATACCAGTCATACAGCTGATCTAAATAATCCATCGCATATGTTTCTTCCGGTAAATCAGCCCCATAAGCAATAAACGTTGATTTAGGCTGATAAGCAGCATATTCTTTTAATACATAGTTTTCGATTCCGATCGAATCACTGATAACACGATCACAATGTTTGATTAATACACGTTCTGAGTATTTCAAATATTTTTTAATGGGCCAAATCCATTTATCTCGCTTCCATTCATGACCATCTGGATTAATATAGAATTTTACACCGAGTTTTTTAAACTGACGATAAGCATTATGTAAAAACGGACCGGCTGTACACCCCAACATATAGATAACCGCATCGCTGATCTGGTTTTGCTGAATATATTGAAACGTGCGGCGAATTGCTTCTCTGTCATAATAAATAACTTTTGCAGGACCTAATGGGGGCAGCTTCACTTTAAAACAACGTGCTCCATGGTAATCAAATTCCTCATTGTCATCTCCCATGCAGGCAACATGATATTTTATCTGTTCAGATTGCTTCTTTGTGACTAGACAATCGGTGAACGTTTCAAACCCACCATAACGAGCAGGCAATCCTTTGCATCCAATAATAAAAACATGTTTCATGATAATCTCCTTCAACATTTTTTAATATTATATCATTTTTAAGATGCATATGCATTAATTTAAATTAAAAATACTGTACTCTCTATACCAATCTTTTTTAGCACATTATAATTTGAATTATTCATGCTAAAATTCATTTAATATTATATATTTTGTAGTATCTCCTGCAGAAAACAAAAAAACTGCAAAAAGCAGTCTTAATTCAGCTTTAAATTGCCCAATATCTAAAACATATTGTTATTACAGAGACTGATAAAGCAATAATTGGTAACATATAATAATTATCTAAGCAAACATCTTTATATTTTTGGAATAATTGATTATTTGATATACAATAGCTCTGAAAAATTATAGGTAATAACACCAACAATGGAATAAAATACCGTCCTTGAACGCCTGATATGGAATCAGCTCCAATACCATAGCCAGGAATCATTGGTGTCCATAAAATGTAAAATGCAATGAAAATACCAATCACTCCAATACAAAAAGAGAGAATATTAATACTTTTAAACCAAATATTTACCTTTCCAGTATAACTGTTAGCATCTAAGAAAATCAGAATAGCCATAAATATTAAGATACCTATATATATAAATACTGGCAAATAGGTATCTAGTAATCCAAAAATACCCACCATCCCTGATAAGTAAAAGAAGCGATTAACAAATATTTCATTATATAAAACACCTATCATATTGCCAGGATGGCTTAATATATAGCTAATTTGTTGAGAAGTTAAACTCACTCCACTGCTTGCAGTACTAACTGAAGGAATAGGAAATTTTATAAGAAATGTTCCAACTAAAATGATACTGCCTAATGATACAATAAATTTCATGCTTTTCTTGCATTCAAAAGATTTTTTTAAAGGTAGGCAAATTAGTGGCACCATCACAAAACTATATACCATTTTTATGTTCAAAAAAACAATACCCATGATTGAAAAAACAGTTAAATATTTCCAATCCAGCTTTTCTTCTTCATTTAAGAATAAACGCAATGTTAACGCTACTGCTAAAAGTGCCAATGAAATAAGCAACCCATCATAGGATACCGTAGCAGCAAGTGCTAGACTCATTGGTAAAAGCCCAATAAGCATAAAAGATTTTTTAAATACTGGTGTAAGACGAATTGCAAGACAAACCATCACAATATAAAAAACTAGACATCCTAGACGGGCAAAATATAACATATAAACAGTACTGAAATGTTCTAATCCAAAAATATAGCCCAAAACTTTTCCTGAAAATATGCCAACAGCTGGTGCTAAATGTCCTAAAGGAATAACACTGTCAGTAGAAAAAGATTGAAAAGTATAGTTTTGAAATCCAGATGTATCTCTTTCTTCATGTAGTACATCTTTATAACTTTCCTTTTTGTCTAAATCTCCAATATAATTTAATTTTTCATCAATATATGAAAGCATCTTATCTGGTAAAAAGTATCCTACTTTATCTCCATTAACACTTGGATAGAAGTCGCCCCTAGAAATGACATATGCCTTTTTAAAATGACTATCTTCATCAGGAGATTGAAATGGTGGAATAATTATCATCAAAATAAAACCAAAAATTAATGCTAAGAAGATAAATTGTTTACAAACACTTTTATTTTTCATGATACTCACCTATACTGATTAAATATCTTTTTAATGCATCCCGCCATATCGGCAGACGTGCAAAGCCATTTCTGTCTAACTCTGATTTTTCCATACGACTATTTGTTGGTCGTTTAGCTTTAGTTAAAAATTCATCTGATGAAACAGGAATCACATTGACATTCATTCCTGCTTGTCGGAAAATCTCACAAGCAAATTCATACCAACTACATAACCCTTCATTTGTTGCATGATAAATTCCATATTTGTCAGTTTGTATCATTTCCACTACTAATTTTGCAAGATCATAAGTATATGTCGGAGAGCCAATTTGATCGTTAACAACTTTTACTTCCCCATTTTCTTTTCCTAAGCGTAACATCGTTTTTATAAAATTATTTCCATTAGTTCCAAATACCCATGCAATTCTTACAATAAAGTATTTTTCTAACAACTCTTGCACGATGATTTCTCCATCACATTTCGTCTGTCCATAAATATTAAGCGGATGTCTTTCATCATATTCTTTCCATTCATGGTCACCTTCTCCATCAAAAACATAATCTGTAGAAAAATACATCATTTTAATATCTAATTCTTTACATACTTTAGCAATATTAAGAGTCCCGTTAACATTCACTTTTGTACACATTTCTACTTCATCTTCTGCTTTGTCAACTGCTGTCCAAGCAGCACAGTGAACAACAGCATCCACATTACTTTTTTTAATAACAGTTTCAACAACCAAAGCATTTGTAATATCCATTTCTTCAACATCTACACCAATAGCTTCAATGTTTCTTTTTTCACATTCTACTACAATGTCATGACCAAGTTGTCCTTTAACACCAGTTACAAGTATTCTCATCTAAAATCTCCTTTCAAAGAAAACCCATTTTTACAAATGGGTTAAATTATTAATTAATTCTTTACTCTTCCTTTTTCTACATACATTTTTTCAAAATAATTTTGGTATTCTCCACTTAAAATGTTTTGCCACCATTCTTTGTTATTTAAATACCATTCAATAGTTTGCTGAATCCCTGTATCAAAATTATATTTAGGTTTCCATCCTAATTCTGTTTCTAATTTATGAGGATCAATTGCATAACGCATATCGTGTCCTTTTCTATCTTCCACATAAGTAATCAATGATTCAGGTTTATTTAATGCTTTTAAAATAGTTTTTACAACTTCTAAATTGGTTCTTTCATTATGTCCGCCAACATTATATACTTCTCCAACTTTTCCTTTTCTGACAATTAAGTCAATAGCAACACAATGATCATAAACATGCAGCCAATCTCTTACATTTGCTCCATTGCCATAAACAGGTAATGATTCATCTGCCAACGCTCTTGAAATCATTAACGGAATTAATTTTTCTGGGAAATGATAAGGTCCATAATTATTTGAACATCTGCTAATTGTCACTGGTAATCCATAAGTTCTATAGTAAGCTAAAACAAATAAATCAGCACTTGCTTTAGAAGAACTATAAGGACTAGATGTATGCAGTGGTGTTGTTTCTGTAAAGAATAGGTCTGGACGATCTAATGGTAAATCCCCATAGACTTCGTCTGTTGAAACTTGATGATAGCGTTTAATGCCGTATTTATTACAAGCATCTAATAATGTTGTTGTTCCTTGGATGTTTGTTTTCACAAAAATTTCCGGGTTTTCAATACTACGATCTACATGAGATTCAGCAGCGAAATTCACCACAACATCAAATTTTTCTTCTTCAAATAATTTAAAAATAAATTCTCTGTCTGCAATATCGCCTCTAACAAATTTATAATTTGGTTTTCCTTCTACTGGTTTACATGTCTCTAAATTACCAGCATAGGTTAATAAATCTAAGTTAACAATCATATCTTCAGGATACTTTTCAACCATATAATGTACAAAGTTTCCACCAATGAAACCTGCTCCGCCTGTTACTAAAATCTTCATTTATTTATCTCCTTCATATACAAATTGATTATCTGATTCCTCCAAAGTCGGTCCAGTCATATCTTTGTCACTTAAAACGGGTTCAATTCCATTTAATAAGCTACCCCAATCCACATTAACTGTAGGGTCATCATAACGCATTCCACCTTCAGATTCTTTATTGTACACATTATCTACTTTATATCTAAATTCTACATCATCCGTTAAGGTTAAGAATCCATGCGCAAATCCTTGCGGAATAAAAAACTGTCTATGATTTTCTGCGCTTAATTCTACTGATACCCATTGTCCATAAGTTGGACTCCCTTTTCGAATATCTACGGCTACATCAATTACTTTTCCTTTAGTACAAGATACTAGTTTAGACTGTGCATAAGGAGGATTTTGCCAATGAAGACCTCGCAATGTTCCTTTTTGAGCGCTAAATGACATATTGTCTTGTACAAAATCAACGGCAATGCCCATTCTTTCATATTTAGGTTTTGAATAGGTTTCTGCAAAGTAACCTCTGTGATCTCCAAAAACATCTGTTTCAACGATTAATACACCTGGTATTTTTGTTTCAATAACGTTCATCATTACACCTCTTAGTCTATAAATTTACCGTCAAGAATATCTTTTAAATACTTTCCGTATTGGTTTTTCTTAAACATTTCATACGCTTCTTCCAATTTTTCTTTGCTCATCCATCCATTAGTATAAGCAATTTCCTCTAAACAAGCAATCTTTCTATTTTGATGTGTCTCCACCGTTTTAACAAAGTTTGTTGCTTCCACTAATGATTCATGAGTCCCTGTATCCAGCCAAGTAAAACCTTGTCCTAAAAGCATAACATCCAACATTCCTTTTTCTAAATAAATTTTATTTAAGTCTGTGATTTCTAACTCACCTCTAGGAGATGGTTGGATTGATTTAGCATATTCCACAACATGATTATCGTAAAAATATAGCCCGGTTACTGCGTAATTTGATTTGGGCTGATCTGGTTTTTCTTCGATAGATACCGCTTTTCCGCTGTCATCGAATTCAACCACCCCAAAACGTTCCGGATCATCCACATAATATCCAAATACGGTTGCACCGCTTTCTCTAGCTGCTACTTGCTTCAAACGCTTTGTTAAGCCATGACCATAGAAAATATTATCACCTAAAATCATAGCCACACTGTCATTGCCAATAAATTCTTCTCCTAAGATAAAAGCCTGAGCTAATCCATCTGGTGACGGCTGTACTTTATATTGTAAATTAATTCCAAATTGGTTTCCGTCTCCAAGCAGCGATTCAAATCTCGGTGTATCATCTGGAGTTGAAATAATTAAAATGTCTTTAATACCGGCATTCATTAATACTGACAATGGATAATAAATCATAGGTTTATCATAGATTGGTAACAATTGTTTACTTGTTACTCTAGTAAGGGGATATAGACGAGTCCCACTTCCACCCGCTAAAACAATTCCTTTCATAACACAACTCTCCTTTTTATTTATTAATTTAAATGACCTGAATATTAATTATTTTTTTTTGCCTGTTTAAACAATGCAACTTGTTGTGCAAGGTCTTTAATCTGAACTGACATTTTAGAAACCGTTACTGTCAAAACAAATATTAATAATAAAGCAAAGCAAAAACCAAAGAAAAATAATATATTGATAGGTTGACCTACTCCCATTAAACCTGCAATATCAGAAATTAAATTAGGAAATAAGTCCAAGATCAATATTCCAATCCCAACAAACATCCATGTTAATGCATATTTCAAAACTAATTGACCTTTACGAATCATATTAATAATAAAAATCAAAACTACGAGAATGATAACAGCAATAATAATTTGTAATTTTAAATCCATATGCTACCTCCAATTATTTTCTTATGGCCTCGATAAAAATAGCAAGTGATACTTTTATCATATAATAGACAGATTTAATCGCGGAAATTGATGATACTCCTCCTGCGCGTTCGCGCATAACAACAGGAATCTCACCGATTTTTTTATGTAATTTCAATAAAACAACAATACTTTCCGGCTCTGGATAATCTCTCGGATATTCATTGCAAAATATATTTATAATCTCTTTATTAATAATTCTTAATCCTGATGTCGGATCCGTTATCACCTTTCCAGTTAACAAACGTATTATCCAAGTAAAATATTTAATTCCAACTCGCCGCATTAATGAAGATTGAAATCCCATCTTTTTAATGAATCGTGAACCAATAACCATATCTAGATCATGTTCTATCAAATACTCGGACATTTCACTTAAAAATTTCGGATCATGCTGACCATCTCCATCTACCTGAACCGCTAGATCATAATTATTATCCTTTGCATATTTATAACCTGTTTGAACAGCTCCACCAATCCCTAAATTAATAGGCAAGTTAATAAGATTAAAATTATTTTGTTCACACAATGCTTTCGTATTATCTGTAGAACAATCATTTATTATAATATAATCAAAATCCTTTGCGTTATCAATAATATCTTGTACTGTTTCAACAATGCTCTCACTCTCGTTATAAGCAGGAATTATAATTAATTTTTTCACTTTACCACCTACCCGTTTAAATCATTGGATTTTTCACTATTTGCATATAATTTAGCTAAAAATTTAGCAATAGGTCTTGGCCAAAACTTATTAAACATTTCCAAATCTTCCCTATTACGAACATTATCATTTATAATCGCACTTGTTTCCGAACCGTCATGAATACGATGCCCCATTAAAGGTCTGGAATTATAATAAAAACGCCCTTTAAGTTTCGATAATTTTTCCCATGCTTCCCAATCCTCATCTGATCTAAAACCAGAAGTAAAAACGAACTCTGGCAAATTTGATTTTACAAAGGTAACAGATGGACAACAAATAGGGCATCCTAATGATAATATCCTTCGACGAATAAACACGCTATTCCCAAATTTCTTTATTTTTAAAGGTGACAGCATCATTTTTTTTATGCGCAGTAGTTTATTATCATAAATTGTTTCATCATTTCTAATTTCAGCATAATTGGTAAAGTAAATTAATGTATTCGTATACTTATCTAAATACCGAATAGCATCAGAAGCATAATCCTGATAATATAAATCATCTTGATGGGCAATTGTAACATAATTAGTTTCAGCCATTTTATAGGCAAAATTCCAATCTTCAGTAATTCCACTTTTACCATTATTTATAAATAATGGTAATTCATACTTTTTTGCCAAAGCAGATATATATTCATTCGGAGTAGAAGTCACAATAATTATTTGAGTTTCTTCACCTTGATTTATTAATGAACGTATACACTCTTCTAAATATTCACTTTCTTTATACGCGCAAATAGCAAACGTATGTTTTTTTTGATTCACTATAATGCCTCCTAATTATTGGCTTTCTATATAAAATACCCATACATTTTACCATTCTTTCTATTATTACACAAGTTTTCTTTAAAACTTGATTTCAGGATTTAAAATAAGCAATACATGTCGGTTCATATAAGGCGATTAATTGTAAGTTATCAATTATATCATCTTTTTTTATTATTTTCATATCTTTACTTATTGCATTAAATAAAAAATTATAATCTTTAACCACTGCCATTTTTATACAACATAAATCCAAATTGATATATAGTGTTTCCTGTGTAATTATATTCTGTCCAAATGGCAATACTTCTAAATAATGATGCTTTCTTATTGCTCCAAAAGGTTGAACAACACCAAACTTACCTACGACTTTACCACTCGTTACCGCTATAAGATTTTGTTTGCAAATTCCAATTAAGTTATCGATACAAGAATCTTTTGATATGGAATACTGTTGGTTAATTATAATTAGATGTTCAACTTTTAATTCAGTAAAATCAATAGTTTTATTTGTCGCATAATTTACTATCTGACCATATCTATCCATTAAAAATATTTTTTCTTTACTTATACCAAACTTATAATCAGTTAAATCAATTGTATTAGTATCTGGTATAGAATGTAGTAATACTGCTACATCATGTGTCATTGTTCCCTGATAAAAAACCTGATAAAACCCGGGGTAACTATTTTGAATAACTTTAGCTTTTATTTGACTACGTGTAAGGTGATCAGTAATCGCCCTGACTCCTGCTTCATAAGCATAATCTTTACTTTTGGGGTTAGCGGAGGTGGACCCTTCATGGACTCTCCAATGATATAAAATTGCTGGCACATGTCTTATTGTCCTAGCATTTTCAAAGCATCTTAAAATAAAATCATGATCTTGTGCTCCGTCATATTGACTTCTCTCACCAACAACTCGTTTTAATAAATCTTTACTTAGAACAAGCATATGACAAATATAGTTATTATTTCTTAACTTATAAATATCTGGTGCACTCTTATAATATGGGTCAAAATAAAAATCTTCTTGATCATCATACTTATCTTCGTCAGTATATACTAAATCAATTACCGACTCATCTTCAAGCACATTGTATATAGACTCTAATGCATTAAGAGCTAAAAAGTCATCATGGTCTAATAATACACAATAATCACCAGTTACCTTGGTAAATGCTACATTTGTATTTTCAGCAATACCAAGATTTTTTTCTAATTTATAATATTCTATTCTTGGTTCATATGAATAACGATTTGCAACTTCATCAATTAAACAATTTTTAGTACTTGCATCAATAAGTATTAATCGCCAATTTTGATAAGACTGATGTAAAACAGATTCGACCATTTCAAAAAAATAATCTTTAGGTGTCTCATATAGCGGAACAACGATATCAAATTGAATATTTCCAGAAAAAAAATTTAAGTTTTCAGATTTGTTATGTACTTTTTTATTATACTGATATTTCCCGATTTTTTCTCTAAACCAATGATAACGAAACCAATATAATTTAATAATTTTATCTACCATATCTTTCTCCTAATTAAAAAGTAATCTAGTGTATATTAAAAGTATACACTAGATTACTTTATTGTCTACTGATATTATATAACGATAAAACTCTATCTTCAATATTATTCCAATCACGCTCTTTTGCAGTATTAATCCCTCCAATATACAATGTCTCTTGTAAAATGGAATTTGTTCTTATTTCCTCAATAGCCTTAACAGCAGTTGATAAATCATCATGTGAGTAAAACAAACAGTTTTCCTTATCAACAAGATATTCAATATTTCCGCCATTAGGGGCAACAACAACATATCCGCCAGTTCCCATCATCTCTAAAGGTGGGTAAGAGAAGCTCTCCAAAATACTTGTTTTTAACAAGATATCACATTTACCATAAATCTTCGATACTTCTTCATAAGGTACCTTATGCATAAAGTGATCCACATAATAGCCTTTTTTGGGAGTACCTTGGTAAGATAAATACCAAATTTCATACTTTTCTTTATCCAACATGTCCACAATTTTAAAACTTTCATCCACATTCTTATAATAATCTTCACTGTTTCCTTCAATTAGAATATTAATTTTTCCACTGAGTTTCCTTTTATGAGGTTGAAACAATGTAAGATCTAAACCATTGGGAGCATAAGCCGCTTGGCGCCCATACTTCTTTTCTAGCCAATCTTTACACCACGCAGAAATAGTAATAAACTTGACATCCACAGAAGGATTATATGTCTGATTAGCTTGTACTTTAAAAATATGTCCCCATTCATAAAAGTCTGTTTCAAAATTTTGGACAAAATAAAATTTTTCCTTAATATGCTCATATTGTGTTACAAACGTCAATGTAGACCAAAGAGTTGCAACGCCTTTATCAAAAGTTCCATAATAAAGATTATTTTTATCAGAAAGTACAGGTAATGTAGCTCCATCTTTATCTATAAAACCAGTCTCTTGTCCCTGGGTTATCAATGTAACATCAACTCCTGCAGACTGTAAAATTGCTGCATGTTTTAAAATAACCAATACTCCCCCGCTAATTTGAACAGACGGCATAACAAACATTAGATTGGGATGACGATGTTCACTTATATATTTCGCAAATTTATAACCATTATAAACTGTTGTGCAATTTTCTAATACAGCTTCGTATGCAGCTTTACCAACTTTTTGTCGTATTTCCTTATCATTTATTAAATTCTTTAATGCTGTATACCACTCATCATTATCATCACACAAATAACCAGTTACCTCATTTTTAATCATCTTTTGAAAAGCTCCAAGGTTACTAGCAACAGTAGGCACTTTAACCAAACTCGCTTCAATCCATTTATTTTCAGATTTAGCCTCATTAAAGATCGTGCTCTCTAATGGTGCAAGATTAATATCAATAGAGCTTATTAAATGTGGAAGTTGCTGCCAATCAACAAATCCACGAGCTTTTATTTGATTCTTAAATTCCATTAAAGAAGCAGGAATATCTAATTCACCGACAATATGCAATTCAACTTGAGGATATTCTCTCAGTATTTTTTCTAACACAGGTAAGATCATCTTAATATCATCATTATGTGTAATACTTCCACTAAAATATCCAAGTCGAACAACATTTTCACGTTCAGATAATTCTTTTTTAACTTTTTTTAGGATCTTTTTTTGAGTATTACTCAATACCTCTTCTTTACAGTTTATAAATTCCTCTTTATAGTAGTTTTCAAGTTGAGATAATTGAATCATTTTTGAAGATGCCGTATTTCTATTGATATATACATTAGGTACATAATGTTTCAATTCTTCTGCTAATCGTTCAGTAGTTGTAATCGCCCCATCACATAACATTAGTGTTTTTTTCATTCTTTCTACACCATCATTATATAAAGATTGGTCTTGAGGGGACATTGTCTTTACATATTTAATTAAACTCGTATATTTAGTATCAATTACTAAATCGTCAATATCAAACAATACTGTTTTATTAAGTTTCTTTGCTTTTTTTATGAACTCTCCTATAAGTTCAGTATAAGGACAACGATAAAATATAAATGTACGATAATTTTTCACTAATTCCAAAGTTAAATCTTCGTAAAAAATTTCATTAGACAAGATATTTCCAGCTCTTAGCTGCTCTTGTTGATGTGTCACACGATAACGAGTTGGGTGAGGCAAAGTACAACCATTAATAAACAAAACATCCATATAGCTCACTTCTGGACTTGGAAATTCGTCACTGGCCCCTCCAATAATCCTTCTTTTCAAAAATCGTGCAATACGCTTCACTGTTTTTGCTACTCCATCTTTGGCTAAAGAATGCTTCACTTTTCCAAACAATTTTTTTATTCTCAAAATCATTTAAGTTTCCCCCTTAAATAGAATAAGCATCACAGACCGTTTCAGTATCGCCAAACATTTTAACAACACCTTTTTCAATCCATACTACTTTATTACACATTTCACGAATTTGATCCATACTATGCGAAACAAATAAAACAGTTGTTCCTCCACTCATCAATTCCAACATTCTTTTTTTACTTTTCCTTTGGAAATTCTCATCACCAACTGCTAAAATTTCATCAACAATTAAGATTTCAGGTTCAACAACGGTTGCAATTGAAAATGCTAGTCGCATCAGCATCCCCGAAGAATAATTACGAATAGGCATATCAATAAACTCACCTAATTCAGAAAATTCGTGAATATCGTCAAACTTTTCTTTTAAAAAGCTTTTAGAATATCCCAAAATTGCTCCATTTAAAAACACGTTTTCTCTTCCTGTTAAATCAAAATCAAACCCTGATCCTAATTCTAACATAGGAACAATATTTCCGTTTACAGTTACTGATCCTTTTGTAGATCCAACAATTCCTGAAATAATTTTAAGCAACGTACTTTTCCCAGCACCATTTCGACCTACTATTCCTAAAACATCACCTTTAGAAACAGAAAACGATACGTCTTTTAATGCCCAATACTCATTCATTTTTACTTTATTAGAAAGCAGAGCCGTCACCCATTCCTTTAGGCTTAGAATTTTATCACTCGACATAGTAAAACGAATTCCAACATTGCGTACATCAATTATTTTTTGTGCATCCAGCTCTTCAATCGTCTCAATTTCACTTTTCAATGTTTTATTCAAATAAGTCTCTTTAATATATCTACAAAAATTTCTTGAATTTGAATAAGTAACACATTTTTGCGACACAACTAAACATGCATTCTCAGAAATTTTTTGTCTTAAAGCGCTATTATCAATTAATTCTTTAATAGCACCATACCAATCTTCTATACTATCGCATAAGATTCCAGTTTCATGATCTTCAATCATTCTTTTATAAGCTCCAATATTACTTGCTATCATTGGAACTTTAACTAATGAGGATTCTATCCATCTCACCTCAGATTTTGCTTGATTATAAATAGTGTCTTCTAACGGGGCAAGATTAATATCAATAGATGAGATCATACTTGGAAGCTGTTCCCAATCCATAAATGGAAATATCTTAACACGCTCATTAAACTTTTCAAAAGCTACTGGAACTGTTATTTCCCCAACAAAATACATCTCTAAATTATCATACTCATCCATTAATTTAATAAGAGTCGGGGTAATCATTAAAATATCATCATTATGCGTGATACTACCACTAAAATACCCTAAACGTATTTTACCTTCATGCTCAGCAATTTCTTTTTTTACCTGTTCTAATATTGTTTTTTGTTCATCAGCCAAATATTGAGGATCACTTTTAACTAACCCATCTTGATAATAATTCTCTAATTTAGAAAGTTTAACTAATTTATCTGATGCTACATTACGGTTAACATATACTTCACCAACTATTTTTTTCAACTCTTTTGCTAAAGATTCAGTTACAGTAATAGCACCATCGCAAAGTTTTAACGTTTGCATATTTCTAGCTACACCATCATCGTATAAGTTTCTTTCATCTTCACTCATTGTATTTAAATATTTGATTGATTTTGTATATTCCTTATCAATGACTAATTCATCAATATCGTAAAGCACAGCTTTATTCATTTTTTTTGCAATCTTAATAAAACCACTTACAGATTCTGTATAAGGGCAACGGTAAAAAATAAACATCTTAAAGCCCTTTACTAAATCTAAGCTTAATTTATCGAAAAACACAGCTTCTGAAGTTATATTTTCATAGGCTAACTGTTCACGTTGATTTTCAATACGATATCTTGTTGTTTGCGGTAATGTACATCCGTTGATGAATAAAACATCCTTTAATTTCATTGAAGATGAAGTGATATCATTTTGTAATTCTGTTACATTTTCAACTTTCTTTAATGCCATAATTCATCCTCCTTAAATATATAACGCAAATTTGTTTTCTAGTTTCTTAAAGACCGCATTACCTATTATTAAAAATACAATTGCAGAAACAGCCATAACCACAAATGACAGTGGATCCGGAGTGATACGATCAATCAGAATAGTTCTAAAAAATTCGACAAAATAGTACATTGGATTAAACTTCATCAAAATCCTCATAAAGTTAGGTAAAATATCGATAGGATAAAATATTGGTGTAGCGTACATCCACATTAATGTAAATAAACTCCACAAAAATTGAACATCTCTAAAAAACACCATCAAGGCTGATAATATATAAGCTAACCCTATTGCTCCGACAATCAAGCATAAAATACCATATGGAATCATTAAATAAGATGTACTTGGCAGCAATCCTGTAAACCATGCTAATAAAAGCAGCGGAATAAATGAAAACAATAAATTTACAAAAGATGATAATACTTTTGAAATTGGATATATATTTTTAGGAACATATACTTTTGTGATTAAAGAAGCATTATTGATTATAGAATATATCCCCTGATTTGTTGCATCTGTAAAACAATTGAAAATAACTGTTCCGGTTAATAAATAAACAGGATAGTTAGCAATTTGATATCTGAATAATTGTGAAAAAACAGCATATTGTACAGCCATAGTTAGTAATGGATTTAATACACTCCATAATACTCCTAAAACTGAACGTTTGTATTTTGTCTTAAAATCTCTTTGAACTAATTGTTCCAATAAGAATTGATATCTATACATTTTTTGTACAAACCCCAAGCCCATGCATTTTCTTCCAGACGCATTAGCCGCTTGCAGACGATATAAATATAAAGCCAATACTAAAATACTTATAATACCTAAAGGCAGTAATATAGGATAGTAAGGTGCAATATTTAAATAAGAGATATTTGAACATATACCAGTATCGCTTAAAATTCGATCATTGACAAAAAGCTGATCTCCTTCATTTACATTTGACTTTTGTGTTAAAATTGTGATGCTTTTACCATGTAGTGTCTCTAAAGCAGTCACTTCTAATTTAACATTTCCATTTGTTTCATCAAGTTCTTGTTCAACTAAAAAACGCATAGGCGTCGCATTTTTAATGTCCTTCATTTCAATAGTTGATTCATATAAAGGTTCTGCCAATTCATCTTGTACAAGCTTGATATTAAGCTTTCCAACTAAATCTGTTCTGTCAAAAGTACCAAAAGTAATCTCAAAATAGTCTATGTATTTACCGCCGATAACACTCTCTTGTATCACACTTTGTCCATTTTCCACTTCTTCAAGGTATGATTCATTTTTTATACCAGTATTTACAACCAATCCCTGATCATACTTTAATTGTTTTTGGCTGGTACTAAAAAAACTTACTATAAATAAGATATATACCATTAAGACCAATAAACAATGTTTTCTTAATCTATTTTGATTTTCTTTCATGCTAACTTCCTTTCTTCTAACCAAAAATAATAAACCACAATTATATCAGATAGATTCTATCACTTAGATGTTATAATTTCAATAATTTTTATTTAGCGACTATAATTACAAATAAACAATGCTTACCTACATTATTACCAATTCATTACACGTTATGATAACAAGTCAATTAATTACCAGTTAAATAAAAATCTCTAAAATATAGAAATATATTCAAAATACTTATTTAATTTCTTCATTATTTTTCATTATTTTTGCTTAATTGATTTGAACGATATCTCATAAAAGCTGGGATTAGTGAATTAATCAATTTGTAGCGAATCATTGGAACCGGAATCATACAAAAATTAAAAATTTTCCAACAAATAAAGTATAACTGCCAGCCATCTTCCATTTCAGTATACTTCCATGGGGTCTTTTTTAGATAATAAATATAATCATCTTTATACTTATGTGTATTCCCTTTTCTCCAAGGGCGCTCTTCTCCTAAATAATGAATAATACAGGGATCTTTTTTAGCCTCTCGGTAACATACCTCAGAAATATAAATGTTTTTTCCCATCATATGTTTAATTGTACGATATGGATAATATAAAAAAGTATTGCTGAAATTATATTTAGGCGATAAAATAAAAATTTCTTCTTTTAACGCTCCATTAATCGCATCTTGATCTGGTGCAAATAATCGTCCTTGTCCTGCTTTATAAAAATCAATTATTCTTTCCCCAGCTTTTGTTTTTCTCCATTGATTAAGATTTATCAACAAAACTCCCGAATTAAAATAAGGAGCGCTTTCCAAACCCAATTGTACCTTTCTTTCAATATCTACAGTGGGCTCTACACACGCTCCGATAACACATGTTCCAATTTCAGTACTCCATAAATCAGATAAATTATTTCTTATAATAGTATCCCCATCTAAGTATAAAATACGATCTACTTCTTCTGGCAATAAATTTGCAATTAAAAGTCTTGCTAGTATTACTGGATTCCACCCTAATGTATCAAAATCAAAATCAAAGTATGAATTTAAATTTGCTAAAGAAATAAAAGTTACACTTCTATTATAATTAGAAATAGAATCATCCAGCAACTGTTTGTTTTTATCTTCAAGCTGATAAGTCAATAAATAAAAATGAATCTCCTCTATTTCTTTATTGTTTTCACATACTGAACAAATGCTAGCACCGACTTGTGGAACAAATTTATCATTAAAGGTATATAAAATATTCATAATTCTCTCCTTATAATAAAATTAAAAGCAATTTAACAGGTTTCTTTTTCTTTCTTGTAGTAAAATAGGAACGAAAATAAAAAACAAAATGTTCTAATGCAAATCAATATAACAAATATAATCGCTCCCCCAAGAAGGTTATACTTAGAAACCATAATTGGAGTTAAAAAATATGCGCATAGTGCAGAAACTCCATATCCAATTAATAATACCTTCTGCTTTCTCATAATTGTAATGGCATAATAAATACAGGTTCCTAACGCACCAACTCCTCCTCCCATAATAAGTAGTATCAAAACGCTCTTATACGCAGATAAATCTGTATTGTATAAGATAGATAAGATAGGTATTCCTAAAAAGTACGTTCCTATTAATGTTACAATGGTAAACCCAATCACAAATAAACCTAATTTTTTAATATATCCAATAAATTTATTAAAACAATGACCAGTCCAACTCTTTGCCATTGGAGTAATCAGAGGACGAAATGCAAAGCTACTAAAAAGATTAATCACATATGATGGCATAAATAATATACTAAAGTATGTTTGAAATTCCGGTTGCAAGAATTGGTCAATCGCGTATTTTGGTGAATTTTCAGTATAAAGAGCCAAATAAGATCCCAAAAACAGCGGAAAACAAGCTATAAAAATTTTAAACAATTGACTTTTATCAAAACTTAATTCTATTTTTGCAAAATTCTTAGCTACAGGTAATAATAGAAAAAGAATAATCACAAGTGATGTGATAATACTTAAGGCTATTGAAAAAACCAAATTTTTTAATATTAATAGAGTTATAAAAAAAACAAAAATAACAACAGTTAAACGCAAAGATTGAAGTTTTCCAGCAATATCCAAACGCTCATTTTGCTGAAATAATCCCTGAAAAACGTCTTCAAATGCATCAAACATCTTTAAAAAACACAATAAAAGCACTACTGTCATTTTATATGTAGTATATCCCTTAACCATGACGTAGATGCTGCTACCAATCAACATTAAAATACAAGTAATTACTCTTGTAGTAAAATAATATTTAAAATTTGAATCTCCACTAACATCGGTAGCTTGATAAGTTCTCATATCAAATAATCCGATAGTAAGCATCATCATTGAAATCGAATACGCAAGTGAAAAAACACCAGCTTCTACTACTCCTAGTATTCGAGTTACAATAAGTAAAAATAAAACTGACAAACCAGCATTAAGAGTACTAGCAATCATATTCCAAAAAACAGATTTTTTTCCAGTATTTACATTACTTCCAATAATCCAGCGTTTAATCATCATTTAATTAACTCCAATTCTTCCTAATATTACAGTGAAGCCAAAATAGGTCTAATCTTTCTTAATATTTATGTTTTTTTGAAAATGAACTATTATTCAGATTTTCACATCTCAATATTCTAATACATTATAAAGATTTTTATAGTAATAGTCAATTATATAAATTTTCGTAACATTACCATTACAATTATAAGATATAAATAAAAAATTAAACCCATAAAGTCAATGGATTTAATTCTATTCGATAATTTTATTGATAATGTGAATCAATCTTCTTTAAATCAGTATAAGAATCAATTTCTATTATATCATCGAAACTGCATTCTCTCACTTCAATTTTATAATGATCTTTACAATATTCTAAAGGCACTTGATCCCAATAACGTTCTTTACCTCCAGGAAGTTCATATATATATTTAATATCATCAGCTAATTTTTTACCATCTTCTTCTGTCCAGTAGGAAACACCAAACATTTGGTAAACATTTCTGCCACCTATAACCATTTTAGTTATTATATTATTCTTTGTTTGAAGGCACCAGTCATCTGTAACCTCTGTTTTAACGCCTAAATAATTACTTGTATATTGATATTTCGAAATTAAATTGGGGTTAGATAAAACTAAATCTCCATCCAAAATATATGAATTCTGTAAAAGGTCCCTTACACACATTGCGGAAGATATATTGTTGGTTTCATTATAAAATAGATTATCAATAAATTTAATTTGAGGATATTTATAAAGTAATTGATCAAATTGTTCTTTTAAATAACCCCTAACAATAATAATTTCTTCTATTCCTGCCGCTATTACCGCATCTAAAGATGTATCAATCATTCTTACTCCATTGACTCTAACTAACGGTTTAGGTGTATTAATGGTAAGTGGCACTAATCGTGATCCAAATCCTGCAGCAATAAAAATCGCCCTTTTCACCTTATAAGGCTCTAATGCCTCACAACCTTTTACAGTAATTTGATTCTTTCCATCAATATATCCTTTTTCAGTTAATCCACCTAAAGTTGTATTAACTGTTCCTAAAGAAATATTACAACGTTTTGCCAATTCTCTTTGTGTAAAAATTGCACCCTTTTCTTTTTCAAGTAATATTAATATATCAAATTCTTTTCTATTCAAACTCATTTTATATAATTCTCCCTATTTTTAGTGTACTAAATACTTCTTAATAATATTAATAATTATTTTAGTAATTAAGTTAACTCCTAATATCACGATGGATACAAAGGAAATTGACTCAATTAACATTACGCTTTCTAAATTTGGAATCATCAATGCTAACGGTTGATTAGATAAGCTATTTAAAAATGAAACTGCAGATATAGTCACCATAGCATTTACAAAAAAATAAGTAAACATTTCTAAAATTGTTGAAATAGTTTGTGGAATAAATATGTCTTTAATTAAATGAATATTGCTAATCCCCAAAGTTTTTGCCACATTTTCATAATTTGGATTTAATTTTCCCAACGCATTATATGCCATCAAATATGGAGAAGAAAAGAAATGTACTATATTAACTAAAATCAATATCATTAATGTTCCATAAATAAAACTTTCCTTAAAAAACAAAACGTAAGAAAGACCTAAAACAATCCCCGGTATCGCTAAAGTTATCATAGATATTAAATGAAAAAAGCGTGTTTGTTTGCCTCCTGTTCTTGAAGTATAATAAGCCACTGTATAAGCAATAGTAGTCCCGACTAATGCCGTAAATATAGCTATAATAATAGAATTGAACAGATATTTAGTTAAGCCCATATCCAATGTTCTTGTAATATGTTGTATTGAAAACTCAATGATAATCGGATATTTTTTAATAAACATAAGAAATGCAAAAGTAATAATTGGTAATATTACACAGAGTGATAAAATAAGTGAATAAATTGCTGCAATAATGTCGCGTACTTTGTTTTTCACAATTGCATAATCTTCTGTCATAAAAGAAACAGCGGAAGCATCTTTATTCAGTAAATCGATAATAAAGGCAACAAAAGCAGGGACAATTAAAACCAATCCAATAACAGCGCCCTTACCGAAATCTAATAACCCAATTACTTCATTATACATATATAACGGCAATGTCATAAATTTTCCACCGACCATCAAAGGTACTCCATAATCAGTAAAAATTAAAGTAAAAACTGCAAAGAAAATAGAAATTAATGGTTTTTTCAAGTAAGGTAATGTTATTCTCAAAAGTTGACTGTATTTGGGTATTCCTAATATATTTGCAGATGTATAAACTGAGCAGTCCTCATATTTAAATACATCATAGAACATTAATAAAGCAACTGGAAAAGAATACAGTAATGATCCTAACACGATTCCTGGTAACCCATAAATATTAAAATTTAAATGAAATAAATTGGTCAATACTCCATTTGTCCCCAATAAAACTACAAGTCCAGTTCCATGCGAAATAGAGGGAATCAACATTGGCACAGTAAAAATGATTAATAATAATTTCTTAAACTTCAAATTTGATCTTAATAAAAACCATGCTGCAATGGCAGCGAAACTCACAGAAATAACTGTTGCTAACGTTGTGGAAATCAATGAATTTATAATCGCTTTCAAAAACTGTTTAGATTCTAATACACTTAGTACATTTGTTTCAACCACTTTTGCAAAAATACTAAGTAATGGAAGGAAAACTGAAAAAATGAAAAACAGGAATAAAAGCAACTTAATTAGCTGATGTCCTCTAGATTTTGTTTTCATTTTTATTCACCATGCAATTTTCTAAATCATTTAGTTTTGTTCGTAAATGCTCTACAACGAAATCCCTAACAAACTCATTTTGAGGATGATTATATATATTAATTGGTGTATCAATTTGTTCAATATGCCCCTCACTCATCACCATGATACGATCAGACATTGTAAATGCTTCTTCTTGATCATGTGTAATATAAATAATTGTTGAATTATATTGTTTTTGAATACGCTTAATTTCTTTTCTCATTGTTAGACGATTTGCCGCATCTAAGGCTGAAAGTGGTTCGTCAAATAAAATTACTTTTGGTTTTAAAGCTAGTGTGCGAGCAATCGCCACCCTTTGTTGTTGTCCACCAGACAACTGATCCACTCTTTTACTACTATGTTCTTTTAATCCAACCTGTTCTAAAACCTGCTGAGCTATTTTTCTTGAATCTTTTTTATATTGTTCATTAAACTTTAAAGCATACTCAACATTCTGCAATACTGTCATATTAGGAAATAATGCATAGTTTTGGAAAACAATTCCCATATGACGTTTAGATGAATCCAATTTAGAAATATCTTCACCATTTAACTTAATTATCCCAGATGTCTGCTGTTCAATTCCTATCAGTAATTTAAGCAAAGTGGTTTTTCCACACCCGGAAGGTCCTAAAACAGATAAAAATTCACCTTCCCTTATATTAAAATTTAAATTATTTAGTACTACCTTTTCCCCATATTTTTTACTCAAATGACTTACTACCATAAAACTTTGCATCTTATTCCTCCATTCTATCTTGATAAAAAGGTGGACTGTTCCACCTTTAGTATTTCCATTTTGACAATAAATCTTCTCTGACTTCAACTGTATTAGTCGACATATCCCCATAAGGAATATTTGTTGGATAGTTTTCAATAGAAGATGTTTGATTTTTCAAAACAGGTTCCGGCATAAATAATTCCGCTTCTTCTCGTATCAATGTTTTAACAAAAAATTCAAAAACTTCTTTAACCCCTTCTTTATCCTGGTGTCCTTCCATAATCGCTGTATCATTAGTTGTCCACGGAGCACCTTCTGTAAAATACTTAATAGTCAAATTAGCACCTTTATTAATTTGTTCTACTGCTTGAAAAGTCATTCCTAAACCAATCGCTACCTCTTTTTGAATCAAGGCATTAACAGGTCCAGATCCAGAAGAAGTAAATTGCAAGATATTCTTTGATAATTGATCAAAGTAATTTAATGCCTGTTCTTCTCCCATTACATTAACTAGATTTTTCAAAAAAACATATCCAGTTCCTGATGCTTTAGGATTTGGCATATCCAGCCCTTTTTCACTTAAAACTTCTTCATTTATTATTATAGCTCCACTATAGCGAATATGTGGCATATACTTCTTACTCTCTGGTATAAATTCGTCTAATACTTCACTATATAAAGAATCATCCAGTGTACAAAAGTTTTCTTCCAATTGTTGAGAATACGTGTGCTCTAACTCTACAATAATATCTGCCTCAATTGATTTGCCACCACTTTTTATTTTAGCTGCTGCATTACCTGTAGAAATATATTGTACAGAAATATCATATTCAGGAAATTGTTCATTTAATCTCTGTTGATAAAAATCATTAGTTGCTTCTATCGCCATTGAATAAATTATTATCTTTGGTTTTCCCTTATTATTACTCGCACATCCAACTATACTAAATGCGATAATTAAACTTAATATTACCTTTACTCTTCTTTTCATAAGCTCCTCCTGTTCATTTTCTTATATATCATACATTATTTTATAACAAAATCAATATATTTTCACATACTTAAATTCATTTGTGACATTTAACCCCATATTTCACACCATATTCAAATAAGAATTTTTGCTATTAATAAAAAAACCGGCATATTTCAAAATGCCAGTTCTTGTTTTATTATTTTTCCATCCAGCTTTCGTCTTTTGGATCCACTTTCCATGCTTTTAATTTTTCCATATCTTCTTCCTTGATATAGTGATGTTCAACCGCTACCGGAATCAATGTATCATAATCCGTTAATGTCACAAACTTGCAATCTGCATTTTTAAAGTTTTCAATCGCTGCCGGTAATCCATAAGTAAAGATCGCTACTAATCCGATGACTTCACATCCTGCTGCTCGCAATGCTTCCACACACTCGATTGAACTTCCGCCAGTAGATAAAAGATCTTCAACTACAACGACTTTCATTCCCGGTTTTACAACCCCTTCAATTTGGTTGTTTCTTCCGTGTTTCTTTGCTCCACCACGGACATATCCCATAGGCAGACCTAAAATTTCTGCTGTTAAGGCAGCATGGGCAATCCCCGCAGTTGCCGTTCCCATTAAACATTCCGCTTCAGGATAATGTTCTTTTACTAATTTTGCCAAGCCTTCTTCAATATCTTTTCTTACCTTTGGATAAGACAAGGTTAGACGGTTGTCGCAGTAAATAGGAGATTTAATTCCCGATGCCCATGTAAATGGATCATTGGGCTGTAAAAATACAGCTTTGATGTCTAATAGATCTTTTGCAATTAATTTTTTCATAGTATTCCTTTTCCTCTCTTTAACCCTTCAATAAAAGCATGAATATATTTGATGTCTTCTTTTTTTATACTTCCTAATTCATTTTCAATAGCTTCAAAATCATCATAATGCTGAGAAACCGTTGCTCCCAACAATTTCAAATATTCACAATATTCAATAAATTCGTTGCGATTGAGTACCTTGCTATCTGTTGAGAAAACAAAATATTCAGCGTCATACGCCAACAGCATATCAATCACATGAAACAACTGCCGTGAGTAACAAGGCGTTGTATAATGCATGCCAAAATTCATACAGTCCCCCACGATTAGCACCTTATCTTCTTTCAAATAAACCACTGTAGAGTCGGGACTGTGATCCGATTCAATATGTTCCAGCAAGCAAGACAAATTTCCTAAATCCAATTCCAACTGGTGTCGATACATGATACAGGGAACCTGAATATGCAGCTCACTGCGATCCGGCATCTCCCGTTTTATCTCTTTTACTTCACTAGGAAGCAGCTTTTCTTCCTTAGTATAGCGTTCCAGCATTTCATCAGACCAATTCCAAGCTGCCATTTTCTCCAATGTATCTTTTGCCTGCTTATGAGCAATGTAAGGAAAATGACAAGCTTGTAATCCAAAGACATGATTCCAATGACAATCACTTACAACACCTAATTTAGAAAGTGCATTCAACGTCTCATTTTGCTCGATTTCTGTGAGCATCGTTTCCATATGTTCAATAGATGTTCCGCCATCAATCATTAAAAGCTGATCATCTCCGGCAATACATACTAATAATGGTTTTTTACGATCCATCGGATCACTCAGACAATAAACATGTTGTGTTAATGGCTTTAATTTTAGTGCCATGACTATGCTCCTTGAAATTGATCCAATACTTCTTTATACGTCGCTACAGGATCACTTGCTCCTGTAATCGTACGTCCTACTACAATATAACTTGAAGTCAGCTCGCGCGCTAATTTCGGTGTTGTCACACGTTTTTGATCATCTGCGCTGTCACTTGCCAAACGAATTCCCGGAGTGACCGTGATAAAATCCGTACCTAATTGTTCATGGACTATTTTTGATTCCAATGGTGAACAAACGATACCATCCAATCCTGCCGCTTTTGCATTCTCAGCCCATTTCAGCACTACTTTTTCCAATGGTTCATGAATCATCAATTCGTTATCCAGTACAGCTTGATCCAAAGAAGTTAAGCATGTCACCGCAATACATAACGGTCTTGTTTTCCCTTGTGCTCCTTCGTTCAACCCTTCAATTGCCGCTTTCATCATCGCTATTGAGCCAGAAGCATGAACATTGATCATATCCACACCTAATGCTGCCAGCTGGCGCATCGCACTTTTCACTGTGTTAGGAATATCATGAAGCTTTAAATCTAAAAAGATAGAATGACCACGTCTTACTATTTCTTCGATCATTTCGATCCCCTGTCCATAGAACAGTTCCATTCCTACTTTCACATAAAGTTTTTCATCTTTAAATTGATCCAAAAAATCAATAACTTCCTGTTTGCTTTTAAAATCCAACGCAATAATTACTTTGCTATCAGTCATATTGATGGCTCCTTCCAATAATATCTTTTAAATTTTTAATATTTAATTCATCCATCAAGGCAGGTAATTCATCAATAATTTTCTTACATGCATATGGATCGACTAAATTAGCACTTCCGACAGCGACCGCACTTGCTCCTGCACTCATCATTTCAATCACATCACATGCCTCACTGACACCGCCCATTCCAATAATAGGAATTTTCACTGCCTGATAGACCTGATAAATCATTTTCAATGCAACAGGGAAGATCGCCGGTCCGGAATATCCTCCTGTTTTATTAGCGATGATTGGCTTTCCGGTTCTTAGATCAAAGCGCATTCCAATCAATGTATTGATCATCGTAATTCCATCAGCTCCAGCCGCTTCCACCGCTTTTGCCATGGCAACGATATCCGTTACATTGGGTGACAGCTTAACATAAACCGGTACCTTTGACACGGCTTTGACTGCTTTAGTAAGATCAGCTGCCATTTGCGGATCTGTCCCAAACTGGATTCCGCCGGCTTTGACATTCGGACAAGAGATATTCAATTCCAATGCCCCCACCATGTCATGTGTTGAAATCTTTGCGGCACAGGCAACATAATCCTCCATGCTGCTTCCGGCAACATTGGCGATCACTTTATGATGATACACTAAACGCAGTTTTTCTAATTCTTCACTCATTACCTTATCAACACCGGGATTTTGCAGTCCGATCGCATTCAACATCCCTGCACGTCCTTCTGCGATTCGCGGCAATGGGTTACCGAAACGAGGTTCGATCGTTGTCCCCTTTATCATGATACTCCCCAAGCAGTCAATATCATAGAACTGAGAGAATTCGTAGCCAAAGCCATACGTTCCGCTAGCCGGAATAATTGGATTTTCAAGATTTAATCCCGGTAATTGAATTGCTAATCTATTCATTGATCATCACCTCACTTGATTTTAAGACAGGTCCTTCTACACAAATACGTTTGTAAGGCGCCGTTTTGACTTTACAAGAGCATCCCATACACGCCCCAAAGCCACATCCCATGCGGGCTTCAAATGACAGATACCCGTTAACATCATCAAATAAAACAAGCGCATCCAGCATTTTTTCAGGTCCACATGCATAGTAGCGGTCATAGGTTAATCCTTCTTCTTTGATCACATCCACAACATTTCCCAAAGCACCATAGCTTCCATCCATCGTAGCGACATAGGTTGTTCCCAAAGCTTTGAATTTATCTTCATAAAAAACATCACAGGCACTGTTGAATCCTAGTACTGTTGTCACTTCAGTCCCTTGCGCAGCAAGCTTTTTAGCTAGATTATACATCGGCGGAACCCCTACACCGCCCCCTATAATCAAGGCTTTTTTAATTGGTTCTAAAGTAAAGCCATTCCCCAGTCCTACTAAAACATCTAACTTTTCCCCTGGCTGCATCGCTTTCATTTTTGCCGTTCCTACACCGACGACTTTATAAGCCAGTGTAATATGAGTTTCATCGTAGTCATGAATCGACATCGGTCTTCTTAAATATGTCGTTTGTCCATCATCCAATTTGATGTTGATGAATTGTCCCGGCGCGCTAATGCTTTTAGCCACGTCACCTTCAAGAACCATTTCATACACATCTTTTGCAAGTGGCGTATTGGAAACGATCGTCATCATTCCTTGCTTTTCCATTTTCTTCCTCCTAAAATTCTGTTAGTTTTCCTTCGATCATATTATATTTTATTTTACCATAACATGGATATCCGATAAATGGGGTATTGCTTGCTTTTGATACAATATCTTCTTTTTTAATAACAAATTTCTCTTCTAAGTCAAAGACACACAAATCTGCCTTGCTTCCAACTTCGAATTCAATAGGCATCTTCAGCACTTTTGCCGGAGCGGCGCTCATTGCTTCCAGTACTGTTTCCAATGTTGTTTCTCCTGTTTTAACTACATAGGTATAAACCAGTGGGAAACAATGCTGAAGCCCAATAATGCCAAATGGGGCTTTAGAAATAGGTCTTTCTTTTTCTTCTTCACTATGAGGAGCATGGTCTGTCGCAATGACAGATAATGTCCCATCATTCAATCCTTTTATTAAAGCTTCACGATCTTCTTTAGAACGAAGCGGCGGATTCATCTTGTAATTTGGATCACAGTTTTTAATGTTCTCATCGGTTAATACCAAATGATGAGGACTGACTTCACCGCTGACAGGCAGTCCCTCTGCCTTGGCTTTTCTTAATAAATCGACAGTTTGATGTGTAGACACATGACAGACATGATATCGGTTATGAACTGTTCTGACAATATCCAAGTCACGTGCTACCTGCTTAAATTCACTCTCATTATTAATGCCTATTAGTTCATGATCTTTCGCATAATTGCCTTCATGGATGCAGCCACCCGGCTTTAATTCGCTTTCATCTTCACAGTGTGCCACAATAATAGAATCCAATGCTTTTGCTTTTGTCATCGCTACTTTCATCATTGCATCACTTTGCACGCCTTTACCGTCATCTGAGAACCCTGCCACAATCTGATGACGCAGATTATCTTCCATGTTCACCAATTCCTTGCCAGCTAGTCCCTTTGTGATTGCCGAATACGTATAGGTATGTACACAAGCATCTTTAGCGACAATCTTTTCAAATCGTTCAATCGTCTCTTCATTATCCATGCAAGGCAGGGTATTTGCCATCGCTACAATATGACTGTATCCCCCGTACAATGCACTTTTTGATCCGGTTTCTACGGTTTCTTTATATTCGAATCCCGGTTCTCTTAAATGAACATGAATATCAATAAAGGAATGAGTCAGCAGCTTTCCTTTCAAATCGATGACCTGAGCATCCTTTTCATCGATCCTTTCTTCAATCGCTTTAATCGTATCTCCCTCAACTAAAACATCTAGCGAGGATAGTTTTTGATGATAATACACCAGCCCGTTTTTAAATAATATCTTATTCATCTTTCAGCACCTGATTGATCAATGCCATTCTCACATAGACCCCGTTTTCCATTTGTTTAAATATTCTTGCCTTTTCACACTCGACGATATCATCTGCGATTTCAACATTACGATTGAATGGAGCTGGATGCATGATGATCGCATTTTCTTTCATGGTATCGACTCTTTGGCGATTTAAACCGTATTGCTGATGGTATTCTTCTTTGCTTAGACTCATATTTGATGTATGACGTTCATGCTGTACCCTTAGCAGCATCACGACATCGACCTGCGGAATAATTTCATCAAAGTTCACATAATTCATGCCATCTTCTTTATATTCAAGAGGTCCTGATGTATAAACACTCATCCCTAATCGTTCCATGATCTTAAAATTGGTATGAGCGACACGACTGTGCTGAACATCGCCTACAATGACTACTTTTAAGCCTTCAAAGCTACCGAATTCTTGACGAATGGTCAGAAGGTCCAATAATGATTGGCTTGGATGCTGACCGGTTCCATCACCACCGCTTAAAATCGGAATATTGATTTTCCCAATCAGCTGCTTGTAATAATCATTTTCCGGATGACGAATCACGACCGCATCACTTCCGATAGACTCGAAGAATCGAACCGTATCATAGAGAGATTCTCCTTTGAGAACACTTGAATTCTGGATATCCAGGTTCTGTGTTTTACAGTTTAAATTCAGTGCTGCTTTTTCAAAACTGTAATGTGTTCTGGTTGAAGGTTCAAAAAAAAGATAAGCGATACACTTACTCCCATGATAGTCTACTTTCTTACCTTTAGCAAAGGCATCTGCCTCATCTAATATTTCATAAATTTCTTCATTGGTTAAATACTCTAAATTTACAATATTTTTCATCGTCTCTCTCCTTTGTCTCATTTTATACAAAAAAAATACCTTCAGCAGGTATCAAACAGATCGATTGTTCTATTTTATTATACCCACTTCTTTAACGGGGTTTCTTTACCCAATTAATTTTATCAAAAATTACTTGCTTTTTCAACATAATCTATGATTTATTTCATGGAATAAAAAAACAACCGTTATTTCGGTTGCTTAACGTTTATATTTCTCCTTCAAGGCAACATTAACACAAGGAGGAACCAACTCACTGACATCATGCTGTAAAGAGGCAATTTCTTTTACTGATGATGATGAAATAAAAGACTGCTGTGACTTGGTCATTAAAAATACCATCTCAATGGATTCATCCAAAAACTGATTCGTAAAAGCCATCTGCAATTCATATTCAAAATCGGTTGTCGCTCTTAATCCTCTGACTAAAACCGTCGCGCCTACATTTTTAGCGTATTCCACAGCTAATAAATCACTGTAATCGACAATCACGTTATCCAAAGCTTTTGTTGCTCCACGTAAAAAGGACAGCCTTTCTTCTAATGTAAACAGTTTATTTTTAGCGCTGTTTTCAAAAATGGTCACGTAAAGCTGATCATAAAGGCGGCTCGCTCTTTCAATAATATCAATATGTCCGTTTGTCACCGGATCAAATGTCCCGGCATAAACCCCAATTGTATGTTTTCTCATCGTCTATTCCTCAAATTGGTAGATATGTAAAGCAGTGATCCCATAACTCACTTGCTTGATTCTTCTTAAAGAAAGATAGGTTCCCTCAAATTCTTCTTCCTTCAAGTCTTCACACACTACGATGCATCCTTCATTTAGTAATTTTAATTCCTGTAATTTTATTAATAACGGCTGAATGATCTTTTTCCCATATGGCGGATCAAGCAGCACCAAATCAAAACTGATGGCTTCCTTACTTAATTTATCGACTGCCTTGCGATAATCACTTTTTAAGACATGTGTTTCCTCACTCATCTTTAAAGCTTCAATATTCTTTTTAATAATCGTGAACGCACGATAATTATTATCGACACTGTAAAGACATTCCATTCCTCGCGACAAGGCCTCTATTCCCAGTCCGCCCGATCCGGCAAATAGATCTAAACAGTTTCCGCCGTTAAAATACGGACCGATAATATTGTATAAATTCTCTTTATTTTTATCCGTTGTAGGCCGTGTTGAAGAAGACTGGATCGTCTGCAAACTACGGCTTTTGTATTTTCCGGCAATTACCCGCATGATTTCACCTGCTTCATCTGATAGGGAGAAGTGGATAAGTCTTCCGATAAATCTTGAAAGATTATACCTGTCAAATCTGACAAGAAATCGTTAAGCTGATGATAGGCAGCATAATAGTCCTGAATGATTTTAGATTCATTCATTGCTTTCTGCACCGTTTTCAGCTTCTCTTTCGTAGATGAGATATCGACATGCTGCGCATATTGCTTCATCTGCTGATATTCATCGAGTACCCGACGGTATTCTATAAGCAGTAATTCTTCCTGCGGTAATTTTTTTTCACATTCTTTAAAATTAGAATAAGTTGGATCGCTGCATATTGCTTCGATCAATTCGTCCAGCATTTCTTCCATACATTCTCCTACATCATCATTTCAACCATTTGTAAAAGCAAACTCATTTTATCGATTTTATCAGTAAAAGTCAGTTTGTTTTCAATTTTATATTCTTCTATAAATTCTTTCATCATCTCCGGATGACGATAAAGCAGCTTATACCATTTAGGATGTGTACGAATATACGCCATATAAGCATTATTTTGCATTAATTCATAAAATAACGCATGTCTCATAAACGACGATCCTTATAGAAAGAGTCTTCATCCGATCCCTTATCGTTCATTTTTACAACGATATTCAGTATTTTCTGTACCCCATCCAAACTTCTGCTTACTGCATCCAAATCAATATTCTTTAAGATAAACATTAACTTCGACAAGTCTAATGACTGATCTTTTTCTTTTGTTTCATTGACATAACGTTCAAATACTTTATCTTTTTCACCATAAATTGTATAAATTTCATAAAGCTGCTGCCAGGTATAATGCCCGTCCAGCACTTCGTTCCTGATTCCTGGTATTGTTCTTACGAACTGTTTAAATTCATCAAGATTCGCCATATTCTATCACCTAATCTAATATATTCAAGAAGATTAAGATTGTGACTTCATTTCGGCAATTTTATTTTCTTTTGATATTAAAGCTTGTGCTACCCCGATAGCAACAAAGGCAGCCATTGTGCTGGATCCCCCGGAAGAAACAAACAGCAGCGGAACTCCCGTCATTGGGATCAGACCAGAAACCCCGCCAAGATTGATAAACAGGTGCAAGAAAAAATAAGAGGCTATTCCGGTTAAAACAATCGTTGTTTTAGGATCACTGGCATGCTTTGCATATTTTAATAAACGATAAATAATAATCATATAAGGAATCAAGATCAGCGCTAAACCAATCAACCCTAATTCTTCTAATATAATACTTGAAATAAAGTCGTTGTGTGCTTCAGGAATATACCCGAATTTCTGTGTTGAATTTCCCAAGCCAACTCCAAAGATTCCGCCATTGGTAATGGCAATCAAGGCATTGGCTACCTGCTGAGATGCATTTGTAACATCCGACAAGGGATTCAGCCAGGTTTGAAAACGCGTCGCCATATATCCTTTAATAATAAAGTTATACCAAAGCGGCAGCGTTACAATAACGACCACTACACCGATCATCATTAAATTCTGCACCTTTGTATAGATTCGTTCCTTTGCCACAAAGAAACTGGCAAGACAAATCGCCAAAGTAATAACTGCTGTTCCGGTATCGTTCTGTATTAAAGCGATGACCGCAATAGCGACCAATACAACAAACAGCGGCTTATAAATGCAGTGGATACGTCGCATTTTTAAAGCATTCTCATAACTTTGCAAGCTGCGATAAGTCGTAGGATGCTTCAAACGATACTTTTTCGGCATATCCACTAACAGATACGCTAAAATCATGACCAGAACAATCTTTGAAAATTCCGATGGCTGTAAGGTCAGTCCAAAAGGCAGTCCACGAATCCACGCCTGTGTCCCCTTTTCTGCTGTCCAAAGCAAGCAGGATAAAAGCAGACCGATCATGATCACATAGAAAATCATCCAAGTACGACGATTAATAATCGCACTGTTGTATAAACGGGATATGACAATCATCAAAAACAACCCGACTAAACAAAAAACCAGCTGTTTAATGATATTGGTTATTGCCCAGGTACTTCCGTTCGTCGTTGCAGCCCCGATCGAAGCCGATCCGACCATCACAATCCCCAAAATAGAAAGTACGGTAATCGCTAAAAAGATTAAACGATCCTGCGATTTATAGCGCTTCATAGCTTCATCCTTATAAAATCATTTTCTTTTGCCTGCTTCATCGTTTCATAAATAGAATAGCTTGAAGCTTCTTTAAACTGCTGATCCAGTTGTTTTTCCAGTGCTTTAGAATCCACCACTTTCTTAAATTCACGATACCCATCCATAAGCTCATCGCGTGCAATGCCTTCTTCATAAGCTTTTTCAATACAGTTATAAAAAGAGATGACCGTCACAATTTCCTCCATTGACCAGTCATTCTCAAAAGGATATTCATAGTCCATTTTAATCACCCGTTTTTATTTTACTACAAAATATAAATTGAATAAAGTAATTTGGGCTAATATCCAAACATTTTATTTGATTGCGAATATGATATGATGAAAGGAGGGAACAATATGAACTGTGGATATAATTACACTGGTTGTGGATGCCAAAGCTACTGCAATCCTTGCTCATTCTACCCTGTATCTTATGGATGTGGTGGCGGATGTGGAGGATTCGGCGGTGGATGCGGCGGATTCGGCGGAGGTAGTAGCTGGTTTGCAATCGTCCTTGTTGTTTTCTTATTATTAATCATCTGTGGTTGTACTAAAATCTGCTAAGGGTCTTCCCTTAGCAGTTTTTATTTGTTAAAATGGGGAAGGGGTGATAAATGTGTTAACAATGAAAGACATCTTAGATGATTCACATGAGCTTCTAAGACAGAAATCTCAAGAAGTCTCTCTTCCTTTATCAAAAGAAGATCACGACTTAGTTTTATCTATGTATGAATACTTAGAAAATTCGCAAGATGATGAAATTGCTGAAAAATATGGATTACGACCCGGAGTTGGCATTGCTGCTGTTCAATTAGGTGTGCTTAAAAGAATGTGTGCTATCTTGATTCAGGATTATGATGAAGATGGGAACGTCATCAAAAAAGAAGCCTACGCCTTAATTAATCCTAAAATTGTTTCTTATACACCGAAAATGGCTTACTTAAAAGCCGGTGAAGGATGCCTCTCTGTACTCAACGAACATGAAGGCTATGTTCATCGCCATGCAAAAGTCACTATTAAAGGTTATGATGAGCTGACAAAGCAAGACGTCACTATTGTAGCCAGAGGATATAATGCGATCGTGTATCAGCATGAGCTGGATCATTTTGACGGAAAGCTTTTTTATGACTACATAAATAAAGATCATCCATTTATGGCACAGCCAAACGCAATGGAAATTGAATAAACAAAAAAAACGGTACTCATCAGGTCATGAATCCCAACGTTGAATAAACAACAAGGAAGATTCATTCTATTACAAGTACCGTTTTTTATTTTCACTCTGTTATCTTAATCTAAAATAAACATTGCGGGCAATCACCATCACCTGTCCGCGAATTAAATATTTCACATTACGCCAGTTAACAACTGACAAAAATAAAGGCACCAATACTACCCCAACGATAACAAATAACAATAACTGCTGTGCTTCACTCAACATAATTCATCTCTCCTTTAATTCCATTTATATTGTATTTATACATTTAATTACATTTATCTTGAACTATCTACATAATAATTCATATTTCATCCATTGTCAATGGATTTAAGCATAATATTACATTTAATATGGAATATATATTGAAAAATACATCAATCATGGTATAATGCTAATAGATAGGAAGTGACACGATGTTTGGAGATAAACTTAAAAGTGCCCGAAAAAATAAACAGTTGAAGCAATCTGAATTGGCACGAATGCTTGATATAAAAAATACAACTGTCAGCAACTGGGAAAAAGGATTAAGCAAACCTGATCTCGATATGATCGAAAAGCTATGTTGGATTTTAGAAGTGGATGCAAACTACTTTTGTGAAAGCCATTTTGAAACGCTGCAGCTTACCATTGCCGAGCAGATGCTCATTCAAAAGTATCGAAAGATTGAAAAAGCCGGTCAAGAAATGATTGATTTCATCTTAGACAAAGAAATATCACGTCTGACAACAGATGAACCACCTCTGATTGATCCGATTATTTCGATCCCGCAGCGCTATATCGACTGCTATCCGCGTCTTGCCAGCTGTGGAAGCGGCGAATACGTATTTGATGGGATTCCTAGTGAAAGCATCTTGGTTGATGAAAATTGTTCCGCTGATTTTGCCATAGGAGTTAACGGACATAGTATGGAACCTACTTATTATGATGGTGAAATTTTATTAATTAAAAAACAGAATCAAATCAATCCAGGAGAAAAAGGGTTATTCATCATTGACGGAGAAGCTTTCGTAAAAGAATTAGGGAAAAAGAAACTAATTTCTCATAATCCCGATTATCCGGATATCCTATTTAAACCGACGATGGATATTACCTGTGTGGGAAAAGTTATTGGATCTTATGATAAGTCATTAGCCTAGCTGATGACTTTTATGTTAGAATAGAAAAAGAGGTGATTCTATGCATATCAGTCGATTATTTGAAATCGTTTATATCTTATTAAACAAAAAGAATGTGACCGCAGTTGAACTCTCAGAACATTTTGAAGTCTCTACACGCACCATTTACCGTGATATTGATACATTAAACATGGCGGGGATTCCCGTTTATACCATGCAGGGAAAAGGCGGAGGCATCGGTCTGTTAGATAATTTTATTTTAAATAAGGCTTACCTCTCCAAAGAAGAGCAAAGTGAAATATTGACAGCGATCGAATGTATTCGTCGTTTAGATAACTCTGCTTCCAAGCAAATCATGGATAAACTCAGCCATTTTTTCCAGCAGGAGCAAAGTACTTGGATTGAGGTTGACTTCAACAGCTGGAGCAATCAGCAGGGCAATAATTTTTTTAATCAGCTAAAAGAAGCAATTCTTTCTAAAAAATTGATGACTTTCACTTACTACAATAATAATGGCGAAAAAAGTCATCGGACAGTAGAACCGATCCGTCTGATCTTTAAATATCAGGATTGGTATTTATATGCTTATTGTCATATGCGTGAAGACTATCGTTACTTTAAATTGAATCGGATGGAAGATTTAGTCAGTACCGAAGAACACTTTGAAACAGATCATCAAGATGCCCTGCCCCAGGAGCATCAGCAGACAAACACAGAGAAAATTCATCTGACACTAAAATTTGAACAGGAAGCTGCTTTTCGAGTGCGTGATGAATACAGCAATGTTCAGCCACTGGAAGATGGCAGCATGATCATAGAAGTTGACATAGAAGATAAGCAATGGGTCTACAGCTACCTTTTATCTTTTGGCAGTCAGGTGACTGTTCTTGCTCCCTTGGAGATCAAAGAAGGTTTATTAAAAATAATCGAAGATATTCGACATAAATATGACAGCTAGTTGTCAGGTTATCCATTGTATAATGTGCTTGTAAATGAAAGGAGAGCAAGACAATGGAAAAATTTTGCCAAAGCTGTGGAATGCCGCTTACAAATGAAGTATTAGGAACAAATGAGGATGGAAGTTTAAATCAAGACTACTGTAAATACTGTTATCAGGAGGGAAAATTTACTCAAGAATGCACAATGGAGGAAATGATTGAATTCTGTGTTCCGATGATGGAAGAGATGAAGCCTGAAGAAGCCAGAAAAATGATGCAGGAATTCTTCCCACATTTAAAAAGATGGAAAACTCAATAATCTAAATGAGAGATTTATCGCAAGATAGATCTTTTTTTATAATAAATAGATTTATATAAAAATTTTAGCGTTCGTGTTATTCTATAAGCAGACATCACTCACACAAGGAAGGTACCCTATTATGATCAAGCAAAGCAGTTTAAATATCCTTACACACACCAGACAAATTCTTTCATGCGGAAAAGATTTCGCCTATGTATTGCCTAATGAGTCCCTGAGAAATCTCATCTCCAATTTTACGATTACCTTTCCTAATAAAAAAATGATCTCCGATGCGTATACCATCATGCCTCATGGCAGTGTTACACTGGTCTTTTTCTATAATATCGGTGGTCTTCAGAGTCTGTTATTTGGTCCCACTACAAAGCCACAAAAGGTTGGAGCTATAGCTAACACTTGTGATATGATCTTCATCATTGAATTTCAGCCGGCAGGCTTCTTTCCTTTCAGCAAAATCAATCAAAAAGACCTCACTGATAACATACTCCCCTTTTCATCCGTCGATGCAGCATTGGATCAGTCTTTACGAAATATCCTGACTGCTGCTGTAGACGCTGATCTTTTATTAACCAAAATAGAAAGAAAACTGATGTCCAGTATTCAGCTCTTATATCCAAAAGAGCTTACCCTTGCCATCAACCTCATCATTCAAGCCCAAGGCGGCATCACTGCTTCTGAAATTTCCAACCGTTCTTTTTATAGTACCCGTCATTTAAATCGACTATTTAATTTATATTTAGGGATGAGCATAAAAGCTTTTTCACGATTAGTCCGAATAAATAAGTCGATAACTATGCTGAATGAAACAACCCACACATTAGCTTTTGTATGTGAAAAACTAGAATACTATGATGTCTCTCATTTTGTTAAGGATTTTAAGATTGTCTGTGGCATTACTCCGCAGGAATATCGCTTGCATATGTCCGATTTTTACAATGAAATAGCGAAGTATTAATTCTATAATAGAAGATGTAAACCATATAGAAAGAGAGACAAATAAAGATGAAATTTAATGAAACGACTATCCGTATTTTAGTAAGAAAAAACTATGGAGAATGCTATGATTTTTACACAGAGAAAATAGGTTTGGTTCCTGTATGGGGAGATCGAAACGGGCCTTATACTTCTTTTGCCGTAAGTGGTGATACACCACCTTGCTTCGCTATTTTTTCCGGAGAAGCAATGCCTATGTTTGAGGGGTATACTCAACCGGAAACAACCAATCAGCCCGACACTGTCGCTGCCATTATTCCTACACTTGATTTAGATGGAGATTATCAGCGTCTAAAAGCTGCCGGTGTTCCTTTTCTAGGAGAACCACAGTATATTGAAGCTTGGGGAATGCGCTGTACATATTTCAGAGATCCCGAAGGCAACCTGTTTGAATTGAATGATGCCAGTGGTATTTAAGAATAATTGAATATATAAAAAACGCAAAGCGAATACACAGAAAATAATATGTGATGTGCAGTTTGCGTTTTCTTTTTAAGAAATAAGCAGTTAGATAGAGACATTCTTGCTCTTTCAATACTGTTTAAATAGAAATAAAAAAGAGGAATTGCTTCCTCTTAATCCATCCAATCAAATTCAAAATCTAAGATGCGTATCGTATCGCCATTTTCAGCACCCGCTACACGCAACGCTTCATCTAACCCTAGATTACGCATTTTTAAAGCAAAACGCTTAAATGAGTCATCCGAAACGAAGCTGGTCATTGCTGCGATTTTTTCTATCTTTTCTCCAGTGACTTCCCAGATTCCGTTACCTAAATTATGGATATTGAATTCTGGTGCAGAGTCTCCTTCAAATGTATATAAAACACTCTTTTCTTGGATTTCTTCTTCGTCCATAGGGAATTCCGGTGTTTGTGCCAACAAGTCCGCAATACGATAGATTGGCAGATCCAGTCCATCATGAGTAATCGCACTTATCGGGAAGATTTCAACATCTTCTCCTATTTCTTGTTTAAATCGTTCTAGGTTTTCCTTAGCCCCCTCAATATCCATCTTATTGGCAATAATGATTTGAGGACGTTCTAATAAACGATATTTATATTCCGCTAATTCTTCATTAATGATACGATAATCTTCAACCGGATCGCGCCCTTCACTTGCCCCCATGTCAATCACGTGTACGATGACACGACATCTTTCAATATGGCGCAAGAACTGGTGTCCTAGTCCTTTTCCCTGACTGGCACCCTCGATCAAGCCCGGTAAATCTGCCATTACAAAAGAGCGTCCGTCTTTTGCCTGAACCACACCTAAATTAGGCACGATGGTCGTAAAATGGTAATCCGCTATTTCCGGTCTGGCACGAGATACAACAGATAATAAAGTTGATTTCCCTACAGAAGGGAATCCAACCAGTCCCACATCCGCCAACAGCTTTAATTCACAGATTACATTAAAGGATTCTCCCGGCTCACCGCGTTCACAAATTGTGGGAGCTGGGTTACGACTCGTTGCAAAACGGGCATTTCCACGTCCGCCACGTCCGCCTTTAGCTAAGACAACGCGCTGTTTGTCTGTCGTTAAGTCGGCAATAGTCATTCCTGTATCTTCATTAATCAGCATTGTTCCGACCGGTACTTTTACAATCATATCCTGACCGCTGGCACCTGCCATTTTCTTAGCCATCCCGTTAGCTCCGCTGCGAGCACGGTATTCACGCTTAAAGCGGATATCCAACAATGTCGATAAAGAAGTCGTTGCTTCAAAGATAATGCTTCCCCCACGTCCGCCGTCACCGCCGGCAGGTCCGCCTCTTGGTACATGGGCTTCACGTCTAAACGCAACAACACCATCTCCGCCGCTTCCGGCTTCTACATATATTTTTGCTTTGTCAATAAATTGCATGATTTCACCTCAATTTCATTATTCACACTTTTAACAAAAAAATCCCTTTTTGGGATTTTAATTAAGCAACTGGATATACTGAAACTTTAGTTTTCTTTTTACCTAATCTTTCAAATTTAACCACACCGTCTACTTTTGCAAATAAAGTGTCATCTCCACCTTTACCTACATTTGTACCCGGATGAATTTTAGTACCTCTTTGTCTATAGATGATAGACCCAGCTGTACAAGTTTGTCCATCTGCTAATTTAGCTCCTAATCTTTTTGATTCAGAGTCACGACCATTCTTAGTTGACCCAACTCCCTTTTTAGAAGCGAATAACTGTAAATCTAATTTTAATAACATGCGTTACACCTCCTGGATAGATATATAATCAAAGTAACTTTCCTCGATTGTTTTCAGCTGAATATAAAGTGTCTCTAGTATCACTTGCAATTCTGTGTGTAAACAATCCTTTATTAACACGTCGACACATCCTTCTTCTACTGTATATTCACAATAGTCAATCAAACCAAATTCACTGATTGCATTGATTCCCCCGATTGTAATGGCACTTACGCCGGCACAAACGATATCTTTTCCGCGATTCGCAAATAAAGCATGACCTGTAACAGTCAGTCGACTTATTTTATCTTCTTTTTTTTCAATGATGATTTTAATCATGATTAAGCATTGATAGCTTCAATGATTAATTTAGTATAAGGCTGACGATGACCTTGTTTTTTGTGGTAATGTTTTTTAGGTTGATATTTGTAGACAATCACTTTCTTATCTTTTCCGTGTTTTTCTACTTTAGCTTGAACTGTAGCCCCTTCAACATAAGGAGTACCCACTTTTGTGTCATCTCCACCAACGAATAATACTTTATCAAAAGTATAAACGTCACCTTCATTAACATCTAATTTTTCTACAAAGATTGCTTGTCCAGCTTCAACTTTTAATTGTTTTCCACCTGTTTCAATTACTGCGTACATTAATTTCGCACCTCCTATAATTTTCTCTAAGACTCGCCAACAAAGGCAGCTAAGCTTTAATACCTTATATGTGCGGTTGTAGCTAGAGGTCTACAACATTTCATATGTTAGCATAAAATGATTTAATTTTCAATCTTTTATTCTTCTTTTTTTAAATAAATATTGAAATATGGGCGATAAATCGAATATCCCTTATTCCATTTAATGTGTTTATAGTGAACAAACTGATTGCGCAGCATTAACAGCTGTGTGTAGATTTCTCCAATCCGTCTAAAATAAAGGATCTGCTGTAACCAAAGATAAGCATAAATCAAAAGAACTTCCACCCCTATATAATACCCACATAACAAAATTAAACACAGGACAGACAAAATTCCGGTTAAATATAAAGTGAGCTTATAAGGAAAAATAAAGGACAGCCCGATCAAAACTACTTTACTGCCATCCAGCGGATACAGTGGAAGCAGGTTAAAAAGCAGCATCAGAAAGTTAAACTGCAAGGCATAATGAAATGTCCCTACACCCAAATAGGGCTTTAAATAAAGTAAAGCTGCCCAAATAATGATATGGCTTAACGGCCCCATGATACTGACGATCAGTTCTTTTAAAACATGGTAGTTTCCGTAATACATAATTTCCAAATAGGCACCAAAAGGCAGCAGTGTCATCTTCCCTAACTTAAAGTTAAAAAAATATGCCATCAGCAGATGACACATTTCATGGAACAAAACGATCGAAAAGATAATTAAATAGTTTTTAAAATATCCCACTTGCAAGGCAATCAAAAAATAAATAAAAGTAATTGGATGGACCTTAAAGCATCTGCTTAGCTTCTTCATAAGTAATTTCCTTATTATCATATTCAAAGATCATAATAAACTGCTTATCGTAAACACCAATCGTATCTCCGGCATGTACATAATCATATAAATTAAGATTTGAATCATTGATACATCCATACGTAATCTTTAATCCATTGATTCCCTGAATAATGACGTAATCTTTTAAAATATCCTGATGTCCTTTATAAATGACTGTTCCTTCACAAAGAATAGACACCTGATTACTTCCGCTTTTATAATAATTCTTGTCGATCAGCTGATATTCTGTCACATTAGCAACAGGCACAGCTTCATCTTTCTTGCCAAAAAATGGACTGAAGTAAGCAGAGACATTTTGTACTAATGCATTCACGTTTAAATCTTCCATAATAAATTTTTTAATGACGGTTTGCTCCGGCCAAACTTTGAAATAGGTCATAACCCCAATGCCGATCATGATCGCTATCATTACTTTGACCATGTAATTGTAAAAATGTTTGAAATGATTGTCATTCAATCGCCGAACTTTTCTGGCTTTCATTCTGTGTTTAATATAATCAACGTCGTTCATGGTCTTCCTCCCCTGCTATAATATATGATGATTTCTTTGTTTCTATCACCATAAAATAGACAGGTAAGGTAAATACGACCAAATATATATTAATGATCCTTAATGCGATAAAAATCACCAACATTTTTAAGAGATTATAACGATGTGTACGATAAAAATACAGATCAAAAAGCACCAACAGCAATAACGGAATTAAAATGATCGGATTATACACTAAACATAAGACCATGATTCCATAAAAAATAATATTGCCCACGATTGGCACTAAGGAAACAATCCCTAACAAGCTGATAATTAAAGCATAGGGCTGCTTAATCGCGAGCATGAGTAATAAAACCAGCCCCAGCCGAATAAGAATATGAAGAACAAGGGCATAGAAATATTCAATAAAATCATAATAACGGCTTAATAATGTATTATGATGAGGAATACGGTAATAGATTTTCGCTACCATTCCCTCATCAAATAAATAAAATAAGCTAATAACAGCGGCATTCATGATGCCCATTAAAACTTGCGATGACAGCTGCAAGGATGTAAAAACCTGCTTGTTCATCTTAAATAGATCAATATGGAAGAATGCTAAGAAGCGATAAAAATCATTGATCAGATGTGGTAATGTCACCAGGATACAAGTGACAAAGGCAAATACCAATCCTAAATAGATAAGTAATATCACAAGCATCTTTAATACTTTGGAATGAATATGAGCGATCACCGGATAAATCAGGGACGCTAAGATAAAGCCGAAAACAAAGGGGCTTAATACTTTAAACAAAGTAGAAAAAAGCGTTGTAAAGAGCGGACTCAATAAATACCCAACACATAATAAGAGAAAAAGCAAAGCACCATTAATCAGTAAATAAACATACTGATTATATTTATGCATGTATCTTGAATAGTTTCTTTAAGAAAGTCTGCTTTTTGAGTGTGGCAAATGGAATGCTTTTTCCTTCTATTCTTCCTACAATATTCATAAAGCAACGATGAATATCCGATTGTTTATTCATAAACAGCGGAACTCCTTTATTATTTGCCTCGATCATCAAATGATCTTCAAACACAATCCCTAAAATAGGTAAAGACAGGATTTCTTTGGCATCATCGATATTGAGCGAACGCTGTTTGTCGATATCCTCCTGATTGACTTTGTTGATGACCATTGAAATATTATGAACGCCTTCTTTCATCAATAAGCCTACTACACGATCCGCATCACGCAGACTGGCAATATCTAAATTGACTACTAAAATCGCTTCCTGAACAAGCGAAATGGCATAGTTGAATCCTTTTTCAACTCCAGCCGGACTATCAATAATAATATAGTCAAAATCTTTTTTTATGACATTAATGATATTTTTCATATGATCACTGTTAATGTCATCAAATTGCAGTGATTTGCATGCCGGCAGTAAAGATAAGGATTTATAGCGCTTATCCTTTACCAAAGCCTGTTCAATGGTGCATTTTCCATCTATCACATCCTGCATATCATACAATGTCCTGTTTTCCAGACCCAGCATCACATCCAGGTTCTTTAAACCAAAGTCAGCATCGATCAGACAGACTTTATAATTATGCTCGCTTAATGCGTAGGCTAGATTGACACTTACGCTGCTTTTCCCGACACCACCTTTTCCTGAAGTTACTACTATTGTCTTAGCCATATTTTTACCCCCTACTGTTTTTATTTATGTATTGTTGATCTAACATATGGATTTGATCATTTTTATAATAGAATAATGATAAAGTGAAGATTGTCACATCTTGCCATAATCGATTAAAAATGCTGATTCTTGCATGATTAGCGCTAGAAAGGTTGATTGTTGATTCTTTTGCCAATGCTTCCACTGCCCCTTCTACTTTGCCAATGATATAAATGTTTTTGTTTCCACGTACAATCGCCCCAACATGAACATTGCCGATGACTAATAAATCCTGATTATTCGCTTCTACTACTTCTCCATTATAAATATCTTTTTCAACTAATTTCATCGTACGTCCTTCAAGCTGCTCTTTAATACCGCCAAACAGTACTTTTTGACTGCCATAAAGCATGTCAATCAGACAGCACATTTCCTTATTCGATAAGATTCGGCTCTTTAAATCAAAAAAAGCCTTCGGAAAATAGCCGTGTGTCGTTTTCGGCAAAGAATCCAAAATGCTTTTTAAGTCTTCCAATATGCAGTTAAACTGAACTTGTTCATTAAGTTCAAAATATAAATAATCATTGATTCCCTTAATTTTTACATTCATACGCTCTTCTCCTGAAATTTTCGTGATATCCATTTATAACCATAAAACACGAAAACAAACAGGATCGAATTTAATATTAGAGTCGGCAATAATCGTAAAGTCAGATATTTCAATACGCCCAGTTTGGTTACCTGTGATATGATCATCATTATATATATCACAACCTCCTGAAAGATTATTGTCGAAAAAATAAAAATATATGATTCTATGAAAGAATAAGAAGAATATTTCATATATTTGCGCCCAAAATAGGCAATAACACAATAAATCAGAATGTAAATAAACAATGAATCGGCATATAAAATAGAATAGTATCCGCCGGCAATGACCGCATAAGGCAGATATTCTTCATCCTTTAATTCGTTATTAATCAAAGTAAACATCATCAGTCCCATGCAGCTAATCAGCATCGGACTTGATTTTGTGAAATCAAAAGGAAGAAAGAAACTCAGTACACTATCCATCATAAATGCCAGCCAAAGAAGAAATATACGGGGTAAATGCTTATTATTCACCTGCATCACTCCTTTGCAGAACAGTTACATAGTTTAAATCATTAAAACTGCTTGAAGGGGTTGCATAAATCTTTGGTAAGATTTGATCTTCAGGAACTAAATAGCTTTCGACATAGCCAATTAAAATTCCTCTCGGAGAAATTCCGCCTAAGCCGGAAGTAAAGATTTCTGTTCCGACCTCTACCTCAATCTGTTCGATCATATCGATGACAAAGCATTTCTTTTCCACATCATATTCCTTCAGCATACCGTAGGCATATTCGTCGGAATCTTTCTTTTTAATCATAATCGGCACCTGAGATGTATTGTTTTCCGAAGTCAGCAAAGTAACGGTAGACGTCAATTCGCTGACAGATGTGATCTTTCCGATCATTCCGCTGCTGCTCATTACCACCAGTCCCTCTTCAATTCCATTTTGAGACCCGACACTAATCATTAATTTATTATTCCAGCTTTCGACATCACGGGAAATAACCGATGCATTTTTCGCTTTGAAATCTGTCGGCAGATTTTCAATCCCCGATAAATCTTTTAAATCTTGATTTTCTTTCGTCAGAATTTCATTTTGTCCGGAAACTGCGGCATAATCATCCAAGGCAGCACGTAAGCGCTCATTTTCTTCATAAACATTACGCATTGAGACATACTCATCCTTTAAGTCAGAAAAGAATTGCAATGGACGTTTAATACAATAGTATTCTATAGATTGGAACGTTTCTTTAAGTACCTGTTCAAAAGCTGTATTCTTTCTGCCAAAAAACAGCCCCACAAACGACAACGTCATAATCCCAATAACGATTGCCCATAGTATCTTTTTTTGTATTGCTTTCTTTCTTTCTCTCATCGTCCGTACCTCTCATTCATTCAATTCTATATTATACCATAGTCCCTCTAAAATAAAATATTTTTTATAATTTACTTATTTTTACAAAATAAAAAGAAGCAGCAAGAATCACTGCTCCCTAAACTATTATTTTTTTAACGGATGATGAGGCAGATCACGATAGGTAATCAATTCAATTTGATTCTCTTTAATCCATTGCTTCACTTCATCACTTAGCATTGCTGCCAAATCCTTTGTACGAATGACAGTGAATGAAGATACATCAAATAATGGAGCATCCACATAACCGCAATGTGAAATAATTGCTGCATACTCACTGTTTAAGATTTCCATTTTATCATGGATAATGAAATCCTTTGTATCTGTTTTAATCTGATCTTCAAGTCCGAAAGGAACTGTATACCAGCTGCTGCTTCCACGATTGATTTGATTGCATTCCATGAATCCACGGCTTGTTCCTACCCCATATTTTTCCATCATTGCATCCTGCATTTTAAAAACTGTAGGAGATGAATAAGCATGTCCATGCAAATATTCCGGCAGTTTACCGTTTAATTCAATAAATTTCTCGATCTGTGCTTCCGCTTCAATCATCACTTCATCTAAATGGGCACTTAAATGATCATGGTCTTCACATTTTTCATCCATTGCTCTTCTTTCACGTGAAGTGTAGAAATAACCGTTTTCTTTGATTAATGATGGTACTTTACTAGGATCAGCACATGGTTTTCCGGCAACAAGATTGATGTCGATACCTAAACATACATCAGGGCATTCTTTAATCATCTCTGCTGCTTTTTTTGAAGAGGGCATATTTGTAAACATTCCTGTACATTTAATAACCCCTTCTTTGATTCCTTTGATAATACCGCAGGCTACGGCTTCGGTAATTCCATAGTCATCTGATTGAATAATTAATTTCATCCTTTTTCCCTCACTTTCTATCTATTATAATGGTAGCATTCATTTTCACTGGAACTCAATACATTAAAATGCCACATCCAACTTGGCAGAATTGTCAGATTAAATGATTTGCCTTTAAACTGTAATAGTTTTCCTGACCGATAATAATATGATCTAAAATCGGAATTGCCATCATTTCACCGATCTCAACTAATTTCTTTGTCATTATAATATCTTCTTTTGAAGGAGCTGGGTTTCCGCTTGGATGATTATGTACACAGATCACTGCGGCACAATTACTTAAAACTGCTTCTTTAAAAACATCACGGGGATGAACAATGCTCATATTCAAGGTTCCGATGAAAAGCAGCTTTTCTTTAATGATCTGATTCTTTGTATTTAAAAATAGGGCATAAAATTTTTCCTGCTGTTCAAATTTTAATTTAGCGCCTATATATTCATAGACTTCCCGTGCTGTTTGCACTGTCGCACTTTCGGTGAATTTAATCTTCTGTAGTCGTTTGGCAAGCTCAATGCAGCCTAAAATTTCCAAAGCCTTTGCCTGTTTAATGCCTTTAATGGCGATGAGTTCAGCTAGACTGATCCCAACAAGCTGATTGAATCCGCCTGCTTCATTAATGATCCGCTGAGCCAGCATCAAGGCAGATTCTTCTTTAGTTCCACAGCGAATCAGCAAAGCCAGTAGCTCCACGTGAGAAAGTGACTCTATTCCAAAATGTAAGGCTTTTTCACGTGGGCGGTCACTGTTTGCCATTTCTCTGATAATCATCCATTGCCTCCTAAAAAGGCTAGCATAGTGTCTACAGATAATGGCGCACTGCCTGTATATGTGTAATCTCTTTTCACATTTGAAATCTGCTGAGAGCTAAGAGACTGCATCTCTTTTGTTATTTCCTGTTCATCAGTAGATAAACAGCTTAATACATAGATCAGCCCATCCTTATTATAGGTGTAGGGCGTATGTCCGTTGCTTTGCAGCTTAGCGACCATTTCATCGGCATTTTCTTGTGTAGAGAATGCTCCTACTTGTACAACATAAAAGGTTTGATTATACTGTTTAACTAACTGCTTACAAGCCACAACATACAAGCTGCCAAAAACAACGGTAAGAACTGCTGCCATTAATACGACGAATCTTCTTTTTTTAATCATCTTTTATTCCTCCCCTATAATCTATGAATAGAAAAAAGAGAATATGCTGAATAAAAGGCATAAATTACTTAACGCCACTCAATTGAAATAATATTGGGAATTGAAAGACGTCCGGCATTAGAGGTGATGATCTTATAGATCGCCCCACCAATCGCAATATACAAAATACAGGTTAAAAAACTGCCCCCATCAATCGCTTCCATATCCTTCATCGATAATTCATTCATTGTTTCACCCCCTATAATAAACACAGCGTTTTAATATCAGCCAAATTGTTTCAAAAAAGATATTGCCTGCTCCCCCATTCAAAGCGGATAGCTCTTCTTTCTTTAACTCCTTCATCAAAGCCATCTCCCAAAATCCTGAGCTTGGAAATAACCACGTTCACACATATACTGATAAAATAGGTAACTGCAGGCTAATACCGCAAAAATTTCAAAAAATCCTCCGCTTGCTTCCTGCATCTCTTGTTGATTTAACTCTTTCATGTTTTCCTCCTTCCCTTCCCCACTTTTACTATACTGCGCTTTATTCCAGCATACTAAAAAGGATAGAGAACATCTCTACCCTTGTGTCATTTGTTTTAATTGTTCATTCACTGCTTCATATTTTTTGCGATAATCTTCCAGTTTTTCTTTTTCTGCTTCAATCTTCGCTGCCGGAGCTTTTGCCACAAAGTTTGGATTTGCCAGCATTCCTTCACAGCGTTTGATTTCCCCAGTTAATTTATTCAATTCTTTTTCTAATTTTTGTTTTTCTTCTTCAAGATTAATCAATCCAACTAAAGATACCTGAATAATATTTCCGCCTTTAATGGTTGCCGTCGCTACATCTTTAGAAGCCACTTCTCCGCTCGTTCCATCACTGATCGCATTGCATAGCTTTTTCACAAAAGGAGCATAAGCCTCTAAGCGTTTTGCTAATTGGTCATCAGAAGAAATGATCATATAATGAATTTCATTAGCATTTTTGATTGTATAGTTGGCACGAATTTCACGAATTCCGGTAACAATATCAATTAAATAAGCGACCTCTTCTTCCACTTTCGCTAAATTAAACGCGTCATTTATCACCGGCCATTCTTCAATACAGATCGATTCCTTTGCATGTGGAATGGACTGATAAATTTCTTCTGTCACAAACGGCATGAACGGATGAAGCAGTTTCACAATAGCGTTCAGTACATAAACCAAGGTATGAACCGTCGCTGTTTTTTCTTGTGCATTTTCACTGTTTAAACTTACTTTCGATAATTCGATATACCATGAACAGAAATCATCCCAGATAAATTTATAAAGCTCACTTCCGACATTGACAAACTCATATTTATCCATCTGTTCATCAACCACTTTAATCACTGAATTTAATCTTGATAAGATCCATTGATCGGCTATATTTAGGTTTTCTAAAGTGATATCCTGATATTCCAGATCTTCTGGTGTATTCATTAATACGAAACGTGCAGCATTCCATATTTTATTAATGAAATTCCAAGTGGCTTCCATCTTTTCTGGAACATAGCGAAGATCCATTCCCGGTGCAGAATTCGTAGTAAGATAGAAACGCAGAGCATCTGCCCCATATTGATCGATCACATCCATCGGATCGACACCGTTTCCTAAAGACTTCGACATTTTTCTTCCCTCGGCATCTCTGATCAACCCATGAATTAAGACATCTTGGAACGGTCTTTGATTAGTAAATTCTAACGACTGGAACATCATGCGGCTTACCCAAAAGAAAATAATATCATAAGCCGTAACCAATACATTAGTTGGGAAATAACGTTGATATAATTCATTTTCTTCATCAGGCCAATTCAATGTACTAAAAGGCCATAATGCACTCGAGAACCATGTATCTAAAACATCCTCATCTTGGATCCAGTTTTCTTTATCCTTTGGATCTTCCATCCCGACATAGATTTCTCCGGTTTCTTTATGATACCATGCCGGCACCTGATGTCCCCACCATAGCTGACGGGAAATACACCAGTCTTCGATATTATCCATCCATTGTGTTACTGTTTTTTCAAAACGCTCCGGTACAAAGTTTACTTTACCCTCTGTTTGTTGATTATCTAATAATTGTTTTGCTAATGGTTCCATCTTAACAAACCATTGTTTTGATAAATAAGGTTCAACGATCGCATCGCTTCTTTCAGAGTGTCCTACCTGATGAATATGTTTTTCAATTTTTTCAACGACTCCTGCCGCTTGGAAATCAGCCACTAACGCTTTACGGCATTCAAAACGATCCATCCCCTGATATTTATGTGCCAATTCATTCATCGTTCCATCAGGATTCATGCAGATTGGCATTGGCATATGATATTTTTTTCCTAATTGGAAGTCATTTGGGTCATGTGCCGGTGTACATTTCATCACAGCTGTCCCAAAGTCCATATCGATATAATCATCTGCCATAATTTCTAAAGCTTCCCCATTTGCCGGATTAATTGCTTTTTTACCAATTAAATGCTGATAACGTTCATCTTTAGGATGAACAAAAATGGCAGTATCGGCAAACATTGTTTCCGGACGAGTTGTTGCAATGACTAATTGTTCATCGCTGTCTACTAACTGATAACGGAAATAATACATTGCGCCTTCTACTTCTTTATGAATAACTTCAATATTCGATAACGCCGTACGTTGTGCCGGATCCCAGTTAATGATACGTTCCCCTTGATAGATCAGTCCTTTTTCATAAAGGGTAACAAATACTTTACGTACCGCCTTGCTTAATCCTTCATCTAAAGTAAAACGTTCTTTGCTGTAATCTAATGATAATCCTAATTTAGACCATTGTTGACGAATTGTAGCAGCATATTCTTCTTTCCAGTTCCAAGCCTGCTCCAAGAACTTTTCACGTCCCAAATCATAGCGTGACAGTCCTTCTCCACGCAGTCGCTGTTCAACCTTTGCTTGAGTAGCAATTCCGGCATGATCCATTCCCGGCAGCCATAAAGCATCATATCCCTGCATACGTTTATAGCGAATGATCATATCTTGCAGTGTCGTATCCCAGGCATGACCTAAATGCAATTTCCCAGTAACATTAGGCGGAGGAATCACAATCGCATAAGGCTTTTTGCTTGTATCTCCCGCTTCAAAATATTTCTTTTCCAGCCATGAAGTATATTTTCCTTCTTCAACCAAATGATGGTCATATTTAGGCGCTAATTCTTTCTTCATATAAATCCCCCTATCCTACAAAGCGTTCAGCATGATCTTTCACATATTTCGCTAAAGCGGTTTTGTATGTTTCTGATTTAAAAATTTCTTTTAATTCTTTTGTATAATCAAAGAAGTTCTTTTCTTCTGCTTCTTCCTCTTCTTCATTGTACAGTTCATCGACCACTTCATCGATATCACGTTTATACTCTTCTTCAAATTTTAAATACAAGGCTCTTGCTTCATTGAAAATCGCACTGCCTTCCGGCATTCCCAATTCATCGAACATGATCGGCACATATTTCACTAATTCCTTGGCACTGACAAAGAAATCATTGACAGAATTTCTTGGTGATTCACAGACTGCCTGAAGCTGATACATCGTAAAAAATTGTTTTTCTTCTTCGTTGTATTCGTCCATTGCCGCTTTATAATCGGAATCGACTTTATCCAGCATATGATACGTCACCGCTTCAATCGCTTCATCATCTGTAGCATTTAAAATCTGTTCTTCGGTGATCGTTTCATAAGCGGCTAGTTTTTCTTGTAAATCTGCCATCTGCTGTCCCTTTTGTTTTTTGTTTTTAAACATTGAGACCACCATTGACGCAATAAAGAAAGCTAAAAATACCTGCAAAATTAACATTAACATACTCATTTCCTCCATTTTTTTAAATAAAAAAACGTCCTGTCTAAGGACGAAATCATCGTGGTACCACCTTAATTCGCATATTGCTATGCCTCAACACCTTAACGCGGCGACACGTATTTAACTACTCTTCCTTCATCAAATAAGCTCCCAGGCTACCTTTGTCCACTCTGAATGTCTTTTCCCACCTGCCAAAGACTCTCTTCATTTCAAATATGGAGTACTCCTCCTGTTCTTCACTTTATAAAATCATAGCAAAAAGAAAAGATGAAGTCAATCAACTTCATCATTTATTACTTAATTTGTATCTATTCTTCAATCAGTTCGCGATGAATAAGATAAAAACTATAGTCATTTTCACCTTTTGTAAGAGAGTTTGCCGTCAGAATTTCCTGATCATTGATCCAATAATACATTAAGCCGGATCCACCATAACTGATCTCCCCAATTTTTTCATCTTCTATATTACCATCATTAAAATGACTAACATGGACTTTCTTTGATTCATCGACATACAAAACAGAATTATTATCAATAAATCGTGATTTTTCAGAATCCGGCAATGTTACTTCATTCAGGCTTTTCCACTCTTTCGTCGCTAAATCAAAATACTGTTCCTCATCGAAAATTATATAGTCTGCAAGCAAATAAACAAATTTAAGTTCTGAAGGGCATTCAATAGAAGTTTCTTTTCCATCTTTTAGATAGATATATGTATCATTTTCCTGGGTCAAAGCGGCATTTTGAGATAAATAAACCGTACATAAGGGCTTATTTTCTTCTTTTCTCCCCTCCCATAACGGCTCAACCTTTAGCTTTGGTGTAATTCGCTGATACTTGGTATAATGCTGATTATTAAGTTCCTGAAAAAACCAATAATAAAGTCCGTCCGCTGCAATCTCAAAAGATGGATGTCCCATAAAGCTAATTCCCATTTCTTCAAACAGCACCGTTGTTTCATGGTTCTGCTTCTCCGCTATAATACTTGTTAAACCGTCTTCTTTATCCCTCATAATATAAATATACTGATCCTGATAATAAACAGCATCCCAGATTTTAATGTTCTCTCCCGGTAATTCTAAGCTTTTTAATTCCTGCGTTTCAAGATCATATTCATATAAGGCTTGAGTTCTTCCTACTTGATCTGTTACTGTATCATCCCTTTTTTCAAATAGGAGCTTACCATTATACGCTTTAAAAAAACTAACCCATCTGCCCTCGTTTAAAACAGCGTCTAGTTCCTCACTGATCGATATCGATTCAAACGTATAACGATAACGTTCGCTGTTTTTCACATAAGGTTCATCCGGCTCCTTTTCTTTAGGCTTTGCCTGACAGCCCAGCAGACATATTAGTAAACACAAGGCAATTATTTTTTTCATATTCTCTCCCTCCTGTTTTTACCGTATCAAACCCGCCACAAAATGTCAACGCTTACATAAAAATAAAAAGGCATAGGAATCTCTCAATTTCCTACCCCTTTAGCACTCAAAGTTAACCAGCTGACTTGACAAGCGACAAACAGAATCCATGTAATAGACAAGACGTGATAACTGTATGACATTATCAATATTCTTTCCTTTTAATTCAACGATTGGTGTAATAGACAGCAAGGCTGCCAGCAGAACTCGCTCATCGTTATAAAGCACTACTTTATTTAAATAAAATTGAAATAAGCTGTCTAAATCGAATAAGGTATCGGTGGTTTGCTGATACATATTAAAAATATCATAGATAGGCATATCAATCTTCATATGATCAATTGAAATCAGTTTTTGATAATTAAGATAAATATGCTGATATTTAAAATTCATATAGACAAGCGATACTCGGACATACTCTTTGTTGCAGACCATCGATTGAAACTGTTCTAAATACTTATAGGCACAGTTTAAGCTGTTTTCAATGCGATAGTAGTTCATTAAAAGCATCCACTGCCACGGTGAACGGTCAAACGACTGTTCACAATACACTAACAGCTGATAGTAATAATTCGCTCTTTCTTGAATGATGCCATAAATATCCTTGCACAGCTTTTCATAATATTGTTTGCTGACTTTCACATTATAAAAAGTATGATTATGCAGCCATGCCAAGGTTTCAAAATAAAACTTCAGCTTTAATTCCCGCATCGGTACAAGATCGGATTCATACCACGGCATCAGATAAAAGTATTGATTCTGATAACGTGTCAAAGGGCTTTGCTGGAGGTTTAAGATAACCGGCACAAAGCAATTGATACGCAGCGTTTTAATATAATAATAATTATGTGCAAATGAATATGATTCAGTAAACTTCAAAGCTATGAAACCGTCTGCTACTTTTAATTTATATACATTTTCATTAACTTTGATTATTCCAATAATATCTAAATTATATTCATTTTTTATCAGATCGATCATGATTCATAGTATGGAACAATGATCAAAGTACCTTTAGAGATCATGACATCATGATTGTAGTCTCTGATCATTGCCGATGGTACATTATACTTAGTAGCAATGGTATCATAATCGTCATTATCTAATGCCACATAAATATAATAAGGAACAAGGTCACTCTGATCTGAGATTTCAATTAAATCATCAATAGATGGATCACGTTTGGCAACGGGTGTCTCAACCGCTACTTCTTTCACCGCTTCTTTTGTCACCGGTGCAGTGACTTCCGCTTCTAAGGGTGCAGGTGTTGGCATCGGCTTTACAACCGCTTTTTCAATAACTTCTGCTACTTCGGGCATAACATCAATGCGTTTTTCATGAACATGTTCAGGTTCTTCTGTTTTAACTTCCGGCGGTTCAGCAGAAATAACATCCTTGATTTCATCAATCAGCTCCTGATCTAATTCTTCATCTTCTCTTAAACTTTGATCATTATAAAAACGATCTTCACTGGCTTCTACGCCATAAATATTTGCCTGAATAGTCACTAATAAATTCCCGCTTTGAATTTTATAATCAAAATCTTCTACTTTGATACTAAAATCACGCTGATCGGTAATCTTTTCAAATGGTGCTAAGATATCGATTTCTAAGAATTCATTAAAACGTTCTTTTGAAGCCATCTTTAAATATTCTCCGGTAATATCGATTCTGCCTTGTGCGCGCATTCCGGATTCTTCAATTTTGTAGTTGATGGATTCATCTACCGAGATACTCAATAATTCATTCATTTGATGATCTAAATCCACTAATTTTTCGAGATATATTTTTTGCATATTTTTCCCCTCCTAAAAAAAGAATATGCAAAAAGGACAGATTTATGCTTAAATCAGTCCTAAATGTTTACAGGCTTGTTCAATCCCGTCTGCATGGATATCCGCAGTAATATAAGAAGCTATTTTCTTTAATGGTTCTACCGCATTCCCCATCGCTACACTGTAAGGTGCTTGTTCAAACATCTTTAAATCATTCATACCATCACCAAAGACAATGATTTCCTGAAGCTTTCCATTTAAGAGAGCCACCATTTTTTCAATGCCACGATATTTGTCAATGGCTTCTACTAAGATACAACTCGGTGAAATACGATAATGCGGCACTTTTTTCAAAGAGGGAATTAGAAATTCCTCTTGCATAGTAAGATGCAGACACATTTTATGTATAGCTTTAGCTTGAAATATATCAAAATCAGCTTTCGTGATAAAATCAAAAGCATTCTTTAGAGAACTGTTTAATTCAATAAATCTGCCATCGATACTATAGCGATTGTTGGTTGTATCGATCGATGTCGCAATAGGAATTTGATGGGCAATACACTCTTTTGCCACGGCTAAGCAGTCTTCCAGATTGAGGGGCAGCAGTTCAACAATTTTATTTTTTATGACTAAGCCATCTCCTCCATCGCAGACATAGTTCTCAATATTTAATGCTTCCGCCTGTAAATAAGTCAAAACATAAGGTCGGCTTGTCGCAATGGCAATGAAATGCCCCTTTTCTTTTAGTTTTTCAAGCGTTCTTTTTGTACTGTCAGGTAAATGTTTATGCTCATCAACTAAAGTACCGTCAATATCAAAGAATAAGTATTTCATAATTTGCTCCTTTAATTGTAATTAGCTCTAGTGTATCATAGAACCTACAATATTTAGAATCCTTTTACTGAAAATGAAAAGGGATGGGCTGCGCTCTTTAGTTCATTAGTAAATGCTGCTTTTCTTCAACTAATACATATATTTTCTCTATGTAGGCAAATACCGTCGTATAACCTATTTTTTCTCCTCTACAAAGATATGACTTTAAAACATGAAAAAGAAATGCCATAGATTTTTCTTATCCATAAATGTCTCAGCATATAAAAACACACATATAGTGTTCCATATGTGTGTCAATTCCATTATTTATGAAAGGACAGGACTCAGCCAATGCCTTTTAAATTCATCTGCGGCAATCGGACGACTGACCAAATAGCCTTGACCGATATCACAGTGTAGTTCTCTTAAAAAGTCCAGCTGCTTTCTTGTTTCAATGCCTTCGGTCACAACAATCATTCCCATATCATGAGCCATTTCAATCACTTTTTCTAAAATGACGTAAGACCTCTGATTGACTTCACTGCCATCCAGCAGGCTTTTATCGATTTTGAGAATATCTGCCGACACCACACTCAGCAAGCTTAATGAAGCATATCCGGTGCCAAAGTCATCAATTGCCAGCTGAAATCCCATCTGATGAAGCTGACTGGCTAACGTCAGCATTCGCTCATTCTCCTCAACGAAAGCAGATTCTGTCAATTCAAACGTAATATAGCAGTGCGGTATTGAATACATATCAACAATATGACAAAAACGTTCCAAATAATCCGGCTCACTGATATGCAGTCGCGACTGATTGATACTGATTGGCTGAATATCCATACCGGCATCCATCCAATGACGTAAGGTCTGACATAGCTTTTCCAGCATATGAAAATCAAATTCACAAATAAATCCATGCTGTTCAAATAAAGGAATAAATTCATTGGGCATAATCATTTCGCCACTTTTAGTTATCCATCTTGTCAGGGCTTCACCGGCAACCGTTTTCCCGCTTTCAATATCGAACTGTGGCTGAATAAAAAGTTTGAATTCATCTTTTTCAAAAGCAATCAATGCCTGCTCCAAAATAAAATTATTATGATACTGCTGCTTCATCATTTCTTCTTGATAATAAAGGATATTTTTTTCACGCTGTGTTTCATTAATCTGATTGAGTGCGATCAACGCCTTATCCAGCATTGCCGGAATGCTTTCTTTGGAATTTTGTGGGATCAGATAGACTCCGATCAGCAAATGAACTTCTGAAAACATTTTTCTTTTCATTCTCTTATCAATCAGATCATCATTCAATTGATACAAGCGCTGATTTAAGGATTCACGGTCTTCAAATTGATAAAGAATCGCAAACGTGTCCTTTTCAATTCTTCCGCAAGTCTCTTCCTGATTGCATGAACGTTTAACGTTCTTTGCAATATTTTCAAGCAGACGATCGCCATTACTGTAACCGTAGCGTTGATTAATATAGCGGAAATTCTGCACCTTAAACTTGATTAAGGCATAGTTTTGTTTTCGATGCTCATGCATAAGCTTACTAACAGCATTGCAAAAGCCATTTCTGTTTTTAATATGGGTGACACTGTCCGTAGTAGCCGCTAATTTTACCCGTTCATCCATGACCTGATAAGCTACTTTTGCATTTTCAATATTAAAATAATATTCACCCTGTATATGATCGGGAATCGAATTATGTACATGGAAAATCTTCCACTCACCGTCTTCTTTTCCCCATACCACGGAAAGTCGTACCAAGACATTAGGCAAGTCCGGTGCATTGATGTTTAAAGTAGCCCAGACAATTCCTGTTTGATTATTTATTTTAACCGCATGATACTGTTCATTGGATAATTTATATTGGTCCTTGTAAAGACCATATTCTTTATTAAAGAAATACAAGATATCGTCCTTATTATGACATATTTCATCTTCTAATGTCCCAATCCAAGAAATCTGTTTTGAAATAAACGGGGTGAGTAATTCATATTCATGTGATACAAAATAGAATCCTACTACCTTTCTGGTCAGTGCAATCCACTGTTCTTCTACATCTAACACTCAACACTCCCCCTTTAGACATTGCTCAACCTTTAATCATGCAACACCCTACTATCTTTATTTTAGGCGTTTTGAATATAACTTTCAAGATGTTTAAGTGCTATTGCAATCTTCTATTCATTATCTGCAAATTAAAAGTCCTATCTAAGACAGAACCAAATCATTATTTAATTTCACTGATTAACGCTGTTTCAATTGCCTTTAAAATCACCTTGCTGGAATTGGTGGCCCCTGATACTATATCGACATTTAAACTCTGCTGTGCCATGACTTCGTCAATGATCACTTCGGCTGCTTTTCCACGATCATTTTTGTGTTCAACTAAAATGATTTGTACATACTTACCGTCTTTAATCGTAACTTCTACAGCCGCCTTAATAAAATGAACATCACACTCTCCTTTATAAACACCATCTTTTATAGATTGGAGCGATATATTTTGAATAGAGAGTTCACTGACTTTATGTTGATAGTCACTAACCTGTTTCAAATAAATTCCTAATCCTGCCAGTCCGATTAATAAAATAATAATACTAGCGTAAATAATCTTCTTATTTAATTTCTTCATTTGTTCCCGTTCCTCTCTCAATTGATTGATACAGCATCATAAAGCTGTATTGAAGGAACGCTTCTGGTGACAAACTCAATTCTTTTTGAAGATACTCTTTTTTATGATCGGCTAAAGTGATTACTCCTGACAGCATTCCCCAAAAAGCAAATAGCGTTGGTAAAATCGGCAAGTCCTCTCTTAATTCTTGAGATTTAATCCCTTCTTTTAGAAAACTTATCAGCAAGGCATTGATCTCTTCACCGACTTGGAAAGTTTCTTTTTCTTCCGGAAGCCATTTTTCATTATTAAAATCAATATTAATCTTGCTGAGTGCCAGTTCAAAATAGAAAGGATAATCCTGATGATATTGAACCAATGCCCTGCAGATCGCTTCATAGCGTGTTTTTGTATCCGTATTAGACTTTATGGCTTTAGTTATATAAGAAAGCAGTTTTTTCATGCTTTCTAAAACTAATACACCGATAATTTCTTCCTTATTTTCAAAATAAACATATAATGTTGCTTTGCTGTAACCCGCCGCCTTGGCAATATCATCCATCGTTGTCGCTTCAATCCCCTTATTAAAAAATAACTCTTGGGCAGATAAGGCAATGCTTTCACGATGAAGACTGGCAGGCTGTTTTTTTCTTCTTCCCATAATTTCTCCTTATATAATTAAACTTATAGTTTAATTATATTATAAAAAGAAAAGAAGTCAATGAAAAAAGCCCTTATTGGGCTTCGTTGTCTTCTAATCCACATAATTCTAAAATATATGACCACGCTTTATCAATTCCTATTTTCTTTAGACTAGAAAAACGAACAAAATAATCTTCTTCATGAAACCCAAGTGTTTCTTTAATCAGCTTCTCATTCTTTTTCAGATCATTGCGTTTTACTTTATCTTCTTTTGTTGCTACTACGATAACGGGAATATTATAATATTTAACATATTCATACATAGTAATATCATCATGTGTCGGCTTATGGCGTAAATCTACTAATAAAATCATACATTTCAGAGTTTTACGATGATTTAAATAGGTCTCGATAATTTCGCCAAACTGCTCTTTAATCTTATTGTTTACTTTCGCATAACCATATCCGGGAACATCGACAAAGTACAAACTGTCATTTACATTAAAGAAGTTTAATGTTCGTGTTTTTCCCGGAGTACCTGATACCTTCGCTAATCCGTTTCGTGAAAGCATTGTATTGATAAAACTGGATTTCCCAACGTTGCTTCGCCCCGCTAAACAAACCTCCGGTACACCTTCTTCTGGCCACTGTGACTGCCATGCCGCGCTTAATATATATTCTGCTTTTATTACTTTCATTTTTTCACCTGCTTTACTAAGAAAAATAAGGTAGTCTTACACTACCTTATTATACTAATGCATTTTCTAATACTGTGTCAATATTATCCGCTAAAACGATTTCTAATTCATCTCTGACAATTTGTGGAATATCTTCAATGTCTTTTTGATTATCGTTAGGAATAATGATTTTCTTGATGCCTGAACGATGGGCAGAGATTGATTTCTCTTTTAATCCGCCGATTGGCAATACATTCCCACGTAATGTAATTTCTCCGGTCATCGCAACATCGCTTCTTACCGGCTTATTCGTAAAGGCAGAATAAATCGCTGTCGTTAATGTCACCCCGGCACTTGGACCGTCTTTTTTGATTGCTCCTTCCGGAACATGGATATGAATATCTTGTTTTTCAAAGATTTCAGGATCGATTCCATAGCGCTCTACATTTGCTTTAATATAGCTGAATGCAATCGATGCAGATTCTTTCATGACATCACCTAACTGACCGGTGATGATCAATTTACCCGTTCCTTTGAAATGGTTAACTTCGATTGGCAAAATATCTCCGCCATATTGTGTATAAGCTAATCCGGTAACAACACCAATCTGTGCTTCTTTTAATTTCTTTGTATGATCAAAGATCTTTTTACCAAGATAATCTTCAATATCTTTTTCATCGATATAAACAGATTCTACTTTTTCTTTTAAGATTTTGACGTCTACTTTACGACAGATTTTTGCAATCAATCTTTCTAATTGACGTACACCCGCTTCTCTTGTATAGTGACGGATAATGCACATCACAGCTTCATCAGAGAAAGCCAATTGATCTAATTTTAAGCCATGTGCCACTAATTCCTTAGGAATTAAGTGTTCTTTAGCAATGACTTCTTTTTCTTGTTCTGTGTAAGAAGACAACTCAATGATTTCCAAACGATCTCTTAACGGTCCCGGAATTGTATCTAAACTATTTGCCGTTGCGATAAACAGAACTTTTGATAAATCATAGGCTTCTTCTAAATAATTGTCAGAGAATTGAGAGTTTTGTTCAGGATCCAATACTTCCAGCATCGCACTTGAAGGATCTCCCTTATAATCTCTTGACATCTTATCGATTTCATCCAGCAAGAAGACAGGGTTAACTACACCCGCTTTTTTCATTCCTTGAATGATTCGTCCCGGCATCGCTCCTAAGTAAGTACGACGGTGTCCTCTTACTTCTGATTCATCGGTTACCCCACCTAATGAAGCCTTTACGAATTTACGACCTAACGCACGTGCAATCGATTTTCCTAAGCTGGTTTTCCCAACTCCCGGTGGACCGTATAAACAGATAATCGGTGCTTTTAATGATTGTGTCATTTGTTTAACAGCCAATTGTTCTAAAATACGTTCTTTTACTTTTTCTAAGCCATAATGATCTTCATTCAAGACTTTTTCAACCGCTTCTAAATCTTCGTTGTCCTGTGTTTCCTGATACCAAGGTGTCTTTAATAACCAATCTAAATAGTTACGTACGACATTGGCTTCAGAAGATGCCGGCGGCATCATTTCAAAACGCTTTAATTCTTCTTCTGCTTTATCTTTAACGTATTGTGGATAAGGATTCTTTTCAAGCATTTCACGAATTGAATCGGCATCATCCATTTTATTGGTTGTATCACCTAATTCATCTTTAATTGCTCTGATTTTTTCACGCAAATAATATTCACGCTGATTTTCATCAATGCTGTCTCTTACTTTCTTATTGATGCTTTGTTCGATTTCATTGATCATCTTTTCAGATTCCATTTCATTAATCACAAGCATCAAACGATCATTGACATTCAACGTTTCTAACAGTCTCTGTTTATTTTCCAATTTCATTGGTAAATAATGAGCAATGGAATCAGATAGGAATCCAGCAGATACCCCCGCAGTTAAACTGTTTAATACATCACGCGGCATTCCCACCATTTGATTTCCGGCATTTTCTAAAGAAGAAGCGATTCTTCTGACTAAGGCAACTTCTTCATTTTCATCACCGTGTTCGTCCATCAAGACTTCTACTTTTGCATATAAACATTCATTTTTAGTTTCCAGTGAAAGAATATTGACACGTTTTTCACCTTCAACCGTTAATTTAATAACCCCACTGTTATCTCGTCTAATTTTCTTTTGGATTTTGCAAAGTGTTCCGACATGATAAACAGCCTCATATCCAGGATCTTCATCCAAAGGATTGACCTGCGAAACAAAGACGATATTTTTATCGTACAAATTGTTTCCATCATTGATCGCATTTAAACTCTTTGGTCTTCCGACGTCTAATGACAAGCGATTCCCAGGAAATACCAGCATTCCTCTTGTACAGATGACCGGTAACTCTAATACCACTTTATCTTCATTTGACATAACGTACACCTCCTTAAGTGTTTAAAATAAGACGCTCGAAGCGTCTTAATTATTCGCCCTTAATCACCTTAATGGCTTTTCTATTTAAGATGTCACTTGCGATAGCCCCCATTTGTCCAGCAAATACAGTCTTCACTTCTTCAACATCTTTACCATAGTAGTTCGCAATATTTTCTAATTCCTGATTCATTTCTTCTTCAGTTACTTCTAATTTTTCAGCTTTTACGATTTCAGCTAATACTAAGTTTAACTTCACTCTGCTTTCAGCTTGTTCTTTGATTTCTTCTTTAATATCTTCTGTTGTTTTTCCAGTGATAGCTTTGAATGTTTCAAAGTCTAATCCTTGCTGTTGTAAGTTCCCCATGATTTCCTGCAACATTTGCTGCATTTCTTGTTCAACCATGACTTCCGGTACATCTACAGTTGCATTTTCAACCACTTGTTTGAATAAAGCTTCACTGTATTCATTTTCCGCTTTTGTAGTTTTTTGAGATTTTAACTGAGCTTTCACATGAGCTTCTAAATCTTTTAAAGTTTCTACATTTTCAATGTTTGTATCTTTTGCTAATTCATCATCTAATTCAGGTAAGATTTTTGTTTTGATTTCATGAACAGTGACTTTGAACACAACTTCTTTTCCTGCTAATTCAGGTGCTTGATAATCTTTAGGGAATGTTACATTGATATCCTTTGTTTCATTTGCACCCATTCCGATTACTTGTTCTTCAAATCCCGGAATGAATGATCCTGAACCGATTTCTAATGGATGGCTTTCACCTTTTCCACCTTCAAAAGCAACACCGTCTAAGAAACCTTCGAAATCGATCACAGCTGTATCTCCGTTTTCAACTGTTCCTTCTTCTTTTATCTCAAGCACTGCAAATTCATTTCTTAAAGTTTCTAATTCTGCTTGAATTTCTTTTTGAGTGACTCTGACAGCTGCTTTCTTAATATCTAAATCTTTATATTGTCCTAAAGTTACTTCAGGTTTAACTGTTACTTTGAATTTTACAGCTAATTTTTCTTCATCAATGCTGTCCACGCTTAATTCCGGCTGAGCGATTGGCTCTACATTGTTTTCTTGTAATAAAGCTGCATATTCTTTTGATAAGATAATTTCTAATGCTTCTTGAAGCATTGTTGCTTTTGAGATTCTTTTCTTGATTAAAGCAGCAGGTGCTTTACCAGGTCTAAATCCATCTAATTTAACGTTTTTGGCTAATTTATTGAAAGCTTCTTCTTGTGCTTTTTTCCATTCAGCACCAGTGAATTCAGCTGTTAATTCCCCAACGCTACCTTCTAATTTTGTCCAATTACTTTTCATTTTATAATTCCTCCAATTTCAATCGTACCCTATTATACATGATAATCAGGCATATATCAAACAATTTATACCGTGATTTGCTTCAATATTTGAATTTTATCTAATATTTCCTGACTTTCAACTCCGTAGCTGTAGCTTAGCTCTTCAAGATCCAATTCAATGTACTGAAGTGTCGCTAAATAATAGTGAATAGCAGCGGCAATCAAGGCAAATTCCTCTTCATCAATAAAGCGTGGGAACTGATCGTACATAAAATAATTCAAGAATTCCAAACACACTAATAATAAGGATGGGTTATCACTTTCAAGATGATTCATCAGCTGATCGCCAATCTCACTGTAAGCTTCACTTTCATCTGTTCTGCTTAAATAAGAAGGATTGATCTCATAACGCTGATCATGCTTCCATATTTCTAATTCCTCATCCACCTGCTGATCAATCAGTATTTCAATAATCAGCGACTTCGCTAATGAGGGGGCATCGGGATTTAGCAGAAACGGACGAATACAATAAAGCAAAGCACGAATATTCATGGACTGCATCTGATCGATTGCCATATAAAGCAAATCCTCATTCGTAAAATTAGTCAAAACACGCTCGATTTCTTCTTCCTTAAAGATGGTTGTCTTTGTTTCAATCAAAGCATTCGCTTCCTGCTTGGCTAAAAGCAATTCATCATAAGCAGCATTAAACAAAGCTTCATATTGATAAGGAATGTATGGCATGGATAGCTCTTCTACCACAATATCAATAGCTTCTTCATATTCCTCTAATTCTTTTAAAACGGATAAATAGATCGATACAACATCATAATAAGTATCTCCGGCTATTGCCTTAGCGACCTTGCCTTCCTCTTTAGCACGCTTCAATTCTTTTAGTCCAAATAAACAGACCAGCCGCAAATAACGCGTTCTTTCATCATCAATGTCTTGCAGTAAATTTAAGGCCTCGCTGTATTCACCGGCTTCAATATATTCTTCTACCATATCCTCACCTCCATTCTAGCACTCACATCGTATAAGTGCTAACTGTTCTGCTACGATTATATCATATCTTAAAATTAAATCAATCATTTTGTTCTATTGTTTAGAATTATCTTCTATCAATCTCTTTTCAAAAGGAATATACTGAAAAAAAGGAGGCTTCTAAACATGATAAATATTTTGCATATGGAAAACATATCGGCTGAACCCTGGTGCTTTGAAACCTTTAAAAACTATATTCATCCTACTGATAAGGTTCTGATTATTCCGTTTTCATTCAAACGAGATGAAGTTCAATCCCAGCAAGATTTTGATGCCTTGTATCATCCCGATTATGGAAAATACTATGCATTAATTATGAATGGCTTTCATAGCTATGGCATTCCTGCTTCACATATCTACTGGATTAATTATTTTAGTACAGACGATAAAACCAACGCGAAACAGCTTATCCGTGAAGCAGACATCATTTATTTCACCGGTGGGTTACCAGATCAGCTAAAAGATCGTTTGATTGAATTTGACTTAATAGACTCTTTACAACGATTCAACGGTCTGATCATGGGCTTTAGTGCCGGAGCAATGATCCAGCTTCATCGTGTTCACATGACCCCCGATGATGACTACGATCATTATTTTTATATGAATGGCTTAGATATTCTGCATGGTTTTGACATAGAATGCCATTTTGAAAATACCCCCGTTCAACAAAATGCCATTAAAAAAGCGATAAACGATTATCATTTGCCGGTGTATGGGATCGGTGATAAAGGAGCTATCATCGTAGAGGACGGGCAATTAACTTGCATCGGTGATGTTCATCAATTTATATAGGAAAGAGATCACTTCACTGTGACCTCTTTTATGTTAATGGGCATGATAAATTCTGGCAAACCTAGATAACCGGGAGCAATCTGATATTTTGGAAAGGTAACCACCACTTGTCCATCCTTATTAATATAATAGGATTGATCTGGCAAAATCGTCAGTTTGTTGACTTCATCCATAAAATAAAGATCACTGCCGTTTTCTTTATTTTGTAAATCAATCTGTCTAACGACCTCATTTTTTACCATTGCTGCATAATCCTTACCTAACCAATGTTCAAGCTTGTAATCGTCACCGGTTTTCAAATCAATCGTATGATACGTTTTCTCCTGAAAAGAGGAAGCCATAATCTGTAAAAAATCAATACTAAATGAAACTAGGTTATCATCTACATAATAATCACTTAAATTCAAACCGATTTCAGTATGAATCTGATGATTTTCCTGATAGACATCTTTTAATTCCTGTTCCTGCTTAGTTAGAATATCCTCGATCGACTGATCGATCAAGGCATTGATTCTCTTTTCTACTTCCTTGTTTTCCACGTGTTCAATATGTTTGATCACCACATTGATTTCCGCTCCATAAAGATGATAGGTATCATTGCTGATTGTCACAAATTGTACTTCATCTTTCATAATTTCTTCTTCAGGAGCTGCCGCATAAATCCCAGCAGACTGCCATAATAAAGACATCACCAGCGTACTTGCCAAAAGCACATCTCTTATTTTTTTCATGTGTGCCTCCTTTCATTATCATCTCCCATTCTTAGTATGGTAAATAACTTAATTTAAAGCACAACAAATGCCATCATTTCAATTTTTTTGAATACAAAACGCGATCACTTACCGCTATGTTAGAAGCGTTCAAAGTAATTTCGATGAGTGCAATCTCAGCCAATCGCACTACCATTGGTTTTAAATGCCGCTGACAATAATGAATGATCTCACTCATTTCTGATACCTTTAAACGACTGGCAATCGTGCAGTGCGGATTCCAACGATCCTTAAGATAAAAAGAATTCTGATTCAGATCAAATTCTTTCATATTATTATGGATACAAGCATGCAGATCATATAATTTTTGCGAAAAAGCAGGGGCTAAAAATAAAGTTTTTGATTGAATGAACGTTCCTAAGATAGAAAGCGATAATTCGATTTGCTGTTGATTTTGAAGTGAACTCTCTAATAAAGAGATGAATCTAGCCTGATCTATCTCATCATAATCAGCAAACGTGATGTGAGGATATCGATGATTATAGCTTGTTCCATAATCGGTTATATGATATTCATTTAAATCCTTCCACATTTTTTTAAAATATTGCGTTGTCTTTTCATCTAACATTCCTACTACTGCATAAGTTACCATGCTATCCCTCCTTTTTTAATTAAACAAGTCTATTGTCTTTAGATTACACTTTTCTTTATCCTTAGTATAATCATTTTATTAATAGAATAAAAGGAAAAGTCAAATCACTTTTCCCTTAATATCCTATTCTTTATTTAATCGGTGATCCTCCTGAAAATCAACACGTGAAGGATTGCCCTCCGCACGATAAACCCGGTTAGTATTTAAATCATAAATACTTGACCATACTGTATCCATGCCTTGCCTGCGGTCATATTGACACATAAACCCCATTTTCCCAGACAGCAAATCTTGAATAAATGTAAGATCGGGATTATCACAGCGGCTTAATGCTTCAAAAGCAGTCTGGTAGCGTTCGTGAGAATGAATACCATCTTCGATCGGAGCTTGATAAGCCGACATCATCGGTAAATGGAAATCATTTGCTGCGACTACAAAGCCTTCCTTTGGGGCACGCTGAATTTCGATATTTTCAGCGTTACACTCCACTAAAGCAAAATCTCCCTGACGATCAGCCAGTACCAGTGTTTGGGAAGAACCGATCGGCAATCTTTTTAAGGCTTCAATCGCCTCATTGACATTTTTACACTTTTCTAAGATATAGCGAACTAAGAAGCCGACATTAAATCCCGGGTTTCGCACTACCGGATAGATAAAAGTCAATCCTACAGCTAAGCCATGCTCATTGATCCCGTCTTCTATTTGACTAAATGCAGTAGTATTGCCAATAAATGCAAAGCAATCCTCTAAATGATAATAGCAGCTGTCATAAGATTCTTCTAAATGACAGGCAAAATCACTGTTACGTCCAAAGAATGTCTTTCCATTTTTATGAATGGCAAAGCTAGTACAAAAATTATCTGCGGTATAACTATACATGCTTAATAAAAAATTGATTAAAATCTGACAGTCTATCTGCTGTCCATCGGCAATACCTTTGATTTCCTCTAAAATCTCAGGATAATATTCAGCATAAATTTTCTGACTTTCTCTGACATAATTTAGCCTCTTTGGCTCATTGAAGATAATAGGCAGACTGGTTAAAGATATCCCTGCCTTTAATAAACGACAGCCATAATCAAAGCCTGCCTGATAGTGTGTTCCTTTAAATTCTGAATGATTCATAGTTGCTCTCCTTTTGCTTTTTTTGAGAGCTAGCGCTAACCCTAGATTGATTGTCACATAATAAAAATTTATTGTCAAACATTAAAAAAATAACTTTTATTTAGGAAAAAAACATTATTTTTAACCAAATAATGTTTTAATGTCCAAACAGCTTTGCAGCCTGTTTCATTTTAGAAATGATATCCACACTAAATGGACAATTACGCATACAAGCGCCACACTCGATGCACTCACTGGCATGGTGTTCCAATAAGTCATAATGATTTTGTAATGTTTCCGGCACTTCTTTTTGAATCAACGCCAAATCCAAATATTTATTGACCATAGCAACATCAATTTTCTTCGTGCATGGTGCACAGTGACCGCAGTACATACAATGTCCATTAAAGACTGAGCGCGGTGCATTCGCTAATACTTGACTATAATCTTTTTCTTCATCTGTGCTTGCTGTATAAGCTGAGGCTGCCAACAATTCTTCAATATTGCTGATGCCGACCACTACAGAAGCAACCGCCGGGCGGGCTAAGCAATAATGCAGACATTGAACAGGTGTTAATGCTTTTTTAAACGGTGAGGTTTCATCTTTTAATAGGATACCGGCACCAAAGCCCTTCATCACAGTTAATGCTACTCCTTCATTTTGGCAAGTCTGATACAAGCGGTCTCGTTTAGGATCAACTCCCTCATAAGTACGATCATTATAGGTACTGTCTTCAAACAAGATATTAACATCCTCACTGGCTGGCAGCATATCATAAGCTGCATTGATACTAAATAGAATGACATCGATCACTCCACTTTCCACCGCTTTAAAGGCAATATCCGGATTATGTGTTGACAATCCTAAATGTTTGATAATTCCTTTTTCCTGTAAGTCTTTGGCATAATCAATCATCGATCCCTTGAATATCTGATCGAAATCTTTTTGATCATCCACATAATGAATCATGCCTACATCGACATAATCTAACTGCATACGTCTTAAAAAATCTTCATAGGACACTTTTACTTCTGTCATATTGCGTGTACGGCGATATTGTCCATTTTCCCACATAGAGCCTAAATGTCCTTCAATCACAAAACTTTCCCGCGGATAGTGGCTTAAAGCATCCCCTACATGACTTCTTACTTCTGGATTGGAATTATAGATGTCAATAAAGTTGATCCCCTCCGCCATTGCTTTATCCACAATGACCTTAGTATCTTCCTTATTTTTCCCTTCAAAGCCTTCACCACCTAAACCAACAGCACTGACTTTAATGCCGGTTCTCCCTAAAATACGATATTCCATTTTTCTTCCCCCTTATTTTACTTTAAAAAGGTCTTATAATCCTCATAATTCTTTCTTAATAATTCCGGTGTATCTAATCCATACGGGCAATGTGCTTTACACTGACCGCAATTGAGACAGTCATCGATCTTTTTCATCATTTCCTGCCCTTTTTCTGACAAATGTCCACCGGCAGGTGAACGTCTCAGCAACAAGGACATTCTCGCGCAGGTATTGATCTGAATACCAACCGGACATGGCATACAATACCCACACCCACGGCAAAACTCACCAGCCAATTCCTCACGGTCATGCTTGATCAATGCCTTGATCTCCTCATTCATTACCGGCGGCTGTTCATTAAACTGAATAAATTCATCTAATTCACTGTCTTTTTGGATTCCCCAGATGGGCAGTACATTATCAAACTGCGCTAGATAAGCATAAGCCGCATCGGCACGTGTAATCAATCCCCCTGATAAAGCTTTCATACAGATAAAACCGATATTTTTTTCTTTGCATGCACGCACTAAATCTTCTTCTTTTTTATCCGCAATATAACTAAACGGAAACTGTACAGTATCATATAAATCGGATTCTACTGCTTCCATTGCTACTGGCAAACGATGATTGGTAATACCAATAAAACGAATCTTGCCTTGTTCCTTAGCATCCAGCATCGCTTCATATAATCCGCTTCCGTCTCCCGGTTTTGGACAGAATGAAGGATTATGAAACTGGTAAATATCAATATAATCGGTCTTCATCATTTCTAAGCTTGTTTCTAAATCTTTCCAAAAGCCTTCTATTGTTGTTGCCATAGTTTTTGTCGCTAAATAAATATGCTGACGTACATCGCTTAATCCTAATCCAATTTTTTCTTCACTGTCACTGTAAGCTCTTGCGGAATCAAAAAAGTTAATTCCATTCTCATAGGCTTTTCTCAACAGTCCAGCCCCTTCTTCTTTTGAAACACGTTGTACGGGTAAAGCACCAAAGCCATTTCTATTAACTGTTATTTGTGTTCTTCCTAAAGTTACATATTCCATTCTTTATTCTCCCTTCGATCTTCCTTATACCCATCATAGCACTTAGAGTTTACTCTAAGTCAAGATTTTTATCAAAAAAAGACCGCTGTACGGTCTATTTAAACAATGTATAAAGTTCCTTGATCGCAATCCCCTTATCATCTGCGATTCGCTTTAGGTCTTCATATTCAGGATACAGATATGTGTTTCCTTGATGAGATACTTCCTTTATCCTTACTTTCCCATAAGGCGTATCTGCTTCTTTAATCTGACGCTCTAATACCGCTCGCTGTTCACGACGATAACGCATTCCAATCGTTGTTGTCTGCTTAAAGATAATATCCTGCATAGCTTGCAGCTCTTCTTCTTTGCAGACAACAGTTAATCGATAAGCAGGACGATTCTTTTTCATATAAATAGGAGTAAAGAAAGCATCCAAAGCCTTATTCTTAAATAACTGTTCTAAAGTATATGCCAATATTTCTCCATTGCAGTCATCAATATTTGTTTCAATGACAATAATGTCATCGTCTTCTTTCTTGATTTCTCCATAGACTACTTTTAAGACATTGGGGATCTTTAAATCTTTGGTTCCGCTTCCCCAGCCGATCTTTTCTACATTCATTGCCGGCATTGTACCATAACTGCTGGCAAGTTCAGCAATAATTGCTGCCCCTGTCGGTGTCACTAATTCCGTATCAATATCGATCTGTCTGGCAATGACATTGCTGGCTGCAAAGATTTCACTTGTAGCCGGTACCGGAACAGGAATCGTTCCATGAGCACATTCAATGAAACCGTATCCGTCATTGACAACACTGCTGTAAATAATATCCGGTGAGATTTTATCGATTAGTACAGCAGTTCCGATAATATCCACAATCGAATCGATGGCGCCCACTTCATGGAAATGAACATTCTCTAATGTTTCATTATGCACCTTGCTTTCTGCTTTTGCGACACGTAAGAAAATACGTTTCGCCAACGCTTTTGCCGATGGGGCTATTTCACTATCATCAATGATTTTATTGACATCAAATAGATTACGATGTACATGTTGATGACTATGATCGTGTTCTTCATGGTCATGAGAATGTTCATGGCTATGCCCCTCATGATGGTGATGATGATCTATATTTTCTAAATGAACATCGACATAAGTCCCAGTAATCCCATTTTTCACACTTTTAGAGATATGGATATGATACCCGTCAACATGAAGCTTCTTTAATTCATTAAGTAAATAAGTATGATCTCCTAAAATCTCTACTAAAGCACCCAATGTCATATTTCCGCTAATCCCACTGGTGCAGTCAAAATATAATGCTTTCATTCTTTCTTTCCTCCTAAATTATTAATCGTATGTGCCATAAATCCGGCACCAAACCCATTGTCAATATTGACAACACTGATTCCGCTGGCACAGCTGTTCAACATGGCTAATAAAGCCGCCAATCCATTGAAATTTGCCCCATACCCAACCGAAGTTGGAACTGCAATAACAGGTTTATCCGTTAAACCACCGATCACCGATGCCAACGCACCTTCCATCCCAGCTATGGCAATAATGACGCTTGCCTTTTCAATGACATCCAGGCGGTTAAAAAGCCGATGAATGCCTGCCACGCCGACATCTGTAATCAGTTCCACGTCATTACCTAAATATTTAGCTGTAATTACCGCCTCTTTTGCCACAGGCAAATCCGATGTTCCGGCACACGCGACAACGATCAAGCCTTTATTTTTAGGTTTTGGTGTTTGATTCAATAAAAATGTCTGAGCAAGTTCATCATAAACAAACTCAGGATAAAGCTTTTTTAAATAGTCATACTTAGCTTCATCTAAGCGTGTGACTAAAATATTAGGAACTTCATGGTCCAACATATTTTGGATAATACCGGCAATATGTTCTTTGGTCTTCCCTGCCCCATAAATCACTTCCGAAGCCCCTGTTCTTTTTTCACGATTAAAATCAATCGTGGCATAGTCTAAGGGATTATCGATTAATTCACTCGCTTCTTCTATAGATAACTCATTCTTTTTAACTTTTTCCAATATATCTTTTACTTTCATCTTAACCACCTCTCATTTCTTATTCCTGTATGAATTGTTAATGTAACGCCAAAAAGTCCGGAAATTCTAAATTATCGCATGATCAATAGCTTCTAAAGCTCATGACAATGCTTTCTTCCCAGAATCGCAATATTGATAAAATTATTTTCTTTATTAATTGCTTCATTGTTCCCTTTCGCAGTTACTTCTATAACTCTTCATACACTTCAATATGCTGGAACATTTATTTTTTATCATAGCTGCCGCTTGTGATTCCATTCAAATCCAAGGTGACATATCGAAAGCCTAAAGCCTTTAATGCTTCTACCACCTCTGAATGTTCGATCACTTTGGCAAAATCTTTCTTTTCTACTTCTATGCGTGCCAGTTCATCCTGCACTCTTACCCTTATATAATAAATTCCTAATTGGTGAAATAATGCTTCAGCCTTATCCACTCTTTCTAATTTTTCTTTGGTTAAAAGCGTGTCATAGTCAAAACGTGATGCCAAGCATGCATTTGCCGGCTTATCATATGTTACGATGCCTAACATCTTAGAATATTCTCTGATCTCTTTTTTGCTTAACTGACATTCTGCCATCGGTGATAGAATACCTAATTCTAAACAAGCCTGAATACCGGGACGATATACACCTTCATCATCTTTATTTTTACCATCAAGGACATATTTAAAATCCTGTGCATGAGCCGCATTGATCACCTTGCTCATGATCATCTTCTTACAGTGATAACAACGGTCATGCGCATTATGTGCGAATTGCTCGACACTTAATACATCGATCGGAATCTCTATATGCTGTACATCTTTTAACAGCGCTCTGGCTTCTGCCAGATCTTCTCTTGACATCATGTCTCCTACACATAAGATCGCTAGCACATTTTTCTCTCCCAATGTCTGCAGCGCAACATTTAATAGGAAATTGGAATCGCACCCACCGCTGTATGCAATGGCTACTTTTTGATAATCTGTTAATCTTTGCTTTAATGCATGTAATTTATCCACTAGATGCTCCCTTCTTTCCATTTACCTTAATTCAAGAACAGATCCCCTAAATTGACTTGGCTGCTCAAAATATATGAATATTTCAAACAGGGAGTTTAAACATGATTCAATGAAGCAGCCAAGCAATCATAGTTTTCCATTCATTGCCATCTGATGATAGCGATCAATCTTATGATTCAATTTATCCAATGTATCATTCATTTCGTTAATACGTTCTATTAAGCGGTCGCGCTGTTCTTCCAGCAAAGCCTGTCGAGCATAATAGGTTTCATCCCCCTGACGATATAATTCCATATATTCAAGAAGAACCTCGATTGGAAGTCCCGCAGCTCGCATGCATTTTACAAACTGAATCCATTTTAAATCCTCTTCCTGATAGTCTCGAATCCCACTTTTATTTTTATGAATAGGCGGAATTAATCCGATTCTTTCATAATATCGAAGCGTATCACCAGAAAGGCAAAACTGTCTGCTTACTTCTGCAATCGTCATTTTTACCACCTCCATGCTTTTACGATACACCTTCGAGTTAACTCTAAGTCAAGTTTTTTTGCAGACTTTTTTATTTTTCCCTTGTGATGATGAAGAATAGTGCTATAATCCCAAGAAGGAGGAAATCATATGATGGATGACATTTTAAATTACAACAAACAATTTGTTGAAGATAAAAAATATAAACCTTATGAAACCGGTAAATACCCTAAAAAGAAACTTGCTATTGTAACGTGCATGGATACCCGTCTGACAAAACTGCTGCCGGCAGCTCTAGGGCTCAAAAACGGTGATGCTAAAATTATTAAGAATGCCGGGGTATGATCACTCACCCCTTTGGCAGTGCTGTCAGAAGTTTACTGATTGCGATTTATGAGCTTGGGGTACAGGATATTATGATTATCGGTCATACAGACTGCGGAGTTCAGTCTGTTAATTATGAAGCGATGATTCATAAAATGAAAGAAAGAGGCATTCATGAAGACTCCATTGATTTCGTTAAATATTGTGGAATTCAATTTGAAAGTTGGCTGGCGGGGTTTAAAGATGCCAGCACTGCCGTTAAGAAAAGTGTGGAAATGCTGAAAAAGCATCCACTGATTCCAGATGACATTCATATTTATGGCTATATTATGGATTCTATTACAGGTGAATTAATGCCCGTAAAATAAAGTATTGAATCAGGAGAATCATCATGATTTTTCTGATTTTTTGTAGTTCATGTAACATATCTATAAATTTCATGTTAATATGGAATAAGAATGAAAAGGAGATAAGTGTATGAAAAAATATGAATATGTCAGTCTTAGTTATTCAGCTTCAAACATGGTAATGGCTTCAATGAATCAGCATCGAGAGATTATTGATCAATATGCACAAAAAGGATATACCTATATTGGTATGATTCCAACAGAAATCAGTGCCAATGGCTGTATTCGAAAAATTGATCTGATTTTTGAAGCAGGGAAATAGATATGGATTTGTTTTATAATATTTGCATAGGCATTTCCCTAGGAATTATTGGTGGTTTTTTTGCCGGAACCCTGCGCTTAGCGTTCAAAAAGAATTACAATGAACAGCAAGTAGCTGCGGCTGGACATATGATAAAGATTGTCGCCAATATAGTGAAGTATCTTACTTTTCTCTTCTTGATCTTAGGCTTTATCTGGTGTGTCTACTTTTTGATTCTAGGAGCAGTAATGCCTGAGCAATCAGAATATGCAACCAACATGTCACAGCTTATAGTGTCTGTATTGACAATTATTTCTATCATTTTTGCTTTTTTCGAGTTCCTGCGACGAGCAAAATAAGGTTATAATAAAGGCTTTTAGGAGTCTTTATTTTATTTATTCTATCTTTAGTTGAATTCAGCAGTGAAATTCTAGCAATGCGTTATTGTGTTTGTTTTGCTTCACCGATTATAATCAAGATAGAAAGCAAGGAGGAAATCATATGTTAGACAGTATCAAAGTAGGACGTTTTATTGCTGAAAAGAGAAAAGAGTTGGGACTTACACAGCAGCAGTTAGCGGAGCGTTTAAATATTTCTTTTCAAGCCGTATCAAAATGGGAAAATGGATCGACTTATCCTAATATTGAATCGTTATACGAGCTTGCCACAGCATTAAATGTCAGTGTCGATGAGATACTCATTGGAAATGAAAAAGCGAAAGTTGGACTTTCCTACAGTAAAGCAGGGATTGATATCACATACACAGATACTATCAAAAGAGAAATGGCAAAGCATTTAGAAACAAAAGATCAGCGTGTTTTAAACGGATTAGGTCCTTTTGCCTCTTTATATGATATTCACTTCCCAAATATCAAAGAGCCTGTACTGGTCTTAAAATCAGAAGAACCCGGATCAAAGCAGAAATTAGCAATGGAATATGGATACAGTGAATCGATCTGTCACGACATGATCAATCATTTAGTGAATGATATCATCGTGATGGGCGCAAAGCCTTTGGCTGTTTTAGATACCATTGTCTGTGCAAACGCACAAAAAGATACCATCACGGCATTAGTTAAAGGAATCTCAGACGCCTGCAAGGAAAATGAATGCTCACTAGTCGGCGGGGAAACTTCCATCCAGCCGCAAGTTTTAGATCAAGGTGTTTATGTGCTGACTTCCAGTATCGCCGGAATTGTGGAAAAACAAAAAATCTGTGACGGTTCTGCCATTCAAGAAGAAGATATTGTTTTAGCGATCGCATCCAATGGTTTACATACTAATGGCTATTCTTTAGTCCGTCTATTAATGGATCAGATGCCGCAAATTAAACTGGATAAGATTGACGGTTTGACTTTTATTGAACAGATCATGAAACCTCACACTCCTTACTATAAAGCATTAAAGGACTTGTTCGCAAAAAATTGTCTGCATGGCATGGCACATATTACTGGGGGAGGCATAGAGGGAAATTTATCACGCATTATTCCTGATGGACTTACAGCTGAAATTGACTTATCAAAAATTCAATTACTGCCTATTTTCAAGTTTATTAAAACCCATGGAAATATCAGCGATGAAGAGATGCTGAATACTTTTAACTGCGGTGTTGGGTTTAACGTTGTTGTTCCTTTACATCAGGTTCAAGAGGTAAAGCAGCATATACAGCAATTCTATCCTTGTTATGAGATTGGAAAAATAAAAAAAGGTGTTCAAAAGATCACCTTTACCCAGCAGCTAAACTGGCTCTGATTCAACCGGCTTTCTTAGCTGGCTTTTTTATTAAGTGGGTGATTAGATATTAATAAAAGCTCAAAATAAAACAGCCTATTTTTTATAAAGAAAATGAGTATCCCCTAAGGCATACTCATTTATTTTCTGATTAAACATCCCTCATAGTTGTGAAGGGTATCTAGTGAAATACTAAATTTCTTTCTGACTTCAGCGATGATCATCATGCCTTCTTTGTTAAATTCTATCTATAAGTTTATTGTATACCTTTGAATGAACTCAAAGTCAAGAAAGACGTTCTCTTTTACTAATGATGACAATGCCTCTGACAATTCCCACAGCCACAGCTGCATTGAATGGATTTCCCAGCTTTTTTATCTTTTATCATATTACGAATGATCAAGGCAACAACCAAGACCACAATTAAACCAACAAATAATGTTCCCATAATTGACTCCTTTCCGAATGGATTATTTAGCCCCCAGTACACTGCTTACATTTAACTGATGACTTTCTTTATAAGGTCTGAATAGTAAGAATAAGAAGATGACAGTGATCACTAAAGCAATGATTGTTCCGATACTAAAAGCCCCAGTGATAAAGAAAGTCGCAAACTGATAGACACACAATGCAACGGCATAGGCTAATACAGTTTGATATCCTACTGCAAACCAGAACCATTTAGCGTTATTCATTTCTCTTTTAATAGCGCCCATAGCCGCGAAGCATGGTGCACATAATAAGTTGAATACTAAGAATGAGTAAGCCGCTGCTGCTGTCATGCTGGCAGCCAGTAGTGTCCAAATTTCAGTTCCATTTTCAGCCACCTCAGAGTAACCAAACAAGATACCGAATGTTCCAACAACGTTTTCTTTAGCCACCAAACCTGTAATAGCGGCTACAGCAGACTTCCAATCTCCCCATCCCAGCGGAGTAAATAACCAAGCAATCGCATTTCCAATAGAGGCTAAGATACTATGATCCAGTTCCATTGCATCTAGCATTCTGAATTGACCATCAACCCAACCGAAGTATGAAGTAAACCAAACAAAGATTGTTGATAATAAGATGATTGTTCCAGCTTTTTTAATAAATGACCAGCCACGTTCCCACATGCTTCTTAAAACATTGCTTATCGTAGGCATATGATAGGCAGGTAATTCCATAACAAACGGAGCCGGATCTCCGGCAAACATTTTGGTTTTTTTAAGTATAATTCCTGAACATACAATAGCGGCGATTCCAACAAAGTAAGCACTTGGAGCAACCCACCATGCACCACCGAATAAGGCTCCTGATATTAGAGCGATAATCGGTAATTTTGCACTGCAGGGAATGAATGTCGTCGTCATGATCGTCATTTTGCGATCACGATCATTTTCAATCGTTCTTGATGCCATAATTCCCGGAACACCACAACCGGTTCCGATCAGCATTGGAATGAATGATTTTCCTGATAAACCAAATTTTCTAAAAATTCTATCCATGATGAAAGCCACACGCGCCATATAGCCGCAAGCTTCCAGAAATGCTAAAAATAAGAATAGAACTAACATTTGCGGGACAAATCCTAAAACTGCTCCAACCCCGGCTACAATCCCATCTAAGATCAGTCCTTTAAGCCAGTCTGCACAATTCAGGGCATCCAATCCTGATTCAAGGATTCCCGGAATACCCGGCACCCAAATACCAAATTCAGATGGATCCGGTTCTCCGGCTTCCACAATTTCAGTCGCTTGAGCCACAACAGAATCATTAAGAGTCACAGTTTCGGTCACATTTTCCTCTTCGTCCATGATTTCCGCAACACTTTCCCCTTCATCGAAAGCAACTAAGATTTGATCAGCACGTTCATAATCTTCGGCTGCATTTTCATAATCAGTCGTCCCGATGCTGAACAGATGCCATCCATCCCCAAAGACACCGTCATTTGCCCAGTCGGTAGCCCAGCCCCCTACTGTCGTAACAGAGACAACATAGACTAAGATCATGACTAAGGCAAAAATGGGCAGCGCTAAGAAACGATTGGTCACAATATGATCGATTTTATCAGAAACGGTTAACTTACCTTTGCTGTTTTTCTTGCAGCATTCATCAATAATTGATGAAATATAAAGATAACGTTCATTCGTGATAATACTTTCCGTATCATCGTCCATGGCTTCTTCAATCTCTTTGATTTCATCTTCAATGTTAGGTACAATGTCCATTTGAGACAGAATCTTATCATCTTTTTCTAATAATTTGATAGCGAAGAAACGTTTTTGTTCATTAGAAATCTGATTTCCTATTTTATCTTCGATACGATTCAATATCTTTTCAACGTCACTTTGGAATTGATGTACAGCCGATGTCTTTTGATTCTGCTTTGCTAAACGAACAGCACGATCTGCTACTTCTTTAATTCCATCTCCCTTTAAAGCGGAAATTTCAACAACTTCACAGCCTAGTTTTTCACTTAAACGATCAATGTAAATCTGATCTCCTGATTTTTTTACAATATCCATCATATTTACAGCAATAATGACAGGTATTCCCAGTTCCATTAACTGTGTAGATAAATATAGGTTTCTTTCAATATTGGTTCCATCCACAATATTCAAAATGACATCCGGCTTTTCATTAATTAAGTAATTTCTTGCCACGACTTCTTCTAATGTATAAGGGGAAAGCGAGTAAATCCCCGGTAAGTCCATGATCACTGCATCTTTATGTCCCTTTAATTTTCCTTCTTTTTTCTCTACAGTTACCCCCGGCCAGTTTCCAACAAACTGATTGGATCCTGTTAAAGCATTAAATAAAGTTGTTTTCCCGCAATTGGGATTCCCGGCTAAAGCTATCTTAATCATTTTATTCCCTCCTATTTTGTTAGTTCGCTCTAACTTAAATATCAAAAAAAATTATTCTACAATAATCATTGAAGCATCTGCCTTACGCAATGACAGTTCATATCCTCGCACAGTTACTTCTAGCGGATCGCCTAATGGTGCTACTTTTCTCACAAAAATTTCTACACCTTTAGTTATTCCCATATCCATGATACGTCGTTTAACCGGTCCCTCTCCCTCTAACTTAATCACCTTTACCGTGTCACCGCATTTAATCTCTTTCAATGTTTTCATGTAAATCCCCCCTATCTTACCATGATTTTATTTGCCATATCTTTACCAATGGCAACTCTTGAGTCCTTTACGTTGACGATCATATTTCCACCTATTTCGGAAACAACCATCACTGTTCCACCCGGAACAAAACCAAGATTTTCTAAAAAGCGTCGTGTCTCCTCTTTACCGCCGACTTTACAAATAATATTGGGTTCTCCAATTTTCACCATACTTAAGGGCATCATCATCATCTTCTTTCCTTTTTACTAATGTTAGTATATTCTAACACATGTATATTGTCAAGTTTTTTTGTTAGAATAGAATAACTTTATAAAACAATTTTCGTTCTTAACTAAAAAAGATCATGGATTCTCCATGAACTTCTTCTCACTTATTATTTATCCTCATCGTTTCCTTGGTCGGTCATTTTACCACCTAAGAAACCAACAATCGCACTCTTTAAATCAATCCCAATAGATTCATTCATCCCTTCACTGACCTGAGTCGCCGTTTTGACGATATCGGATACTAATTTAGCGCTGTTTCCTTCACCATACATCGTAATCTTATCTACTTTTTCTAATGGCTTAGCCGCTGCTTCCACTGCTTTAGGCAGCATATTGAAATACATTTCCATAACCGCCGCTTCTCCATATTTTTTCATTGCTTCCGCTTTTTTATCTAATGCTTCTGCTTCCGCAACCCCTTTGGCTTCAATCGCTCTGGCTTCTGCCTCTCCTTTAGCTGTGATCCCGGCAGCTTCCTGTTCCATCTGATACTTTACTGCTTCGGCATCCGCTTTTTTTGCTTCGGCTTCTCTTTGTTTTTCAAAGAGTTTAGCTTCCGCATCTTTTTGGCGTTTATAAAGCTCAGCATCCGCTTTTTGCTGAGCGGCAAACTTTTCAGCTTCTGCCTGTTTTCTAATCTCAGCATCCAAACTTTGTTCTTTGACTTCTACTTCTTTACGTTTTAATTCAATTTCTTTTTCCTGCTTCATGATATTTGCATCAGCAGTCGCTACCTCGATTGACTTACGAGACTGTTCCTCTTGAATCCTATAAGCAGCATCTGCTTCGGCTTGTTTTGCATCAGCAATCTTTTTCAATTCAGCTTGCTTAATAGCTAATTCATTATTACGTTCAGCAATTTTTGTTTCCGCATCTACTTTCGCATCATTCGCTTCCTGAGAAGCTTTTGCCTGTGCCTGAGCAATATCTCTTTCACTGACAGCACGAGAAATAGCCGCATTCTTTTGAATCTTCACGATGTTATCAACCCCTAGGTTTTCAATCACACCGTTTCCATCCACAAAATTCTGAACATTAAAAGAGACGATATCTAATCCCATTTTGGCTAAGTCAGGTTCTGCATTTTCTTTTACCAACTCCGCAAACTTTTGACGATCTGACACCATTTCTTCAAGATTCATACGTCCAACGATTTCACGCATGTTTCCTTCTAGTACTTCTCTTGCGACATTTGCGATATATTCTACCGGTTTATTTAAAAAGTTCTGAGCCGCCAGATTCAAACGATCGGAATCATCACTAATCTTAATATTAACAGCAGCATCCACATTAATATTGATATAATCCGCTGTTGGCACCGCATTTGATGTTTTGACATCAATCGGTATTAATTGCAGATTTAATTCATCTTTCTTTTCCAAGAAAGGTATTTTAATCCCTGCTTTCCCAATTAATACTTTAGGCTGTTTTCTTAATCCGGAAATAATATAAGCTGTATCCGGAGAAGCCTTCACATACCCCGTAACCACGATGACGATGACTAAAGCAAAAATAATAACACCTATGATGACTGGAAGATTGCTTGTCAGCATATCCATAATATCCATGTCCATCCCTCCCTTTTCCTATCTCTATTTTATCATTTTTCACTTCACTAGGGCAACAGATATCGACAAAACTCATCCTATCCTCTCCTTGCCTCTTATTATATATTCTATCTTTTTTATAAAAATACTCCCTTTTAGAAAAGACTGCTGATAAAATCCATGTCTATGAATCATAGAGTCTCATCTCGTTGACTATTTAGTATTTAACCGATATTCTTTAAGTAGGGAGGGGTTCTTATGACAACCAATGAATTCAGTAAATTAATCAAAGAAAGACGCACTCGATTACACCTTACACAAAAGGAATTGGCAGATCAATTACACGTTTCCAATAAAACTATTTCACGCTGGGAAACCGGCAGCGGATATCCGGATATCGAAACAATTCCCCAACTTGCGAAAATTTTAGAATTGGATTATGAAGAATTATTGGATGGCAATACCTATATTGCAAAAAAAGAAAAACAAAAGAAAAAACGCTATCAACTAGTGATTGGCATTCTATGCTTCTTATGCTGTTGGCTCGCTCTTTTATATTATCGTGATTCAAGAGGATTCCAAAGCAAGTATACCAATAAAAATTTACTGGTCAGCGGGGATATGGTCAATAAAGCTATTTTAGATTATCAAGCACCTACAAAACCGATTGATCAAGGAACTAATGGTATTGTATTATACTATTTAAATGTTTATGATACCCAGAAACATACTCAGCTACTAAAAAGCATAAAAGTAGATCAACTGATTAAAATTGCCCAAAAGGAATTGACTTCACCATCCGATTTAAAATGGCTTGCGACCATGCATTTCAGCTATCAAAATGAAGCCTTATTAAAAATCCATGTTTATCAGGATGATCAAAAAACATACTTCCTTTTTAATCAAAACGGAAATTACATGGATATTAGCACAGGTGACCTCTATTACTATGACGGACTGCTTGAAATCGGTTTACAGATTTTTGCTGATGATTTAAGCCACTACAATTTTGAACATAGCATTGAGAATAAAAGTGAAGGTTTAAAAGATGTTGATGAAGATAAAAAAATGACTCTGCTTAAAAAGCTGTTAGCCCGTCCGAACTTTCAATTTGAGGAAAATACGCTTATTTTAAGGGATCCCCAAGAGAATAAACAATATTTGATATTAATCGGACAGGATTTAGATTATACTGAGATTACCACCGAATTTGAAGAAGGAAATTTAGCGATTAAAATCAGAGGAAATAATGTCCTTCTTGCCAATAAGTACATTCATGTATTTGAAATCACTCAACAAGCAGAATCGATCAGCATCACCATTAATGATGAAAGTGCGATCATCTCAAACTATGAGATTTATTCTGAATAAAGATAGGTTTAAATTAAATGGGTAATCGCTTAAAATATCGTTTTAAAATCATGAAAAAATAGGAAACAAGATGAGTGAATAATAAGACCACCGCAATCTGTTGGTAAGGATCCGTTTCTATGCTGATTATGTTAAACACTGAAAAGCATAACGCAATAACGGCTGGATGAACCAAATAATAGTATTTAGATAAATCTCTGTAAGGGAGGTTTATCCTTTTTTCTTTCTTACGAGTTACATATAAAGTAAAGATAAACAAATAGTACGTTAAAGGGATGCAAGAAAGCAGAATATTACTGTTAAGACGGTCGAAATCATGCAGAATAAGAGCTTCAAAAACCAAGAAGAACATTGAAATGATCAGTTTAGATACACAGTGTTCTGAATAGACTTCTTTCTTTTTCCCCATACTATACCCTAATACTACATAAAACAGACCAAAGAAAAGAAAGTTTCTCGTTGTAAAGAAAACTTTATAATAAAACGTGATTAACTGCTGAATGGTAAGCGGCAATACCCCATAATAAGTTTCCGTCGCTCCAAAAAGTAATAAAACAAATGATAAAATCAGCAGATTTTTGACCGGAAATCGTTCTTTCCATTTTCTTAGTACCAGTAAAGACAGCATAACAGCAGGAAAATACCACAAATGATAATAAACACCTGTATAGACCAATGTCACAATCACAACGAATGGAGAAAGGACAATGAGTAATAGAATTAAGATAGGAGCAGAAAACTGAAGCGTGTTCATATGCTCTTGAATTGTCGGTAAATAATGAACAGCATCATTTATTAATATAGGAATATAAAGAGCACTCCAGGTTAAATACAAGGGGATCATCTTTGATACATGGACCTTCATATAAGCGGGCTGTTCTTTTTCTTTAATAGCGGCAAAATAGCCGGTAATGACAAAAAACAAAGGGACACATACACGTGTAATGATATTATTAAAAGCTAAATCAAGAGGATTAGAGTAATCAAAAAATGGGCGCAGATGCAAAATGATAATCAAAATAGCACAGATATATTTTAAAACATCTAAATTTTTATAGTTGATGGCTTGCTTTTCATAGTTTTTATCCATACTTTTTTGGAGGTAAATCCCCATCGCACTAAAAGCAATGATCATCATTAATATCACCAAAGGGTTTCCAAAACCATTTTCTATCTGAAAGACATTGATCCATTTTAAAACTAAGATCAGCATGGAAACAACGATTACAATAACGACTTCATTTTTATACTTCATTCAATTAATATCCAACTTTCATTATAAATTATCCAGTAATTACTTACTAATATATAATGAATTTGTCTATTTGTCATCTTATTTTTTAATCAGCTTAGGGACTTCTCATTAAAACATAATAAAAAGAGCGTCATCGCCCCTTTAAATTATAATATATAAACCTGATCGGGAAAACGATCACACACTTCATCTTCTAGCTTTTCAATATGGATAGGATCATCCCAAATCATCTGACAATTTGATTCATTCAATGGTTTCCAGCTTTCAATATTGGGTTTTCCTTCTTCAACAAAAGACAGGTAGGCATCTTTAATCATATCACCTAACCTTATGATTTCTTTTTTATCAGGAATATCAGGAAAATATTTATTTAGCTTTTCTCTTGGTTCAAACGAAAGGATATGATCCATGCAGTGACAGGCAGGAAGAAATTCTGTACTATACTGCCAAACGGTGCTGCCATTTTCAGTTAAAATTCTGCCTAAACGATAGCTGTATGTACGATACATATAATCAGACAGCACTTTAATCCAAGCCTCCTCCTCTCCATACTCTTTCATTAATATCTTGGCATCCTCGATCGCAATCGAGGCATTTTGACCGAATAATTCTCTGGCAATTTGTTCACCGTAAAGATGAAAATCAATCCCCATCAGCTTAAAAAAGACCAGTTCATGCTTGGAGCTGCCAATAATCGCCTTGCCCTGCCAATAATCTTTTGAATCTAACTTCTTAAAAAAGCTTGATGGAATCACCACATCATCCGCAACCGGTCCAAAAATACAGGTGCTGCCAAATCCTTTGCATAGAACTTGTTGACCTTTTAAAAGTTCAGAAACCGACATCGTCAGCAAATCATTAAGATCCTCTATCTTCATAATTTCTTTATAGCGCTTTGTGATTTTTTGTGCAGTATTGATATCACGAACACTTTGTGCTGCTCCGCTCACTAAAATAACTTGTTGAAAATAATGTTTTGCCTCTGAATGCATCATGATAGCCCCTAAAGATTTTGCTCCTGCCGAACTTCCTAAAACCGTTACTTTGTTTGGATCTCCACCAAATTGATGAATATGATTGTGAACCCATTTCAATGCCGCTATTTGATCTAATGTTCCATTATTTCCGGATGATTGAAATTCTTCTTTCAATTCCTTGCCTAAATACAAATACCCGAATACCCCTAAACGATAATTGATCGTAACATAGACAAGCCTTCTGTTTCCAATCACATGATAAGGATCCATTTTCTGATTACTGCCATTTTGAAATGCTCCGCCATGAATTTCTACTAAAACAGGCAGTGCTTCATTTAAAGAAGGCGTATATACATTTAGATTCAAGCCATTTTCACTACACTCTATCGTTATATCTCCCTCTACGATCTGAGCAGCTTTATCACGATAATGGGTACAATCCAATATTCCCTTCCAAGATATGCTTTGCGGTGCTTGAAAACGCTCTGCTACTGCATAAGGAATCCCTTTAAATAAATATAAGTTATTTTCTTTATAACCTTCTATTTTGCCTAATGTTGTTTCTATGATCATTTTTATCTCTCCTATTCATTTGCTTAAACCATGGGTTTCCTTTATACTTTATTATAATGAAAGAAGGAACGTCTATGGAATTGCTACAATTATACTATTTTATGCAGGTTGCGAAAAAGGAAAATATGAGCCAAGTTGCCAAAGAGCTGCACATTGCTCAGCCATCATTGAGTCAGACCATCAAGCGCTTAGAAAACGAGCTGGATACTCCCTTATTTGATCGCCATGGAAAACATCTTCAACTAAATGAATATGGTCAGATCGTTGAACGTTATTGCCAGCATATTTTTACTTCTCTTGAGAATATTCGAAGTGAAATTGCTGATTTAAAAGGAATAAACAATTCTACTGTCTCTCTTAAAATTCAGGCGGCTTCTTCTCTTCTGCCTGATTTACTTAAAACATTTCGTCAGCGACATCCTGATATTCATTTTATGATCAGCCAATCCACCAATGACCAAACCTTTCCTAACGAATGTGACCTTACTCTCTACGCTTCCCTTCAAGCCAATAATGATGATTATCTTTTGCTTAAAGAACGATTGGTAGCTGTTTTACCGGTTCATCACCCACTTGCATCTAAAGAACATATTGCGTTAAAAGATCTTAAAGATGATTTATTCATCAGTCTTGATCCTAAAAGCAATCTTTATGAATTACTTCATTATTACTGTCGGCAGTGTCATTTTGAACCTAATATTCATCTTTACAGTGATAACCCCAACACCTTTCGTGAATTATTAACCCTTGGCATGGATGTTGCCTTGATCCCGGAAATCACATGGAAGCAGGATATCTATCCTAATTTAGTGATTAAACCCATTGAGGATATTAATTGTTTCCGCTATATTTATCTGCATTGGCAAAAAGATCAATATCAAGACGGAGCTACTAAAGCCTTAGCACAACATATTATAGATTACTTTAAACAGATTACCAAACTCTCTCCGCAAGCATCATGATCATTGGCATCGTAAGAATGGAACAAAGAGTGCTTAAACAGATGATACGAACAGCTTGTTTATAGTCTTGATTATGTATCTGGGCAAAAATCGCAACATTGGATCCAATCGGGGTTGAAGCAGCAATTAAAATTGCCATCTTCATAGTTGAATAGACACTAGGAACAAAAGACAATATACCTAGTGTCAGCAACGGAACAACAAGTAATCGAATAACGCTGCTCAAATAAGCGTAACGATTGGTAAATATTTCCTTCCATGAGACTTGGGCTAAATAGGTTCCTAAACTAAACATCGCCAGTGGTGCATTCAGACTCGCAATTCCTTGGATACTGCTGATAATAATGGCAGGCACCTGTATCTGACAAACAAATAAAATAAGTCCTACCACTAAGCTGATTAATATGGGATTAGTAAGAATTTTCTTTAATGAAATCGCCTTTTTATTTTTAGTAATCACACAAACACCATAAGTCCATTGTAATAGATTAAGCAGTGCTACAAAAGCCGATACATAAAACACTGCTTCATCCCCATATAAAGCTGAAACTAAGGGAATTCCGATAAAACCAGCATTAGAAAAAGAAGCTCCAAAATTTTCAATCGGTCTTTTTTTGAACAAGAACAAAGAAACGACCATCGCTAACAAAAGGACGGCAAAGGAAAGAACAAAAGCAATCCCTAAGCCTTTTAAGCGTTCTGCCGTCATTTCATTTAAAAAGGCTTTAATGACAACCGCCGGCATAACTGCATAGATCAATATATTTCCTAAAGCCTTACTGCCTTCCAGTGATAACTTTTTTGTCTTAAATAAGATCACGCCAATAAACATAAAGATATACATAATCATAATCTGCTGAAATAATATGGATACAAGCTTCATATTCACTCCTCCTTTAAGCCCATTATATACAAACGCTTTCATAATATAAAATATATATGTGATTATATATTTATAGGTTTAAAGCTATATAAAAAAACTGAACAAAGAAAATAGTCATGCTATTTTTTCGTTACAGCTTGTTTATGAATACTTTCAGTTCCTGCTTCCAATGCCGCTTTATAATAACGACATTTATGTTCGATAGTTTTCATTGATCTTTCCAGTTCTGCCATCTGTTCTTCCACAATGCGCTTTCTTTCTAAAAACATGTCATAGCGCTCTTGCAAAGTAGCGTCTCCCTGTGCACACCAAATACTAAACTGCTTAATATCTTTAATAGGCATGCCTGTATTTTTCAAACACTCAATAATTGCCAGCATCCCTAAATCAGATTCAGAAAATACCCGTACTCCTGAATTCTTTCTTTGAATAAATGGCAGTAATCCCTCTTTGTCATAATAGCGAATCGTTGAACTTGGCAAGTTTAACTTCTCTGCCACCTGTCCTATAGAATATCCCATAACATCCTCCGTTCAAATAAATCTATATAACGATTATCATTAAACTAGGAAAATGTCAAGAAAAGATAATGATTATCCCTTTATTTTGTCCATTGTCTTTGACAATTTTGAATTTCTTTGTCTTTCAGCGCTTTAAACAAATCAATATTTAGCTTATTACAAATACTTAATAATACAATAAAAGTATCGGCTACTTCACTTTCAATCGTGTCATAATGGCTTATTTTACTCTTGTCAGTTCTTAAATCGGTTGCGTCTTTCCTTATTGCTTTAGCTAATTCTCCCACCTCTTCTGTCATCATCAACATTGTTTTTTCAATTTCCTGCTGATCAAATCCCCGCAGTTCAATCACTTTCTTAATATATTCCTGTACTTCCTGCAATGTATTCGCTTCTGATAAGTTTTCATATAATTCCATTTGCTTTGACATAATATCCCTCCGTTTTCATCATTATAGCATGAATTTAAAAACAGCGTTTAATAATTCTATTGATCTAAATTCAGTATTTTAAAACTACTATTTGATTTTCATACTATTTCTTTTTTACTTTAAAAATACTTACTAAGACAAATGAAAATACTTATCCGCTTCTATAAACTGAAATTCATTGATTTTCTAGTGCTATAATTACTTTTTTGATTTTAACTCTCAACATTAAACCAAAACCCCATACAAAAAAACCACATATAATTGTAATCATCATCTGAATAGCAGTAACTGCTAATATTTTTGTAAGCGTGACTGTAATAATAATTCCAACGAGTATTAAAATTTCAGTAAAAATTTCAAATGTTTCGAGTTGTGATTTTGTTTTAAATATACTTAAAGCTGATTGTTCTCCTTGTTTTGTCTTTTCATCGTCTGTCATTTTTTTAGCATAAAATAATTCCGATATTTGGATATCAAGCGATTTACACAGAGGTTCATATAATGATATATCCGGCATTGTTTTTCCATTTTCCCATCTAGAAATAGATTTATCACTGACTCCTAATATTTCAGCTAATTGAGCTTGCGTTAAACTCTTTTCTTTTCTACAACATGAGATAAATACACCTATTTTTTGCTGATTCATACATATACTCCTTTCTTTTACTATTCTTATATTACATACTTTTATTGAATAAGAACAGGACAGAAACTGAGAGAACGGGATAAATTCTGATTTAACTCTACTTAATATTAATAAAGTATCTGTACTTTCACAATAAATAATAAAAAACACACCAAAGTATGTTCATTTTCTAATGGTTTCCACGACAGGAAATAGTTATATTACCGCATCTCGTGACATGTAGTATATATATTGTATTATATCTAGTACTTGTATTACATTATATCTATTGTGTTGAAAGTATTTAGTAGCAAAAAGATAGCATAACTAGGATTAAAATACTTCTAATTTCTTTATATTCTTATTTATTATTTTAGCTTGTCTAATAGCTGATTCATTTAACTTGATTAGCCTTTTGGATTGTTCTATTCCTTGCTTAATATACTCAGCATTTAAGCTTTCTAGATTCGATAAGATTAATAATTGCTCAATAGTAGCATAATCCCTAATATTGCCATTTAAATCTTTATTTATTTTCTTCCATTGTTTAGCTGTGCAACCAAATACTGCTATATTTAAAATATCTGCTTCATTAGCATATATAATTGATGTTTGAAGATTATTTATTTTAGGTATAATATTTTCTTTAATAGCACTTGTATGAATACGATAATTAATCTTTGATATTTCTCTATGTAAACTCCAACCCGATTTTTCATTTTCAATTTCCTTTAATCTTTCAAATTCAGTAATTAAATATAGCTTAAATTCTACAGATATCCAAGTCGCAAACTCAAAAGCAATATCTTTATGAGCATAGGTACCACCATATCTACCTGTCTTTGATATAATTCCAATTGCATTTATACTTTCAATCCACTTCTTAGTTGTTAGAATAAAACTGTTTAATCCAGTTTGTTTTTTAATCCCATCGAATTCGATGGGATTAAAATTGCTATTATGAATAATTTCCCAGATTCCAAGAAACTCAATTGTATTCCTATTTCTCCTCCAATTTGAAATCAAGTAATCCGTACGTATATCTTTTGTTCTAGCAATATCAGTAATGCATATATAATCGTCATTATTAACTTTGATCAATCGTATATTTTTATTTAACACCTCTAATTGGCTCAATTATTATCACCTCGTATATAGATATATCTCAAACTAATTGTGATTTACTTCCTAAAAGAGGTTTAAACATAATAAAAAAACACACCGAAGTGTGTTGATTTTCTAATGGCGTCCACGACAGGATTCGAACCTGTGACCGCACGCTTAGAAGGCGTGTGCTCTATCCAGCTGAGCTACGTAGACATCTCTTACTGACTGCTTTTACATATTATCATTAATCATCTTATTAGTCAATCATTTTTTGATAAAATTAGTAAAATCTCACAGCCTAATGGGTGTGAGATTCATTCTTTCTAATCGACAATATCTTTTACATCATCAGCGACTTTACGAGCCGATTTACCAAGCTTGTCAAATCCCTTTTTCACGTCTTTTTGCAATTTTTCTACTTCCTGATGATTTTTAAATGCGTCCAGCATAGAAGCGACATTTTCACCTAACTCCATCATACCGTCACTGGCTTCTTCTACCCCATCTTTTGCCATTCTTTTAGCATCTGTTGCATATTCACCCATTTTCTTTGCCATATCACTGTTGGCAATCGGATCAATCACATTATCCTCTACAAAATCAACTGCCTGTTCTAAATTATTCTTACTTTTTTTATTCATCATTATCCTCCTTATCCGTTCTTAATCATTTCGCTGAATTTATGCACCATATCATCTTTTGCTTCATTGATTTTACCTAATCCAGTCGATATATCATTCTTTAATCCAGTCGAAATCTCACTGGTTTCACTTTCAATTCCACCGCTGACATTGCTGATGAAACTGCGTACGTTTTTTCCAAGCTTAGCGATTTCGTGATTGCCTGCTTCTTCGTTTGTTCCGGCAATGTTTTCTAAATATGAGCTGTAATATCCCATTTGTTTTGTCACTTCATAATCTGAAAATGGGTCCTGCATATGGGTATCAATATATTTAATGGCTTCTTCTACATCATTTTCTAAATTGTTTCCGATGTTTTTAGCTTCATTTTTCCCTTTATCAATCATTCCTTCAACATCCTTTTGCAATGTTTCGGCTGTTGTTTTAGGACTGGACTGACACCCACTTAAAACAAAGATCATCATGCTGAAGATAAAAACTGTTATTAACTTTTTCAATGTATGATTCATCATCATCCCTCACATTCTATTTATAGCTTTCAATATAATGTGTGTTTCTTATAAAAAATTATACAAAAAAAGAGATCATTAAGATCTCATTTCAATAAATTCTACATTCATTTCTTCATTATCTATATAAAGAACAGCATAGCTTGCCGGTGATCCGCCGCGAGGTAAATGCGTTGATCCCGGGTTAATAATTTTGACGTTTTCGATATCGATATTCATTGGCATATGGGTATGACCGCAGCAAAGAATATCTAATTGATTTTCTTTCGCAAATTCAAGCATGGCTTCTTCTTTATTGAAATAGCCAAAATACTGACCATGGGCAATGCCTATTCGATACCCTTCAAAATCAATGATCTCATAATCCTTTAAATCCGATGTCCAATCGTTATTCCCGCGGACAGCCACAAATTCCGATAACTGATCATCATAGCCTTCGTTATCGCCGCAATGGATAAATAAATCGGCGTCTTCATTATCTTCTAACACCTGAATCACATCAGCAGCCCGACCATGATTATCCGACATGATGACTATTTTTTTCACGATTTTAAAGTAATCTCCAATACTGTATCGATAGGATTAGGTAAATCATTTGTTCCGGCAAAATTGATGAACACAATATCCGGATAATTATTGACAGTCCAGTAATCCATCACTTTTACTTCTGTTCCGTCATTCAATAAAATAATCGATTCAATCTGCTCTTTACGAATGCCAAATAGCGGAATTCCGCCAATAGACATTTCCATAATATGATAATAGAGCTTGTTTCCTCTTTGTGTGATGCGTCCGTTATCCGGCTTTGTCAGTTCAGTCGGTCCACATCCATAAATACTTTTTGAATAATCTGCCATCCACTCACCGATTTCATTTAAAATACGTATCGAATCTTTAGGGAAGCGTCCGCGTGCATCCGGTCCAACATTTAAGATCATGTTTCCGCCCTTTGAGACACACTCCACTAATTTGCGAATGATTGTTGATGGTTTCTTAAAGTTATGATCCGATGAATGGTAACCCCAGTTATCATTCATGGTAATGCAGGCTTCCCATAAAACCGGATTTCCCATATCATCTAAAATACCATAGGGAGGAATAACCTGTTCAGGGGAAACAAAGTCTCCTGAATAATCCGTTGGATGCTGAGTAGCTAATGAACCAAACCCTTCACCGCTTACTTCCAAACGATTATCTAAAATAATATCCGGCTGATGCTTTCTGACCATCTCTACTAATTCCTGAGCTTTCCAAGTTTCCGCCGTCATATTGTCATAAGAAAAGTCAAACCACATAATATCAATCGGTCCATATTGCGTACATAATTCTTCTACTTGTCCATGCATATATTTTAAATAGCGATCAAAGTCATGCAATGTATCTTTAAAAGCTTCATTTCTTCTTTCCGGATGCTGTTTATCTCCATAGTGCGGAAAATCCGGATGATACCAATCGATCAAAGAGAAATACAGTCCCGCTCTGATTCCCTCTGCACGAAATGCTTCTAAAAATTCTCTGACAAAGTCACGTTTTGTTTTATAGTCGGTCAGCTTACTGTCAAATAAGCAATAGCCGTCATGATGTTTGGCAGTTAAAACAGCGTATTTCATTCCTGCTTTTTTCGCCATTTTTGCCCATTCTTTCATATCACAGTCATCTGGATCAAAGGCATCTATATATTTTTGATAATCCTCATTGCTGATCTCTTCATAGCTTCTGATCCATTCTCCTCTAGCTGGAACAGCGTAAGCTCCGAAGTGGATGAACATCCCAAATCTTGCGTCTTTATACCACTCTACTCTTTTGTTGTATACTGCTCTATCAAACATTATTTTCACCTCTGTAACAGTATAACATAAAAAAAGAAAGAAACAATCATCAGACGATAATTGTTTCAAGTTCACAAATTAACCATTAATTTAATTAAAATATTCAATAACGAATCTAAATATGTTCCTAATTATAAACTTTCATATCCTTATTTCTACTCTTGAGGCAGACACAACCTCAGAATATAAATACATCTTATGTTGTTATTAAACAAAATGCTAATGATTACCTTATTTATTTGTTTATTGGATTTAAATACATCTTATGTTGTTATTAAACTGTTGACGGTTTGGTTTATATAGTGGAACTTATTTCATTTAAATACATCTTATGTTGTTATTAAACTTGCGGACGAGATAAATATCGTCAATCTGACAAGATTTAAATACATCTTATGTTGTTATTAAACGTGGAAAAAACGCTTGATTTGTGCGTTGATTGGTGATTTAAATATATCTTATGTTGTTATTAAACATGAACGATCTTATTTTTATATTCCATAATCGAACTTTAAATACATCTTATGTTGTTATTAAACTGTACGATAAAGAATATTATCGTACAACACTCAACTTTAAATACATCTTATGTTGTTATTAAACCCTCGTAAATACCGCTTTCTGTAACTTTATTATTTCATAAATACCCAGTAAATTCAAGGGATTCTTCTTATTTTACCAGCGACATCTATTCTTTTATAAATAGAATTGAAACTAAGAGAATAGCCAGTATTTACAGGCACAAACAGATATTTTTAAAAAATGAGCCTGGTAAATTATTTAGAATAAGCGGCTCTAATAAAAACGTTGTCTATAAAGAATAATAAAACATTCAACCAATAGCACCTCATTTTGTGCGGATAAAAAAAGAAACAATTACCATAAGATAATTGTTCTTTTTTTACATTTTAACGACATTATATACTACATTCTTTGATACGATTTCATCTTTACCGATAGCTTCTCCGTTGACTTCAAAGCTGATCGTTTCCACTCCGTCAATCTGTCTTAAAGAAAGTAAAAGCATATCCGTAACTTGCGGATTCAGTGACATTTCATCAAGTAAGGCACCATCACTTAGATTAACGATCAAGCGACCGTCTTCAATGCGTGTTCCATCTAATACTTTCAGATTTTCAAAGGCTTTGTTTTCACTGATTAAAGATGAAATAGAATTTTGTGAAAGTAAAATAGATACCTTATCTTGTACAGAAAGATCACTTGTATCGATACGTTTTGTAACCGGCACATAGAAATCCTGTCCGTCAATCTGCTTATTCCCATAGACAACTAAAGCGCTCGTCTTATGTAAATAAGCGTTTACGGTTTCAAAGTTGTTTAATCCCAGATTATGCCCATAGTTAGCACTTAAAGAGATATAGCTGTCTGGCAGATTGGTTATTTCATTCCCATCTGATGTGAAATGAAGTTTTTCAATACCGTTATAATCACATAACGTCCAAGTTAATGCTTCAATAAACTTTAAGCTTTCTTCCTTGCTGAGATTTAGTAACGCACTGTTGAAATCAATCGTCAGCAGTTTGTCATTTAATGATGTACTGTTGACCTGCAGATCACTGCTTAAAACCGGTGACAGATTTGGCAATGATGATGGACTTTCTTTCATCTTATAAAGAATGTCCATGACATCTTTTTCCAGCTGACCACTTTCTGTCAATTCGATATTCACGGGTATTAAAAGTCCGCTATTATCTTGGTAAACCACTTCTTTGTAACTCCCGCTTGGCTGATCATACACGACATTGGATACCGGTTCATCTTTTGGATCTTTGTTTTTCATGTAAACAAAGCCAACCGCTAAAACAAAAGCACAGACCAAAAGCGTATTGATGATCTTCTTTTTTCTCATATTCTCACCTCATCAAATTATATTTATGAGACTGTAAAATATGCAAAAAAACTGAACGTATGTTCAGTTAAACTTCAATATGATGAACCTTTTTTCCTGTAAAGTCAAAGAAGCTCGCAGCAGCAAATTTAAAATCTTCAATATCTCCTGTTGTATTGATTTCTACCTGACCGACATGCTGAGTATCAATCAAATGATGTTCGCTTAAATAATAAGCTACTTCCTTAGAGACAGATTCGCTTGAAGATATATAGCAAATATCACTTAAGACTTCTTTAAACTGACTATCAATAATTGGATAATGTGTGCAGCCTAAGATCATTGAGTCAATCTTTCCCTGATAAGAAGCAACATATTCTTTTATGGTTTCTTGGATCCCCTGCTTATATTCTCCCGATTCAATTAAGGGAACCAGTTTTGGTGTAGAAAGCTCCATGACCTGCACCTGCTTATTATACAAGGCAATTGTGTCTTGGTATTTATGTGAATCGATGGTTGCTTTAGTGGCGATGACTAATACCTTTTCCATATCCTTTTTCAAAAAATTCTGCACCGTAGAATCGATAACGCCAATGATGCGCGTTTTTGGATAAGCGGCTCTTAATTCTTCCAGCACGTTAGCGGAAGTTGTATTGCACGCCAAAACGATAATTTTAATCTGATGAGCAATAAAATATTCCACCACCTTTGAAGCACATTCATATAAGGCTTCTTTACTTTTATCCCCATAAGGGCAATTCTTGTTGTCCCCAATATACATTAAATCGGTGTGAGGAAGATCTTTTATCATGGTCTGTAAAACTGTCAGTCCTCCCACTCCAGAATCAAATATCCCAATTGTGTTTTTCATGTTTATCTCCTACTTCTTTTTGCTGACATACTCTTCTAATGTCTTATAATTTTGATCATGCATCTCTTTGGCAATCTCTTTTCCCACATAACGATACGTGTAAGCATTATATTCTCTTCCTGTTTCTTCACTTTTATCTTTTGGATAACGTAAGATAAAGCCATACTGATAAGCATTCTTTTCGAGCCAAGTAAAGAATGATGCGTTTTCAAAGTCTTCCACTGCCAGATTCGTGACTTGAAAAGAAACCGTCATTCCCAATTGTTCTTCAAGATGCCCTGCCTGCTGTTCATTTTCAGCTAAGGCAGATTCATAGCTCTTATAGGCACTTAGTACGTAATAAGGTACAAAGTCCGAACTGTTTTCATAAGCATGACACATTTCTTTGAGTGCCTGATAAGCGTCTTCTCTTAAATATAAGAAATACGTATAGCGTGGTAAATCTTCGATCAAAGACAAATCATCTGGCACATAGCTGTCCACTGTTGTCTTTCCTTTTAAAACAGCGTCCAAAGCCGTCGGTTCTTCTAAAAAGAGAACTTCTTTTGCGGCAGTAGAAGCTGAAATCAGACGTTCTACCTGGTTAGGCGTATAATATTCAAACAAAGCCACCAAAATCTCTGTACAGGCATCCAAAGACTGATAGCCCAGCTTATTTAATGATTCCAAATTATCCTCTACTAAAGCTAAATAGCTGTAATCATCAATCATATAGAAAGGTTTCAGTTTCTCATAAATGGTAATATGTTTAAGATTAAAGTTCGTATTGCTGACATAGTCATTTAAAAGCTTGGCATTAATCAAAGCCGTTAAGTTTTCTCCGACTGACCAAGGTGTATCCGCTTTTAAGCGATTTACAATGGTATTCGTCTGAGTAACGACCTCTTGTAAAGTTGTATATGTACCGCTTCTTTCAACGCTGTTGTAATATTCATAGTTTTGAATTTGAAACCCTGGATAAGTTATATAACGAATAAATTCAAAGACTCCTACATTATTTTCTACCATGTAGTTCTGCTGTGCTTCATCCATATAGGTCTCAATTAATATACGACTTTCGTTGTTCATTCCGGCAACACGATAAAAACGATCATATTTATTGTTTATTCCTATGAAAGCAACTAAAAAGCATACTCCGGCAAATAAAAAAATATGATAATGTTTTAGTTTCACGGTATCACCTCGTTGTTTCCTATTATATAATAATTGGCACTTATTTACCACTATTATATGAAAAGAACCCTGTTAATAGGGTTCCTTACTGTATCTTAAGTTCATTCAATTTAATCAGTTCCAGTACTGCCTGTATTCTGGAAGTCACTCCTAATTTCTGAATGACATTGGAAATATGATTACGGACAGTTTTTTCACTGATACCGAGTTTCTTGGCAATATCTCTTGTTGTATAGTGATTGATAAGCAACTCAAAAATTTCCTTCTCACGTTTAGTAAGTATTCCTGGCATGACTTTACCCCCTTAGTACATCATATGAGTAAAATCAAAAATGGTTATCGCTTATCTAATTCTGCTTTTAAATTTTTTGCGACTTCTTTAGGCAGGATCTCTTCTAATTCTTCCAAAGAAGCTTCTTTCATCTTCTTAACACTGCCGAATTTACGCAGTAATTTCTTTTTACGGACTTCACCGATTCCATCGACCTCATCTAAGATAGAAGCAAATAAAGATTTTGCACGAACATTTTTATGGAAGCTGATCGCATAGCGATGGACCTCATCCTGCATTCGAGTCAGCAAATAAAACAGCTGGCTTTTACGATCAATCTCTACCGGTTCACCATTTTGATCCAATAATAATGCTGTGGAATGCTTGTCATCTTTACTTAAACCACTGACATAAATATCCATATTTAAACTGTCAATGACTTCTTTTGCCGCCTTAATTTGTCCTTTCCCACCATCGACGATAATCAGATCCGGCTTTCTTAAGCCATCCATCAGCACTCGGAAATATCGGCGATAGACGACTTCTTTCATACTAGCATAGTCATCGGGTCCTTCGACAGTTTTAATCTTAAATTTGCGGTAATCATTTTTAGATGGCTTCCCTTCTACAAAACAGACCATCCCGGCAACCGAATAGCTTCCTTGAATATTCGAGTTATCGAACAGTTCTATCACGGCAGGACGCTTAATCTTCAAAGCAAGTCCTAACTCATCGATGGCAGTGACATTCTTATTCTCAGCTGTTTCCATCAAAATAAATTTCTTTTCCAGCATTTCCTTAGCATTGTCACATGCCATCTTTACAAGATCCGCTTTATTTCCTCGAGTAGGCTGCAATACCTTGCATCCCAATACTTCCTCCAATAATTTAAGGTCATCCGATTTAGGCATGAGAATTTCTTTTGGCAATGTATTTTTCGCATAAAAATGAACGATGAAGCTGGATAACTCTTCTTCAATATCGCCATAGATCGGCACTAAATTAATATCACGCGCTAATAGTTTACCGTTACGCATAAAGAAAATCTGTACACTCAGATACCCTTTATCCACATGGTAGCCAATGATATCACGATCGACTTGATCGTTGAACTGAACATGCTGCTTGCTGGTGACATGCTGGATATAACGGATCAGGTCACGATATTCCTTTGCCTGTTCAAACTGCATCGCTTCGCTGGCATTCTGCATCTTTTCTTGAAGGTCACTGATAATCTCTTTAACATCCCCATTAATAAACTTTGTAATTTGTGTTGTCATTTGATTATATGTTTCTTCATCTACTTCGTTGATGCAAGGACCCAAACATTGATTCAAAGAATAGTATAAACAGGGTTTATTGGGAATATGGTTACACTTTCTCAATGGATAAAGACGATTCAGCAATTTATAAATTTCTCTGGCTGCCGTAGCATCCGGGAAAGGTCCAAAATATTTATTCTTTTTATCCTTAACATCACGAACGATCTTCAATCGCGGATGACGCTCTTTTGTCATGAGGATATAGGGATAATAGCTATTATCCATAAACATGATGTTATACTTTGGCGTATAGTCTTTGATAAGGTTGATTTCTAAAAGCAGGGCTTCTTTTTCAGAATGGGTGACAATGTAGTCAAAGTCAACAATTTCACTGACCAGCTTGGTCGTCTTATAGTTATGTGCCCCCATAAAGTAAGAAGAAACACGGTTCTTTAGTTTTTTTGCCTTTCCCACATAAATGATCGTCCCTTCACTGTCTTTCATCAGATAGCAGCCGGGTTCTAACGGGAGCAATGCTAATTTTTGTTTAATCAACGTTGTACTCATGGCTTCTCCTATTCAAAATAAACTAATGTGGCACCTAATCCACCTTCGTTAGGTCCGCCGTCACGATAGGACACAACACTCTTATTGCGATCGAGCATCTTGCGGACACCGTTTCGCAGCACACCGGTTCCCATTCCATGAATGATGCGGACATGCGGATAATTGCTGACTAATGCATCATCTAAAAATTTATCGACTAAGCGCATAGCTTCTTCATAACGCAACCCGATAATATTTAATTCATACTGACCGCCGCCTACCTTTTTAAGGGATTTTCGATTGGCTTTGATCTTTGGTTTAACGGCTTTGCCTAAATACTGCACTTCATTTTGCTGAAGCTGCATTTTCAGTCCGCCTAAAGAAATTGTGAGCTGACCGTTCTTAGCAACAGCCGTCACTTCGCCTTCACGATTGACTGAAAGGATCTTGACACGATCTCCAACAGCAAAATCATGTTTTTCATCACTAATTAATTTGACTTGCGGATCGATATGCTTCATTTCATCTAGCTGATGACGGGCATCAATCACGACATGCATTTTCACATCTTTCGCCTGTTCCTTTAAGTCATCTAAAATAAGCTGAACGTTCTCTTTAGCTTCCTCGATCAATTGATTTGCTTCTTCTTTTGCTGCTTTAAGCATCTTTTCTTTTTCTTGTTCAAGCTTAGACAGCTGCTGCTGAAGCTGTTTTTCCAGCTGCGTGTTTAAAGCAATCGATTCATTTAAATGCTCTTCTAACTGACGATTGTTTTCCAACTCCGTTTCTAAGCTTTCTAGTAAATGATCCTGTTTAGACATGCTTTCTTCTTTGATAGCACGAGCATTGGCAACGATGTGGTCATTTAATCCTAAACGGGTGGAAATTTCAAAAGCATAGGATTGTCCGATCAGTCCGGTTAATAAATGATAGGTTGGACTCATGGTATCTAAATCAAATTCAACGCTCGCAAACAATACAAAAGGTTTTTCCTGCGCATATTTTTTTAATCCGGAATAATGAGTCGATGCCACTACATGACAATGATAGCCATGCAGATAATCTAGAACCGCCTGCGCCAGACTTTCTCCTTCACGAGGGTCTGTTCCGCTTCCGATTTCATCAATCAAAATCAAAGAATGATGGGTCACCTCGTTGGTAATTTCCACAATCTTTTTCATATGTGATGAAAAAGTAGACAACGATTGTTCGATGGACTGATCATCCCCAAGATCACAGAAAATCTGATCATAAAAAGGAACGGTAGCTTCACTGGCAGGAACCGCTAATCCGGCTAAGCTCATTAAAGCTAACAATCCCACCGTTTTTAAAGTGACGGTTTTCCCACCAGTGTTGCTTCCGGTAATCAGCAGCATTTCATAAGGAGCGCTCATCTCAATATCATTGGCAATAACTTTTGCCGAATCAATTAAAGGATGACGCGCCTGTTTTAGTGATAAATGATCATAATCTTCGCTGATATGAGCAATAACAGCATCCATTGAAGCGGCATAGCTTCCTTTAGCGAACATAAAATCCAACATTTTCAAAGTTTCCTGATTCGCTAATAAAATGGAACTATTCTCTTTTACTTTTTGAGACAGTTCAAATAAGATACGTTCAATTTCCCGCTGTTCCTTGTTTTTTTCTTCAGTTAGCTGATTGTTCATTAATACAACACTCTCAGGTTCAATGTAAGAGGTATGGCTGGTAGAAGATTCTCCGTGAACAATTCCCTTTACATTGCCTTTGCTGATGGTTTTTACAGGTAAAACGAAGCGGTCATTACGCATCGTCACAATAGCTTCGCTTAAAAATTCTTTCTGACTGCTTGCCAGCTGATTCATCTTGACATGAATGGAAGACTCAATATTACGAATTTTCTTACGAATCGAATATAGAGCACTGGAAGCATGGTCATTGACTTCTCCGTCATTGCCGATACAGCGCAAAATCTCTTGCTGTAGCGGTTTGATTTCCACTAATGTCTCAACTAATTCGTCAAACAAAGGAGCTGTAATCTCATGTTCTTCATGGTACAGTAAAATGCTGTGTACGGCATCTAACGTGGCATTGATATCCATCAATTGCTGAGGATATAAAATACCGTCCATAGATGCTTTTTGACACATTAAAGAAAGATCATGCAATCCCCCTAACGGCAAACGCCCATAGCTGAATATCAAACGAATCGCTTCATCTGTCAAACGCAGCTGATAAAGCAGCTCATTTTTATCTTCATACATAGCAAGGCTATTCACTAATTCTTTTCCCAAAGAACAAGCCGTATAGCCAAGCAGTTGTTGTTTAATTTTATCAAACTCTAAAATTTCTAATATATTTTTCATAATGTTCCTATTCTACGATAATCTTATTATTGACAATATCCTTAATATCTTGCGGAATACCAGGAATATTCAATAATTCGTCGATTTGTTTTTTTGTTTCTTGATCGACTTTTACATCCTGTGCCTGTTCAATGTCACTGCGATAGCTTTCTACTAGATCATTGACATCTTGCGGTGTGACTAATCCCATATCCTGAGCGCTGGTAATCATTGTTTTTAAAGTAGACAATGAATTCTTATCCAGTTTATCTAATGAGAACGATGAAAAGTCTAAATTTTTTGTCAGATTATAAGTATCACTTAATGCGTTCAATTGTTTGCTTGCTTCCGGAACCAAATCCAGAATATGACTGGCAATCGTGGAATTATCGATAATTTTATTTCCATCCTTAATAAACGGCATCATCATGACACATAAAGCAATAAAAGTGAAAATCAAGCCTTCAACTAAGCTTAAAGCACTTCCTAATATTCCATCAATAAAACGGCTGAATGCCAATGTATCAATAAAACGTTTGATCGTATTGCGGAAAACAAATAAGATCACTACTTTTAAAATCATAAAAATGACTAATAAAACAATAAAAGCAATCACCTGATAAATAAGGGGATAGAATCCTTTTAATACCTCACTGATTGCTCCGTCGGATATACGAATTTGAAAAGTGAATAATAAAGAGATTGGCTTAGAAAGTATAAAGGCCAGAAAAAATGCCAGAATACTTAATATGAATGAAAAGAAACGCGTAGTAAACCCCCGAAAATATCCTACTAACATACTGATTAATAAAAAACCTATGACAATAATATCCAAAATAAATGATGGATTTAAGTTACCCATATAAATCACCTCTTAAAGTATTGTAACAAATTAAATTTATGCTGTCAAAAAGGTTGAAAAAGTGTTATAATTAGACTAGGAGGCGAATGAAATGGATCCTATTGTCATTGTCACAAATGAGACTGCTTTAGAAAAAATGAAGAAATTCTATGATAGCCAAATGATAGATAGTAATGAGTCAAACATTATTTTTTCTGCCAAAACAGTTGGATGTCATATCGTCTGTTATGAAAACCTTCAGGTTGAATTTGCAGGGAACAATGCTTTGATCGAAGCAAGCCGTTGGGAAAAGATTGATCATCCTAACAAAGATACGGATCAGGAAGGATTATTCTTGCAAAGTCATATCGGTGCGGCGGAAGTTGGTTCAGGAGACTATTTTGGACCAATGTGTATTGTAGCCTGTTACGTCGATGAACGTGATATCGATTGGTTGAAATCGATCGATATACACCATCCGCAGTCCTTAACCGATCAGGAAATTGTTGCGAAAGCCAAAGCAATTAAAGACCGTATGATTTACAGTCTTTTACTTTTGGATAATGCGCATTACAATAATGCGATCAGTCACGGAACGAATCAAGCAACATTAAAGGCGCAGCTTCATAATCAAGCGATTACAAATGTGATGCAAAAGCTTCAACAACCCATTGAAACAAAGGTCATCGAGCAGTTTGTTTCAAGCAAGACTTATTTCAATTATTTAAAAAATGAAGTCGTCGTTGTTAAAGATTTAATCTTTGAGGAAAATGCTCAGCTCAAATATTTAGCAGTTGGCTGCTCGTACATTTTGGCAAAGTATGCATATTTGCAGTACTATACGAACATGTGCAAGAGTTTAAAAATTAAACTTCCAAGAGGAACCGGTGCCAATGTGGACGTCATTGGTGCACAAATCATTAAAAATTATGGGGAAAGAATGCTCGTCAAAGTCGGTAAATTACATCTTACCAACACTAAAAGAATGAAAGAGCTAGTAAACAAGGAATAGCCAATGGCTATTCCTTTATAATTATATCGAAAGTCGGCATCTTTGTATATTTCACTCCGGCAGCATCAAGCATACGTTTTGCGGCAAGATCACTGCTTGTACCTAAATATTTTTCATCTTCATAAATAATTTCTTTGATTCCGCTTTGAATGATCGCTTTCGTACATTCATGACAAGGGAATAAAGACACATAGATCTTACAATTTTTCAAATTCTGTGTACTGTTTAAGATTGCATTTAATTCTGCATGAACAACATAAGGATATTTGGTCTTTTCTAAATCCCCGTCACGTGCTTCCCAAGGGAATTCATCATCCTCGCACCCCCAAGGCAGTCCGTTATAGCCAACACCGACAATCTTTTTATCTGTATTGACAATGCAGGCTCCTACTTGTGTATTGGGATCTTTTGAACGAAACGCTGAAAGTTTAGCAACTCCCATGAAATATTCATCCCAGCTAATTACTTTGCTCATCTTCCTCACCTCTTATTCTAGTTATATCACAACTTAATGATTATGCAAGAAAAAAACTAAGAAATGATTAATCTCGATTTCTTAGTTCTTTTAATTTTTCTTCAAATTCTTTTGGCAGATCCGCTTCAAAGCTCATCACTTCATTCGTTGTCGGATGAACAAAACCTAAAGTTTTTGCGTGCAGGTACTGACCAAACGAATGATCATCACGGCGATAGCCATATTTAGGATCCCCATAGACAGGGTGATCAATAAATGCCATATGCACCCTGATCTGATGTGTACGTCCGGTTTCCAAACGGCATTCGATCAGCGTTAAGTCATCCTTTTCAAAACGTTCAAGCACTTTAAAATTTGTACGTGCCTGTTTTGAGTTATGATCGGTTACCGTCATTTTCTGGCGGTCTTTTGTATCACGTCCGATTGGTGCATCAATCGTACCGAATTCATGAGCGATATTTCCATGAACTAAGGCAATGTAGCTTCTTTCCACACTATGCTCACGAAGCTGATCACTTAAATGATGATGGGCCTTATCATTTTTTGCGACCATCAGCAGACCGCTGGTTTCCTTATCAATACGATGAACGATTCCGGGACGAATAATCCCATTGATTCCAGATAGATCCTGACAATGATACAGCAAGGCATTGACTAAAGTCCCGCTATTAATCCCCACTGAAGGATGAACGATCATTCCGTTAGGCTTATTCACAACGATCACATCCGCATCCTCATAAACTACGTCCAAAGGAATATCCTCCGGCAAAATTTCCATTTCTTTATCTTCCGGCAATTCGATTTCAATTAAATCTCCATTTTGTACTTTATAGCTGTTTTTTTCCGTTTTCCCATTTACCAGCACTAATCCATCATTGATAAACTGCTGAATACGGGTACGAGTCAGATCCGGCATCATCTTAGCTAAATATTTATCCAAGCGGCTTCCAATATCTGCAGCTTCTACGATTTTCTCGATTGTCTCCATTGTTTTAACTCCTCTTCAAAAGTATCTAATATAATTAAAAATACCCCTAATACGATACATATATCTGCAATATTGAAAATAGGGAAATCATAGCCAAAGATAATCAGATCGACAAAGTCACGAACGAATCCTAACATAATACGATCCAGACAATTCCCAATCGCTCCGGCAATGACTAATGCAAAACCAAAACGGGCAAATTTATCTTCCGGCTTCGTTTTAAAGAAAAAGTATCCCAAGGCCCCTACTGCAACGACTGCCGCAATCACAAAGATCCACGTATGTCCTTCAAATAAAGACCATGCTCCTCCGTAGTTTGTCATGTATGTAAAATAGAAAAAACGATCAATTACTTTTACTCCGGTACCCCCAAAAGGTAGTACGGATTGAGCAATGATCTTTGTGATCTGATCTAAAACGATCATCACCACAATAAAAATCGGGTATATCACTAGTTCTGTTTTTTTGAATTTACTCATTTTTATCACCTTATAACATTATACAAGTTTTGAGCGATAATGCAAATACTTAAAGAAAAAGCTGTGATTCTTTCGTTTTAAAGTCCTTATATTTTTAAGAAAAAAGAGGATATGCTCTCATATCCTCCCTATTTTATCCGTTAACAACGTCAAAGCAGCGTTCACACAATTCTTCATCATGCATTTCATCTTCGTCAAATACTGCCCAGCAGCGTGCACAAGTATGACCATTGAATTTCTCTACTTTGATATAGCTTGTCTCAAATTCTTCTAAACCATCTGTTTCATCTGTCAATTCACATTTTGAAACGATGAACATCAGTTTCAGTGTATCTTTCAGCTTTTCAACATCAGCAAACTCTTTCTTTAATGAAAGCGTTACTTTTGCTTCCAGTGATTTTCCGATTACTTTATCATTACGCTTCACTTCCAATGCTTTCAGAACATCTTTTCTTACTTCCATGAATTGACTCATTAAATGATTTGCTTCTTCTAAATGCGGTAAAGCAAGCACTTCCGGCATTTTTTCCATACAGATTGACACTGCTTTTTCTTCACCGAAATCAAAGTAGTCATGTAATTCTTCGGTAGTAAATACTAAGATAGGCGCATATAAGCGAGTCAATGCTTTTAAATTATAGTAAAGAACAGTTTGTACCTGACGACGTCTTTTATTATCTTCTTTTTCAATGTATAGGATATCTTTAGTGAAATCTCCATAGAAAGCACTTAATACATTGATCATATAGTTAGACATCAGCTGATTGGCTTCTGAGAAGTCATAGCGGTCATACGCATCCATCGTTTGTCTAATAACATCATTTAACTGCCCTAATACATATTCATCAACTAATTCAAGATCATCTAAGCCAACTAAGTCTTTAACCTTAAAGCCGTTTAGATTTCCTAATAAGAAACGCAGTGTATTTCTGATCTTACGATAGCCTTCGGCAATCTGTTTCATGATCTCATCACTGATGCGGACATCTGATTGATAAGCTACAGAAGTTGCCCACAGACGTACAACATCAGCTCCGTATTGGTTCACTAATTTGATAGGATCAACTACATTTCCTAATGATTTAGACATTTTATTACCTTTTCCATCTAATACAAATCCATGGGATAAGACAGATTTATAAGGTGCCTTTCCATAAACTGCAGTACCGATGATCAGTGAAGAGTTGAACCATCCACGGTATTGGTCGCTTCCTTCAAAGTAAAGCTCCATTGGGTAATACCCTAATCTTTCTTTCATACATCCGGTGTGACTTGATCCTGAATCGAACCAAACATCCATGATATCTGTTTCTTTTTTAAAGATACCATTTGGTGAATGCTCATTTGTATAGCCTTCTGGCAACAAGCTTGCTTCATCTTTTTCAAACCAAATATTTGATCCATATTCTCTGAATAAATCAGAGATATGCTTAAAGACCGCTTCATCCATCACCGGTGTTCCGTCTTCACAGTAGAAGATTGGGATTGGAACACCCCAAGAACGCTGACGTGAGATACACCAGTCCCCACGATCCTTAATCATATTATAAATACGGATATGTCCCCATGGATTTAGCCATTTTGTATTATCGATTTCGCTTAGCAATTTGTCTCTGATCTTATCGATTGAGCAGAACCATTGTGCTGTCGCTCTGAAAATCACTGGCTTTTTAGTACGCCAGTCATGAGGATAAGAGTGAGTAATGAACTCTAAATGCAGCAGGTGTCCTAATTCTTCCAGTTTTAATCCTACGGTTTTATTAGCTGCATCGACGTGCTGCCCGGCTAGGAATTCTCCTGCTTCTGCCATCATCTTTCCTTTGTCATCAACCGGACATAATACCGGCAGGTGGTAAAGATTTCCGACATTGAAGTCATCTACCCCATGCCCGGGAGCTGTATGAACACATCCAGTCCCCGCTTCATCGGTAACATGATCCCCTAAGATCACTAAAGTTTCTCTTTCATAATAAGGATCGATCTCCTTAAATGGATGCACACAGGTAATATTCTCTAATTCCTGTCCTTTGAAAGTTTTTAAGATATCATGTTTTTCAAGACCAAACTTCTCACAAAGCTCTTCTACTTTGCTTTCTAACATGATCAGTTTTCCTTTTTCTGTATCTACCACTGCATAAACTAAATTAGCATTTAAGCAGATTCCGGTATTTGCCGGGATAGTCCAAGGAGTGGTTGTCCAGATGACGAATTTTTCATCACCTTCTAAAACACCTTTCCCATCAAGGACATCAAAAGTAACGAAAATCGTCGGTGATTTTACATCATAGTATTCGATTTCCGCTTCAGCCAAAGCCGATTCAGAAGAATATGACCAATATACCGGTTTCTTTCCTTTATAGATCAATCCATCCATTGCCATCTTTGCAAATACTTCAATTTGATTAGCTTCAAAGCTTTTATGCAATGTTAAATAGGGATGATCATAATCTGCCATCGTTCCCATACGCACTAACTGTTCTTTTTGTTTATTGACTTGTTCTAAAGCGTATTCTTCGCATTTCTTACGGAATTCGCCGACACTCATCGTTTTACGATTAACGCCTAATTTTTGGATGGCACTTTCGATTGGCAGTCCATGTGTATCCCATCCTGGGATATAAGGTACATAATAGCCTTCCATCTGTTTTGTTCTGACGATCACATCTTTAATTACTTTATTAAGCATATGCCCCATATGCATATTTCCGTTTGCATAGGGAGGTCCGTCATGAAAAGCAAACGGCTTATTTTCTTTAGTGGCTTCATCCACTAATTGATACAGTCCCATTTCTTTCCATCTTTCAACGAACTTAGGTTCTTTCTTATTTAAGTTTCCACGCATTTCAAAATCTGTTTTCGGCATCAGTAATGTGTCTTTATAGTTCATCTTTTTTCCCTCCTAATAAAAAAAGACGTCCTGTCAAAGGACGTCATAAATAACGCGGTACCACCTTCGTTCATGCTTGCGCATGCCCTTAGCATCTTAACGCGATGAACGGCTAACCTTACTTATCCTTCAGGCAGCAACTCCAGAGTGATTCTGCAAAATGCCATTGTCAGTTCTCACCAGCCACTGACTCTCTTAAATGGGGTTCTTTTGCACTGTCTCTTTCTTTGTTGTTTATTCTTCACTGCTTTGGTTTTCTGATTCCTTGATCAGATAGAATATCTCTGACTGATCAATTGTATCCAATAGATCTTTTGACATCTTTTCAACATTCGCTCGAAAAGCAATCGCCTGATCCTTATAACCTTCTACTTCACTGTTCAGGGTACGAACATAATCCAATGATTCTTTTAAGATCATATTGGCATTTCGCTTTGCCTTTTCGATCAAATCGCTTGCTTCTTTCAAAGCCAGTCTGGCAATTTCCTCATTGGTTTTTTCTGTGATATTGACGCGATGCATAAGCAGCTCATTTTGTTTAACAAGTGCCTCTTTTGCTTGTTTAAGCGTTTCGATTTCACTGTCTTTAAGTTGTATGATCTCATCATTCTTTTTTACATATTCATTGACCATATGCTTATTATAACCACGAAACTGTTTCTTAAACTCCATACCACTCATCCCCTTACTTATAAAAATATCCTTCAACGACATGATTTCCCTGCTTTGTTAAACGCATCGAATCGACTAATTTAACACGTCCATGGCGCTTAAAAGATATGACATCATTATTATTACACAAAAAATTGTTTTCGACAACCTCTTTATGATTAACTTTTACAAAACCAGCCTGAATATACCGATTTACTTCATTTCTTGATAAACGGTAAAAGGCAGCTAATAATACATCTAAACGAAACGAACGAACAAAGAATGTTTTTATTTGATAGTCAACCTGACTGGTAATAGTCTGATCGGTTTCCTTTAAACGAACCTTGGCTCGCCCGGCACTTTTAAAATCCATCTCCAACAAGCGTGAAACTTGTTTATCACAGGCAAAGTAGATGCCCTCATGAATCACGATATCGCCAAATAATTCTCTTTTGATCCCCAATGCCATCAATGCACCTAAAATATCAGAATGCTTTAATGTTTCAAATTTGCTTGGATAAAGCACTTCAAACACACAGATTTCATAATCTTCTAAATCCAAAGAAAAATAGCTGGGAGCAATCAGACAGCGCTGCATTTCCGCGTTTTCAATTCCTCCATAAAATTCTGCTTTTAAATCATGATTTCTGCCAATCAGAGCTTTCACGATTGATTGATGATAAGGACTCAGAAAGCCACTGAGATAAAAAGTCTGCTGAACACTGACATGATCGATAATCGACAGCATCCTTTTCACAAATTCCTCTTCACCTTTAAAATGTATAATAAGATTATCCATATCCACAATAAAAAGAAGCTAAACGCTTCTTATATTATCCTTCCATGACGTCATCACTGTCATCCATTGTGATGCTTCCGTCTACGGCAATATTACGAGGTGTACACAAGAAAATCTTAGGCCCGATCTGTTGTATATCCCCATCAATCGCAAAAATAACACCACTCAAGAAATCAACAACACGCTTTGATTGTTCTTTTTGTAAACGATGTAAATTTACGACCGCTGCTTTCTTTTGTTTTAAGAAACTTGCTATATCCTGTGTTTCACTATATGCTCTAGGTTCAAAAAGTACTAATTGACTATCTTTACTCACGCCAAATTTTTTCACTGCATCCGTAGTGCGTGCTGAGTGAGGCTTTTCAAACATACTTGTTTTTGGGTCAACATCTACTTCTTCAACGTAGGGTTCTTCGTATTCGTCATCTTCTTCTGGCGCAAAAATCCAGTCTTTTAATTTGCCCATAATACTTCCTCCTATAAAATCATTTATAGTATAGCATATTTTAAATTAAATACCAAGAAAGTCAGCAAAAAATATTGACTAATATCACATCTTTTCCGATCGATACAATGTTTTCAATCGGTATCACAATAACGTTTGGTTCTTTCAAAAATTTAAGATAATTGATGATCGATCTTTGTTCGACAATGATCGCGCAAATCTTCGCTAACTGAGGATCAATATCCACATCACAGACATAGCCGATGCGGCATCCGTTTTCTACATTAATGACATCTTTGCATTGCAATTCTAACAGTCTCATGCTATCCCCCCAATATTAATATATTAGGACATGAGCTCTTTTAATCTAAAAATCACATTTTTTTCTAATCTTGATACCTGTGCCTGAGATACTTTCAAGCTTTCTGCGATCTCATTTTGGGTTTTATCTAAGAAATAACGTTCATTGATGATCCAGCGTTCTTTATCATCTAACTTCTTAATCGCATCTTTTAATGCCATTTTATTGAGGACATCCCCCATATCTTTAGTCTTATCAAACAGCTGATCAATCAAATTCAGATTATCATTTTCCATTCCTTTAGGCTGTTCAAATATGGATTGCACACACTGCAAAGAAGACATTGCTTCATTGATTTCTTTTTCACTAAGTCCCGTTAGTGCCATCAGTTCTTCATCGTTTGGTTCTTTCGCATATGCATTTATGTACTCCTCTTTTTTATTCATAATCAAATAGGCATGATCACGAATCGTACGAGAAATTTTAATCGGTGAAAAATCACGTAAATAACGTTTAATTTCGCCTATAATTAAAGGGACTGCATAGGTTGAAAACTGAACATCCAATTCCAAATTAAAGTTATCAATCGCTTTGATCAGACCTACTACACCAATTTGAAACAGATCGTCCATATTGTCCGTTCTTCGTGAGTAGCGAGATACCATGGAAAGAACTAATTTTAAGTTTCCCAGTATCATCTCATCACGTAAATGAAGATCGTTTGTATCACGATATCGTCTTAGTAAATCTTTCATCTCTGCATTCTTTAATACCGTTAAATGACTTGTATCAATGCCTGAAATGTCTACTTTATATTTCGACATCCTTTTGCCTCCTTTTGTCTATATGGATAGTTTTAACGGTTTTCTTGTCTTTATACCTAAAGAAAAAAAGTAGATAAATATCTACTTTAGACCTGTGTTTTATTCAGTTTATTTCTTAATTTTTTTATTACTTTCTTTTCTAAGCGTGAAATATAAGACTGCGAAATGCCTAGCATATCTGCCACATCTTTTTGTGTTAATTCATTTTGTCCGGTCAATCCGTAACGCATCAGCAAAATCTTGCGCTCGCGATCATTCAATTCATCGATGGCTTCATAAAGCTGTTCACGCTGTTCGTTGCCTTCAATCTCTTTATTGACAATATCCACATCTGTTCCCACGATATCCGATAACAATAATTCGTTCCCGTCATAATCCACGTTCAATGGTTCATCCAAAGAAATTTCTAAGCGAATACGGTTATTCTTACGCAGAAACATGAGAATTTCATTTTCAATGCAGCGTGTTGCATAGGTCGCTAGCTTTATATTCTTATCCATTTTAAAAGTATTAACCGCTTTAATCAGTCCGATAGTTCCGATGCTGATTAAATCCTCGATTCCGCCGTTATTAGCGTTATCATACTTTTTAGCGACATATACCACTAAGCGCAGATTATGTTCAATCAACTGATCCCGTGCCGATAATGAGCCTTGCGATAATTCAATTAAGGCCTGCAACTCTTCTTCCGCATTCAGCGGAGAAGGCAAGATATCATTACGTCCAATATAAAAAACACTATTGGCATCAAACAAACTTAATAAAAAATGTAAAAACTGCATATCCTCACCCCTTATATAGTAAAGCCACATTCAGTAAACAGTCACCATCAATGCTCATCTCATTGACAATGCCTAAATAACTTTCCACATACCTTTCTTTTCCGATTTGTATATTGCGCAGATAAACGATTTTGATATCACTATAGCCATTGACTGTCTGTATCTCAATCGTTTCATAGCTGTCTTCTTTTAAGAGACCTTCTTTAATAAAGATAATCGGAATCCCCTGATAAGTCGCTTTATTTCCGGTGTCCAGATAGCCTTTTAACTGGTAATCTTTTCCACGATAAGTAAACTGCACCGGATAATAAAGCTGCTTTAGGGCAAGATTTCTTTTTAAAAAGAAGGCATGTGCTAAATAGCACACGATAATAATGAATAAGAAAACAATATTGATCAATAGATTCTCAAAACGATAGATAATGAATATTCCATGCTGAAACGTAGAATATGTATTGATCTTTAATAATACAAAAACAAAAAAATGATATGAAATCATATAAGAACAATAAAAAAGGAAACTTTCTTTTTTATAGAATAAGAGATGGATCAAAAAGATTATGAAATACATCATCAAACTAGGTAATTTAATATAAAGATTAAAGGAAATTAAAGAAATTAGAATCAAATAAACGATGATTTCTTTTTTTATCAGTAATTTATTGACAAAAATCAAAGCTGACAGGAAACAGATTCCATGCAGTAAGATTTGTTGTAGGATAATACTTTCGATATAGACTTCCATCGATCCACCTCCCTTACATCATAGTCGTTTATCCATGAAAAACTTGTCGATTAGTCAAGACTGTACTATAATTATTCAAAAGGGAGATGAAACCGTGGATTTAAAAATATCAGAAATGATGGTAATGCAGGAAGAACTTTATCAAGCGAATAAAGATAATTGGTCTCCGATAGTTCCATCCACAGGGAAAAGTAAGCTATTATGGATGATCGAGGAAGTTGGAGAGGTCATTTCGATCATTAAAAAGAAATCCGAAGAGGATATTATGAATGATCCTATTGTGAGGGAAGCTTTTGTTGAAGAAATGGCAGATGTCATGATGTATTATCAAGATGTTTTACGCTGCTACCAAGTCAGCAGTGAAGAATTTTCAAATGTGTATATGAAAAAGCATCAGCGCAATCTTGAACGTCACTTCAAGCAGGAGCATGCTTCATATTTAAAAAAGATGGCAAGTAAATAAAAACAAGAGATTTCTATCTATTGCTTCTCGAATAGATTTGAAATCTCTTTTTAATTATTATTTTAAGTAGGAAAGCATTAATAAATATTTTCTCTTACTTTTTCAATGATTCACTTATAGCACTGATAATTGTAGAACGGAAGCTTCCGTCTTCTAAAGCATTGACACCTAGAATGGTTGATCCTCCCGGTGAACACACCTGATCTTTTAAGATTCCCGGATGAAGCTTTGTCTTTAACTGCATTTTCCCCGCTCCCACTACGGTCTGACTAGCTAATTTATAGGCAAGATCTCGCGGCATGCCATGCTTGACTCCACCATCTGCCATCGCTTCAATTAACATATAAAGATAAGCCGGACTGCATCCGCTCATGGCACCACCAACTCCCATTAAATGACTTGGCAGAAATTCCACTTCACCGATACTTTCAAACAGTCCTTTCGCAAACATCAATTCCGCATCTGTTAAAGAATGGCGCGCTTCTAAAAGTGACATCCCTTCACCTACTAGGCAAGGCGTATTTGGCATAATAAATAAATGACGGGTGGTTTCATCAAGCAGCGTATTATAGCGTTCAAAGTCATAGCCTAAAGCAATCGATAATAAGGCTTTATGCTTTAAGCGATCTCTTTGTGCCAAAATGGTTTCATCAATTACATTAGGCTTAATGGCAATCATCACCATTTCACATTGATCGATCAGTTCCTCGATCGTTGCGCAAAGGATGACCTTCGACTCCATTGCAAATGTTTTTGCTTTAGCCGCATCGATATCATAGATACACACTTCTTCCGGCTTTAAATAATGCTGTTTTAATGCCCCCTTTAAAACAGCTGAACCCATATTTCCAATTCCGATAAATCCTAACATCTTCATTCTCCTCTCTGATAAAAAAAGACACCTGACGTGTCTTTTCAATATTAGTTTCTTCTGCTTTGCAAGAATACTGAGTATTCTTCATCATCGTCATCATCATAATCATCTTCTTCAATTGGAGAAGCATTTCTTCTTCCGCCAACTGGTACAGTTGATTCAAATCGTGGTGATGATGTTCTTACTCCAGGTTTTGCATTGAATGTAGGCATCGTTTGTTCAACGTTTTCTTCAAATCCGGTAGCAATCACTGTAACGATCACATTATCGTCTAAGCTTTCATTAATTGCTACCCCAAAGATTGTATTTAAATCGCTGCCAACGGCGTCACGAATCACTTCAACGGCAGTATTGGCATCATAGAGTGATAAGGATTCACCACCGGTAACGTTAATGATTGCATCTTTTGCGCCTTCAATAGACACTTCCAATAACGGTGAAGAAATAGCACGCTGAGCAGCTTCCACTGCTTTGTTTTCACCGTTAGCCATCCCGATCCCAATCAGTGCTTTTCCACGATCTGCCATAACGGATTTAATATCAGCAAAGTCTAAGTTGATAAATGCCGGAATAGCAATTAAGTCTGTAATGGTTTGAACCCCTTGACGAAGTACATTATCAGCTTCTCTGAATGATTCTTTTAATGGTTTATTTCCTATGATTTCCAATAAACGGTCGTTTGAAACAATAATGATTGAATCAACATTTTCTGAAAATTCTTCAATTCCCTGCAATGCCTGACTGCTACGTTTTGGTCCTTCAAACGTGAATGGTTTTGTAACGACACCGACTGTTAATGCACCTAAATCTTTTGCGATTTTCGCTATCACCGGAGCAGCTCCTGTTCCGGTTCCGCCACCCATTCCGGCAGCCACGAAAATCATGTTGGCACCTGCTAAGGCAGCTCTGATTTCTTCTTCTGATTCTTGAGCAGCTTTACGTCCGATTTCCGGATTTCCGCCGGCTCCTAATCCTTTAGTTAATTCTTTTCCCAATACCAATTGGTTTTTAACGTTAATTCCTTTTAATATTTGAGCATCGGTATTAGCAACATAAAATTCAACTCCTTGAACTCCATCATCCACCATGCGGTTCACTGCGTTGCAGCCTCCGCCTCCGACACCGATTACTTTAATTTTTGCGACAGTTGCCATTCCGTTTGAATCCATTCTATTCTCCTCCATTATTCCTCTTCTGTGACAAAGCGATCAATTAGTTTTTTTATTTTTCCTTCAGTAGGATTCGTATTTGTTTTCGTTAGTCCCTTAAATCGAAGAGACATCGTATTGGAAATATCCGGCAATACGACCGATGATATGACATCTCCATATATCTTGTTTCGATCCACTAGGTAATAGATCATCCCCAATGCTGAAACGTAATTCATTTTTCTAACACCAATTGCCTGCGGACGATAACATCTTACCGGTCTGCCCAGTACATTTCTTGCAACCTTATCGAACCCTTCGATTTCAGCGCCTCCACCAATAATGACAATTTCATATTTCTTGTCTTCACCGAGAATCGCTAATTTCTCTTTCACTTTAAGCATTAACTCTTCTACTCCGCCATACAGCAGCATAGAAAGATCATATTTCGTATAGTTGTGTACTTCGCTGCCATCCTTCGTAGAATGAATGATATCTTGTTCCTTCATTTCCACGTTGCAGCTTCCGTATTTAATTTTATAGGTTTCTGCTTTAGCAATTGGAATCTGCCAGTTCATAGCGACTTTCTTGGATAAATCGTATCCGCCTTCCGCCGTTAACGTGACATACTTTAAGAAGCCGTCTTCAAAATATGAGATGGTAGACGAATGATGTCCTACATCGACCAATACTGCTCCATCATGCAAATAAGCTTCATCAAACACTTCTTTTGCAGCGGAGTAAGCATTGATGCTGACATATAGAATATCCAAGCCTGATCCTTCCACTACACGAATGTAAGGATAAAGAATTTTCTTGGTCGTCGTAATCGCCAGTACATCGACTTTTATTGAATAAGCGGTCTTATTCAAAGGCGCCTCATAGCTTGACTGCTCCCCAAAATAATACATCACCGGAATCATCGAAACGAGAGCTTCATTCTTTCTTCTTTCAAACTTAGAAGCTTTTCCCAGTGCCTTTTCAATATCCGTTGAACGGATCTTATGATCTGTTGATAAGATCTGAGCACTGCCGCTCACAGAATAAAGACGACATTGATTAGCCGGAATATTAAGCAGCACGCTTGTAATTTTCGCATCCAATGAAGCTTCTGCATCCTGAATCAGTTTTGCAATATCCTGCTTCACCGCTTCCTCATCAATAATGAGCCCTTTTTTAATTCCATGTGATGGGAGATGACTTGCAAATAACACCTGTACGTTAGTATTGAGCATTTCTCCAACCACCAATTTGATTGTTGAAGATCCAATATCCAAACTAGCATAGACTTTCTTCACAATATCACCATCCTTATAATATACTACTTCCTCATAATATCATATTTATCCTTAATTTTAAATACTTTTCCAAGATGTTGACAAGGAAATTACCAAAAAATCTGACTAATTTTTATCATCTTCGTTAAATTGCGAAAACAATATCTTGTTTATCTTCCATTATTTTATAACCGATCGTTTTATAGGCTCTGTTTGAAATTGGATTATTCTGGTCTACATAGAGACAGGCAAACTCATTCTGACGAGCAAAAATGACTTTAGCCTGCTCACTCATCATCTGTTTAGCGAAGCCATGTCCTCGATATTGAGGTAAGGTATAGACCATCCCGACAGACACCCCGCGAAGTAATTGACGTGAAATTGCACACATTGACACTTTCTTTTCATTAACCTCATAAAAGAATAGTTCTTGATTTTCAATATGATGGCTTATAGTCGGGCGATAGCTTTCTGCATCGACTTCCTCATGGAAGCAGTCTTCATAAAACCCCTCATAGCAAGACAAAGCAAAACCAAGATCGTCAAGAGTCGCCTGAATCAGCCTTCCTGTCGAAATTTGTTCGATTAATTCATCGTTTTTTAATTCCATTATATCCATTTTAGTACGAATATGATAATCTTTGATACCGCTGGTTTTTAAATACAAATCAGCGATTTCCTTTGATGTATTAATCCCAGTAATTTCAATCTTTTCTGTTTTCAAGTAATCAATTAACGTCTGAATCATCTCCGTATTAACTTCATTGACGGCATGGATCAGCATGCGATATGGGCGGGTATACTGAAAAAACAGATAGGTTTTCTGATCATCCTCAACAGTTCCGATCAAGCAGTCTGATAGCGGATCCTCCATCGCTCTTTGACAGTTGGTAATGATCAGCTGATATACAGCTTCTTTCCTTAATAGTTCTTCTTGATAGCGTTCATAAAATTCGATTGGTTCATAGCGTTTTGCTTTCATAAATTTCTCCTTTCTAAAAAAGATTAGGTTTCCCTAATCACAGGCACGCTGATAGACATGTCCTCCCAAAAAATCAAAACAGCAATTTTCTGAGTTCTGACTCACCACCGTATTATAATATTGTAATTGATAGACCATATCATCGATACGGACATAGCTTTCTTTATTATCATCACTCAAAAGCTTCACTCTTAAAGGATCGCTTTCTTGCGGTTCAAACATAATATCCGATAATTGAGTACGGACACTCTCATCGACTTGGGCAAAGTTTTCCGCAAACTGCTTTAAAATCTCTTCATCATTGAACTGACTCAGCTGCGGTAAAGACTGTACTTTTCGAATAAGTTCCGGATCGCTGATGTCTTTCATCGTTCCATTATCAAAGATCACTTTTGCGCTTCCTTCCTGCATCTGATAAGCGATGGGGGCACTTTCGGTAATAGAAACGGTTAACCCGTCAAAAATACTCTTTTCTACCGCTACGCTTTTAATTCCGGGAATCTTGTTGACACGTTCCTTAATCGCTGATGACCAGCAAAATAAGCGAATGCTGTCCTCATCACAATTCATCGCCTGTTGGATTTCCTCATTGCTGATGAAATGATTGCCGGAAATATGAATCGTTTGCAGTCTGGAATACGGACTGTAGAAATAAGCACCTAAAGCTACCGCAATAAGCAGGATTAAAAACACACGCAAGCGTCTGACACGTCTTTTCTTTTTATAGGTTTTCTTAATCGTTTCTGCTGGATTTTGATCGTATTCGTTAATTCTCTGCTTCTTTTTCTTACTCATGCTTTACCAGTTCATAAAACGCACTTCAGTATGCAGCTCCACTTGAAAGCGTTCCATCACAAGAGATTGAATATGTTCGATCAAATTTTTTATATCCTGAGCAGAAGCATAACCGCTGTTGACAATGAAATTAGAATGTTTTGTTGATACTCTCGCATGTCCGATGCTGTATCCGCGCAATCCGCATTCATCAATGTATTTCCATGCCGGATGCGTTTTGGGATTACGAAAAACACTGCCGGCACAAGGACGATCCCAAGGCTGTGTAGCCATACGTTTTGCCTTACGATTTTTCATTACTTCTTTTATTTCCTCTTTATCGCCTGGCATCAATTCAAATTTAGCTTCCAGCACTACCCAATCCGGATGATCTTGTAAGATTGAATAGCGATAAGAAAACTGCATCTCCTCATTTTTATAAGTCACAATATCACCGGTTCCATTTAAGAGGGTTACTTCTGACAGCACAGCAGCGACATCGCTTAAATATGCCCCTGCATTCATATAGACAACACCGCCGACACTTGCCGGAATACCGGAAATAAATTCTAAACCACTTAATCCATGATTAGCCGCAGATAATGCCATCTTGATCACCGAAGCACCGGCTTGTGCGATAACGGTCTGGTCACTAATCTCAATCTTATTAAAATACTGATTCAACGATAAGATAATTCCATCAAATTCTTTATCAGAAAATAAAACATTGGATCCCCTGCCAATGACATAATAAGGGATGCGATGTTTTTTAATTACTTTCATGATCGTTTGTAAAGCGGGAATGTCTTTAACTTCAATAAAAGCCCTTGCCGGTCCCCCGACTTTATAAGTAGTATGTTTATACATGGGTTCAAATTCTAAAATATCCCCCACTTCTGCTTCATTTAATTGTGTGATAATCGCTTCAAAATTCATAAGCATTCCTCTACTTTCCAATCAACTCCATCATGACTTTACTAATATCTCTGCAGGCATTGACTTTTCCTAATTTCTTTGCATTTTCTTTCATTGTAACTAATGTAAATGTATCATTAAACAGAGCATCGATTTCTTCAATCAGACGATCACTGGTCAATTCATTTTCTTTGATCATTTTAGCTGCCTGCTTATTCACAAGTTCCATCGCATTGTATTCCTGATGATTGCTTGCTACATAGGGACTTGGAATCAGGATCATCGCTAATCCTAAAGCCGTTAACTCTGCGATTGTAGATGCACCTGCACGACTGACAACCAAATCACAAGCGCTTAACAGGCTTGGCATATCGTTAATATAAGGTACAATGGATACGTTATGCGGTACCTGTTTAACTTCTTGAATCATTTTATCATAGCCGTTTTTTCCTGTCACTAAAATGATCTGATAGGTTTTATCTTTAAATTTCTCAACTGTGTCTTTTAGAATTTCATTAACAGTTGCTGAACCTAAGCTTCCCATAACGATCAGCACTGTTTTTTTACTTGGATCTAAATGATATTTCTTTTTGACCTCCGGATCTTTCTTGCTTGCTACAACCTCTGTTGCACGGGGATTTCCTAACAGCAGTGTTTTTTCTTTAGGAAAATTTTCATAAGCCTTATCATAGCAGCAGATGATTTTGTCTACTCTTTTAATCAAGATTTTATTGGCTAAGCCAATCAATGAATTTTGTTCATGGATCATTGTTTTTACACCTAATGAACTCGCTGACATCACAATCGATGCACTGACATAGCCACCAAATCCAATGACTAGATCCGGTTTAAATTCCTTTACAATCTTCTTCGTCACTCTAAGCGATGCTGCGAAAACACCTAAGGCTTTTGCTTTTTGCAGCGGGTTTCCTGCAAGACCTAAAACGTGAACTCCTTTATATGCATATCCCATTTCCGGGATGACTTTCGATTCTAAACGATTCGTTGTCCCAACAAATAAAAATTCTGTTGAGTCATAATGCGATTCTATATATTTTGCCAGAGCAATCGCCGGATATAAATGTCCACCGGTTCCTCCTGTCGCAAAGATGATTTTCATATTCATCACTCCTCAACTTCATAGTATATCATATTATCCGTTAAATTGTTCAATATTTATTAATATTCCCACACAGGTCATAACGATGGTTAAACTGGTTCCCCCATACGACATAAACGGCAATGTTACTCCGGTAACGGGGAACAATCCCACGACTACACCTAGGTTGATCATAATCTGAATACCGAGCATTGCAGTGATACCCAAAGCTAAAAAAGTACCGAATAAATCTTTTGAATCAAGGGCAATGCGAACCCCTCGAATAATTAAATAAAGATACAGACAGACGACTAATCCGGCACCAATCAAGCCAAATTCTTCGCAAATAATGGCAAAGATAAAATCGGTCTGCGGTTCCGGCAAATAGAAATGCTTCTGTACACTGTTATCAAAGCCAACCCCTAACAAACCTCCGGGACCGATCGCATATAAAGACTGGATCATTTGAAATCCGCTTCCTAATGGATCTTGGAAAGGATCTAAATAGGCAACGATACGTGCTAATCGATAAGGCGCAGAGGCAATCAATCCAACTAATCCCGCAATACCGCCGATACCCAGCCAGACAAAATAAATAAACTTAAATGGAGAAGCGATAATCATAATCACAATGCTTGCCAGCATAACTACTCCGGTACCAAAATCAGGCTGAAGCATGATTAAGGCAAAGCCTAGAAAAGCTACTACCAACAAAGTTAATGCATAACGTGCTTTTTTTAAATAGTGATAGTAAATACTGATATACTTGGCTGCGAAAATAATCATCCCGATCTTAAAGAGTTCGGAAGGCTGCAGGGAAATAGAACCGATCGCAAACCATGATCGTGATCCTCCACGCACCATTCCTAATCCGGGAATCAGAACCAGTATTAACAAAATAAAGCAAACGATTAAAATTTTAAGGGCATGTTTTTGATAGAAATGATAGTCAATATGTATCGTACAAAACATCCCCACTAAACCCACCACGGCAAATAAAGCCTGTCTTTTAATATAATAGAAGCTGTCATTGAATTTGGCTTCTGCCCAGATATGACTGGAGCTGTACACCATGACTAATCCAATTGCGACTAAAATTAAAGTGGCTATTAACAAACGCTTTTTTTTCATATATTTTCACCCATTTATAATATATAAAAAAAGAGTGTGACTTATTCACACTCTAACGGATTTATAATTTGTATATTTTATGCTTTGAAATGCGAGATTAATATTTGGTTATCCTACTCAAATGTAACGCCGTGATTCAAACTTGAATTGTATATAGAAGATAGTCGCTTTTTTACCTAGCTCGATTTTTATCTTTACAAGTTTAAAAATAAGCTCAATTTTCCTTTCATTTATTGAATATAAAAGAAAAAACTATCATCTTCTCAATAGTGTCTCCACTTATCCTCTCGCAATTTTAGCAATCACTCTAGATACTACTTCCAAAACATATGCTGAAGCCCTTTTCATTTCATGCACCACTTCACTGGATCTTGAGCTATTTCTTGCTGAATACCTCTTTGTACCCATTTAATTAATTATTAATACATTCTTTTCTTGTCTTTCTTTATCTTAACCATAAAACTCTTTATACCATTTCGCAAAAGATCTTAATCCATCTCTTAAAGATGTGCTTGGTTTAAATCCAAAATCTTCTTCTAATGGTTTTGTATCTGCATATGTTATAGGGACATCCCCAGGCTGCATTGCAACTAACTCTTTATGTGATTCAAAATCATAATCTTGTGCTAATACGTCTGCACGAATCAATTCTTGTTGTAGGATATCCACAAACTCTAATAAATTTTCCGGTTGATTATTACCAATGTTATAAACCTTATATGGCGGTACTGGCAATCCATCTTCACCATTTACTCTATCTGGTGCTTTTTGCATAACTCTTACAATTCCCTCTACTATATCCTCTATATATGTAAAATCTCTTTGACAATTTCCATAGTTAAATATCTTTATCGTTTCATTATTTTTTAACTTATTTGTAAAGCCAAAATAAGCCATATCCGGTCTACCTGCCGGACCATATACTGTAAAAAATCTTAACCCAGTAGATGGAATATTATACAGCTTACTATATGCGTGTGCCATAAGCTCATTTGATTTCTTTGTAGCTGCATACAATGATACTGGATTATCTACTTTATCCTCTGTTGAATATGGAACCTT
>CABJAS010000009.1 GCA_902363625.1 Clostridiaceae bacterium
TGGAAGTGAATCCGGAAGCTATCATGATTATAAAGAGTACCATTCCTGTTGGATATACTCAAAGTGTAAGAGAAAAATATAATACAAAGAATATTATTTTCTCACCTGAATTTTTAAGAGAATCTAAAGCTTTGTATGACAACTTGTATCCCTCAAGAATTATTGTGGGTACCGATATGAAGGATGAAAGATTAGTAAAAGTAGCTCATACTTTTGCTCATATGCTTCAAGAAGGAGCAATTAAAGAAGATATTGATACATTGTTTATGGGATTTACAGAGGCCGAAGCGGTGAAGTTATTTGCGAATACGTATTTAGCATTAAGAGTCTCTTATTTTAATGAATTGGATACCTATTGTGAAATGAAAGAATTAAATACACAAGAAATTATTAATGGTGTATGTCTTGATCCGAGAATTGGTACACATTATAATAATCCTTCATTTGGATATGGTGGATATTGTTTACCAAAAGATACAAAGCAATTATTAGCAAACTATGAAGATGTTCCACAAGAAATGATGAGTGCCATTGTTCAATCAAATAGAACAAGAAAAGATTATATTGCAGATAGAGTTTTAGAAATTGCAGGGGGCTATCAATCGAATGATGATTATGATTCATCTAAAGAAAATGAAATCGTTGTTGGTGTATATAGATTAACAATGAAATCTAATAGTGATAACTTTAGACAATCTTCTATACAAGGCGTAATGAAAAGAATAAAAGCCAAAGGGGCAAAGGTGATTATTTATGAACCCACATTAGAAGATGGAAGCACATTTTTTGGAAGCGAAGTTATCAATGATTTAGATCAATTCAAAAAAGTATCTCAAGCTATTGTAGCAAATAGATATGATGTGTGTTTAGATGATGTTCAAGATAAAGTCTATACAAGAGATATATTTAGAAGGGATTAATGATTATGTTAAAGTACAATATTGATTTAAATGATAAAGCTATTTTAGTTACTGGGGCAGCTGGGTTTATAGGATCTAATTTATGTAAAAGACTTTTAAATGAAACAAATGCAACAATTGTAGGTATTGATAATGTCAATGATTATTATGATGTGAATATCAAAGAATATCGACTTAATGAATTAGATGGATATGATCATTTTATATTCTATAAAGAAGATATATCAAACAAAGAATTTTTACATTCCTTATTTAAAAAATATGAATTTGATGTTGTTGTGAATTTAGCAGCACAAGCAGGAGTTAGATATTCTATATCCAATCCTGATGCATATATTCAAAGTAATTTAATTGGATTTTATAATATTCTTGAAGAATGCAGACATAGCTATGATGATGGTAAACATGGTGTTCAACATCTTGTTTATGCTTCTTCTTCAAGTGTGTATGGATCTAATAAAAAGGTTCCATATTCAACAGAGGATAAAGTAGATAATCCAGTATCATTGTATGCAGCTACAAAGAAATCAAATGAGCTTATGGCACACGCATATAGTAAGCTGTATAATATCCCCTCTACTGGGTTAAGATTTTTTACAGTATATGGTCCGGCAGGTAGACCGGATATGGCTTATTTTGGCTTTACAAATAAGTTAAAAAATAATGAAACGATAAAGATATTTAACTATGGAAATTGTCAAAGAGATTTTACATATATAGAGGATATAGTAGAGGGAATTGTAAGAGTTATACAAAAAGCACCAGATAGAGTAAATGGTGAAGATGGATTGCCAGTACCGCCATATAAGGTTTATAACATTGGTAATAATCAACCGGAAAATTTATTAGAGTTTGTGGATATCCTACAACAAGAATTGATTCGTGCAGGCGTATTAGCACAAGATTATGATTTTGAATCACATAAAGAGTTAGTGGCAATGCAGCCTGGGGATGTCCCTATAACATATGCAGATACAAAACCATTAGAAGAAGATTTTGGATTTAAACCAAGCACATCTTTAAGAGATGGATTAAGATCTTTTGCGAAATGGTACAAAGAATTTTATATGGAATAAATAAGAAAACAGCGAAAACCATAATCATTTAAATATTCAAAAATTGATAGATGCTATAAACTAAATAAAAAACAGCCTTCATCAGAAAAAATAGAGTTTTCATATGAAGGCTGTTTTTTATATATTCAGTCAGGAATTTGTAAGACAAATGTAATTTTCCGGAAGTGTTAAATTAACAAGTACTAAGAAATTGTAATATAGTTACATAAGATTGAGTTACCAATTAAAAGGGAGAAACGATATTCCCGTTGGAGAAAGAAAAGCTTTTATTTTAATGAACATTAAGCGTTATTCTGTTAAATTTGATTTTTCCCCGCTTGCTATAGCTACTGCACCTTAAAATGATCACTAATATCAATGAGAGTTCTATATAAACTGGGTAAGTCCAGATTGTTCACTCAATTTACACAATTTTCTAGGCTTATAGGGATGCAACAATGGAAAGGCAACATTTCTTTAGACAATTTTTATAAGGAGTAATTCACGGTATTCAATCGGGCTTTTATAATCCAGTGTAGAATGTATTCGCTTGTGGTTGAACCAATAGATATAGGCTGCTAATTCTTGCCTAAGCTATTCGATTGTGAGTAACTCTCTTGGGTATACAAATTCTGTTTTTACTATATTGAATTAGGCTTCTGCCACAGCATTATCCTATATACATCCTTTTTTGCTTAGCGATCCTTTTATTTCGAATTCCTTCAATATCTCATCAACCATTTGATTGTCAAATTCATTTCCTCGATATCTATGAAAATACTCGATTTCATGAAGCTTACCTTTCACCATCGCAAACGCTTCTTGCACTAGTTTTGCTGTTTTATTTGGTCAACAACTATTTCCTATAATTTCATGATTATGAAGATCTAACAGAATACATATGTAACACCATTTATTGTTCACTTTCACATAAGTTAAATCGCTGACAACCACTTCTTTATATGCTCAATTATTAAATTCTCGATTGACTTCATTGACAATTGCAGTTTCATTTACTTTCGTTGCATAAACTTTATATTTCTTTACAGTATATACAGATACAAGTCAATTATGTCGCATGATACGTGCAATTCTACGTCGAGATACTTGGTACCCTCGGTTCATTAATTCTACTTTTATCTTGCGGGTTCCATACACTTTTTGGTTTATGTCAAAGATCTCAATAATTGTTTCATTCAATTCATTGATATGTTCCTGTTTTCTTTATAGATGTAGTAACTGCTTCTTAATATATTTAACATCCGTACATCGCTGATAAGGCGTACTTATGAGCATTTGCACGGATAACACTTACTTTCGTCCCCTGATCAGCGCCACTTGCTTTAAAATATCATTTTTCCATTCGTAATTGGCGATTCTCTTTTTCTAATTTCGCTAATTCAATTTGTTCTAGAGATAATTTATCTTTTTCTTTAAACGATCCATTATTTGTAAATTGTTTTACCTATTTATGAAGGCTGAAGGTATAAGATCATATTCCTTTATTATTTCTGATGCAGGTTTTTCGCTCGCATGTAGTGTTACCATCTGTTTCTTAAAAACATCTGTATATGCTCTTTTTTTCTTCGTTCCATTCTTATTTCCTCCAGCTTTCTTTTACTTTAACATCACATTATCTTTTCTGTCCACTTTATTGTAACCTATCCAATAACGACTCTCGTTAGATTAGAGTAACACACTTATTAATTATAATATTAAAAATTATTTTTATTTATTTCTATTATGGTTAATATTCTAAGAAATTGTGGAAATAAATAATATAATAGGATATAAAGACAAGTATAATAGTAATTATAAATCTAAAAAAAACAATTTAACTGGAGAATTATTTTAAATGTCAAAATTACTTGTTAAATGTATAAATAGCCCATGCGAAGCATATATGTAAAACAGATAACTGTTATCAACTTTTATATGTTTGTTTAAATTTTTTGGATTAACTATAATCCAACATAAAATTGGAGCAAGTAATAAAATAATGTTACCTATTGATAATAAAACTATGTAAAAGAGTAATATTAAGGATAAAAATTGCGTTAATTTAGTAAAATCCTTTTCAACTAAATACTTAAAATGTATTGCAAAATAGATACCAATTAAATATACAGGTAGATAAAACAGTCCATTTATTATTAGTCTATTGCTTAATATAGATGGAATTATTACTGAGAAACAATTATTTATTTGACAAACAAAAAAATAATATTATAAGTAGTCCAACGACTTTATTTTTAAATATAAAATAGAAAAATGGAGAAAATATATTTAATATAACTAAAAATGATATATACCATAATATATATCAGATTTTACAATTACGAAAGCCCACATAGTAATTTTATAAATGTTTTTTTGTGTTGTACTTATTATGATAATTCATCAGCTTTACCTTTTATATTAAGATATTTTACAAAGAAAAAACATAGACCAAATAAAAATGCTAATGTCATACCTGTAACTATACTATTCATCAGGGTTGGGGATGTAGTATTTTTAGCTTCTATCCCTGTTTTTATAATCTCTATATTAGTAACTCCAAAACTTGTTTTTACTTTAGAGATAAATTGATTCATCACCTCATTTACAATATCTTTACTTAGTTTAGGATTATCTGTTAATACTGTTATCGACAATACTTGTGTATCAACTTCATTTTTCACAGTGATACTAGATTCTAAAGTATCTATATCAATATTAAGTTTTTTTGATACAGTGCTAAGTATATCCGTCCCCTTTATTAATTCAATATAGTTTTTAATAACAGACTTATTCGAACTAATTTGATCACTGTCATATTTTCCATCAACCATATTAGCAGTAAGCATAATCTGTCCAATAGATTTATATTCTTTTGATTTAATAAATTCATTATATGTACCAAAAAGAATAACGCCAATGATAACAAAAAACATTAGTACTTTTATATTTCTATGTAAATATTTGATATATTCCATAAAACTAAATTCTATGACTTTATCATTTCTAGTTTTCATCTAATTTATATACCTCTCTGTAAATATATTTTAATGTATGCATTTAATCTCTTTTAAATAAATCTCTTGTATAAATTTTATCTATAATATTTTCTAGATCTGAGGTAACTCTATTAGCAATAATCACATCACAAATAGACTTAAATTCTTCTAAATTATCAATTACTTTACTATTAAAAAATTTATCTTCTTTTAATGTCGGCTCATAAATAACTACTTCTATTCCCTTAGCTTTTATTCTTTTCATAACTCCTTGAATAGCACTAGCTCTAAAATTATCCGAGTTTGCTTTCATTGTTAATCGATATACGCCTACTACATTAGGATTTCTATTAATTATCATTTGTGCAATATGTTCTTTTCTAGTTGCGTTGGAATTAACAATTGCTTCTATTAAATTTTGTGGAACATCTTCATAGTTTGCTAATAATTGCTTTGTATCTTTTGGTAAACAATATCCACCATATCCAAATGAAGGATTATTATAATGGGTGCCTATTCTCGGATCAAGACATACACCATTAATAATTTCTTGTGTATTTAATCCTTTCATTTCACAATAGGTATCCAATTCATTAAAATAAGAGACTCTTAATGCTAAATACGTATTCGCAAACAACTTCACCGCTTCGGCTTCTGTAAATCCCATAAACAATGTATCAATATCTTCTTTAATTGCTCCTTCTTGAAGCATATGAGCAAAAGTATGAGCTGCTTCAACTAACCTTTCATCCTTCATATCGGTACCCACAATAATTCTTGATGGATACAAGTTGTCATACAAAGCCTTAGATTCTCTTAAGAACTCTGGTGAGAAAATAATATTCTTTGTATTATATTTTTCTCTTACACTTTGAGTATATCCAACAGGAATGGTACTCTTTATAATCATGATAGCTTCCGGATTCACTTCCATGACCAATTCAATTACATTTTCTACAGCACTAGTATCAAAGAAGTTTTTCTTTGAATCATAGTTAGTTGGTGCTGCGATCACAACCATTTCAGCCTCTTTATATGCTTTTTTAGCATCTAAGGTTGCTGTTAGATTTAATTTTTTTGTACTTAAAAAGTCTTCAATTTCATCATCTTGAATTGGAGACCTTCTTTCATTAATCATATTTACTTTTTCTTCAATAATATCAACCGCCATAACCTCATGGTGTTGAGCTAATAATGTGGCTATGCTTAGTCCTACATAGCCGGTTCCTGCAACTGCGATTTTCATTATAATTTAGTCTCCTCTCTATACCACTTTACAAATCTTTGTATTCCTTCATTAATTCTAATTTTAGGATTATAATCCAATACTTCTTTAGCATGTGAAAAATCACTATATGTAATATTTACATCACCAGGTTGCATTGGCATTTGTTCAATAATTGGTTTAACTCCAACTACTTCGCCTATTGTTGAAATTAAATCTTTTAAACTAATCGGATGACTTCCGCCTAGATTAAAAATATCATAAATATGTTTATCTTTTTGCATAACATAATTAAGTGATTTGATTGTTCCATCCACTATATCACTTACGTATGTATAATCTCTTGCTGTCGTACCATCCCCAAACATTGGAATTGATTTTCCTTCCAGCATTAATCGTGTAAATTTATTAATTGCTAAGTCTGGTCTTTGTCTTGGACCATACACTGTAAAATATCTTAAACAAGCTACGTTTATATCAAATAATGCATGATATGTATAGCATAGCAATTCTCCGGCCTTTTTCGTAGCTGCGTAAGGAGAAATAGGATTGTCAACTTCATCTTTTTCATTAAACGGGACTTTTTTGTTGTTACCATACACAGATGAAGAAGACACAAATACCAATGACTTCACGTCGTTGTTTCTCATTGTCTCTAACAATATTGTTAGTCCAACTAAGTTGACATCAACATAATATAATGGATCCTCTATAGATGGTCTTACTCCTGCGTTTGCAGCTAATGCGATAACACCATCGATCTGATGATCGTTAAAGATAGAACTTATTAATTCTTTATTTCTAATATCTCCTTTATAGAGTTTAAAAAAACAACTATATTTAATAGCTGTTTTTTTAACATCCTCATAGTTTTTTTCTTTTAATAGGGGATCATAATAGTCATTGAAATTATCTATTGTGATAATGTCATGCCCTTGCCTCATTAATTCTTGTGATAAGTGAGATCCAATAAATCCGGATCCACCAGTTATAAAATATTTCATTAAACATCTTCCTTTCTCTTTAATAAAATTGAGCAGATGGAGCTTAAGTTCTCATCTTTTAATATTAATAAAATAAAAAAATAAACCCCCGCTGCAAATATAATCATAATAAATAACCTGGCTAAATCGATGGTAAAATACATTTTAAATAACAGAATAGAATTAATCATTACTATGTTAGCTACAATGATATTTCTTAAATATTTAAATGGAATTCGATATGTAATAAATCCTCTAGATAGAATTAAAGAAATAACTATATGAACTAAAAATGAAACAAGCGTACTAATTGCTCCTATAATATAACCATATTGAGGAATAAAAATAAAATTAATTATTACATTAATAACAGCAGACATGATATTTAATTTAAGAATCATTTCTGTTCGTTCACTTAATTCCCAAGACTTATTTGTATATTGAATAAGTCCAAAAACAGCAAAAGAAATACAAGTGATAATAAAGATAGGATAACAAGCCCAGTATTGCTCATCACAAATTAAGTAAATAATATCTTTTCCTGTAAAAACAATCCCAATAACTGCTGGTGCGACCATGTATAAATAAATTTGCATATATTTTGATATAACGCTTTCAGCTTGTTTTTTACCAAATTTAATATACGCCTCAGTAATTCTAGGATATGCCCCCAACATAATAGCATTTGTGAATGTATAAAAGAGGGTGAACCCCATTTGATACCCATAGGAATATAATCCCACTTCATTGCTGCTTTTAAAAAAACTAATAATAAATTTGTCCGAGCTTTGAATGACCCAAAAAATTAATGATGTTCCTAATAGTGGGAAACCATATTTTATTAGTTTAAAAAATAAATTTTTATTAAATAAGTTAATAGAAATTGATTTAGTAATTTTTAATTTCCAAACTAAATATATTGTTTGTGCAAAATCACTAATAAATAAACTAATTACAATTATTAAAACATTATGAATATTAAAAATATAATATAATACTAATAAAACTAAGGATTTTCCTAATGAATTAAAAGTAATGTTTTTAGAATATTGTTTTGATTGACCGGAACTTCTTAAAAACGTATTAAATATTAATAATGCCCCTTCAAAGTAAAACACAATAGAAAAAATTAGAAGACTGATATCGGAAGTTGTATTTAAGGAGAATAAAAGAATTCCTAAAATAGTCAAAACAGAATATAAAACGCCAGCAAAAATAAGTGTAAATAATATAGTATTTAATAATATTTTTTCTTTCTTTTCTGTTTCATTATATAAAGGATAAAATCTGAGAATAGAGTGCGTCATCCACCCCGTAAAGAATTGAAAACCAAGATTATATATACTATATGTTAAAGAAAACATTCCATAATCTGCAGGTATAAAAAATCTAGAATATAAGATTGATAATATAAAACTAAAGATTGATACCCCAACTGTTCCTAATAAATATGTTATCATCTCTTTAATTTTACTCATTATATCTCTTCCTCTTTTTGTAAATTAAAATCAATTAATAAACTTTCAAAACTTTCATATTCTGGTTTAGAATTAAAAAATATATTTTTAATTTTAGGATGATTAGAAATCCCATTGTATTTTAATGGCTTAATATATTGTTCATAATTTTCCTTTGTTCTTTTTAACCATAAAAATGAAAAAAAATTCATTTCCTTAATAGTTGGGTTACGATTATATTTATATTTATAGAATCCTATTTTTTTAAAAGCTTCCTGCAGTCTCTGCTTTTCTCTTTTTTGATAATATTCTTCTAATGTACATATTTTCTTTATAGGATTACCAGCATATATTGAATTGCTTTCTAGATCTTTATTAACAAGAGAATTAGCTCCTACAATCACATTATCTCCTATAGTTACACCTTTTAAAACAGTTGTATTAAGCCCTAAAAATACATTATTACCAATCTGAATAGTATCTCCTGCATCAGGAATGATTCGTTCATATTTATCAATGAGTACGTACCATGAATAATCATGGGCTATTAAATTAGAGCTTACAATACAACAATTGTCTCCAATTGAAATATGATCCATTCTGCCAGAATCAACCCTACATTGTTTAGGTGAAACAAATCTTGTGTTTTTTCCTATGACAGCCCCGTTTTTTCTTAAGTAACGAATATACGCTTCACTGCTGTAAGTATGAGAATACAACAATCTATTGATTAATTGCTTTATCATAATTTTTTACTTTCCTCCGTTGATAAAAGATTCGACTTATTATCTTAATAGAATAATATATTACTAAGCATAAGAAAATCTGTGCTGGTACGCCAGAAAAAACGTTCCGTGTAGCATAAACCAAAGTTGCGGTTATACTTGCTAATAAACCAAGTTTAATCCCGGTAGGTTTAATTCCTTCTAATACACCTAATACCCCTCCTATAATTGAATGGTGGAGTATTACTCCAAATAAACCAAAGTTTGCAAAGCTTTCAGCTACTGGTGTCATTGCTTTTAAGAAATAAAAACTATTTCTAAAATTAAAATAAATTGGCGGTTCTAGTCGTATATTAAATGGTACAAAATGATCTAAAATATTGATAACGGGATTATAGTATGAAAATCCATTGAGAAATTCTCGCGTTCCATTCTGTAACTCGGTAACTATATAGTTTGTCATTCGCATGGAAACACCCATCTCTGCAAGTCCACTTAACGGGGATGCTTCAATATATGCAGTTAATAAATTACTATCTCCTAAATGTCTGAATACCTTTACCACTGGAATAAACACAAGAACAATAACAGCACCAGCTAATATGTACTTATAGTTAATAGTTTGCTGTTTATAAACAATAATTCCTAAACAAGCTAAAAACGGAAAAAGCACTTCCCCCCTGTTACCACAAGAGAACAATATAATGGCTGTAATTAGAAATAAGATTACACCTATCTTAAATTCCCACCCTTTTGCACAAGCAACTAAAAAGCATATGCTAATAGAATAAAAAATTATAATATAATCATATAATCCTTCTAATACCCCACTAACTCTATAATCATTATAATCCATCCCCAAATATATTTTTCCTGTAACTATATAATAACAAAAATATAGCAATACTATTGTTAATAATGCTAATGCAATTTTTGAACCAATTCTCTCTTCTATTTGATTTAATAATCTAAAATTGCTGTTATCTTTTTTAGGTATGAGATAGTGCATTAATAATGCAGACAGTACTAAAAGAGCGACTGAAATCAGAGCAAGTCCAAGTACTTGAGGATAATATTCTGAATATAAAAACGATTGGGTTTCCCAACCATAGGTAGATACTACACTTTTTGTTATCAAGTAATATGTAAAACATAATCCAAATTGAGTAAAAAGTGTATATGTATAGATCATAATAGTAAAAAATATACTGACCTTTTCTCTTATCTTCCAATAATATATTGTTATAAAAAAAATGGTAATAAATGCTATTAAAGTTAAAAAAGTATAATTTATAGAAATAAAATTAAAATAATACAATAGTCCTGTTAAAAATGTCATAAATAAGATGAATAATAAAGAGAATTCATCTTTACTTAACCCTTTAGTGAAAAGCTTATTCGATATTTTCATATTAACATCTCCTATTCAGCAAATTTAGATATAATACAGATAATTCTTTTGTTACTTCATTCATATCATAGCCTGCCTCTCTAATTGACTGATCGCTATTAATACTACGCTTCTTATCAGCTGTGATAATCTGTTGTACCCATTTATCAACTCCATCTTTAAGTGGTACAAAAGAAAAAGAATCTAAAATTGCTACTTCCTCAGGAATTACATATTGAGATGCGAAACACATTAAACCATTACATTGGGCTTCTATTAAAACACGACCGAGACCTTCAAATAATGACGGTAAAATAAATAAATCCATAGCTGCATAATATCTTTCAACGGTATATGTAGGGTTTATAAATATAACATTATCAAGTAGGTTTTTACTAGAAACTATTTCTTTTATTTCTTCTTTTTTATTACCATCGCCAATAAGTAATAACATATAGTTATTATTATTTTTACAGATTTCACTAAATATATCTATTAAAAAAGCATGGTTTTTTTGCTTCGAAAATCTCCCAACATGGCCCAACACTATTTTATCATTAGATATATTAAAGAGGGTTCTTATCTCGTCTCTATACTGCTGATTAAACTTAAAATTCTCTATATTTATACCGTTTTTTAATAATTTAACTTTACCGCTATTATAAAACTTTTTACCAAACATCCATATCGCTGCTTTATCAGATATAGCAAAACAATCAGTTATATATTTAGGGAAAATAAACTGATTAAAATGATGTAATAAAATATGTAGCTTATTTCCTCTGATGGCATTATTACGACTATGCAAGATTCTTATTGGAATACCATGTTTTTTAGCAATTTTCAATGGTGTTATATAAGATAAAGAACTTTCATGCATGTGAACGATCTTATATTCAGAATGATTTTTAAAAAAATCATTTAAATCTTTTCTATTTTGTACAATACTTTGATGTCTAGAATGAATACGGTATATCTTTCCACCTAGTTTTTCTATTTCATCATCATAAGCACATATACGGTTTGTATGTACCAAAAAATCAAATTGTATTTTACTTTTATCAATTTTGCGATATACATTCATGATATATGTTTCAATACCACCACGATCCATGCTTGAAACTATTTGTAATATTCTAATCATTAAATCATCCTATCTCTCTTTTTTTAAAATCATTAAAAAAAGAAAATCTAATTTTATTAATCTTTTCTTCTTCATAATCTTTAGCATTTATAAAATTCTCTTTAGCAAGTTTTTTCATCTTATCAGTTGTTAAACAATTAAGCATTTTAGCAATTATTTTGTAATTGTTGTGTGTGTTTGAAAAGATACACTGAGTATTTAACAATTCTGGAATTCCTGCTGTTTTAGCACCTAAACAAGGAAGACCACGACTCATTGCTTCAATGAGTGCCCTTGGTAATCCTTCTTGTCTACTAGGCTGAATATAGATATCAATACTATCTAACCATATATTAATTTTTTCATGTTCAATAGGACCAATAAATCTAATGTTCTCTTCCAAGTCATATTTTTTAACAAGTTTCTTTAAAAACAATTGATTACCTCCACCTACAAGATGGTATTCAAAGTTAGAATATCCCTGTTTTTTTAAGTAACTAATAGCTCTTATTACATATTGTTGGCCTTTATACTTAATATCCAAAGCTGCAATAGTACCGATTATTATTTTTGATTTTGTTGATAGAGCGTCAATTTTTAATAATCTTCTTGCCAATACTCTGTCATCTGTATGCTGGAGACATACATTTGAACAATTAATATTCTTGCCACTACTAGGATATCTTTTTTGTAAAAATGCTTTAGTGACATAAATAACATATTTGCATTGATATATCTCTTTTTTTGTTTTTATGTATAAACAGGGTGCCAATAATTTTCCTACAGTTCCTTTATTCCAAAACGAGTCCCATACACAACCAACGACTTCAATAATATATGGTTTATTCATTTTCCTACATAACTTTGCTGCTATTAACCCTAAAAAACTATCAAGACGTATAATAACGGCATCACTATTAATAATATAGTCCTGTATTATTTTTTTATATGTTGAATAATGGATAAAAAAATCTATATTTTTAAATAAATTTATTTTTTTAGCATAAATTACTCCAGAACCACTAGAAATAACAAGTCCTTTTGGTTTTTTTTCAACATCTTTTGTTCTGTTCAATATAACTAAATTATCAAAAAACGGCAAATAACGTTTACTCCATATTTCATATGAAAGATTTGTACAATATGCAGTTTCTAAATAATGATATGAACGAAAATCATGAACAAATAAACACTTCATTGTTCCTCGCCTCTTTTTTTTATAGCCTTTGCTGGTATACCACCATAAATAGTATTTTTTTCACAAGATTTCGTAACCACTGCACTAGCTCCTATAATAGCTCCTGAATTAATTACTGTGCCAGCCAATAGTACCGCTTTCGCTGCAACCCAAACATTATCGTTAATCTTAATTTTTTTTGATTTTAAACCTTGATCCTTTATAGGGATATTTAAATTATCATAGACATGTTCAAATGAGATTATGGAAACATCATGTGCTATAGAAACATCATTGCCAATTTCAATCCCACCTAGAGCATCCAAAAAACAGTTTTCATTAATGCTTACATTATTTCCAATAGATAATTGATATGGATTCTTAATAATAACACCTTTTTTTAAACATACATTCCAGCCACAATATGATGTACAATTCTTAATGGTAACAAATCGTAATAAAATACCTGTTTTCCCTGGAAAATTTTTAACTCCTTTGAAAAAAATGTAATTTAACTTTTTTCCAAAAATTTTTAAAAAAAAATTTATCAAAAGAACTATCCATTTAATTCTATTTAATATATCTCTATTCCTCATTTAATACCTCTTTGATTTTAATTTTGTATTGTTTTATTATAATAGAACGATTAAATTCTAGTTTCACTTTATTTCGTGATTTTACCCCCATTTGCATTTGTTCTTCCACTGAAAGACGTAAGAATTTTTCTATTTTTTCAACAAGATCGTTAGTATTACACTGTTGAAAAATGTAGCCATTTTTGCCATCATCGACTATCTCTTTACAACCACTACGATTAGTTGTAATAACAGGTCGCCCACAAGCACAGGCTTCTAATAAAACGTTAGACATCCCTTCAGGATAATATGATGGATGAATTAAACAACAACTCATCTTGTGATATTTTTTTACATCTTCTACTAACCCATGGTACAATATGTAATTTTTATCTTGATATTGTTTTAAAATATCTTTATAATCTTCTTCACAAAATCCTAAGATATGAAAATATGTATCTTTATATTTCCTTTTAATAATCGCCGCTGCTTCTAGATATTGATCAATTCCCTTTTCTTTCATAACTCTAGCAATATATAAAAAATGTTTTTCTTTAGTTTTAGGGTATTCAAGATATACATAATCATCAGTATTTACTCCTGAACCCGGAATTAGAACTAATGCATCAACATTTATATTATGACGTTGAAAAAATTTTTTATTTTCTTTATTTTGCACAAAAATAGTATGAGCTTTTTTCAATGCTATTTTATGTAGTGCAATGGTTAGTTTTTGTAACCAACCGGAATTCTCAAGAGCACTACCTAATCCCGTGATATTTACAAGATATGGTATTTTAATAATTCTACACGCTAAACCACCATAAATATTCGGCTTAATACTATATGATAGCACACAATCCGGTTTATACTTTTTTATGATATTAAAGTAATGTATAAATAATTTAATATCCTGTATCGGGTTTTTACCTCTTCTATCTATAGTAATATCTGTATATTTAGCACCCATCTCTTTAAATTTCTCTACATTTAAACCGTAGGGATAGCATATATTTACTTCATATGATTTGACAAGTTCTTCAACCACTTCTTTTCTTGTATTATAGAAATCATCAAAATTAGCTAAAATTAATATTTTTTTCAATTTTTTTACCTACACCTTTACTACTGTTTTAATAAGTATTAAGAACTCATTAAAAATATTTGTGTTTTTTAAACTGTTTAAATTAAATGCCATCTTTTCAGGTAACACTTTTTCAATATATATTGCATCTATAGAATTTATTTCATTGACATATTGATTCATAATCTTATCTTCATCTTTAAACTCTATACTTGCCAACGATGTTACTCCTGCAGGCAATAACAATGTTGCTTTCATTTCGTTTGTATACCTATCTACATATTTCTTAACCTCTGGTCTTGTTCCCACAAAACTCATATCTCCTGCTAAAATATTAAATAATTGAGGGATTTCATCTAATCTACATTTTCTTATTTTTTTACCAACTCTAGTTATTCTTAGGTCATTTTGTGTAGTTATTAATGCTCCAACCTGATCCGCATTTATAACCATTGTTCTAAATTTATAAATTTTAAAAAGTTTACCATATTGTGTCACTCGTTCTTGTCTATAAAAAACTGGTCCCTGACTATCTACTTTAATCCATATAGATAAAATAAAAAAAACTGGGGTGAGTAGAACCAAAAGTATAAATGATGTAACTATATCAAAAAAACGTTTCAGAATTAAACTGAATCGTTTTTTATTTAATATTTCATAATATTTTTTTACTTCTTCATTTTTCATAAACTTTGGAATATCATTCCATTCTTTTAACAGCATCCACATTTCTCCAAAATCATTTTGAAACATTGAATAATATAATCTACATCCTCTTGTGTCAGTCTACTATATAAGGGTAATGTAATTTGATTTTTATATTGATTAAAAGCATTTGGATAGTCTTCAATATTAAACCCAAGATTTTTGTACGCACTCATCATTGGTAGAGGCTTATAATGAACATTGCACGCAACCCCCATTTCTCCCATCCGCGTAATGATATCATTTCTTTTCTGCGCCTCTATTCCTTTAACTCTAATAAAATACAAGTGACCACTTGATTGATGACTATCATCTTTATGATTTAAAACTTTTACCGGTAAATCTTTAAAAGCCTCATTATATTGTCTTATTATTTCATGTCGCCATGCCAACATGTCAGGATACCTTCTTAATTGAGCTAATCCTATTGCAGCCATGATATCTGTCATGTTACATTTATAGGCTGGACTTACAATATCGTATTCCCATGCTCCAACTTTGCTTTTATGCAACGCATCCTTATTTTGTCCATGTAATGACAACAATTGATATTCATGATAAACAGCTTCATTATCCATTCCGTCTACATATTTCCATGTTACAGCACCACCCTCTGCTGTTGTGAGATTTTTAACCGCATGAAATGAATAACAAGTAAAATCTGCCTGATGTCCTGCTTGTTGTCCATTTTGAACCGCTCCAAAACCGTGCGCACAATCTGCCATAATAATTATTCTGTTAAATAATTTTTGAATAGAGTTTCTTGACTGAAATAAGCCTTTCTTCTTCTCTATCACATGATAAATTTTTGAATAATCACATAATACACCGGCTATATCAACAGGAATGATCACTTTCGTTTTCTCAGTAATCTTATTATAAAGCTGATCATAGTTCATTTCATAACTTTCAGGTGCACAGTCAACCATCACAGGTGTTGCCCCCACATGACAAATCACACTGCAGCTTGCAGTATAGGTATAAGCCGGTACAATTACTTCATCTCCCGGACCCACTCCTAACAGATGTAAAGTCAATTCCATTGCAGCAGTTGCGCTGTTTAAACATACAACCTTTTCTGTTCCTATATATTGGGCTAATGCTTTTTCAAATTCTTTTGTTTTGGGCCCTGTGGTTATCCATCCTGACAAAATAGCTTCTTTTACCACATCTACTTCTAGATCACTCATATCTGGTGGTGAAAATGGTATAGTTTTCTGTTTCATAAATTTCCCTCCAAAATAAAAGCAAGAAGCTAGTTCTTGCTGATGATTTCTAATCCTACCTTTGCGGTCGTCTCTTCATTAAATAAGCTCACTTGTATATAGGCCATTCGCTTATGGCGATCGATCTTTTGAATCATGCCTTCTTTTCCTCTCAAAGGACCTTCTGTCACATAAATCTGTTCGCCTTCGATATACCCAATCGACATATCCACGATATGATCCTCTTTCGAAAAGCTCACCAAAAACGCGACTTCCTCTTCTTTCAAGGGATAAATCTCTTCCTTTTTCTTACCAATCACCTTAGTAAAGTCCGGAATCTTCTTTAACTCATTAAACAGCTCCTCAATATGATCACTGATCAAAAAGACATAGCCTCTAAACAGAATCTGCTTCACCTTGTGCCATTGACCATGAAACTTCTTTTGCACATAGTATTCAGGAATAAAACATTCCTGCAACACCTCTTTACTAATCAAGCTGCGACATTTATCAGCGATCTCTTTTTCATGACCGCTTCTCACCTGAATCACATACCAATTCATGGGGTTCCTCCTAAAAAAGAGTAGGCTTCGCCTATTGAACCTAAGAATTAAGTTCAACTCATGACACTATGACCCTGTCTATGACAAGACGTGACAATGCAACGATCTCCTCTTTCAACATTCCTATATACCAGATAACTGTCAATTATCCTTTATTAAAATAATTCTTGAAACAACTATTTTAATCAATGACATAATACTACAAATATTGCACAAATGCAACTATTCTATTTAATCCCTTTGATTATTTTATTTTGCCTAACTAAGAATGTTTTTTCATTTATACATCACGGCTTCATCACAAGGAACATAACTTTTTTAATCTATAACTTTAACTGTATCTATAATTACACCTTTAAAAATACTCACTATCAGTGATAAAAAGGCGGATTTACCTTTATTTTCAAATTAAAAGGCAGACTCTACATTAAAGTCTACCATTTATACGTTGATTCTCGATAACGAACATAATCCCCATCTTCAATTTCCTTATCTAATCGTTCTCTCTGTTCCGGCTTTTTTAAATTATAAATATAAACCGGCAAATGTTCTATAATTGTTTTCTGGTCAATATCATAAATCGGCATAATCAACCGATCATATTCATTATTAATATTCCCTTCTTCATAATAGCGTTCTAAAACATCGAGGAGCTTCATATCGACCGTTTCATCCAGCTCTAGAATCTCCCCTAAAACCATTTTATCGCCTTCATCCACCAAAGCCGGATACTCTACTCTCAGTAATGAATACAATGTTCCTTTGATATACGCCCTTTGTATAACCTTGCAATGCCCCGCTAAATATTTCTGGTAATTATACATCCCATATCGTAAACTTCCATATACAAAGATACGTCTCATTAATGTGTCGCCCCACCCGTCACTTTAATATCCTCAGGATATTGAATAATCGCTTCAATGGCTGCCTCTAAGGCTTTAACGATCATCTCTAGTGACATACTTGGCTTATCTTTTTTATCCACTACCTGTTCCGGTAAATATGGAATATGAATAAACCCACTGCGTTTCCCCTTGTATTTAGTTTCAATCAGATGACGCACCCCATAGGTGACATGATTGCAGACAAATGTCCCAGCCGTATTTGATATAGAAGCCGGAATCTTTGCTTCCTGAATCTGACGTACCATTGCCTTAATGGGCAGATTGACAAAATAAGCTGCTGGCCCATCCGGGTAAATTGGTTCATCAATGATTTGATTCCCCTCATTATCAGGAATACGGCAGTCATCTATATTAATCCCAACCCTTTCCACTGTGATATCACTTCTTCCGCCAGCCTGTCCTACTGACAAAATCACATCGGGTGCATATTTCACAATTGCCTCATCAATTACTTTTAACGACTTGTGACATACGGTCGGTATTTCCAATTTAATAATCTCCGCATTTAATATACAATCAGGCAATCTTTTTACTGATTCAATCGCCGGGTTTATTTTTTCTCCGCCAAAAGGATCAAATCCTGTTACTAATATTTTCATACTATCTTCCTTTCTAAAATGCCAGTGTCAGCATCAGCACAACATGGATAACAATCAATACAACTGCCATCGGAATTTGCGCTTTAATCACTGTCCACTTATCTTTTGTTTCTAAAACAGCACAAGGCACGATATTAAAATTAGCTGCCATCGGCGTTAGCAAAGTTCCGCAAAAGCCACTGGTCATTCCTAAAGTTGCTACCACAACCGGATCTCCACCCTGCATGATAACAAAAGGAACCCCAATTCCTACCGTAATAACTGAAAAAGCAGCAAAACCATTTCCCATGATCATTGTAAAAACAACCATCCCTAAACAATATAATAATACCCCAATCACGATGTTACCGGTAGGAAAAATGCTTGAAATAATAGAAGCTATCACTTCTCCTACTCCTGCCTTTGTAAAAACTGCCCCCAAAGCCCCTAATAATTGTGGAAGCAAGCACGCCGCTCCAACCTGCATTAATAGACGCGCTGTATCTTCTCGGGTTTCTTTGACTTTAGGCTTGCAGATAATAAAAGCAGAGATTAGTGAAACTAAACATGCAACCCCAATCATTGTTGCTCCATCCAAGGGTTTACCGTCAATCCGAACAAATGACATCACCAATGCCATAACACCAATCAAAGCCGCCGGAATAAAGATTTTACTTTTCACACGTTCACTTGCTTCTTTTTTCTTGACCTCATCGATTTCTTCAAATTCTCCCATCCTCACTTGATTCGTCACCGTTAAAAGTCCCATAAAAATAAGCAGTACTCCGGTCATCATATAAGGTATAATTTTACCAAAAATAAAGATAATCCCTAATATCAGCCAAAACAGGAATGTACCATATTTAGCCTTCGAATTCTTTAATGCCCGAACTGCTGCATTAATGCTTACCAATCCACACAAACTATAAAAGATCTCCGGTGCCCATTGCAATAGCTGTGACATATTATCCTTTCTCCTTTATAATGCTTTTCTTTAATCTCTTATCGTATATCCAAACCTGTATAAAAGTAAGCAGCACTGTAATCACCGCAATCGGAATAGCAGCAGTGGCAATCGATTGCAGTGTCACCTCATAGCCTAGTTCTGCCATTGTCCCTTGAATCAAAACAACCCCGCTGGCTGCCGGAAAGCAGTTTTGAGCAAAAAAGTTACCGTAGTTTTCTACCGCAGCCGATATTCCTTTTAAATGATCCGCTTGCTTTTCGGTTAAACTTTCTCCTTTGGAACTTTCTGCAGCTGCCTCTGACATCGGCAGAATTAACGGACGAATAAATTGAACATGTCCGCCAATACGAATATTTAAGGCCGAAGCAATTGAACGAATCACCATATATAAGGATAGGATTTTACCGGCAGAAGCATTTTTTATACGACCAATCAACTGCCCCGCACGTTCTTTTAACCCATATCTTTCAATAATCGCAATGACTGGAAAAATAATTAAAAAGATTGACATTAAACGATTATTGACAAAAGACTGTCCTAATATTGTTAAGATGTCATAGAAGTTTATTCCCGCTACAAATCCGGTGACAATCCCAGCAGTTAAAACAACAGCCAAAACATCAAATTTTAAAGTAAACCCAACAACAATGATTGCAATTCCAATTAATTTCCAGTATTCCATATTTGACTCCTCTCATAATAAATAGGATGTTTTCAAATTAGCTTGTTTCTTAAAAGAAAAAACATACTCATTTCATTAAAAAAACCTTATCAAATCATCATGATTTAATAAGGTCAGCGCTTATTTTAAAATTTTTAAATCACCATTTCGTAAATAATGTGCTTTTCTAAATAATTGATAAACCGCAAAGTTAATAACAATCGGTAAAATAATATAAGCCACTACCGGAAGAATCCAGTAACTGATTCCCATTTGTTCCACCGTTTCAATAACTCCCATAAATAGAGTTCCACCAATGGCTACCGAATGAATAGACGTTGTGATTTGAAACAATGCCGCTGAGACACATCCACAGACAATGCTTGATACTATCGGCGGAATGAGAATAATCGGATGTTTAATCATATTTGTAAACTGCAGCATGCTGGTTCCAAATATAACAGCCAAACTATCACCGATATCATTATCCTGCAATGACATTACTCCCAGTCCCAACATAAAAGACATAACGCCAGCTAAAGCCGCACCACAGGCAAGCGGTGTTAATTGGAGAATAGAAGTGATGGCGACGATCGTAATCGGACTGGTAAATAATAGCCCAGCAACCACTGCAATCACAATTCCCATCAGCAAAGGGTTCATATTTGTCATATTATTAATAAACTGAACAACATAAGTTAAAAAGATAGATAAATATGGTGTAAACAATGCGTGTATGATGCCGGCAATAAAAACACTGGCTAATGGTAAAAGAAATAAATCAAAAGGGGTTTTCCCTTCCAAAAAATTATTCACCCAGACTGTCACTAAAACACAGATATATGCCATAAACGGTGCAGCGATCTGTAAATCCGTACCACTGATACTTCCCAATCCGACACATCCTGCCATCATTGCACATATTAATCCTAAATGACTTGTTCCACTTTTATAAGCAATACTGATCCCAATAGCCGGACCTAGCAGTCCTGGCATCAGTGCTCCCCATTGGCTTAACAAATTGAGATGCGTCCATATTCCTATTTGAGTTAATATATTCCCTAATATATATGTCATAAAAAACGCTATTGAAAATGCAGTTAAAGTTGTAAAAATATAGGGTTCTTTAGAAAACATTTTTTTTGCCATAACGAAACCTCCTATTGGCATTTTACAACAAAAAAAGAAAGTAGCCTATCCTTTTTCGACACTTTCTTTTAAATTTTTCATTGATGAACACGATTACTAATTTTCTTTATCGTCTGCCCCAGTTCCTCTAGCGTTATTGCTGTTTCCAATAAACGTGGAATTTCCTTAATAATCATATCTTCTATTTTAATCCCATCTTCTAAACACTTCCCATTTTCAAAATCAAGTAAGCTTTCTTGGTTCATCGTGATTATTTTCGGGATTGGAGTCTCCTTATTTAATACTTTTATAAATTGAGGAAGCTCTTCTTCCTCAGCAACACAATACAAGTAACCCTGTGCATTCTCAGCTATTTTCTTTATTCTTTTAGATGAAGAAGGAGTAATTAAAGAAAGAAGATAAATATTATATTTCTGAGCACTTTCCATCACTTCAGGTTGATGTTCAATAGGAAGATCGCCAATAAAGATACCATCAATGCCGCTGCTGCTGGCTTCACAAAAGAATTTATCGATGCCATAACAAAAGATCTGATTATAATAAACATTTAATATTATGGGAATCATTGTCGTTTCACGTATCTCTTTAATGCATTGCATCGCTGTTGGTGTTGTCATATGCTGAGACAATGCTCTTACATTTGCTTTTTGAAGATCCATGTTCAAGGCAATCGGATCTGAAAATGGCAGTCCCAATTCAATCATGTCACACCCATTTTTTACCATCTGCTTTACAATTGCCATACTCACTTCTCGATTCGGATCACCAATAATACTATAACCAATCATAGCTGTTTTCTGTTCACTGTTTAAAGTCTGTAATGTATCATCGATTCTATTCATTGATCTCCACCCCCATAATATCTGCAATGCTTTTCACATCTTTATCTCCTCGTCCGCTCAATGTTACCATAATGATCTTATCTTTTGAAAGCTGCGGTGCCAGTTTCATTGCATAAGCGACTGCATGACTGGATTCAATAGCGGGAATAATTCCTTCCATCCTACTTAAATAATGAAAGGCTTCCACTGCTTCATCATCACGAATTGCGACATACAAAGCGCGATCACATTCTTTTAAATAGGCATGCTCTGGTCCAATGCCCGGATAATCCAATCCTGCTGAAATTGAATATACCGGCATGACCTGCCCTTCAGTGTCCTGTAAAAACAGAGATTTCATTCCATGAAGTACGCCGATTGAGCCCTTTGTCAATGTTGCGGCATGCAACGATGTATCCACCCCTTTGCCTGCTGCTTCGCACCCGATAAGATGAACTTTGGGATAAGGTAAATATTCATAGAATGAGCCAATCGCATTTGAACCGCCGCCTACACAAGCAATCACATAATCAGGCAAAGCTCCTTCCTTTTGCTGACACTGCTTCAAAGATTCTTTCGAAATAATGTGTTGAAAATCACGCACCATCATAGGATAAGGATGCGGTCCGGTGGCTGACCCTAATACGTAAAATGTATCTTGGTAGCAATTTGCCCATGCCGCCATCGCTTCATTACAGGCATCTTTCAAAGTTCCGGTGCCGCTTGTCACTGCGGTTACCCTTGCTCCTAGCAGCTCCATCTTAAATACATTAAGAGATTGTCTTTGTGTATCTTCTATTCCCATAAAAATCTCACATTCCATATCGAATAATGCTGCAGCTGTTGCCGTTGCAACCCCATGCTGTCCTGCTCCGGTTTCCGCAATAACTTTCTTTTTCCCCATATGTTTGGCTAATAAGATCTGACCTAACACATTATTGATTTTATGTGCTCCGGTATGATTCAGATCTTCTCTCTTTAAGTAAATCTTAGCTCCGCCTAAATCTTCACTCATCTTTTTGGCATAATAAAGCAAAGATGGACGACCAGCATATTCTTTTAAATAGAAATCGAGTTCCTCTTGAAATGCTTTATCCTCTTTTAACTGAAGATAACACTCTTCCAACTCATTTAACGCACTCATCAATAATTCTGGTGCATATTGCCCGCCATAGGGGCCATAAAATCCTCTGTTCATTGTTTTTCCTCTTTTCTTTTATTTGTCTTCATACACAAGTAAAACTTTGTATTATTTCCCAGAAAATAATAGTTTCCTGACATATACCCCCGTTTGGATCTCCAACTTGATACACCACCGTCTCGTTTCCTTAATGTATAATTCTAAATAAAAATATGGGGTCATATTTAAAATCATTTATATCCCTCCTTATTTTGTATAAGCCAGAAATAAAAAATCTCCGCCCAATAATAGGACGAAGATTGATTCGTTATGCCACCCATATATAGAAAAACAGCTTATACAAACACCAACATGTCTGCTTCTTTTTAACGCTAGAACTGCGGCTTGGCTACTTTGTATTCACCTCGCTTCTATTAGGTCCATTCATGATCTGCTTCACATCAGTTTTCACCAACCACTGATTCTCTACGCCTCCGCTACAATCACTACTTACTCCTAAATCATCGAATTTCTTACTTGTCTAAAAGTATAATCATTTATTTAGCTTCTGTCAATATCAAAACAAAAAAAGAGGCCGTTAAGCCTCTACTTCGAGTGTCATATTTCGTACCCAATGTCCTTTGCGATAGAAATAACTTGCTACAAAAAGTTTAAATATATCCAATGATTCAATAATCGCATATAAAGGAATTAACGGAATCGGTGTAAATATAGACAGCAGAGTTGAAAATAAAACAGATGCTCCCCACAAGAAACCACTATCCATAATTAATGTAGAAGCAGCATCCCCACCTGCCCTTAATACGAAGAAGATACACACATTAATAACATAAAACGGGATCATGAGTGATTTGATACACAACATCGTCGTTATCGCCTGATTGATCTCTGGTTCTAAGTTATAAATTTTTGGTATTACTCCGGAAAACGAAATCAGTATTGCACTAATCACAACGGCAACCATGGCTCCAAAGACAATTAATTTCAATGAATTTTCCCGTGCTTCATCCAATTCATTGGCTCCCAGTTTATTTCCAATCATAATCGCTACTGCACTTGAAAGACCTCCAAAGATAATAAAGGCAATATTCATTACTGTATCTACTACCGAAATGGCTGCGACTAAAAATTCATCAGTACGTATATATGATTTAAAAATCATTGCATTTCCTAATGAAAACATAATTTCATTAATAGTTAGAGGTAATGCTTTGATCATTAATCTTGAAATTAAATCCTTATTTAAATGGAACATTCCATTGATATCTAAACGGAAATAATGCTTTCTTTTCAGCAGCAGCATTAGATAAATAATCATTTCTACTAAACGAGCAATTAATGTTGCGATCGCGGCACCTTCAACACCCATTGGTTTAAATCCAAAGTGACCGAAAATTAAAACATAATTTAAACAGGTGTTCGTCGCTACTGTTAATATCCCAATCTTTAACTGGATCTTATTAATCCCCACAGAACGCAATGCCATCATGCAGGTCATTGATACCGCGTATGGTAAATAACTGTATTTAATAAAATTTAAATAAGATAATCCCGAATCAACAATTGCAGGTGTTTTTGAGAACATTTGAAGAATTTGCACCGGAATAAATATGACCATTAAAGTAAACAATAACCCTGAAAGCAGTGAGAACAACATATTGGCATCAAATACTTCCTGACATTTACGATGATCCTTTGCTCCAAAATACTGGGCAATAAAAATGCCCGATGCTCCGCACAACCCAAACAAGGTTGAATTGAAGATCAGATAAAATTTGTTTGCTACAGTAACACTGGTTAAGGCTACTGAACCGACGCTTCCAATCATGACGTTATCAATTAGATTAACAAAGGATGTAACGAATTGCTGTGCCATAATTGGCAATGCAATCAAAATAACTGATTTATAGAACGCTTTCGTTCCAAAAAACTTTTTAAAACGCATGTAACCCCTCCCAACACAAACGTATAAAAAAAATACTGTCACCAGTATCTGCTATTTAAAATGGTGGAGCCTAGGAGGATCGAACTCCTGACCTCCTGCGTGCAAAGCAGGCGCTCTCCCAGCTGAGCTAAGGCCCCAAAATATTTTAATATGGTGGGCCTGAATGGACTCGAACCATCGACCTCACGCTTATCAGGCGTGTGCTCTAACCAGCTGAGCTACAGGCCCAATATATGGGCAACACCATATTTATATTAGACAATCTATTAATGGTGGGCCTGAATGGACTCGAACCATCGACCTCACGCTTATCAGGCGTGTGCTCTAACCAGCTGAGCTACAGGCCCATCAATTGACTGCCTTTATATATTATCACCTGAATCCGTGTTCGTCAACACTTTATAGAAATTTTTTTAAATTATTTTTATCTATTTATTCCGACAAGAAAATATAGATTTAAACATTAAAAACGGAGAAAGAAATTCTCCCTCCAATTTTTAATTTATATAAATGAACTTTTTTATGATAATGGTTCTACCGGTTCTGTTGGTTCCGGTGTTACCGGCGGCACCTTCGACAGATTCGTCTCAATCCCATCGGATATCGCAACAGCCAGTTTTTTATGATATTTACTGGAAGCTAATTGTCCCTTTTCGTTTCCATTTGTTAAAAAACCACATTCTACTAATACCCCTTTTGTTTTTGTACAGCGCAACACATAGAAATTAGCACTTTCTATTTTTTTACGAGTGCCAGTTATCGGCTTCATAGCATCATGAATATCTGTAGCTAACTCCTTAGCAGTATCACTCTTTCCATAATAAAAAACCTGTGACCCCCAAGTTGAAGAAACGGTGGAAGCATTTAAATGAATACTTATAAATAAGTCTGCATTATAGCTATCGATTTTACGTACACGCAAATACATATCATCTTGCTTTGAATAGTTATAATCGCGATGTGTTAAGTCGTTGTCATCATCTCGTGTAAGATATACTGTCGCTCCACGGGATTCTAGTTCTTCTTTAAGTGCTAAACTTATTTTAAGATTTAATTGATCTTCTCTTACTTTCCCTACATTTGCCCCATTGTCTAAACCTCCATGTCCCGGATCAATGACAATGATGCGGTTTGTTAAAGTTTGTTCCGCATTTACTTCTTCCGTTTTTTTGTTCGGTTTAAATATAAACAAGCATATTGCAACTGCAATAATCGCTATAACCATTATTTTCTTATACATTTTATCACCTAGGTTATTTTATGTTTCAGGTTCATAAGATATGTTAATTTATTCAAGACATAATAAAAACTCTTTAATTCATTTTCAAAAATAATTATCCGCTTTTGCATTATAAGGTTTTCCGTGGTTTTGTTGCATACATTGGCTAATTATTGATTCATCCCATCATAAATGATAGCATCGTATTATGGGATAGTTGAATTTAATGAATGAAACTTATAATTATAATATAACTTCAACAAAATATATAATTTCTTAGTGGGGGAGATGGGGAACATTGAATATATTAATTATTGAAGATAAAGAGCAAGATGTAAAACAATTGAAAGAAATATTATTTCAAGTTGAAAAGCATCGAAAAATTTCTTTTAACATTACTTCTGTTGAATTTTTAAGCCATAATGATTTATTAAGTCTATTTAAATATGATTTAATTTTTCTTGGAATTGAATTAAAGAATGGAAATGGTATAGATATAGGGAAAAAAATAAGATACGTTAATAATAAAGTAAAGTTAGTTATTGTGACACATCATCAACGATACATATTAGATGGATACAAAATAAAGGCAGATCGATATTTTCTAAAACCATTAAACAAAGAGTTTTTTGAAAAAGAAATGGTAGAAATCTTTAATGATTTAACTAATGATTTAGCTGGTATATATGATCCATCTCTATATGAAAAAAAGATTTATTTCAAAGATATACTTTTCATTGAATTCTATTTAAAACATAGTAAGGTTTATTTATATAATGGTAAGATTTTAGAAACTAAAATGCCATTAAAAGATTGGGCTAACATTGTAAATACATATAACTTTGCTTACTCACATAAATCATTTATCGTTAATTTGTTACATATTAAAAAAATTAATGGAAAAGATATAATTTTGAAAACTAAGCATGTAATTCCCTTATCAAGGCATTATAAAGAACGATTTAAAAATGCATATACTCTATATGTGAATAAAAAAGATTGATTTAATTATGAAATATGAGTCATAGTTTTTCATGTAATTATATGTGCATCTTATCCTATTATTATGCATGTTGTCTCATTTGGTTGACCGCATTATTAATATATGGTAATTAATAATTATAGAGGACATCATTACTTTACAATTTTAATACAAAAGAGAATGGGGGAGATAAAAAAGAACAAATAAAAATTAGAATTATGTTGCAAATCTTTATAACATTAAACTAAGAATAAGGAGGATAAGAAAATGAAAAGATTTACAAAAATATTAGCAGCTTGTTTCGTCTGCGTAATGATGCTTTCAATGGTAGGTAATGTTAATGCAGCTGTATCTGACGGATTCTCACATTGGTTCCCATGGGGTTCAGGTGGTCAAACTATGGCTTATGGAACAAATGGTGATAACAACAATTATTTAAGAGTAAGCACAGGGAACAGTAGCGCTAATTGCACAACCACATATTGGCTGTATGAAAATTATGATTCTATTAAACTTCTAGCTGGTACAGTAACCACTCATGGTGCTAATAGCACAAGTGGAATGATATATTATAGTGGATATAGCGGTCAACCTGTATATTTAAAAGGAAATATCGATTCTTTAAATGCACTAACTGTAAGTGGAACATACTGGCATTAAAATAGGGATTAATTTCCCTATTTTAACTATATATTTAAATGATATAATAAGGATACTATTCTAAACTAATTTCTTAAAATTTTCGAAAGATGGTGATATAATGAAACTAATAATAAACCATTTCAAATTGATGCTAATGAATAAACGCTTTACCTACAGTATAGTTATTGTGATGTCATTTGCTTTTATATTCAATGTAGCTCAATATATTAAATATGGGGGAAATATTTCTGAAGCAGGAGGGGTATTTGAAACTTCATTAGTTTTAGCTCATTCTTTATATGGAAATCAATTCTTAATAATTACAACTATCCCATTATTAATCACATTCTTTATAATTGATCCTATTTACAATGAAAAAGAACTAAGTACAATTTTATATACAAAAATGGGAAAACAACAATTTTTAATCTCACGTCTTGTAAGCACATTTCTGTTATCCTTTCTACTCTATTTTTCTTTTTATGCTGTATTAGTTTTAACGAACAATATCATATTTGGTACTCAATATTTAGGAACAGATACTTTTGCCAGCTATCCCTTATCTATGTATAATCAATTTCATACTAAATGGGGAGTAACTACTTTAATTTTGCCTTACTCCGTGATGACTCATCCAAGTTTTGTAAGTCTAGTTTACGGAGTACTAACCAGTCTTTATGCAGCAGCCATAGGCGTTTTCACCTATGGACTTTCATTAAATACAAAACGATACTTACTGATATATGTCGTTCCTTTTGTTCTTGCTTATGTATATAGATTAATCTTTAGTGCATCATTTTTATTTGACTTCGCTATTGAGAATATCCTAATAGCTTGGTACAACTGTCTTTACCCTTATTGTTGGATAGGATTTGCTGCATGGTTTTTTTCACTAATAATATTAGGAATTTTATTTACCTATATATTTACCAAAAGAAATGAGGGATAAATATGAAAATTAGATATCATTTAATATTTAATGAAAGAACTTTACAACTATTATTACTTATTCCCATATTATTGTTTTTTGGGAAAGTTTTAATGCGTTTAGATGGGTATGGATATTATTCCATGATATATCTAAGATTTTTTTACAGTTTACTTTTAATTCCAATTTTATACTTTCACCATCTAAATGAAGAAATCTATTCAAATACATTTGTCAGTTCTAGAGAGAATAATCGCTTAAAGCATTATATTCTTACTGATCTAATAGTAGTTAGTTTTTATAGTATCTATGTTACCGCAATTGTATATATAATATCGATTTTCGGGTATCCATGGGAAAGTTGGAATCTCTTATATTTATTTGCAATGAGCGTTGTCAGTGTATTCTTATATTTAGGTATTTACTATATATTTAGATGTTTTTTTAAACAAGAAGTATGCTTCACAATCATAATTGGTCTAGGAGGATTGTTGAGCTTTTTTCAAAACATTACAATGTTTATCCCTACACCAAATGCTTTATTCAATATCCAGTTTATTGATATTATTTGGTGTAGAAACTGGTTATATATATTTTTAGCGTTATTATCAGTATGTATAATAGGAACCTTCATCATCTACAAAATGAAAGGAAAAGTCGTTTATGAATAAATTAGAAGCAAGAAATGTATGTAAACATTTCAAAAACAGAACTATCTTTGAAAATATTAATTTAGAATTTGAATCAGGTAAAATATATGGAATAGTTGGTCCAAACGGCTGTGGAAAATCAGTATTGTTTAAAATTTTATCCGGATTAATGCAACCTAACAGTGGTCAAATTCTTTATAATGAAAAAGAATTATATAAGGATATTCATATCTTACCATCTATTGGATTAGTTATTAATGATCCACAATTTTATAATTATCTATCTGGTTATGAAAATCTTTATATATTAGCTTCAATAAAAAATCTTATCAGTGAACAAGATATAATAAATATATTAGAGAAGATAGGATTACAGAATGATAAAAGTAAAGTAAAAACTTATTCAACGGGGATGAAACAGCGTTTAGCTTTGGCGCAGGCTATAATGGAGAATCCTGATGTACTTATATTAGATGAGATTACTAATGGTATAGATAAGACTGGGTTAAATATGGTTTATGATTTATTAAAGCAAGAAAAAGAGAATGGAAAAATAATCATCATCACATCTCACAGAATTCAAGATATAAAAATCTTGTGTGATGAAGTGTATGAAATAGATAATTATGGGGTTAATCAAATTGAAAAAGACGATCTTGTTTAGAATAGGATTAATCTGTCTAGCCTTAGTTATTACTATTTCCGGTTCTCTTATTTTAAAAGTCAATCGAACGATTGAAACTGTTGATAGTATTTTAAATCAGGATTCTACAATTGTTGATTTTCAATTCTTTTACAGTGAAAGCATTACATCTGATGGGCTATTAAACATTTATAACTTTAATGTTGGTTCTTTTGAAGAATTAGAAAAGGAAAGTGATTTGATTGTCGAGGTGAAGATGTCACATCATGCACAGCCTGATTCTGTATTCATCAGTGAAGTACAAATAGAAAATATTTTTAAAGGAACTTGCAACGCTGAATCCTTATATGTATTTGAGCCCGTATCAATCAGAGATCCTCAGGGAATTGGTTTCAACGATAAATATATAAATAAATATGCTGAAAGTCCTTTTTACCAACTTAAAATTCCCACCAGTTGGTACACTCCCATGAAGAAAGATGAGCATTATATTCTATTTTTACGACAAGCCGAAGGTTATGAAGGGAAAAATATATACAATTATGTTACTCTACCCTATAGTAAGGTTCCTATTAAAGAAGAAATTAATCAATATGTCGTAGAGATAAATGATTTAATGTTAGTCATTCCCTATAGCATCTTCAAATCTGCTGACATTATTTTACCTAGAAACTGCATAAGAACCGAGGATTATTATAATCAAGATTTAGAGATTAATGAAACGCATATAAATGATTATACCTATGTAAAAGATACCTACTTAAAAATCATCGAAGAAACCTATCAAAAATATTTAGGAAGGGATGCAAAATATAATGAAACGATTATCAATGAACAACACAGCTTATATCAAGAGTTGTATAAATAGAATTGATATAGTATTTATTATTATTAATCTAGGTATGGTTTTTCTTTATCCAAAGGCACTAATTCTTGTTAAAAACATTGAATTTATTCGAGGATTTTATAGTCTTGATAAGGCTAATAATATGTTATATATATCTCTGTTTATATGGATCATGTATAATCTCATTCCAATATTTTATTTATCTTTTTCTTTCTGTAAACATTTTGAATCAAGTTGTTATTTTTTTATACGTATAGAAAATAGAAGCAAATGGCTGTTAACCTATATTATAAAAGCATTATTTATTCTTGTCTTGTGTCAGTTATTAAAAACTCTATATTTGACTTTTTATTTTAAACAACCAATAGCAATAGATCCATTGATTTTTATAAGAGATACATTATATTTACTCTCTTTGTTCTCTCTTTATTTAATCGGTTTTGTCTATATGAAAAGAAATCTATCTTTTGTTGTAGGCACAGTAGCTTATATCCTATTGTGTTTTATTGACTTAAATATGCATGAATGGTTCTTGCTTTCTAATTTTCATTTAATAGAATTGATTATCTACCCATTAATTATTATCACTTGTTTTTATCTTGTGGTTCACTGTCTAAATTATCGATTAGATAAAATTGACTTAAGTTAAATTCAGTTAGAAAAAGGAGAAAGATTATGGCAAAGAAACTGATATTACTTTTTTTAGCACTATTTATTCTAGCAGGATGTAGCTCTCGGACAGAAATTATTAGCAGCCCATTAAATACTACTGTTTCAGCAATAAACAACTCAGATGAGGCTTATGTTGAAATAGATAAAACAAAACAAAACATTAAGTTACCATTAGAATTAGACATTTCTTTAGAAACCACAAATGATAAAATCAATATTAGTAATCCAAAAAGTGTTATTTATTCTACCCATAATGGAGGAGTATATGTAATAGGTCTTTATGAAGAAAATAATAATAATTATTTAATTTCTTATGCCTATTCGTTATCTTCAACTCTAGACAAAGTAGTAATACCAAAAGATACAACTAATGTGAGTATTTATAAAGCCAACGATGAAGTTGTAACCCAAATAGAGAATATTGGTCTTAAAAATTAAATTCATCAAAAAAAGATAAATAATACTTAATGATAGAAGAGTAGCTATACATCTATTCTTCTTTTTTTCATTGACAATTGTAATAAACTCTATACTCTCTAGGCTCATATATAAAAAGCCAAAACAGGTGAATTCTCCTATTTTGACCTTTATATTATAATGGCAAATCTCTTTTCTTAAAGCAAGCTTGTGCAAAGATAATGGCTACTAAAGAAGCAGCAAACAGTACCCCCATACCAATTATTGCAGACCGCTCAAATAACTGTAGTCCTTTGGCATCAAATAACGTTAATGGTGTCATATATTTTAAAAATTCCATTTTATCACTCACCTGTGAAAGCATTTGAATAAGAATAGAAGCAATCCCGATTCCAGCGCCTATTCCAATTGAATACTTCGTTTCATTAAAGCAGCATGCACATAGATAGCAGATACAGGCAAAAAACAAATGAATACTAAACAGTCCGACATTTGTCATGAGAAACTTACCTATTTCTACACTCTCATTAAACAACATTGTACTACACCCAATAATTAACAGCACTGCATAAAGTATCAGCCCTATCAACCCACTTAATAAAACACCAAGCTGTGTCAGCATCACCTGTGTACGAGTATGAGGTGCTGCAAGCAAATAAGCCATAGATCCCTTATCAATATAGCGGCTCATTAAACGATGGCACATAATTACAATATAGATAAACGGTATAACGACAAAGATAAATCCATAAAGATAATTCGTAAGAAAGTCCAGCAGTGTCAATCCCGGATCTGTCATCCCAAAAGCAGCAAAAATCTGTGGCATCGATTCCTTCATTGCATTTAAGCTTTCCCCTAATTTAGGATCAAACATCGCTACAATAACTGATGTATACAATGTCAAAACGGCAATAAATATTAGAAATATTTTATAATTTGTTCTCCACTCTTTTTTAAATAGAACCGTCAGCATTATTGTTCACCTCCATAATAATGTAAAAACAATTCCTCCAAAGACTGAGGTCTGGCATTAAAATCCTGAATATCATACTGACTTAAATCTTTCAATAATTCATTCGTATGTCCTTTTAATGTCAGAATGACTTGTTTTTGATCTCTTTGACATTGTTCATATTGTTCCGCAAACTTAACTGCATCATTTTCTTTATTAAAGTGAATTTCATAATGCTTTTGTCTATTTCTTTTCAAGTTCTCCATTGTTTCGGCAGCCACAATGCTTCCTTCTTTAATCATCACTACCCGATCACACGTATGTTCTACTTCCTCAAAAATATGTGAGGACATCAGAATTGTTTTCCCTTCTTTTTTGGAACGCTGAATCAATTCAACAAACTTATTTTGCATCAATGGATCCAATCCGCTTGTTGGTTCATCCAGTATTAAAATTGGTGAATCCTGCATGAAAGCAATAACTAATCCGATTTTTTGCTTCATTCCTTTTGACATTCGCTTCATCTTTCCTTGAGCATCCAGTTCTAAAAAATTCATCAGCTCCTCGGCTTTACTCATATCTTTAATATTTTTCATCTGTGCTATAAATTTAATAAATTGAATTCCTGTCATTTCTTCCATAAAAGCGATCTCGCCAGGCAAATAACCTAATTCTTTTTGAACAAGATTCGCTTTTTCAAAACAATCTAAACCTAATATTTTCACTTCCCCATGATCCGGCTTTATAAATCCCATCAATTGTCGAATCGTTGTGGTCTTCCCACTTCCATTAGGTCCTAAAAAGCCAAGAACCTCGCCTTTTTTAACAGTGAAGCTTACATCAAAAATACCACGTTTATTCCCATAATCCTTCGTAATATGATTTATTTCAATAACATTCATCCTGATACTCCTCCTTATAAGCTAGTTTTTTCATCAACACAAGCCATTCATTAAATGCTTTTTCCATCACTTCTAGGTTAAGTGTTTTGCCAGATATTCGCATATCATGAACAAAGCCATCTGCCATCCATCGTATCATTTTATAAACCCGATATGGATCGACCCCTGCTTTGAACTTATACTCATCAATTTGGCCAAAATAAACATTATATAATTGATTTTCTTGCTCGTTATTAAATGCATTCACCTGTTTGGCAACACTTTCTTTTTCCAAATAAAAGGCTCGCATCGCAAAGTCTAAGATAAACGGATTCTTTTGCAAAGCCTTCACTTTATTACGCGCTGCATACCTCAATACCTCAAAGAAATCGGTTAACTCTTTCAATTGAATATCTACTATTTGATCTATCATTATCTCCGCCAAATAGTGATAGATATATAAATATAGCTCCTTTTTATTTTGAAAGTAATAAAATAGCAAACCTTTTGAAATCCCTGCTTTACTGGCAATCAGATCAGCAGAGGCATTTTTATAATCGTTTTCAGCAAATACTTGCATACCCGCATTTATGATACTTTGCTGCATATCTAAAGAAAGTGAATAGAATTTTTCATTCATTTATCGTTTTCCTTTCATGATTTTAACAAACCAGCTTTTCGCCCTTTTCTTTTACAACACTATTTCGTTATTTATACATGTCTTATTACTATGTAGATTCTGTCTGTTCAACTTGATATTCTTTTTTATACACCAGATATCTCATCATATCCATCCAACTATTAAATTCTTCCAGCATGGCATCAATATTAAATGTTTTTCCAGACATTTGTATATCATGGATATAGCCATCTCCCATCCATCTTAACATTTTATAGATCTTAAATGGTTCAATGCCTGATTGAAACTTATCTGTATTAATATTACTAAAATACATTTGGTAAAGAACTTCTTCTTGAGCTGTATTCATAATTTTTAATGCGTCTGATACTGCTTCCTGTTCAGAATAAAAAGCTCTCATTGCAAAGTCCATAATATATGGATTTTTTTCCAACATCTTTACTTTTCCAACTCCTGCATATTTTAATAATTCAAAGAAATCTGTAATTTCCAAAAAATGAGTGTCTGCAACCTTTTCTTTCATGATTTCCATCAAATAATTATAAACATAGAGATATAGTTCTTTTTTATTATGGAAATAGTAGAATAAAAGTCCTTTTGATATCCCTGCTTTAACTGCTATCAGATCAGTTGAAGCTTTTTTATATTCATTTTTCCCGAATACTTCCATTGCTGCATTAACAATTTTTAACTGTTTTTCTTCTGAAAGTGTATAGAATTTATCATTCATCTGACCCCGTTCCTTTCATTATTTATACAACCCATACTTTATTCAAAGAAATTGACTTTATCGGTCAATCCTTATTTTAAGGATACCGTATTGACTATTTTTTACAACCCCCTACAGTTACATTTATCAGCTTTTTTTCTTATAGCTAAAAAACAGCAAAGAAACACATCAGTAGATATTATAGCTTTTATTGATTTTATTTATTAAGTGTTTGGAAGGCTTTTATCATATAATTTATTACACATTTAGAGTGACTGTAACTCCTATTCTTAAGTTTTATATTTAAGCAATTAATGGAGAGATCGTTTTACATAGTATACTCTATTTTCTTTTTCTCTCTTATTATCATATGTTGATGTAATGACGTATTTTATTTTTAAATTTGTATTTTAATAGTAGATTAATTTTGTGTTTAAGCAGTAATTTTTAATTTTCTTATGATAAAAAAGGATTGGCTTTCACCAATCCTTGAAATAGATGCTTATATCTTTTATTAAGCTGCAGTTTCATCAATTCTTTTTACTGAAAGTGTAACAGAAACACCAGTACCCAGTGTAAGCGTTAATGCTAGTAATGCAGATACCGCTATAGTTAAGACATCTCCTGCAGTCAATGTTGCTAAAACACTGCCTGAATAAATGGATTCAATACCAATTGCTAGAAGATGCACTTCCTGTGTACTTGGAATAGCTGTACCATTTCTCAGCACAGCAAGAGTTACAGCTGCACCTAATGAAGCGGACGCATTAAACATATAGTTAATTTCATAGACACCACTTTGTTGGATAGTCAAATTGTTGGTACCTAAAGCTACATTGCTGGTAGGCATTGTGCTTGGTAGTGGCAGTGTAGTAGAACCACCAACAACTAAGCTCAATGTTTGAGGTGTACTGTTATATTTTCCACCATAAGCAGGCAATCCTCCGCCACCACCAGCTGGTCCCTGAGGTCCTGTATCCCCTCTTGGAATTGTAAAATTCAACTCAATGCCATCTGGCAGCTGTACGGTTGTAACTTCGGCATTTGTTCCTGGTTCGCTAGTGAAAGTTGGTCCAACGGTTACAATCGGAGTTGCACCTGTCGGTCCAGTTGCACCATCTTCTCCCGTGGCTCCTGTTGCTCCGGTTGGTCCTGTTGCTCCATCTGCACCGGTGTTTCCTGTAGCACCTGTTGCTCCTGTTGCTCCTGTTGCCCCAGTTAGCCCAGTATTACCTGTTGCACCTGTTGGTCCCACTAATCCATCTGCACCGGTATTTCCTGTTGCTCCGGTTGGTCCTGTTGCACCGTCTGCACCGGTATTTCCTGTAGCACCTGTTGGCCCAGTTGCTCCTGCTGCCCCGGTTGGTCCAGTATTACCTGTAACACCAGTTGGTCCTACTAATCCATCTGCCCCAGTATTTCCTGTAGCTCCTGTTGGTCCTGTTGCACCATCTGCACCTGTGTTTCCTGTAGCGCCTGTTGGTCCAGTTACACCTGTTGCTCCATTTGCTCCTGTATTCCCAGTTACTCCTGTTGGACCGGTAGCCCCTTGTAAGCCAGTTGCACCTGTTGCTCCGGTTGGTCCGGTTGCACCAGTAGCACCTGTCACACCATTTATTCCCGGTAATCCAGTAGCTCCCGTAGCTCCTGTATTTCCCTGCGGCCCGGTTGGTCCCGTTACTCCTGTTGGTCCAGTAGGTCCGGTTGGTCCTGTAATTCCGTTTGCTCCAGTCGCTCCAGTCGCTCCGGTTGGTCCGGTGATCCCGTTCGCTCCAGTAGGTCCAGTTGCTCCTATTGGTCCAGTATTTCCTGTAGCTCCATTAGCCCCAGTCGCACCTATAGGTCCAGTTGGTCCAGTTGCTCCGGTTGGCCCTGTTGTACCATTAATTCCAGGCAACCCAGTTGGTCCAGTTGCCCCGGTCGCACCGGTATTCCCTTGAAGTCCAATTGATCCGGTTGGCCCTGTTACTCCTGTCGCCCCAGTTGGTCCTGTAGCTCCGGTTGGTCCGGTTACCCCGGTATTTCCTGGAAATCCAATAGGTCCTGTTGGTCCGGTTGCTCCGGTTGGTCCTGGAAATCCAATAGGTCCTTGCGGTCCGGTTGGTCCTGTCGCCCCTGTATTACCAGGATATCCCATTGAACCCGTTGGTCCAGTTGGCCCCTGAGGACCAATACTTCCAGGATATCCTCTTGGTCCAGTTGGTCCCGTAGGCCCTGTAGGCCCAGTCGCTCCAGTTGGGCAATTTACAACAACGGGAGGACAACAACGACATCCGGGACAGTTCATATTTCCATTAAACATATTTCCATTGATCATATATATCACCTCTCTTCCTTATCTAATTTAATATATGTATTGATTCACAATACGTCTGTGGAGATTACCCTATTAGAGGATAATTAGTTAAAAATCGTTTTATAAACTGAGAATTCGTAAGGATTTTTAGAATTCAATAGCTTGGACGATTCTAATAATATATCTTATAAGGAAAGCGAAAAAATCCTTAAAAATCGTACATATGAGTAAATTCAGATTATATAAATTGAAACACTTTAACAATATATAGGAATATTAGCTTTATCATTTAAACTTATATACTTTGCTTAGGATTTTCATGGTCATCTATTGAATTTATAAAATGCAGTATATATAGCGTAGCTTTATCTTCTAAATAATATCTTGTTTTATTGATTACTAGCTTGCTTCTATGGAGAAATCCTATCATTATTTATTAGTACGCTCTAAGACAATCCATAATAAATAGAAAGAAAAATTAAATGGATAAAGACTTTAAACGATATTTATAGAATGTGTTTAATAAACTCACTTCTTGAACTTTTAAATAAAACTATAAGTAAATTCTAAATTATTAAAAAAGTATTATATAAAAAAACATTGGGAAATTTCCCAATGTTAAAACTTTTTACCTCAAATTACCTTGATTCAATAAAAATAAATCTATACTGCAAGATGATATAAAAGTTACGTTGTTGCGTTCTTCATTAGCAAGAACTATCATTCCGTATTCATTTCTTACAACTGTTCCTGTCGACGGTGATTGAATATTTGTTATAATACTGACATTGGGTGTTCCAACCGATAAAAGAGATCGAACAGCAGCATCACAATCAGCACAACAGTCAGTTGGTGCAGGGACTGGTTCTGGCAAATAAACAATTGCATCATTATATGTTGCATTTGATATTTGGATTGTATCAATATTACATATAGATATATACTGTATTAAGTTTTGTGAACTAATAACCCCAAATACACCAGTATGTCCATTTGGTCCTAGTGTTAAGGAACCTGGACGTCCTAAAACAGCATCACCACTATCCAAAGTGATAAATAAATTACTATCTGGATATAAAGTTATAATTTGCTGAATTATATTTCTCATTTGTTCTTTACAACCACAACAGGCAGAATTTGTATCACCCGCCGGTCCGGTTGCTCCCGTTGCACCTGTGGCACCTGTATTACCCGTTGGTCCAGTAGCGCCTGTATTACCAGGATATCCCATTGGACCTGTCGGACCTGTTGGGCCTGTTGGACCGTTGGTACCCGTTGGACAATTAATAATAACCGGAGGACAACAGTTGCAGCCTGGACAATACATATTTCCATTAAATCTATTGTCATTAATCATTTGTTTCACCTCTCTTTCTTATCTATTCTAATATATGCATAATTTTATCCTCTACCTGTGGGAGAATCTCGGGCACTATTAAGAATTATGGAGAAGCGTAAAAATAAATCTTATATCACTTTTATTTTCCGGTCAATCTAGCAGTCAAATGATAAGAAAGGAATAAATCCCACTGTTATATAGAAAACAAAAGCTATAAATTTCTCCTCAATTTAAAAATCACCATTGTTAAAGTTCCCTCGCTTACCGTTACTGGACTGTTAAAAGTAAGATTAAATACACTTTCAACAGGAACATCAATAATAAACGATACTGCTCCAAAGGCACTCGATCTTCCTGTGCCATTCGTCATAAAATAAATTCCATATTCTAAATGTGGACTGGAATTATAAAACGGTGTAATCTGCATATAGCCTGCTTCTGCCATCAAGCCTGAAACTTCATAGAAAATAGAATAAATTCCTGGCTGAAGTGTAACACGTGTTGGATCTGTTAATACAATATTGCCAGTTGTATCCGCCACTCCTGTTGCCATTGGGATTAATGCCGCATTTGTAAAAACGGCTCCAAAATTTATAAAAGAAGCAAAAACGTCATCCTCAGTCGGTCCGGTTGCTCCCGTTGGTCCAGTAATCCCTATTGGTCCTTGTTCACCTGTAGCTCCTGTGTTTCCTGTTGCCCCAGTTGGTCCCACACTTCCAGTAGGTCCTGTAGCACCTGTTGGTCCAGTTATGCCTATTGGACCTTGTTCACCTGTAGCTCCTGTGTTTCCTGTTGCTCCGGTTGGTCCCACCCCCGCATGCTGATTAGGAAAACCTTAATTCTAATAAATAGCATTGTTGATTATTCCACCAAATCGGCACAATCGTTCAAACAATCAACAATGCGTTTATAATCATCTGCAAACTTAAAATGAATAGTGATATTGTTATCTTTATGAATCGTAATTCGATCTACTAATTCTATCAAAATATCTCTGGATAGTTTTTTTAAGTTCTGATGCTTCCTAAATTCAGTAAGAAATGGATTCTTCTTATCTTTTACTTTTTCAAGTTTCTTTTTCTCATCCTCTAGGTTAGCGATAATGCTAATAAGTTTTTCTTCTTCATCAATATATTTTGATTTCATTTGACGATATTCACTTTGTGTGAGGTCGCCATTTTTCCAATCTTCATATAGACCTGTCTTATAGAGTTGAATTTTAGCTAATTCTCTGCTTTTCTCTCTGATACTTTTGTCATATCCATCTGATTTCCGCCTTAACAAAGGTGCTTTATCAACTTTCTTCAATACGTTTTCCATGTCCACAGCAATCTTAATTTGATTTTGTATCGCCAATAAAACTGTACTTTCAAGTATTTCATGTTCCATCATATGGGATGCACAAGCCTTTGGACCATATTTTTTATAAGTGTTACATGCATAATATACATGATTCTTGGAAGTAATTCTTGTCATTCCTTTTCCACAATCACCACACTTTAAAAACCCTGAAAAAAGATATACCTCTTGCTTTTTATTTGTAGGAGAAACTCTCGTTCTTTTTTTCAAAGCATCTGTTATCAATCTTTGTTCTTCACGAGTGTATATAGCAGGAATAGCATCCTCACATATAAACCATTCATTTTCTGGAACACTTATTTTTTTATGAACTTTATAACTAATCACTCTATATCTACCTTGTACTAAATCTCCTACATTCTCAGGTCTTAACATCAGTCGCTTGACCATTTCAGCCGACCATAGGAATGTCGTTCTTTCCTGTGAAACATTAAATTTCATACCTTGTTTTTTCTTATAACCTGCCGGACTAGGAATCCCCAGCTCATTCAATTTGGTCTTCACCATACTTGCTGATGCTCCATCAAAAACCCATTCTTTCATCATCTGCATGACTTCATACGGTTCTTGATCTAAAAGTAATTTATGTCTATCCTCCGGATCTTTTTTCCAACCGTATCCAGCAAATGCACCTATAAATTTTCCTTGTTCTCTTTCATTATCGAAGGTACGTCGTACTTTGAAAGATGTTTCAGCTGCATGATTCTCATTAAACATACCATGCATAGGAACTTCCAGACTATATACTTTGTTGGGATCTAAATAACTATCAAGGGCTGGCAATTGTATAGATATGAATCGAACACCAAGAGCAACAAACAACACCTGAACATAATTTGTTGATTCAGTGATATTTCTTGATAAACGTGATAGATCGGTAACAACAATCATATTGACCTTGCCAGAACTGATATCTCTCAGTAATCGTTTGAAATCCGGACGTTCTGAATCAGTACCTGTATAATCTTCATCACAATACGTATCTACATAAACATAGTCGTTATAAACATCAGCATCAATAATTTTTTGAATCTCTGCATCAAGCACAGAATCCTGATTATGAATGCTTCTGCTATCTTCCTCTTCTGAGGACTTTCTCAGATATTTTGAAAAGTAGAAAACCTTTTTTGCTGGTTTTGATTTGTTTCGGCTAATTGCCATTTTTCCTCCTCTCTAACCATATCTCATCTACATTTTAAATATGATTTAAAACAATATCAAATGTGCGATTCAACCTTGTTTCTTCTTTATCAAAAATTCAATGAGCTTTGGTTCAAGATAAGGCATAGTATCATCAAATTCAATTTTCACCCCAACATCTCCACAGCGGTAACAATATGGATTTCCTACTTGTTTTAAATATTGAAGGAATCTCTTGTTTTGACTCTGTTCATGAATTGAAATAGTAGATATATCTACTAGATTTTCCTTTTCAAAATCACATACTTTGACATTCTCAAATTTTAAAAATTCTTCTTCGTTTAACAAAAAGCATATCTCCCTTTTTCATTATTTCTATACAATATATGCATATTCGTAGAGGAATACACCTAATATTTGGCTGAGTAAACTTACGTATAGAAAAAGTACGAGCATAAAACCCGTACTTTCAATCATTTAGACATGCATATAATCTAAGCAAAGTCTACATAACGATACCTAAACTAACTAAGAGTTTTTGATCAACTGCCTGCATTTCTAATGTGTTCAATCTACCAATACACGAAAGCAATCGCATCTTATCAATCACACGAACCTGTTCCAGCAAGATAATCGAATCATATCGTAATCCTTCTCTTGCTCTAACAAGCTGATGTGTCGGCAAGACATGCTTATGCTGAATATTGGTAGTCAATGCAGCAATGATTGTCGTAGGAGAGTAATAATTGCCTACATCATTCTGTACAATCAGCACAGGTCTTGTTCCACCTTGTTCAGAACCAAATGCCGGATCTAAATCAGCATAGTATAATTCCCCACGCTTTACCTGCGAATACATCTGATCCCTCCTTCCACATCCCTATTGGGTATGTAAAGCCAAGGTTTTACTACGTGCTTGTGTAACATAAATGTTCTGCAGTAGTTCAACCTTGGTTTATTTATCTATCAATTATTTTTATTTGTCCCTGACACCCCAAAATAACAAAGGAAACGCTGATCCTCTGTCCTGCCGGACAGATCATGAGGGCTATGTTCTTTTAGGCATCCATAACGACCTCCTGCGTGGTTCTCACCCAGCTAATTACCTCGCCTGTGACGCTTTTAACGCTCGAACTTGGTAACAGAAGTAGCATTATCCCAGTATTCATCATCGCCAAACCATGCAACCTGTTTTTTCAGTCGGATAGTTATCGCTCGCATTTATAATAATGGTCATGGCGTATCCTGCTGACGGGCTTAAAATACTGTTAATGTAAATCAACGAATAGTATTCACTTGTCAAAGACCTAATTTAGGGATTAATTACAACCCCTTCACTATATAGGCATTGAAAAGTGCTATTTTTTGTCGCTGTCTACAAAATTTCTTAAACTTTTTTTCAAACGCATGATACGCTGGTAAATCGTTTGACAGCTTATCCGCATGATTTGGGATATTTCTTTTGTTGAATATCCAAGAATTTTCAACAGAATCATTGTGAGTGTATCTTCATCTAATTGCTGAAGATAATAAAACAATGCTTCATTTTCTATCTCATCGAGCAAGTCAGATATGCTTTGAATTTCTCTTTTATCCTCATAAGGGATATTCAGAAAAAACGTATCCAGTGTCGCATACTGCCTGCTTCTGGTACTTCTTTCCACTTTGAATGATTCCCAGTCATATTCTCTCAATTGCTGAATAAGCTGTTCATTTACTCCCAATTTCCTTAATAGTCGTTCTTCATTATTCTTCCAAACATTCCATTTTTCTAATTCCTTAGCATAGTTATAAGCCATGTCTTACCTCCTATTCCTTGTTGTTTCTAGGAAGGGGAGGAGGATCTCTACATGAAAACAATGTAATGATTATTTATAAGATACTATTCATGATATGTTGGATTGGATGTATATCACGCAAGGTCATAATGATGACATCCTTCATTCTGCAAAGCATTTCAAATTCTTCAAAAATGTCATCATAAATGCAAATTCGTTTTCTTGTCGCACATAAAATAACATCAACACGTTTCCTGCATATATAGTTGATCATTGACTGACATTCATAGGAATTAAGATTTTTTCCATCGGAAAGCTCATTAGTAATCCCAACGATTCTTAAACCCGTCTTTTCTGCAAAGTCTCGCAAGATGTTTTCCTGAAACTCTAATAAACATCGTTCTCCATGCTGTGATACTCTGCAATGAATCCATACTCTAGTTTTTTCCATTTTGTTGTCCTCCTTGAAAATGAAAATAGGTGAAGGATTTCTTGTCCTTCACCTTATTCATCAGAAAACAACCAAACGTATGGTCTAATCTTTAAATTTCTTTAATTTTTCATATAACGCACAAAGCGCAATCCTAATACTGCTTTGTATTGAAGACTTCGAACAACGCTCTTTCTGAGCGATTTGAGCAAGCGAAAGTCCATCAACGTAATGCAGAACCAATCTACGTCTTTGAATCTCTGGAAGGCTTGCAATAGCCTCATGCAACGCCTTAACAATGCTTTGCTTATACAGAGTATCAATTATAGTATCAGATTCTTTTTGCCTGCTTCTTTGAAATAATTTTGCTTCACTCAACTCTTTATGTTCTATGTAGCGTTGGTAGATATTGTGTTCTCTTATTTCAATCGATCTGAAGCTCTGATACATGCGATATTCTTCTTTTGTGACTTCCTTTTTGATACTAACATCACGATTTTCATATGCGATATAGTAATGCTCTTTCTGCAAATTCTTATCATGTTGATGAATACCAAAGAATTGGAGAAACACTTCTTTTGTTACCTGTATACGATTCAACTGCATATGTATATCTTTAAATACAACGAAATATTTAATTTGATCTTCTTCCACTCTTATCAGTGGTGTATATTCTTCTTTTTCCGTCATTCTTTGACCTCCATTAAGCGATTTTTTGATAAAATCCTTTAATGGAGGTGCTCTGGAATAGTTGCTTATAAATAAAATATAAAAAAGGCCAAACCACACCGTATTAAAAACAAGCATGTATTTGGCTTTGCAATTAGCTTCTAACTCTATAAGATAATGGGTTATCTTATCACTTAATATCTTATTTTCAGTAGATGAAACAACATCTAATAGTTCCCATATCCTTTTGGCTTTTAAACATTTCCCCCAAACCGCATTATTGACCATAGTTATCTCCCAACCACATAGCAAGACAAGCTAACAAGCTTATACATGCAGTGCGAACAGGTCTGCTATGCCAAACGATGTTCTTCCTATCTATTATTTGATGATATAAAAAGACACTCAGCTCACATTAATGAGTTGAGTGTCCTATTCATTTGAATTCAACCCATACATATTCCTATATTCCATGGATTGATTTATATAATAAATATGTTTCCATTCTTCAATCTAACAAGAGATTATTTTAAAGTGTTTTCCATTTTATCCTCTTACTCTTTCACAATATCCATATTTAGTAAACTTTCTTGTGTTCTGTAGATTTCAATATCATTTCCATGATTTACAACAATTTTCCTGCTTTCAATGCTTTTTCTTAAACAAAGACAATGACTACTTCTTTCTATCTTTCTGCTTCTTTTTATCAAGAGCAGTAATATATTCACAGAAATCAGATAATATTTGTGCATCAGAAATCACTCCATTACAGGAAAGAATCAATTTTTCTTCTGCGTATTCCTACAATGTACGCCTTACTTGCACAAGTTCATCACCTAGAAATGAAAGAGATGATAACTCTACTTCTCTATATGGGTTCATTTAACTACTCCTTTTCCTTGTTATGAAATGATTACCAAACCCATATAATTTTTCAGATAATTTTAAATAAATTCATTTTAATTGAAATCTTTTTTTCGAGATTTTCGACTGTCATATCATAAACTGCATATTGCTCGTCTCCATTTATATTAACTGAAATCAAAGGCGCTATTCCTGTTCTTGATGCTTTTACTACATGCGCCTTTTCAAAATTGATTGTAGTGATTTATTTAATTGATTCATCCTTTATTTCTTCAGAATAATATAATCCATCAAGGTCGTATAGTTTTTGGAATAAAGCAATTTTCTTTTTTGAATCTTCTTTACTCAATCCTCTAGCTTGCTCTCTATTTCATATTCATAAGTATAATGATAAATATGATTTTCTGAAAATACGGTAGTGCTAATTCAAGTTTATTTATGTTGAACTTTCTTTACTCTTTATGTAATCTTATTTCTTCTTTTTTAATTTTCTTTTCTTAACATAAATTAAAGATATGACAATAATGGATGTAGAAACACATAATAAATATAATGAAATATTTGTAATATCTGACGTTTGTGGTGCCTTATTATTAGGTGGAGTATATCCAATTTCTGGTTTTGTTGGCTCATTTGGTTTTTCAGGTATGATTGAAGATTCTGGCACATGAGTGTTTGTAATTATGAAATCACCATTCTTATCAATTTCGGTTTTACTTTTATAACCATCAAAAATTGTAACTTCATTAATAGAATAATTTATTTCTTTTCCTAATTCATATTTTGGAAGATTACTCCAAGAAGCGCTCCATTTATTTTCTTCATTAAGTGTCAGCACTTCCCCGAAGTCCTTTCCATTAGCTAAGAGTTGTACCTTTACTTCATCTGGTCGTATTCCATCTTGGTTATTACTATCATTCCAAATTTTCGTTACAGTTTTATCGATAAGCTCAACAGCGTGTGTATTTGTTAGAATAAAGTTTCCATCCTTATCATTTTCTATCTTACCTTCATATCCATGAATAGTACCTAGTTCTTTGATAGTGTAATTAATTGCTTCTCCTGATTCATATTTTGGAAGATTACTCCAAGAAGCGCTCCATTTATTTTCTTCATTAAGTGTCAGCACTTCCCCGAAGTCCTTTCCATTAGCTAAGAGTCGTACATTTACTTCATCTGGTCGTATTCCATCTTGGTTATCGTTGTCTTTCCAGATTTTGGTTACAGACTTATTAATTTCTTCTAAAGTATTTGTAATTTTAATTTGGATTATATTCCCATTTACTGTTGTTTCATAATTTGTTTTGAAACCTGCAACCTCATGTTCCTTTACTGTATAGTTAAATTCCCCTGGTAATTCTTCAAAAGAATACTTCCAATCATTTCCTTCATTTAATTCAACTGTTTCTAGTGATATTTCATTCCCATACCCATCAATTCGGATTAGATCAATAATAATTGATGTAGGTATATCTGTTAACTTACCTTCCCAAAATTTTGATATACTTACAGTTTTATCAGCGTTCTTATCACCGATTATTAGTGAACCATTATTCGCAATTCCTCCGCCAGTCATTTCAGCACTATTTCCCTCAATAATTAATCCAGCTTGTTCTTTTGCCAAGGTCTTATTTCGCTGTGATATTTCATTATGAAATAACAACTGACCGTCAACATGTTGAAATTCAGAGTCTTCTAATGGTGTATCATCACTTTGGTATCTAGGATTAAAATCATTGAAAAGAGACTGTTTTCCACCACCTAATATTCTAGAACTGATATAAAACTGATTTTCGCTATCTACCTTATACAAAAAATTTCCAGCAACAGTAGCGGTATTATCTATAAAAGCACTTCCATTTGTTATATATAATTCCGTTTGTCCTGTTGGGCAATCATATAGTCCACCTCCATATGATGCTTGATTCTCAATGATATAAACATTGTTCATTTTTATTTCGTTGTAAGGCGAAGGCAAAAATATTCCGCCACCATATGTATAAAATGCTTTATTATCACGTATTATGCCTTTTTCAATAATAAAATCTCCTTTATCACCCTCATCATCATAAGCACTTCCTAGCATTATGCCTCCACCGTCTCCAGCTTTATTGGAATAAATTTCACCATTATGCATATGAAAAGTGGTTCTCCCTTGGGCGTAAATACCTCCGCCAGATGACTGACTGTGTGTTGCTTTGTTATTAAATATTTTTCCATTATTCAGTATAAATCGTCCATCTGCTAATACGCATACTCCACCTCCATAATTTATAACCACATTATCATGGATACTTCCACCATTCATTTCTAGCTCAGCATTTGATTGGATAATAACACCTCCACCTCCATGAAGTGGCAGTATTCCATCTGTTTTTGAGTTATTAGAAATTTCACCGCTATTTATAATAGCTTTACCACCAGTTTGAATAACAACAGGGGACACTACTCTAGCTACATGATTCTTAATAATAGCACCATTTAATTGCATTTCTCCAAATACATTTATAGCAGATCCATTATAAAGATCTGAATTTACATTGATTCCAGCACCATCTACTATAATATTTTCAGATAAAGATAATATTCCGCTTTCTGTAATGCTTATCATACCATTTGCAAAATCACTTTTTCTGATCAGACTTACTGGAGTATATGCAATTATACTTTTTTCACTTGTTATCTGTAGCGATTCAGTGATTTCAATATTCTTCATAATCTCAACAACTTTGACATTGGAATCTGATAGTGCCTTATTAAGTTCATCAAAATCAGATACCTGTATTGTGCTTATATCATTTAGAATTGGTTTTTCTATCTTATTGTTCTTTTCAGATGTAATGTCCTTTTTTTCATTACTTTCTACTGTAACATCACTTTTCTCAGATCCCTCTATAGAATTTGATGTAAATTCATTCTTATTATTGATATCACTGATATCTATTTTTATATCCACTGTTGAGATCTCATCAGCCTGACTTTTATCCTTTGCGGCAGCAGTAGCTTCATTCTCTGTTTTTGTATAATGCAGTGTAAATACATATGTACCATTATTCGTCACTCTATAGATTACGTTTTGATTCAGAAAAGGTACCTCACCTTCATCGGGTAGCGTTACCATCTGAATATTTACATTTTCCTTAGAATCTAACTCTAAATCAATAGTTACTGCTTGTTTATCCGATTCCATCGTTGTATGAACCAAATACTTTGATGCTTCATTTTCACCAGAAATAATGCTATCATTATTTGCAAATACTTTATTTTGGGGTATTGCGAGTGTTATTAACATAGCAAAACCTAATAATATTGGCATGATTCTAAATATTTTCTTCATAATTGCATCTTCCTCTCCTTATATAAAACATTGTTCTTTATTTTATATATTTTTTTAATATATTCGTGATTCAAAATAAATAATGAATGACATCAAAAAAGCCATTAGATTCTTGCTTAATTCCTTATTCATGTAGTACCCAATATTCAAATTGAAAAACACTTTTTCTTTTGCATATTCTCATAGACTTTTCAACTTCATTATTTTCATATGTATCTTGTGATACATCAAACGAATACAATTGTGTATATTTTTTATAATTTTTATGAGAAGAAATCAATATAATATCGATGATTTCTTCTCATGTACTAGTAATGATAATAATTAAGATAACTCAGAAAATTTTAAATACTTTTCTTTTTATTCTTTTTCCCTATCATCACAAAGGACCCAAATGAACTAATCATTAAACCATTTTCTTACAATTAGTCATTTCAAATTATCTGTTTTTGTTTTATCTGATAGTATTCCAAGAATGGTTCGAGCAACACTAACACTAAATTTAGTGATTAATTATTAAATTTTCTTTTGTTTTTAATGACAACAAATATGATCAAGGCCCCAGCTGTAATCGATGATATGATCCACTTCACAAGATCACCTTGATCTCCTGTCTGCACAGGTGTAATAGTATTTGATTTTCCTTCATCGTTATTTTCACTCTGTATTTTATCTATTGTTGTATTACCTGTATTGTTATTTGGGACATCGCCTTCCTCTTGACTTGGAACATTAACATCAACATTAGGGATGTTTTCTTCATTTTCCTGATTATCTTTTATTTGTATTTTAAGAGTAACATCCATATAAATATTATTATATTCACCTTAATCTACCATATATTTATATTTTACTGAACCATCATCTTTTAAATCCGTAAGAACAGAACCATTAAGCGTTGCACCGCTTAGAATCTTAATTTTACTCACATCTATTAATGGGTCTACATCTTTTAAATCTATTGTATCTTTCTCCGAACTAATATTTCTAGTTTGATTCATAGCGTATAAAGTAAAATAGTCTTTTTTAGGAGAATCAAAACTAATCAAATGATTATTATTACAATTCAAAAATTTCAAATTTAAATTCTTTTCTAAATGTAGTTTATATAAATTATTATTCTCAACATTTAAAGTTTTTAACTTTAGATTATTGCTTGTATCTAAATCGGATAGTTTATTAGAGGTTGCCTGTAAAGATTCGAGATATTGGTTATGAGTGACATCAAGCACAGAAATATTGTTTTCATTACATTCTAATCTCTGTAAATTTATATTTTTACTTATATCTAATCTATCTAGTTGATTAGTGCCACAGCTTAACCCTTTCAATAAGATATTATTAGTGACATTTAATTCTTTAATTTGATTATTATAAACTGATAGTTCTATCAAATTAGAATGTTTTTTCACATCCAAAGATGTCAAGTTATTATTAGATAAGGCAAGATACTCAATTAAAACTGAATTACTGATATCTAAGTTTGTAATTTCATTTATAGAACAATCTAACCTTACAAGCTTGGTATTTTTCTTTAAATCTAGATTAGATAATTTATTTTGATTACAGAATAGAACACTTAATTCAGAATTATTACCCAGATTTAAAGTAGATAATTTATTTAAATGACAACCTAATGTTTTTAGTTTTTTGTTATTGCTGACATCTAGTTGCGTCAGTTTATTTCTACCACATTCTAAATCTACTAATTCCGTATTATTAATGATATTAAGTTCATTTAAAGAATTATATCCGACATTCAGCGAATACAATTCTGTATTTTGAGAAATATCTAATGAACTTAACTGATTATCATAACAAGAAAGGCTTCTCAAATGAGGATTTTCTGTCACATCCAATTCACTTAATTGATTATAATCAACCTCCAGTACAGTTAAGTTCTTAAAGTATTCTATTCCTTTAACCGACTGTATTTTTGTTCCTTGATACCCACTCTTTAACTTAATAGATGTAATATTTGAAAGTTCTTCTGAATTTATAGTATTCCCATAAGTATCTATTAAGTATTTCCTAAAGGTTTCATCTGGAAAATTTGTATCGTTTACTGTAAGATCACTTTCTATTTCACTGATTACTTTTTTTGATTCATTACTATCTGCTCTGATAATTTGCTTACTATGGTTGGGTTGTTCTTGTATTACATCCAATTCATTGATAGAATTTACTTCTTTATTGTCAATGAATACTTCATATAGCGCATTGTTTCCAAACCCAGATAGTGTTATCCCACCTGACAGAGCTATAGGCATAATTACTTTTAATAATTTCATTTTTCTATTTCCTTTCAATTATTCTTTTCCATACATTACAAGAAACGGCTTGAAATATTTCTCTTCACCTTTTTTTCTTGCTTTTTCTGCTTCATCAATCGTTACATATGTTCCAAGAAAATGTCGCTTTCCCTGAAATGTGATTGTTGCAATCCACTTACCATTTCGAGTAGGGGATACTCCCCTTACACCGCTTGTATTTCTTTTTGAAAGCTTTCCAGATCGAATAAGGCTTAAATTTGTACCCCCAATCAGATTCGGATTTTCTCTTGTACAACCACAGCTTCTGGTATGACCAGATCTTAAGTTGTTATACTGTACAACACATTGCTTGCCACACTCACATTCGCAAAGCCACAAAGGACGTCCATGAGATTCTCCTATGACTTTAAGTGCTTGCAATTTCCCAAAGTATTTTCCTGTTAGATCACTATTTATGCTTCGTAAACAGCCACAACTTTTTGTATCACCACGAATCAAATTGTGACTTGTAATATAACAAACATTTCCACAATCACATAAGCATTCCCAAACAATGCTGCTATCCTTGCGTTGTTTTGTTGGTGAAATTGCTGTTAACATTCCAAATCTTTTTCCTGTTAAATCTATGTATTTTCTTTGATTTGCTTCTTCTAAGCAACCACAGCTTTTTGTTCTACCACTTAAAAGATTACTAGTAAAAACTTCTTTTTGCTTTCCACACTTGCATTGACAAATACATTTCCAATACCCCTTTTTATTCCGATAGGAAGAAAGGACTATCAGATATCCAAATTGTTTTCCTCGATAACGATCTATCTGCTTTTTCATTTTTCTATATAACCTCCTCCTTTCCATTATTTCTTGATATATTGCATGAGATGAATTACTGTTTAGACATAATAGAAATTTTTTGGATCACTATATTTCTAGTACTATTGCAAACATAAAGTTATAAATGGTAAAGAAAGCACACTTTTTGTTTCAATGATGATAAAATATAAATAAGGCATAAAATGGGAATTTTTGGTATTATTGGGTATAAAAAAAGATGGAACTAAATGTGTACATTTTATTCCAAAATATCTAAAATTTTACTATTTATTAAGTTTTTCTACTCGTTTCACCCATCGGCCGAATGTAACATGATTACTATTAAGCAATTTTCCTGCTTCTCGTTGACTTATCTGCTTGGCTTTCCATAAATTATATACTTCTGTAAAACCTTCCGGTAAATCATTTGCAGGTCTCCCAAATTGAATGCCTTTTGCTTTGGCTTCTTTAATACCTTCCATCTGACGCTGACGAATGTTTTCACGTTCGATCTGTGCCACATAAGAAAGAATTTGTAATACCAAATCTGCAATAAATTTTCCTGTAACACCATTGACCTGATTTCTTGTATCTAAAAGAGGGAAATCCAACACAATAATATCCACATCCTTTGTTTTTGTCAGAAACCGCCATTGTTCAATAATTTCATCGTAGTCTCTGCCTAATCGATCAATAGATTTGATATAAAGTTCATCACCCATTGTAAGCCGCTTTACTAATTGCTTATATTTAGGACGATTAAAATCTTTACCTGATAATTTATCAATAAATATTTTCTTTTTATCAATTCCTATTTCTAGCATAGCAGACATCTGTCTATCAATATTTTGATCTTTTGATGAGACTCTTACATAACCATATTTATTCATTAAATAATTCCTCCAATTCCGGTAATGTCAATTTTTAATTATCTCACATCTTCATCACGGAGTCTGTGTTAATTATTTCCATTTGTGAATTAGCGGAACTAAAAAACTACTATCCAACATGGATAGTAGCTTGGTGTTTATAAAATCAAATTTAAACAGAATATTACAGATCAGAAATTATATGTTGTTTTCTTAATAGTATACACTATGTAGAATGAGTGAAAAAGTTTTCACTCATTTTTAATAGCTCCATATCCATAAATAAATATGCTGTTGATTTCATAATTTCTTTGCCGGCATTCATCATTGATGGAATTACCTTCGATCGTATAAACAATATTATTCTCAACACGCTCTACAATTCCGACATGATCACTGACATCATCATTTTCCCAATCAAAAAAGATGATATCGCCGGGCTGAGGAATACTGCCTCTTGGTTTCCATTGACGATGTTCTTTGAACCACTGAATGCCTGTTGGACAATACGCAAATTTAGGCACAGAACCATTCTCAATCAATCCAGCTTCATTCATGACCCAGCTGACAAAGCAGGCGCACCATTCTACACGGTTGTTGAATCCATACCAGCTCCAGTATGGTCGTCCTCCGATATTTCCTATCTGTGATTGTGCAATCTGGACAACGTTATTACTGCCTATATGATAATATTGCATGACATGAACGACATAGAGTGGATCGCCATAGACATCGGTCTTGAGCTCTGCTTTTTTCTGGTCTGAAAAGACTTTGGCATTTGCTCGTGTATAACCTCCAAAATTTGTATTCGCCCATTCTATATAACCTTTGCCATAGTTATATGCCTGTAATGCAAGAGATAATCGTTTGATGTCGGTGGGGTCTTTGACTTTCGCAAGTTTGATATTCTCCGATAAATAGTGAATACCTACCTGAATGGAATAGGTGGGATCTGTAATTCCGTTTGGCTTCTTTGGATATTTCTCATTATACTCACATTCACTCGATTGCATAGGGTCATTTCCTTTGCCAGCACTTTCCTGCATCATCACCGCATTGATCACACCGATGTAATCCTCCAGCTCATACTCCTTTGCATATTTGGCGACGGTATCCGAATATGCAAGCACCTCAGGGCTGACAGGCAATATGGCACTATTGACACTGCTGTCATCTGATAAGGCAGAGAATATGCCAAGAAATAGAGATATAACAACTAAGAGTATCAATGCACCGCCAATACCAATGATATTATGAATGCTTGTGGCTGCGACCTTCACAACCTTAAACGTATTCTTGATACCATTGCCAATATGATGGATACCTTTTTTCATTCTTGATGACCCTTGTGTTTCCTTGAGCTTCATCTTATGCTTTTTCATATGGAAAAACTTCATCTGTTTTTGATAATCATTTCCATTCACTGAACGAAAGAGAACCTTTTTTGAACCTGTTTCTTTGGTCTTAATTTTAACGGATTTCTTTTCTGTAGATTTTATAGTCTTCGATTTTGTATCACCCGTTTTTAATCGTTGCGCACAATTGGACGAGCTTTCCTTATCCTTGATCCTGATATGATTAGGATCATCACTTATCTTTTCCTTAATACCCACATTCTTTTCTTTGATATCTGCTTCCTTCTTAGAAGATTCTGTATCCATTACCGGCTGTTCTTTAATTCTTGCTATTTTATCTCGTATCTTTTTGGTATACTGCTTAGCCATATAGGCACTTTCAACCGCTGTTTTCTTTTCTCGCCCAACTACGGTAGCAGTTGCCTTTTTAGTAGGATCGCTATGATCTACTGTGTCCTGCTGATTCGGCTCAGGCTTCTTTTTAACATCTTTTTGCTTTGCATGATGTTCAAAGACATCCTGCTTGTTCAGCGTATGGATATCACGCTTAGTTTCTTTGACTTTGATATCTTTCATAAACTATCGTGTATCATGACGAATAGAACTTTTACTCATGGTGTGGCAGTATTCCGGATATTTTAGTTTAAGCGCTTCAAAGAAATAGGGTGCTGAGTCACAACAGAATAAATCATATGGTGTAGTAGGCATTGATTCATTATAAAAACCGTTCCACATGTTAAAAGCAAAGAGAGTTGTTTTCAAAGAACCACTTGTCTGCCATGCTTCATTTAAACCATCCGGCTTGATTCGATCGTGATTGAAATCAAAGACATCATGGATATGTTTTCTCGTATCTGGATTGATACCTAGTGTATAAAATAGTGCTTTGTGGTAACTGTCCTCTCTTTTGACATTGTTCATACACTGTAAGAAAAATCGTTTATGTTCTGAATCTGCAAATTGCATAATAAGCACTTCCTTTCATAGTTGTCAAATTTGTCATTAAAAAAATCGCACATTGGTCTATAGGATTAAGAACACCTATAATGAGTGCGAAAGGTGGAGTAGACATGGATAAATTTTTAAAATCATTTTATGATGAACATTTTGCAAGCAGAGAAATCAACAACATAGCAAATACTGCTGAATACAAAAACGCTCTGAGAAACAGGAACAGATATTAAAACAAATACATATCGCTTTACGTAAGGTTCTTCCGGCAAATGAATCGATTGGATTGCTCAATGATTATAATGATGCAATGTTTCATCTTCTGGCTCTATATCAGTATGAAGATTTTAGATACCATTTTCTTTCCAGTATCCAGCTTGGATTAGCGCTAGAACAGATGAAGCAAACCAATACCACAGTTGAAGAAATCATGTCCTTATTACAGCATCTAAAAGAAGATAACTCCTGACAATCAATATCAGGAGTTGTTTTTTTATCTGCTATTTTCTTTAGGCAGCACTTTTTCAAGAAACTTCGCATCATTAGCCTTGTTATTCTCGATCTGCTTTAAATCTTTCTTTACAGAGGTCTTGCCCATATTATCTAGTTTTTTATATGTGGACACCATTTTTTGATGCAGTCCTTCGATTTTATGAAACAGACTTGTACCAGCACGCTGTAGCACACTCAGCTTTTGTACATCATTCGGATAAGGTATCGCATCTTTGCCCATCATGATGCGCCCGATATTCTTGAAGTTATGCTTGATGTTTCTGGATTGTGCAGTAATCTCTGCCACTTTACCATTGAACGTTCTTACAACACCATTCGTAAATGCAAGTGAACGACCAATATGCTGTAGTGCCTGCTTCACGTGCAGTGTATCTACCGTTTTTATGACTGCATGTTTACCCTTGCTTTTGAAGTCATCTAAAGACTGCTTAACGGCTGCTTTGAAGTTGTCTTTGGTATCGTTGAGTAATTCCTTTGTATGCTTTAACGCATGATCCAGCTTATCGGTAATCATAGATAAACGGGTACGTGTTTCCGGATTCTGCAAGGTCTGTATCGTTTCTTTCAGACTTGCGACTTCCTCGATCAATTCCGTAAATTTCTGTTCCATCGTATCCAGATAATCCAGCAGTTCTTTTGTTTCGTTGACTTCTTTCATCTTGCCTCCCTGAAAGAGAGCTTCCAGATATTCTTTTATGACTGGATCATCTCTCATGGATACTGCAGGTAATTGTTTTTCCATATGTGATTACACATCCTCTCTGTCTTTTGGTTTTGTGGTCATAAGTTGATATAATTTTGTATCTCGTGGAAATTTATTGATAAAAGGAACAAGGGAACCACCATACTTGATAAGTCCTGAACCTGATTGTGCATTTGTAATATAGGATAATTGTTCTTCTGAAATATTCAGTAATTTTGCCAGTTTCTCTCTATCCTGATATGCCTGATTCAGCATAACTACAAATTCAGAATTCGATAGCATTGTGCTTGCCTGCACACTATCCAAAAGATATTCCACGTTTTGCGTGATTCCGGTAGGATAGGCATCACGCTTTCTGAACTGTCGCCATGCACTGTTGAAAAAGGCAGCACTTTCTTCATTCTCGAACACCACATGAAACTCATCCAAAAAAATGTGCGTCCTTTTACCTTTGCGCCAGTTATCATTGACACGATTGATCATGGCATCTGTGATGACTAAAAGTCCCATTGTCTTTAACTGTTTTCCCAAATTGAAGATATCATAACTCACGATGCGATTTTCCACATCGACATTGGTTTCATAAGCAAAGGCATCCAGACTTCCATCCGTAAACAACTCCAATTTCAATGCAAGACTACGTGCTTCCAGTTCCGGCTGTTCAAGTAGTTTTTTCTTTAATATATTCAACGTAGGTATTTGACCTCGACGTTTATAGTCTGAATACACTAAGGAAACACATCGGTCGATGATGCTTCTGTCAACGGGCTTGATTCCATTCGTGTCTAACTGTTCAAAGAGTGACATAATGAATTGCGACTTATCTCCGATAGAGTTTCCTGTATCTCCATAACCCTCGACCATATCCATGGCGTTGATATGGTCTTTACTGCCTGCTGAGATATGAATCACTTCACCATTCAACATTTCAACCAGTGCTGTATACTCCCCCTCTGGATCACAGATTAGGATATCATCGTTCGTTGCTAGGGCGATAAAGACGATTTGCTCCTTTGTGAGAAAGGACTTTCCCGATCCGGGTACGCCAAGAATAAAGGAGTTTGGATTGAGTAAGTTCTCCTTATTACAAAGGATTAGATTATTGGTTATAGCATGCTGACCGAACCAAATACCCTTTTTATCCATGATATCCTGCGCACGAAAGGGGATGAATACTGCTGCACTTTCTGTCAATAATGTTCTGACAATATTCAGCTTGTTGATACCTAATGGCAGTACGGTATTTAAGCCATCCAACTGGCGGCTCGCAAAGGCAAGCGTAGAAAGTTCACACATATATTTTCTAGCAACTGCTATTAGTGTCTGTGTATCGGCATCCAACTCCTCCAAACTATCTGCAAGATGTACTAGTGTTATCGTACCAAACATCATACGCTGATCTCGTACAGTCAAATCATCCAGAAATTCCTTGGCCTCATGTCTTTGCTGTTCCATATCATAGGGGATCGTTGCACTAAAGTTGTTGTTGGAATTCTGTTTTCTCTGCCAGTTGGTGATATTCGTTTCCACCCCTAATAGGCGGTTTTCCACTTCTTTGACCGCTTCATCCGTCTGCACTGTGACGATATCCATAGAAAACATCAAGTTCTTGTTTAGGGAACATATCTCGGAAACGAAACTATCCTTGATGTAACGTGCATAGTCGCTAAGATACAAAACACGCCCATACTTATCACCCAGTCGAAAATACTTATGCTCAAATATCGGAGCCTTAGGACAGATGGCATCCTTGAAACTATGTCCTTTGCGTGCGGAATCATTGATTTCAAAATCGAAGAATTCCTCTTCGTTGCTTCGATAAAAATCATGCAGTACCTTTAAGCGTTCGATCGCATCCATGTTTTCGCAGGAAGAACCTAGCTTTGCGAAATGGGAGGACAGCTCCACTGAAGTACGATTGAAGAAGGCCTTTGCTTCCTCATAGTTATTCCTGAAAACAGTGACAGTTAAATATTTTTCCTGCAAGATATCTTCTGAACCGGATACCTTGTCTAACAGCATCTGGTTATACTCCTCACGATAGGCATTCAATCCATCCTGCTGGAAAGGAATCAGGATTTCACTCTTAAAATCCTTGATATTGATCTTTCGATTATTGATCGTGATTTTTGACATTGTTGAGCTGTCCAATGAATTCAGCAGTTCTGAATAATCCAGAAAGAGATTCACTTTTTGTGCTTTGGATGCAATCGAATAATTCACATCCTTGAAGCGATATGTCATACTGTAGCGATTGCCTAATTTAAAAATACCATCTTTGTAGATGGTATCCGCTTCAACGATATCCTGAGCCTTTCTTGGAATGCTCAGTTTGCTTTTATTTAGCTTTTTTAATTTTTCGTAACCTTTTATCATGAGTCTTGATTTCCTCCTTTAACTGCTGATCGATATGATCTTTTAAACATTCATAATAGATATTGACGGGCTGGAATATGAGCTGACGCTGCTTCAACAGAAAAGAGCGGACTGCTGTTATGACAATCTGCTCCGCATTCATCTCCTGATATTTCACAAATCCCAGCATGGCAAATGGTGCTGCACCGATCATGCATAGCCAGCTGGTCACTTCCATTCCCAACTTATCTATACACATAAAATAAATGACAACTGCTACGATACAGGCAATGACTGAAAAAAAGCATTGCCGCATGGAAAGACCAAAGAATATCCCTTCGGTATATTCTCTGATCTCCTTGTTAATTTTCACTTCCATCTTATCTTACCTTTCCTGTGTTTTGTGCTTTGGCTTGTTATAAAAGTTCATGATATCCGGTACATGCATATGAGTAGACTCCCGTATTTTATCTGCTGTGATGCCATTGACTTTGCAATAGATGAGATAGACATTGATTCCATCTGTTGCTTTCGGAAAATACTTGGGAAGGCTGTTCCAAAGCATGACATGTGCAAGCAGTTCCATATGGTCGATACGAAACCCATTTTTCAGTTTATCTATGAAGATTTCATGGAATTGACTATCTGCTGGCTGGATCGCATGTTCACGGCTCATAGAAAAGTCTTTGGGATGAAACGTCACAAGTTCCTTTCCATTGGTTGCCACTGCAAATACATCTGTATTTTCCGGATAGAACTTATCTAAGATGCAGATAGGCACATAATTTTCTCCACCCTCAAGACAGGAATGGTCAAGATAATAACGGGAATTCTTAACGTATGGCTTCCATGTGTTACTATCATAAATATCCGGTATCTTGATATACGGCAATTTGTTTTGCAGCCAGTCTTTCGTAATGCCATGTTCTTGGCAATACACCATATATGCCTTTACTCCTGCAACAGAATGAAGATCATTCTTACCTGCGATATAACGCCACAAACTGTAGTGTCCTTCGGGTGTCATTGCCTTTATCTCATACTGCATTTCAAGAAGCTTCATCACATCATCTCCTAATGTAAAAGCCCATGGTGCTATATAATCCATTCTACGCTCTGCAATAGAGATACTTGTAATTTCATCGCTGGATCTTGCCGCAAAACATACTGGCTCATGATTGCTGTATTCCTCCATATATTCAGATTCATAATAGTCATCATGTAAAGTCAATGTCGGTTCTAAAATAAAAAGGACTTTGTAACCCTTGGTATCCTTGTCCTCATTCAAAATTGCTTGTGCTTCTTTCAATAAATCCATTCTTTATCGTCTCCTTTCTAGCGTTCATGCATGGTTCGACTTGATTTTGATATTCCATAAATCTGATAAAGATTTTTAAGTTCATTTTTTGAATCATCCGGCAGATAGACATGCATGTGGCTTTTCTTACAATACTTGAGATATCTCTTGATTCCATCGTGTGCCTTGACTCCATACTCTGATTTAGGCAACATACTCAGTTCAGTTATGATGTTTTCATGTGTTTCAAGCGACATGAAACGAATATCTGCACCAGTATTCAGTTCATTGAATAGATCTGTTTCAAAATTAAATCCCCAATCCTGTAAATCTCTGATAAAGGGATATTCTCCATCACGTATCAAAACTACACAAGAGAAATCATAAGGAAAATAAGATATCATGCCGTCCTTATCCTCTAATGTGTAACCCAACTCAAGATCATTGTAATAAGGCTCCTTGAGCAGATACTCATAATTTTTTAGTGTTGTTGCTTCGATATACCCACATTTGTTTATCTTTTTGTCGACCTGTATTGATAATTGCTTTTCAAAGTTTTTGAAACAGCGTTCTGCCGAACATATTTCTTTATCATCTGTCAGTTTTTGAATATATGAAGCATCAATGCCATGCTCCTTACAGTATTCAAAATAAATACGTCTGCCATGATGATACTGTTCAGCATAGACATCATCTAAATCTTCAAATGCTTTCGCTGTTTCTTTCCAGCATTCTAAATGCACATAGTCGGATATGTGAAATGACCTATATCCTTTAGCTAATACGTTGTAAACATGTTCTGCTGGATCGAGCATAGGATACCATTCCTCAGTGGTACTCGTGCGCCATTTACGATCATCACTTTGATACAGATAACCAACGGTAAGATTTCCTTCCTCTTCCTTGTAGACTCCAAATGCATTGGGATATCTGCTTGCCGGATAGTTATCCCGTATTTCCTTTATTTTCTGTTTGATTAAATTTTCTTCCATACATTCACCACTAAAGTCCCATCATTTCCTTGACGATGCGATCCGACATCTTTACCGTCCCCACAAGGATTAGCATGTTGAAAATGATCTCGCCTACATATGTCCAGACCATGCTTACCGCACTGGCACTTGGATCAATCGCCGGAGGAGAGGCAGCGAATGAGGAGAATATAATACACGCCAGTACAATGATGGAGCCTTCTAAACAGACACCGGCATAAGATTTCATAAAGGTCATGGCAATATGCTGTGTCGTTTCTCCTGCTGCGGTAGATAGGGGAACCGGTGCAATTGCTGTATACATATAGACTTTGAAAAAGCGTCCATACACCGTCAGGATCATGACGAATGATAAAACGGTGATAAATATCCCACCAAGAAGTGTGACTGCCCATAGGGGAATACTTTCCAGAAATCCACAATCATCAACCGCATCAATGATTTCCTGAGGTATCGTCGTATTCGTTGCGGCACCTATCCCGATCGTGGTCATGATCGTAGAAGTGATTCCCTGAACGATGGTAAAGACAGCTTTCATCAGCTCCATGCCATACACTACGATTCCTCTCGCAATCGCAAATCGGATAAACAGCTTGATTGCCTGTTCAGGACGTTTGATTTCTTGAAAAGAGGTACAGGTCTTCACAATGGCTACGACAAAGAACAGAACCAGTAAGGCAATACCAATCGCAAGCAAAGCACCATGTATCTTCTCAATGACTGTCCATATCGATCCTCCCTTAAACTCTTCTGGGGATTGTGTCAATAAAATCCATATCTCCGCCAGCTTCTCATTCCATGTTTCGATCGCATTCCTTAGGTTATCTATGATTCCATCCATATCTTAGCCACCTACAATGATGTTTAAGATTTCTTTCGCAAACGTGATGACGATTCCTCCTGCGACCGTTAAAAATCCATTGGCTCTCTGGCTTGGATCATGGGACTTTAAACTAAGACCTACCTGTACGACACCAAAGCCCAGCAGGATCATACCAACTGCACGAATCAGTCCAAAGATAAAATCAGACAGATTATTTACGACCTGAATGGGATCGCCATCCGCATGAACGGGTGTCGCAAAGCATAAAAACAGCACCATAACGCAATAAGCGATATATGCACATTTGACTTTCTTACTCATATTTAAAAATTTCATTTGATTTTTCTCCTTATCTTCAAACAGGAGCATAGCGAAATAAAAAAGTATTTCACTACACTCCTGTAAAATTTGATACAGCAACCAGTCTAATTTCTTATAGACTGCGTTGTTTCAAGTGTACTGAAATACTCTTCTAAATCTTCTTCACTGAGTAACTCATATTCTTTATCACTCAGTGGGATATTCTGCCAGTCATCAATGGCATGATGAATGACACCATGGGGATAGCTTTTCATTCCGCCATCCGTTGTATCCTTGATATGAGGATGTTTCAACAAATCATACTTTTTATCGAATATTGGTCGTTCTCCTCGAAGGAACAGCAGACAGTAATCATTGTCCAGCAGGCGTACTTCATCCGGTGTTAATAACTCTCTTCCGGCCTGTTGATAATTGGTCGAGTAGTTCCCATTGTGTCCGCTGGATTTACCAAACGTGTTGGTATCCAATGTTTCTTTTCCTAGATACTCACTTATAAATTTATGGGTGCCCTGCTCGTTTCCTCCCAAGTAAAGAAGGGTGTCACAGTTTCCTATAATCGACTCCCAAGCATCCTTATACAATGCCTTAATCTGTGCCAGATTCTGTAAGATGATCGATACGAATATTTTTCGTGAACGCATCGTGGAAAGCAGTTTGTCAAAATCGTCCGGCAAAGCAACATTACTGAATTCATCCATCAGAAAGTGGACAGCAACCGGTAGTTCTCCATTGTGAATAATATCTGCTTGATAATACAACATCTGAAACAGCTGCGTGTACAGCATTCCTATGAGAAAATTAAAAGTACTGTCATTGTCTGGAATCACGGCATAGATCGCTGTTTTACGCTCTCCGACCTGATCCAGTTCTAATTCATCACAGGAAGTGATTCCTGCAATACTGCCCAGATTGAATGCTGCCAGACGAACACCTACAGAAATCAAGATCGACTTCGCAGTCTTTCCCGCTGCCTGCTTGTAGATCTTATATTGCTTTAAGGCAAGACTATCAGGTTTCCTCATTTCCAATCGGTCAAACAATTCATCCAATGGACTTTGGTATTCTTCATCATCTTCTCTTACATCTGCAGATGCAATCATTTCCATGACCATCGCAAAATTTTGTTCTTCCACTGGAGCTTCATGGAGAAGATATAGGCATAAAGCTTCCAGCAATGCTGTTTCACTTTTCTCCCAGAAAGGATCACTGGTCTGCGACCCTTTGGGAGTTGTATTGCGAATCAAGTTCGTAATCAGTTTTAGCACATCCTTGTCATCTTGAATGTAAGCGAATGGATTATAGCAATGACTTTTATCCATGTTAATGAGATCGATCACTTTGATGACATAACCTTCCTTTTCCAGTAGATATCCTGTATATCTTAAAATCTCGCCTTTAGGGTCTAGTACAACGAACGAGGTATTGCACTGCATGATATTTGGCTTGCAATAAAATCTTGTTTTTCCTGCACCGCTTCCTCCAATGATGATCGTATTGAGATTACGTCGATGTTTCTTACCATCTAAACCAATCTCTACGTTCTGTGTGAGCAGTTTGTTTTCTGCCTTTTGTGGATCAGCATATTTCTTATTGATTTTGGAGTTATTGCCCCATTTAGCAGAACCATATTCCTCTTTCCTGCGATAGTTCTTCAAGCTGGTAACATAAATGCCAACGCCCAGCAAATATCCAATCAGGAATATTAGAATCGTCCTCGGCGTATCTGAAACCCAGACAATATGAAAAGGATCATTGATTGCATTATTCAAATTCGATAATGCAAAAAACAATCCTTTTGACATATAGGGAGCAAACAGCAAGGCTCCCCATATAACTGGAATGATGAGTAGAAACAGCAGAATATAATCTTCTTTTCTATCGTTCTTCATAAGTCCGTTTGTTCTTTCCTTTGGTTTGTGGGGCATCACAGGCTCTCAAGATAAGGTCATCGATGGAATCATAATTCTTTCTCTGCTCGATCTGTCTTGCCTTTAATTGAGAGAGGGCATTTATTATGATTCGTCTTTCAGTATCAGTAACGGTAATATCGTAAAATTGTTCTTTCATACGCCATTATCTGCTGACATCAGCATGTTCGTTCTTCTTTTCAGATTGTTCCTGCTGTTTTGCATAGATGCCATGTTCCATTCTATCTGATACGCTTTTCGATAACCCTTTGATGTCTTCCAGTTCATTCTTGACATCACGCTGATCCAGTCCTTCAAAATACTGACCAACATTGTCGATAAACGATTCATCACACCCCTTGATACCATACTTCTGACAGATGACATACGAAGCACTCGCAACCATAAATGCACTCTCATCTCTGCTCATGCCATGTGCTGCACATTCGACCATGCAGTATTCCTTTACAAGACCGCTGATCATTTCTTCCGGTGGCAACCCATTGGTAACATAGATTGTCTTTGCTTCTGCATCAAAATAAACAGGGGAAGGCAGTTCGGATTCAGGTGTTACAACTTGCGGCTTGATTTCCGTGCGATGCATCAAAGCCGTGATGATCTCTTTGTTGGTGTAATTCGGTGCAGGAATCTTGATAGGTTTACCATTTAACTGGGTAACATCATACACATACTTTGGATTATAGTTCACACCAATAGAACCATCACGTCGTATATATTCCGTACCCGGTTCTAGGATCTGGATGCCTTTTTCCTTCTCGGTACTGCGGATGAATTTTCCGTTTTCTCTCCATTTGATTCCTTCCTTGACCAGCTTCGCATCCGGATACTGCGCCATGACCAATAGCGTATTGGTTACGGTATAATCAAGACGTGACTGCAAATCAAGATATGTCTTGTAATTTTGAGGGGATTCAACCGCTGTCAGTGTCTGTTGATTTGCTAATGAGAACAGCTGATTTCGCCACTCCTGCATCTTCTTTGCATATTCTTCTTTTGGGATTTTTGGTGTATATTCCTTACCTTTGTTCGTTCTTGTTTCTTCATTAAAAACATCGTACAATTCGCTCATAATGACTTCTCCTTTTTCTTAGATTTTTTCTTTTTAGAATTGGTGTGACTATTAAATTTCTGTCCACGTTCTTTACTGCGCTGTTTGTTCTTTTCAATACGCATTTCACGTTCGCTTTTGATTTGTTTCAATTCCTGTCTGACAGATGGTCGATCAGAAGTATCCTCTGCGACGTTTGCTCTCTTGGAGATATGCTCGGACGGAACGTCGCTCGTCTTCTCTGTCCGAGCTGTTGTGGGGTTTTCATTGAATAAAGATTCCGTTTTTTCTTCCTGCTTCGTGGATGCCATTAAGGAATCGATAAGTGAATCATGTTCCTCATCACTCATCACTGGAACATCCTTTAGTGGTTGTCCTTCTCTTTCTGATAGAATTGACTCTCGCATTGCTTTTGTATCAACGGTAGCTAATTCAAACTTGTCAACAATTCTGCTGATCTTGGGGGCATCCTCCGCTCGCACCATGATGTCGCATATACCATCTGTATTGTTTTTCTCTTTCAGCACAGAATATAGAACACCATAACGCTTTGCCTCCTGACAGAAGATTTTTAAATCCTCATGTCGGATAGCAAATACCTTCAATTCTTTTCCTGATTGCAGCATTGAATTTAATCGTGCTGCACCTTTTACTTTCTTCTTGTCATTCAACATGGCATACAGGGTAGCTGCTAACGACTTGGTAGCTGCACCTCCAATCTTGAGGGCAATATTTGCCGCAACTTCAATTCCCTGCAATGACATCCGAACGACCTGATCGGCTGTTTCTCCGCCTGCGTTCATTTTCTTCACGCTCCTTTCTTTCTTGTTCTTTTACAATCTGTAAGTTCTGTTTCATTGTTACTGAACGATGTCGGATACTCTCATAGAGCACCACCTCCTTTCGTAGGGACTTGATCTCAGCTGATAGAACTGCAACATCCTGCTGCAGTTTCGCTTTGCTGTCTGGATTGCGACAGCGCCGAATCTTGTTGTAAATACATCGTCGTTCCTTGATAAGATTATCAAGCCGACTTTGAGCAATCAGTTCATACTGTTCAAGATCATCCAGTGTATTGATTTTCTTCTTGCACAGTAGTGTCGTCTCTTTGGTTATGCTATCCATATAGCGCAAATCCTCCTTCAATAAAAAATGCACCCGTTTTTTGTTAGGTGCATTCTTGGGGAGTATCCCCATCTTATACATGTAGTGAAAATACAAAGCACGAAAACCTGTGAGCTTCCGTGCCTTCTTTATATCACCTTTATAGTGGTATGCTTGTACTTGTGTTTTTTCCTGAATCGATTCCCATTTGATAATGGAATTCTGTAGTATTCTGTCTTTGATATTTTCTTCGGTATAACGTTCATCACTGCTTAGGCTTTTTAATCTAACAAACCGTTCCTTCGTTGGTGGACGTACTGCGATATGTTTACCATGTTTGACTTCATAGCCCTGTGCTTCTAAGTGCTGGAAGAACTGCTTCATTGTCATGGACTTGTTGATAGCATAATCGACATCTTCTCTTATAGCACTTCTCCAAGTTGGACGATGTTGTTTTTCAGCCTGCCATTCTGCATAGTGCATAGATTTCTTTCTAGGATTTTCAATGACACTAAGCTGATACTTGCGACATAAATCATCTGACAGCTTGCGAATCTTTTTGTAATTATCTTTGTTGTCATAATACTTCAACCCATCCTTGAATGAAACGGAGTTGATGACAAAGTGATTGTGATAATGCTCTTGATCCAAGTGAGTTGAAACCAGTACCTCAAATCGATCTCCCCACATGGATTGTGCCAATTCAATTCCTATCTGATGTGCCGTTTCCGCATCGACCTCGCCTGGCACAAATGACTGATAGGCATGATAGGCGAGAATGCCATCTGTTTTTTGAAACGACTTCTTTGTGATCATCATATCCTGATAAGCTGTAGCCATAGAACAGTTGATACCACTGACATATAATTGCTTCTCTGTTTTACAATCTTGTGTCGTATAGCTGATTGCTTGACCTAACCCATTATAATGATAATCACTTTCGTTTGTATTCTTTGTTTTCTCTGGATTGGAAATATAATCAAGTACACGTTTCAGATTATCTTTGACATCCCATATGCTAGTCGTTGCCATCACAGTTCTCCTCCGGTAGCAAAACCTTTTTTCTAATCTCAAGGATATTTTTATTCAACTCTGCAATATCTCTTTTATAACGAACGATATCTATACTGCCTGTCTTATGAGCAATCATTACTAACTGATTGAGGTTGTTGCCAATTCTTCGTAATTGCCCAATCATCGCAAAGAAGTCTTGTGCTGGTAAAGGCTTTGGTTCATGATGAGTAATCAAGTTGTATAGATATTTTTGCTGGGTCATGTTGCAAAGCTGAACATTCTGCTTAAATTTATCATATTCCTTATCATCCAACGCAACCTCAATACGATGTGTTCTTCTTCTGTTGCTGTGCATAACTCACTCCTTTCAAAAATGGGGTATTAGGGGACACCCTAACAAGCGAATTTGTGTCCGGACAAATTCAGTGCTTGCTGCATTACAAGACATAAAGGTATCCTCATAATTTATGAATGCCTTTCATTTTATAAATAAGATTAACGTCCTTAAGAAACATTTATTTTACAATTTAATAATTATAATAGATATACGACTTTTCTATTTATGCTCTGTTATTTTTCCTAATGTTTGATCCGTAGTCTGTAATAATTTTTCATATTGATTTTTCAAATTATACAGGTCTTTCAAATTGGAAGTAATCTCATTTTCTAATTGAGTTTTTTTCCCAATCTTCATTGCTTTTTGTTGTTCCAACTTCTGAATTTCTTTTTCTACTTTTTTAATCATTCTTATCATTCCTTTCAAAAAAAGAGTAACTCAAGCTAGAATTACTCACATTTTTCACTATTTAGTTTTACAATTATTTTCAAAATTTCTATATGATTTAAATCACTCATATTTAATTTTATTTCATGGTTTATATATTTGATTTTAGAAATCCCATCACTATACAAAACAATATTAAAATCAGTACACTCAATACCTATAGACTCCATTGGTATATAACACGAACTAAATCTTATTCCTTCAGGAGTATCTTCAGAAAGAATACCACATAATTGATTTGTAAGCTGGTAATATTCTTCACGACGATTTAATACTGCAAATTTTAAAGGAAGTTTTAAATCTTCACCATCCTTTATCTCATTCATATTTGTAAAATCATCTAATGACAATACTCCATAGTATGAGTCTAGAAAAGAAAACAACTCTCTATTTTTATCACTACGTGAAGGCGCTATTAAAAAAGCATTTAAAACTATTCCAGCAAGGTTATGAAGTACATTATACGGATTATATGATAGATAGCCTCCTACCTCAATATCCTCCATAACTTCATAAGTCCCTAATACATATGTCTTTCCTTTTTCTATATGAGCTTCTAGTAAACAAATTGTCTCTGTGCTTCCTAAATATAATGCCTCTTGACCTTTAACATTAGCTCTGTTTTGTGGCTTATGAGGTGGTGCTTTCCATTGATCTAGATTTGAAAAATCAATATCTTCTTTGTATTCCCTAATACGGTACAACTTGGTTCCTTTAGGGATAATTGTTTTGCCGAAATTATATTTTACCCCAGCCTTACTTAACGCAACATAGTTCACAACTAATTCAAAGAAATTAGAAACTTCCCATAATAAATTATATTTTTCTTTTTGTATATCGTTTTCAGATCCATTATTCATACTAGCAAGATATTTATCATAAGCTTCCTTTAAATTTACTTCGGACATCTTTATTCACCTCCATAAATTCTAAATTTATATTCTTATTATACCATTGTGACAAGTAAAAACAAAACATCTTTCAAATCTGCAACAATTAAATCAACGACTATATTGCTTACTGTTCTTCTTCGTTCTTTTCCTTGTAGGCTGGATACCTAATCGTATACATAGATCATCATTCATATCTTTATAGTGAAGAGGCGTCTCATCTTTACAATGATATTCTGGCATTTTGTCTTTCATATTTTCGATAATCAGTTCTGTTGCTCGACGACCAGTTCTATCCAAATCAAGATGAAAAACAACATTCTTGACAGCTGGATAATCTGATAGGAATTGTGTCAATGCAACTGGAATCTTGATTTCTCTTGATTCATTTTCTGGGGCATATATACCCGTTAGTGAAAGAATATGTTCCTGATTAAACGGTTTATTTTCAAGTGTGAACTTGGTTGCCAGTGACAGACAATCAATAGGGGCTTCACAGATATGCACTGTAGTACAATCGATATCTTTGGATTCAATACAGAAAGAAAATCGCTTATCACTGCCACTTGCATCACCTATGAAATTACTGCCGATTCCTCTTAATGCAATATGCTTTACTAGATTTGTTTGTTTATCATAGCCGATAAAAGCAACGTTTGAATATATTTGCTTTGTTCTATTATTTTCATAAATCGTTTGCAGAATTTTAAAATGTGAGATACAGTCATCAATGACTCCTTTCGCAATTCCTCTGCTCATCAGATAATCTATGGCAGCACTGTTATCTCTTGAAAATTGAGGTTTCTCCAGCTTCTTTACTTCCGCTTTTTTATCATGGACAATGAATTCTGGGGGCTTTGCAGAAATCTTTCCAGTAATGATGCTTATTGCTTCTTTAAATGGATAACCATCAACTTTGATTAGAAAATCTAGCGCAGACCGTCCACCTATTCCCATAGAATGCCAATGCCACAATCCATTAGAAATCTGTAGACTGTCATGATCACGAATACAAAATGTATCAACAGCTATCTTTTTTAATCGCTCTGGCTGATAATTCATTAAATAGGTCAATAGATCAATTTGTCTTATTCTTTCCAACTCTTCCTGTTTCATATGTGCCATATTTTCAACTCCCTTCATAATGAAAAAGAGAACCATCGATTGATTCTCTTATCCTAATATATAAATGTAAGGCAGATAGACTTGTGGTCTATCATCGTACATAACTCTTTGATTTTAGCTTTGATTCCATGTCATTATCTTCTGCAATTTCTCCATCGTCGATGATGGCAGGATCTTTCTCTTCCAATTTTAATTCCATGGTTAATTGTGATAACCGCTTTGTCTTTTCTTGTAGCTCGGCTTCACGTTCAAACGGCTTTTCTACCTCTTCCTTTGCCGTATTCAATTGTACTTGGAGTGCATACAAATCCTGCTCTGTTTCCTCTAAGATCTTATCCATACTTTTGAGTACATTATTGATGCGGGTTATGTTTCCTAATTTATCAGTTCCTAAAATAATAGGGTGGTGCCAGCGATGATTAAGAGAAATGACATATTCAAGTGTTGCTGAACTGAAAGAAACCGCCATCTGAAAAGAACGGTATTCACCGATTACTTTTGGGTCTTGTGTTGCATCTTTACGCAGTTCCATCAGCATATTGCCTGCTTCTGCTTTATCATTGTATAAAACACCATCTAAGATCATACCGGGGAACCCATCGGATTCAGGAAGGGGATGCTCATCTCTTAGCTTGATATCTGCTTTCAGACATTCTATTTCTTCTGTATCATCTGCTATCTTTTTAGGTAGAACTTTTAATATACTATCCTGTAATTCAAATATCTGATTCTTATAACTCGCTTTCAGCATATTCAGTTTATTGACTTCCATTTCCAGATTGCATCGTTCAATCAGCTTGGGATCACCGCAGGCAATGGCTTTTATTTCCGCAAAGTTCAGCACTGCTTCATCGATTTCTTCCATCGTCCTTTGTGGTGTTTTTCCAGTCAGAACCTGCGATATGAACTGCTGTTTTTTCTCAATCGTCTGATAGAGATACGCATCAAATGTCGATTCCGTAACATAGCGGTAGACATAAACAAGTTCATTGATATTTCCTTGTCGGATACCTCGTCCTCGTCTTTGTTCAAGATCTCGTGGCCTCCAAGGACAATCCAGATCATGCAACGCAACAATCAAATCCTGTGCATTGGTTCCAGCACCCATCTTGCTTGTTGAGCCGATCAATACCCTCACATTTCCTTGACGAACATCACTAAACAGCGCTTTCTTTTGTATATCGGTTTTCGCATCATGGATAAAAGCTATCTGCTCTGAGGGCATTCCTTTTCCAATCAGCTTCTTTTTTATCTCATCGTAGACGTTCGTAAATTCTGGAAAGTTTTTTGCTTCATAACCATCTTCGCTCTTTTCCATATCGATGATATATTTTGAATCTTTCTTAGGTGTTGATAGATCACAGAATACCATCTGTGTTCCTTTGATTTCTGCTGATTCCTCCCACAGCCTATACACATTATCAATACAGGCGTTGACTTTACTTGCTTCATTTTCCGGCAGCAGAGGATTGATCAATCTTTGTTCCAATGCCACTTTACGACCATCCGATGTAATCTTCAACATATTATCTTCATAGGGCTGAACAGCACGATCACGTACCTTTTCTGCACGTTCACCCAACTGCTGTATCATCAATGATTGTTCCTCACTGGCTGGTACAGAAGCCACTTCAAACTGTGCCTTTGGTACTGGCAAGTCTAACGTTTCTGCCGTTTGGATATCGGCAACTTCACGAAACATGGTCATCAGTTCTGGCAGATTATAGAACTTTGAGAACCTTGTTTTCATTCTGAATCCGCTGCCTTCAGGTGACAGTTCCATCGCAGTAACCGTTTCTCCAAAACTAGATGCCCATGCGTCAAAAGATTCCAAGCCATACTTTCGCAGGACGTTATACTGCAGATATCTCTGCATAGTATATAATTCTGCCATGCTGTTGGATATTGCTGTTCCTGTCGCAAAGACAACGCCACGATAATTGGTAAGTTCATCAAGGTATTGCGTCTTCATAAACAAGTCGCTGGCACGTTGTGAATCCGTCTGTGATATACCGGATACATTCCTCATCTTAGAATACAGAAATAGATTCTTAAAGAGGTCTGCCTCATCCACAAACATCATATCGATTCCCAGTTGTTCAAAGCATAGGATGTCATCTTTGTTTGTAGAATCATTTAATTTCTTCAATTTCACCTCGAGTTTCACTTGCATTTTTTCAAGCTGTTTGATCGTAAAGCGTTCTCCATCCTGTTCTCTAAGCATTTGAATATTTGCCGATATTTCAACAACCTGTCTTTCGATAATAGCTTTCTGTCGCTCTGCTGAAACCGGCATCTTGATAAATTGACTGTGTGTAATGATGATTCCATCCCATTCGCCAGTCGCAATACGTGAGAAGAACTTATGACGATTCGCTTTCGAAAGTGTGTCCTTCGTGGCTACCAATATATTGGCACTTGGATATAAGCGATAGAAATCAGAAGCGAAGTCACCGATGATGTTATTGGGAACGACATAGATGGCCTTATGACAAAAGCCTAATCGTTTGCTTTCCATTCCTGCCGCAATCATTTCAAATGTTTTACCTGCTCCAACACAATGAGCCAGCAGTGTATTTCCACCATAGAGAATGCGTGCAATTGCATCCTTTTGATGCTTACGCAAGCTGATATCCGGATTCATTCCTGCAAAAGATAAGATACTGCCATCGTACGCTCTGTTTCGAATAGAATTAAATTTTTCATTATAGATATCACACAAACGTTCTCTTCTTTCAGGGTCTAGCCATATCCATTCTGTAAATTTGGCTTTGATGATATCTTGTTTATCCTGTGCGACTGCTGTTTCCTTCTTGTTAAGAACACGAACCTCTTTGCCATCATCATCCGTAACGGTATCAAATACCTTTACATCACGTAGATTCAAGGTGTTCTCTATGATCTTATAACCACTAACACGTTTTGTTCCATACGTCTTTGTTGCTTTTACGCCTTTATCCATCGTCTTCTTTGTTACCATCCACTCCTGTGTGCTGGATACATAAAGAATATCGATATATTTATGATTCCAATCTGGTGTATCCAAAAGCTCATACATGAATTCTTTATAGTATTCGATTGGTATCCAAGTGGTTCCTAAACGAACGCTGATATCACCGGCTTTGATTCTTTCTGGCTGTACCGCCTGCAATGCTGCTACATTGCGTTCATAAAGTTGAGGATCTTTTTGTGCTGCATGTTTTGCGAACACCAGCTTTTCTCGTACATCTCCTGACAGATATTCATCTGCTGTTTCGTAATAGGGTTCTCCATTTTCATTCGTATTTTGTGGATTCGCATAAATAACCTGCTGTAGATTTTTGATTAAATCTTCCTTTGGAATATCTGATATCTGCATCATAAAATCAAAGTCAATATGTCCTTTTTCAGCCATGCTGACAGTCAGTGCTTCACTGGCTGTCTTAACTGTAGTCACTGTTTTATGTGGCTTAATCGTACGCTTTGAAAAGATATCTGCCTTTCTTTTGAGCGTCTTATCATCATTCAATACTTCCAATGAACAAATCAGACTGTAGGAACTATCATCCTGAAAGGCTAGTTTATTCGCTCGACTATTCAGTAAATTATACTTTGCAATAAAGGAATCATAGAGGCTGTTAAGATGTTCCTGCTCTTGTTTGATCGCTGTTTCTGAACAATCATTGCTCTGTAATTCAATTACTTTTCGCATACTATCTCGGATATGGATCATGCCTCTTATGCGATTTTCAGCTGTTTTGGAAGTTTTGTAAGGATACATCCTGCTGTTCTCACGGTAATAGATGTTGCCATCATATAGGCAATAACTGAAATTTCGTACCGTTGGGTCTGCTGGTATGGACATATCTTCTTCATCGACAAACAAGGCAGGGGCAGTATTGATTTCAGCTGAGATATTCGCCATTGCCTGTGACAGCTGTTCCTTTAGATTTCTATCTTCAAATGGCTTACAGGCAGTAGAAATCCCATACTGTGAGGTTTCCTCAACCATAGTTCCCAGTACCATTTCTGGATGTTCAATATAATAAGAGTTCATCTTGATTCCGTTATTATCTTCATCGATATTGATCCAGTCTGGTTCATATTCCAATGGCTTTTCACGCTTCTGCAAGACAAGAATATCCGTTGTAACTCGTGTGCCGGCATTGGCTGTAAACGTATCATCCGGTAATCGGATAGCACCTAACAGATCTGCTCTTTGTGCAATATACTTTCTAACGTTACGGTTGCTTTTATCCATGGTGAACTTGGAAGTCAAGAAAATAATGACACCACCAACCTTGACCTTATCCAAGGCTTTCGCAAAAAAGTAATCGTGTATCATAAATCTTTGTTGATTGTACTTTGCATCAAAAACAGGTATCTGGCCATAGGGAACATTTCCAATGACTGCATCAAAAATATTGTCCGGAATTTCTGTGTTTTCAAAACCTTGTATAGCGATCGTAGCCTTTTGGTATAACTGCTGAGCAATCTTACCAGAAACTTCATCAAGTTCTACACCATAGAAACTGCAATCCATCTCATCCGGCTGCATACCCATGAAATGACCTATGCCACAGGATGGCTCCAGCAGATTACCATCTTTCAATCCCATATCTGCCAATTTCTGATAAATGGCTTCTATCACAATCGGTGGCGTATAAAAGGCAGTCAGAGTTGATCCTCTAGCTGCCTTGTATTCTGATTCATTTAACAAACCTTTTAATTCCTCATATTCCTGCTTCCAGTTTTCCTTTGTGTCATCGAACGCATCCGGCAAAGCACCCCATCCAACATAGTGAGATAAGGTTTCCTGTTCCTCTGGAGTAGCAAGCCTTTGTTCCTGTTCCAGCTGCTTCAATAAGCGGATTGCTGTCACATTGGCTTTGTATTTCTCCTTCAACCCACCAGTGCCTAAATCATAATCTGTTATTCTATAATTGCGTCGATCTCTATTAAGAACATCTGGAAGCAGTCTATGTGATGTAATATGACTGGCTGTTGACCTGCTGGTTTCTGATGGTGTTTCAACTAAGACTTCATCAGGAATGGCAGGTTCATCTTTTTCAGCCGGTGCTTTTTGTTTTTCATCATCCGCATCTGCAATCAATATGGATATGCGATTCTGTGAATCATCATCAAAGGTTTCACGAAACCATTTCAGTTCATCGTCGCTTCCATCAAAACTTGAGACATGACCATCATCCCCATATTTAACATCAATCGAATAGTTATCTGGAAATACTCTGACTGTTTCTAAAATATACTCATGATCTATAATGTTGTGAAGCCATTGCGTCGTGAATTCATTCAGTTCCTGTTCAAGCTCAGGGTTTAGAATCTCATCGCCATCAAATTCAACACGGCGATAGTAATTCATATTATCCTGTTGGAACGTCCTTGCATGGAGCTTTTCATGTTCTGTATCTAACTCAAATTCCATATCAGGATCTGCCATCATATCGCCATTAAGTTCATAGTAATGGCTCATTGCGATACGGTTATTATCTATCACCTCGATAGAAAATGGCATCATATGCCCACCTGCAACAAAATGCATATACTCTGATTCTCCCGATACGATCAAGGGAGCAATTTTTTTCAACAACATGAAGTTCTCATGAGCATGATCAGTGGTTTCAATTAGATGTACATTTTCTTTTCCGTCAAGTAGCAGTGGTACAAGAGAAGAAATGTGCAGTTTGGGTTCATCGCCATAATGCTCCATAAAAGCATCAAAGGCTTTGGTACCTCCATCAAATTCTGAAAGATTACCGTCTGCTGCATAAGCTATCTTAGTGTTGGAACCAAGAAGTGCCATCTTGATAGTTTGCAAACGATAGTTTCTATCTGTAATGCTCCTAATGAATTCGTTCGCAAATTCATTCATCTGCTGTTCTTCGTTATAGTCATTCACTTCTCCATCGACCAACTCTACTTTTTCCGTTTCGCCAAATTCAGTAATTTCACGAATATCCATTGTTTCAAACGAGGGTTCAAATGCAAATACATATTCCTTGAAATCATCCTTTGATTCTTCACGTATCCGCAAAACATTTTTCATATGAGAGATCGTAATCAGACTGGAATCATCTTCGTTTGTAAAATCCATGTAATTGGATTCTTCATTTGCAATCAACGGAGCAATTTTGTTAAGAAGAACGAAGTTTTGATAACCAAGGGTATTTCTCTCCTTATCCGATAACATCTGAATGCCAACTTCTCTTTTTGGTATTTCATATACGAGCTTGTCTGGATCATAAAGATAACCGTTACGAAAGTCATGAACGAGGGCTTCGTCAACTTCCTCTTTGTACAATTCAATGCACTTATCTACTTCTCCATCCCTTACATCATCCTCATATAACTGAATGGTCATGAGATCGTCATCGATTAATTCGATATTCCCATAGATACGCTGATTTTTCAGTTTCACGAAAACAAAATCTCCAGTATTGTATCTAGGTTCATTTTGTGAAATAAATGCGTTATAAGAAGCTTTGATTTCTGTACCCTGTGTCATATCACTTCCTCTGAATTGAGCATAGAGAACACTGATTTCCTCACGCAGGATTTCAGCTTTTGCGACGATATGCGAATCATTTCCTTCGAGGATAACCTCATTCAAATATCTGATATAATCCTCAAGACCCGCAATATCATTCAGCATGATTTCTGTATCTTCTGTTTTACATTCGTATCCTGAGTTTTTATAAGCTTCATATTCATTCATTAAGGAAGTCATGACAGTGGCAATTGATCGTTTTACATCAAGTATCGGTTCATAAGGTGTGCTTGTCCACGGTTCTTTCTTCACATTAAAAAGTGTGTAAGTCCCATAGTAATACTCCTGAACATGAGAAAGAGCCTCTATCATGCGACTATAATCACTGGCTGTTTCATCAGTGTTATGAAGTGCGATATTCATTATGTCTAATACATGCTTCACATTATCTTTGTTGCCAATGAATGTAAACAGTGTCTTATCCTCATATGAATAACCCTTGTTGATATGATAAGGACGAAGATTGTGAAGCGGTAGACGGAAAAAGAAATGCTCAATATCTCTAACGATCGCTTTTCGTTCATAATCATCCATACCAAGGATTTCTTCTGGTTTTAAATATTTATTATAACCGATCAAATAAGCGATTCTATCCGCAACATCTTTCCATTTCAGCAATTTTTCAGCGTTTGGTTTATCATAGGAGCCTGTTTTGATTTGAATTCCTTTACCGTCAGACCAATAATAACTAGACCCGCCATCTCCCCATATTTTCTTGAGAAACTTAATACGTTCGCTTTTACTGCCATGGTTCTTAAAGAATGAATAGGTGTCATATTTTTGATCAACAAAGCGATCATTTGCGATGACATCATCAATCATGTCTTGGGTAATGAAATATGAATAATCTGTAGTTTCATAATCAGCTGCATGAAATATCAAATGGGGGATAGCAAGATGCTCTACAAGAGGAATCATCTTATCCGGTGCATACCGATTCCATCCATTTCGCATAAGAGATGGATCGTTCTGATAATCTTTATTGAACTCATGGAGTGCCTGCAACGTCCTGTCATAGAACTCCTTTGTCTGCAGCAGTTCTGCTATCTTAGGAGGCCCTTCAATAAACATTAAACTGGCATGTTCACGAAGTTCCATCATATGATCACTATGGTCATAATCCATATCCTGACACATATACATCAACGTTTCTGCGACTTCACGATATTCAAAATCTTTTAGCTTATCCAGATCATCTTGTGACATATAGCGTCCTTGATTCAATAAATTACGAATCCCTTTGGCACAATCCTCCCAGCTTAGTTCCTGCTTCTCAAAGGTATTAACGATACCTTTTCCCCATGCTATCTGAAACCCATCTACATTCCATGTGTAAGCTATATTACGCTGGTTGATAATGAATCCATTACTTCCTTTTTTATACAAATCTTTCAAAAACTTCGCATTATCTTCAATAGGCTGATCAAGCGAGAAATAAACGGCAATCTTGAATTTATCACGAGCAAACACCGTACCGTCTGCCAGCACCGCATCCACGATATACTGGGGTAAAGCAAATGGCTTCTTTACGTTGTCTGATTCAGTATGCTCCAAAGGTTCCATATCGAATAGATTCAGCTGCTGTTCCTCTGTAGTCGGGATAGGTTTTGCAGGAATAGAGAGATACATATTGCGTTCGATCATATCTCCAATGAAGTTTGTAACATCTTCCCAAGATACATATTCCTGATGGTCAGGATTGGATAAACTGCCTTTCCAAACCTTTAATGCATTTAATTCTTCCTCTAGATAATAGCCCATCCTTTCTTCCTGATATAAAGTTTCAACAAATGTTTTTGTAAAGCTCTCCTTTACATAAGCAAGTCGATGTTTCATATCATCATAGAATTCAAAAACAGCGCTTATATCTTTGTTTTTATGCTTTCTGAACTTATCGTATTTTATAAGTGCTTCGTATTCATCAAACGTAAAAAAAGCAGGCATCTTATAGGATATTCCTGCTTCTTCATTCGTGATTAGTTGTAAATCAGTTCGTCTCTGATCAGTTCGTGAACTGTCTCCTCGATGTAATTCATCTGTTGAACCCATTCCAACTGATTGGCTTCCTTCAGTTGCTCGTTCACTCCCAGACGCTCCATCATCTGTTTGGTCATCAACTCTTTTCTCTGATTGGCGGTCTTGTCGATCTCCTGCAGATGTTGATTCAATTTCTGAGTGGTCAACAGGTTCGTAAACAGGATTGGACGGTGTTCCTTGAGATACTTCCTTCTCATTCGTCCGTATTTGCCAAGTGGTATCTGCTCTTCCTGTGCTAATGTCAGGTTGGGAATCTGATATTCTCCCATCTGTATATATTCTAGTTTCATTTTCTTCTATGCTCCTTTCTTTTTCAGTAGGCGGTTTTACATCTTCATTGTATAAAGCCGATTCACTTTTGACAAATGTGCGATTTAAAGTTTCTTCCCGCATCATCAAAAGAACAGTTTTCCTGATTTCCCCGATTATCATCTGTCCCAAATCTTTTGTAGGAACACCTAACGCATTCAGACAATCAATCGTATTGAATTGTGATACCTGTCGCAGGCTTTCTTCACTGATATAATCATCCGCATTGATACCACATCGTGTCAACGCAGCATAGGCAACACTGTTTGTTAAAATATCCTGATAGATAATGGCTGTATTTTGTTCATCCAGTTCTTCAAGGAATGAATCAGTTTTTGCATAAGTCAGATCCATAAGATAATCGCTGATGTTATCCTCAACAATATTCACAGAAGCTGAGATCACTGCTTCTGTTAGGTTCCCCATAGCGTTTAAGGGACCGAATCTATCTGCTAATGTCGTTATAACTTCTTTTTCAAATCGCTCCTGCATCGACCATACAGGTACTAGTCTTGTGTTATGGGTTTCTCTTGTATCTGAGATATCAAAATAATATTTCAGACGTGTAAATTCTTCATATTCTGAATCAAATACCGCAATTCCTTTAGAACCTGTTTTTATCCAAAGCCCATAACGCTTATTCCATTCTTCCATTTCCAGCACAGCTGTTGCATCTGGACGTTGAGCATAGATCAAAACCATATCCGCAAATGGTAAGCGGTAGTTCCGGCAGGCAGACCGTAAGAATGCTGCCCAGTTTTGTTCATTGCGGGATATTTCTTTCAGTGTTTGCTGATAAAGTATTGTGGCATCATGATATCGCATTGCCATTGTAACACCTCCTTAACGTATGTCATTGCTCTTTATGAACTCTCATAACCGATATCTTTGTAAGCAGCAAATGGTTTATCGTTCTCTATCATTACGTTCCTTAGACTTTTTGATATGTGACTTGCTTCTTTCTTTTTCCATGATGATTTTATTATCCAGCATATCATGACTTCTTATCTCAAAATCTTTGAACGCTTTTGCATAATCATTGAAATAATGTCCCTGATCATACCCATGATTGCGATTCTGTGTTGTATCCCATGTTACATATCGCTGGGAGGCTTTTTTGTTATATGCCAGCACGATCGCATTGTGACCACAGATTGCCTCAGCAATGATTTTATAGTTTTGATTGACTTCCTGATACAGATTCTGAATATCCGGAACATCTTTTCTGACTGTAGAAAGTAATTCATGTGTGATGCCATGTGTTTGACAATAAGCAAGATATAGCTGCAAACCATGTTCTGCATTGATTTCTCCTCTAAGTTCATTTATGCAGTACCAATGACCTGCATGATCCTCTAATGGCATGTATTTTATCTGGTAGCCATCTTCTAAATCATCCAGCAGATAGGAATCCACATTATAATCCCAATCAGGTACGATACCATATTCTGTATGTCCTTGATTATCTAATTGAATCTCACAAATATGAGAAGAATCCGATTCATTATGTGCCAGCGCTTTGACTTGAATCGTCCCATCCTCTTGCTGTTTATCAAGGATATAATCAATGTACATATTTTCTTCATCATTCACTATCAAGCATTCATATACATCGCTAAGATGATTTTCATTCTTGAACCGCAAATCATTCCAGTGCTTTGCAAGTTGATTGATTGTATTTTCTATATTTTTATCCACGTTTTGATTCCTCCTTAAACGGAAAAGAGGAAAGCGTATAGCCTTCCTCTATCAACTTTATTTCTATACTTTTGATTTTTCTCATTCTCAGCATGATCTTAATTGCCGAAATTAACGCAATACTGGTTATGATGCAAATGATAACAATATCATTATTCATCGTCCTCTTGTCCTTTTTTACGTTTGAAATGCAGGAAGAATAAAATAGCTCCAATAGAAGCAGCGAACAGCATTGCATACAGCTCCGTCGATGTTGTATCGCCTGTTTTTACGATTTCAGGTTTACGTTCATCTTTCATAGTCACTTTCATTCCATCCTTTGCAGTAAATGTAATACTCTCTGCCTGCTCATAACCTGACGGTATGATGATTTCTGTCATGATATATTCCTTACCTTCAACAAGATATCTAATAACATGACTTTCATCAGTAGAGATCCACTGATCAATGAGTTTGCCAGATTCTTTTTCAGTTACTGTGATTGTAGCACCAGCCAATTCTTTGTTGTTGGTTGCATCAACTTTGGAGAATAGGATTTCTGTCGGTTTGTTTTCGCATTCGATTTCCAGTAAATCACCATCAGTAGTGACTTCTACTTTATAAATATGGTCATTGAGTGCATAAGCATCGATTTGTACTGCCTCTTGGATATAGTATATTCCAAGTTCCAAATCGTTGAAATAAGCAATAGAATCATCACCAGTCATAGCCGTTGTGACTACTTCTGACATATCTTCCTTAATAGATAATTTAAACATAACACCATTCATCTTCTTTTCAGCATCCAGTGTATCTATCTTTCTGACTTGAATAGAACCACGAGCCAATTCGTTTTCTACTTTGCCATTTTCTCCAATTTGAATAACATAATGTGAAACATCTCCACCATGGTAGGCAACTTCAAAATCATATTCCTTTTCATTCAGTTTATACTGACCATTCGTTGCAAGTTCTTTCAAGAAATAAACGCCATTAGGAAGGTCTGGTACATCAACAAGATGTCCATCTGAATCAATTCCTGTAGTGGCGATCATACTTCCATTTTCAATGGCAACATTGCCCATATAATCATTGATATCCTCACGTGCATAAATAGCGAAAACTACATCCTTATAGGCTTCTTCATTCTTGAAATATTCTTGCTGTTCCATGATCTTTGTCATATCGATATCAAAAGAAGGTCGTTTATTATCAAGTGTTGATTGGATTACCTGAATTTCTGTTGATTGATTATCCTCAATACTAAAATAGTGTTTGTTTGTATCTGTGATATAGCCATGTGGAGTTGTACTCTCTACATAGTAATAGCGACCTACTGGTAGTTTCTTGCTTGTAACTGTATCCCAATCACTTTCAAGGACTTCTACTTTCTCATCTGCTTTGTAATAAACATTATTGCCAATCTTAATATCTTCCACAGCATAGATTGTGATTTCTGCATTCAGCAGATTGGAATCATTCCATACTGGTGAATAGGTTGTGCCAAATTCACTCTGACCTGTAATGACTTGATCAAATATCTGACCAGTTTTATTCCATTTCAATGTTCCTAAGACAAGCTCATCTTTCATAGTAACTTTTTGTACTTCACCAGTATCAGAAACTTTAAATTCAATATCGTTAGCAAGTGCAAAGCCATAAGGTGAACTTTCCTCATGCAAGATATAGGTTCTGTTGATTTCCAAACCTTTGATCAAGTGTGGTTTGATTGTTCCATCATCATTTTTACCATCTTGTCCAGATATCCAAGTATCAAAGATTTCTCCTTGCTGACCTTTAGGATAAACATATAGTAATGCACCTTCAATTTCACTCTCATCAGTAATGTCCTGCTTTGATATTTCCACCTTGGTCATTTCATTCAATACTTCCTGATGATATTCAATAACAGGAATATCTTGACCTTGATATGTGCCATTAACTTTCAACATTGTTTTATTCGTAGCATAGCCGATACTTGGCTCGATCTCTTTGATTTCATACTGTGATAATGGATAATCAGCATTAAATTCAACAAGTCCATTATGATCAGATATTGCGGCTTCAAGTAGTGTACCTTTTTCCACTAGAACCTCGCCATTAGCTGATTTGATATCCTCTGCTGCATAGACACCAAAGGTAGAGCCAGCAAGTGGTGTTTTTGTTTCTGCATCTTTCTTGATGATACTTAAATCAAGTTTTTGACGTTCATTGTACATCGTGACACTGTCAAATACCAGTTCTGTAGTTTGATTTTCATATTTCAATTCGGCTTCCTGTGTTTCATGTGTGATCGTAAATCCATCAGGAGCCTGAATTTCTTCAATTTCCAGTTTGGATAATGGAAGTTTCTTCGATGTTGCAATACCATTTTTTCCTGTGGTAATGGTATCCAATACGGTACCAGCTTTATACATGATAGTTCCATCCGCTGGATCAATCACATCTTCTTTGGCACGTACTTCATATACAGCACCAGCAATGCCTTGTACTTCATAGTTGAACACTATATTTCCATATTTATCCTTTGACACAGAAGTAAGAACTTCTCCTTCTTTCTTCACAGACACCTGTCCTTTGACTTCTTTGTTGGACATTTCAATCTCAACAACTGGTTCTCCATCTTCATCTTTTCCAGATACATTGGATGAAGTAATTTCAAACACCTTATATTCTTTTGATAATACATAATTATCAGGTGCAGTGATTTCCGTCAATTTATATTTTGAAGCAGGCAAAGGAACAGGCAGTTTTACTTTTGCCTTATCATAATCCTTGTTTTCTTCGTAGTTCTTATCGGAAGAAAAGAAATTCATAAATCTACTTCCAACGCTGATACGATTATCTGAATTCGTTGTAAATTCACTGTACCATGTCGAACCAACTTTCATGGAAATGTACCCATTTTCATCAGTACGGATTGTTTTCTTGTTGTAGTTCTTAACTGGGTTTTCATCTTTATCCAGCATCTGTACTTTGAAAGTTGCATAATTCAGGGATACGTTTTTACCAGTATCAGCATTTTTTTTCACGATTTGTGCATAAGAATCAAATGGACGATTATTGATATAGAAATGCACATTGCCGTCATTACTAGAGCCGATATGATTTCCTTTTTCATCTTCGCCATAGACGAATGTTTCTCCGTCTGTAGTTTCAGATACAAAGAAATAGAATGGCTCAGCAAGAAGTTCTGTTTCCTGTGCATTTGTGCCTTTTGAAGTCTGTTGAACAACATAAGCACCATAGGCAAGGTCAGGGGAGTAGGCTGTTCCTGTATCATTTGTTTTCAGCACAGCGTATTCCTTTTTTGTACCATTCTTCTTTGCTAGTTCGATTGCTTGGGCTATGTTACCATCTGCCTGATCATAATATTTTTTAGCCACTGCCCTGAATTCCGCATTGATTTCGGCTTTGGTAATTTCGCTGTTTTCTCCATCTGTAATGAATTTAGCAATCTCAAATTTACCAGTACGCACTTTGTCTGATACCTGCGATTTGATTGTAAAGTGATAAGGTTCGCCTTCCTGTGCCATCTGTTCTTTTGTAACAGGATAATAGAGGTTTGATTTCTCATATCCTTGCGGTGATTTTACTTCTTTCCAGTAATACCAGCAGTTTGTATCGTTAGCAAAGTATAGACCTGATTTGCCATTTTTATCTGTATAGGCACTTGTATCTGCATATCCGTTGTTATCGGTTGTTGTTTCCAAGACCTTATCACCTTTATGGTAAATGATCTCGGACTGATTTTCTGGATTGTAGATATCTTGTGCTGCATATAGACCATAAACTGCACCTTCCAATATTGAATCACCTTGAGTTTGCTTGCTGCCTGATTTATTGATGGTATTTAGTTTTCCACCATTAGCAAGATAATCATTAAATTCATCTTCCTTCATTCCGCTTTCAACCTGATGAATATCTTCATCAAATTTCTCTAACTGAATGGATAATGTATATCGCTGATTATCTTTACTAAAATCAACAGTACCACTTCCAATCATCTCTTTAGAAACCGTCGTTTGTGGATCAAGATAATAATACTTTCCACTGTCTACTTCTACTGCTTTATATACATGCTTTTCGTTTTGATATGCCTGTATTTTTGCATTCAAATCATTCTGAGCTTTCTGGTCGGCAGCAGACTGTGCATCTTCTTTAGATGAAAACCATCCTTGTGATGTACTGTACTTCTGCATGGCATCAGATAGATCGTTCCAGTTAGAAACATAGGTTTCCTTGTATGTTTCAGAAGTGAATTCTTTTTCAATATGGGAAGACATAGAAACTTTTCCATTTTCATCTGTTACTGCTTTTCCCAAAGAGGTATCATCTCTATAAAATTCAAATTCGATTCCTTTGATTCCTTTTTTAGAATCTTTATCAGTTTTCGTCATCTTTAAATCAGCATCTACTTTAGCAATTCCTTTTTTCTCAGAAGCTGTCTGTGCTGTTTCTGGCTGAACAGCGACTTTATAAGATACACGCATTGCATTTGGATCTTTCTTTTTGAAAACTGCCAAAGTTTGATTCAGTGGCTGGTAATAAGCAATTTCAACATTCGTTGCTTCATTTTGGAGATAAAATGCATCAAATGATATGTTTCCAGATTCTTTGGCACTCTTATCAACCCATATCGTTAGGGAATTACCATTTCTTTCGATATGAACACCACTTGGTACTGTGTTCGTGAGATAGGATGAAAATGTCTTCGTTGTATCTGTAACAGTGACTGCGTATTCTTTTCCATATCCATGTAATTCTATCGTCTTACTCTTAAAAGAAACATCTGTATACATGACATTTAATCGACTGTTGATGATATCCATCTTAGCCTTAACAGCCGAGGGAATATTAGAAAATCCATTCGGCTTTTTGACTTGCCAGATCATCAACTGAGTAGCAGCCAGCATTTCATTTGAATTATCTCCCTGAAAACCATATCCAAGACTTGCAATATATGCCATACGGTCAATCTGTGAATCTGTGAATCCTATCTTACGAAACGTACTACGTCCGGATATCTTCTCATGTGCAAAATTCTTATTGCTGGAAATCTGTACTCCGGGTTCTACACAATATGCTTTTTGTCCATCTATCCTAAAATCGTATAAAGGCATTTTCCCCGGATTAGTTGTAGTTCCAGAAAATCGATCCTCAACAGAAAAATTTATATTTGATTCATAACCTGTATCATTCCATGAGGCTGTATAAGTCCCTGCTGCATGAACTGTCGTTACAGATGATAGCATCGAAAAACAGGCGTATAAGCCTGCAAGTGCTGATACCATTATTTTCTTTAGCTTTGATTTGTGTTTCATGTGTTCTCCTTTCAACAAAAAAAGAGAGATCAATTTGACCTCCCTTACAATGTTTATTTATATATGATGTAAAAGTACTCTGTACCACATTCTGTATAGCCATATTCAACTTCATAACGCTCGAAGGTTGGCTTTCCTTCGTTTAGATTCTTGATCATTTCAGCTTGAATCTTTGAACAGATTTCATCTTCTCTGGATACCGGATAGGCACCTGCTGCTATAGTATCATCACAAGCCGGTACAGTTGGTTTTGGCTGTGTCGGTTCTACTGGCTGTGCTGGTTCCTTGTCTTGAGGCTTGGATGTATCCTGCTTAGGTTGTTCCTGACTAGGAGAATTTGAAGATTGTTGATTGCTATTCCCATTGGATGCATTCTGCGATGTTTGCTGAGATGCATCTTTCTGATTTGATTTAGAATTCTTCGTAGTGGACTGCTTAGTAGAGGATGAATCTTTCTGAGTATTGGTTTCCACATTTTGCTTATCCTCTTTTTCAGTACCCTTAGATTTTTCATCATTAGAGGTTTCTTCATCTTCCTTGGATGTATCTATTGAAGAATCTAAGATATCACTTATATTTTTTTCTAAAGCTTTTTTACCTGTTATTTCTTGATTCTTATTTTCTCCTTGTGTACATCCAGCAACAAGCAGAAGCATTGTGATAATGCATAATAGTTTCTTTCTCATGTGTAATTCCTCCCTACATCTTATCTAAACTATAAAGTAATTTAGAATAAAACGCCAGTATATAAAACAGTGTTTAGCTAAATAATTTATGATTATATTCTTTTATCATTAAGTGTCTTTACATAGTTTATTTTTTTCAGATGGCGAAAGGGGGTTGTAGGGGGAAAACACAGTCACGTTTTGACGCAAAAAAAAGTAAACCCCCTTTGCTGTTTACCGATTTCTTGCTCGTTTCTGTATTTTCTTTACAGTCACATGTATGACTGTTTCAATCGTACTTATCTCGATTGATGTTTTTCACTTCTATGCTTTGCCCATTGATCCAATAGTTTCATGATCGTATCCTGCTTTTGTCTAGGTGTGAATGATCTAGGAAAATATTTGTCTATGTCATTCATTTTAAACGTTAGCTTTTCAACCTGATTTGCCTTTTCTTCTGTCATGATGGAATAGATCACGTTATCATCCAATCTGTTTTGACGAGATAATTCCTTCATACGAATAGCCTGAGCATGAGATGGAGTAGAATCTAATTCATCAATATAGGTCATAACCTGTTCCTGTTGTTCTGATGTTAAATAAGACAGTTCGACTGCCGGATTCAAGGCGATTTTCTTGCCATCTTCCCGTATACCATCAACCATGTCTCTTAATGAATCAACTAAATAGGTAAGACGAATATATCTCTGTATTTGATTACGACTTTCTCCAGCCTGTTTTGCCAATTCTTCATCTGCACGCAACTTCGTCCCAACTTGGGACGAAGTTAAATCAGTCCTTTTACCTTGTCGTTTCATTGCCTCTAACTTCATCTTGTAGGCAAAGCCTTTTTCACTTGGCAAGACATCTTCACGCTTGATGTTGCTGTCCACCATGTAAATGGTCGCATCATCATCGCTTAAATTACGCACGACCGCTTTGATTGTAGATATACCATTTAATTCAAGCGCCTTTTGTCTACGATGACCTGTAATCATTTCATATCCATTACCATCCGGATGAGGACGCACAACAGCATTCTCAAAGTTATATCCTAATCGACTAATGCTATCAACTAAATCAATCATATCAGGACTGTTTAAGCGAATACCATAAGGGTGATTTTTAAACGGTCTAATTTCTTCAAGAGGGATATCATAAATCCTCTCTAGTTTATCATCCTGCCTTTGTTCTTCTGTTTTGAATAAATCATCGAACGTGGGTATCTTTATGTCTTGGACGCTCTTTTTCTTTGTTGACATCTAAAAACACCTCCTTTGCTAACGTATCATATGCTTTAGTAGCTGCACCTTTAGGATCATATACAAAAATACTCTGTCCAACTCCTGTAGATTCTGCAGCAGCTACACAGCGTGGAATCGTCTGTTTAAATACATTGATATGTGTTCCGAAGCAGGAACGAACATCACTTGCAATTTTCCTTGATAGATTCGTCCTATAATCTGTCATCGTGATTAAAATTCCTTTTACTTTTAGATTTGGATTAAGATTCCTTTTAGTTTCATTGATTGACCTTAATAGATCACTCATTCCTTCTACACCATATGGCTCTGACTGCACAGGAATCACAACAGAATCTGATGCTGCAAGTGCATTGATTTGTAAATCACCTAGCGTTGGATTTGTATCGATCAAAACATAATCATACTCTTCTTTGATGCCATCAATCATCCTTTTCAGGACAGTCTCTCGACACATGACATTTTGTAACACAGGTGCAATCCCAGCCAATGTTATATTCGCAGGGATAAGGTCTACATTCTCTGAAGTATGCAAGATAAGTTTTTCAAAGTTGATATCTGCTCCATTGATGACTGATTGTATCGCATCTGTCATAGACAAAGGATATTTACTTCTATCAAGATATCCATAACCTTTGGTCGCATGTCCCTGATGGTCGAAATCAACCAATAATACCTTTTTCCCATGTAAAGCAAGACAAGCACTCATGCTGACTGCCGTCATGGTTTTTCCAACACCTCCTTTCTGATTTGCGATTGCTATAACTTCTGACATATTTGCCTCCTTTCTTAAAGCCAGTACCATATTAAATACTGGCTATGTATTCCCATTAAAAAAACTGTTTTCAAGTATTATCTACCTAAAAACAGCTATTTGAGATATGGTTAATTACTTTATGTAATTTCTTTAAACCCTTTAAAACCAAGGGTTTCACGATGTTTTCCTTATCCGTATGGGGCGACTGCACCGGTCGCACCTGTTGGTCCAGTTATCCCTATTGGACCTTGTTCACCTGTAACTCCTGTGTTTCCTGTTGCTCCGGTTGGTCCCACACTTCCTGTAGGTCCTGTAGCACCCACTGGTCCAGTTATTCCTATCGGTCCCTGTTCACCTGTAGCTCCGGTGGGTCCTGTTGCCCCGGTTGGTCCCACACTTCCTGTAGACCCTGTAGCACCCGTTGGTCCAGTTATACCTATTGGACCTTGTTCACCTGTAGCTCCTGTGTTTCCTGTTGCCCCGGTTGGTCCCACACTTCCTGTAGGTCCTGTAGCACCTGTTGGTCCAGTTATACCTATTGGACCTTGTTCACCTGTAACTCCTGTGTTTCCTGTTGCCCCGGTTGGTCCCACACTTCCTGTAGGTCCTGTAGCACCTGTTGGTCCAGTTATGCCTATTGGTCCCTGTTCGCCTGTGGCTCCTGTGTTTCCTGTTGCCCCAGTTGGCCCAATACTTCCGGTGGGTCCTGTAACCCCCGTTGGTCCAGTCATTCCTATTGGTCCCTGTTCTCCTGTGGCTCCTGTGTTTCCTGTTGCCCCAGTTGGTCCCACACTTCCAGTAGGCCCTGTAGCACCAGTCGGACCTGTAATCGCCTCTGGGCAATTAACAATAATTGGAGGACAATTAGGAATATAACCCCAACATTGCTCATATCTATTCATCATTATCTCACCTCCTTTAATTGGTTTAATATAAGATACGCAGTCCAATTATAAAAGCGTGTGTTATCTTCATAAGACTTTATTACCTTAATAAAAAAGATTCCAATCATTTGCCGAAACAAATAATTGGAATTCATTATTCCTTATTTTTTAATCTACGTTCAAAGTATCGTTTATTTTGCAAATACGCCTGACTATCCGGTTTAGCTTGTCCAGCTAATTCATTATAGAAATTAGCCGTTTCATAGTCCCCCAACGTATCATAACATAAGCATATTTGAATACTAGGAATATAGTCATAACAATCTGGCAATACAAAAGCACCTGAAGTATCATCGCGTTTGCAAGACATCGCTACCGCATACCAATAAATAGCCTGCTCATATGAACGCATCTCTAAAAAATATTTTCCTAAATCACAGCAAACTTCTGCCCTTGGAAGATCATAACGCATACTGTTCAACAGCCAACTCACGGCTTCTTGCATATTCCCTAGCTGGTGATAACAGTAACCAAGGAACTGACAAGCGGAAATATTGTTTTCAACCCATCCCTTTTTAGTGTTTAAGAAATGTTTGAATTCCATAATTGCTTCATCATACTGTCGATGATAATACAATTCTCTGGCATAATAAAAAATTTCCCTTGGAGTAAATACAGCACCTTCCTTTAACTTGCTTCTAAATATTTGAAGATTTCGTTTAGGATTGGACTGTTTAATCTTTTTATGACTGATTGCTACATCACTATAGATAATCTTTCCTCTAGGTAAAATTGCTTCATGTACAAATCCTCCCCAACGAAAATTATCAATTCTTCTTAAAAGACGTTCTCGATAATACGTAAAAGTTGGTTTACCAGCATCATCAAAGCCAGTGTTATATTTCATCATCACTACTGAGGTATCCTCTGGTAAAGTTTTTTTCAACTCTAGCAATCCTTCTCTATCTTTATCCAAAATCACATCGTCTGCATCAAGCCACATACAATAATCTTTTGTAGCCTTAGAAAAGGAATAGTTTCTTGCTTTAGAAAAATCATTACACCATACAAAATCATAGACCTGATCAGTATATTTTTCAGCAATTTTTTTGGTACGATCCGTTGACCCTGTATCAACAATGATGATTTCATCGGCAATATCCTGAACCGATCTTAATGCTCGATCCAATACATCTTCTTCATTCTTTACAATCATGCATACACTTATTGTTGTCATTTTATTCACCAATATAACATATGCGTTTATCAGTAAAAAGGAAACTCTTCTTACTTGATTATTATTTTAATTACTTTGTTTTGAACTAATAACCAGGCATTCATTTTAATGAAAAAGACCTTGCAAACAAGATCTTACACTATGTATATCACTGATTATTATTCAACCCTTTAGCAAAGTGAATAAGTTTATTATACAAATATACGTCATGTGCATCGAAATATTCGCTCGTAAACTTATCAATAGCTAACCATTCCACTCCACTGTTTTCACCTGGACAAATAGATAGGGATTCACTCTCTTCGCAAATCAATATATATGCAACCGATAAATGCAGATGTGCATTAACATATTTACCGCGTCTAGTATGACTGAATACTGGTAAAATATCCAATGAAGCAATTCTATCTGTAAGGGGGATAATGTGCTGTACTCCGGTTTCCTCTCTTGCTTCTTTAATCGCTACACCTAATAGATCATCATCACCATCCGCATGACCGCCTGTCCATGCCCAGGCATTTCTGATATTATGATGAATCAGTAATACTTTATCCAAAGCCGGATTCATAATAAAGCCTGAACTCGTAATATGAGCGATTTCATTATCCCGCAAAAGAACATTATCCTGATAAGCTTCAACATAATTAAGCATAATGCGCTGATCCGCTTCCTCTTGTTCATTACTTGGCTTGAAATTCTTTATTAAATCTATATAATTCATTTTTATTTACTCCTTAAATAGTGAAAGCTCTATGGCAGGTACCTTAATCTTATTTATTAAAAACTGATATGCTGACAAAAGAGGCTCGTTATTTCCAGCCTGGGAGGTTTTATTGACATATACTTTTCCATCGTTATAGCAAACATACTGCCCATCTAAAACAAATTCAAAATAGTATAATTGTCTGTTTTTAATTTCGATCACAAAAGTATCCGGATCAACTTCCTCAATCAATTCAGCCTCTTTTAAAATATCCTCTTTTTTCATATCAACCAAATCTTGCAAAGACTGCCCGGTATCCGTCGCTGTTTTTCTTAGGTCGGCAATCTTTGTTTCCGTACTTATCAGAACCACTTTTCCTTGTGCAATTAATTCTGCTTCTCCCGCATCTTTAACAAACCAGCTTAAATTAGGCGCTACAGCTGCAGCTAAAATAACAATGATTGCAATTACAACAATCAATTCAATTAAAGAAAACCCATCTTTATTTTTAGAAAAACTGATTAAATTCATTAAGATCTTTTACAACTTTCTGAGCATCTTGGATTAATACTTTTCTTTCCCTTACCAATTGTGCCAAAGAGAAATTTAAGGATTGCATCCCAACACTTTTACCTGTTTGTATAACTGAATCAATTTGATGGATTTCTTTTTTACGAATAAGATTTTTTATTGCGTCTGTTCCAATCATGATCTCAAATCCAGCAATTCGTCCGGTGCCATCCGCTTTTGGCAGTAATGTCTGTGTAATAACAGCGTTGATTACTCCGGAAAGCTGCATACGGATTTGTTCCTGCTTTTCTGATGGAAAAACATCAATAATACGATCAATTGTTTTTGCTGCGCCAATGGTGTGCAATGTCGAAAATACCAAATGTCCCGTTTCAGCCAAGGTAATTGCCGCACTCATCGTTTCATAGTCACGCATTTCTCCTACCAGTATTACATCTGGATCTTCACGCATTGCAGAACGAAGTGCCTCATCAAAACCGCTCACGTCTGCCCCTATCTCTCTTTGATGAATTAATGCTTGTTTTTGCTTGTATACATATTCTACCGGATCCTCCACAGTCAGAATATGGCAGCTGCGATGTTCATTAATATAATCGATAATTGCCGCTAAAGAAGTGGATTTACCGCTCCCCGTTGGACCTGTTATCAATACCAATCCATTAGGTGCCATTGCCAATTCTTTTAAGACAGGTGGAAGATTTAACTGTTCAATGGATAGAATTTCTTCATTAATTACACGTATCGCCGCGCACACTTTGTACTGCTGACGAAATATATTAACACGATATCGCATATTTTGATCGTCCACATAGACAAAGTCTAAATCTCTTCGATGCTGAAAAGCTTCAATTAAATATTCAGGTATAATCGATTCTATCATTAAACTTGATAATGAAGCGTCAATTGGTTCAAAATAGTCAAACAGATTGCCATCTTTTCTAAGCTTAATGTTTTCTCCTTCACTGATATGAACATCAGAACATTTCTGCTGTCGTGCATAGGCTAAAATCTCATTTATTTTACTCATTATAGTTCTTCCTCCTATTTATAGGTAGACAACAACTTTCTGTAGCTCCTCAACTGTCGTTTGCCCAGCTTTTACTAAGTCTAATGCGCCATCACCTAAAGATACAAGCTGCTGACTTTCTTTTATATAAGCATAAATATCATCAATATCTGCATGAGCGGAAATCATTTTACGAACTTGACTGTCAATAATAATAATTTCATGTATCGCCATACGTCCTTTATACCCTGTATTATTACAGTTTGGACATCCCTTGCCATGATACACATAATCAATATCTTCTCCTACTGCCACTTTATCTGCAGCACTGGCTAAAACTTTTTCCTTGCAATGCGGACAGATTGTACGAACTAAACGCTGCGCAACAACACCCACTAAAGAGTTTGCCACCATATAAGGTTCTACTCCCATATCTTCTAGTCGAACAATAGCGCTGACTGCATCATTGGTATGCAGTGTAGAGAACACTAAATGCCCGGTAATCGAAGCTCTGACTGAAATAGCTGCTGTCTCTGCATCACGCGTTTCTCCAACCATGATTACATCCGGATCCTGTCTTAATAAAGCCCTCAATCCACTTTCAAAAGTTAATCCCGCCATATTATTCACCTGCATCTGATTAACACGGTCAATACGTTTTTCAACTGGATCTTCAATTGTAGAGATATTAATTTGACGCTTTGATAATTCCTCTAAAATCATATAAAGCGTTGTTGTTTTCCCACTCCCGGTCGGTCCTGTCACATAAATAACCCCATGGGGCATATTAATCATTTTACATATTTTCTTATAATTTTCAGGTGTCATTCCAAATGTATTCTGCTGCACAATTCTAGCGTTCGTATTAAGAAAACGCAATACCACCTTTTCACCAAAGATTGTAGGAATAATAGAGACACGAGCATTAATTTCTATCCCATCAATAATTCCCACAAAATGACCATCCTGCGGCACTCGTTTTTCCGCAATATCCAGATTAGATAAAATTTTGATACGAACTACTAATGAATCTAATAAGCTTTTATTTAACTTTAAGAAATCAACGATCATACCATCAATACGCATACGAACTAGGATTTCATCTTCAAACGGTTCGATATGAATATCACTGGCATTATTTGTATATCCGCGGCTGACTAATGAATTGAATAATTTTACAACCGGTGTATCATCTTCATTGGCATCAAACAAATCTAAAATATCATCATTCACCTTTTGTACATTACTATTCACCTGCCTGGCTACTTTTCGTGTTTCAAGTTCCTGATAGTAATAATGAATGGCATTATTTACTTCATTCTTCGTTGCCAAAGCCACTTTAATATTTAGTCCAGTAACTAACCTTACATCCTCTATTCCATAAAAATTTAACGGATCATTGGTAACTACCATTAAATTTCCTGTTTCATCTAAACCATAAGCAAAGATGTTGTATTTCTTTGCAACCGGTTCTGGTATCTTTTCCACAGCTTCCATATTGACATCAATTGTTCCTAAAGGAATAATCGGTTCAGCCAACTTATCGGATAAAGCCTGTAACGTTTGCTCCTCAGTAATAAAGCCTAAACGAACAAGGTGTTCCCCTAAACGCATCGAACGATCCTCTTTCTGAGCATTCAAGGCAATATTTAATTGTTCATCATCAATATAACCATATTCTTTTAATACTTCCCCGATAGGTATATTTTTCATAACCGTTTCTCCTTTATTTTAATTTCCAACATTTGCCCAATATTTTTTCTCATTATAGATATCATCCTTCGGAATTGTTTTATCCTTAATTTTCTGCTGTGCTTTAATATAGAAAGCTCCGCCACTATAGTAGTACACGACATCTTCTTTTTCATAACCACTAAGGTCATCAAATCGAATCTGCAAATGCTTCCACTCGTATTTATCACTGTCTTTTGGATTTTCTTTTGTACTTCCGGTTACACAGATATAATAATCTGCCAGATCATCATTTCCTTCATATCCATTTGCATAAATTTTAACGATATCGTCTTTTTGATAGCTTTGCTCCTTTTTATATTCTTTTATATCAACTACCCCATCTAATTGGTTACGCACCGTTTTTATCTTAATTTGGTAAGAATTAGTATAGACAGTTTCTTTAAGAATTTCCTCAACCGTTTTGTCCGCCGTATCTTTTAGGAGCTCCCAATGATTGCTATTTGGATCTGTTGGAACTGGATTATAGCCTGTCTGAATTATATCTACTTTGCAACGATAATAGTTTTCCTCAAAGATAACAATATCTCCTCTTTGATATCCACTTTTTGTATCAAAATAAGCATCTATTTTTTTCCATGTGCTAGATTGTTGATCCGGTGACTGATTAGTAGAAGAATATTCCACCATACAATACCACCAATAGCCATTATGGAATACCATATCCCCTCGTCGATATAAATGGTTATCTATCCATATTTGAGTATTATTATAGTTATTTAAGAAAGCAATCTGATCTGCTACAGTTCCAGTAACTTTTATTGGCTTTTCATCAACAATCGTTTGTGTCGCTTTTCTTATATAATAAATACGTACATTTTTACTAGAAAGTGCATAAGCTTCATTTAATCCATCAAAAGGTAAATAGGAACTATCTTTCTCAGAGCGTAATGTCAGATTTGAAAGTTTTAATGTATTAAGAACATCGTATTCCTCTTTTTCATTTTTCATAAATGAATATTGAACATCAAACTGATCACTATTCACAAAATCAGATAGAGTCATTTCTAATCGATTTCCATAATAAAAGGCAGAGGAAAATACTTTGTACTCATTCATCACATTTCCAGCATCGTCATTTTGAACCAAAGCTCCATCAACAATATCCAAATAACACCAATTATCGCCCTCCGGTTTAGTTTGTGTAATGCGAATATCACTGGCATATTCTAACTCTTCTTTTACATATCGGCTGATTTCGTCCAATGCTCGCTTACTGACATCTTCCTGAGTTGAATCTCCAAACAAATCAAAAGAGGAAAGAATGATGGATCCAGCAAGTGCCATGACGATCGAAACGATCAATAATACCACTACGATTTCAACTAAAGTAAATCCTTTATGATCTAATTTTCGTTTCATTCATTCTCCCCTCCTCATATTATTTAATTTTAGCCCATTTAGTTGGGTTTAAGAATTCTAAGTATAACTCACTTGCGTCCACTTTAAGATAAGCAGCTAAATTAATATAGGAATCTTTATCCATATTTCCAGAAGGGAATCTTCGATAATACCATGCCTTCTCTTCTTGATTATAGATCAGCGAAGTTCGCCACTGATACGTATTCGCATTACTATAGGATGGTGCCGCATAATAAATGACATATTCTGCCATTTCTTCAGAAGTAATTTCTCCATTTTTAGCCCTAATTTTTGCACATAATGCATCAGGATTGGCAATATAGGCATGAATGTAATATTGCTTATCACCTAAACGCATATTGGCTTCATGGGAAGTAGCAATCGGCGGCTTATGATCATTGTCAAAAATAATGTTGCATCGATCGACGACTTCTTTTTCTAAAGTAGGATAATAGGCATTATCCTGATATTTTAAATAATACACAATATTCAATAAATCGTTACTATAAGAACCATAATAATTACTTGTGATGGGATCAACACCCTTATCAGCTAGTAATTGATTGTAATAATTTACTCGGTCATTTTGTGTCGCCAGCATTGCCTGCTGAATCAATAATTCTGTCCAATCTTTAATAACAGAGTCAATATTACTCTTTTCTTCCACTTCTCCATAACTGATCTTCTTCAAGCTCAATGTTCCTACTGTATCCACCTCGCTTGTTGCAGTGACCATCGTTGCTTCGACTTCAATTTCTTTTCCATTTGCATTGATCATAATTGTTGTATCATTTTGAGCCAGCTGTGTTCCATTTTCCTCTTTTCCATTAAGAGCTGACAACTGGTCATTTACATTTTGCGTATACACTTTAGAATCAATCATCATTTTAGCGACTGTTGTAAAACCGGAATAGAGGATAGCCGCCCCAATTGAAATAATGGCTGTCGCAATAACCACTTCAATTAAAGTCATCCCTTTCTTATTTAACATACTCTTCACCACCGTAATAATCTAATTTCCAGTTTCCGCCATCATCATAGAGATATGCGGAGATCGACGCAGTTTGATTATTGTATTTTGTACTTACGCCTACGACTAAATAGGTGACTGTTTCATCTTCCGAGCTTGTTTTAAGCGTAATATATGCTTCTTCAACCTTTCCCATATTTTCCGGCAAGGTAATATCTAAATTAAGGCTGTCATTCGTTTTTTCCGGTATCAAAGTTTTATCATAGTCTCCGGTCTCTAACGCATAGATAACACTATCGATTGCTGATCGTGCAGATAATTCCGCCTGAGTACGACTGGCATTTTTAATAGATGTATTGTAATTCTTTTGAACAATCATTAACCCGGCAGCAATGATGATGGTTATGACCATGATCACAACAATAGCCCAAACCAAAGCTGAACCACGTTCATTTTTCTTCATTATCACCACCTGCTTTCTTTTTATATTAGATATAAGATAAATGTTAAAGTAAATTCATATTGTCCATCGACTGTTGTGCTCGGAGTAGCCACCATAGTGGTCAGCTGCATCCCTTTGTCAGAATTCATATCCTCAATATAGGAATATACATTTCCCGGTAATCCACGTACACGCTGTGTCACTTCATAACATGGCATAACTTTAGAAGCCAACATTTCCTCAACCGTCAGCTCTTCTGTTTTCGTTTCGGTTTTAGCTTCTTCTTCCTCTTCCTGCTCAGCAAACGGTTTAATAGGATCCGTAACAGTAAACTTAATTGATAAATCTAAAGGCAGCAACGCATAATTCACCGTTTTCTTAGTGTAAAGATCATCCACATCTTCACTGTTAAAGGTAGTTTTATAAAAGCGTTCACTCAATTCAGCATATTTATTAGCTGCATTCATCATATCTTCATCTAACGTACTATAATCCATTTGACTGCTCTCTAAGGTTTGATATGTTCCTTTGAGTGTATCATACTCACTCTTAAGATATCGCTGCTTTGTTAATGAAGGCTGTATCAAAAGCAGCCATCCGCCAACACAGACTAGTAACAGCAACAAGATGTATAGAAGCTTTTTTTCTCTATGTGTCAATGTTTTCATCTTAATTTGCCTCCAATACACAGGTGATTTTCATATTATACTTTAATTCTACAGTTTCTTTTTCCGTCGTCACTGTTGTCATCTCATTTCCGGTATATCCTTCATGACTAACTGAATTAAAGTAATGCAGTGATTTCAATGTTCTGACAACATTCTCACCCTTGGTAACATCTGTCGTTTCAATATAAATATCAATGGTCGCCGTTTCATAATTATATACCATTGTTTTAATTATACTGTTTGATGAACAAGCCGAATCAATAGCAACTAAAAGATACTTATCTAAAGTGGGATAACTGTCTATATTCGCTGTTATCTCTTCTAAATTTTTATTGTTTTTATCAATTTGTACATATAAATTATATTCTTCCTGACGATTTGCAAGTGCCATTTTTGTCTGTAAATCCGTAATATTATTTTGCATATCCAAGACATTCTGCTGTTTTTTATGTATATCTAAATTTAAATAAACAAATCCGCCAACAAATACCACAATAATACAAACAATAGGAATAATCCGTTTGATTACTGCACGATTTTTACTATAGAAAGATTCTTTATAATTATAGGGGACTAATAAGTCAATATCTTTATTGCTGTTAAACATCTTATTTCCCCTTCCTTCTAATCATAGTACCTAACGGATAGGCATATTGGTAATAATCAATCTTTGCACCATTTACACTTGAAAAACATTGTGACGGCATCAGATAATCCACATCAACGTCCAAACTGTCTCCGATCGTTTCAAATGTCATCTCTTCATTTCCGATCGTATCGCCGCATAAATAAACATTTTCAATCTTTTCATCTTTACCGCCACCACGTCTAAACTGAATCAGCTGAGAAAGACTGTTGGTTAACTCCAAGATAAAAGCCTGACTCCCATATTCAGCTAACAACCTTGATTTATGAGAAAATACATAATGTCCCCGATTAAACATATAGCTTGTTAAATCATTGCCATCAATCGTCATAATAATATAAGACTTTTCGTTTAATTCCGGAATTATGCTAGCCAATTTGATAATAGCGTTTGTCCCTACATCTACACTCTGAAGCTCAATATTAACACTGTTAAATAAAGTGACATACGTTTCAAGAAACTCTCTTTCTACTCCAACACATAGAACTTCCACACCACTTTGATCTTCTAATTTGCTTCTTAAAATGCTGTAGTCATATAAGAATGCCTCTTGAGTATCATTAATATCTCTTAATTCATCCACAATTAATTGACGCATCTCTTGTTCTCTTGCTTTAGGCAGGATTGATACTTTCTTTAATATTTTCCCTGTACACAAGACCAGTCTTGCCTTATTTATTCCTAAACCTTTTGCTTGTGCCAAAACATGACGAACACTGTCTTCATTTAAAATAGTTCCATCAATAATAACACCTTCATCAAAAGGATAAACTCGGCATTGATTTATTTTTAAAGTTTGACGTTCATAAGTTCCTTGTACCACCTGAATCCCACGATTCGATAAATACATAATAGTTTCCATAGATTATCCTCCTACAATTTTCCGGCATTTTGATAGATGGAATAGATTGGCAAAATGACCGCTAAAACAACAACTAAGATAATGAGTGCTAAAACAATGATCATCAAAGGTTCCATGATTGCCACCAACTGTGTAGAAGCAACTTCTGCTTCATAATCAAAGTCATCTGCTAGTGAAGTCAAAATATCTCCCAAACGTCCACTTTCTTCTCCAACATAGATACTGCTTGTCAGCTTCGGATCAAACCCATCTATTTCACTGATTGAATTCGATAATGATGTCCCGTTTCTGACACTTCGTATGACCTGATCGAATTGACTTTCTAAATATTTATTTCCTATCGTTGAACGGGTAATCATCAACGCCGTCACGATTCCAATCCCACTGCTGTATAATGAACACAGTGTTCTTGCAAAACGGGCTGTATAAATAATACTTAACAGTCTTCCAAACTTCTTAGTTTTTAATTTTTTTCGATCCACCCATAAACGTACACTGCTCACCTGCATTAATGAACTTAAAAGTATCAAAAGAACTAAAAAGCCAATTAAAAGATAGAGCCAGTTATTCACAAAGCCTTTTGCCATTCCCATTATAAGAGTTGTAATGAATGGAACATCCACCCCTTCAAATAAATCAAAGAATTTAGGCAATACTCCAACAAAAATGACAATCAATATGATGATTGTTACAATAACCAAAACAATAGGATAAATCATCGCACTTTGTACCTTTTTATTCAATCGATGATCTTTTTCATACTGTTTTGCCATCGTTAAAGCTACTTGTGCCATCTGTCCGCTCGTTTCACCTGAACGGTACATTTGAATCATCAAAGACGGAAAAGCTTTTCCCTGCATTTCCATCGCTGAAGATAATGTTTCACCACGCTGCAGTTGAATGTAAATATCATTATAAATATGCTTTAATTTCTCTTTCGTTTCTCTTTTAATCATAATACTAAAAATATTAATTAAGCTTAATCCAGATGACAGCATTGTTCCAATATCCCGAGAAAAGGAAGAAAGTTCATTTAGTTTCATTTTATATTCACCGGCATTTGCACTGACTGCTTCTTTGCAGTCAATAAGATAAAGATTATCCTGACGCAGTTTTCTTGCCAGCTCCTCACGACTTTGAGCTTCCATCTCACCGCTTGTTTTTTTAGAAGCCAAATTTCGCGCTGTATATTTATATGTAGCCATACCACACCCTCTTCCTATAAATGAAATAGTGATAAATACAAACGAATTATATCATTTCCGTATAATAAAGCCATGAAAATGCCTACACTAAGATAGGGTCCAAAGGCTATATGATCTTTTCTTGAATTCTTCTTTGTCATTAATAAATAGATCGCATAAACACCGGCTATAAGAATTCCAATAAATGCCGCTAATAAGTTATTTGCCCAGCCTAATAAAAATCCACTTGCTGCCATTAACTTAATATCACCGCCACCAAAGCTATCTGGTATCATCAATGTCATAGCCAGCATGATTCCACTCACACTGACCATGCCAATTACTCGCGTAAGTAAATCTAACTCCGGCCAAATAAAATAGTGCAAGACAGCTAAAACAAAAAGACTGATAACCAATCCATTCGGAATTGTCATTGTATCAAAATCAATCATCGTAACTGCAAGTAAAATCATAAATATTAAAAATGACAAAGGCGTCATCCAAGATACGCCAAAACGATAAAAACAAAATAACATCATCAGTCCGCCAAGACACTCTATTATAAATGACTGCAAGCCTATTTTTTGTTTGCAGTAACGACATTTTCCTCTTAATAGGATATAACTGATGACCGGTATCAGATCATAAGCTTTAATCGGATGCTGACAGGCATCACAGTGACTTCGATCACTTACAATTGATTTTCCTTGTGGCACACGATCGATCACAACATTAATAAAACTTGCCACACAACTTCCTACTAAAAACAAATAAACACTGATAATAACTAACGCTCCGGACATAGTTTCCTCCTACACTGCACTTATTATTTATTATAGCATTTTCCACTATAATTTGTATAGTTCGACCTTTGTCAAATCGTGTCAAATTTGTCCTATCTACCATGTAAAATAAAAAATACCGGGATCTATTCCCCGATATCTTTATTAAGCTTTACTTATAATTTTAATTTCTTTGTTTGGATCAATTTCTGCTGTAATTTTTTTACTATTACTAGTAAACTCAACATTATATTTAGTACCATTTAATGTAACCTTAACATCTGTAATTTTGCTTGATCCTGTTGCTGTATCCTTAATCTTCTCTTCTGCAGTTTTAGAAATCACAGTATAATCAGAGTTTTCAACATTTTGAGCTCTATCTTTGGCTTCCTCTGCCTGCACAACTAAATAAATCGCACGTGCTTCTGATACATAACGTGCATCATTGGCATCTTCAATATATCCTGTTACAACAGGAACTGTGATAGCAGCTAAGATCGCGATAATCACAAGCACAACTACTAATTCAATTAAAGTAAATCCTTTTTTATTTTTCTTCAATTGTTTAATCTTATTTAATATCTTTTATCTCCTCCATACGTTTATTTAACGTCCCTTTATAAATAGTATACATAAAACCAATAAAAAAGAAATAGTTTTGACCAAAAATCACAGAAAATTACTTAAAAATGTTACATTAATTAGCTGATTTCACTAGTATAAATCAATATTATAGATATTTCTTGTCTTTGGTTCTAATAAACATATTAAATACTCGAATAACTACTTATTTTGTTATGTTTATAGTATAATCTTATTAACAAAATCTCGAGGAGTGTGATCGATAAAATGGATTATAAAAAGATAGATAAATTGATAATGAAATATCTTATTATCATTGTCTTATTAATACTAGCTGTAACAAATATGAAATTTATTATAAGCTCAATCAGTTTAGTATTTACCGCTTTTGCAAATATCATTTTAGCGGCGATGATTGCCTATGTTATTAATATTATCATGAGCCGAATTGAAAAGCTCATTGTGAAAACAGACCGACCTTTTCTTATTAAAAGAAAACGTATCTTTGGTGTGGTTTTGTCATTAGTAACAATAGTATTGATTTTTTATCTATTAATTAATCTTATTGTTCCGGAATTTTTAAAGGCAGTAACCGTCCTCATTGAAACCATTCCTACATACGCTGAACAGCTAAGAGTATTTTTAATTGATGCATTTGAGAATATGCCGGATATATCTCAGTATTTAAATAATCTTCAACTAAACTGGAAAGGGATCGTTGATAACTTCCTAGCAATTGCCGGAAACGGTTTAGGCAGTGTTCTAGGTACGACATTCAATATCGTGAGTTCAATTATGGGCAGTCTCTTCAATTTGCTGTTGATTATCGTTTTTGCCATTTACTTATTGATAGATAAAGATCGCTTTATCCATCTTTACTATCGTCTTACCGCCCTATATCTGAGTGATGATCAACGCAAAAAGATCGGTGTTGTATTAAAAGTGACACATCAATCCTTCAGTTCCTTTATTGGCGGACAGTGCATTGAAGCCGCTATTCTCGGTTCCTTATGTGCATTAGGAATGATGATTCTGCAAATGCCTTATGCAATCATGATTGGGACACTCGTAGGTACAATCAATATCATTCCTATTATCGGGGCTTACATTGGTGGTGCAATTGGGGTATTTATGGTATTTACAGTCAGCCCAATGCAAGCTTTAGCCTTTCTGGTTTACCTCATTATCCTCCAGCAGTTTGAAAGTAATGTTATTTATCCGCGTGTAGTCGGAAATTCAGTCGGCTTACCGGGCATTTACGTTTTAGCTTCGGTTATCGTATTTGGTGCAGTTGCCGGAATACCAGGCATGTTTTTAGGAATTCCAACAGTAGCCAGTCTCTACAAGCTATTAAGAATGCATATCATAAAAAAGGAAAATGCCTTGAACCCAACAAAAGAAATTAAAGAGAATATAGAATAAGGGAACGCTCGTTCCCTTTTAATTATGGCTTGATATAGGCAAATCCTTCATTTTGCTTGATAACTAATTCAACTACCCCTGCCGGGACTGCTGTAATTCGATCGATCAGATCATCTTTAACAATTTTTTGTGCATTTAAGGCATTCTGACATGCCGCAATAACTACTCCATCTTCAAGGAGTTCATGAATTGTGGATTCCCATTCGCTTTCTCTTTTCAGCTTTAACACAGCGACACTATTTGCTAAGATTTCAATTTCAAATACTATCTGATTTTCTTTACCATAGTTTAGCATATTGCGAACATTACCAAGACATAGCTGCCATTTTTCATTTTCATCTACATGATAAATTACTTTCATCATCTTCATCCCTCCATTATTTTTATTATATCATAATTATTCAGCAGTAACATAATTTTAAAATAAGTAACTTTATTTATTCAAGTTACTTTACAAAGTTAATTCATAGTGTTATAGTGAGAATGTAATCAAAAGGAGGAAATAAAATTATGAAAACATATGATGCAATTATCATTGGTTTTGGCAAGGGAGGAAAAACACTAGCCGGGGAACTGGCAAAGCGCGGACAAACGGTTGCCATGATTGAAAAGTCTAATAAGATGTATGGCGGAACATGTATTAATGTTGGCTGTATTCCATCAAAATCACTGATTATTCAAGCGGGACAAACAGACTATTCAGAAGCCGTTAAAAATAAAGAAGCTTTAGTTGCAAAACTTCGTCAAAAGAATTTCGATAAATTAGATCAACTTGATAATATTACTATTTACACTGCAAAAGCGACATTTAAAAACAGTCATGAAGTGCATATTCAAAATGAAGAAATGGAAAATACCCTTTATGGGGAACGTATCTTTATTAACACAGGTGCTACTCCTGTCATCCCAAATATTGAAGGAATTTTAGATACACGCTATATCTACACCAGTGAAGAAATGATGAGTTTAGAAAAATTGCCTAAACGCTTAGCGATCATCGGCGGTGGTTATATCGGTCTTGAATTCAGCAGCATGTATGCCCGCTATCAAAGTGATGTGACTGTCTTTGAGTTTGGCAGCCGTCTTGTTCAAAGAGAAGATGAAGATGTTGCTAAGGAAATTCAAAAGGTACTTGAAAATCAAGGCGTACACTTTCATTTTAACGCGAGTGTAATCCGTGTAGAAAATATTGGTGACACTGTACGCATTACTTATCAGGATCAGCAAGGAAATAAAAGAGAAGAAACGTTTGACGGTGTATTGCTGGCAACCGGACGCAAAGCTAATACTCATGATTTAGGTTTAGAAAATACGGATATTCAATTAGATTCCTGTGGGAATATTATTGTCAACGAACATCTTCAAACTCATGAAGACCATATCTATGCAATGGGCGATGTCAAAGGAGGATTACAGTTTACGTATATCTCACTAGACGATTATCGCATTGTAAAAGATCATTTATTCGGTGAAGGAAAACGCACCACTAAAAACCGTGGAAATGTTGCTTACTCGGTCTTTATTTCACCTACCTTTTCCCGTGTCGGATTAAGTCAGCAGGAAGCAATCGAAGCCGGATATGATATAAAAATTGCACATCTGCCTGCCGCTGCTATTCCAAGAGCCAATGTTATTTCTCAGCCTAATGGTATATTGAAAGCGATTATTGATCAAAGTTCCGATAAGATCTTAGGCTGTGTCCTATTCTGTGCAGAATCTGAAGAAATGATTAATTTTGTAGCGTTAGCTATGGACCTTGGACTGCCTTATCAACAAGTGAGAGATCATATCTTTACTCACCCTACTATGTCAGAAGCATTGAATGATTTATTTACAATTTAAAGGAGAAAAATCATATGTCAAATGTTATATACCCAAATGAATTAGAATTTGATGAAATCATCGCTAAAAATGAAACTGTGTTTGTAGATTTTTTTGCGGCATGGTGCGGACCCTGTAAAATGTTAGCACCGCATATTGAAAAATTAGCAAATGAATACAGCCAAAAATTTCCTGTATTAAAAGTAGATATTGATCAGCAGCTCTCTTTAGCTACGCGTTATGGCATTCAAACGATTCCAACACTGGTTATCTTTAAAAATGGGCAAGTTCATCATCAGTCGGTCGGTTTCCAATCTTATGATCAATTAAAAAAATTATTGGAATATTAATCTATGACAGTTCATAACATGAGTTTCCTGCTTGTTTTTATAGAAGGGCTTTTATCCTTCCTATCTCCCTGTGTCCTACCTTTGCTTCCCGTTTATATGGGATATCTGAGCGGACAGATCGATAATGAAAACCCACATGCCCAGCGAAAGATTTTGGTATTAACCTTATGCTTTATTATCGGAATCTTCTCCGCTTTGCTTTTATTAAATACAGGAATTAATATTTTCAGTCAGTTCTTTAAAGAACACATGACATTTATTATTCGTGCAGGTGGAGTACTGATTATTTTATTGGGCATTCACCAGCTAGGTATCATTAAATTCAATACTTTAGAAAAAACTTTCCGTATTCAAGTCAAAAAGAAAAATATTCCCACTTATCTATTTGCTTTTGGTCTCGGCTTTGCCTTTAGCTTTTCATGGACACCTTGTATTGGTCCCGCTCTATCGGGCATACTACTTCTAGCTAACAGCTCACAAAGCTTTTTAATGAGCAATCTATTGATGCTGACGTATGCTTTAGGATTGACGATTCCTTTTCTTATTCTGGGAATCTTCACCAACAAAGCCCTGCACTGGTTCTCTAAATACAAGCGCTTTGTCAACTATAGCGTTAAAATAGGAGCTGTCATACTGATTTTGATTGGAATCATGATGTTTACCGGAAAAGGCAACAGCATCAGCAATTATGTAAGTCCCATTGCCCAAAATGAAACAGCAAAAGAAGACAAAGAAGATACCAAAAATCCACCCCTTACTTTTGCTCTCTATGATCAGAATGAACAGCTGGTAAGTTTTGAAGACTATCGTGGGAAAATTATCTTTTTAAACTTTTGGGCAACTTGGTGTCCGCCCTGTGTGGCAGAGCTTGGGCATATTCAAGAATTATCTGAGCAATATAAAGAGAGCGACGATGTCGTTATATTAACCACCGTTCTTCCGGGAGATCGAGGTGTATCAAAACACGATATCCTTGATTTTATAGAAGAAAATGAGTATACTATGCCCGTATTATTTGATGATGGTACAATGTTTGGATACTTTGGCATCAATAGTTTTCCAACAACTCTGATGATTAATAGAGATGGAACACCGTATGGTTATGCCAAAGGGCAGCTGACAAAGGAAATGATGGAAAAGCTCATCAGCCAAACTTTAGCCATCAATTAAAAAATGAAAGAGAAGGAGCTGTATTTTGATGAAAAAACAATATGATCTGCCATGCAATATTGCTCAAAGCTTAAACTTAATCGGAGATAAATGGACCCTGTTAATACTTCATGCCATTAAAGGCGGTGCCCATTCCTACAAGGAAATCAGCGAAGCTCTGCCGGGAATCCCTACCAATTTATTAAGCAAACGATTAAAAGATCTTTGTAATGAGGAATTGCTTGACTGTCATCTTTATTCACAGCATCCTCCTCGTTACCAATATGATTTAACAAAAAGCAGCAAAGATCTCGATGATGTATATAATGCTATTTTAATTTGGGGAGATAAGCATCTTGATAAAAGCTTTAAATGCCTGAAACATAACGGGGCTTCTGTACGAATTGCCTATATCAACGAAGAAACCGGTGAAATCTTAACTGCAGAAGATTTATGTGTAGAAAACCACTAAACCAATGAAAGAGGAAGATTTATGAAAATGAAAAATAAAGTTGTTTTAATTACCGGCGGAGGCAAGGGAATCGGTCGCGGTGTCAGTGAAGCCTTTTGCGAAGAAGGTGCTGATTTAGTGATTACCGGACGTGATGAAAGTTCCCTTTTAAAAGCCAAAGAAGAACTAGAACAAAAGTACCATAACCGAGTTTTAGCGATCCGTGGAGACGGAGCGGTAGAAGAAGACGTTAAAAATGTCATTAAAAAAACAATTGATTGCTTTGGTCATCTTGATGTATTAATTAATAATGCAATGGCAAGTAAATCCGGTAAAATGTTTATTGAACATACCAAAGAAGATTTTGCCTTAGCTGTCAATACCGGTCTTTATGCTACATTCTTTTATATGCGTGAAGCTTACCCTTATCTAAAAGAAAGTAAAGGGACAGTTATCAACTTTGCCAGCGGTGCCGGTTTTGCGGGACGTATCGGTCAATCTTCTTATGCGGCAGCAAAAGAAGGCATTCGTGGTTTAAGTCGTGTTGCTGCTACAGAATGGGGACCTGACGGCATTAATGTCAATATTATCTGTCCTTTAGTTGAAACACCCCAAATGCTGAAATGGAAAGAGGAATATCCGGAGCAATATGCCAAAACAATTCATAATATTCCTTTACAGCGCTTTGGTGACGCAAAAAAGGATGTCGGTCGTACCTGTGTTTTTCTTGCGAGTGAAGATGCCAGCTTTATCAGCGGTGAAACCATTGTCTTGCAAGGTGGTTCCGGTTTACGTCCGTAACTAGTTAAAAAAGCTTCCTGACGTATGTCTTAGAAGCTTTTTTATTACTTTATTCCGCTAAATCAATAGCCTTTTTGTAGATGATTTTATTTTTCCTTAACCGCAATCCAAACTTCAATCGCTCCATCTTTACCATAATACTCAATATCCGGAGCTCCTGACTTCATCTTTCCTGTGATGTAGCCTTTATTTAATGGCTTATATTTCGATTTTGGCAGCCATTTCATAATTGCCATAGCTTCTGTTTTCCCCATCGTCTCGATTGTACAAGGAAAAACCGCCCAAGTTGCTTCCGGCACCATATAAGAGACCATTGTGTCTTCTTCATCTTGATCACTTGATACCGCAATATAATAATCAAATTCTCGAGCATCTGCTTGATTTGTATTATAAGCATTAATTCCAAATACACCATAAGGCTCCTGGTTCATAAGTGACATCAGTTTTTCATGCTGATCTCCTTCTTTAAACTTTGTCCACATAGCGGGAATATCCTTTGTCCCCTGTTTCTTTTTATTTGTAGTTGTCATCTTGTAGCCAACAACTCGAAAACATTCTCTTTTTTCAATTCTAAATGGCTGATTCATATCTTTATTCCTCCTATCTATAACCAGTATAGTCAATTCATATCCAGTTTTCCTCTTAGAATGTGTCCAAAAAAGAGAGTTACTTATCTTTGACCATCATCCATAATTCAAGCTTAGAATGTTTGGGATCGGGATCCTGATAAACTTCGATGATTGGACCATCCGCATATTCATAACTTGAATTGGGGAACCATTCTGTCCATATCCTTTTTTCAAGCTGCTGCAAGGATTCATGTGTCCCTTCGCTGCTGAAAACAACCCAAGTAGCTTTAGGCAGCCAATAACTATCCATGTCTGAAATCTCCGCATCACTTGCAACTGCGATGTAAAAGCGCCAATGATTCTGTTTGTCGCTTGCACTCACACCAAGCAAACCAAGCGGTTCTGCCTTAATATAAGAAGCCAGTCTCGTAATTGTTCCATTACTGCCTGAATCCTTCCATAATTTTGGGACTATCTCATAATTCTTTTCTAAATCAGGATCAAGAGGATAACTAACACCGGTAATACGAAAAGCCTCCTTTCTTACAATCCGATACTCTAATTCTTCTACGCCTTCTATTTTCACAATAAAACGAAGGGGCTGATACGCTTTCAAGGTAAGCTCACAATTCTTTGCCATTGAAGGTGCAATTCCATGTACATTCTGAAAAGCACGGTTAAATGCAGTCGGTGAAGCATACCCATACTTCAATGCAATATCCACAATCTTTTCATCACTGTTTTGCAGATCAATTGCCGCTAATGTCATCCTTCTTCTGCGAATATACTCGGATAATGACACACTGCTCATATAGGAAAACATACGTTGAAAATTATAAGAAGAGGTACATGTGATCTGAGCGATCTTTTCTAAATCAATATCCCCTGTCAGATTGTCTTCAATATACATCATTGCTTCATTCATTTTATCCATCCACATTATATATTCCCTCCACTATACTTTTAAATGCTGATGATTTATTATAACATCTATCCTTTTTTATCGACTACTGATTCGCACTATCCCCCTTGTATATCTTTCATAAAAAGATATTATAATTAATAAGAAAATATATTTTGTAAGGATTATCATAATAGAATATAACTTTTATTAAGTAATAGTATAAATATATGTATTTTATATTAATTGCAGATACCTTATAACATAGATGTTTCCGATATTGCGTTTTTGTCACAAATTCTGTCACAATTTTACTTTTAAGTTTAGCAAAACACCTTTATCCCACTTCACTTAGTGGTATAATAACAGTATAGAATATGATTAAAATTTAATAATTACGAAAGGAGGTTAGCTTATGGAAATAGATATATCAACTGTAAAAAGCAATATTGGCGGAGTATTTGATTGTCAGTGCAACACGTTCTTTACTTTAATCAAAGCCGATGACTCCTTATATGAATTACTTGGTTATACAAAAGAAGAATTTAAAGAACTATTTAATAATCAGCTTTTATTTTCTATCTATGAAGAAGAACGGACAAAGATAAGCCAAGAGATTCGCAGCCAAGTTGAACAAAACGGGGTCTTTATGTATGAAAATCGTCTCATTTGTAAGGGGAATATTTTAAAATGGGTGTGGATCAGTGCGCAATTAATGAAGGATGATTTTGGTGAATATTACCATTGTATTTTCCATGATATTACTGAAAATAAAGCTAATGAGAATACCTTGATGATAAGTCAGCAAAGACTTGATTTCATTCTTTCTCAGACTCATGATATTATTTTTGAATATGACTGTGCAGTTAACGAGATTTATTATTCAGATAATTTAGAAAAGAAATTCGGCTATGCCATTCCGGCTAAAGGATTTCCGGATTCAATGTTTAAAACGAATATTATTTATGAAGAGGATATTCTCCCACTCCGTAATGGATTTCAATCGATTATAAGCGGAAGAAATGAAATGCAATGTGAATATCGTCTTAAGTATCGTAATAAAGGATATCGCTGGGTGCATGTTCAAGCAACGGCATTGCGAGACAACGACAACAGGCTGATTAAGATTATTGGCATTATTACAGATATTCATGATCAGAAACAGGAAATTTTAAAATCACGCCAAGAAGCAGCATTAGATCCATTGACCGGATTATTTAATCGAAGAGAATGTATTCGCTGCATTGAAAACTATATCTCTGTCACAGACGCCTTGTTTGCCTTCATTTTAATTGATGTCGATGATTTTAAAATGATTAATGATGTGTATGGACATTCTAAAGGGGATCATACATTAAGAAAAATGAGTGAAGAATTAACCTCTGTAATTCGTAAAAACGATATTATTGCACGTATCGGCGGAGATGAATTTGTCATTTGCTTAATGGATCTTCCCAATACACAGGTTGCAATTGATAAAGCAGAACGTATACAGGACATTTTTGGTGAGAGGTTAAAAGAAGTTTTTGGCTTTAAGATCAACTGTAGTATTGGCATCAGTTTTTATCCAAAAGATGGACTTGATTTCACGTCTTTATTAGAATGTGCTGACATTGCTTTATATGAGGCAAAAAAAGATGGCAAAGGGCGATATCGCATCTATCAGGATAGTAAAGCTCAAAATGCCTATAATATTCTTCCTCAAAGATACATGCAGAAAACATTTCATGACCGTATTATCGAATACGTTTTGCAGTGTCTTTTAGAAGAATCCAATCCAGAGACTGTGATCCCGATCCTGCTGGAAATGATGGCAAGGGTCTTTGACTGTGACCGTATTACGATCTATGAACGACATGATTCTTCTTATTATAAAAATTTTCAATATATAAAAGAAGATTACTTTGCACTAGAAGAAGAAAAACTGATATTGGCAGACGATCTTATTAATAAGATAACCTCCGGAAATAAGTTTCTTGCTTATGAAAACGTTCAGGTAATTGATGACGATAAAATTAAAAGCTGGTTTTTAGAGCGAAATACGATTTCCAGCATTATTTACTATACGAAAGATATTGAAGAGACAAATATTGTTATTCTTTATGAAGATTGTCATTCTACGCGTACGCCAAGCGGTGAAATACGCTATACTATTATGATGGTCAGTCAACTGCTTCAATTATTTTTTCGATCCTAATTCAGCTAAAAAGCATCTTCAATGAGCAACTTTCAACCAAAGGAAGTTACTTCAAGAAGATGCTTTTAATATTTATATAAAGAAATGATCATTTTCAATACCACAGCAATCAAAAGAAAGCGTTTCTAAACACTGATGATATTTATATAGCTTTATCTCTGTATGACCAAGCAGTGATTCTTCGACATTTCGCTGCATCATCCCATCTTCTGGGGCATCTAAACAATATGTCTTCTCGGCTTTTATTTTAAACTTCATTGTATATTTGCCTTGTTTAATCGTAAGCTGGTAAGTATCCTGCACTTTTTTAGCTTGTGTAATGAAAGCCCCATAATAGGAAGCAAAGCGATACTGCTGCTCCCCGATCATCAAGACCATGATAATCCCAGTAAAGCCAACGTATTTAAGCGGGATTGTGGCACACGACAAAAATAGTACAGCTTCCTTTTCCTTACAACAGTTGGATTGAACCCAGATATACTTTTTAGGAAAAGAATTTCCCCAATCCTTTTCCTGATATAGGAGTCCCTTCAGCTTATAAGATTGATCCTGATAAATGAGTGTTCCTTGTGTTGGACTCCCTAAATTCAAGATAGCATGATTGCACTGCATGTTTTTAAGGTAAGCAAACGGACCCATAATAGTCGGCGCATATTTTGTCTGACAAAGTAGTTTAGGTGCGTTTATATCAATATCCAGTGTGACAGATAATCTTTCGTCTTCAATATGAAGATGGTCTTTTCTAAATACACTATCCTTAATCATAATCTGAAACGGTTCTTTTTGATACTGAAAATAATCAATATCATAATTGACTTTTTCCATTGATTCACTTAATGTATGAAAGATTTGTATAAATACTTCTTGTTTCGCCTTTGTTTTCGCAATACCTATAATAACAGCAATAGATATCTGATTATCCACTACACGAAAATACCAACCTTCAAAGGCTGGTATTTTATAACTTTGATGTAATTGCAGCTCTGTATCATATGTTATCATTTATATCACCCCAATAATGATATGTTGATGACGAAACGAATATGCAACCCTAGACAGCAATTACTGTAAATTATTATTTTCGGCGTATTGAATCAATTCCTTCGTATTTTTTCCATCTATCGGATAAGTTACGACAATAGCTTTGGGATTAACAAATTGTTTTTTCCCATTTTTCTTATATTTCCAAAATAACTGCAAAATAAAATCCTCTACCATATCCATTATCTTTTTATCCTCGTTATCCTTAAAAATCGCTACTGTGATAATATCCTCACTTAGTTTTCCTGCAATCGTATCTGACGGAAAGTCTTCCTGAATACATTGATATACATGAGTAAAATAAGCCTGTATTTCTTTTCTAGATGCAGTATGGGAAATATCATGATAACCGGATAAATGAATATAAAGAATAAAGCAATCTGTTTGTTCTTTTTTGGAAAGAACTTGATCTACAAAATAACAAAACCCGTCATAATTATATAAACCACTGTCCGGATCCATATAATGTACTTTTTTCAGTTCTTTCTTTTGTTTTAAGTACAGATAAGAAAGAGTAACCAAACATAGTATGAATAAGCATAAAACGATTACAGAACTATCAATGAAGAACGCTTCAGTAAAAGAGAGCCATCCATTTTGTGGCTGAACACTGATATTCCAAGTAGCCGGTAAAGCAAAATCCAATTTAATTGCTTGTGAAAAATCTACAGATTCGTCAGATACCGCAAAGACTGTCTTATGCTCTCCCAGTTTATTCACTGTCCACAATTCATAGTCATAACCACCCTCTTCGAGTATATTCAGCTTCATCTGGCTCATCACGTATGTCTTATCTACAGCTGCAACTATCTCTCCTTTATATTCTCCTGCGATAATAAGTGGATGGATAAATAGAAAAACCTCTTTATCAGTAGAAGGTAACGTTTGAGGACCATCTACTACAACACTTTTCACTACTTTTGCTAATGTGTAACTATACATAAATTCATTGAGACCTTTACCAACCAACTCACTGTATGCTTCTGGCATAATGTTTTCCAGCAGATCACCATTAAAATATGCTAAATATTCAATGTGTGCATTTTCTTCTAATAATTGTTCAGCTTTATTATTAAAGACTTGAGGATCTGCCCTTCCCTCTTCATCGCAAATATTAGATAATTGTGTTGCATAATTTAGATTAATAAACATTGATGAAAGATGTTCATAAAAAATATTTAAAGTAGTTTGTGCAGTGACCATACGTTCTTTAATCACCCGCTGTCGGACTGTACTGCGCCATCCATTCAGATTGCCAATAATCAATATAGAAGACATAGCGAGTATCAGCCACTTTATTATTCTTCTATTTTTCATAGCTCTCTCCATTCAAGAAAAGAGAATAATTTCCTTTTCCATGACGCTTTACATCATAAAGTGCTTTATCTGCATTTGTAATGAGCATGTCTAAAGTATCTTGTTCATTCCATATACATGCTCCAATGCTGCTGTGAACCGAAATTACATTTTCATTAACTTCTATTTTAAAAGCTAATTTCTCTAGCATTTCACTCAGTACCTCTTTTAATTCATTAATACTATCAATATCTTGGAGAATAATGATAAACTCATCTCCACCATAACGACCTACCAAACCATCATACTTCTTTTCATATTCACGCAAAATAGTGCCAATCTTCTTTAAAACAACATCTCCTATTTGATGTCCATAAGTATCATTTAAAATCTTCAAATTATCTAAATCAATAAAACATAAAGTAAGCTTATTACCTCCTGTTTTATCTTGAAGGATTTGTTCTGCCTGATTTAAGAAAAACGTTCGGGTGGCAGTACCTGTTAAGCCATCTTTTAAACCCTCACTGGACATTTGCAGAATATTTTCGTAATCCATCTCTCTAAACATGCGGTGACTATAAAGTTTCTTCTCCATGTTTTGAATCGAAGTCACTAATTTATTCGTTAATTCTGCCTGTCTGTCAATATACTTTTTAACAAAATAATATACAATATAAATAATTACTAATAGAATACAGCTGATACAGACTAACTGTGGTACCTGATCATAAAAGAGTGCTAAGAAATCCACTGTCACTAAAATATCCCAGTTTGTACGCTGAACAGGACCATAAACAGTATACATAAAATTTCCAGATTTTACGCTTTGATAAGAACCGCTTTCTCTTGACAGCAAGGAGGTTTCTAGCTTATCTGTCGTCATTTGAAGCAGACTGACTTTTTCAAAGATATCTATATAATTTGTTCCATAGCTTAACTGATTAGTAGATGACATAACCTGTCCCTTAGAGCCGATTAAGACTGCTTCTGCTCCATTAATAGATGCAGAAGCAGACAATAGTTCGATTATATCATCAAAATAGATGGAACAGAATAAGCTGCCAGTCATTTCTTCTTCCCTCAGTAACGGAACTGCCACTGTATAATTTAAAGTTTTTCCGTCTGCGCCAGCTACAAAGCTATCTGTGACTATGCTTTTTTTAGTAGAATACAAGGTCTGCATATGTTCACGGCTAGCCAGGCTGGCAGGTTCTTCTCCCAATGTATAAACCTGAATATCCTTATCGACATAACAAATAAACATATAGTCAAAAGATTCATTGATTTTATCTAATTTTTCTGTTTTTGTCTCCCAGGGAATGTCCGGATCATAAAACTCTGGCAGAGATGATAATGACTCCAATAGCTTTAATGACTCCTCTATTTTTTGTGAAATCTGTGATTCTGCACTCTGGTAAGCAGTATTTGCCACTTGATGCATCGTTTTTAATACCAGCAGAGAATTGCCCACCGTAATAAGCAGCAGACAAAACAAACTAAAGATAATAAATATTTTACGTATAGATGTCAAAGGATGTATTATCTCTTCATGTTTCTTATAATTTGATTTTACTTCCTTTTTCATCGTTTCTACCCTCTCGTCTGTAGTATTCCATATTTTTATAGTGAATCTCTATTATTCCACCTCGGAGCATAACTTTTCCATTTATGTTTATATAGTTCATTTTATCAGAAATTCAGTCTATTTTCGATATAATTGTTAAATATTTCCTACTATTGATACATTGATCTTAATAAAAAATCCTGTTAAATGAAGTGAATCCGTTTATTTAGACAAGACTAAATAAACTTGTTTAAACTGCTATTCTTTGTGCAATATAATTCTTGATATACTCTTTTGTCACACTCTCTAATGATATGATTTTTTTGTTTTGCATCAAGTTACTGAATTCGATTTTCATTATATTCATTTTTTCTTCAAGTGTCGTGTCTTCATACTTTTTAACAGTTATATTTTTCTTTGTCGTATTAGTTGATCTTCCTTTCACCTTTTTACTAAAACATGCCGGTTGATTTATATGACTTTATCCAAAAAAGGTAACATTTCTTTAGAAAGCAGGCTCTACGCAATAATAGCAGATATAACAGAATAATGTTCTATTAATACCTTATTCATGATTTCTAGCTTTTCTTGCTATTTTTGGAAGAAAAAAGAACCCTTTCCATTTGGTTTTCCAAAATTTTAGGGTTCATTTCAAAACGGACTTCTTTTAATATTAATACATTAACTGTCAGTTGGTACGAATTACTTTTATATTATTTCTTTTCAAATGTTTCCGCTACCTCTTTTAAATGATCAATGATTTTTAAATGCTGTGGACAGACACGTTCGCACTGACCGCAGCCGATACATTCACTTGCCTTTCCGTTCTCTTTTGTATAAACGCCATAATAATAATCGCTGTTCCAGTCATTGAACTGTTTTTTCGCATTAAAACAGTTAAATAGATCAGGAATGGATATTTTTTTAGGACAGCCATCTGTGCAGTAGCGGCAAGCAGTACACGGAATTCCACCCAAACTATCTAAGATGTCTGTTACTTTTTGAACAGCTTCGAACTCTTTTGACGTAAATGGTTTAAAATCTTTCATCGAATCAATATTATCTTCCATTTGTTCTAAATTGCTCATCCCGGATAAGACTTTGTATACGCCCTCAAAAGAAGCAGCGAAACGCATTGCATAACTCGCATAGCTCTTTCCAGTTCCTAAATCATCCAGCACTTTTTTTGCTTCGTCAGGCAAATTTACTAATCCGCCCCCTTTGATCGGCTCCATAATTAAAACTGGCTTTTGATGTTTACGGCAGACTTCATAATTTCTTTTCCCCTGCACACTGGCACTGTTGTAATCGACATAGTTAAATTGCAGCTGTACAATCTCAATTTCCGGATGTTCCGTTAAAATCATATCCAACACTTCTGCTGTATCATGAAATGAGATACCAACATGTTTTACCTTTCCGGCAGTCTTTAATTCCTGAGCTACCTCATAAGCTTCACATTTTTTAAACTGGGCATAATGTTCTCTGTCCTGAGCATGCATTAAATAATAATCAAAATATTCAACCCCTGTTTTTTCCAACTGTTCTTCAAATAAGGGATAAATTTCTTCCTTTGAATTGAAGAAATTTCCGGTTAACTTATTTGTTAAAATATAAGAATCTCTTGGATATCTAGGTACAAGACAGTCACGAATCGCTGTTTCACTTTTTCCTCCTAAATAACCATGGGCAGTATCAAAATAGTTAAACCCGGAAGCCATATACATATCAATCATTTTATTAAATTCTTCATAATCTACCTGCTCACCATTCATTGGCAAACGCATACAACCAAAACCAAACTTATCTTCCATGCTTTATCCTTCTTTCTTTAATCTTTACATGAAAATTGTATCCTATGGAGTGAACTCCAAGTCAATACCTTTTCATGAAAAAGCATAAAAATGAATACCTGTCTAAGATATTCATCATCTATGTCAATCATTGTTCAAAGTATTAGAAGATTTATAATTTATAAATTGTTTTCAGTAAAGACAATCCTGTTTCAGTCTTAAAAACCTTATCTGCAAAGTTTTTAATATTTTCCATTGAAAAATTCATTTCATCTGCATTGACTATATAATCTGCTTCAATCAAGATTTGATAATCTTGTCCATTAATATCTTTTAAGGTATGGTGATGTCCTACAAGATATACCGCTCTTGCTTTTTGTTCATCGGTTAAATCAAATTTATTCAGAAATTCTGAAACAAGTACCATCCCTTCTTTTTCTTGGTAACGATGGTTAGTATTACCATATTTTTCTCTGCATTTAGGGCAAGCAATATCATGTGTAATAGCGGCAATCTCTAAAATCAGCTGCGTATTCTCATCTAGCTTTTCCAATTCGCCAATTAGTTTAGAATAGGTCCATACTTTAATAAAATGGTCAATATCATGTGTATTCCCATTTGTCTGTTCTATCATTTTCTTCATAATTTCTGAAATCATTGTTTTCTCCCTTTCATTGTTAATGATTATAATCCTTCTGACAGCAGTTCAATCAAATGAATGGGTTGCTTTCCACCAAGCCTGATGCCCTTTTCACAGCCATTACAGTAAACAAGAATCTGTTTTGTAGTGTATTGCTGAACCCACTGTTCCATGTTTTTTATTTGTTCTTCTGATGAAAGCAAACGCAAATGATTCTTTGTAATCCTTGCAAAGGTCTTTGGTGCAATCTCAACACAATCCTTTGCCGGAGTATTATTCAGCCACACTCCACAGTAAGTCGTCTTACTATAATTTTCATCCATTTCAATAATAGTATAATGCATTCTTTTTAGGCATTCTCTTATTGCAAGCTGTAATGGTTTGTTGTTTCGTGATCGCCAGCAGTCCTGAACTGTAATCTTTTCTCCTTGATGATCTGCCCAAGGAAAACTGCGATCATTTAAAACATATTCATAGAGGCTAAGACATTCATTATCAGGATAAACCTCATTTAAGATAAGCTGACACAGTGTACAATTATGAATGATGGTATCTCTATCCTGTAAAAATTTATTTTTTATTCGACAACATTGATCGATTACAATACCTTTATTTTCCATATACGCCTGCATCCTTGCAACAGCCTCAGGATGATTTTTTCTTACATCACAACCAGGTAAATAATGCAGCATAATACTCTCCCCCCTGTCTTTCTTATCTTCATCTTACTATATTTATATCTTAGTCACAATCAAATTTACTTTGTAAGAAGATCATAAAAAACGATTTCTTTTAAAATCTCTCTTCAAGCTAAAAAACATAGATCAGAATATTGTAGTAAACAATAGTAAATGCACAGAATATTAATGTCTAAGGTAATGTTTTACGAATCAGGTCACCTAGGCTAACATGAAAATAATCTGCTGTGAATTCCAATTTTAAAAAAAACAGCATTACCTGTGTCAGTACCATTTGCATTGGGATATGAAAAAGCAATACCTTTGCCAGCAATCCACCGATTAGAGCCTGATACAGCGGACAGTGAAACACTAAAAGCAATATAATAACTAAAAAAACAATTCCTAAATATAAAACAGCCATATAAATCCTCCCCATTCATTCAAATTTCTCACTCATTTTATACCAGTAAATAAACAATTTGAAGATACTCATAAATTTATAAGCTGCTCATAGTTATGATGTTGATAGTATTTTTTCAAAAAAAACAATATTCGCATTTTTTAATAATTCTTTATAAATCAAGCAATAATAACTATGAGGTGAATAAATTATGTTTAAATATGAAAGTCGTTATTTACATCCTGTTAAAGTAGATAAACCCAACCCTAATTATGCTACTTTATTACAGGAACAATTAGGCGGACCGCAAGGTGAGCTTAAAGCAGCTATGCAGTATTTCGCTCAAAGTTTTCGTATCCGTGATAAAGAGATACGCGATCTATTCTTAGATATTGCTACAGAGGAGTTATGTCATTTAGAGATGATTGCTCAACTCATTAACCTATTGAATGGAGATGAACCTAATGCCAATAATGCTACTATAGGAAATGTAGAAGCACATGTCTTAAGCGGGCTGACACCTATGCTGGCAAATGCTTCCGGCTATTTATGGACAGCAGCATATGTAAATGAAACCGGAGATTTGGCTGCAGACATCTTATCTGACATTGCTTCTGAGCAGCGTGCCAAAGTAGTCTATCAGAACCTTTATCGTCAAATTGATGATCAAGGTGTAAGAGAAACAATTGATTTCTTATTAAATCGTGAAGAAGCTCATAATACAATGTTTAGACAAGCATTTAATAAGATACAAAAATCAGCCGGATCACAGCAGGATTGGGGTGTGACCAAGGATTCAAGAATCTATTTTGATTTATCAGATCTTGATGGTCAAAACTTTGATCCAAACGATGTTCCGCCAAGCTTCAATCTTGATAAATTTTAAACAAATAAATTACTGTTAATAAATTTGTCAATGAAAAATAGATAGTAAAAGTAATGATACAGGCTCCAATTGTGCATAAAATAAACTTTCTCAATTCTTGAATTAATAAATTGGGAATCGTTTAACTCAATTGGAGTTTTCTTATTCCCTCATATCCCATACTAATAAAAAAAGAACACCCTCGTGTTCTTAAATAACTTATTTATTCTTTTAACTTTTTATACTTCTCAATACCAGTCTTCAATCGTTGTAATCCATCCATTAATCTTTCCAACGGACAAGCTACATTCATGCGCACGAAACACTTTCCATTTTCACCATACTCCAACCCATCAGATAAATACAGCCCTGTTTCCTCTCTAATAAACTGTACTAATTCCACACTGTTTGCACAAACTTTAGCACAGTCGATCCACAACAAATAAGTGGCTTCACTATGAACTACATAAAGATCAGAGATGTTGTTTTTTATATAGGCTTCTGTCGTTTTCTTATTGTTTTCGATATACACCCTTAATTCATCAAGCCAATTCCCACCTTTTTCAAAAGCAGCGATAGATGCCGTCACAGCAAAGCTGTTGGGTTCCGCCACTTCATCGGTATTAATACCACGATTGACCATATGACGTAATATCTCATTAGGAACAACGATGCAAGAAGTCTGCAATCCCGCTAAATTAAATGCCTTAGTCGGTGCAATACAAGTAATACTGTTTTTCAAATTAGTTTCTGAAACGCTTGCGAAAGGTATATATTCTTTATCGGGAGCTACAATATCGCAATGGATTTCATCAGAAACCACCACAACATGATGTTTTGCCGCTAAATCTCCAATACGTTTTAAGTCTTCTTTTTTCCATATTTTTCCTATCGGATTATGAGGATTACATAAAATCATCAGCGTTGTTTGCGGCATTGCTAATTTCTTTTCCAAATCATCATAGTCAATATAATATTGTCCATCTTTATAAACTAAATCACTTGATAAAACATGACGTTCATTATTTAAAATTGAATTATAAAAAATATTATATACCGGAGACTGGATTAGAACGTTCTCGCCCACTGTCGTTATTTTTCTGACAATAGAAGAAATTGCCGGAACTACTCCGGTACAAAACATCATCCAATCTTTTTGAATAGAATAATGATGACGTGTTTCCCACCATTTTTGAATGCTCTCAAAGTATTCTTTTGGAACAATATTGTAACCAAATACTTTATGAGCCACTCTTTTTTCTAATGCCTCTACAATTTCCGGGGCAGTTTCGAAATCCATATCTGCCACCCACATCGGTAACTCATGCTCCGTTACCTCCCATTTTAATGAATCCGTATTAAATCGATTGGTTAATTTTGAAAAGTCATACATCTTTTTCACCTCATCTAACTTTCAACTATATTTATAGAAATTATTCCTGTTAATTCACTTATCCACTCCTCACCTTCTATGACATGCCCTAATTCATAAAGTCCGGTATAGGCATCAAAGCTGCCAAAATACATGACCACATCTCCCCATGGTGAGAAATACGCTATGGTTCCTTGATCTCCTGTCGCCATAGGGGTATCACTTAGATCCAGCGAATTGGGCGGATAAAAAATTTTTTCATTATGCGCATAGTCACTTACTGCGATTTCTAAGGGCAGCTGATCATATAAGGATTTGCTTGCACTGCTCGTATTTAGCTGAAAAACAACTCTTTTATTCTCACATAATACTTCTATTTTCATCTCACTCATCCCCACCTCTGTAAAATTTAAAGCATTGGGTTCCTGAATTGATTTATTTTGACAACCGGTCATCACTAAGGCGAGTAAAATGATTAAAATCACTCGATATATTTTCATTGTCCGCCACCTAGCTCATTTTTATATTTTTCAGCATTCTAGCAATGTACACATTCAGATTGAACTGTTTCATTATAGTTTTTATTTTCAACAACAATTTTGGTTTCTACTGGATTAATCTTAGTTTCCTCTAAAATTATTTCTCCGATGCTTTGTGCGCGGATCACCCCGGAAATTGGATTTTTAATACTGTCAATATGTGAATGAATATCTGCTTCAATATTAGAGCAATACTCAAAAGCCAACGATGTGTTCATTAATTTACAGTTTACCAGTTTCACATTCTCCATATAACATAAGCCCTGAAGGCTCTCAATTATACAATTAATAAACGTTATATTTTTAGAGTTCCACCCTAGATACTCCCCAATAATGGTTGAATCGTATACCGTTACATTTTCACAGTTCCAAAAGGCGTCCTTAGATAGCAGTTTGGAATTTCTCACAACAATATTGTTTGCTCCATCGAAACAATAGTTTCCCGTTAAATGTAAATAATCTACTGTGATATTAACACTATTCATGGCAAAATAATCTCCTCGAGCAGTAACTTTATTCAATTTAATATTCTGACAATTCCAGAATGTCTGTTCAGCTAAAGGCATATCCACATTTTCTAAAGTAATATCACTTGCACGTCTGAATGTTTTTGGTGCTTCAATAATGCTGTCTTGAATATGGATATGCTGTGTATACCAGATCCCAGAACGCGCTGTTTCCAGTAATACTGAGTTAGTCATTTGTACATTTTGACAGTACCATAGCGGGTATTTCCATTTAAAAACACTCTGATCTATTTCCAAGTTTTTACTTTCTTTTAATGGAGATTCCCCATCAGCAAAAACTGAATCTTCTATTCTCATTCCTTCACTTTGAAATAAAGCTCTTTCTCCACTTAAATATTTCTGTTTTACTAATTCCATTTATAATTCCTCCTTATTTATCCATATAAAATAGTGTTTCTTTACTTTCAGTTCTGATTTTATTTGTAAATCAATTATCAGAGTTAACCTATCATTTTAATGACATATCCTTGTTTGTCATTTCTACTTTCAATATATAAATTAAATAATCTAAACAATCGATTTTCTTTTGAACCTGATGTAGTTCTTCTAATAATCCGCATCTTTGGCATTTCAAAAATAATATTTGTTTCTGCAAAGTTTCAGTTTCTCTATAGTTTAAAAATGTCTCTATAGTCTGCGTTTTACAGCCGGCATCCTCTAAATTTCGTTTAATACTCTCTTTTGATAGTTGGTTCATGATAAGTTCCCCTCCATAATCTTATTTTAGGTTCACATTATTGAAATATCAAATACCTATATCAAATAGAAAGCTATGTTTATAAGGCATACTAATATTAAAAAAAGAGGAACTGGAAATAACTTATAATATAAAAATATATTTCATATTGACATAAAAAAATACGAAGATATTGTTGAATCTTCGTACTGTTTACTTTTACATCATTATTGGTTAATGTATCATCCTATAATACGTTTGCACTATCGATCCATTAACAGTCATCATTCCACTTCAAGAGCATGTGTTTAAATTGTTTTTCCTAGTCTGTAAGCATCTAACAAATAGTGTTCTTCAATAAAGCGATGTCCCTGTTCCCCCTTACATCCTTTTGCAAGAATCATACCTCGATCTGTCCAGCCAAGGGCATTTATAAAGAATCGATAAAATGAAACTGCCTGTTCAAAGGCATAAAATCCTTTGCTTCCACTAGTCATTAACAGCATTGTATCTTTATGAGGATATTCATCATTTGTAGATATTGCATATAAGCGATCAATAAAACTTTTTAATCTGCCGGAAATGCTCCAAAAATAAAGCGGTGAAGCCATAACCAATATTTCTGCTTCTCTAAATAATGGGTAAATCTCTTGCATAATATCATTTAAAGCACATTGATTTCCATTTAGCTGACACGCTCCACAGCCACGACATCCTTCTATATGATCCGTTAAATTGACTTTATGTACCTGATGTCCTGCTTCTGTTGCCCCTTTAATAAAGGAATCAGCTAATTGATCGGTATTCCCCATTTTAGTTCCACTGCCAACAACCACTAATATTTTACTCATTTTAATTCGCTCCCTCTCCCTAATACAACTGATCATTCATTTTTATTTCTGTCTTATACACAACTTGCTGACTTTATCATAACCAGCATATCGATGAAGCTCTTCCTATAACAAATCTTTTCCAACCAAGCTAGATTGTGTTACACCCATTTAAACCATCTATTTTACTAATTTGATTTTATCAAAGGATATATCTCCATCACATACATTTATCTTATAGGAGCATTCATGAAATAACAAATACCTATATTACATATTTTGCCATAGTTAAAAACTATATGAAAAAGATATGAGTTGTCTTATTCTCATATCTTTATGAATATTTAAGTGAGTAAATTTATAAATAAAGTAATATTTTATCAGTGTATAACGTTTTCTTATACTTTTCTCTAAGCACCAGCAAATTGGAAAATGATCCCTGCTGCCGCACTTAAAGCGATAAGTACAATCGGATTCCATTTGGTTTTTTTTGACAGAATATAGAGTACAACCCCTAATAGGATAGAAGGTAATACGAATAGATCAAGAACTTGACCTGTCTGTTCAAAGGCTGGTATATTGACTAAAGACACTTTGACAACACTAATTCCGGCAGCCGCAATCATGGCCAAAGAAGCCGGTCTTAATCCTAAAAAAGCACTTTGCACATGTTTATTTTCTTTGAACTTTTTAAGCAGATTCGCAATTACTAATATAATAATAACAGACGGTGCCGCAAGTCCGATCGAAGCAATCACTGCGCCGAAAAATCCTGCTGTTGTAAATCCTGCATAAGTAGACATATTGATTCCGATTGCTCCCGGTGTTGATTCAGCGATAGCGATCATATTGACAATATCTGCATGTGTAAACCACTGCATTGTATCTGACAAATGATAAAGAAATGGCAATGTCGCTAATCCGCCGCCAATAGAAAATAGCCCTACTTTAAAGAATTCAATAAATAATTGTAATAGAATCATTGTTCGTGGCTCCTTTCTAAAGCATTAATGACGATTCCTGCCACTGCAGAAGAAATAACTAATAGATATAATGGTATCTCGGTAAAAATCGTTAATAAGAAGATTACAGCAAACAATAAAAATGTAGTCTTGCTGATGATTGATTTTTTCCATAAGCGTTCCACTGCATTTAAGATCAGTACACATACACATACTCGAATTCCGGCAAATGCATTTTTAACAACGGCATATTCGGAAAAGTTATTTAGAAAAAGGGCAATGATAATAATTAGAATAATAGGAATCGTAATAAAGCCCAGCGTTGCAATAATCCCACCAAGAATCCCTTTGCGCTTATTTCCAATAAAGGTTGATACATTTAATGCGATGATTCCCGGTGTACATTGACCTATTGCAAAGTAATCCATCAGTTCCTCATCACTTACCCATTGTCTATTTTCCACTAACTCTCTTTGAAGAATAGGCAGCATCGCATAGCCACCACCAAAGGTAATACTTCCTATTCGAGCAAAAATTAAATATAATTGCCAAAATTCTTTCATATCAATATCTCCATTTCAATTATACTTCCGGCATTGCAGCTCCATCCGCACGTGGATCACTGCCGCCTAATCTTAATCCATTTTCACGAACCTCTATGATTTGAGAAGCCCCGGAACAAGTAAACGGTTCAATAATAAGCAGCTCATGTCCCATTTCTTTAAGGCGATTCAACACTTCTTCTCCTACCTGTGATTCGATTTTTAAAACATGAGAAACTGATCCATCGCTATGAATCGTATGCATATCTGCCCATTTTCCATGTTCTACAGAGCTTTGCACATCCAGTCCGAAATCTAACAGATTGCAGACAACCTGCATATTCCATTGAGGCTGGTTATCTCCTCCAGGAGTATTTCCGATATATCTTAAATTATTGAATTGATCTGTGATCAGATACGTATTTAAAGTATGCATCGTCTTTTTCCCGGGAGCAATCACATTTGGATGTCCTTCTTTAAGGTTAAAGCCTGTTCCCGCACGATTGTTCAATAAAATACCCGTACCATCAACAACTTCTCCTGAACCCCATGTAGCAGAAATACTATGTATAAATGATACCGCATTTCCCTCTTTATCAATTGCGATCATGCTTGTAGTATGTCCTAAATCTGGTTCAAATATATCTGATTCATTCAAACAGCTGTCCATCTTGATCATCGATGCAATTTTACTTGTATATTCATCACTAAGCAATTGTTCAATTGGATTCGTAACAAAATCAGGATCACCAAAATATTTCATACGATCATGGAAAGCAACCTTTTTTGCTTCGACCATCAAATGTATCGCTTCAGCGCTGTCCGGCTTGTATTTTGACATTTCAAACTGATTTAAAATAGCCAACTCTTCCAAGTGAATAATGCCTTGTGAAACCGGTGGTGTCTGATAAACACGGTAGCCTCTGTAATCCACAGAAATAGGCTTTAGGATATCACAATGATAGTTCATAAAATCTTCTTTTTCAAATAGACCGCCTTTTTTCTTAGAATATTCAACAATTTTATCAGCTAGTTCCCCTTTATAAAAGCCATCTCTCCCATATTTTTGCAAATAGCGAATACTATCTGCATAATCTTTATTATAAACAAGATCTCCAAATTCATATGGCTTCTTATCATTTAAGAAAATATCACTTAAATTCTCAAATTTGCACATTTTATCATAATCTGTGTGCATGTGTCTAACCACTTTTTCAGATACGGGAACACCGTTTTCAGCCAGATCAACAGCATCTTGACTTACCTGTTCAAAGCTCATTGTCCCATATCTTTTCAAGGATTCAAAATAAACATCTACCGCTCCTGGTACAGCTACCGATAAGATTCCATCTCCGGGAACTCTTTCATAACCATTATTTTTAAAATATTCCAAGGTTGCATGTGCAGGTGCTCCTCCGGAACCGTTTATTGCTGTAATTTTTTTCGTTTTAGCATCATAGTAAAGCATGAAAGCATCTCCGCCCAATCCACACATATCCGGCAATACAACCCCGCTCGTCAAAGCCATCGCAATACAAGCATCCATCGCATTTCCGCCCTGATTTAATACTTTTAAACCAGATGCGGAGATTAATGTATGGGCAGACGACACCATTCCTTTATATCCACTTACAATTCCTCTATGTTTCATTTTGATTCCTCTCTCTCTTATCTTTAGCAGAGCCGCCGCTCCCAATTCAGCGCTCTTCAATTTTAATATTTCATAGACAATAATGTATCCCTATTTCAGCATTAAATATTAACTTAGATATGATTGATCTCAATAATCCTATTATGCAGATATCAAAATAAAATTTCAATACAATATTTTGATTTTGTCCCAAATTTCTGTATAAAGCGACCATTATCAACCTTTAATCAATTATACCTTTCTCTACTTACGAAAACCAGAGAGTTCTCTCTGGTTCGTGGAGCACTGATTACCACTTATTGGGCATGAGCACTTTGCTTGTTAGAGACAAGTACAAATGGTGCCCACATCAACGTTATTCCAACAATTTCAATAACTTGATAGATAGCGCCTTTAATTCCACCACCGGTTGCTAAGAACGGATGTAGCACCGGTGGTGTTACCCAAGGAGTAGACAAACATACCCTTTCAATTACACCCAAATCCATCAATATGTATGATAAGGTTGCTAAAATCACCGGAGTAAAGACAAATGGTACCATGTACACCGGATTCATTACAATAGGTACACCGAATGTGATAGGTTCATTAATTCCAAAAATCCCCGGTGCAACTGAAATACCGATAACTGTACGTTCTGCCTGCACTTTACCAAAGATCAATACGGCGATGATCAGTCCTAAAGTTGCTCCTGATCCACCGATAGATGTATAAACACTGACACCATTAATAATGTTTGGAATTTCCTTTCCGGTTTTTCCGGCTTCATATGCCTGTGTATTCTCTAAGCTTAATGGAGTAAAAATTGGAGTAGTAATAGATCCTACAATATTTTTTCCATGCAGTCCAAAGAACCAAAGGAAGTTACTTAAAAATGTTATTAATACTGCTGTCCCTAATGTATCTGCAACTTTGTTTAATGGTGCGGATACGAATTTTTGAGTAATGATCCATAAGTTCATTCCGGTTAATTTATCAATATAGATCCCTGCTGCTACTATCACAATAACTGTAAGAATAGCTGGAATTAATACTGTAAATGATCCCGCTACTGCTGGCGGAACTCCATCAGGCAAGGTGATTTTTAATTTATCATTTCTTGATAGCCTAACAAAGATTTCAGAAACTGCAATCGTCAAAAGCATGGCAACGAACAACCCGTTTGAATCCAGTTTATTCGCAGCTATACCGCCGCCTGCGACATCGGATGTCAGCACCTCTACTCCTTTTGCACCGCTTTCCCATTTATAGTTATTCGCTAATGTCTGTACAGCCGGTGCCAGTCCCAAATAACAAGTTAAAGAAACAACTGAAGTGGCAATGCCATCTCCTTTTAATCCTTTTGCCATTTGATATCCCAACGATGTAACTAACAAGATTGCCATCATATTGATGGATCCCTTGTTGACAGCATTCATCACGTCTTTAATTCCCGTTGACGTTATGAAATTTGTGTATCCCTCTTGAATCGAAACGATGTTCAATCCATTTTTAGCGAATACACCTTGGATGTTGTTGACCAATACCGCAATCGATCCGACTATGGTGATTGGCATGCTCACAACGAAGGCGTCCCTGATTGCAACCAAGTGTCTCTGTGCTCCAATTCTGGCTGCAAGAGGGACAAATTTTTCTTCTAAAAATTTCATCTTCACTTTCCTCCCGTATTATATTTTATAAATTTATTATAGCCAGTTGAAAAGGCTTACATTGCAATATCTTAAATTATGAAATTTGTTTCACAGATCGGTTCAATTTTCAAAAAATAAAAAAGATTATACATTATGCTAAAAAAACAACATGTTTCTTATAATTTTCATTTATTTTATTAAATTTCTTTTTTAATAGAATATATTATAATTTATGGTACAGATGTAATTTTGTAGTTCAATACGCTCATTTTTTAGCACTCTTTTATTGCAAGTGCCAAATGGTGGTGGTATAATATAAGTGTAGTTAGGGAGGACTCCTAACGAGGTAGTATAATTTCATTTCCCAGCGTTATTACTGAGAATCATTTTGATGAAAAGTTATAAAAGAAAGAGGCGATGTTTTATGAAATTCCTACCTGCAATTGATTCTTTATTTGATGATTTATTCCATGATCCATTCCAGCATGTTTCAACAGAACAGATGCGTACGGATATTGTTGAAAAAGATGGAAACTATTTATTGAATATGGAACTTCCCGGTTATAAAAAGGAAGATATTCAAATGGAACTAAAAGATGGATATTTAATTATTAATGCATCAAAAAATGTCAGCAATGAAGAAAAAGATGAAGATGGGCATGTTATTAGACGTGAACGCTACAGTGGCAGCTGCACACGTAACTTCTATGTTGGTGACAGTATTAAAGAAGAAGATATTAAAGCATCATTTGATAATGGTGAATTGAAGATTTCAATTCCTAAAGACACGATAAAACAGGTCGAGGAAAAACGATATATTCCAATAGAATAAAATAAAATCAGCTGGAGATTCTGTTTTGATACAATCTCCAGCTGATTTTTTATTTTAAATTAAGCGATATTAAAAGGCTGAAAAATTTAAAGCGTAGTTAAACCCGATTTGCCTTTATAGATATACTTGACTTCTTTTACCCCTTTGCCCCTGATCTTTGCATTTAAATAATCCTCGATCAATATAAAACCAGATGCACATATTTTGCTTATTGACAATTTATTGCCTGTTGGTGACATATATAGAAATACCATTCGAAGTATCCTTTACAACCTTCATTTTTATATTATTTTTTCAAATAATATGTCGGATGTTCCAATCCTGTTGGCGCATAATATTCATCTGATTCATAGTAAAAGCCTAATTTTTCTAAAAGTTTTTTTGAAGCTATATTTTGTGGATGATGACCTGCTTTTAATTCTTGAGCATTTAAAACTGTAAAAGCATACTCAATGATTGCGTTAGCTGCTTCAAAGGCAAGTCCTTGTTTCCGATATTTCTTTTTTAAATGGAACCCAATTTCAAATATATTCTTTTCCTCTTTGTATGGGCGCAGTCCACAGCACCCAATCAGTTGTCCGCTATCTAATTCAAAAATAGGAAAATACTGTATCCCATATACCTTATGGTTAGAAATCTCACGATTTAACCTTTCTCTGATCTCCAATGTCGTAAAAATCCCCCTAGCACATATGAAGCGGGCTACTTCCGGTTCTCCCCAAAGCTCAATTGCCAATTGATCATCCCCATGTTCCCAACATGAAAACCCAATTCTCTTTGATTTTAAAAAATATTCTTTCATCTCTCTCCTCCTTTGCAATACTGTTTATTATTACAACTGTCTTTTCTTATTCCCATGTCTATAAATAATCATCACAGTTCTTATTTTTTGATTATTCTTTTTATATAAGTGGCATCTACTAAATTTACTGTCTGAAATTTGCCATTATAAAAGACTGCCCAATTATTAAAAACGCAGGGCAGCGCCTTGGCTTTTTCCAATGTATCCACTAGAATCCAATTAACAGGTATTTTATCTAGCTCACAATATTTTTTTATCCTTTGAATATATTGATCGATATAAGGACATTGTCTATCATAATAGATCGTCAGTTCGTTACTCTCAATTTCCATTTTTTTCGCATTTGGAGCAAACGCTGGAAAGGTTCCATCAAAAGAAAGTGCAAGCAGGTCATATCCATTTTCTGTCGTATCTACCACTTGAAAACCAAATTTTTTCGCAAAGGACTGATCCGAAAGCCATCCCTTTTGTTTTTTTGCCCCTAGCATGCAGATACCGGATTTTCCTTTTTCTTTCGCATCGGCTATACAGTACTCCATCAGTGAGCTTGCATAGCCTTTCCCTTTATGAGCGCCATCCACCCATAAACAATACATATAATAATAATTGTCACCTATAATCGGAGTCCATGCCGTTTCACAAGGCGCATATTCTATAAACACAGCCGCCTTCTCATTCAGCTTTCTAAAAACATGTCCTTCTTTCAATCGATCTGCAAGCCACTGACGTTTTCCTTCTATGCCCTGATGGACTGTCTTTGTACGTATGATACAGCTTACGTGTTCACTCGCAACATTTTCTGGGGTTAAATTTATAAATTCTGCTTCCATATTTATCCTCCATTTATCTATTTATAGTTATCTTTTTCATCACTATCATCAGTGTACCATATTTTAGCTTTAATGGTGTAAAGCAAGCAAAAAAAGCACTTATTTTGTAAGTGCTGCTGATCTACTCTTTCTAGCCTATTAAAATAGTGGTGAATAATAAATTTAAATATTTAACTTAATTTTTATCTTGGATTTCTTTTTTATTTATCAAGTCAAGATGATAGTATACAGCCCCATGTTCTCTGAATATTGCAGCCCGAGTGATGCGGATCGCTAAAATAACACAGTTTTCATTTTTTTCATCATTTGCATCATCGTACCAATCACTGAACGCTTTACGTAATTTCATTCTAATATCTGCATTTTTAGGATCTAAAACCCATCCCAAATTCTCACCAATCCCTTTTCCTGATATTCCCTCAAAATTCACTGCAAAGGCTACTTCATTATTTTGTGCAATCTGCTGCATTTTGTTGGATTTTCCCCAGGTTGAAACATAAAATACACTGTCTTCATAATAAGCATCTACATCACGAATACAAGGGCGTGGTTTTCCATCTGAAGTTAATTCCAATGCAACAGTCGCAAGACCAATCACATTATCTTTTCCGTTTCCGCAGCTTTCCTCAATTAATTTTAACCCCTCTTCATATCTGTTCACCTTTAAATCCTCCTTTTTCTTATTCTAATTATATCAAGCTACAATGCAATAAGATGAGCTGAGACAGCTATTTCCATAAGCATAGTAGGATATTGTTATGTTCCATTAATGTTTCAAAATACAAACGAAAGAATAATGATATGATCTAATGTGATGAAATAGTGGTAATTATTAATAAATTATTTATTTTTAATTACGACGCGAACACTTTTCCGCATCAATGGCTAAAACAATCATTAAAACATACAATGCATTTTGTGGATCCAGTACATCAATCACATAAGTGTCCGTGAGATGAAACACCTCTTTGGAAACAGTCGCAATCAATTGAGAATGAGTATCTGTAATCTGATAATCCCATTGCCATAAGTCTCCATTAACCTGCCAATTATTACAATCAAGGCGAAAAACGGGTTTGAAAAAAGAAAATTCTTTATAAATACGTCCGATATACTGATCTTGGACATACATATTAAACTTAGGCAGAAAAGTCAATACTTCTTCTTTGATAGTCCCGATATGCTCATCATGATCATTATGAATATGTAGACAATGCCCCCAGCTTAGTTTGCCTTCAACAGTATATAAAACTTGTTGATTTTCATCATATATATCATAACTATCCAGCCATGAAAAAAGTCTTTGCTTAAATAACAGTCTCATAGTAACCTCCTTTTTACTAATTCTATCATAAAACATATAAAAAAGGCTCTTACTTTAAAAAAACAGCCTTTTAATTCCCGGTTTAATATAAAAGAAAAAACAGATATTGCTTTGATATCTGCTTAATCATAATAGAATATTAATACACAAGGGCTGTAAACGAAAACTGTATAAGCTTCCAATTTTCCTCAAAAAGGTAGACTTCTGTCACCATAAAATGATGGGTTGTTTCTTTTCCATCTAATAATAAAGCATAATCGCAATCTGTCAAAACAACAGCGGTGTTATTAAAGAGATTAACTTTCTGATCATGAAACGTAATCTGTATTGGCTTAAAAGTACCGCTTGTATAAAACTCTGCTTCTTTATCTAAATGACATGAGATGCCAATATGAACAAATTGACATCTCTCATCACAATATAAACGCATTCTGCTTTCATCCGCGTTTTCCATGGCTTTCCAAAAAGCCTGAGATACTTCTAATACGTGTTTTTCCATTGATGTTACCCCATTTTAGACCTATATTTTTCATTATCTTTTTAAACCGCAGATCATTTCAACGGTTGCTGGGTCATAGTGTGAAAAGAACGAACTTGTATCTTTATTTAATAACGCTATTGTTTGCATATCTTCTTCACTTAATTCGAAGTCAAAGATATTGATATTTTCCAGCATTCTTTCTTTTCTTACCGTTTTAGCCAGAGGTACAATACCTCGTTGAATAAGCCATCTTAAAATAACTTGTCCATTTGATTTTCCGTATTTACTTCCAATTTTAGCTAATATTTCATTAGTAAAGATACCGTTTTTTCCCTCTGCAAACGGAGCCCATGCTTCTAGCTGTACTCCATATTTGCGGTTATATTCTAAAGCTTGATCCTGCTGGTGGAAAGGATTTATCTCTACTTGATTCACAGCAGGTACAACTTCACTGTCTAATGCTAGATCAACCAATCGATCGGGATAAAAATTAGACACGCCAATCGCTTTGACTTTACCTTCTTTATATAAATCAATCAAAGCGCGGTATGCACCATGATAATCTTTAAAAGGCTGATGCAGTAAGACTAAATCAATATAATTTAGCTGCATTTTGTTTAAAGATTCTTCTACAGAAGCTATTGCTTGCTCATATCCATAATTAGAAATCCAGATTTTCGTTGTAATAAATAATTCCTCTCTAGGAACAGATGTTTTTGCGACTGCTTCTCCCACTGCCTCTTCATTTCCATAAGACTGTGCAGTATCAATTAGACGGTATCCAGCATCAATAGCATCTAGTACCACTCTGACACATTCCTCTTTATCTTTGATTTGGAATACTCCAAATCCTGCTTTTGGCATTTTCACGCCATTATTTAATGTTATATATTCCATGTTTGATTTCTCCTTACTGTTCATTAGCTTTTATAATTTCCTGCAAGCTAACATTTTCGTTTCTAAATCTGGCATTCGAATTTTTATCACTAATAGACATAATAATTGCTTTAGAAGGACAATTATTCGCACATGCTAAACAGAATTCACATGTTTTGTTGATTTTTACTGCTTTCCCATCAACAAGCTTGATATTGCCGATTGGGCAAACACGAGTGCATATGCCACAGCCGCTACATTTATCTGTAATTTCAATTTGTTCACCGTTGTTGATCTCCGGATGTTCTGTAAATCTGATCTTGACTAAATTATATTTTTCACGTCCGTCCTCTGTCGGCTGCTTGATGTAATTCCTGCGCTGATTCAAATCTTCTTTAATAATTGCTAGCTGTTCGGGTATCTTCTTATCGATTGCTTTTTGTTCGTCAACATCAAATGAAGGAAGGTAATTATCCACCATCTGCAATGTATTGGCATAATGTACTTTAATCCCTTGCTTTTCACAAAACTGGCTTGCCCATTCACTAGCAACACTGTCATTCATTCCGTAAGTTGAAATAATATAGAAATAATTCGTTTTAAAAGTTGCCTTTTCAATAAATCTTCTTACTATATGGGGCATCTCTCCAGCATAGACAGGGGTTACAATCCCAATGACTTCATCTTCAAATACTAAATGATCATTTTTTAAAACTTGGGGTATGCTTTGTGTATTGCTGTCTAACTGGTGACTGATGTGCAGACAGTTTCCTGTCGCGCTGAAATAAAATATCATCTTATTCTCCTCCTAAATTTAAGTCATCTGTTTTTATGATTCGTTTAATTCTGTATATTCTCTATAATCTAAACTTTTCTAATCTTCAAAATTACATTTAGTTTTTGCCAGTCTTTCCAAAGATTCGCTTGTAACAATATAGAAAGGCTGATGTTTATTTACACTTTCGATCATTTTCATCTCTTCTTTAGTCAAAGTAAAGTCAAAGATTTCAGCGTTTTCTTTAATATGTTTTAATGAGGTGCTTCCAGGCACTAATCCAAATCCCATCTGTGTATGCCATCTCAAAATGATTTGAACAGTTGATTTATGATACTTATTTGCCAACTGGACAAACACCGGATCATTCAACATCCCTGTATTGCCATGTCCTAATGGATACCATGACTGTAAGGCAATCTGATGCTCATCTAAAAAAGGCTTAACCGCTTCAGCCGGATAATATGGATGGCATTCTACTTGCATAACAGCCGGTACAATTTCACAGTTATCTAAAATTTCTTGAATCTTTTCTACAGGGAAGTTTGATAACCCAATTGCTTTTAATTTTCCTTTTTTGTATGCTTTTTCCAACATCTTATAGGCATAGATATAATTGTTTACTGGATGATGCAGAATCATTAAGTCAATATATTCAACGTCTAATCGTTTTAAGGTATCATCTATAGCCTGATCATTTTCATATAATGTCGGACCAAGTTTTGTTTCTAGGAAAATCTCTTCTCGCTTGAGTCCTGATTTTTTAATTCCTTTGCCAACTTCAGCTTCATTTCCATAGCGGTTGGCAGTATCTATCAGTAAATAGCCATTATTCAATGCATAGCTCACATTATGTGTGATTTGTTCACCAAATTGACCGATTGTTCCAAAACCAAGCTTAGGCATTTTAACTCCATTGTTTAATAAAATATATTCCATGTTCGCCCCTCCTTTAATCGTGAATTTTCAATCCCATTAAGCGCGTTTCATTTGCCGGATCTTCCGGATTATGTGTTCCTTTCCCTGTATCCAAGGCTTGAATAGCTTTCATTTCTTCTTCATTTAATTCAAAATCAAAGATCTCTATATTCCCTTTCATTCTTTTTGGGTTTGTTGATTTTGGTAGTGAAATCACACCTTCCTGATAAATCCATCGCAAAATTATTTGACCAGCATTTTTGTTGTATTTATTTGCCAAAGAAAGAATTGTTTCATTTTCCAATAAATCCTTATTTCCATGTCCTAATGGATACCATGCTTCTAAGCGAATATGATATTCATCCATCACTTTTCTTAACTCTTTCTGCTGGGTAAAAGGATTAAATTCCACTTGATTAACGACAGGCATTAAAGTCATGCCAGCCTTAAATTTATTCCATAGATTAATGGTAATATTTGAAATTCCGATTGATTTTATTTTTCCTGCTTCAACCGCTTCTTCTAAGGCTTTCCATGCACCTAAATAATCACCATAAGGCTGATGCAGTAAGTATAAGTCAAGATAGTCAACACCAAGCATTGTTAAAGAATTTTCTATTCCTTTTTTTGCACATTCATAACCGTAATCCTGCAGCCACAATTTTGATGTAATAAAGATTTCCTCTCTTGGGATGCCGCTGTCCTTAATGGCTTTTCCTACATCGCTTTCATTCATATAGCCTGCCGCTGTATCAATGTGACGATAGCCTGCTTTTAACGCAGCTAATGTTGCCTCATAAGTTGGACCGTTATTAGGAATCATAAAAACCCCAAATCCAACTGCTGGAATTGTTTTGTCATTGTTTAATGTAAAGTAATTCATGTTATATTCTCCTTTTTTATATTAGTGTCCGCCAAATACGGCAAAATCCATTGTGTCTAGACTATCATCGATCCTTTTAATTTCTTGAGCTGTCAGTTCAATATTTCCTGAATTAAAATTCTCTGTTAATCGATTTTCTTTTCGGCTGCCGGGAATCGGGATGATAAAATCTTTCTTACAAATCATCCATGCCATTGACAGTTGAGCCATCGTACAATTCTTTTGATTTGCCATATCCTTTAATAAAGCCAATAGTGCTTGTGCTTTTTTATAACCTTCTGCTTGATACTGAGGCATCGAATTTCTAAAATCACCTTTCTCAAACTTGGATTCAGGTGTAAACTGCCCCGTCAGCAAACCGTTAGCCATAGGTGAAAAAGCAACATATGTGATTCCTAATTCTTCACATACCGAAAATAAATTTTCATGCCATCTTGCCATCATTGAATAACGGTTTTGAATAGCTGATACCGGACAAACCGCATGAGCCCTTCTTAGATAATCCTCGTTTACTTCAGAGATTCCCCATGCTTTGATTTTACCTTCTGCGATCAGCTCTTTCATAACTCCAGCTACAACCTCCGGTTCTACCTTGGGATCAATTCGATGCTGATAATAGAGATCAATATAGGATGTTTGAAGTTTTTCCAGACTTCCTTCCAACGATTTCCTTATTGTTTGAGGTGAACTGTCCAATTCTAAATGATCCCCTTTATGCTGCACTCCAAATTTAGTCGCTATAATGACTTTATCTCGAATGTCTTTTAAAGCCGTTCCCACCAATTCTTCATTATACGAAATGGTTCCATCAGCATTTTCTCCTGTATAGCATTCTGCAGTATCAAAGAAATCATAGCCAAGGGCATAAGCTTTCCTAATCATATGAACTGCTGTGTCTTTATCTTCTGCCATACCATAGGCATGAGAAAATCCCATACATCCCAACCCTACAGTATTCACATAAATTCCTGTTTTACCAATCTGTCTTTTTTTCATTTTTGTACCTCCTTAGTTTTAGTAAATGCTTTTTGGTTAAACTAATCATGTATTTTATATTTATTCAGCCACTTAGCAGTGGTATAGCATTGATGATCAATAATTTCACTATATCCAATATCCAGTTTTCTAATTTCACTTAGATCTTCATCATCCAACATAAAATCAAAGATATTTATGTTTTCTTCCATTCTTTCCTGATGAACTGTTTTTGGGATCATCATAATTCCTTTTTGGAGATGCCATCGTAAAATAACCTGTGAAATCGATTTTTGATGTTTCTGTGATATTGTTTTTAGAACCGGATTATCAAAGATCTCTCTTTGACCTTCATTAAGAGGTCCCCATGCCTGAATCTGACAATCGTAATTTTTCATCAGAGCAATTGTTTCATCCTGCTGATAAAAGGGATGAATCTCAATCTGATTAATCATAGGAAGAATCTTAGAGTTTAGATAGAGATCGACAAATCTTTCTTTGGAAAAATTACATATCCCGATTGCCTTAATTTTCCCTGCCTGATAGAGTTCTTCCAATGCACGCCATGACCCATAGTAATCACTATAAGGCTGATGAATCAAATAGAGATCAAGATAATCTACCTGAAGTTTATCAAGACTTGTCTGAAAGGCTTTCAAGGTGTTTTCATATCCTGCATCCTGAACCCAAACTTTTGAAGCAATAAAAATTTCATTCCTAGGGATGCCAGATTCTCTGATTGCTTCTCCTATTTCTTTTTCATTAAAATAACTGGCAGCGGTATCTATCAATCGATATCCACATTGCAATGCTTCAAGAATGCATCTTTTTGTATCTTTTGGCGGAATATGCAGAGTGCCATATCCTAATACAGGTAAACTTAACCCGTTATTAAATTGAATATACTCCATATGTGCCCCCCTTCTACACTTTCATTTTATTTGTGTTTATTAAAAAAGTACAATATCAATATAACATTGTGCTATAATTAAAATGCATAGTGAAAGGTGGAATCTCTATATGTTTGAACTCAGTCAATTACTTTATTTTGTCACTATTGTAGAACAGGGTACCATATCCAAAGCTTCCGAGGTTTTACTCATATCCCAGCCGGCCTTAACCCGTTCTCTAAAGAAACTCGAAGAAGAACTGGAAGTGGAACTATTTAATCGGACCAAGAACAAAATTATTTTGAATGAGAATGGTAAGCTTGCTTATCAACACGCAAAAAAGATTTTAGAAATGACTTCGGTTATGAAAAATGAACTCATTGTTTTAAATAAGGCAACTAGTACTATCACAATAGGTTCCTTAGCCCCTGCACCAATATGGGCATTATCTTATCTATTAAAAGGAAAGTATCCGGAAATGAAGATTGAAGAAGATATTGAAAATGAAGATTCTTATCTTATAGATGGGTTAAAAAATGATCAATACACCCTTATCGTTCTCAATTACCCCTACCATAATAAAGATTATCAGTCGATTGAATTGTTTGAGGAAGACCTTTATCTATCCTTACCGCCTGCACACCCTCTTGCGTTATTTAATCAAGTATCGTTTAACGATCTTAATGGTGAAAGTATTTTACTTCTATCTAAAATCGGCTTTTGGAATGAAATATGCTTAACCTATATCCCTGATTCTCACCTTTTAATTCAAAATGATGAAACTGTTTTTAATGAAATAGTTCGTTCTTCTGCTTTGCCGCATTTTAGGACAAATATTACTTTAATGCGAAATGACAGCAACAATCGCATCAATATTCCAATTAGTGACGAGGCAGCTAAGATTAAATATTACGCTGTATTTCATAATAATAAAAAGAAACTCTTTCAGTTTCTTAAAAAGGATATAAAAAATATAGATTGGAAGAAAATAAAGACATAATGAAAGGAATATGGATCTTATTTTAAAAGTAATACCATTGAATTTGATTTCCTTCTTAGACAAAATTTTATATACTATTCCTTTACTTTTTAGTACAATATTAAAAAGAGGTGGTTTTATGGACCCGTTTTTGAAAATGGAAATGAATATTGATAACTTTTCTAAGAGTGATTTAAGAATATATGAAACAATCAAAGCTGATCCGGAAATAGTTCCCCGCAACAGCATTGTCGATTTAGCAAAAATATGTAAAGTGTCGCAGCCCAGCATTACGCGCTTTTGTCAGAAACTTGGTTTTGATAAGTATGCCGATTTTAAATTTGCGATTTATTCTTACGCGAAAATTAAAACCAGTGAAAAGGAATCAAGTGGAAATTTTAATCTGCCTGCCATTGAAAACTATATCAGTTTATTAAAAGATCTTGATCATATCATGACAAAAGAAAGATTATTTGAACTGGCACGCTGTATCTTCAAATCAAAGCACATTTTTACTACCGGAGTAGGTCAGAGTTTCCTTCCCGCCCGCTTGTTTGAAATTAACTTAAGAAAGCTCGGGCTTTATTCAAGCAGTGTTGCATATACTGAAATAAGCGATATTAAGGAGATTGTTCAAAAAGACGATCTTATCATCGTGTTTTCTGTTCGAGCCTCAAAAGGTGCGTTAGAAGCTCTTTATGATAGCTTAGATAATGAATTTAAAGCTAAAGTACTATTGATTACGATGACACAAGCTAATAAATATAAAAATAAAGTCGACTATATGGCAGTACTGCCTCCCGCTGTACGAAACGATTATTCGTTAAGATTAGAAAGTCAGGTGGAATTCTTCGTTTTTGTAGATTTACTGACTTCTCATTTAGCTTTACTGATTGATAAAGAAAAACATGATACGACATTATAAAAACTGCAATATGTTAGAAAATAAATCCATCTGTTGATGCAAGATGAATTTAAATCGTTCTTTCATTGCAGTTTTTTTATATCTATTTATTTTTTAATAATTGATCAATCTTAGTTGTAATTCCATTTATTAATGTTTCCACAGTTCCTTTTTTAGTAATTGCCACATAGCTTTCAAAATATTTTCCATAATCTTCCTTATCCACCAAATAAGATACATAGTTGTTGCAATAGGTGATGATGATAACATGATAATCATGATATTTCTGTTTAAGTGCTAAACCTACTTTTGAAACTAATTCTCCGGGAATCGTGACAATGAGAAGCTTATTAAAGACATAGACATGACTCATTAGATCACATTCTATCTTTCCCATACTCATTTTCATCTCTAAACGATGCAGCAAGTTCTTTTCAAAACGATACTTTTTTGAATCATTGTTTAAATCCTGCCGGATACGTTTAATTTCCCTATTCGTCCATTCATCCTTTTTAATATCAAACGTCGTTTTAAAACCAAATGTTCCTTTGCCAATAAAAGCTATCTCGATTGGCTCCTCCTTATGATTAATAATCTGCTTTACCACTTTCTCTGCAGTCAGCTCTACAACATTCGATTGCTGATTTTCTCGATAAAATCGTGTACTGACATCACCGCAGGCACCGTTAAATAAAATAACCGGAACATGATAATAAGCAGCTAATTGTTCACGTATATTCCCTAACAGATCAGAAGACAGCAACAGATTATCACCATTTAAAATAGTCGGATGACATGCCATATTCACTAGCATCGCCACTGCCTTTTCCTGCTGATAAAAGGTCATCGTGAGAACTTCCTTATCCTCACTTCCACCTTTAATATTACGGTTTCCATAGCATCCATCTATTAATCCTGTACGATAAGTACACGTCACTTCCTGTAAGTTATTCATACATAGCGCAATATCTTCTTTAAAATATTCAAAAGCTTTCTCCTTCAATTCTCCCTCACACGCTTCATTGCATGTGGGCAGTTTAAAAATTGCCGGAGCAGAATGTGTATGAATGCAAGAAAGATTAAATTGATCGTCACATACCCCATATTCCTCTTTACAATAGTCTGCCAAAGCATCTCTAAATTCTTTTTCTATACAAATTGTATCAATGGAACAAAAAATCAGTATCTCTTTGTCAAATTTCATCACACAGCTAATCATATCGATCTCATCTAAAACCCCTATACTTTTTTGCTGTCGCTCATAACCGCCCATAAAGCAGGCCTTGTCCGGGGTAATATTCCTTTTTTGTATTGCAATATCCATTTTTATTCCTCCTGTATATTTTATTCTTAAATATTTTAAATATTAACGTATTAAATATTTATATATTAAATATAATAGCATTAACCCGCCATTAAATCAAGTTTATGAATATTTTATACTATTTATATAAAAATATATTGAATTAATTATTAATTTATAATAGAATAAAATTACAAAGTGAAAGGGGATACAAACATGGATAATCAAAACTTATTTATTACTAAAATTCAAGAAAAAATTGAAAAGTTTATTTTACCTACAGCATCTAAGTTAAGCAGTCAACGCCATCTTGCTTCCATTCGTGATGGTTTAACGTATTTAGTACCGTTTACTATTATTGGTGGATTGTCGATTTTAATTTCTTCACCGCCTGTCAGTGCTAACTTGCAAGGAACAAACTTCTTTTATCAGTTTATGCTTGCATGGAAAGATTGGGCCAGCCAATATTCCAATATACTGATGATTCCTTACAATCTGACCATTGGTATTATTTCCATCTATGTCGTTGCGGGGATTACTTACAAACTAGCTTCTCATTATAAGATGAATGCCATCGCAAATACACTTGTCACAACCTTTATTTTTACCTGTATATCTGCTGCACCGGAAGCCTATAAAGTGGGTGAAGCATCAGTGAGTGCCATTCCTACGGCACAACTTGGAGCTTCCAGTATGTTTGCCGCTATCATTGTCGCTATCGTGGGAGTAGAGATTAATCATTTTTTAATTGAACACAATATAAAAATCAATATGCCTAAATCTGTACCACCTAATGTATCCGGTCCATTTGAAGTCTTGATTCCATTGATCGTTTCAACTTTTATCTTCTTTGGAATAAATCTATTATGTACTTCTATGACCGGAGCCGGACTAACACAGCTGGTTTTCAAGATCTTCCAGCCATTACTATCGGCAACCGGATCACTGCCTTCTATTTTATTTATTACATTATTAACGCAAATCTTTTGGTTCTTCGGAATTCATGGCAACAACATGGTAAGTGCAGTTGTTACCCCTGTCACTACCGCTAATATTGCTTTAAACCTAGAAGCTTATAACGCCGGAAAACCAATGACTGCTATTTTCGCGGGTTCTTTCAATAGTATTTATGGAGGCTGGCTTACCTATACTACCATCTTGATTACATTAATCATTTTCTGTAAATCTCCGCAATTAAAATCAATCAGTAAAGTAGCACCGATCTCAACCGCATTTAATGTTAATGAACCACTGATTTTTGGTATTCCTACCGTTTTAAATGTCTATACATTTTTCGGAATAACCCTGAGTTCATTGCTTAATGTTACTATTGCCTATATCTCCATGAGTACAGGTATCGTGGGTAAGATGTATTTAACTGTACCTTGGACAACCCCGGCACCACTTGCTGCTTTCCTTTCGACTATGGATTTTAAAGCCGTGATCTTATGGGCAATTCTATTGGTACTGGATATTGCGATTATACTGCCTTTTATGAAAATGTATGATAAACAGCTTATTAAGGAAACGGTTGAAAGTTAGATAAAAGTTTTATATGAACACATTATTTAAATGATGATATATCCCCTTTGCTGAATGAACCGGCAGAGGGGATTTTTTACTATGGCAAAACTTAATAAAGATAAAAACAACATAGCTAACAACTAAAAGTAAGAAAGAACAATGCTATTATTAAAACAGAATTATACAATAACATAAAAATACATGACAACTATCGCTATCGTGGCTTGTTCCTGCTTTCTAATCTATTGTATCCTGATCTATTCTTCTCATATTGGTGTCTCTTTTCCTCTTTATAAATTGACATTAGCGTACCTTTTTAAGATAAATCATATCAATGAGTTGTTTACCGTCTTCAAACATGGGGTGATCATAGTGATCAACAAAAAAATTTTTTACTCTATGTGATTCTATAAAGCCGCAGCTATGGTAAAAAGAAAGGACAGAAGGACAATCTCCGGTTCCAACAAATAAGACCTTGCAATCCGGATATGAAGCAAATAAAGATTCGATGAGAGATTTACCATATCCTTTTCGTTGCTGACCGGGCAATACCGCAATATTTTTCAGCTCATAAACACCATCAGCCTCTTTTGTAACCACACACTCCGCTTTAATCCCATCATCCTGCAAAATAAACATATCTCCATGGTTAAGATATAGATCAATCATATTTTCCTGTTCATCAGCCAATAACAATAAATCTAAATAATCTTTTTTACCACTCATCACTTTTTTTATATTCATGATTGCCTCCAGTATGGTTTAATCCTTCTAAATATGAGTTAATTAAATCAAGATGACGATATTTACTTCTTGACCGCATATTATCTTTTCTTTTTTTCTAATTATAGCCTTTAATGGGAGAAAGTAAGTCCCTTGTTTAGTATCATACCAAATAGAGGTTTGCCACTCGCTATTCCCAATTTTAGCAGTAATTCTCATTCGTCCCCAGCCTTCTTCCAAAAGTTTAAAATTATCTCTTATTTCCTTTGATAAAGCCTTGGGGAGCGGAACAATGGTCCAACCCCCTGCATCATTTGTTGATGAGTATAGATAGGGTTTCCCAATGAATTCATATCGCATTCCTTCCATCATCATTTCTCCTTCCCACACTCATTTTAATTATTTCTATGTCTCATAAAGAACCTTCATGTACCCATTATAGCATTGACCCTCTGCTAAGTCATTTTCTTTTATAAGGAATTAAAAATATCACTCATATAAGTGATATACAGAAAATATTTTTAACTTTGATCAATAAAATCGATCATCCTAATTTGTATGAATAATACTTAACCATTGTACTCATTGGAACTTGATAGTATTTCAATTTGACAGATATCACTGATCTTAACGATAGTTCCATTTAATAATACAATACGTTTTTCATAGGAATCGACCTTTTTTACTTGCCCGGTAATTGTGATATATTTTCCGCCCGTTTTATTTAAATCAGCAATAAAATACGTGATTGTGACCTCTGGACAATCATTAATGTTTCTAAGCAGCTGTTGTAATTTCCTATTAATGATCTCTTGCTGGCTTGCATCAAGCTCTTTCTTTTGAGTGGTTAAGCGTTCAGTCTCCACAATTCGTTCTTTATGCCCGGTAAGTGCTGCAAAGGGAGCAAACTGTATAGCACGAGCCTGTCTTGCCATCTGCGGATGCTTCTTGGAAACAGGTCGGGGCATATTGATAATACCCTCATAATGATGTATATCTTTTTTCATAGTTTATCTCTAAGCCTTATGTCCGCCAATCGTTTTATTACGAGTAATAGCGGTTGCCCCTTCTTCAAGATCCATTACCTTTAAAACTGCGTTCTTTCCATATTTTTTCTTAATCGCTAATGTTGCCAGTTGTATTCTTTTATCTTTTTCCAATTCTTCTTTTTGTTTTTTTCTTTGTATTTCTATTGCATCATTATCCTCAAATAAATTCATTTGCTGAATAATTTCCTGATTTTGGGTTTCCCCCTCATACCTTACATGATTAGCAGAAATATTGATTCTTCTGATATACAGTTTTTTATCCACAATCTTATCATAAGCGCTTAAAACTTTTTCTATAATATAACTTGAAGATGAGGTAAACATTTCAAGCTGAATACTTTTATGAGCATGTTTAGGTATTTTGCGCCCATAGTAATCTGTTGTTATTTCACCTCTATATAAAGACCTATGATTTGCAAGGTTGTCTTTATCATAACCGACAGTAAATATTATTTGATCTGTCACCAGCTGTTTATCCACCAGATCAAGGGCAAGCTGATCCGCCATCTCGATTACCACCAGTCTTGCTTTTTTGAAGTCGTAGGGATCACTCAACACCTGTCCGCTGCCAATGCTTTGATTTTCAGGCTGATACGCTTTAATATCTTCCATAGAACAGGATTCGTATCCCCACGCATGATCGATCAGCAATTCTGCATTAATACCAAATTCATCATATAATAAATCTTCATTATGAAGAGAGCATCTTGCAATATCCCCCATCGTGTATAACCCTAATTTCTCCAGCCTTTTTGTATAACCTCTTCCTACTCGCCAAAAATCTCTTAATGGTGTATGACTCCATAAATATTGACGGTATCCTGATTCATCAAGCTGTGCAATTCGGACTCCATCTTTATCCGCTCTAACATGCTTTGCCATTATATCCATAGCGACCTTGCATAAATAAAGATTTGTTCCGATTCCAGCTGTTGCCGTAATTCCTGTGGTTTCGTATATATCTATAATAATCCTTTTTACAAATTCCTTCGCTGTCATTTTATTTGAGTTTAAATAACCGGTGATATCCACAAATACTTCATCAATGGAATATACATGAATATCTTGCGGAGATAAATATTTTAAATATACTTCATATATTTTTGCACTGTACTCAATATAAAATGACATTCTCGGCGTTGCAACAACATAAGAAAGCTCCAGATTAGGATTCTTCTGCAATTCTACATCATCATAAGAGCTTCCACTGAATCTATGTCTCATCGCCTTTTTCAGTCTTTGATGATTTACCTCTTTTACTTTTTGAACAACTTCAAATAATCTTGCCCTCCCGGCTATTCCATATTTCTTTAAAGATGGAGAAACAGCTAAACAGATCGTCTTTTCTGTTCTGCTAGAATCAGCAACAACTAAATTAGTAGTCAGAGGATCAAGTCCTCTCTCCTGACACTCAACCGATGCATAAAAAGATTTCAAATCAATAGCCGCATAGACTCGATCAGCCTTTTTCATCCTATTTCCTCCTATAGACACCCTATTCATTATTATTTTAACATATCTGCCATATTTTACATTTTTCAAGCAGTGCTCTTTATTAAAAGTATTTCCCAATAATTGTCATTTAACATAAATATGAGTAATTATACAAAATTGAGAGAATGGTAATAAAATAATAATTTATATAAAAAACTCCCATCACCATGGGAGTAAAGGCCTTTATTCTCTAATATAATAAAGACCAAGTATATATGAAATTATGTCCATTTATAGCTTTAATATTAACTTATTTAAAATAATGTAATTAAATCTATTCTATTTTCATTTGGGATATATTTAAATGCTGCCATTATTTTAGCTCTTTTTTTAAGACAAAGAACTTCAAACAAAATACTAAACCTGATATTTCCCCACTCATCAAAATATAGATTAAAAATATAGTTATGCCTTAGTTTTTCCTTTAGTAATTTTTGCATATCTTCTACTGTAAATGTATCCATACCACTTCGTTTCAAGATTTGTGTTTTTACAGTTTTTAAATATTTTAACTTATCTGATTTTACACAAATATTAACATCTGATAAATTTATATAAAACGGACAAACCGCATTTAATGAATCACTTACGTCTATTTCATACAATAAGCTACTCTCAATCTTATAATCTAAGAAGGAATTATAGTATTCTTGTTTTACTGGATATTCTCTATATCCTTTTACTGCAAAATCATAAAAATGATCATTCGCCATTTCACCGGGAAATATAATCTGTTTTCCTTTTTTTATACATACTGATCCCAATATATAAGCTAATAAATCCTTCAAATCATTTTCATATGTAAAATTACAATAACCTATATACATTCTTTCATCATTTAATTTTTCTAATAATTTCTTTTTTTCAGCTCTTGTGATGTTGTTTAAGTATACAAAAAAGTATTGAGATGAATCTATATAAAGGGTATAATTTAAAAATTTTAAATTACTAAAAAGTAATTTTTTAGCTCTTTCCTGATATTGACTTTTACAAATAAAATCACCAATATGAACACTATGTACCGTTGTATCATTCAATAAAGGAAAGATTATTTCCAAGATATGTTGACCGTAATTACACATATTCAAATCTTTATTTGTATCAAAACATAATAACAATTCTTCTTTATCTTTATCACGATTAGGAATTAACGCTCTGCATAGTTTTTTATATTCTATACCTTTGTTATTTAAATATCGTAAAAATTCTTGAAAATGATAGTTTACTTCAATATTAAACTGTTCTGCGGTTGTATTGAGAGGATTTCTCATCAACTGCCAGATAATATTATCTCTAGTATTAAATGTATAAATCAATTATTTCATCTCCTCTTTCATAAACTATATTCATTATTAACTTATTGTTCTTTTTTTACTCATAAAGGCACAAACAAAAGCTTCAAATCCCTAACCCTTAAAAAACTCTGTTTTATAATCTCTAAAACATAACGCCTGATCTCATTAATTAAAGCAAATAATTATTTTCTTTATTAGCAATCTGAAAAGAAACTAATTTATAAGTGGCATATCCCCCCATAACCAAGGGTTCCTGCTTACAAAGTTCTTCTGCTTCTTCACGACTTTCCACTTTCAGGATATACATCCCAGCCACTCCCGGATAACCTTTGAACACCCCGCAAATTTCCAGTTTTCCCTCATCATCTAATTTTCTTATGTTTTCTACGTGTTCTGTAACAATTTGCTTTGTTATCCTATTATAAGTTTTAGTCTTTTCAATCAACATCATATACATTAATTTTTCCATACTCTTCTCCTCAATATTTTAATTTTTCTATTCTATCATCCAAAATTCAGCAACTCTCTATAGTTCACAAACAAGATAAAATACATATCATTTTCCTATAAACAGTAACCTTTATCACATAAACTCGACAATCACTATTTCATTTCCATCTATATCTCTTAAACGAACCTCGTAAGTTCCCCAATCATATTGAATAGCTTCAGATAATGAGATTCCTTTTTTCTTTAAATCTGTAATTGTTGAATCAAGATTTTCTGTTTGAAATACAAATGATTGATAGCCGGTCGGTGACACATTACATTTTTCACAATCCCATATGCAAAGGGTGGGGGCGTTTTCTATAAAGCCGAAATAAACTCCATTTAAATAATCATCATCAGTTTTGATAATCGGTATTTCCAATATTTTTTTATAAAACTCAATAAGCTCTTTTGCTTGCTTTGAAAAAATATTTGTACAGCAGTATCCTGTTATCATCTTCTTCCTCCTCATCGTTATTTTTATTTAGTTACAAAGTATCATTTATCTTCCGTGATCTTGCTTATACAGAATAAATTCTACTATCAGCAGCCTACTCTATTTTTATTCTATCATAAAACTAACAGTCCCCATAGAAAAACAATTCTCACTCTTTATCCTTTTAGTCCCTCATCTCCTGTTAAATAAAAACAGTCCCTTAACTGTGGCTTTTAACAGAATGTCTTAAGATGAGAAAAGCTCTATAAACAGAAGCCTTCCAAGATTAGTAAACCTAACTTAAATTTCTATCTCTTAGCTATGTATTTAATATTAATATGGAGTTTCAACAGTTTCTTCTTGCAACCAGTCTCCTGCTTTTAGCGGTCACTTAATTAATGTTGTTCATACCCTTACTCTATTTTTTATCTTTTAACTTTATTGGAACATACCTTTGCATTTGCCGATATCCAAGTCCTTTTTCTATATCCTGTTGATATGTATTATTTTCATCTAAATAGGGCATATTAAACATAAACTTTCGATCCTTATCAATCTCAAAATTAGTATTTTCAATCCATTGAAATATTTTTTCCTGAACTTTTTGAATACTCTCATCATCTTCATCTATGCTAACCGCCATAGCGTATAAACCGCCTTTAAAATCAATAATTTCCATTGGACTTACATCCTCTTGTTTGACATCAGCCTTAATTGCACAAATCATCTCTCCTGAATCATCATCTGTCACCATTGTGAAATCCAAACAATCAAATATAATCGTTTGAAAAAGGTGATAGTGCTGCCATAATTGAAACATGTAACCACCGCTCTTAAAAATATCTTCCCATGAATGAACCCCGGTAGTTATTGCTTTGAATGAAGGAACTCTAACAACCATGATATCAGGTATCTTTTTATCTAATTTATTTGTGACTTCAATAAGACGAGTGATATTTGATGGCTTGCCTATATAATCAACATTGGTAATCTGCATCTCTATCTCTTTTGCTTTGTCATATAATTGTTTAATATCCGACTTGAACGTAAAGTTTAATGTTTCAATTTCTTGTATGAAATCAAACACTATTTCTTTAAGCTGATGCAATAATGATATTTCATCATCTATACTTTCTATTTTCTTTTTTAATACATCTAAAACTACCTCTGATCCCGTTGTATCGAAGATACGCTTGATGTCCTTAATACTTATGTTTAATTTACGTAGTATCAAGATTTGTTCAATTCGTCTAACGGCATCCTCATCATACATTCTATAAGACACTTCATCACTGCGGATACTCGTCAATAACCCTATATCTTCATAATAGCGTAAGGTACGTGCTGTAATATCATATCTATTGGAAATATCTCTTATCTTTATTAATTTGTTCATAAACCATGTGCCCTCCTTCTATAGTATAGCTATATTATATAGTGTTCCCTAAAGGAAGAGTCAATCTTTATATTAAAAAAAGCCCCATAAATGGGGCTTTCCAAGATTTGCAGTTCTTTATATTTGTATTTAACCTGATGATACTATCTCTTAGAGAATTGAGGAGCACGTCTAGCTGCTTTAAGTCCGTATTTCTTACGTTCTTTAGCACGGGCATCACGAGTTAAGAATCCAGCTGCTTTTAATGCAGGTCTGTAATCAGAACCAGCTTCCAATAAAGCTCTTGCAACACCATGACGGATAGCACCGGCTTGACCAGTGTATCCCCCACCATATACATTAACAATTACATCGAATTTATCTTTAGTAGCTGTTAATTCTAATGGTTGGTTGATTACCATTGTTAAGACGTCAGAATTATTTAAATATTCTTTAGCGCCTCTTCCGTTGATTGTGAAGTTCCCTGTACCTGGTCTTAAAATAACACGAGCTACAGATGATTTTCTTCTTCCAGTTCCTCTATATTGTACGATTGCCATAGTCTTCCTCCTTCTTATCCTTTAATTTTCAATTCTTCAGGTTTTTGAGCTGCATGTGGATGAGAATTACCTGTATAAACAAATAATTTCATACCTTGTTGTCTACCTAATGTATTGTGTGGTAACATCCCTTTAACGGCTGCTTCTACAAATCCAGTAGGATTTTTAGTTTGGAAAGTTCTGGCAGTTTTAACTTTTAAACCACCTAACCATCCTGAGTGACTGTAATATTTTACTTTATCTAATTTCTTACCAGTCATTACTACTTTTTCAGCATTAATGATAATTACATAATCACCTGTATCCACATGTGGTGTATAAGTTGGTTTGTGTTTTCCTCTTAATACTGTTGCTACTTCAGAAGCTAAACGTCCTAAAGTAAGTCCTTCAGCGTCAACTACGAACCATTTACGTTCAATTGTTGATTCCTTCGCCATTGTTGTTTGTCGCATTGTAAATTCCTCCTGTAGTTTCCGGGGCTACTAGGCATAACAGTGCCAGTATTCATTATACTTTTTCGTATTTTGAATGTCAATAGATTAAAATAAAATATTTCATCTATTTAAGCGTTATTTCCATATAAACTGAATCAATCCTTATTAATAAGATAAAGTGCTTCTTCGTAGTCTTTTGACGATACATAAAGATAATAGGTTTTCATATAATCCGGATTTTGACCATACGCTCCTCCTAAACGTCTCTCCATTTTAAATATTGCGCTAAAGAGAGCGGATTCTGCTCTATCATTTGCAGTTACCTTTTGCTTATAGCGAATCCCCCATCAATCTAATTTTTCTTTTATTTTATATAAATCAGGCATCTCTGTTCCCACAAAACTTCTTTCTTAAATAATCACAAGAGTCATCCTTCTATCTATATTTTCCTTAATTCAAGTCTATCATGTTTGGATTAAAAAAGCTATTTTGCTAGATAATCTTCTCTTGTCAAAGAGTAATGCAGAATGTCATGACTTCTTTTCAGCCAAGTGATTCCGTTCAGTGTTTTTCCGATAAACTGCATTCCATTTTTTTGAAGAACCTGACAGCTGGCTAAATTTTCGCTCATACAATCTGCGGTTAATTTTTTAAAGCCTACTGTTATAAACAAATGATTTAAAACGGTAGTTATCGCCTCACTCATATAGCCCTTGTTCCAATGGTCAGAAGCGAGAGCATAGCCAATCTCGGCAGAAGCATCGTCGTCATTAACGTCAAAGAGACGTACCAAACCGATCATGTTATTTTCTTCTTTTAAAGTGACTGCCCAGTTATATGTTTTTAAATGATAGGTATTGACCATTTGTTTCATCATCGTTTCTGTCTGATGAATGTTGGAATGAAAAGGAATCAAGAAGTAGCGCCTGACCTCATCGCAATTAGTGATATACTTATGAAAAGCTAATGTGTCCTCCAAAGAAAAAGGACGCAGACAAAGTCGGTCAGATGTTAATTCAATCGTTCCGGTATGATTAAGCGTCATTTTCATTTTCCTCATAATTTACTTTGCATAAATAAAGACCTTGTGGCTTTGCCTTAAACAAAATATGCTTTTCTCCACAGCTTTCTAATCGCTTCTTTGCTTCTTCAATGCTAAAGCGATGGGCACCAATCTGAATTAATGCCCCTACTAAATGACGCACCATATAGCGTCTGAACCCATTTCCGCTGACAATAAACTCGACAATTCCATCTTTCTCTAATACATCGAACTGATAAATCGTACGCACTGTCGTGCCATGCTGATCACTTACGCAGTAAGAAGCAAAATCATGCTCACCGATAAATAGTTTTGCGGCTTCATTCATCAATGCAGTATCTAACGGTCGGTTATACTGATAGATATAATTTGTGTCAAAAACAGAATATTCCTTTGTATTTAAATAATAACGATATTCTTTACCGACAGCACTGTAGCGAGAATGGAATTCTTCACTTACTTGCTGAGCATCATGGATATAAATATCATTGGGTAAGAAATGATTCATAGCCATCTTCCAGCGTTCATCAGGCAATTCTTTTGTTGTATCAAAATGAAAGACCTGTTCTCTGGCATGGACTTTTGCGTCGGTTCTTCCCGAAGCATGGATAATAATGTTTTCCCGGGTAATATTATGAAGAGCTTTCTGAATTTCCCCTTGAATCGTTCTTTGCTTATCCTGAACCTGAAAACCGTAAAACTTAGAGCCATCGTAACTGACTAAACATTTAATTCTCGGCATCTTATATCACACTCATCACTATAATTCCAACACACATCACCACTGTTGTCAGTAAACTTAATGTATCGCTCAAACGCCATTTTAACACCTTATATTTTGTTCGTTTGCCATCTGGATTATAACCACGGCTTTCCATTGCATTGGCTAAATCTTCTGCACGCTGAAAGGCAGAAATAAACAAAGGAACAATCAATGAAACGATGGCTTTCACTTTATCCTTTAAAGAACCTTCTTTAAAATCAACGCCACGGCTTGCCTGTGCTTTCATAATTCTTTCTGTTTCTTCTAATAAGGTTGGGATAAAACGCAGAGCAATGGAAATCATCATAGAGACTTCGTGAGCTGGGAATCCGATTTTTCTTAAAGGATTAAAGAGGTGTTCTAAGCCTAATGTTAGATCTAATGGTTTCGTTGTCGCTGTCAAAACAGTTGTTAAAGCGACGATCAGCACTAAACGAATTAAGATATAGGCTGTTTGGATTAAACCGCCTGAATAGACAGTTAAGGGGCCTATACTGAATAATATAGTTCCTTTTTGTATCATAAACACATTTAATATCATTAAAAAAGACATCATGAAGATCATTGGTTTCAACGATTTAAGGATATACGTAATTTTAATTTTCGATAAAACGACTACCAGACATACAAACAATCCAATAATGCCATATCCGATAAATCCTGCATCGAAGAAAACACTGATCAGTAAGAATAATAAGCTGACGATCTTCATACGAGGATCTAAGCGATGAATAAAGGAATCAAATGGTAAATATTTTCCTAATGTCATGTTTCCCATTTATTTACCCCCTATCGCTTTAATTAATGTATCTAAATCTTTAATCGATGGATCAATATCAAATCCATTTTTATTTAATTCATGAATAAAATGTGTCATAATCGGTAAATCAATGCTTAATGTTTCAAGATACTCTGGATCTCTAAAGATTTCATCGACTGTTCCTGTTTTGATAATTTCGCCTTTATTCATCACTACCGCATGATCACAATAATTCAAGACCTGATTCATATCATGAGTAACAATAATCACGGTCTTTCCTTGATCATTTAATGCCTTAAATAATTCCATCATCTCTTTAGCCCCTTGCGGATCTAATCCTGCTGTTGGCTCATCTAAGACAAGAATATCCGGTTCCATGACTAAAATACCGGCAATCGCAATACGACGCTTCTGTCCACCGGAAAGATCAAAAGGCGATTTTTCCAAATAACTTTCATCCATTTTGACCATTGCTAAAGCTTCTTTCGCTTTTTGCTTAGCTGTTTCTTCATCTACGCCAAAGTTCTTAGGTCCAAAGATAATATCCTTTTCCACGCTGTCTTCAAATAGCTGATATTCCGGAAACTGAAAAACAAGCCCTGCCATCTGACGCAATGGTCTTAATACCTTTGGCAGATGATTGGCATCCACCACAAAATCATTGACTGTTACAACACCTGATGTAGGTAAAATCAATCCATTAATATGCTGAATCAAGGTTGACTTCCCGCTTCCGGTATGTCCGATAATCGCAGTAAATGAACCTTTTTCAATAGCTAAATCAACATCTTTTAATGCAATATATTGGAAAGGAGTATTCTTTGAATATGTATGGCTTACTTGTTCGAATTTAATAGACATAACTTTTCAATCAACTCCTTTTCTTTAAGATTTAATCCTACATTTATTCCGCTTTCAGCAAGCTTCTTCGACACTTTATAGGCAAAAGGAACATCAAGCTCCAATGAATACATTAGCGCCTCATCTGTTAATATTTCATCGGGTGTCCCATCTTTTACTACTTTTCCGTTATTTAAAACAACAACATGATCTGCATTGACAGCCTCTTCAATATCATGGCTGATAGAGATAACCGTCATGTTTGTCTCTTCATTGAGTTCTTTCACTAATGCATTAATTTCACGACGTCCTTTTGGATCCAGCATACTTGTTGCTTCATCTAAGATAATAATATCCGGAGACATAGCAAGAATGCCCGCAATGGCAACACGCTGCTTTTGCCCACCAGACAATTTTGTCGGTTCATGATCAAGAAAATCAATCATATCTACTTTTTGTGCATATTTGTTGATAATCCCATCCATTTCCTCTTGAGGAACACAGCGATTTTCCAAACCGAAGGCAATGTCATCACGTACGGTTGCACCAATAAACTGGTTATCCGGATTCTGAAAAACAATCCCTACTCTTTCTCTGACTTTATATACATTTTCATCATTTAATTCAATGCCATCGACTATGATTTTTCCACTTTTTGCTTCCAGAAGTCCAATGATCAATTTGGCAATCGTACTCTTGCCACTGCCATTATGACCTAAGATAACTGTATAGCTTCCATTTTCTACATCAAAAGAAACATCATCGATCGTATTTAAATTTTCATCATATTCAAAAAACAAGTTTTTAATCTCGATACTTTTGGTCATAGCTCCTCCTTATTTTTCTATTTGAAAAATACACTGTATTTATTGTAGTGTTTAACAAGACATCTGTCAAGACATTAAAAAAAGGAGGTCAAACCTCCTTGATTGTTATACTAAACTGATGATTGCCATTGGAGCATTGTCACCTTTACGATTGTGAGTTTTTAAGATACGAGTGTATCCTCCGTTCACGTCTGCATATTTAGGTGCAATTTCATCAAATAATTTTTGAACTGCATTCAAAGATGAATCTTCATCTTTGATGTTACGAAGAACAGCTGCTGCTTGTCTTCTTGCATGCAAATCTCCACGTTTTCCTAAAGTAATCAATTCATCAACAACAGAACGAACTTCTTTAGCTCTTGTTTCAGTCGTTTCGATCTGCCCATACATAATTACTTCAGTAGCAAGATTACGTAACATAGATTTTCTTTGAGCAGATGTACGTCCTAATTTTCTATTTCTAGCCATTAATTAGCGCTCCTTCCTATCTAGAATTATTCAACCGGTTTAAAACCTAATCCTAATTCATGTAATTTTTCTTTTACCTCTTTAAGAGATTTCTTACCTAAGTTTCTAACTTTGATCATATCATCTTCACTCTTATCTGCTAATTCTTGTACAGTCTGAATACCTGCACGTTTTAAACAGTTATAAGAACGAACTGATAAATCTAATTCTTCAATTGTCATATCTAATACTTTGTTAGTAGAATCAGTAGTAGCTTCTGACATGATTTCCATATTAACAGCCATATCATTTAATTCAACAAATAAATTTAAATGTTCAACCAAGATTTTAGCTGCTAATGCTAGTGCTTCATGAGGTTTGATAGAACCGTTTGTTGTTACTTCCATCATTAACTGATCATATTTAGCACTTTGTCCTACACGTGTTGGTTCAACAGAGTAAGATACTTTTTCAATTGGAGAGTAAATAGAGTCAGTTGGAATAATTCCAATTTGATTAATCGACTTTTTATTAATATCTGAACTAATGTATCCACGATCTTTTTTCGCGTACATCTCCATGTAAAAATTAGCTCCTTCTGCTACGTGGCAGATAACTAAATCATTACTGATCATTCTTACATTTGACGGACATTGGATATCTGCTGCAGTAACTGTTGCAGGTCCTTGTACGTCAATTACCATCGTGACTTGTTCATCTTCCTTATCGATATCAAAAACTAATTGTTTTAAATTAAGGATGATAGTCGTCACATCTTCAACCACCCCATCAACTGCTGAGAATTCATGGATTGCTCCTTGAACTTTGATTGAGTTTACAGCTGACCCAGGAAGAGATGATAATAATACACGTCTTAATGAATTCCCTAAAGTCGTACCGAATCCTCTTTCTAGAGGTTCGATGACAAACTTTCCATAATTTGCTGACTCATCATATTCTTGGATATTAAAGTTTGCTTTTTCAAATTTCTGCATGCCTTTTCCCTCCTCTTTGGAATTTAGTTATTATCCACGAGGACGTTTTGGTGGACGACATCCGTTATGTGGAATTGGTGTTACATCATTGATAGCTGATACTTCTAATCCAGCTGCTTGTAAAGCACGAACTGCTGCTTCGCGTCCTGGTCCAGGACCTTTTACGTTTACTTCAACAGTTTTCATTCCTTGATCCATTGAAGCTTTAGCTGCTGCTTCAGCTGCCATTTGCGCTGCGAATGGAGTAGATTTTCTTGATCCCTTGAAACCTAATGCTCCAGCACTAGACCAAGTTAATACGTTACCATGTTCATCTGCAATGGTAATGATTGTGTTATTAAAAGTTGAATGCACATGTGCTACACCTTTTGCAATATTTTTCTTAACACGTTTTTTAGTACGTGTACTTGTTTTAGTCTTTGCCATTTAGTACAACCTCCTCACTATTTCTTCTTTCCAGCAATTGGACGTGCCTTACCTTTACGTGTACGAGCATTTGTCTTAGTTTTTTGCCCACGTACAGGAAGTCCTTTACGATGACGGATTCCACGGTAGCTACCAATTTCCATTAAACGCTTGATGTTTAATGCTGTTTCTCTACGAAGGTCACCTTCAACTTTAAAATTTTCTACTTCTTTTCTGATTTTTGTAACTTCTTCTTCAGTTAAATCTTTCACTCTGACATCTTCACTGATACCAACAGTTTTTAAGATTTCCTGAGCTCTTGGCTTACCAATTCCATAAATATATGTTAATGAGATTACAACGCGCTTTTCACGTGGTATATCTACACCTGCAATACGTGCCATTTACTATTTCCTCCTAATTATCCTTGTCTTTGTTTATGTTTAGGGTTCTCACAAATAACCATGACTTTTCCCTTACGTTTAATAACTTTACATTTATCACAGATTGGTTTAACTGATGTTCTTACCTTCATCTTCATTTACCTCCTTTTGGAAGACTTATTTATGTCTAAATGTGATGCGCCCACGTGTTAAATCATATGGAGATATTTCCACTGTTACCCTATCCCCTGGTAAAATACGAATGTAGTTCATACGGATTTTACCAGAAACGTGAGCATCAATAACAGCTCCATTTTCCAAAGCAACCTTAAAAGTCGTATTTGGCAATACTTCTATAACGGTCGCCTCAACTTCAATTACATTATCTTTTGATTTAGCCATTGAATATCGCTCCTTCACCTTAAAGTTTTGTTAGAATTTCATATCCATCTTTTGTAACAACGATGGAATGTTCATAATGAGCTGCTAAAGAGCCATCCTCCGTTATAGCAGTCCAATGATCTTCTAGTATATGAATATCTGCTTTTCCGCCATGACCCATTGGTTCAATAGCGAGGGTCATTCCTTCAACAAGCCTTGGTCCGCGTCCCGGTGCACCATAATTAGGCACCGCCGGATCTTCATGCAATGCACTTCCAACCCCATGACCAGTATATTCTAAAGGAGTTGTACAACCATGTTCATTTAAGTACACTTCAACAGCGTGAGAAATATCAGACAATCGATTACCGGGCTTGACCATTGCCAAACCGGCAAATAAAGAACCTTTTGTCGCTTCCATCACACGCTTTGCCTCATCACTGATGTCGCCAACAGCATAAGTCCAAGCGCTATCGCCATGATATCCCTTATAACAGGCTCCAACATCAATAGAGATGATATCTCCTTCTTTTAAAGCATACTTACTTGGAATTCCATGAACGATCTGTTCATTGATTGAAGTACAAATACTTGCAGGAAAACCATTATAGTTCTTGAATGAAGGCTTAGCTCCATGATCTAAAATGATTTTTTCTGCAATAGCATTCAGTTCTAATGTAGTGATTCCTGGTCGAATCACTTCTGCCATCTTTTGATGAACCAAAGCCACAATACGACCAGCTTCTCTCATGAGATCAATTTCTCTTTGGTTTTTCGTAATGATCATTCTATTTCTCCAACTGAGTTTTGATGTCATTAAAAACATCATCCATAGCTTGATCACCATTAATACTGATCAATTCACCTTTGTTTGTATAATAATCAATCAAAGGCTGAGTTTGTTCCACATAAGTGTTCAAACGTGTTTTAACAGTTTCTTCATCTTCGTCACTTCGCTGATAAAGTTCACCGCCACATTTATCACAAACTCCTTCAACTTTACTAGGTTTGAATTTAAGATTGTAAGTTGCCCCACAGCTTCTGCAAATTCTTCTTCCAGAAAGTCTGCCGATCAGTTTTTCAAAATCAACGTCAATATTTACTACAGCGTCAATTTTAATATTTAACTCTTCAGAGATTTTTTCTAAAGATTCTGCCTGGAATACATTACGTGGATAACCATCCAAGATAAATCCATTACCGAAGTTACCCTGAAGAAGTCTTTCTTTCACGATATCGTTAGTAATTTCATCAGGTACCAACAGCCCTTGATCCATATAAGATTTAGCTCTTGCACCAGCATCTGTATTTTCTTTCATGGCAGCTCTAAACATATCTCCGGTTGAGATTTGTACAAGTCCCAGTTTCTCAACTAATTTCTCAGCTTGAGTTCCTTTTCCGGCACCTGGAGGACCCATTAAAATAATATTCATTGTAATGCCTCTTTTCCTATTATTGTTATCTACGAATGTAGCCTCTGTATTCTTTACGAGTTAAGTGCGTTTTGATCTGATTTACTGTTTCAAGGGCAACCCCTGTTACGATAATCAATCCGGTACCATATAAGGTAACAGCTGAATTAGCTACTGTTTTCCAAATAACCGGAATCATAATTGGGATAACCGCAACAATCAGTAAGAAGATCGATCCGACCACTGTTACTCGGTTTAATACTTTTTTAATATAGTTTTGAGTTTCAATTCCTGAACGAACACCAGGAATAGATCCTCCATTCTTTCTCAAATCACCCGAAATCTTCTCTGCATCAATTTGTAAGTTTGCATAGAAGAATGAGAAAGCAACGATTAATACCAAATACAGAACGAATCCGATTGGGTATTGTACAGGTTGATTATACGTACAAATCTTTTGGATCATATTACTTACATTAGTATTCCCAATTAATTGCGAAACTGTCAGCGGTGTTGCTAAAACGGATGACGCAAAGATAACCGGAATTACTCCTGATGTATTAATTTTGATCGGCATATGAGTACCATCTTTGGTTCTCATCATTGGATTTGAATTAGTCGCATAAACAATTGGGATTTTCCTATTAGCGCCTTCGTTATACACTACAAATACTACAATAAGCAAGTAGAGTAGGACGAACAGGCCATAGTTAAGTGCACCCATCACTAATTTCTGAGTGCCTTGGTTCGTAACAACTAAAGTATTGAAGACGGTGATAAAGCTTGTAGGTAAGTTTGAAACGATTCCTGTAAAGATCAATAAAGAAACCCCATTTCCGATTCCTTTATTTGTGATCTGATCACCCATCCACATTGCAAACATAGCTCCGGCTACCATAATGATAACAACGTAAGCATATGAAAGCGGCGTAGATTCTCTCAAAATTCCATAACTCTTATCGAATGCATATGTCAATGAGAAGGCTTGAACTGCTGCTAGAATAACAGTCACATAACGTGTTACTCTATCTTTTTTCTTTCTTCCTGTTTCCCCTTCTTCACGCCATTGCGTTAAAGTTGGAATAACATCCATTGATAATAATTCAATAATGATGGATGCCGTAATATACGGCGAAACCCCTAATGAAAATAGGGAGAATCTTTCTAATGAACCCCCGCCTAGCATATTCATGATAGCAAGGATTCCTGTTGTTTCTAAACCGGAAGATAATTTCGCTGAATTGATCGCCGGGATAGTTACCGCACTTCCAATACGGAAGACAAATAACATCCCTAGCGTAAAGATTATCTTATGTCTCAATTCACCTTTTTGAAATATCTTTTTTAAGAAGGTAAACATATTAGATCACCTCAGTTTTTCCACCTGCTGCTTCGATAGCGGCAATAGCAGATTTAGAGAATTTGTTAGCTTTTACAGTTAATTTCTTTTCTAATTCACCATTACCTAATACTTTAATACCATCTAATTCTTTTTTAACTAATCCAGTTTCGATTAATAATTCTGGCGTTACTTCAGTTCCATCTTCAAATTGATTTAATGAATCTAAATTAACGATTGCGAATTCTTTTCTAGTGAAGTTAGTAAACCCACGTTTTGGAAGACGCATGAATAAAGGAGTTTGTCCACCTTCAAATCCAGGTTTCTTACCTCCACCTGAACGAGCACCTTGACCTTTTTGTCCTCTACCAGATGTCTTACCAGTACCTGAACTTGTTCCACGACCTACACGTTTTCTAGATTTACGAGCACCTTCAGTGTATTGCAATTCATGTAATTTCATTGTGACACCTCCTATTAAATATCTTTAACTTCTACAAGATGAGCAACTTTTCTGATCATTCCTTGAATCATCACGTTGTCCTCTTTAGTAACACATTTTCTAATTTTTGTACATCCTAACGCTTTAAGAGTGTCTTTTTGGCTCTTAGAAGACCCAATTGGACTTTTTACAAGCGTAATCATCACTTGTTTGGCCATTATTTACGCCTCCTATCCGTATATTTCTTGTTCAGTTTTATCTCTTAACTGAGAAACTTGTTTAACTGTCTTTAATCCGGCTAAACCTTCCATAGTCGCTCTAACCATATTAATTGGTGTTCTTGATCCAATACATTTAGATAAGATATCTGTGTATCCAGCCAATTCGACAACCGCACGAACAGGTCCTCCGGCAATAATTCCAGTACCTTGAGCAGCTGGTCTAATAAATACTTTACCAGAACCATATACTCCTGTTGCTTCATGAGGAATTGTTCCGTGAAGAATAGGCACATTGATTAAGTTACGTTTTGCAGCTTCAGAAGCTTTTCTGATTGCATCTGGTACTTCGTTTGCTTTTCCTGTACCAAACCCAACACGACCTTTTTTATCTCCAATTACTACTAAAGCAGCAAAACGGAATTTACGTCCACCTTTAACTACTTTTGTAACACGGTTAATCGTAACAACACGTTCTTCAAATTCTTTTTCTTGATTTCTTGGATTCTTAGGACCTCTAGAGTTTCTAGGATTTCTTTGTCTACGTTGTTCCATGTTTTACCTCCTTTTAGAATTTAAGCCCAACTTCTCTAGCTGCTTCAGCAACAGCTTTTACACGTCCATGGTATACATATCCACCACGGTCGAATACTACTTTTTCAATATTTTTAGCTAATGCTCTTTTAGCAATCTCAGCTCCAACAGCTTTAGCGGCTTCAATATTTCCACCGTTTTCTAATTTCATTTCAACACTTGATGCAGACACTAAAGTTACACCGTTAACATCATCAATGATTTGTGTATGAATGTGAGAATTAGAACGGAATACGTTTAAACGTGGGCATTCTGGAGTTCCACTAATTTTATTACGAACTCTAGCATGACGTTTTAATCTAACATCATTACGTGAAACCTTTTTAATCATAATATTGTAACTCCTTTCTTAAGTTAACTATTTCTTACCAGCAGTTTTACCTTCTTTACGGATAATAGTTTCATCTTTGTATTTAATCCCTTTTCCTTTATAAGGTTCAGGTTTTCTTACAGCTCTGATCTGAGCGGCAACTTCGCCAACTCTTTCTTTGTTGATCCCAGAAACAACGATTGTTGTTTGGTTAGGAGTTTCAACTGTAACTCCTTCTTCAGGAATCATTTCTACTGGATGAGAATATCCAATATTAATTACTAATTTATTACCTTGCATAGCAGCACGATATCCGATACCAACGATTTGTAATTCTTTTTTGAATCCAACGTTAACACCTTCGATCATGTTCGCTAAAAGCGCTCTTGTTGTACCATGCAATTGTTTATGTGATTTAACTTCACTGCTTCTTTTTACAGTGATTGTTTCTCCGTCTTTTTCAATTGTAATAACGGGAGAAAATTGTTTCACTAAAGTCCCTTTAGGTCCTGTTACAGTAACAGTATTATCTGCTGCGATATCAACTGTTACTCCTGCAGGTACCTGGATAAGTTTATTTCCAATACGAGACATTTATAGTACCTCCTGGATTAATTTTTTTATTACCAAATATAAGCTAATACTTCTCCACCGATTTGTTTAGCTTTTGCTTCTTTATCAGTCATAATACCTTGAGAAGTTGATAAGACAACGATACCTAAACCATTTAATACTCTAGGAATTTCGTTTACTCTCGCATAAACACGTAACCCTGGTTTAGAAATTCTTTTTAACCCAGAAATTACTCTGTCATTACCTTTGTATTTTAAAGTCAATGTGATATTTCTCTCTGCTTTTTCACCTTCGACTTTATACCCTTTGATAAATCCTTCATTTTTCAAAATTTCAGCGATTTCCACTTTCATATTTGAAGCTGGCACAACAACTGTTTCATGACGTTGTTGATTAGCATTACGGATTCTTGTTAACATATCTGCAATTGGATCTGTCATAACCATCTGCAAGTCCTCCTTCCACTTGGATCATTATATCTAAGTCTATATTACCAGCTTGCTTTCTTTACACCCGGAATTTCACCTTTATAAGCTAATTCACGGAAGCAAATACGGCAAAGCTTAAATTTACGAATAACTGAATGTGGTCTTCCACAACGTTCGCAACGTGTATATTCACGTACTTTATACTTCTGAGGACGTTGTTGTTTCACTTTCATAGATGTTTTAGCCATGCGTTAAGTCCTCCTTTACTATTTTTGGAAAGGCATTCCTAATTGTCCTAGCAATTCGCGACCCTCTTGGTCTGTGTTTGCTGTTGTTACAATTACGATGTCCATCCCTCTGATTTTATTTACTTTATCAAAATTGATTTCAGGGAAAATTAATTGTTCTCTGATACCTAATGTATAGTTACCTCTACCGTCAAAAGCATCTTTAGATACACCTCTAAAGTCTCTTACACGAGGTAAGCTGATAGATACTAATTTATCAAGGAATTCGAACATTTTTTCTCCACGTAAAGTTACTTTGCAGCCAATTGGCATACCTTCACGTAATTTGAACCCCGCAATTGATTTTTTAGCTTTAGTTACAACTGGTTTTTGTCCTGTGATTTGTGCTAATTCATTTACAGCATCATCTAATACTTTAGAATTAGATACAGCATCACCAACTCCCATGTTGATTACAATTTTTTCGATAGCTGGAACTTGCATTACTGATTTGTAATTAAATTTTTCCATCATCGATTTAACTACTTCTTGTTTGTAACGTTCTTGTAAACGGTTCATTCGTTATGTCCTCCTTCCTTATTTTTTCTTACTTTTATCGATTTGTTTTCCTGATTTTTTAGCTATACGAATCTTACGTCCGTCAACTCTTTCGAAACCGATTTTAGTAATTGATTTAGCTTTTTCATCATAATAAGCTACGTTAGATACATGGATTGGGGCTTCTCTGGAGATAATACCACCTTCAGGATCTTGCTGAGAAGGTTTGATATGTTTTGTTACCATATTTACTCCTTCAACAACGACTCTGTTTTCTTTAGGAAGAGTTTGTAGTACTTCACCTTGTTTACCTTTATCTTTACCTGCGATAACTTCTACTTTGTCACCTACACGTATTTTCATACTTATACCTCCTATTATAATACTTCAGGAGCAAGTGAAACGATTTTCATGAAATCTGCATCTCTTAACTCTCTGGCAACAGGACCAAAAATACGAGTCCCTCTAGGTGATTTATCATCTTTGATAAGAACAACTGCGTTGTCATCAAATTTAATGTAAGATCCGTTTGTACGACCTACACCGTATTTTGTTCTTACCACAACTGCTTTAACAACATCACCTTTTTTAACGGCACCACCTGGAGCGGCACTCTTTACTGTACATACAACGATATCACCGATACCGCTTGATTTTTTATTTGAACCACCAAGATTTCTGATAACTAATACTTCTTTAGCACCAGTATTGTCGGCTACTTTTAATCTAGATTCATTCTGGACCATTTCTGATTGACCTCCTTTCGAAGTATTTAGATAACTTCAGCTTTTTTAACGACCTCTACTAAACGGAAACGTTTTGTAGCAGATAACGGTCTTGTTTCCATAACTGTTACTGTATCACCGATTTTTGCAATACCTTCTTCATCATGAGCTTTAAACTTTTTAGAAGATTTCACACGTTTTCCGTACAACTTATGTTTAACATGAGTTTCGACTAATACTGTAATTGTCTTATCCATTTTGTCAGAAATAACAGTTCCAGTATATACTTTACGACTATTTCTTTCCATTGTTCATCCTCCTTACTGGTTTAATTCTCTTTCTCTAATTACTGTTTTGATCTTTGCAATTGATTTACGCACTTGTCTAACACGAGCTGTGTTTTCTAACTGACCAGTTGCTTGTTGGAATCTTAATTCGAATAATTCTCTTTTATACTCTTCTACTTTGTTAAGTAACTCTTTAGTTTCGATTTCTCTGATTTCTTGAACTTTCATCATTACTCACCTTTCTTAATGATTTTACATTTGATCGGTAGTTTATGAGATGCAAGTCTTAAAGCTTCACGTGCTGTTTCTTCATCAACACCTGCTACTTCAAACATCACTCTACCTTGTTTTACTACTGCTACCCATTCTTCTGGATTACCTTTTCCGGAACCCATACGTACTTCTAATGGTTTTTTTGTTTTTGCTAAATGAGGGAAGATTCTAATCCATACTTGACCACCACGTTTCATGTGACGGTTGATGGCGATACGTGCAGCTTCGATTTGACGGCTTGTAATCCAAGCACCTTCAGCTGCCTTTAATCCATATTCTCCAAATGATACTTCTGCTCCACCTTTTGTTTTACCTTCGTATCTAACTCTGTGTGGTCTTCTGTATTTTGTTCTTTTAGGCATCAACATGGTTATTTATCCCCTTTCTTCTTTTCTGGTAAGATTTCTCCCTTGCAAATCCAAACTTTAACTCCTAATTTACCATAAGTAGTATCCGCTTCAGCAGTAGCATAATCAATGTCAGCTCTTAAAGTATGAAGAGGTACGTTACCTTCAGAATATCCTTCAGCACGAGCCATATCAGCTCCACCAAGACGTCCTGAAACGCTAGTTTTAATTCCTTTTGCTCCAGCTCTCATTGCTCTTTGAATAGCACGTTTTTGTACTGTTCTGAATGAAGCACGGTTTTCTAATTGTTCAGCGATGCTTCTAGCAACTAACTGAGCAACTGTATCCGGATTTTTGATTTCAACAATGTTAATAAATACTTGTTTATCACCAGTAATTTTTGCTACTTTTTTACGTAATGCTTCTACTGATTCACCATCTTTACCGATAACGATACCTGGTCTTGCAGTATGAACATAAACGTTTACACGATTTTTAGTTCTTTCAATTTCAATTCTTGATACAGAAGCAGATTTCAATTCTTTTCCTAAGAATTCACGGATTTTAATATCTTCATGTAATAATCCTGCGAAATCTTTATCATTAGCGTACCATCTTGAATCCCAATTACGGTTAATACCTACACGTAATCCTATTGGACTAACTTTTTGACCCATTGTGTAACCTCCTTCTTACTATCTTTCATCTACCACAACTGTGATATGACTAGTTCTTTTTAAAATTTGAGCGCCACTACCTTTTGCTTTAGTAGTATATCTCTTTAAAGTTGGACCTTCATCAACATAAATTTCCTTGATGAATAATTTATCTGCATCTAATCCTTGATTGTTAACAGCGTTTGAAGCTGCTGATTTTACTACTTTATAAACTGCCGGACTAGCTGATTTGTTAGTATATTCTAAAATACCTAACGCTTCCTTTACATCCTTACCCCTAACCAAGTCTACAACTAATCTTGTTTTCTGAGGGGCAACACGAATCATTTTAGCTGTTGCTCTAGCTTCCATGACATCTTCCTCCTCTCTTATTTCTTACCTGCTTTTTTGTCATCTGCACCATGACCATGGTAAGTTCTTGTTGGAGCGAATTCTCCTAATTTGTGTCCTACCATATCTTCAGTTACATAAACTGGAATATGTTCTTTTCCATTATACACTGCGAATGTATGCTCAATAAATTGAGGGAAAATAGTTGAACGTCTTGACCAAGTTTTAATAACTTCTTTTTTACCAGAAGCGTTTAATGCTTCTACTTTTTTCATTAAGTGACCATCTACGAAAGGCCCTTTTTTAAGACTACGTGACATTATTTTATCCTCCTTTATTTAGCATTACGACGACGAACTATTAATTTAGTTGAAGCCTTTTTAGATTTTCTAGTTTTAACACCAAGTGCTTTTTTACCCCAAGGTGTCATTGGTGCTTTACGACCGATTGAAGTTTTACCTTCACCACCACCATGAGGGTGATCATTAGGGTTCATTACAGAACCACGAACAGTTGGTCTAACACCTTTCCATCTCATACGTCCGGCTTTACCGTAGTTTACTAGTCCATGATCTTCATTTCCTACTACACCAACAGTTGCTGTACATACTGATAAGAATTTTCTTACTTCACCAGAAGCTAATCTAATAATGACATATTTGTCTTCTTTCCCTAAGATCTGTGCAGACACACCAGCAGCTCTTGCTAACTGTCCACCTTTACCAGGGTGCATTTCAATATTGTGGATAACTGTACCTTCAGGCATATTTCCCATTGGTAATGAGTTTCCTACTTTAATATCGGCATTTTCAGAAGCAACGATTTGCATTCCTACTTCTAAACCTTTTGGAGCTAAGATATATCTTTTTTCACCATCAGCATAATTGATTAATGCAATATTTGCTGTTCTGTTTGGATCATATTCAATAGTTGCTACTTTTCCAGGAACGTCTAATTTATTACGCTTGAAATCGATAATACGGTATAAACGTTTGTGTCCACCACCGTGATGACGAGTAGTGATAACACCTTGGTTATTACGTCCACCTTTTTTACCGAAACGAACAACTAGTGATTTTTGTGGTTTATTTGTTGTAATTTCATCATAAGTTAATGATGTCATATTACGACGACCATTTGTGACTGGCTTATATTTCTTAATTGCCATCTCTAGTTTCCTCCTATTTTCTGGGTAAGCTTACCCAATAATGTATCGACTATTCTTCTCCGAATAAATCGATTGAGCTTCCTTCAGCTAATGTAACAATAGCTTTTTTTCTTCTGTTAGTTTTACCTGTGTATTTACCAACACGTTTAGTTTTAGCTCTTACTCTGATTACGTTTACTCTTTCAACTTTAACGTCGAACATTTTTTCTACAGCAGTCTTGATTTCATTCTTGTTTGCTGTTAATTCAACATCAAATGTATATTTGTTTTCTTCAGCTTGTAATGTTAAAGATTTTTCTGTTAAAACAGGTCTCTTTAATACGTCAGTAATATGTGCCATTATGCAAGCACCTCCTCAATTGCTTTTACAGCAGCTTCAGTGATGATCATTTTATTACTGTTTAAGATATCGTATACGTTGATTTTGTTAGCTTCTAAAATCATCACACCTGGGATATTTTTAGCAGATAGCGCTACGTTCATATCGATTTCGTCAACAACTAATAATGTTTTTGCTGGAGCTTGAAGATTTTCTAATACTTTTATCATCGCTTTAGTTTTAGGAGCTTCCATTGTGATAGTATCAACTACCATTAATTCAGAGTCCACTACTTTGCTTGATAATGCAGATCTTAATGCAAGTCTACCAACTTTACGATTAAGTTTGAAGCCATATTTTCTTGGAGTAGGTCCGAAAACAACTCCCCCACCACGCCATTGAGGCGCACGAGTTGAACCTTGTCTTGCTCTACCTGTTCCTTTTTGTCTCCATGGTTTTTTACCACCACCGGCAACTTCTGTACGATTTTTAACTTTATGTGTTCCTTGTCTGATAGATGCTCTTTGTAATAACACCATATCAAACATCGCTTGTTTATTTGGTTCGATACCGAATACCATATCGTTTAATTCGATTTCTTTTACATTAGCACCATCTTGGTTGTATACTGCAACTTTTGCCATTTGTAAAATCCTCCTTCCCTACAATTATTCAGCAGCTTCAGCTGTCACTTCAACTGCCGCTTCTGTATTTTCTTCTACAGCTGTTACTTCTTCGATTTCTTCCACTGGTTGTTGATTAACAACTAATTCAACAGCAGGGTTTACTTTTCCGTTTCCTTTAACAGCAGATTTTACAATTACTAATCCTTTTTTAGGTCCTGGAATTGAACCTTTAATTAATAATAAGTTATTTTCAACGTCAACTGCTACGATTTCTAAGTTTTGAATCGTTCTAGTTACGTTCCCCATTTGTCCTGGTAATTTTTTACCTGGAGCAATACGGTTTGGAGCGATTGGTCCCATTGATCCAACGATTCTATGGGCACCTGACCCATGTCCTTTAGGACCAATTTTTTGACCATGTCTCTTAATTACACCTTGATAACCTTTACCTTTTGAAGTTCCTTGCACATCCACTACTTCGCCAGCTACAAAGCTATCAACTTTAATTGAGTCTCCAACTTCATAACTCATCATTTCGCTATAACGAAACTCTCTAATGAAGCGCTTAGGGGCAGTGTTTGCCTTGCTAGCAATTCCTTTTTCAGGTTTGTTTGCTAAACTTTCTCTTTTGTCTTCGAAACCAACTTGGATGGCTTCGTAACCGTCGTTTTCTACTGTTTTCTTTTGTAATACAACGTTTTCAGTAGCTTCAACTACAGTTACAGGAATTAAAGACCCATCAGTTGTAAACACTTGAGTCATTCCTAATTTACGACCTAAGATTCCTTTCATGAGTTACACCTTTTACCTTTCATTCTATAATTTGATTTCGATATCCACACCACTAGGTAATTCTAATCTAGTTAAAACATCAATTGTTTCTGGTGTTGGATTAACGATGTCGATTAAACGCTTATGTGTTCTGATTTCGAATTGTTCACGTGAATCTTTGTATTTATGAACCGCTCTCAATACTGTGTAAATTTCTTTTTCAGTTGGTAAAGGTACTGGACCTACCACCTGTGCACCAGTCTTTTTAGCTGCTGCTACGATTTTTTCAGAAGACCCATCTAAGATCTTGTGATCAAAAGCTTTTAATCTAATTCTAATTTTGTTGTTTGCCATGTTTACTTCCTCCTTTCGTCTATTTAAATAATAGACTGCTCCATGCGAATTACCTGAAACACTGCCATGACAACGTTTATCGGTGTTTCAGCAACCTCGCACTTCTTCGCACGCCAACGGATAGATTATATACTAAATATTCCCTATTTACAAGACTTTTTTTCATTTATTTTTAAAAAAATTCATTATTCTTCATTCCTCTTATAAAACAAAAAAAGATATATGAAAAGTACTACTATTCATCTATCTGTCTCGATCCTTCTCTTTGTTCTATATAGATGTCAATAGACCAATCAGTTCACATTATTTATAGGAGACTACAAGACTACATCTGTCTTTCTTTATACTTAAACACAAAAAAAGGAGGAAACCCTCCTCTCTTCTCTTACCCGGCAATCTGCTATTTTCGCGATCTCTCACTATCTTCGCCGTTGATATGCTTAACTTCTGTGTTCGAGATGGTTA
>CABJAS010000010.1 GCA_902363625.1 Clostridiaceae bacterium
CGTGTTCTGTTCAGTTTTCAATGGTCTCCGCCGCCCTTGATTGGACTGCCTGTTTATATTACCACGTCCTCTCTCCTTTGACAAGTCTTTTTTTCTACTTTTTTTATTTTTTTTGACAAATACCGTATTTCTTCTCTATAAACAAAAAAGAAACTCAAGAATCAAGTTTCTTTATCGCCTTATGGTTTTTAATTAATGTCTTTATACCAAACGGAACAGCAAACGCCACATCGATCATATTGCCATCAATCTTTACAACAACCCCTTTTCCAAACATCTGGTGTTCTAAAAGGTCTCCAACCTGCATATCGGTAATCCCATTGTCCCCGATTCTTTCACTCATCGTTTCTTTTATATTAATATAGTCACTCGTTTTATATTGCTGTCGTTTCCCATGATGATCAACACCGTCAATTCCTATTTCATCTATAAAACGTGATGTCAGCTTCGGACTGTTCGTTACAAAGCTAAACCCCTGACTGTCACAAAGATATAGCTTCTTTTTCGCTCGTGTAAATGCTACATAGGCTAAACGTCGTTCTTCCTCTAAGCCCTCATCGCCGCTTTCGGCAACACTTCTGAAACTTGGAAATACATCATCTGAAAGTCCCACAACAAATACATAGTTAAATTCCAAGCCCTTAGACATATGAATAGTCATTAGTGAAATGTATTCACTGTCATCGATATCGTTATCTTGAAGATTGGATAAAGGAATTTCCTGCAAAAATTCTTCCAATACATTTTCACCGTCATAACGACGCATGAAATCAGCCGCCATATTTTTAACTTCCAATACGTTTTCAATACGCGCATCTTCATTTTCCAGCTTCAGCATATCCATATAGCCTGAATCATGAAGAATCAAATCATAGGCCTCCACTAAATCAATCTGACCATAATCGATCCCTTCTTTAACCTTCTCCAATAAAGTAAGTAAAGAAGTCAGGTTCTTTTTCACTTTTGCCGACAACCCCATCTCCCCCATATGATCTTTCAAGCTGTCATAAATACTCATTTCATGAGTTAAAGCATATGAGGTTATTTTTCCCAGCGTCTTTTTTCCGATTCCTCGTCCAGGCACATTAATAATACGATTCATTGCCAAATCATCGTGAAAAGCAACAAGCCGCATATATGACAAGACATCTTTTACCTCTTTACGATCAGTAAATCGCAATCCGCCAAAGATACGATAATCCATCTTATTCCTTAATAAGGCCTGTTCAATCGGACGAGATAAATAATTAGCTCGATAAAGAATTAAAAAATCATGATAATTGACTCCTTCTACAGTTTCAATAATCCGATTGATTTCATCCACAACAAACTGGGCTTCTTCTTCCTGACTGCCGCCACTGTAATGAACGATATGATCCCCTACATCTAATTTAGTAAACAAATCTTTTTCCAAACGGTTGCGATTATGACGAATCAATGTATTAGCTCCGTTTAAGATGTTTTGAGTAGAACGATAATTCTGATTCAGATACACTGTCACTACATTATCATAATCTTTATCAAAATCAATAATATAGTTGACGTTTGCTCCTCTAAATGAATAGATAGTTTGATCCGGATCCCCTACTACACAGACGAAGTTATGATTTCCCCCTAAATATTTTACTATATCATACTCAACTTCACTGACATCCTGAAACTCATCGACATGAATATACTGAAATCGATGCTGCCACGTTTCCAGTGCCAAAGGAAATTGTTTGAAAATCTCTAATGTTTTTAATAATAAATCATCAAAATCTAAACATAATTCCTTCTGCTGATAAGCTAGATATAATTCATATACTTTCGCTTTTAATTTTTCTCCACGGAAGTCCCCAGCCAGCTTCATGGCCTTTTCAGGTTCAATGCCTCCGCGTTTATAGCGGCTGATTAAGGAAAGCACACTTGAATAGCTGAATGTTTTCACATCAATTTCCAGCTGGTTGTAGATATCCTTTAAAATACTTTTTTGATCTTCTGTATCAATAATCACAAAATAACGAGGATATCCCAATAAATGAATATGCTCTCTTAAAATACGCACACACAATGAGTGGATCGTACAAATCGTAGACCCTAAAGTTGAACCATCCAGCATTCTTTCGACACGGCTCTTCATTTCATTGGCAGCCTTGTTTGTAAAAGTAATCGCTAAAATTTTTCGCGGGTCTACTCCCATTTCATTTATTAAATAAGCAATACGGTATGTTAATACACGTGTTTTCCCGGATCCTGCGCCAGCAATGATCCTCACGTTGGCATCCACTTTCGTTGCCGCTAAATATTGCTGCGGATTTAGTTCTTTTAATAAGTTCATTTTTATCACCGCCTTTATTATACAAGAATTTCATGTATAAAGATACCAATAGATTCCAAAAATAATAGTATGTTTAAAGTCAACATTGATGAAATATGGCGTAGTATTTCATACGGTTTCGATTTATCTTTAAAGTAAGAGAGGTGATGAAAGAATGGAAGAATTAAACTTAGAGGTTGTAGGCAGACGCCTTAAAACACGTAGAAAAGAACTGAAGATTTCCCAAGAACAAATGCATTTAGATCTTAATATGACCATTTCTTTCATTTCCAAACTTGAAAATGGCAAAACTAGCACAACCTTAGCGATGATGACTTCCATTTGCCAATATCTTAACATCGATTTATCCGATGTTGTTCGCGGCATTAATCCCTTAGGACCAAAATATCTTGAAGATGAATTTGCGTTGCGCATTGAATTGCTTGATTCTAAACAAAGAGAACTGGCTCTTGCCTTGCTGGATGCTATCATTAATAATTCATAATCCTTGCTCTCCTTAAATAAGGAGAGTTTTTTAAATAATACGTTTCAAGTCAATATTGACTAATAAGTATATAGAATTATTATGAGTTTCATTTTATCTTAAATAATAGATAGGAGGGAAAAAGATGGATGATGTAAATCTAAAAGTAATCGGCAACCGATTAAAAGCAAAACGTAAGGAATTGCATATTACTCAAGACACGATGGCTGAACAATTAAAAATTACCACCTTTTTTATCTCTCGCATAGAAAACGGAAAAGCGAATATGTCACTTTCTGTTCTTAATGATTTGTGTCAGTATTTAGATTTAGATATGGCAGAAGTTGTAAGAGGAGCTAACCCCAGTAAAGAAAACTATCTGGATGAGGATGTAGCAAAAAGATTAGAACAGCTTTCACCTAAGCAAAAAGAAATGATTTTAGATATTATGGATACATTCATAAATCACTCCAAAGATTAGCCATTTATGCTATAATGGGTAAAAGGAGTGTTTTTTAATGCAGAAAATTATTATCCATATGCTTTTAAACAGCGAAGAAGAAGCTGTATATGAGCAAATCAAAGAAATCTTAAAGAAACAGACAGCTTTAAAAATGCAGGATTTATCTTTTTCACCCATGCGTCCTTACGCAAAAATCGCTGATTACGCAGAATTAGCGATCAGTCTGCGAATTCAAGAAGATCAGCTGGACGACCTTAAAAGCTTTTTGGCGAGCTATTGGCAAGGTGAGGATGAAGAAGATATTGAAACTGATCAGATTATGGCGGATTTGTTTGATCCTCATGTTTACTATATGAATTTACAGGTATTATAAAACGATCCGAAGATCGTTTTTTATTTTGAAATTAATTTATCTATTTCTTTTTCATCTAAACATTTAAATTGACCTAAAGACAACGAAGCATCTAAATATAAGTGATGAATACGAATGCGCTTTAATGACAGCACCTCATTATGTAAGGATAGAAACATTTTCTTGATTTGATGATAGCGTCCTTCACTGATAATAACTTTTACATGATAATCATCAAAAATCGTCAGTTTAGCCGGTTTTAATTGAACATCATTATCAATAATAAGCCCATCGGCAAATGCTTTGACTGCTGTTTTTGAAACAGGGTCACGCAGTGTCACCTCATATTCTTTTTCAACATGTGATTCCGGCAGTGTAATTCTTTTAATTGATCGTGTGTCATTAGTTAAAATCATCAGCCCGGTTGTATCCCGATCCAATCTCCCCATAATACGCAGACTATCTTTGCGAGGATGCTTAATAAGATCCATAATCGTTTTTTCATGTGCATCTTTCAATGCACTGAGAACTCCTGCCGGCTTATTGACCATCAGATAAAGATAAGGCGGTTCTGTAATTCTAATGCCGCTTATACATATCCTATCTATCTTTGATATGTCTTGCTTTACTGAAGTGGCTTTATTCTCATTCACTGTAATTGCCTGCTGTTTTAATAACTGCTGTATCTCTATTTTGGATAGTTGTTTCGTCAGCTGCAAATATTTATCTAATCGCATCCAACCCTCCACTGACATTTTTTCATGTCGACATTCCCATTTTCTTTAAATATCACCTGTTCAGCTTCTAATAATGCTCGCTGATTTTCCCAGCCGGGAACTAATCGTCCGGCAGAATTTACCACCCGATGACAGGGGAATTCACCAAAATAAGACGCATGACTTAATATTTTTCCAACTAAACGTGCATTTTTAGGACGATCTGCTAAGATGGCAAGCTGCTTATAGCTTGCCACTTTGCCTTCAGGAATTTCCTGAACGATGGATAAAATTAAATAGACTAAATCTTGATCCATTATTAAACCTTGCGTTTTTGACCTGCATAATGATCGGTGCGATCCAGCCAGTCTAAAAAGCGTTCCACTTCCATGTCCCAAAAACGCCATTCATGTGTATAGCCCTCTACAAAGTCCACAGTTACAGGTACATCATTATTTTTTAAATATTCGATCAGCTGAACATTGGCATCATAAAGGAAATCTTCCTTTCCACACGCAATATACATATGAGGGAATGGCTGCTTGGTTTCTAAAAGATGCTTGATAATATTCATCACATCATAAGCACCTTCTTTTCCATTGAGCATGGATACTGCTCCGGAAAAAGAACCAATCGCTTGAAAGCGTTCCGGATGGGTTAAACCATGCACCAAAGTTCCATAGCCTCCCATTGATAATCCTGCGATATAAGTATCTTCTTTCCTTGTAGATACAGGAAACATCGCTGCAATAAATTCTGGTAATTCATCACTCAGAAAATCATAGTAATGATCTTCCTGACTCACATTATTGTACGCTTTGTTTTCAGCAGACAGCATGACTACCGCCATGTTATTTTCTTCTGCGTAAAGTTCAATCCGACTATAGCCTGCCCAAGTGGCATGATTATTGCCATAGCCATGGAGTAAATACAAAACCGGATATTTTTCCTCTATTACATGTGTTGGTTTTTGTTTAGGATCATTCACCAATGATTCCGGAATCGTTGTGGTAGGAATAATAACGGTAATATCTACCGCTCTTTTTAATACATAAGAAATAAAATTACAGGTCATTCTTGCCATATTTAGCCCTCCTTTACTTTCTTTATTGTATCACCTTTTCAGATTGGATTCTCCATTTTTTTAATAAAGTGCGACATATTTCCGGTAAAACATAGATGATTAGAATCAGCACGATCACTTGCAGCTTAATATCATATTCAATAGCCAAGAGTGTGGTATACACATTTCCCAGATAGGGGATGGAGATGACCGCTTGTCCCACTATGCCATTTTCACTGATTGTTTCCTGATTATCCAGTACGATTGTTCGAGTAACTGGATTAATAAAAGAAGCATACTCGAATGAAACATGATTATCCTTGTCTTTAATCAGCAGACGTGTATCCGATCGTAAGTGATCAAATTCAATAGAGCGGCTATAAATCAAAGACCAGGGAGAAGCAGAGGAAACATGGAGATCAAACCCGAGACAAATTGGTAGAAAAATAAAAAGAATAATCAACACCGAAAGAAGGAGTAAGCCTTTATTGATTAGTTTTTGAATCATTGATCTCATACCATCCTTCCTGCTGCTGATGATGAACTAAACGTGAAATTTCAAAAGCATAGTGAGTGATATACATAACAGCCATCACCATAACAACAACTAAGACTGCCATAATAATACGATTACTTTTAGACATGATTTTCACCCCTTGTTTCTTTGCTTATGATTATAGCGGTTTATTTATAAAATAATTGTCATATCAAGAAAAAAAACTTCTCATCTAAGAAGTTTTAATAACGAATAGGACTATAAGCCGTATATAAAGTGATTTCCCCATAAAGCTGATTATTGATATAGATAGAATAAGTATCCTCTAAACTAAGCTTTATCGTTGAAATCATCATTGTTTGAAAAGATTTTAAACTTGTATATTCAAAAATATTGTGATCATTACTGTCTTTAATCATGATAGAAGTACCCGCTGCAAAGGACTGTCCCAACGTGACCAGCAGACCCGCTTGTTCGGATTCTTTTATCGGCAGCTGAATCGGACCACTTAGATCTAATGCGCATAAGATTCCGCCATTGATCTCATATGCTTGCGTGCAGACAAGAGCCTGACTTTGTGAATGCGTTGGTCCGTTTAGATAGACTGTCCCCCCTTGCATCTTCATGGAACCGTCAATATTAAAACCAATGCTGCCGGCATCTATAATAATGTTTCCGCTTTGAATCATCAGGTTTCCAGCTTGTTCATTCTTTTTAATAATATGAATTCCATCAACTATACTCATGATATTCAGTGTCCCATCATTTACATCTAAAGAATGTGCCATCAATCCTGTTTGACTGTTGTCGATTCTTAGTGTTCCACCATAAACGGCTAAATGATCGTTTACAGCGATGCCGGTTTCTTCACTGTTTAATGTAAAAGCACCCTGATAAATAGCGAGATCATTTGCTTCCATACAACGCTTCTTACTGTCGAAAAGATAGGTTCCATCACGAATTGTCAGTAATTCCTTCGCAATAAATCCATTCTGCTGACTTTCAACAGTCCACATCCCTTGAGTGATATCAATCGTTTCTGCTTCTAACGCCGTTTTTTTGCTTTCCAATAAAAAAGTACCATCCTGTACCAAAACTGTTTTTCCTTTAATCGCTGTATCATCACTTTGAATTGAGTAATCTGCTTTTTGGAGAATCATTTGATTGAAGCTGACACAGCCGTTATACACAGCATCAATAATATATCGACCGGATTCAATTGTCATATTTCCTTTTGTCTCTATCCCGTTTTGGTATCGTGCCTCAATTTCAAGCAGTCCGGTTCCTTTCAAGGTCAAATCACACTGACTGTAAATAACAGCTGTGGCTCCGACATTATTTAAAAGATAGTTTTTGGTATCTTTTAATTTATTTTGAGTCTCTTCTTTAGTTGTAAGCGTAACTGCCTGAGCAGAATTAATGAGAATCGGACTGTTATTTTGGCATGTTAAATCTATTCCTGCAAAGACTAATTCGACCGGCTGATCTCCGGCATCCACGATTACCTGACCGTCCATACTTTTTCCAGTTAAAGCATAGGTTCCGCCCGAGTGAATAGTCACGATATTTCCATTAACCAAAATCCCCTCACCTTTTGTTTGAACCGGTGTTCCAAATTCAATGTAGCCGGTATAATCATGTATATCGATTTGTGACTGAAAATCAGGCTTTTGCTGCTGGCAGCCAGTAAAGATCAGACAGATAACCAGTCCTAAATAGATTTTTATCACTTTATGTGACATTGTTTACACCACCATCTCTTTTATTCATATTCACAGTATACCCGCTTCTTTTTAAAATTTATCCTAAATCCGTCATTGTTTACAAAAAGTAATGAAGCTATAAAAAAGTTAAATGTATATAACTTTTATATTTCGACAATCTCCTGTATAATTTGATTAGTTTTAGGAACAATATTAATAAAAGAGAGGAGAAACAATTATGTCAACTATTATACGTATAGAAGCAATGGAAGTTATAGATTCTCGTGGGAATCCCACAATTGAGGTTGTTGTAGAAACGAAATCCGGAGCAATCGGATGTGCGATCGTTCCCTCAGGTGCCTCTACAGGAAAATTTGAGGCGCATGAACTGCGTGATGAAAATGAAAAACGCTACTTAGGTAAAGGTGTTTTAAAAGCTGTTAAAAATGTTAACGAAACCATCAGCAAACATCTATTAGGAAAAGATGTTACTAAACAAAAAGAAATAGATGAAGCTTTAATCGAATTAGATGGAAGCAAAAACAAAGTGAAGCTGGGGGCTAATGCCATTCTCGGTGTTTCATTAGCAGTAAGCAAGGCGGCTGCTAATTACTATTTCATGCCGTATCATCAATATATCGGCGGGATCAATGGTTATGTATTGCCTACGCCAATGATGAATATTATTAATGGCGGAATGCACGCTGCAAACAGCATCGATTTCCAAGAATTTATGATTGTGCCTACCGGTGCTAAAACATTCAAGGAAGCATTACGTCAAAGCATTGAAGTTTTCCATCATTTGAAAGCTATTCTGAAAAGTAAAAATCATGTCACTGCGACTGGGGATGAGGGTGGATTTGCGCCTAACCTTTCCAGCAACAAAGAAGCGATTGAATTGATTGTCGAAGCTATCAAAGCGGCAAACTATGAGCCGGGAAAAGACTTCTATATTGCCCTTGATGTTGCCAGCAGTGAATTTTATGAGGATGGAACTTATCATTTAACAGGTGAACACCGTACTTTAAGTTCTATCGAATTAATTGACTATTACAAGGAATTAATTAAGGATTATCCTATTATTTCTATTGAAGATGGCTTAGACCAAGAAGATGAAGCCGGATGGAAAGAGTTAACCAAACAATTAGGAGATAAAGTTCAGCTGGTTGGCGATGACTTATTTGTTACTAACCAAGAACGCTTACAGCATGGCATCGATGAACATATCGCAAACTCAATCCTGATTAAGCCAAATCAAATCGGAACTTTATCCGAAACAATTGAGACGATTATGCTAGCTAAGAAAAATGGCTATACCACTATTATGAGTCACCGTTCCGGAGAAAGTGAAGATACCACAATCGCTTCACTAGCTGTCGGTTTAAACACGATGCAGATTAAAACCGGATCACTTTCACGAAGTGAGCGTATCGCTAAATATAATGAACTGCTTAGAATTGAACATTATTTAGGTGATCGTGCCATCTATTTAGGAATGGGCGCTTATCAAATAAAATCCAACAAATAAGTTGGATTTTTTTTCATTTTCATTATAATAGTATCCATAAGGGAGAGAGAGCTATGGAAAAAAGAATTACCGGACACACAGAACTGATGGCATTGATTGCCAAACCTATCCGTCACAGCATTTCGCCTGCACTGCAAAATGCCGGATTTAGAAAATTAGGGTTGGATTATGCGTATCTTGCCTTTGAGATTGATGAGGAAGATCTCGAAAATACCCTCTTAGGATTAAAAGCGATGAAAGTACGTGGGTGCAATGTATCCATGCCCTATAAAACAGCGGTCATTCCTTACTTAGATCATTTATCGCCGGCTGCCAAACTGATTGGTGCAGTCAATACGATTGTCAATGATCACGGTATTTTAACCGGTCATATTACCGATGGAACAGGCTTGATGTCCGCATTAAAAGATGCAGGTGAGAATCCGATCGGAAAAAAAATGGTGATCGTAGGATGCGGCGGAGCAGCAACTGCCATTGCCATTCAAGCCGCAATGGATGGTGTAAAAGAACTTATTATCTATAATAAAAAAGATCGTTTCTTTCCAAATGCCCTAGAAACGGCTAAAAAGATTACGAACAATACTCAGGCAAAGGTAACGGTTAAAGATTTAGATGATTTAGAAACCTTGAAAGCCGATATGCATAGCAGTCAATATTTCATAAATGCAACTAATGTTGGAATGGCACCGATGGATGGGATCACTTATATTCCGGATCTGAGCTATTTCACACCGGAATTATTTGTTGTGGATATTATCTACAATCCGCAAAAAACGAAATTATTAGAGATGGCAGAAGCTGCCGGATGCAAGTTTATGAACGGGCTCAATATGCTGCTGTGGCAGGGAGCGGCTTCATTCAAACTCTGGACCGGTCAGGACATGCCGATTGACTACGTCAAAGAAGAAATTGGCTTCAAATAAAAAAACACGCTCACTGATTTAATGTGAGTGTGCTTTTTATTTATTTATTATTTACTGCGTCTTTTAATGCTTTAGAAGATTTAAATTTTACAGAGTTGCTAGCTGCAAACGTCATTTTTTGTTTAGTTAAAGGGTTGATTCCTTCTCTTGCTTCACGATGAGCTAATTCGAATTTACCAAAACCATAGATATCTACAGTTCCTTTATCTTCTAAAGTTGTTTTAATTTCATCAAATACCGCATTCACGATAGCTTCTGATTGTTTTTTGTTTAATTCGCATTTTTCTGCAATTTTTTCAGCTAGTGCTTTTTTGTTTAAAACATTACTCATTATTAAATTTCCTCCTTGTAAAATATTTACAAAAACAGTATACCACAATTCATTAATAAATGTCTTTGTATAATAAAAAAATTGATATTTCTTGCTCTATTTTTACTGATTTATTATATTTCTTACAGTTTCCCCATAAAAAGCACGAAATCCCCTCATTTTTCACGTTTCTTTTCAATTCCTATGATGTAGGGACAGTCTGTTTTATTCTCCATTTTAAAAGTAAAGCACTCATAATAATAGGTATCCAGTGATTGAATATAAGAAGAGAAATAATGGCTTTCTAATGCTCCTTGCTCATGTCCGGGATACAACACCAGAATCAATACCCCTTTTCTTTCAAGCAGCTTTAAAGCTTTTTCTACAGCTTCCTGACTTGTTTTTAAAAGGGTTGTCTCTTCTTTATTATTTCCGGGCAGATAACCAAAATTAAACACTCCTACTTTAAACCTTGATATATATCGGTCAGCATGTTCATGTCCATCTAAAATCAATTCAACATTTTCAATCCCTTCCCAAGAAAGTTTAGCCTCAGTATTCTTTAATGCCTGCTCTAAAACATCAAAAGCATAGACTTTTCCATGGGGTGTATGCTTGGCTAAAAAGAGTGTGTCAAAGCCATTTCCCATCGTAAAATCAACAGCGGTATCTCCATCTTTTAGATATTCTTTCATAAACAGCTGTGCATAATCAACGATCCTTTTCATTATGATCCCTCCCACTTGATCATAATCCTTTTTTTACCTCATGTAAAGAATCTCAAAAAAGATTGAGAGCAAATAGATTTCAGCGTAAAATAAAGGCATAGGAGGAATTAAAAATGACCATTTTATACACTTTATATAATAATAGCTATATCGATATTGCGCATATCCAAAATAAAAAAGACATCAGTTTTTATATCAATCTCACAAACCGCTGTCCCTGTGAATGCACATTTTGTCTAAGACAAACAAAAGAAATGATGAAAGATAATTCCCTTTGGCTAAAAAAAGAACCCACAACTAAAGAAGTGATAGAGGAGCTGTCCAATTATGATCTTACATTATTTAAAGAATGTGTCTTTTGTGGTTTCGGAGAACCTACTGAACGCTTGGATGATCTACTGGATATTGCCGCTTACTTAAAACAAACTTGTACGAAATTATCTATTCGAATCAACACCAATGGATTATCCAATCTGATATATGAAACAGATATTACACCTCGCTTAAAGGGATTGATTGACACTGTATCGATCAGTTTAAATGCGCCGACGGCTAAAGAATATTTAAAACTCACACGTAGCCGCTTTGGAATAGCTTCTTTTGAAGGTATGCTGGACTTTGCCGTCAAATGCAAACGCTATGTTCCCCACGTTATTATGACGGTGGTTGATATTATCGGTGAAGAAAAGATCAGCCAGTGTCAGAGTATTGCAGATCGTCTCGGTCTCTATTTGAGAGTTCGTCCTTTTGAAGAATAAATCAAAAGATTTTCAAGATTTGCACATTTTGAATGACTTTTTATAAGCTATGCTAAAATGGTACTGTCATAAAGGAGAGTTTTTATGAGAATTGCATTCTATCAATTAGTCTTATTTATTAACACAGCAACACAGCATGACGTTTATTATGATGCCGCCAAGGTCATTCTAAAAAACATTCGTCAAATACCCCACTGCTCGATCACAGATGTTGCAGAAATGTGTTATGTTTCACCGGCAACAATCAGCCGTTTATGTCGTAAACTGAACTTTGAATCCTTCATCGATTTTAAAACGACTGTTTGTCTTTCAATCGAACAATTTAACAATGTGTACGAAAATATCTACTTTCCAAATTCAAAAAGTTTAACGACGACACTAGATAATGGCAAAGAGATTTTAAAAGCACACCACGATAGTGTCATTCATACGATTGATCGTGTTTATGAAACAATTGATGCTCGTCAAATCAACCAATTAGTCGATTTGATTCATGATTCAAGTCGGATTATTTTTCTAGGCTATTATTATTCCCAAAATACAACTATGCAGCTGCAAATTGAGTTAGCCTATTTAGGAAAAGAGTGTTTCGGCTTGTTTGATGAAAAAGGTCAGCTCGAAATCCTGCAAGAGGCAACAGAGAATGATTTGGTTATCTTAAGCTCAATGACAGGTAAATTCATCCAACAAAGCAGCGAGGTTATTCGCTTATTTAAAAACACCAAAGCACATAAGGTGATTATTACTCAAAATGTAGAAGAAACTCTTAAAGATCAATACGATCTTTTCATCAATCTCGGAGGTCCGAAAGATTCCTTGATTTCAAAATTCTCATTAACTTATTTATTTGAAATCATTGAGATGTTTTATCATATTAAATATACACAGACACACTAAAGCGAGGAACCCCCTCGCTTTTTATAATATATTTTCCTGTTATTTAGCTTCCTGCCGCTCTCATTATTTGATTTCGTTATCTTCACAATAATAAGATTATACAAAAAGAACATGAAAATTCATGTTCTCATACGTTTAACGTTCCGGCATCGTAAAGTCTTTCAAAGCAGTGTTCAGATATGTATTAAATGGCACCATTGCTTTAAAAATTTCAACTGCGTCATTGATAAAACGATCACTGTCTGACATCTCAATATCCTGTACAGGATATTCTAAATACCAGCATTTATTTTTTAAATACTCTGCCACCGGACTTTCTTTATCATAGCCCTTAGGCACATTTTTAAGCTGTGTTCCCATCACAGTAAAGTGTTTTTGAAACGATTCTTCTGCAATCAGTTTTAAGAAAGCCTCACTATTTGATGATAAATAGTCGCGCATCAGCGTTGTTGCCTGAGTGAACATATCGGCAAACAGACCACCTCCTAAAAAAGTGCGATCCTGCGGCTGCAAATAAACAAAATAGCCAACCGGTATCGGCAATTTCCCTTTAGAAGAGATATGAGCGCGAAACACAGGATTATATGGGGATTTATCATGACTGAAACGTGTATCTCTCACCATTTTAAAGGTCAGATCTTTTGGTTGAAAAGGCAGTACTGAATCATCGAATTCACCAATTCTCAAAATCAGTTCTTGGATCAGGTTTTCAAATTCTTTTTCTGCCTCTAAGCGTTCTTTTTTATGGGCATGATACCACTCTTTATTATTGTTTTGTTCAAGTTCCGTTAAAAAATTTAATATTTTTTGCATTTCCACTTTATTATTTCCTCCTAATAGTGTTGAACATCTTTCAATTGCTTTGACTGCAATAACTGCTCTAAAAAATGTTTAATTTCAAGCGATGATCGGTATTTAGGCAATTCATCAAATACAGTAGAAAGCTCCTCTATTTCTTCCATTGATTCCATGCAGCTGGTTAAAACAGCATGATCTAATTGTTTTAAGCCTTTAAATTCCAGCTTTTCAGGATGTAAACGATGCTGCTTCAACGCATAGCCAACTCTTTTTTCACAATTGCAATATCCGCCTGAGAGCCCACAATGTTCACTCAAGAATGCTGCCATTTTCCTTCTTGCTCTTGATAATTTCTGGCGATAGTTGGCAGGAGTCATTCCTAAAATCTCACCTGCCATTTTACTGTCAACCCCAAACATTGTTCCCAGTATAAAGATACAGCGTGTTTGTGCATCTAAACATTGAAGCATCACATTCGTACAAGACATCTTCAGCTCTTCTGCCAATACTAGCTTATCGACTCCCATAAATAAATCTTCATTAGAATCGATAAATCCCGCTCTGATATCGTTGGCATAAAAATCAAAATCCAAAGGATGCTGTGCAAACATTGATTTTTTATAATCAATAAGATAATTAGTTGCTATGCGATATACCCAGGTTTTAAACTGACTTTCTTGTCTGAATGTACTTAAACTTGTCATAATTTTGACTAAAATATCCTGTGTGGCATCTTCCGCATCAGCAACAGATCCTAACATTCTCAATGAAAGATTGAAAACAAAATCTCTTATATCGATTAAAATATATTCCAATGCTTCACGATCTCCTTCAATAGCTTTTGCTGCCCATTTTTCCATGTTGTTGTCCATTATTTTTCTCCTTTCAACTATTAGACGATAAAATAACTGTTTTGTGACACCAAAATTGAAAAAAAAACGATAAAATAATTTTATCGTTCCTATTTAGTGACACTGCGCCAAACAATATAGCGATTGCAATGCTTTTTAATGAGTTCCATCTTTTTCCTTGTATAGTCCAATTGATAATCAATGCGATCAATATTTTTTGTTATATAATCCATCTCAATCAAACATTTAAAGCTGCTTCTAAAATTCAAATCAAAAATAAAGGCAATCCATGAAGCCCACATATCAATATTCGTTTTTCTTTCTTCTGCTATGATCGGCTGACTGCATAAAATCTGATCATAAATCCGATCCGTTATTTTTTGCTGGGATAGCTCTTCCATGCTGATATCAAATAAGGTTTCAATATCCTCAGTGTTTTTCACTCTGAAATTATCCAGCTTATCGGCATCACGAAGCAATTTTATATGCAGAATCTCTCTTTTGTTTCCTTGCTCCTCAATTTTATACAATGAATGCTGCTCGATTGCCTTTTTGATGATTTCGTCATATTGGTTATCTTCAATAAAATCACGTATATGTTCTTCTTTAAACAAATAGTCACTGGCTAGTTTTGCGTGAGATACATTATTATCATTAAAACTGTTGAATTGTCTGATTTGTTCAAATCGCCCAATATCATGAAGCAATGCAATGAGTTTAGCCAACTGAATATCTTCTTCCCCTAGTTTTTCCTCTTCGGCAATTCTTTGAGCATATGCGACCACGCCATAAGTATGAATCCATTTCAGCCGAATTTTATTATCACTTAGATCATATTGTGCGACATACTTTTCAAATGCCGCTTTCGCACTTTCGTAATCAATCATCATTTTTCCCTCACTTTAGACATATTTTATCATACCTCTTCGCTTTTGACAAACAGATCGTAAGCGCTGTCAGAGCATTTTACTTTTAGATAAGGTTTTGATACAATCTTATTAGAGGTGATTAAAATGGATAAACGCTGTACCCCCGTTTATTTTAAACTCGTTGATTTCTTAGCAGACTGCCGCCATCATGATGCAAACTATGATATCGCTAAAACACTTATCGAGCTGATACAGGATTTTCCTGATATCTACATTGAGCAGATAGCCTCCAGAGCACACACCAGTGTGTCTACAGTGACTAAATTTTGTAAACGTCTAGGTTATCTAAGTTTTAAATCTTTAAAAGAAGATATCCTGCCTTATGTCGATCAGTCTACTGATATTCAAACGACTGTCGATTCTTTTATTGAAAAAGATCATTGTCTGACCCAAGACTTTTTTAAATGGATAGATTTTGCTGATCTTACTATGAAATTAAAGCAGATTATACGACATAAGCCGATTGTGATCTTAAATTCCAGCTACAGCGATCCTGCCAGCAACCATTTGCGTTCTATCTTTGAAGTACATCATTATCCCACCTATCTTTTAAATCGGGATGTAGATGACTCGATTCTATTCGATCTTATTAAACAGCAGGGAGTTGTCCTGATTGTATCCTTAACCGGTCGTTGGCTTACTCAGCATCAAAACACTTTAAAGCAACTGTAAGAGAATCATATTACTTACTATATCATAAGTGCTGACACCTCTATAGATCCAAAACATCTGATCGCATTACCGAATGTCTCCTCTTTATTTCATTCTTACTATCATTCCAGCCGTTATTTGAATCTGTTAACGATCACTATTGAAATTGCCCTGAATCATCTGGATTAAATAAATTTAAATAAAACAAATTCATTGATTATGACAGATATACATTTTGCATTATCAACGGTTTTATGTATAATAGTAATATTGAAAACAAAGAGAATTGAGGATAAACAATGAGTATATTAAATGTTGAACATGTCAGCCATGATTTTGGTGGCAGAACGATACTAAATGATGCAAGCTTTCGATTATTAAACGGTGAACATATCGGATTAGTGGGAGCAAACGGAGAAGGAAAATCCACCTTCTTAAACATCATTACCGGTAAGATCGAGCCGGATGAAGGAAAATTAGAATGGTGCAAACGCATCACGATAGGCTATCTCGATCAGCACACCGCCTTGAAACCGGGAATGACCATATATGAAGTTTTGCAGACCGCTTTTCAGCATTACTATGATCTTGAACAGGAAATGATGTCCCTTTATGAAAAAATGGGAAGTGCTGATGATGATACAATGACACAGCTTTTGGAAGATGTCGGAGAAATTCAGGAAATCTTGGATCATGTTGGATTTTATACGATTGACGTTAAAATTAAAGAAGTGGCTTCCGGACTAGGCTTAAACGATATCGGCTTAGATAAACAGGTCAATGATCTATCCGGCGGACAGCGCTCAAAAGTGCTGCTCACCAAGCTGCTGCTTGAAAATCCGATGATCCTGATTTTAGATGAACCGACAAACTATTTAGATGAACAGCATATCTATTGGCTGACAAACTTCCTAAAAAACTATGAGAACGCTTTTATATTAGTCAGTCATGATCCGACCTTTTTAAATAATGTCGTCAATGTCATTTATGCATTAGAAGACGGTAATCTTACTCGTTATAAAGGGGATTATGATTATTATTTGCAGCAGTCTGCATTAAAGAAAAAACAAGATGAAATTGCCTATAAAAAACAACAAAAAGAAATTGCGGATATGGAAGATTTTATCGCTCGAAATAAGGCAAGAGTAGCTACCCGCAACATGGCAAGTTCCAGACAAAAGAAATTAGATAAAATGGATATCTTATCCAAACCAAAAGAAAAAATAAAACCGGTATTCTCTTTTGAAGAAGCAAGAACACCGGGAAAAGTCTTATTTGATTGTCAAGACTTAATCATTGGCTATGATATGCCTTTGACTAAACCGATGAACCTGACTTTTGAAAGAAATAGAAAAGTAGCTATTAAAGGAGTGAACGGGTTAGGAAAAACAACCCTGCTGAAAACTTTGATCGGGATGCTGGAACCCTATGACGGAATCGTAGAAAAAGATCCCTTTGTCGAAATCGGCTTCTTTAAACAGGAGGAAGCTTCCGAAAATAAAACTACCTTGAATTATCTATGGGATCAATTTCCAAGTAAAAACAATGGAGAGATCCGTTCGATGCTCGCTAAATGTGGACTTACTACAGATCACATCGAGTCATTGATGAAAGTATTGTCCGGAGGAGAAAATGCCAAAGCCAGATTATGTGCCATCATGAATAAACCGGCAAATGTCTTGGTTTTAGATGAACCGACCAATCATTTAGATGTAGATGCAAAAGAGGCTTTGCAGACTGCGCTAAAAGCCTATAGAGGCGCAATCATTCTTGTCAGCCATGATCCGGAGTTTTATTTGCCAATTGTAGATGAAGTCATCAACCTTGAAGAACGTTCTACAAAAATTATTTAAATATCTATATCCGCACCTCCTGCCATCAATAATAAAATTGTTGTAGGTTCATGAAAAATGAAATGCCAATCATGATGATCGGCATTTTTATTTTATTCTTTTTGAATATGATAATAAATACATCGCTGCAGCATTCCATGATATTCTATTTCTTCTGTCCGATCAAGTCGCTGCATCCCACATTTTTCCATGACGCGGCAGCTCGCTCTATTTTTCTCAAAAGCGCCGGTGATCACTTCTGTATATCCATTATTAAACAAATCCAAAATAACCGCCTTTAACACCTCGGTAGCATATCCTAGATTGTGATGAATAGGATGAATGACATACCCAAGTTCAATACTGGTTCCATTTATTTCCACATCATTGACAAACCCGATTAGTTCCTCTTTTAAATAAACACCACGTTCATAATGACGAGGATCGTAAGAATATGTTTTCAGTTTTTCAAACATCCTTACTGCTTCTTCCTTCGTTTTAAAATCAGGGATAATAAACGTTTCTTTTATTATCGAGTTGGTTAATAATTCAATCATCTTTTCCTGATCTTGGTCATGATAAGGTTTTATAGTTAATCTTAAAGTCTGGATCATTGTTTTTCTCCTTTCAAAGCCTGATTTTATTCTACCATAAGTCATTTATGCAAAAAAGATATGCACGTCCTAAAACCTGCATATCTTGATTCTTTATTTCTTTAATGCTCTCATTGAATTTAGAATAGCTAAACAAGTAACACCGACGTCAGCAAATACCCCAAGCCACATATCGGCAATACCTACCGCGGCTAAGACAAGGACAACTGCCTTTACTCCCAATGAGAAGTAAATATTTTGCTTTAAGATTCGATTTGTACGTTTTGATACAGTGATCGCTGTCGCTAAAGTCGTAAAATCATCATTCATCAGCACGACATCTGCAGCTTCAATCGCAACATCACTTCCGATTCCGCCCATGGCAATTCCAATATCACTTCGAGCCAATACCGGCGCATCGTTAATTCCATCACCGACAAAGCCTAACTGTACATGCGGCTGATTCAATAATTCCTCTACTTTTGCCACTTTATCCTGCGGCAATAGATTGGCATAATATTCATCGATACCCAATTTATCTGCCACATCTTTTGCTACACGGTCATCATCCCCGGTCAGCATTACAATACGCTTTAATCCCAATGCCTTTAACTGCTTAATTCCTTTGTAAGTAGACTCCTTGATTTCATCTGCGATGACCAAATAACCTAAATATTGATGATCATAAGCAACATGAATAATCGTTCCGATCTTTTCTACAGGTTTAACCACAATCTGATTTGCCTGCATCAGTTTCACATTTCCCAGTAATATTTCTTTACCTTTGACGTATGCTTTAATCCCATGTCCGGCAATTTCTTCATAGTTTTCAATTTGTGATGCATCGATTTCTTTGCCATAACGAGCAACGATGCTTTTTGCGATCGGATGATGGCTGTAGAATTCGCCATAAGCGCTTAATTCTAATAATCGCTCTTGGTCCTCACTGTCTATTTCCACAACACTGAACTTTCCTTTTGTTAAAGTTCCGGTTTTATCCACAACCAAGACATCTAAATCTTTGATTCTTTCTAAGTCATTTCCGCCTTTAATCAATACCCCTTGTTTACTGGCTCCGCCAATTCCGGCAAATAATGCCAGCGGAATCGAAATAACAAGCGCACATGGACAAGAGACAACAAGGAAAGTCAAGGCACGATAGATCCACATATCGAAGCTTTGTCCTCCTGATAATAACGGTGGAACAATCGCTACTGCCACTGCTAAAGCACATACAATCGGTGTATAGACTTTAGCGAACTTAGTAATAAACTTCTCAATTGGTGCTTTTTTATTCGTTGCATTCTCTACTAATTCTAAAATACGAGATACCGTCGATTCACCTGCTGATTTGGTTACTTTTACTTTTAGCACACCGCTCATGTTGATAACGCCGGATAACAGTTCTTCTCCCACTGCAATATTACGTGGCATAGATTCACCGGTTAAAGCACTGGTATCTAAAGAGGATTCTCCCTCTAATACCACTCCGTCCATTGCCACACGTTCTCCAGGGCGAACGATCATAGTTGCCCCAATCTGAACATCTTCAGGAGACAGCTTCACTTCTTTCCCATCCACAATAATATTAGCATAATCGGAACGGATATCCATCAAAGCACCGATAGATTTACGTGAACGATTAACTGCGTAAGCTTGGAAGATTTCACCAATATAGTATAAAAACATAACGGCTACAGCTTCTAAATATTCTCCGGTTAAGAAAGCTCCCACCGTCGCAATTGTCATTAAGAAGTTTTCGTCAAATACTTCTCCAGCCTTAATATTTTTTAAAGCTTTCCAAATAACCTTTCCCCCGATAAGTAAATAAGCAATACCTAAGATGATCAATTCCCAATTTCCTTCTGGTAAAAAGAAACTTGCGATAACCAAAGCTGTTCCTAATAAGAACGGCATGTTTTCTTTCATATCAAAAATCTTTGTTTTCACCGGTTTTCTATCATCGCTTTGACTATAGATTTTTACCCCCGGTTCAATTTGATCTACTAATTTTTGAAGCGCATTCTTTACTTCTTCCGTCTCCATTGCTCCATGTAATTTAATCTGTACCTTACTTGTGCTAAAATTAACCACTGCCTTTTCTACGAATGGAAGCTGATTCATCTGATTTTCAACTTTCATCGCACAGCTTGCACAATCCAAATTTTCAATTTTAAATACTTTGGCTCCGGCAAGCTCAATATAAGGCTGTTCTTCTACTGCCCCATGGTCATGTCCGCAACCACAGGCTTCTCCATCTTCATGATGGTGATCGTGTCCACAATCACAGCCTTCCTCATCTTCATGATGATGATCGTGTCCACAGCCACAGCTCTCACCTTCTTCATGATGATGAGTATGTTGTTGTGTATTTTCTTTATTCATTGTTTTCACTACAACATCCGGTTCTAACTGATGCACAATCGTTTCAATCTCAGTCATCAATTCATCTTTGCTTGAGGAAGAGGTAACAATTAATGTTGCCGTATTAAAGTTAACTGCCGCTTCTTCCACTTGTTTTAGCTTTGCTACTTTCTGCTCGATCTTATTGGCACAGTTTGCACAATCCAGACCTTGGAGCTTGAATTTATATTCCATATCGTTTTTCCCCCTATTCAATGATATGTTTATATCCGGCATCGAAAATTTGCTTTACATGATCATCATCTAATGAATAATAAATCATTTTGCCGTCTCTTTTAAATTTAACCAAATTCGATTGCTTCAAAATTCTCAACTGATGCGAGATTGCAGATTGAGTCATATTTAATGTTGCCGCTAAATCATAGACACACATTTCCTCGACTTCAAATAAAGCACAAATAATTTTAATACGTGTTGTATCTCCAAATACTTTAAATAATTCTGCTACATCATATAAAATTTCTTCAGGCGGTAAGGCTTCACTTACCTTTTCTACTGTTTCTTCATTTACTATTTGTCGTTTATCCATAGGTGTCCTCCATTCATATGAACGATTATTCATATGTTAATATGATTATATGAACATTTCTTATATTTGTCAATGCTAAAGCACAAAAAAAAACAATAATTTTTCATTATTGCTTTTCCATGACGATGAATGAACATTCACCACTTGTAGTATTCAATTTTGTTTCACCAATAACCTCAAATCCAGCTTTTAGATAGGCCGCCTGTACCCGCTTATTAAACGGTCGCACTAGCAGCTGTATTTTTTTATGATAATGCTGATGAATAAAATCATCGATTTGACTTAGGATTTGCTGACTATGCCCCTGTCCGCAGTAATCCGGGCGAATGCCTATTCCAAAACTGATATAGTCCGGTGTGTCATGCAGACGGAAATAACCGACTAACTCATCTTTTAAATAAATGGTAAAAAACTCTTTTTGGCGAATTTCATCTTGTCCGATTCCCCATTGCTGTTTGACAGCTTCTTCATAAGACGGCAAATCATAGACCGCATAATCTCCTTCATAATGCCATGTACAGACTGTTTTTGCGTCTTCTTTGCTCATGCTTTTTAAATTATACATATATACTCCTCCTAATAAAAAGTAGGGTGTCCCTACTTTTTAGCTAAATGTGCAAACCCTTGATCACTGTAAGGTTCACCTGTAATTTCTTCAATGATAGCGATTGCCGCAGCTTTTGGACCATTATGTTCATTTCCTTTGATTCCTAAGCGAGTTCTCAGCTGTCCGACATGGATACCCTGTTTAAACATTCTTTTAAAATAATCTACTAATATAATGTCTGTTTGTTCTTCACGCTGAACAGGTCCAAACGGATTCGCAAAATAACTTCCGACTAATCCCATTTCTGTTGTTGTTCCTTTAGCCATTCTTTCCCCTGCTCTGAATACTTTTAAAGCATCTTCCATATTATCAAAGAAGCTTAGAGGCTCATTACCTTCTTCATAGTTGTTGGCATATAGGAAGTAATCGACTTCATGGTGTGCCACAACATCACGATAAGGTGTAATCGGAATAACAATGCGGGCATTGATCTTATCCGGATTCATGAAAACAGAACGGTCTAATTCTTTATAGCCATATCCTACATCTAAATCATCTAAACGAACAAAGGCACCGATTTCTGTTCCCGATGTTTTAATGCGTCCTTCTTCTACCATCAAAAGTCCCATATCATCATAGATAGTTTTCAGTTCACGGATATAAGGAGCGCCAAACACTTTGATCTGTTCGATTGTTTCAGATTTACCGGCACCGCTGTCTCCCATGACCACAATATTTTTTACGTCTCCATTTTGCAAGGTTACTTTTACCATAGCCCCATGGATCGGTAATTGCTTCTGATTGATCTTTCTGACATTATGCAGTGTCAAAAGCATTTTTTTCATATAGCCAAAGTAATCAAAATCATCATTAGCAGATAATAGAGCTACCATCATATCATTTTGATCATCTTGATAGAACGCCTGATTTTTCTTTCCGTCCTCATAGCCGTATACATACAAGATATCCGGCTTGCGATTGCGATATTCAGATTCATCAGCTAATTCAAACAGGTTACATAGAGTAACCCCCTGAGACATAAATGCCGCATTAAAATAAACAAAGGCTAACAGGTCTCCGATTTTAGCGGGATAGCAGAACCATTGGTCTGCATCAAATTTTTTATCTTCAATAGGATTATATTTAATTTCCGGGAAGGTACCGTCACGCTTATTGCGTTTTGAATACGTGATAAACGGCGGATGAATGATAACCGACTGAATAAAAGGAATTTCATCCAGATTACGATATTCATAAGGTAAAAATGTACGCATCTGACTAACGATCAACGCAGCATTCGCTCCGGCAGTGATCTGACGGTAGATTTTATTTTTATAGCCTAATGCAGTTTCTTCAATCGTACGATAAGTTGACAGCACTAACTCTTCAAACTTATTTTGTGCATCAACGAACTGTACATTCTGAAATCCGGTTTGGATTCTTTCATTCGTTACAACCGCATAACGTTCTAAACGACGCCAAAACAAATAAAAAGCCTCCACCACATTGACAAACATTTCTCGATCTCTGAAATAGGTACGATAATTATCATAGATGTCACAAATTTCTTCCACATTCATCACTAGCAACAGCTTTGCGATCATCTTCAAATCATTCGCCATACCGATATGATCTGCATTACATGCTTTTAAATAATTATAAATATTATCATCCAAACGCTTGATGCGATCCACAAAAGCCTTGCTTACCCTAGAAAAGCCTTCACTTTCGATCAGTTCTAAACGTGTATGACAAAATTCTTCTGAAAAGTTTAAGATTGCATTTCCTCTATTGATATTGAATTTATAAGCCATCCTTTTACCATCCTTTCATCCTTACTCTCTTTAAGGTGTATACATTTTAACATAAACAAAACCATTTTCAAACCAAAAATAGTACAATATTTTAAAATTTCTACTAATTTTGCAGACAATTTTAATGATTGTACTAAATTTAAAACATGTAATCCATTACATTAACTTTTATTCAATGTTTTTTGAGACAGGTCCAACTGATACTGAGAATTAAACAAAACCTTCTCAATGACCTCCTGAGCCAAATAAACCTCTCCTTCAAATATATATGCATGAGTTGCCGTATCGTCCAGTTTTAATTGATCACTGACATTTAAAGAGCTGAGATACTGCTGTGTTGCTTCACTCCACTGGCAGTCCTTAAAAACCATGTTTTCTTTTTTATAATTTAATGTAATATGGGTAATGGAGTTTGTAAATACCATGGTGTTTTTCCCTTGATCCAATACAACCTGCCCATTATCTAAATGCGTATAGATATTATAAAGATCATTCAACGAAATATAAGTTTGTCCATCCGCTTCAAAATATTGCTGCTGATAAGTATATAAATAACCATCTGCTTTCATACTCATTTCTACTTCAGATACGTCCCCCTTATAGAAATGATAATCACTTTTACTGGTTTTATGTTTTATTAAAAAGACTCCTAAACCGATGAAAAGACAAAGCAAAATAATCAAAGCTACATATACCCAGCCTCTAAGTTTTCTTCTTTTTTTTCTTGCCATACTGCCTCCTATAAGTGATAAATCACTTTCCCGATTATATCACTGATATCCACTAATCCAATATTTCTTGAATCAATGCTGTTATTTCTGTTATCCCCTAAGACAAAGAATTTATTTTTCTGAACAATAAAGTCCATGTCTTTGTTGAGCATTGGTTCTAATAAATAATCTTCCTCCAACAATTCCTCATTCACATATACCTGATTATCTTTAATAATCACATGATCCCCTTCACTGCCAATAATCCGTTTGATCATCTTAGTGTGCTGAGCATCATTATTAATGACCACAATATCACCATTACTAAACTTTTTATTCATCCCATAGTAATCGATGATGGTGATGTCACCGGCATTAAAAGTCGGTTCCATCGATACGCCATCCACAATATAAACCATGGGAAGAAACAGCTGAAACAAAACAAAAAAAACAATTAAAACAAATATATATTTAGGCAAAGACTTGCTTGCACCATTCATAGACGACACCTCAGTTTTATTATATATGGGGATAGGCTATAATGCTAGGTGTTTTTTCAAAAAGTTGAAGAACCGGCAATCTTTTAACACAAGCATAATTATAACATATACCGTCTCATACATAACTAAAACTAAAACAATTTTTCCTTAATATATCCACATATTTTGATATTTTCTGCGTAGTTTCATTTTTAACTATAATTTTATTTATCCCAATGCTTTTTCAATAATCAGCAATATGTGAAATTGTGTTTAATATTACTTCATATATAATGTTTTCAAGATAAAATCTTCTATCTTATCACACATCACTGAATTTCAAATCCACATACAGCATATTATGATCAGATAATGTATTTTCCACCATATCGACATGACAGATTTCCAAATTCCGACTCACGATAATATTATCAATAGCGTAAACCTTCATCTCCTCATTCTTTAGATTATACGTATCCAGCCACTTATCTTGATACCCGTTTGCTGTTACGTAAGCTTCTAACATCGGATAGATCTCACTGTATTCTTGATCGGTATTAAAGTCACCTGTCAATATTTTATAGACAGATGAATCTTGATTCATTATAGTAAGTATTTCATTCAGCTGCTTTCTGCGAGCTGCTTTTCCTTCATGAGTTAAGTGCGTATTATAAATCGCTGCGGATTTCCCATGAATGTCAATGACGATGCGCTGCCATGCCCGAGCTTCGCTCAATCCTTCACTATTTAGCTTTCCGCCGGTTTCTTCTTTTATCTCGTAAGCAGACAGAAGTCCAATGCCGTACTCGCCTCCCTCAAAATCGATTGTCTTTTGAAAACTATCATATGGATAGACGCCTTGACTTGCGAATGCTGTCAACATATCCACAGGATTGCGTCGAGTAAAACGATCGAGCTCCTGCATTCCCACAACATCAATATGATAGTCTTTAAGCTGTTCATGTATCTGAAGGATATTAGGGTGCATCTGCGATGAGATATTAAAACTCGCAATACGAATATCTCCCATTCTTTTTTTCTCTCTTTGTAAATCACTGCGTGTACATTCAGACATTGTTCTTCCTCCGCTTATCCATTCATTCTAACTTCTCTTTGCCCCTATTATAATATACTTTGATTTAGATAAAAAGCTTCATTAGTGGCTTTTAACCCCGTTGTGATAAAAAAGACCTTCTCTAAAAGGAGAAAGTCTTTGATACATCGTCATTAGGGTATAGCTGCCTATATCCTTATCTTATAAAATATCCTTTATACAGAATATATCTTATAGATGTTGTATTTAAAAATCAGGATTCTTCAACTAAGCGGGATTTCAATTTGGCAATAATCTTCTTTTCCAGCCGAGATACCTGCACCTGTGATATCCCCAGCTTTTTAGCGATTACTTCTTGATTACAATTTTGCTTATATCTCATTTCAAGAATCATCTTTTCTTTATCATCTAATTTTTCAATTTCCATTTCCAATGCTAATTTTTCAAACCACATTTTATTGTGACTATCCTCTATACGATCGGCTAAGGAAATGGCAGAACCGTCTTTTTCATAGATAGGTTCGTTAAGAGAAGTCGGATAATAAGAGGCATCAATTGCTAGAATCACGTCTTGAACATCCACTTCCAAATACTCGGCAATATCATAAACATTAGGAACATCGTGTGAGATATTCGTTAAATGTTCTTTTGCTTTTTGAATTTTTAAATTCAGCTCTTTTAATTGGCGAGATACTTTGATGGTTCCGTCATCTCTGAAATAGCGTTTGATTTCTCCCATAATAATGGGTACTGCATACGTTGAAAATTGAACGTTATATGAAAAATCAAAGTTATAGATGGATTTCATCAATCCAACACAACCGATTTGAAAAAGATCTTCTTTATCGTAATACGTATTTTTAAAACGATGCACAATAGACCATACCAACCCGACATTTTGACTGACGAGCTGATCTAAAGCTGCTTCATCCCCTGATTGCGCAAGCTTAATTAATTCAACTGAATTTTTATTGGCCATGTTTTTTCTTTAGTGTTTTTGTAATCGTTAGTTTAGTCCCCTGTTGTTTACTTGACAGAATCTCAAATTCATCACTTAATGCTTCAATGATGCTTAACCCCATACCGGCATGCTCATCCCCCGGTTTCGTTGAAAAAAGCGGTGTTGAGGCTTGCTCGATATCATCTATTCCGCATCCCTGATCTTCAATGATTAAGCATAGTGTATCCTCATCTAAGGTTGCTTCAATCGATACTTCACGATCTGTTTCTCCATTATATCCATGAATAATGGCATTGGTAAATGCTTCTGAAACCATCGTTTTGATTTCAACGATTTCATCGATGGTAGGATTTTTAGACATAACAAAAGAAGCGACGCTGTTTCTTACAAAACCATCGTTTACCAGTTCTGCTTTACACGTTATTTTCATCTGATTCATTATGTTCCCCTACCTTTACTAATATTTCATCTGTACTCTTAATATAATCCATTAAATTAAAGATACCTGTTAATTCAAACAAACGATAAGCCACTGGACTTAATCCGGTAATATAAAGTTTACCGCCCTCTGCTTTCATTTGATTGTAACGTCCTAAGACAAGACCAATTCCCGAACTATCAATAAATGTTACACGATTAAAATCCATCACTACAACTTTATATTTACCTGTTTCCAGTTCGGCGACTAGCAAATTACGATAATTCATCGTATGAATACTGTCAATCTCTCCGGAAAAGTAGACAATGAGCTGATCACTATTTTTTTCAAACTGTATTTTATTCATCATTTTGCCTCCTCAGCTACATATCTTAAACTAATTTATGACTAAAAGATACGCATCCGACAAAACTAGAACTTATGTGAAAAAATTAGAAACAAAACGACAAATTACTGCCACATCTTTTGAAAATCACGAATCACCTTCTGTGAGAACTTTAGCTTTGGTATATCTTCAAGGATCACCAGATCATAGCTTTGAACTTTTCCGTCTTCGCTGTGCAGATCAAGCATTGCCACGGTTTCATTAGTAAATAACGGCGCCTGATTTTTTAAGATCCGGATATTGTAGCTTGGCTCATAAGCCTCTCCTTTTTTAGAGATATACGTAATATCATTTTTAGCATACAGATTCGTTTCTTTGATTTCACTGTCATTGACTTCTAAGGTTGTCACTAAATCTCCTTGATGGTAAACATAGCGGCTCTCATACAAATTAAAGCCATAGTCTAATATTTGTGCCATTTCACTGTTTCTTTGCTTTGGCGTCGGTTCCTTTAAAACCACTCCGATCAAACGCAGACCATCACGCTGAGCCGTTGCTACTAAGCAATAGCCAGCTTCTTTGGTATAGCCGGTTTTTAATCCATCAATACCGCTGTAAGCATTCAATAGTTTATTGGTATTGACCAGCCAGAATTTCTTGTCTGTATCTTCTCTGACATATGTTTCTACCGTTGATGTTGTTTCTAACAGCTTGTCTCCGCCGATTTCAATTAAATAAGCTGCCATCGTCGCTAAATCCAATGCACAGGTATAATGATTATCATCATGCAGCCCTGTAGCATTCGCAAAATGCGTATTGACCAGCTTTAATTCCTTCGCCTTTTCATTCATCATCTTGACAAACTCATCATTTGTACCGGCAATGTATTCTCCTAACGCTACGATACAGTCATTCGCAGAACCGATTGCCACAGATTTGAACATATCATATACACTCATCTGTTCATTCTCTTCCAAATAGATTTGACTTCCCCCCATGCTGGCCGCATAGGCTGATGTAGTGACCATATCATCAAAGCTGATTTTTTTAGAATTGATGGCCTCAAATAATAAGATCATACTCATGATCTTGGTCGTACTTGCCGGATACATTTTTTCCTGCTCATTAACCCCGTTGATAACCTGACGCGTTGATGCTTCGATCAGAATCATCGCCCCGCTGTTAGGTGCCAGATTGAGAGTCTCTGCTTTAACCGGCAGTATGCACATACATAAACATAATAAGAAAATACCTATTTTTTTCATTTCATTCACCCATAATAATATATGTTTGAATTAACAGGATATGTTTTAATCCCTATGTTTTATCAAGTTTATTTTATTGCATAACCCTCATGCTTTCATTATAATAAATATAAGAGGATGAATAAGGAGGTCGCTATGAAGGTATCTTTTAGTCAAGTAGAGCCATCTCAGATCAATCAGCTAGCAGAGTTAGCGAATCAGATATGGCATGAATTTTTTACAATCATTTTAAGTGAAGATCAAATCAATTACATGGTAGATAAATTTCAGTCTGCTCATGCTATTAAAGAACAGACAGAACGCAAAGGATATACCTATTATTTTATTTTAGAAGAAAATATTCCGATTGGTTTTACAGCGATTCGTTTAGAAAATGAAAGATTGTTTTTAAGCAAACTCTATCTGCAAAAATCAGCACGTGGAAAAGGCTATGCCAGCTTAGCTTTTGAATTTATAGAAGAGATTGCTAAAGAAAACCATAAAAACTTTATTTATTTAACTGTAAACAAATATAATGAACACACAATCAAAGTCTATGAAAAAAAAGGATTCGTAAAAGTGGATGCCAAGGTTTCTGATATTGGCAATGGCTTTGTCATGGATGATTTTATCATGGAAAAAGTATTGAATCCTTCTAAGCTTACTGAAATTCAAAAAATGATTCACGGCTATTATTATATGCCAAGCGATAAGTTTTTAAATAAAAAACGAATGCAGGCAAAGGAACTGCTTTATGATTTTAACTTACTGATGCCCTCTGAAGTCGGCGATCAAATCCTTAAGCAATTATTGGGAAGCTGTGGTAAGAAGCCGCATATTGAACCGCATTTCAAATGTGACTATGGAAAGAATATCCTGATTGGCGATTATTTTTATGCCAATTCTAACTGTACTATTTTAGATGAAGCAAAAGTTATTATCGGCAATGAAGTACTATTCGGACCTAATGTCGGTCTTTATACAGTCAATCACCCATTAGATGCTGCAAGCCGTGAAAAAGGCTATGAGATTGCCAAACCGATAGTGATTGGCAATAATGTCTGGCTGGGAGCAAATGTCGTTGTTTTGCCAGGTGTCACAATTGGAGAGCGCAGTGTTATTGCCGCCGGAAGCATCGTTACAAAAGATATCCCTGCGGATTGTTTGGCAGCCGGAAATCCCTGTCAGATCATCCGTGAAATCGATCAGGAGCAGCCGATCCCATTACCATAATAAAAAAAGCTTAAAACCCTATTATTTAAAGTTCAGACTATTGACAAATGATTTATTTGCTAATAGTCTTTTTGTTTTCTAAATACTCAAACTCCGATTTAAATAAAGAAAACAACAGATCGTCATAAATAACATCCTCATATCCACACACAGCATGACGCAATGTTCCCTCATGCAAAAAACCTAATTTCTTTAACAGCCGAATTGAAGCGATATTAGGCGAAAAGACTCTTGCAGTAACAATATCCATCTTCAATATTGTGAATATATAGTTTAACACTTCATTCAAAGCTTCATGCATATAGCCATTCTGAGTCTTTGCTTCATCTAAATAATAAGAAATGGAAACGGATCGCACTTTATATCTCAGCGTGTCAGGCTCAATAAAAACAGCACCAATGATCTCATTAGATTCTTTACATACGAGATGAAAAGTCCAATAGCTCTCATGAGGTGTCTCAAATTTCTTAATCAGTTCAGCAGTGCTGACCTTATTCATAGCGTTGTACCTTAATACATGCTCACTGTTGCAAATCTTTAAAATAGCCTTTACGTCATCAGCCTGTGGCAGACGAATAAGCAGTCTTGGCGTTTCTATCACCCTATTTTCTCTGCTGGACTTCATCATTATCCCTCCGAATAATCCTTCATCGCCATCTTTAAAGTAACAGCACGCAACTTAGCCTTGAAAGCTTCTTCGGCATCTTCAAAAGCATTCAAAATCATTTTTTGTTTCGTTGCCTTTAATTCTGCACTTTCTTCTAAAAAAACTTTTTCTACCAATCCGGTCGCTACAGCAAAAGCCTCTTTTCCTTCGATTGCTTCAAATATATCACATAATGTGATCTGTGCCGGATCTTTTTTCAAAGTAAAGCCGCCATTCTTTCCTGCTTCTGAATTAATCAATCCAGCGACCACTAATTGACGAATTATTTTCTTCAAATAGGAATCCGATACATCTAAGCGCTGACTTAAAAAATAACTTTTAATATGTTCTTCATTTTTTCCATGCGCAATAATAATCAATAAGCATATTGCCTGTTCTACACTATTTTTTACTCTCATTCTTTTTTCCACCTTCGTCATTCTTCTTCTATTTTACCATATTTTTTAAAATCGCCACACTCCTTATCCCAAAATAATTACATAAATGGTCTTGACAAATCGCTATGAGGTGACTAAAATGTCTTTTATTAATAGATATTATATATCCATAGATACATTTTGTCTATTAATAGCATATATTAAATCGTAATAGAAAGAAGGAGAAAAATATGCTTAAAAAGGAATGGCAAAACTTTCTTAAGAATCATTGGCTGGTGATCGTCATTATTGGTGTCATGAGTATTCCAACATTATATACGACGATTTTTCTAGGATCGATGTGGGATCCGTATGGAACGACAGACCAACTGCCTGTTGCCGTGGTCAATTTAGATCAGCCTGTCACCTATCAAGATCAAAAGATGAACCTTGGTGAAGAAATGGTCAACAGTTTAAAAGAAGATGCTTCCTTAGATTTTCATTTTACAGATGAAGCTTCTGCTCAAAAGGGATTAGAAGATGAAACGTATTATATGGTAATCACGATTCCTAAAAACTTTTCTTCCAATGCGACAACGCTTCTTGATGAGCATCCTCAAAAGATGGAATTGGAGTATCAGACCAATCCCGGTACCAATTATATTGCTTCAAAAATGGATGAAACTGCCATTAATAAAATAAAAAGCAGTATTTCAACAAAAGTCACAGAAACTTATGCCAATACTTTATTCAATCAAATTCGTACTGTTGGTGATGGTTTCCATGAAGCCGCAGAAGGTGCAGCCCAAATCAATGACGGAACTGCTCAATTAACTGAGGGTAATACAACAATTACCGATAATTTACAAGTGTTAGCAACAAGCAGCTTAACGTTTAAAGATGGAGCCAATACACTTAATATTGGATTAAAAGATTATACCGGCGGTGTTTCTCAAATTTATCAAGGAGCTTCTTTACTGCAAGCCGGGATTGATCAATTGAATCAAAACAACACTACATTAAATGATGGTGTTGCCAGTCTTGATACAGGGATATCCCAGCTTAAACTAGGTAGCGATACTCTGCTTGCGGGACTAAATCAAATGTCCGAATCCTTAGGAGAATCACTGACGCCTACGCAAATGCAGAATATTGCATTATTAAAGGAACAGCTGCCTGTCTTAAATGATGGTATTCAAGCTTTGTATACTACTTTGAATGATACTTCTCCAGCAAGTCTGATGGCTACTGTTAATGCAGATCTAACGGCTGTTGGAACCAATGCTCAAGAAGCCGGGCAGAATCTAGCTTTAACAATCGAAGAATTTAAAAATTCTGAAGCATTTAAAAAGCTAGATGTAAGCACTCAAAAAGAATTATTAGCCGCTCTAACAACGAACCCTTCCTTTGGTGCTTTGTCTAGCAATCTAAACAGCATTGGAACGCATTTAAACAGTGCCAGCACCACTTTAACAACCATCATGAACAGTTTACAAGAAAATGTCAAAACGATTGCTGAGGGAGCCAATATGCTGCTGCCAGGCAGTCAAACAGCTATCCAGCAATTATCCAATGGACTCGTTAGTGTTAAAGAGAACTTGGATAAAGAAAACGGAATTATCGAAGGATGCGGAACGATCAATCAAGGCTTAACACTCATCAGCAGCAAGCTTCAAGGTCAAGATGGACTTCAAAACGGATTAACCGCTTATACCAATGGAGTAGCAGCGTTAAAAGAAGGAAGTCAAGCCCTAGTCAACGGTGCTTCCACCTTAAATGCAAATACCCCTACGCTTCTTAGCGGCACAAATCAATTAAGCAATGGTGCCGGAGAAATTCATGAGGGAGCAGCTTTATTAAAAGAGGGTTCCCAAACATTAGGAGAAGGTCTTTCTACCTTAGCTGACGGATCAAAAACCTTGGCAACTAGCTTAAACGACGGAGCCAGTCAAGTCGATCAAGCCAATGGAAACGATCAGACCACCAGCATGTTTGCTGAGCCTGTCGAAGTCCAAGGATCGGAGTTATCTACTGTTCCTAATAACGGACACGCAATGGCACCTTATATGATGTCTGTCGGTCTTTATGTAGGCTGTATTGCCTTTTGCTTAATGTATCCATTGCTTCAGCACTCTACCCCATCGGTTGAGAGCGGCTTTAAATGGTGGCTTTCAAAGGCAAGTGTCATCGCTGTAGTCGCTTGTCTCCAAGCCTGCTTAATGGTGGGTATGCTGATGATGATAAATCATCTTGAACCTTTACAAATCTTACAGACCTTCTTAATGGGATGTCTTGTTTCTACCACTTTTATGGCAATGATTGTTTTCTTTAATTTAATCTTAGGAAAAGTCGGAAGCTTCATTGTCTTAGTCTTTATGGTATTACAGTTAGGGGGAGCGGCAGGAACTTATCCGATTGAATTATCAGCCGGTTTCTTCAAAGCCATTCATCCCTATATGCCATTTACCTACAGTGTCCATGCTTTCAGGAATACCCTTTGCATCGGTGGTAATATTCTTAATGATGTAGGTATCTTTGTTGTTATTTTGATTGCTTTTGCATTATTAACCTTCATGGTTTATGAAATAAAAGCCAGAAAACTTTCAATAATAAAAAACATTGAAGCATAACATAAAAACGCATAGCGCAATAGATCATTCTATTTTGCGATGCGTTTTTTTAGTTTACTTCTTATCTGCTTAAACTTCTTCTTTTTTTCTCTACTGCAACTAATGCCGCTGAAACTAAACCAAGAAGAGCAAAGGCACTGTATAATGAAGCATTTGTCTTATCTCCTGTTGAAGGATTATCCGTATTTTCGGTTTTGTTTTCTCCTTTGTCATCAGGTTTAACGACTTCCTCTACTGGTAATTTTTCATAAACCGCTGTAACAACTAAATCTTTAGTTACCTTACTAAAATCTGTATCCCATTTAATAAATGTATACCCTTCGATAGTTGGGGCAGCTGGAGCGGTTGCTTTTTCTCCATCTTTTACAGTTTCTATTTTTAACACTGCTCCATTCATATCCACAAAGATGACTTCATGTGTAGATCCTTCCGGAGTTGGTGCTGGTGTCACTGTTTTTTCTTCAAAAACAACTGCATAAGTTGAGAATCGATCTGTCTCAAATGTAATCACATTATCTGTTAACGCAGCTTTGATTTTATCCACTTTTCCTTCGTGCATACGTAATACATAAACATCTTTATCTTTTGCATTCTCTGCTACAGCGTTTGGTAATACAACAGTGAAAGTTAACGGTTTAGGCAATACTGTGATATTACCTAAAGGAGTTGTTGGTGTTTTTACTAAAACACTTAAATCAAGATACATTGCAACTTCTGTCACACTGTTATTTTCCTGAGTAATTTGTTTCAATTCTTTTTCAATCGCTTTGATATCTTCACTCGCCTGTGGATTTGCTGTGTTGATTTCTTCTACTGTTGGATTTACTGTAATTGTTTCTCCTGATGCAATCGCATCATTAATATTTTGTACTGTTTTTTCATCAGTATATACTGAATCTGTACCTTTACTGATAATATCATTTAATGTATCATTTAAAATTTCAGGTGCTTTTTCATCATTTAACCCTGCCTGCGGTTTCTCTACCGGTTTTTGGGTATCGACAGAAGGCGGTGTTGGGTTTTCTACCTTATAAACAGAAACTACACACTCTGCTTTTGCATTTCCTGCTGTCGCAGTAATTGTTGCTTTCCCCGGTGCCACTGCTTTGACTACACCATTTTCTACAACGGCGATTTTTGGATCACTTGATTCCCAAGTCACTGTATCCAACGTTTCATTTGGATTTACAGTAGCCGTTAATGTTTTGTTAGAGCCTGCTTCTAAAGTAAGTGTTGTATCTGATAATTCAATTCCTGTAGCAATAGGAGCTACTTTGAATGTATCTTCAATCGGATATGCTTTGTAACCTGCTTTTACATAGTCAGTTGGATCAGAATCAAAAGTTCCCCCTATAACCTGAATATGGTCTTTCGCATCTGTCCATTCTGACGCAGTGTTTTTAGACCATGTATAAGCTAACAGTCCTTCACTGTACACAGATTTAAAGGTTCCCCCTGAAATAGTTACATTTGGTACAGAACTATACCCAGGACGGTTTACGATAGAAATTGCTGCACCATCGGGAACAGCTCCATCCCCTGTTTTGTCAACACGATGATCCTCACCGGTTCCTTCAATCATACCACCATTGATACTTACTACAGAAAGATTTCCTGCGCAAAGCTGAATGCCAAGATCTCCCTTGACTGTACCGCCATTAATCGTAATTTCTCCAGTCTGTGGATGATAGATTGCTGCTCCAGTTCCATCAGGATCAGAATTTAAAACTGAACCACCATTAATTGTAATAGTTGTTCCATTATTGTTTAAACCATTCCCGGCAACACCATACCACTCACCTTTCAATGTACCGCTATTAAGTGTTAATTTAGAATTAACAAACACCCCAACAGCACATTGATAACCGAATATTGAACCGCCACCGACACTGTCGTTAACGATCAAAGACGAATCGAATAATCGGATAGGAGCAGCCGTTTTATTTACACTCTCCCCCGTTAGTGATTGCGTAACTTTCTTTCCGTTCAATTCTAAAACAAACGATTTTCCATTAACATCAATCGTGCTTTCTAAATTTATATCATTTAGAAGCTTAATAGTTTGACCCTCTGCCACATTTTGAACCGCATCAGATAATGATGTATACTTAGTTTCTCCTATTTCCGCAACATTTTCTGTATCGTTGATTTCATTTTCACCAACCGCATTCACGGAAACTAAATTTCCCATGATCAAACTTCCAATCATCAATACAGAGACGAATAGACTTATTGTTTTTTTCATAATTTTCCTCCTTTTAAATCACTCACTGTTTTCCTCATCAGTTTCCCTATAATCCCCCCTAGTACAAAAGTTTACTATTTGTTACAAGAATGTTATGATTTATTTGACAAATATTGGTGCGAATAAACCTATATTTTTATTTGCTACAGACCTTAGAATTATGTGTAACAAATAGTAAACCTTAAGTTACAAAAAAATATAATTCATTTGCAAATTTAAACCTATTTTTATAGCTTTCCTTTAATAAACTGCTTCACCCAGCGAGAAAAAGTCATGTGGCTGACATTCAGTATTTCACTGGCTTTTCTTAGACTGATTTTCTCATCCAGCCATAGTTGAAGAATTTCCGGGAATTCTTCGGGAATCTTTTTTGGTGGTCTGCCAAAAGCAACCCCTTTTAATTTTGCTTCACGGATTCCCTCTGCCTGTCTTTGACGAATATTTTCTCTTTCCACCTGAGCCACATAAGAAAGGATTTGCAGTACTAAATCGGAGATAAATTTTCCTGTAACGCCATTCACTTGATTTCTGGTATCTAGTAATGGAGAATCTAAAACAATAATATCAATATTCTTTATATTCGTTAGAAAACGCCATTGCTTAATTATCTCATCATAGTCTCTGCCTAAGCGGTCAATCGATTTGATATACAATTCATCCCCCTCCTGCAGTTGTCTGAGCAGTCTTTTATAGCGTGGACGATTAAAGTCCTTGCCGGATAACTTATCAATATAAATTTTATCTTTCATTATGCCAGCCTGTTTCATTGCTGACATCTGCCGATCGATATTTTGGTCTTTGCTTGACACTCGCACATAACCATATTTCTTCATATATCTTCCTCCTTATCTTCTACAAATTCTTATTATTTCACAATATGCTGTCATTAGGATATCAAAATGCTGTATTGCTTAATAATAAATTTATCTTAAATACTTCTATCTTTTTTGTGGCGTAGAATAACTTTTAGAATTAGATAAATAAAATAGGTTAAATATTTAGCTAAAGACTTATATTTATTAAGCAAATAAAAGGAAATGATTCTACTTTATAGGCATGCTATAATAATTTTATAAGTTAAAATGACAGGAGGAATAAAGATGGAGATATGTAAAATAGGAACTTCTAATGTTAATAGTGTAGCTAAACTGATGGCAGATATTAAACCGGACTGGTGGGATTTTGAGGGAGCCTGTCAGCAGCTGCAAGATGTTTCAATGCTCGCCAAACTTGTAGGATGGTGTATGGAAAAGGATGGTAAACCGCTGGGCTGGATATTATGTGCTGAATTTGAAGGCTACTCTTATTTGAGCATAGAAAATCTAGGCTATGATGACCATGGCATCTTCGTCATGGAACAACAGCTGGAACCGTTATTAAACGAAGCTGAAAAATACGCAAGAGAGAAAGGATATCGCAATCTCAAATACGTTATTGGCTCTACAGACATGTCATGCCATGGTCGCCCGCTCCTCAATTATGCTGATGAATTAAGAAACTTAAAATCTCATCATCGTGAACATTTTGATTATTTTATTGATTATGGCTTTTATCCAACCGGTTTTATTCCTCACTGTTATGGAGAAAACTATCATGGCATTATCATGATTAAATCATTATTGTTTTAATAAGAATAAAAAAGTGCTGTTAGTAATAAATGGAGCCTTAAAGTTGAACTATGCAACTAGAGGGATTCACAACACTAACAACACTTTTTATTTTCTTTTATAATAGATCTTCACTATTACTTCAATACATTAGAGCTTCAGCCATTTAGAAAATAAAGACAGCTTATAGGAATAGACATAATCCTTCATAAGCAATAAAAGTATTTTTATAATGCGCTTTATCTGCCATTACAAATAAAGTAAAAAAGATAATCGTGCATAGAAATGAAATTTTATTAAATAAAATATATCCCTTTATAATAAAAAAACTAAAAATTATATTACATAATCTCTAGTTCCATAATATGAACAAAAGAGGCTGAACGCCTCTCAAGTTTTATTATTTAATAAAGTTGAATTTCTTCCATCCTTTAAGATGTTCTAAGATGCATAATTCTTCTTCAGGAATACGTCCTACTAAATTACGTTCTCCATCATTAGGAATATCTTCTAAGATGATTTGTACTTCTGCACGGTAATGTTTTAAGTTATCATTAATGACACAAACATCTCCGCGAGTGAAGAATTCTTTATCGCAAGGTGTGTGAGGAATTGAAGTTTCTCTGTAAAGCATACGAGTGAATGAACTTCTTACCATTTGACTTGGGTAATCCCCTCTGTTTGAATGCACATGGTTGAATAATAAGTTCTTTTCTTCTTCTGTAACAGTATCTGCTAAATCAATTTTGATCTGCACTGTATTTAAATCAATACCACCTAATGATTTTAATTCTTCTTCTGTTGCATAAGCATTACCAATGATAACGTCGTCGATTAATCCTGTTGCAAATAAATGTCTTGCCTGTAAATCGATTGGCATTTTACGATGTATTTCACAAGTTGGTAATCCGGCATATACTTCCCATGGTCCGAAAGTCGGATCATTATGGCTTGATACGAATGCTGCTGTTGTGAATCCTAAACGTTTCCAGTTACGTGAGAAATTCATGAATAAATCCCAGTCTAAAGCTGTATATTTTTGTGGATAGAAGTTATGGCAGATCAGCATTTGATCTTGTCTAGCTCCCATATGAAGCATTGCTTCTACATTGTCTGAAGTAGTAGAACCATTGAATTCGATTTTTAATCCATAAGGATTTTGTGTTGTCATAGTATCCATCATGGCACCAAATGACATATCTAAACGTACGATATCTACATGCATATCAGCGAATGGTTTTAAGTTAGTTGCACTTGCTCCTAAATGTTCAAATACTTTAGGATTTGTATCTACAGCTACTTCAAATCCTAATTCATGAGCTTTATCCATGAATTCTTTGAATTCTTCAATCATTTCTTCTTTTGGTTTGTTTACAGATAATAAGCAAGTAAAAATACGTGAAAATCCATATTTAGCTGCCATTTCCATGTAAGCAAAATCTTTTTCTTTTGTTGAATGTTCTGGGTAAATTGAAATACCTAATCTTCTCATATTGTGTCTCCTTTTTCTTTTCCCGTTTCTACGCTCAGATGTCCCGTATATCTTTAAGCTGCCTAAGGGAGTTTCATTTACAACTAATATCATAACGCTTTCAAAGGCATAAAATAAAGATAATTCCAGAATCTGAAAATGAAAACATCGCCTATGAAGACGATGTTTAATTATTCATCGTTAGATAAGTCCGCTCCATCACTGGCAATGACTTTTTTATACCAGTTGAATGATTTTTTCTTGCTTCGCTTTAATGATCCGTTTCCTTGGTCATCACGATCAACATAAATGAAACCATAGCGCTTTTTCATTTCTCCGGTACCTGCTGAAACTAAATCGATACATCCCCAAGGCGTATATCCGATTAGCTCGACACCGTCATAGTTGACAGCTTTATCCATTTCTTTTATGTGTTCTGCAATGTAATCAATACGGTAATCATCATTGATAGATCCATCTTCTCCTACTGTATCGACTGCACCTAATCCGTTTTCAACGATAAATAACGGCTTTTGATATCTTTCCCATAGACGATTCAATGCGATTCTTAATCCAATTCCATCGATTTGCCATCCCCAGTCACTTGCTTTCAAGTATGGGTTTTTAACACCTGAAACAAAATTCCCGCCTGTCTCATTGCCTACCGGCTTAGAAGAAACACAGCTTGAAGAATAATAAGAGAATCCTAAGTAATCCACACATCCTTCTTTTAAAGTTTGTGCATCTTCGGGTGCCATTTCTACTTTAACACCTAATCTTTCATATTCTTTTAATTTATAAGCCGGATAGTATCCTCTTACCTGCACATCGGAATAGAAATGTGAATTTTGAGTCGTTTCCATCGCTAATGCCTGATCTTTTGGATCACAAGAATAAGCATACGTAGATCCATAGGCAACCATTAATCCGACTTTGTTTTCAGGATCAATCTGATGTCCTAATTTTACTACTTTTGCACTGGCAACAAATTGATGATGAACGGCTTGTGCTTTTGCCTGAGGGGTTGCTTTTGTTACTCCGCCGGCAAAGAATGGCAGCATACCCATAATATTGATTTCATTAAATGTCATCCAGTATTTTACTTTCCCTTTATAGCGTGTAAATAAAGTTTCACAGTATTTTACATAGAAATCAATGACACGGCGATCTAGCCATCCGCCATATTTCGTTACCAAGTTTAATGGTGTTTCATAATGAGATATAGTGACTACCGGTTCAATATTATATTTTAATAACTCATCGAATACATCATCGTAAAACTTTAAGCCTTCTTCATTTGGTGTTTCATCATCTCCATTAGGAAATAATCTCGCCCAGTTAATGGATAAACGAAAACATTTAAAGCCCATTTCAGCGAATAAAGCAATATCTTCTTTATAGCGATGATAAAAATCAATTCCAATATGTGATGGATAATAGTAACCTTCTTGCACATCACAGACTGCACCTTCGGGTATTTCTTCATAAGGCATGATTGGCTGCGTATGTTTTGATCCGTCAGGCATTGTGTATGTAATGCGACGGCTTACAGTGTGACTTCCGGCAGTGACAACATCGGCAGTACTCAGTCCTTTTCCACCGTCTAAGTATCCGCCTTCAAATTGGTTTGCGGCAGTAGCGCCACCCCATAAAAATCCTTTTGGTAAACTCATAGTATTTCCTCCGTTTTATATTTATTATTGAACAGACTTGCGATAGCTGCAAATACGTTTAATACGCATGACATTATCTTCATTAGGAAAATGAAATGGATTCATCTTCGTTTCTTTAAATCCTTCGACGATATCCAATGCATCTTCATAGACATCTTCTACATTCATTGAGCCATACATCTTTGGGGGCAGTAAATAAATCGGTGTTTCAATGTCCCCATATTTTTTCATGAATGTACTGATTTCAAATTTTAAATGCGGGCAGCACATCACGACATCATATTGATTCATGACATCATGTGACAATGCAAAAGGTTGAAAATCAATTGATATTTTATCTTCATATCCTTTTTCCTTAATTTCATTTGACATCTTGACAGACATTGCACTTGAAGAGAATCCGCCTAAACAGCATATTAATATTTTTACCATGTTTTTCCTCCTTAACTGTACACAGTATGGCTTAATTTTAACACTGATTGTATTAAAACAAAAGCAATTTTATAACCGCTTTCATTTTTTGTAAATTAAAAAACACCTCATCGGTGTTTAAGCTTTCATGCTTTTTGTATATTTTGATAAATAGGTAACGATCGTGTTCGCGATAATCCCGGTAAATATTCCCGTTGGAATAGACGTAGCAAATAAAGCAATGATCCAAGTTGCCATTGCCCATGACTGATAAATATAGACAACCACTAAAATTTGTCCCACACCATGACCAATCGCACTGACAATCGAGGTCGATACCATCGGCAGCTTTGTAAACCTTCTAACCAGCATAATCGCAATGGAGCTTAATAAGACTCCTCCGGCAGATATAAACCATGTATAACTAAAGATAGAGCCTCTTAACAGTCCTGCTAATACCACTCTTAAAATATTGACAATAGCCATTTCCTTTGCCGAAAATAATTCGATTGTAACCAAGGAAATGATATTCGCAAATCCTAATTTTATTCCATAAGGCAGCGGTAAAGCAAGGCTGGCTTCAAATGTATGGAGAGCAACCGCAAGGGTAGTTAGCATCGCAATATAAACGAGCTTTCTTGTTTTTTTATTCATTGCTTCCTCCTGATGTATTATTTTCTAACAGTGCTTCATCCAGCGCCACTTTGACAGCTTCCAAAACGCCTTGACTAGAAGCTGTAGCACCGGTCACAACGTCGATGCCTTCTAACGAATTCTTGCCAACGATCTCCGGCAGCAGTTTTTCTTTTACTTCAGACATATAAGATGCTGTTTCATTATCCTTAATAATATCTATAGCCGATAAATTGCCTTCGCTCACCGTAATCTTAACCTGAATGGTACCGCATTTACCGTTTCCAACCCCTATGTATTCTCCATCTTTATAGAGAGATTTTTCTTTTGTACTGCATCCGCTGATAACCAATAGAATGCTGAGAATCCATAAAATCTTTTTCATACTAACTCCCTACCCATGTATTTTCATTAATGATCTGCAAAAATTCAGTTAACCCAATGATCTGAATATCCTGTCCTTTCTGCATCAGTTCATATGCCCGTTTATAGTTATTTGTATCTGTCTTGCCGGCACTGATCAGATAATTCGTATTGATGTTTACTTTTTCTTGTAAAAAACCGCCGGCAAGCGTTATATAATCTTTAATGACAGTGCCATAGCTGACATGAATACTATCTAAGCAGATGCATTGGTGAAAAAGAAAATGATTTGTATCCTTGCCCTCTTCTTCACGCATTTCCTGATTACTGGCAATATCACTCATATAGATATTCTTATAATACTGATCTGCCATTCTTCCATATTGCACATGAATCAATTCATGCAGTTCATCTAAACTTCTTAATTGATAAATGCTTTTTATTTTTCGAATAATACGATAACACATAATCGCATCCTCTAAAGCATGATGATGAGAAAAACGCAAATTAAAATACGTAGCAATCCCATCTAATTTATAAGAAGGACAGTTTGGCAGCAGCTTCTTTGATAAAACAAAGGTACAGGACATATCACAGTTAGGATAGGTTAAATGATAATGATCCAACGTCGCTCTTAAAGCTAAGGCATCCTGCTGGATATTATGCGCCAATATAACCGTATCATTGAATAAGGGAGCAATCTGTGCCCACACTCGATCAAAGGTTGGAGCCGCCGCTAATTTACCTTCACTGATTTGATGAATATGATAATGTCCGCTTTCACTGATAAAAGGAACCGGTTTTACCCTTGAATAGAACGTATCGACAATTCGGTTGTTTTCAACAACGCAAACTCCGATTGCGCATATGCTGCTTGGATATCGATTGGCTAGTTCTAGATCAAATGCAGTATACCTTTCCATCCTGTTTCCCTCCGTAACGTTTATATCTTAACACAATTTAAACAAATAAAAAAGGCTTCCGCCTATTCGAAAGCCAAATTTATGTATTTACTTAACTGCAACCACTAAGTTTAAGAAATTAGTAGAACCAACTTGTCCAGGGTTTCCACCTGTAACTAAGATTTTTTCTCCAGCTTCTACACCAAATTCTTTTGCTAATTCGATAGCATAAGGCACCATGTTTTCAACTTTTGTAACAGGTTCACAAACAATCGCATGAACTCCCCAGTTGATTGCTAAACGTTTCATTGTCATTACATGAGGTGTTGCCGCTAAAATTGGACAGCTAGGTCTGAATCTTGAGATTCTTTGAGCTGTACGTCCTGATTCAGTAAAAGCTACGATAGCTGCTACATTGAATTTGTTAGCAATTTCAGTTACTGACATGCAGATTGCTTCATCAGAATCATCATGTTTTGCAGTTCTTTCCGCTTTTCTGAATAATGATCCATGATCTAAAGCAGTTTCTGTTTTCATTGCTACTTTAGCCATAGTCTGAACAGCTTCTAATGGGTAATTCCCTTGAGCAGATTCTCCAGATAACATAACGGCATCACTACCATCAAAGATTGCATTGGCAACATCTGATACTTCTGCACGTGTTGGTCTTGGATTCATTTGCATACTTTCTAACATTTGAGTAGCTGTAATAACCACTTTACCAACAGCGTTACATTTTTTGATTAATTCTTTTTGGATCAATGGTACATCTTCAGCAGGAACTTCTACTCCAAGGTCACCACGGGCAACCATGATTCCATCAGCTACTTCTAAGATTTCATCCATGTTTTCAACACCTTCGCTGTTTTCGATCTTAGCGATGATTTGAACGTCAGGACGTCCGTTTTTGTCTAATAATGCTCTTACTTGTTTCACATCATCAGCACGTCTTACAAATGAAGCCGCTACATAGTTGATTCCTTGTTCACATCCGAAAGTGATATCGCTGATATCTTTTTCAGATAAGTAATCAAATCCTAATTTGATTCCCGGAACATTGATTCCACGTTTGTTTTTAACTGCTCCGTCATTTAAACAAGTTGTTACAATGTCTTTTCCTTCTACTTTTTCAACACGTAATTCAACTTGTCCATCATTTACTAAGATAATTCCACCAGGGATAACATCTTGGTATAAGCCTTTGTAAGAAATTGAGAAACGATCACTTGTTCCTTCAATATCTTCAAAACATACAATAGAAGTTTGACCTTTTTTGAATTGAGCTACGCCACCTTCGAAATCTCCCGTTCTGATTTCTGGTCCTTTTGTATCTAATAAAATAGCACATTCTTTTCCAGTTTCAGCCTTAATTGCTTTAACAGTTTTAATACGTCCGCCATGTTCTTCGAAATCTCCATGTGAGAAGTTTAAACGCATAACGTTCATCCCAGCATCGATTAAGCTTTCTAAAATTTCTCTTGGTTCTGAAGCAGGACCAATCGTACATACCATTTTAGTCTTTTTAATAGGTTGCATTTCTTTTTCTCCTTTTTATTTTAACTTTATATTAACGAAGTTTCTGATATTCTTCGTGAATATACGAATTGTGATAGTTTTCGCTTAACGCTTTTTCTATCGGTAATAACACGATCATTTCATCTTTTAAGCAAGTGCATTCTCCACTGTGTCCGTCATTTAAAGCATCGACAGCATATAAACCGCAGCGAGCTGCCAGCAAACGATCACGCGCACTTGGATTGCCTCCTCTTTGAAGGTAGCCAAGAACACTGCCGCGGCATTCAATTCCGGATAATTTTTCCAGACGCGCCGCCAGCTCATGCACATTTAATACATTTTCACTGATCATGATCATACATTCATCTTTACGTTTTATCGAATCAATAACAAGATCTTTTAATGCCATTTCATCTATTTTTGTCTCTGCCGTAATCACAGCATCGACATTCCCTGAAATTGCCCCATATACAGCAAGATCACTGCAATGGCGTCCCATTACTTCTACAAGCAGACAGCGCTCGTGACTGCGAATCGTATCTTTCAACTGATCGATGCAATGCACGATTGTATTAAACGCACTGTCAAAGCCAATCGTAAACTGGGTTCCAGATATATCGTTATCAATAGTTCCCGGTACACCAATAGTTGGCATCCCTGCTTTAGATAAAGCAAGAGCACCTAAATAGCTGCCATCACCGCCAATCACAATAATACCGTCAATCCCCGCTTCACGGGCTTTTTGAGCAGCCGCTTCCACATACTTCGCTTGTTTAAATTCTATAAAACGTGAAGATTTTAGAATTGTTCCCCCCATTGAGGCACTTTGACTTGTTTTGTCACTATGTAGTTTCACAAAATGTCCTTCGTACAATCCTTTAAAACCGCCAATCACTCCAACCGGCTCAATGTTTAAATTCGCACATCGAAGACATATTGCGTGGATGACACTATTCATTCCCGGAGCATCTCCGCCGGAAGTTAAAACTGCCACTTTTTTCATCATATGTTCACCTCATTAAGTTCTACAATCCCTCTGATATTTTATCATGATTTTTCTATTTTTCAACATCTAAATAATAATTTCACATATTAAATTTAGCTGATTTTAACTCCATAATCATGCTAACCGCTTTCATTTTTTCAATTAATCGCTCTACTTTAATTGTATCCCCTTTTTGCTTAGATAAAACATAATATTTTTTTAATTCATCTAAACTGTAGACACTTGTAAAAAAGGTTGGCAGTTTTCTTAAAGCACGTTCATTAATAATGGCACTCAATACTTCATCACGAGACCATGCAGTAACATTTTCACCACCGATATCGTCCAATACTAAAACATCGACGCTTTTTAACTGATGCATAAGATCTGATTTCCCATCATTATAGGAAAACTGTTCTTTTAATTCAGCGATCAGTCCCGGCACATTGACAAAACCACAAGGAATCTTCTTTAAAGCTAATCGATAAATTAAAGCTGCCATGATAGTTGTCTTTCCATTTTGAATCGGTCCGTATAAGTACAGTCCCTTGTTTCCTAAATTTAAAGCCAGCTTCTGACAAACCAACAGCACATCCTTTCGTCCCGTCAATTCCAATTCATCCAATGGGATATCAAAAATTGATTTAGGCATATTGCAGGGTGCAATCAGATCCAAGGTATTGCGTTTAAGCTGACGTACTGCCTCTTTAGCACATGGATGCATACTCAATGCCACACGCTGATTTTCAAACTGCAGTGACATTTGATAGCCAAGTGTATTTTTAGGACACTGCTCAATACCGGGACAATGACGGCATACTTCCTTATCTTCATAATAATTGATTAATTCGATCCAGTAATCATCCATCATGCTTCTTTTTAACTGATATGTCTGCATAAATGACTGAATGAAAGGATCTTGACATAAGGCATCTAAGTTTTCTTTTTTCATCCTGTTAATTTCACTGGGCAGTTTTACTGCCTCACTTAATTTTTTCATAGGCCCTCCTTATTAGATACTTTTAAGCAGTGCGCGTAATTCCTCATCTGAAATATCATTTTCTTCCAGCTGCTGATCTTCTTTTACGGCTTGTAGTTTCTTTTCTGCTTGCTGATCTTTAAACCATTCCGGTGTAATATCCTGATTATTTTTATTTTTATAACGAATGTAGTTTTTAGCTTCCTGCATTGCCTGTTCAACTGTATGAATATTCTTACGTTTCCAAGTAGCGCCTATTGATTCAACGAAATCACGTGAAATACGCTCATCATTTTGTGACCATGTCAGTTCCAGCAAAACATTGACGACCCCCGGTTCCAGGTTAAGATCGACCATTAGCTTTTCGATAATGGCTAAATCTCTTCGCACTGGCTTTCCTCCCTGCTTCTTTTCAATCAATTTATAAGGCGACCAGGTTTCCAGCTGCTGAATATGACGTGATTTAGCGTTGTCTGCCTGCTCAGAAGAAGAAAAGTTAATTGGCTGCTGGTGATAGATACGTGTGAAACTGCGTGGTGATTCAAGATCATTGTAATCTCTTACCTTTTTAGCTAAAATATCTAAATTAATGCGCTGATGGTCAATCGCATCATAAACAAGCTGTGCCATCTGCTGACCACTGATATGATAGGCCAGTCCCAATTGTTTGACTTTTGTTTCAACAGCCGGCGTGATCCATTTTCTTCGCACCTGCAATTCCTGAAGCTGCCTGTAAAAAAGATCCAAAGGGTAGTCCATCACCGGTGCTTTGCTTTCCTCTTTACGATAATTCCCCTTATATTTTAGGATCTGTGAACCTTCTGTTGAGGTTTCATCAATAAAGAAAACCTCTTCAAAATTAGCTGTTACTTCATCATAACCGTTCAGATCAATCTCCGGAAGACGGAATAAAAAACGGGTTTTATCATACTCTAATGATCCTAAAGTACGATAAAGCAGCACATTCAACAGATCATTTTGAAAGAATTGCTGCGGACTCATCGGCATCAGCAATTCATAAAGATATTTCGTCATCTCTGATTCATAGCGAATATAGCTTTTTACTAATCCGATTGCTTCCAATTTTTTCATATTCTCTTTAACCTGATGTAAAGACAGTGCGGTGTAAGAAGAAATGCGGCTATGATTCGATTCAATCGACAGCATTTTCATCACATCGACTTCAGAATATAAATACAGATACAGTCCATATGCTTTTGCCCCAATAATAGGCTGATAAAGCTGCGATAAAACACTGTAAGATAAGGGAGACAATTGTCCCATTGCATATACTTGGTAACGATCACAGCTTAATAGTTCTCCCATGAAATATCTCCTTTCTTTAACTCTCGAATAAATTGCTCAACTTGTTTAATCAAATCTTCATAACTTCCATTATTATCAATTATATAATTTGCTTTTTGTTTTTTTTCAATTAACGGCATTTGTGAATCAACCCGTGCCTTTGCTTCAACAGCAGATAAGACATTTCGTTTTCGCAGACGTTCTAATTGTACCTGTTCATCTACATAAACTACCAAAATCCGATCACACAGATATTCTAAGCAGGCTTCATAAAGCAGCGGAATATCTAAAAAAAGCCATTCCTCTTCACAGTTTTCAATTGCTTCTTTCATCTTATTAATGACATAAGGATGGACAATCGCTTCTAACTGTGCCTGAGCTTTTTTATCATTGAAAATGATGGCTCCTAATTTTGCCCGATCAATATTTCCAGACTCATCCATGCAGTTAAACAATTGACGAACCTGCAAAATGCAGGTCTCATCCATCGTCAGTGCTTCTTTTGACAGCTGATCGGCATCCACCACAAAAAAACCATTTTGTTTTAAATATTGACTGACTGTACTCTTTCCTGATGCGATCCCGCCGGTAATTCCTATAATCATCTTCTCACCACCATTTTCTACATTATAAACAAATTCTTCTCTGCACGCAATTCTTCATCATAAAAAAACAAAGTTGATCCAATTATGAATATTCAGCTAAATTTATCAACTCTCTTTAAAACAATATCTTCCCCTCATAAAAAGTGCTATAATAGTATATTATCGAGGGGGTAAATATCATGGATCAGCAGACTGCAAGATTGTCCAAAGATTTAGAATACCAGTATTTAATGGAGGAGCTTTTCTTATTCATAATGTGATTTCTCCATACTCTACATTCCTCCTCAGTTGACTTTCATCACTTAGATTTATGCCGTGCCTAGTATACACAAATAAAGGAATCCGTTCGTGGATTCCTTTTATCTTTTCTTACGCTGACATTTCTTACAATAGTACGTCCCACGTCCTCCTACTTGGATTTTTTCAATCGGACTGCCACAGATTGGGCAAGGCTCTCCCTTTTTGCCATGAACATTTAAACGTACCTGAAACAAGCCATCAATGCCATTTGCGCTAAAGGTATGAATGGTCGTTCCACCTTGAGCAATTGCTTCATTTAGCACCTCAATGGAAATTGACACTAATTCTTTAACTCGTTTTAATGTCAGACGATTAGCGGGAGCAGTAGGGTTTATCTTCATTCTAAAACAAATCTCATTTGCATAGATATTGCCAATGCCTAAGATAACGGACTGATCAAGCAAAACTTCTTTAATCGGTCTCCCGGTTTTTTTAAGAAGCTGATATAAATTCTTAGGATCAATATCAAAGGGTTCTTTGCCTAGCTTTACAAGGGGAAGCTCATTTTTGTAATGATGAACATCAACAAGCTTCATACGCCCAAATTTACGTGTATCATAATAGCGCAGATCCAGATCGTCATTTAAATGAAAGATTACATGGCAATGCTTTGTATAGGGTGTTTCTTTAGAAACGATATAATATTTTCCTTCCATTCTCAAATGAGAGATAAAGGCATCATTTTCCAAGACAAAGATCAAATACTTGCCAACACGATCAATATCAATGATTTTTTGATGTGTGACTTGCTGGATAAACAGTTCGGTTTCATCTTCAATGATGGGGGCATAAAGGACTTCAATCGATTCAATCGTTCGATTAATGAGAGGTCCCTGCAAGGTTCTTCGGATCGTTTCAACTTCTGGTAATTCTGGCATTGTTCACCTATTTTAATTCGTACCAAGATTTACCGTAAGCCCCGTCCGCTTTTAGTTTCACTCTCAGTTCAACTGCACTTTCCATGCATTCTTTGATTAGCCCCATCATCACTTCTAATTCCTCTTTTTTAACGTCAAAGATCAATTCATCATGTACCTGAAGAATCATTTTCGATTTCAGCTGTTTTGCTTTCATAGCCTCATCGACTTTAATCATCGCCAATTTTAAGATATCGGCTCCGCTTCCTTGAATTGGTGAATTCATCGCTAAGCGTTTTCCTAATTCACGTACCATGTAGTTTTTCTCATTAATTTCTTTAATATAACGTTTACGATTTAAAATAGTCGCTACATAACCATTTTCCTTACAAAATTCAATTTCTTTATCCATAAATTCCTTGATTCCCGGATAAGTCGCAAAATATTTTTGGATAAACTCTTTAGCGACATTGACCGGTACTCCGATTTGCTCGGATAAACCAAAGTCACTCATACCGTAAATGATTCCAAAGTTGATTGCTTTCGCTTGACGACGCATATTGCTGTCAACTTCGCTCACATCAAAGATATCCTGAGCGGTTTTGGTATGGATATCCATGTCATCATTAAATGCATCAATCAATGCGGGAACATTTGCCATATGTGCCAACACTCTCAATTCAATCTGTGAATAGTCAAATGACACAATATAATCAAAAGACGGGATAAAGGCTTTACGAATCATTCGCCCTTCTTCACTGCGGATCGGAATATTTTGTAAATTAGGATCGGTCGAAGATAAGCGTCCGGTTTGAGTCAGCGCCTGATTATACATTGTATGAATCTTGCCATCCATAAAAATTTGCTCCTGCAGTCCAACGATATAAGTAGAATATAATTTGGTTATCGCGCGATATTTTAATACTTTATCAATGATCGGATGAATCGGTGCTAATTTTTCCAGTACATCAACAGATGTTGAATATCCGGTTTTTGTTTTCTTGCCATAAGGCAGCTGTAGTTTTTCAAATAAGATTTCTCCTAATTGCTTCGGTGACGCAATATTAAACTCCACACCTGCCAGCAAATGAATTTCCTTTTCTAATTGTTGGATTGTCTCGTTGAAATCCTTTTCCATATCTTTTAAAGACTGACGATCCACTTTCACTCCGGTAAACTCCATGTCCGCTAAAATATATGCGACTGGCAGTTCTAAATTATAATAGAGATCATACTGTTCCTGTTCACGCAGCTGTTCTTCAACGTGAGCCTTAATCTCATAGATTCCTTTTGCGATCTTTCCATAGTACTGTGTCAAAATATCATTATCTGGAACTTTTCTTTTGGCTCCTTTGCCAAAGATTTCCTCACTAAATGGCAGTGAATGGTCACCATGGAAATCCATTACTAATTTAATTTCATCCTTTAGACTTGGGTTAAGAATATAACTAGATAACTGCAAGTCAAAATCAAATCCATTAATTTCAATACCGTTCCATTTAGAAGCAATCATGCATTTTTTAATATCATAACCATATTTTTTGATAGCAGGATCTTTTAATGCTTTCTTGAAGCTTTCATCAGCTAAGGCATCTTCATAACTGATGTAGCCGCAGAAATCTTTATGATAGACACCATACCCTAAAACGATGCTTTTATGATAATTGTGATCATAAACAGCGACACTTAAAGCAAAATCCTTGGTCAATAGTGGCATCACCGTTACTTGTTTCATGATTGTCTCACTTTGATCAGGTACAACCGTAGATATCTTTCTTAATAAAGTATTCATTTCATACTCTCGGCAAAAAGCAGATAAGACCTCTGTATCAAAACCATTATTACGATATTGCTCAAAATCAATCTCCATCGGTACATCTGTTTTGATAGTGGCAATCTTTTTTGATAAGAAAGCATCTTCGATCTGATCACGAATCTTTTCTCCGAGCTTGCCTTTAATCTCATCGGCATGTTCTGCCATGTTTTCAATACTTTCAAACTGGGTCAGCAGCTTTACCGCTGTTTTTTCCCCTACTCCTTTGATTCCCGGAATATTATCGGCAGTATCACCCATGAGTCCTAAGAAATCTTTGAATTGATCAGGTCGAATTCCATATTTTTCAAACACAGTTTCCGGTGTCATCTCGACCATCTCGGAAACACCTGTTGTATTACGTAAAACCGTCGTGTTATCATCTACCAGCTGCATCATATCTTTATCCTTAGTGACAATATCGACATGAATGCCTTTCTTCTTTGCTTCAACAGAAAGGGTACCAATAATATCATCGGCTTCATATCCTTCAATTTCTTGATAGATGATGCCGCGAGCCTTTAAATAATCTCTGGCAATCGGGAACTGACAAATCAATTCTTCATCGGTCTCTTTACGTGTTCCTTTATAGTCCCCCATCAGTTCATTTCGGAAGGTTTTCTTTCCATAATCAAAGGCTACAAATACATAATCCGGTGCTGACTGCATCAGTTTTTCGATCATGTTGGCAAACCCGGATACCGCATTCATCGGTACGCCATGACTGGTTCGCATAAAATTTCCTGTATAGGCAGTGGCATGGTAGGCACTATATAAAAGGGAGTTCCCATCGATTAAAACAATTTTTTCCATATTGATTCCTTTCTATTTCAAACGTTTTAACTGGTTGACAGTAATCGATAAATTCGTTTTACGATCTACTTTGCCTTCCACTAAACAAACGTTTCCTCTTTTAATTATTTCTTGATATCTTTCATAATTCTGTGAGAAAACAACTCCATCTACTTGGTCATTTTCATCATAGAAGGTGACAAAGCACATTGTCTGCCCTCTTTTATCGTTAATCACCTTGACACGCTGAATTGCCAGTACACTGATCACTTTTTGTCCGAGGTGCTTTTCATATTCATAGATCGGTACAGTCGCAAAATTCAGTTTCTCACGATACAAAGATAAAGGATGCTTAGATAAATAAATGCCCAGCACTTCTTTCTCTTTTTCCAAGCGTTCCAAATATTGATCTTCTGCTACTTTTAAAATAGGCTTATCTGTAATTCCCAGCTTAGAATACACTTCACTGTATTCCAAAAGGATAGAAATATTTTCTTTCATCATCGCTCGTGAATAGCCAAATTCATCCAAGGCTCCTGAATCAATCAATGATTCGATCGTCTTAGCTGAAATACGGTGCTGATAGATACGAATAAAGAAATCAAAAATATCTTTAAACAGCCCTTCCTGACGGACTGTCTCGATTTCTTTATAGACAACATCTCCCACATTTTTAATGGCTGTCAAGGCATAGCGAATATTATGATCTTCTACTTTAAAACGCTGAGTTGAGCGGTTGATCGAAGGCGGGAGCAGTGTAACACCATACTTTTTCCCTTCCTGTATCAAAGAAAGCTTGCTTGTCGTTGATCCGGATTCACTGGAAATCAAGGCAGCAAAGAATTCTAAAGGATAATGTACTTTTAAATAAGCCATTTGATAGGCTACATAGGCATACGCTACAGAATGAGATTTATTAAATCCATAATTGGCAAACTTTAAGATTAATTCAAAAACTTTGTTTGCCAGAGCTTCATCATACCCGTTTTTTAATGCTCCTTCAATAAATTCAACCTTTAAAGATTCCATGAGCCTAGTTTCCTTCTTTGAGGTTGCTTTACGCAGGATATCTGCTTTCGCTAATGAGAATCCAGCCAGCTTTTGAGCAACCTGCATTAATTGTTCTTGGTAGATCATGACGCCATATGTTGGTTTTAATATCTGATCCAGATCCGGATGCAGTGATTCAACCGGACTTTCCCCATGTTTTCTCGCTAAAAACAAAGGAATGTTTTCCATCGGTCCCGGTCTGAACAACGCATTTGCCGCAATAATATCATCAAAACAGCTGACCTTCATTTTTCTTAACAGCTGTTTCATCCCATCCGATTCTAGTTGGAATACCCCGAAAGTATCCCCAGCCGCAATCAGATCATAGACCTTTTTATCATCTAAAGGGATCGTATTAATATTGATCTTTTCACCGGTATTTTTCTCAATAGCTTTTAAGATATAATCAATCACTGTCAGATTTCGCAATCCTAAAAAATCCATTTTAAGCAGTCCTACTTCTTCAATGTAATCTTTGGAATACTGACTCATCAAAAAGCCGCTTGGTCCATAGACTAGAGGAATCAGTTCATCTAACGGCTGCGAGGATAAAATAACTCCGGCAGCATGCTGAGAAATATTACGAGGCAAGCGCTCAATTAAAAAAACACTCGGCATCATGTAACGGTAATGGTCATCTTTATCTACTTCTATTTGAAAACTGGCATTGCCTTGATACATCTGCAATGCTGATTTTTTAATTTTGTATGAGGTCGGAACCTGAGAAGCCAGACGCTCTAAACGGGGCAAAGGTACCTTAATGACCTTCCCTAAATCCTTAATCGCTACTCTTGGTCCGTATGTATTAAACGTAACGATTCCGGCAACATGACGATTTCCATATTTACTAACGACATAAGACACTACTTCTTCACGACGATCATCCTGAAAATCAATATCAATATCCGGCATCGAAATTCTCTCCACATTTAAGAAACGCTCAAACAAAAGATTATAATGAATCGGATCACAGTTGGTAATTCCTAACACATAAGAAACCAAACTTCCTGCCGCCGATCCTCTTCCCGGTCCAACTAAAATACCATGTGATTTGGCATATTTGACATAATCCCATACGATCAAAAAATAATCACAATAATTCATTTTGGTAATAACACTAAGTTCTTCTCTTAAACGTTCTATGTATTCTGACGGTACTTTTTGATTGGCAAAGCGTTTCTTTAAGCCCATGATGCAAAGCTGCTTTAAATATTCCTGACTGCTTCCATTATGAGGTACCGGATATTTAGGCAAATGCAGCTCATCCATCGGAATCTTAGCATCGATGGATAATATCAGCTGAATGGTTTCATTGATGATTTCCGGCTCAAACAGCGTCTCCATTTCATCAGTCTTTTTAAGATATTTTTCCCAAGTGATCGGCTGATGAGTAGGATCAAAAGTAATGCCTAATTTGCTGGCATTTACTAAATCCAATCCTAAGGCATCCGCTTTATCCAAGTAGCTGACCTGATTCGAGCAGACTACTTTAATATAATGCATCTTAGCCAATGATAAGAGATGTTCGTTCACCTTTTCCTGCAAAGCAATCTGATGACGATGCAGATTAATATAAAAATGATCTTTAAATAATTCTTTAAAATGAACCAGATGACGCAAAGCTTCATTATAAAGCTCTTTTGTAATCAAACGTTCTAAAATTCCGTTTTGTCCCGGTGTCAGTATAAAAAGGTGAGGCTGAAAATTAGCTAAGCTATCCAAGGTTACATCCTCACCTAACTGGATCATTGTGGAAATTTTGCATAAATGAAAATAGCCTTCCGTATCTTTCGCAAGGAGCACAAAAGGATATTTCTCATCTTCGATCAAAATATCAGCTTCCATTCCTAAAATTGGCTTTATCTCTTCTTTTAGACACAGCTTATAAAACTCTACCATGCCATACAGATTGTTTTTATCGGTTAAAGCCACTGCATTTTGACCAAACTTTTTTGCTTGGGTGACAATGTCCTTCACTAGCATGGTACTTTCTTGAAAACTATAGCCACTATACACTTGCAAATGTCCGAACATCCTATCACCACCTTTAAAATATTATACCATTGTTTTGCTGATTTATAAAGAAACAAGTCCTAAATGATACAGCGGTACGTACAGATGACTAGCAGAACAATAATATAGATACTGACAATAGCATAAATCGCCGCACAAATTTGAAACTGGTAATACCATTGACGTAATGCCACACGATAAAGAAACAAGCCTATGATCCAATAATTATATCGAGCGTCAATACAGCGAAACATTTTTGTATTACAAATCACAATGACGGATAAAATTACTGCCATTGCATGAAATAAGACACCCCAATAAGAAAAGAAAAATTGTAGAAATAATAATATTGCACAGAGAAACTGCAATTCTCTTATTTTTTTCACCATTATCATCATAATCACCTATTACACTATATGTCCTAAATGATTTAAGCATACTTGTTTTAAAATAAAAATACCACCTATGTGGTATTAGAGTGTTTCTCTTAACGCTTTTGCAAGCTGATCAGGACATGATGTCGGTTTAGCTCCGCAGCGGTTTCCTTCTAATTTTTCAATGACTTCTTCCGCTTTCATGCCTTTTACTAATTTTGATATTCCTAATGTATTCCCGGCACATCCGCCAACGAATTTCACATCTTTAATAATTCCGTCTTCCACCTCTAAATCAATTCGTTTTGCACATACGCCTACTGTTTGATAACTCATCTTCATATTCGTATCCTCCCATTAGGTATGTTATCACCATTGATTTATAAATGCAATAAAATCACACAAAAAGCGAGTTTCCTCGCTTATCTGTTTAAATGGAAATTATCGCCTTCCACTAATCCGTCTGTATATTGAACAGTTCCATCGTTTAATAGCCAGACAGCCTCAACACCTTCTAAACTGTCAACCAACGCTTTTCCTTCTTCATACGGAAGTAAAAACAAAGTAGAAGACAAGAAGTCTGCATAGCCTGAATCTTCTGTGATGATGCTGACAGATCTGAAATAGGTTGCCGGATACAAAGTATCAGGATCAACTAAATGACTGTACACATTCCCATCCTTATCCTTAAAGTTACGCTGATAATCTCCGCTCGTGACAATGGCTTTGTTATCGGCAATGATCATTGCCGGATACTTCCCGTCACTATAAGCACCATTGTTTGGGGATTCAATACCGACAAAGAATTCATTTTTACTTCTTGGCACAAATTCATTGCCGTTTGCTTTGATCTTTCTTTCTCCATAGCTGGCAATATTCCCTCCGCCGGAAATAAGAAATGCTTCTACACCATTATCGATCAACACTTGTTTCACATATTCAATGGCATATCCTTTTGCTGTTGCACCAACATCAATAGAGGTCTTTGGATCTGAGATATAAACCGTATTATTGATCGTATCAATTTCTACAGAATCAATATTCATATGCTGACTGGCTTCTTCCAGCTGACTGGTGCTAGGGGGAACCCCAACTCCGTCCACAGCATTATCACGTGAATCATGCCATAAAGATAAGACAGATCCCATCGCAATATTGACTTTTGTCGAAACAGTCTTATAATCCGTTACTGATTTTTGAAGCATATCCACGATCACCGGATCAACGCTAACCGCTTTTATTCCTGCATTGTCATTAATTGTCTTAATGTTGTTTAAGCCTTCATAACTGGTATATTTATCAAACAATTGGTCTAAGCGTGTCAATTCTTCTTTAATCAGTTTCATTTGAGTATCAAACTCTTTTTGAGATTTGACATAGGCCATATATTCAATCACTGTATCAAAAGGTCCTGTAAAAGAATCTTTTAAATATTGATATTTAGACGAAGAGCTTTGACAGCCTACCAACGCGAATGAAAGAATGACAGCTAATATTATTTTAATCTGTTTCATAAGTTCCTCCTCTGAGGTATTATATACTATTTATCGGCAATGATAAACTATAATTATTATAATTTGACAGTAATTTTATGATCAGACAGTAAATATTCTTCACCTTGATAACAGATTTTATTATCACCGTTAAACCCATCTAAAGTGATTGTCATTTCCTTTTCTTGACTGACAACATTCACTTTCCCCATGCGGCCATCATCTCCATAAACGAATTGGCAAAGTGTCTGATTAGGTAGAATATGATATAGTTTGATCATGACATCGCTCAGATAGTCATACTGCGCACTGCATTGATTTTCACTGGTCACTAAGATCGTATTCTCTCTTACCATGAGCGGCAGGCTGTCATAGCCGTGAGTTTCTTTAATCCAGTTTCCACCCTCATATTCTTTATTTGTCAGAATATTTGTCCAGATTCCTTTTGGCAAATAGTATTCAACTTCGCCATTTTCCTGAAGAATCGGAGCTACCAGCAGCTGATCCCCTAACATATATTGATTATCCAGACTATGGGTAGTACGGTCTTCTAAAAATTCTAACACCATTGCCCTCATCATCGGAATTCCGGTTTGATGCGTCTTCACAGATTGCGTATATAAATAAGGCATCAGTGAAAGCTTTAGCTTTGTAAACTGGCGTGTGACTGCCACTGCTTCTTCTCCGTACTGCCAAGGTACTTTATATTCTCCGCTTCCATGATAGCGTGAATGGGTTGAAAGCAAACCAAACTGACTCCAGCGTTTATAAAGGTCAGGTGAACATCCATCTTCAAAACCACCAATATCATGTGACCAGTAGCCAAATCCGGAAAGTGTAAACGATAATCCGCCACGCAATGATTCTGCCATAGAAGCATAAACGGAAACGCAGTCACCACCCCAATGTACCGGGAACTGCTGTCCGCCAACAGTTGCAGAACGGGCAAATAAACATGCTTCATGTTCTCCCCTTTTATTTTTCAATAAATTAAATACGGCTTCATTATATAAATGAGTATAATAGTTATGCATCAGTTTCGGATCTGAATGATCGTAGTAAACCACATCAGTGGGAATTCTTTCTCCGAAATCTGTTTTAAAGCTATCCACACCCATATCAATCAACTTTTCTAAATAGCTTAAATACCAGCGGGCAGCCTTTGGATTAGTGAAATCAACTAACCCCATTCCAGCCTGCCACATATCCCATTGCCAGACTGAACCATCAGCACGTTTAAGCAGATAACCGTTCTCCATTCCTTCTTTAAATAACGGAGACTTTTGTCCGATATAAGGATTGATCCAAACACAGATCTTAACTCCTTTATCATGAATCCTTTTCAGCATTTTTTCAGGATCAGGGAAGGTTTTAGGATTCCATTTAAAATTGCACCACTCAAACTCATCCATCCAGCAGCAGTCAAAATGGAAGACATCTAAAGGAATATCTCTTTCCAGCATACCGTCGATGAATTCATTGACGGTTGCTTCATCGTAGTCCGTTAAGAATGACGTAGACAGCCATAAGCCAAATGACCATGCCGGCGGCAATGACGGTTTTCCAGTCAAAGAAGTATAATGTACTAATACATCTTTCATGTCCTGACCGCCAATAAAATAGTAATGCAGGACTTCTCCTTCTGTACTGAACTGTACTTTTGACACCTTTTCAGAAGCCACTTCAAAAGATACCAATCCCGGTGTATTGACAAAGATACCATAACTTTGATTCGTAATGTAGAACGGAATATTCTTATAACTCTGTTCACTGCCGGTACCCCCGTCTTTATTATAGATATCGACAACCTGACCATTTTTTATAAACGGAGTAAAACGTTCTCCCAAACCATACACATATTCATTATGTGCGATCGTTAATTCTTCTTTCATATAAGCCGTTCCATTTGTCTCTACATATCCCAGAGATTTAAAAAGGCTCTCTGTTTTTAGCTGACCGTCATAATAAAAAGATAACTCATATTTTCCTTTTATCGTTTTAATCACAGCCTGTGCTTTTCCAGATGTATAGATAAGACAGTCGTCTTTTTCATCAATGATAATTTCGTGTTCAGTTTCATTTAATTGAAACTGCGGCTGATTTGGCAATCCCCCGATGTGATGATAAGCCTTCACCCCAATAACATCTTCAATCGGTGAATCTAATTCTATGCTCAGCATCCCCATATTCAAGGTATCTCCTTTTGTTTGGATACTCTTAAATGGTGCATATAAAACAAGTGTTTTCCCTTTAATTTGGTAATCGTAAATTTCAATAGCGTTACTGTGAACAGTGCCCTCTTTAAGCATCCAATAACCGTCTGTAAACTTCATAATTCATCCTCCTAGCTGAAAGCGTTAACATGTTTTATTATAAACTATTTATAGCAAAAGTACAGATACCCATAACAAAAAAAACCGGAATTTTTTCCGGTTTTTGAATGACTATTTAGCTGTTTCAAATGCTTCTGCTAAAGCAGCTTGGAAATCAGCGATTGAGATTGTACATCCTGAAGCGATGTCAGTTCCTTCTTTAGGTACTGATTTATGATCTTCATCTTTGTCATAAACTTCGATTGCTTTTACTTTATCAGCAGTCATACCTTTTAATTTTCCAACTAAGAAGTTAACTTGTTCATAGAATTCTTTTCCGATTCCGGCTTTTTCAGAAACACCTTTCATTCCGTAATCTTCTTTTTTCTCCATTTTACTTCTTACATCAGAAGCATTAGAAGTTTGAGCAACGTCAATATTTGACCATTCGATCTCACCTTTAGAGTTTAAAGCAACTTGTGCTACAGTTGTATTAACTTGACCTTTAGCATCATCTACAGAGATAACTTCACCAGCTCCAATTTTGTCAGCTTTTACTTCTGCCATATTATCGAAAGCTTTTTGGATTGCAGCTTGGAATTCTGCGATTGAAATTGTACATCCAGCAGCGATGTCAGTTCCTTCTTTAGGTACTGATTTATGTTCTTCATCTTTGTCATAAACTTCAATGTTTTTAACATCTTCAGCAGTCATTCCGATTAATTTTTCTTCTAAGAAATCTACTTGTTCGTAAAGTTCTTTACCGATTCCGGCTTTTTCAGAAACACCCTTCATTCCGTAATCTTCTTTTTTCTCTACTTTTGTACGAGTTTCTTTTGCGTCATTCGTATTTTGTTGAGCAACATCTAAATCAACATATGCGATTTTTCCTTTGCTGTCCAGACCTACAGTAGCCATAGTTGTATTAACTTGGTTGTAGTCTCCTTTTTCTGACACAGAAGTTACCATACCGAAACCAACTTTTGTGTACTTAACAGATGATCCACCACATGCAGTAAGTGTCATCACCATAGCAGCTGAAGCAGCAACTGCCATAACTTTTTTAAAGTTTTTCATTTTTTCCTTCCCATCCTTACTTAGAATTTTGTTAGAGTATTAAGCTCTTTCTAACGCTTATATTATATACTAGAAGTGTATTTTGAGCAATACATTTCCACCAAATTTGCAATCGCTTTCACCTATTTATTATGTTTTTTGACATTATGATGTGAAATTTATCTCATATAATCACTACATTTCACATTCTGAAAACTATTTTCAAATTAAAAAAAAGATGAGGGCAATCCTCATCTTATAGTTTAACACTCAAAGTTGAACCATCCGGTCCTGGTGTTGTGTTCAAATATTCTACGATTTCATCTTTTGCTTCTTTACTAGTTGGAGCACATTTTGACACTTGTGTCGCTTCTCCGTTCACTAATGCAGCAGCAAAACCTTGACATCCAGGATATCCACATCCACCACAGTTTGCACCGGCTAGCTTGCTCATGACATAATCTTCTCTTGGGTCATTTTCTACTTTTAAGAATAGATCCGCAATACCTAGCATTGCTCCTAAAAGCGCACCAATGATCCCTAAGACAGCAACTGCTTCAATCATTTTTTGTCTCCTCCTCATGGTGTACTGGATTGTGTGTACAATCAACTAGCTTGCAGCCATCACAATCCGCTGTTAAGTTTTCACACCCTTTTGGCTTAGGTGTTTTTTTGTTCCACATATATAATCCGATATACAGGAACACTAAGATCATTAACCAAACTAATGCGATCATTTTATACCAATCCGGCTAATCCGGCAAATGCACATGCCATAATCGCTGCAGTGATTAAGGCAATAGGCACACCTTTAAACCCTTCAGGAGTTGAAGCGATTTCCAATCTTTCACGGATTGTTGCAAAGATATAGATAACTAAAGCAAACCCAATAGAAACGGCAAATCCGGCTACTGTTGCTTCAATAAATGAATAACCATCTGTAATGTTATTCAAAGTTGTCCCTAATACAGCGCAGTTTGTTGTGATTAAAGGAAGATAAACCCCTAATGCTTTATATAAAGGCGGAGATACTTTCTTTAAGAACATTTCAACAAATTGCACTAATGAAGCGATAACTAAGATAAACGTAATTAAATCCATGTACTCAATATGGTATTTAACTAACACTTGGTAATATAAAACATGAGTGATCATAGAGGCAATAACGATAACGAATGTAACCGCAGCCCCCATTCCTAATGCACTGCTTGATTTTTTAGATACACCAAGCAATGGACACACTGCCAAGAACTTTGATAAAACAACGTTGTTGATCAGTGCCAATGAGATAAATAATGCGAATAATTCCATCTGTTATTTCACCTCTGCTTTCTTTTCTGTAGCTTTTTTAATGCGACGATTAGAAATACTGTTTATAACCCCGATTAAAGTTCCTAATGTTAAGAAAGCTCCCGCAGGCTGAGTAATCAAACCGATTGCATACTCTTTAAATAAACTGAATTGGAAAATTACCTGTGTTGAATCGAATGGATTTACTAATGATAAACCACCTGTTCCGATTAATTCACGGAAGAAAGAAACCGCTAAGATGGCAAGCGTATATCCTACGCCCATTCCCAAGGCATCAATCAATGAATCCAAAACCGTATTTTTACTTGCAAATGATTCTGCACGTCCTAAGATAATGCAGTTAACAACGATCAATGGGATAAATACACCCAATGAATTATATAGAGAAATCATATAGGCATTCATTAATAGCTGCACACATTTTACAAGTGTCGCAATAATAACGATATATACCGGTATACGAATTTCTGAAGGAATCACTTTTCTTAAAAGTGAGATAATCACGTTTGATAAAATCAACACGCATGTTACTGCTAATCCCATCCCAATCGCATTGGTTAAGGATGTTGTGATCGCTAAGGCAGAACACAAACCAAGCAATAAGACAAAGATTGGGTTTTCAACAGTGATTCCTTTTTTGAAAATATCAAATTTTTTCATCTGTCAACCCTCCCCTATTTAGAGCTGCTGAATAATTCAGCCGCTTCATTAATACCATTCACAACCGCTTGTGAAGAAATTGTCGCTCCGGAAATCGTATCCACTTCATCATCAGCAGTTGCTTCTAAAACAGATGCTTTAAAGTCTTCTCCTGCGATTTGATCTCCGATTCCAGAAGTTTCACTTGAGTAGTTTAATACTTCATACCCTACAAATTGACCTTCTGTATCAATTCCCAAAAGGAATGAAATTCCGTCTGCACCATAACCTTTTACATCAATTTTATAAGCAGTTCCGGCATCACATGTATATTGTTTTTTAACGAATTCTCCACTGACATCTTTTTCAGTGAATTTTGCATTTTCAAAAATTTTAGTTAGATACTCTGTTTCTTTAGAAGAACCATTTTCGGCAATGATAGGTGCTGTCTGACTGTTTACAAAAGAAAGACATAACCCAGAAAGCGCACTAATGACCGCTAGAAAAACAGCTAATTTAATTGTTTTACCCATTGTCTAGTCCTCCCTAGTTACTTGCAGCGATTGCTTTTTTAACAGCTTCCATGATTCCGTTTGCTGTTTTTGTTGCACCTGTCGCTGTATCAATTCCATCCACATCTGAAACACTGAATGAACTATTCAAGACTAAATCATAGAAATCTTGAGCTTTGCTGTTCAGTCCTTCTCCGTGAACCCCTCTGATCATATCGGCACCAAAGTCTGAAGTTTCACCATTGGCTTCCAATACTTTTACATATTCTACAGTATCTCCTGATACTTTTACTTCAATTTTCATTGGATTTGATGCTCCGGCATAACCGTTTGCACTAATCACATACGCTCCATCAGCATTTGGTGCTAAAACATCATTGACAATTGTCATTGCTGTCTTCATTGCATCCACAATACCTGTCGCTGTCATTGTTGCTCCTGTTGCAGTATCGATGCCATCTACATCTCCGAAAGCAACTTGAGAATTCAATACTTTATCATAGAAGTCTTGTGCTTTACTGTTCAATCCTTCTCCATGCACACCTCTGATCATATCCGCACCAAAGTCTGAAGTTTCTCCGTTAGCTTCAATCACTTTAACACTTTCAAACATAGATGTTGCTTTATTAATAACGATTTCTAATTTCATCGGTGTTTTCTTTCCACCATATCCGTTAGCTGTTAAATTAAATGTATAAAGGTCTCCCTCTACTTTCGGTGCTGCTTCTAAAGCTCCCTTAATTGCATTCACTACTGCTTTTGCTGTATAAGTGGCTCCTGTTGCAGTATCGATACCATCTAATTCATCAGCAGAAACACTTCCGGCAATGACTTTATCATAGAATACTTTTGCATTGGCATTTAAGCTTTCACCAACACCGCTTGTCAACAGGTCAGCACCCCAGCCAGCAGTTTCACCTTTGTATTTAACCGGTGTTACTCCCAGACTCTTATCTCCAGAAATAGTTACAGCCAATTTAACCGGCGCACCATCTCCGCCGAAACCTTTCACCTGCATGATATAAGCTCCGTCTTTATATTCCAAGAATAAGTAATCCGGAATTGGATCAGGTACTTTTACAGGTTTTTCTTCAACCGGTTTAAGAGTTGTACTGATTCCGCCTACTGTTCCAGCTGAAACTAAGAAACATACGGCAATAACGATAATTTGTTTTAATGTTTTCTGATTTGTACGTCCTGTTGTCAGGTTATCAATTAAAGGTGTCAACATGTTCATAATTAAAATTGAGAACAATACCCCTTCAGGATAATTGGCTTTTAAACGAATAATCATCGTAATAGCCCCTAAGAAGATTCCATAAATAATCTTTCCAAGCGGACTGGTCGGAGAAGTTACCGGATCGGTTGCCATGAAGACAGCTCCGAAGGCTACCCCACCGATCGCGATATGTGTCAGCGCATTTGTAATTGGATCAATACCACATACTAAACCGCTGATAAACGCTAAAATCAATGTTGTTCCTAAATAAGCTAAAGGAATGCGGGCATCGATGACTTTACGCCAAATTAAGAATACCCCTAGAATTAAGATCAATACAGTGCAGGCTTCCCCCAACGCTGCTTGATAGTTTCCTAAAAATAAATCCGCTAAACCAAGAGAACTAGCGCCTAGCCAATGCGTTGCTTTTAAAGCCGCAGTTGGTGTCGCACCAGTCATAGCATCAGCCGCTCCCGGTAAATAAGATAATAATTGTGAACTAAATGATAAATGAACAAATACACGTCCTACTAAAGCAGGGTTAAAAATGTTTTGCCCAAATCCACCAAAAATCGCTTTTCCAAAGAAAATAGCGATAAATGATCCTACCCCAACCACATATAATGGTGTTCCGATAGGTAATGTAAGGGCAAAAATCAGCCCCGTTGCCAAAGGTGATAAAACAGCATTTAAATACTTATTATCTCCGGCATCATTGCGTTTGAATAGTTTTCCGCATAACAAGTCTGTCACAAAAGCAACAACTCCAGCTACTACATAAATCAATAAGGCTTGGATTCCGTAATCAGAACCATATTTAATAAAATTGAACCCTACTGAATAAGCAGCTAAAACAATCACGGCGATCATCAGATTTTGCATGATGTTGATCGTTGAAAGCTTTTGACGATAGTTAGGCGATGTTCTTTTTAAAGTTATCTTCATTAAAGCTCCCCCTTACTTCTTCTTCATATTTGCAAGTTGCAGACGACGTTTTGCTTTTGCAACAAAATCCGACACTTCAATCTTAGAAGGACAGATGTAAGAACACATTCCGCAGCTTACACAACGGTCAGCTTCTAATTTTTTCACCATATCCACATTCGCAGCTTTTTCAGCTTGAATGATCTTAACCGGCTGTAAATTAGCTGGACAGTGATCTGTACACATACCACATTTCAAACATGGAAGCGGTACTGTATCTTCTCTTACTAAAACTGTCAGTGCATTCATATACGGTGCAATAACAAATGTATCATTCATCAATGAATTCCCCATCATTGGTCCACCGTTTAAAATGACACCATCTACTTCTTCATCGATGTATCCGCCAATGAAGGCAATAATTTCATTAGCTGGCGTCCCTACTGCTACTTTTACGTTTGTAGGTTCTTTTACACCGTTTCCCGAAACGGTAACAATACGTTCTGTAATGGTTTTTCCTTCGCGAATTCCTTTTGAAAGGCTGATCGCTGTTGTTGAATTGTTTACCACTACTCCTACTTCACAAGGAAGCTGATCGTATTCTTTTTTCAATACCTGTTTAACTAAAGTTCTTTCCCATCCCATTGGATACTTATCAGGAACTTCCACACAAGTAATATTGGCATGTTTTTCACATTCCCCTTTTAATAGACTGAATAATTCAGGTTTGTGCTCTTTGATTGCGATAATCGCATTTTTGGCTCCCGCTGCCTTAATCAAGAATTCAGTACCATCAAATAATGCTTCCACATTATCTTGCATTTCCATATGATCTGCGGTAATGAATGGTTCACACTCCACACCGTTGATCAATACTGTTTCTAATAATTCTGGCTTTGAATATTTGATGTACGTTGGGAAGCCTGAGCCTCCTAATCCTACTAAACCAAGTTCTTTGATTGCTTCCAACACATCACTTTGGCTCATATCATCAGGGTTGCTGATATCAATTGCTTTTACTGATGTATATTGCCCATCGTTTTCAATTGCGACATGGTTCTGCATTCTACCGCTGATATGCATTCTTTTTTCAATCGCTTTTACGGTTCCCGAAACTGAAGCGTAAACCGGAACATACATATCTTTACGTGTAGCTAATTTAGTCCCAATGTCAACATGGTCACCGGGTTGTACATGTACGTCAAAGGCTGTTGATGTTCCACTTACCAATGGAATATAAACAATTGCCGGCGCATCCATTGATTTGACAGGTTTATCTTTTGTCAATCCTTTTTGGCCGTCTAAATGTACTTTCCCAATTCCAGACAAAATTGCCATAACATTTCCTCCATCTCTTTATAAATCATTCACCTTGATTATACCATTTTGCCCCCTTGTTGCAAAGAAAAAAAAGTAAGAAGTATGCATTATAATAAATTATTTGTATTAATCGAAGTACAATCCGTTTTATTAAGCAAGAAAACAAAAAAACTAAGAATTTTTCTTAGTTTTTGGCATCTTGTCGAATAAAAACATCATTTGGCACACATAAAATCGTGGTCGTACTTCCCTTTGCTACCCATCCTACTCGCTCACAATCATGATTCGGACATTCGACTTCGTAAACGCGATATTTTCCGTCTTTCACTTCAATATGCATCTTTCCGTAATCCCCGGTAAGTTCATATGTAGCATCTTCATCAATTTTAAATTCCATCACCAATTCGTTATTGTGATAAACAAATGCTTTTTCAATCTGATCAGCTCGTCCATGGATAAACCATTGATACCCAATAAATAAGACAACGGATACTAAAAGTAAAGCAACAATGAATTTTAAATCTTTTTTGGTCATTTCTTCAGCCTCAATTTAGCAATAACCAAGACATTTTGACTATGTGGCAGCATATCGATCGGAACAATCGATTCTACTTGATAATTATTCTCTAAATCCGATACATCTTTAGCAAAAGAAGATGGAGAAGATGACAGGTAGATCAACTCTTTGATTTTTCCTTTGATCAAACTTTCTTTAATCGTCTTACGCATTCCCAATTTGTTGCTGTGAACAATAAAGGCATCGAACTTCTTATTTTTAGTTAACTGTTTTGTCAGCTCTTCCAGCTTTCCGCTTTCATAGCTGCAGTTTTCCTTCTTTAAAAATTTAGCGTTTAATTTAGCGTCTTCAATATTAACACGATCAAAATCAATCCCTTTAATTTCGATTGAATCATCTAAATTCATACCTAACCATCCCATTGAACAGTTGATTTCCAATAATGACTTCACTTCTTTTGATAACAAAGATTTAACTGTCTCAATGACCGTTGGCACCATTGAAGTGTTAATCGGATATTCAGATTTTGGAGAAATGATGAATTTCTTTCCTTCTAATGTGAATTCCTGACGTGTTGCTCCTGACACTTTTTCATAATGACCATGACTGAATTCCTGTCCTTTATTGGTATTGATCGTGTAATAGATTGAATGGACATAATCCAGCTTTTCTATTGCTTCAATCAGTTTATTATCTAAACGATCACGCCCGGTAACAAAAACTAACTGTGCTTTTTCTTCAAAAACACGTACCGTTAAAAAGCGCAGTCCTGTTCTTGTTTCTTCACTGTAAGAACGTACCTTGGTTTCTTCAAAGATCGTTTCTAAATCATTTAAGCAACGATTGATCAATGGATTTTGTACTCCGCAGCGATTCATGATCGTTAAATATTTTGTCTCTCTTTGATAAATCCCAAAAGTTACTTTTTGATTAAAACGAACAATCGGCAAATGAACACAATCACGATATCCTTCTTGTTTTACTGATGGCAGACATCTTCTAAAATCAATGCGGCGTAAATCTAAATTCGTATAGTGACGTAAACTGTCACGAATAATATCTTTTTTGAAATATAACTGCTGATCATATGACATGTGCATGATCGGACATCCTAAACAATGATTTTGCTGAAAACAAGGTGCCTGAACACGATGCTCTGATTTTTTCAATACTTTGATTAATTTCGCTTCTTTAAATGAACGCGTATCATTGGTAACTTCAACACTGACTTCTTCTTGCGGCAAGGCCCCTTTAACAAAAGTAATCTTACGGTTAATATATCCGATTCCCTCTCCGTTAATGCCTAACTTCTTAATTTCTAAATTTGTTTCTTTCATTCTTTTTTCCTCTTTCATTCTACATAATATATTGATCCAAAGCATTTACTGCAAAACCGATATAGATCGCTTTCGCAAAAAAATCAAACATCAATAACAACACTGCCACACTCGCAAACGGTCCGTAAATCGTTGTGTAATTGGCAAATCTTAAGTATATACTAAATCCAAAAATAATCAATATAAATAATACTGAGGTGACTAGTGCTCCCTTATAAATTTCTTTTAAGGTTAATGGAATCGATGGGACGACTTTAAACATGATCAGCATAATAATTAAAACAAAGAAGAAGCCGCCGCCAAATTGAATCAGACTCCAAATGGGTCCTAAATTAAGAAAGTTTAATATAAAAGGAACAATTGTCATCAACACCATTAATCCTAAAATCAGAATCACTAGCAGCAAGGTATTTAAGGCCGCTGTAAAACGTGCCGGCATATAGGGCTTAGGATCTACTTTATACATATAATCGACTGTTCTTGTTACCCGATAGATTCCCTTGGAACAGACGTAAAGACAGATCAGTAAGGTAATAATGGAATAGTAAGATACACTTCTGGAAGTCAATAGTTCAATAACGCTGTTAGCAATATTTTCATTAAAAACCGTTTTTATTACCGACGTATCTTTTGCCAGATCAAAATGCAGCATCTGGGCAAAGCTTGCCAGCAACGTCGCTGCCGGAATTAATGATAAGATGAAATAATAAGCCAAACTGGTTGTATCCTCGGTTGAGACATGGCGTACATAAAAATCATACATTCGTCTTAGCTTGTTCATAGTTTCACCTCTTATTCTTTATTATATATGAAATAATTTGAAAATGATACAAATTACAATCATAAAAAAATCTCCGAATCGGAGATTAAAACAGATCTTCTTCATTTTTAGGATGTGCGCAAATCAATAAAGATTCCGTATTTTCTACACATTCTTTAACTAAGCTTTCGTAATCAAAGTTTTCTTCATAACTAAGTACACGATGAAGTCTTGGCTTAGTTGCCGGATTTTTAGGTGTAAAAATCGTACAGCAATCTTCATAAGGCTCGATTGAAATATCATAAGTATCAATCTTTTGAGCAATATCAATAATTTCTAATTTATCCATGCAGACAACCGGACGAATGATCGGCATATTCGTTACCTCATTAATGACACTCATACTTTCTAAAGTCTGCGAAGCGACCTGACCGATGCTTTCACCATTGGCTAAAACTAAACAATGATTTTTTTCGGCAATAGCACATGCTACACGGTACATCATACGGCGCATGCACGTCATCGCATAAGATTCATCGCAATGTTCATAGATCGCTAATTGAAGATCTGTAAACGGAACGATATGCACTTTTATTTTATCTGTATAAGCAGTTAGTTTTTGAACTAGACGCAACACTTTGTCACGAGCACGATCACTCGTATAAGGCGGTGATGAGAAATGGATGCATTCAATCATCACTCCTCTTTTTAAAGTCAGATAACCTGCGACCGGTGAATCAATCCCGCCAGAAAGCATTAATAAGGCTTTGCCACCGACGCCAACCGGATACCCGCCGGCTCCTTTGACCACATCATTCATGATATAGGTGTATTCTTTACGTAATTCTACTTTTACTAAGATTTGCGGATGATGCACATCTACTTTAAGATCCTTCGTGGTATGATTAAAAACATGTCCTGCCATAACCCGGTTTATTTCCTGAGAGCTAAGCGGAAACTCTTTATCATTTCTTTTCGTATCAATCTTAAATGTTGTACCATCACAATTTTCTACGATGTATTCAACAGCTTTCTTTATTTCTTCAAGCTCACTGTTCACTTTGATTGCCAATGAAAAAGAGTGAATACCAAACACCTTTTTCAATTTTTCTACAACGGCCTCCTGATCTTCATCATGAAGCAGGATATATAAGCGATCGTAAGTTCTCTGATATTCCAAGCTGCTAAACTCAGCTAAAGCCGCTTTAACATTCTGAACTAATTTTCCAATAAAGAGCTTACGGTTCTTTCCTTTTGTTGTGAGTTCACCAAAGCGAACTAAGATATGGTCATACTGCATTCTTCTACCTCTGTTTCTTTAAATTTTTCATTGTTTCTTGGACAGCACTGATAAAGGTGTCCAACTCTTGCTGTGATGTTAATGCGGATAAACTAATGCGAATAGCGCTGCTGCCAATGGCAGGATCAACATGCATCATTTCTAAAGTACGTGACATTTGACTGGATTTCGTTGAACAGGCAGAACGAGTGGAAACATAAATCTCATATTTTTCTAATTCATGAACAAATACTTCAGGTTTATATCCTACAAATGAAACATTGATAATATACGGCGATCCATTGGTCAAAGGAGTATTAATAACGACTCCCTCCATCATGGTCAAGCGTTCTCTTAAATAATGATTCATCTGTTTGACCTTCATCATCTTATCATTTAAATGCTCTAATGCCAAACGCATAGTTTTTGCCAGCACTATATTTGTAAGCACATTGCTGGTTCCGGCTCTTAAATTAAACTCCTGCTGTCCGCCGCTCACCAATGGAACAATCTGGCAGTTGTTTTTCTTCATCAAGATTCCACTGCCTTTTAAGCCATAAATCTTATGCGCAGAAAAACTGGCTAAGTCAATCTGACTTAAATCAATCGGCACTTTTCCTAAAGATTGTACCATATCAATATGGATTTTAGTCAGCGGATTTTTCTCACGGACGATTTTGACAATCTGATCCACCGGATTAATGAATCCTACTTCATTATTAATATGCATAATTGATACCAAAATCGTATCTTTACGAATGGCTTGATTTAATTGGTCTAAATCAAGCTTGCCATAACGATCCACATTGATATATGTGATCTCATAGCCAAATACTTTTTCTAACTGATGACAGGTTTCATACACCGATGAGTGTTCACAGGTACTGGTAATAATATGTTTGCCGCGATTGGCGTATTGAAATGCCACGCCTTTGATCGCCATATTGTTTGCTTCGCTGGCTCCGCTGGTAAACAGAACTTCATCATATTTAACGTGCAGCATATCAGCAATTAACTGACGTGATTTATTCATCAAGCTTTCCGTTTCTAATCCTAATTTGTGAATGGAATCCGGATTTGCGAATAATTCATTCAACAGCTTGGTATAGGTTTTAGTTACTTCTGGGTTAAGCGGTGTTGTCGCTGTATAATCTAAATAGATCAATCTACTCCCTCATTTCTTTCATAGACATTATATGCAAACTCATAAAATAAAATCAATATTTAAATGAAAAACCCTACTACAGTGAACCACCCCCTGTCAAGTAGACATGGGAAATAAATAAAATATTTATGCTAAACCAAGCTGATTAATTTCAGTTTGGTTTTTTTCTTTGTTTCACATTGTCCCAATACTTCACAACTTGTGGATTTGGAGTTATTGGATATCGTGTTGGAATATTCTCACTTAACGCTTTAATTCTTACTTCTGCTGGGGTTAACCCTCTAAACCTCATTTGTGGATATTCGTTTTGATAGTAATCCAATGTTTTATATATGGCTTCTTCTAATTCATCATACGTTTTTAAATTTGGATGAAGTATTACTAACAGTTCTTTAAAGATTCCTTGAAATCCTTCCATTGGTCCATTATCAATACATCTGCTTACTCTTGACATGGATTGCTTCATCCCATGTTTCTCTAAATTTTTTTTAAATACCTCTCTTGTATATTGAAATCCCCTATCTGAATGATGTAATGGATTGGCAGTTGGATTCGCTTCCATTGCTTTTCTTAGTGATTCATTTGTTAAATAGGTATCATTTCTTTTACTGACATGTAATCCAGGAACACTTCGATCATACAAATCCAAATAAGAACTTATATATGCTTTTTGGGCTATACCTGGATACGCTATTTCTGTAACATCTGTACACCATACTTCATTTGGTTTAGATACTTCAAACTTTCTATGAAGTACATTTTCTGCTGTCACTTGTGGAGTGCTTTTCTTCCAATTGGATCTTTTCTCTTTGCGAAATACGGAGAGTAAATGATGGATACACATTAATCTATAAATACGCTTATGGTTGTAGTGACTCTCTAGTTTCTTATTCACTGTATACGTCATCTTTAAAGTACCAAATAATCGATTGTTACTTTCTGCGATAGCTTGGATACATTCTAGGATTTCTCTATTTTCGATATCTAACTTGGTATCTACTCGTTTTGTCCACTTATAGTAGGCAGACCTGGAAACCTTTAATTGCTTACACATCCAAGTGATATCCCAATTGTTATTATCATTGTATTCTTTGATTATCGAATGCTTTAGATTCCTTAATTCCCTTTCTTTATGAAATCTTTTCGCCTTCGGTAGTCGTGCTAATCCTTCTACTCGAAGGCATTCAACTTTTTTAGAAGTTCAATCTCACGTTCTAATTCTTCATTTCTTCTATTAAGTCTATCATTTTCTTTTCTAAGCTTTTCTTCACTAGTCAGCATTTCTTCTGCTTTGCGTTGTCCTCTGCGGTCACTAAGACCCTCTTCGCCATCCTTCTTATATTTGTTAACCCATTGATAAACCTGGGCATAGCTACATCTGAATTCCTGAGATGTTTTTTTATAATCGTTATTATGATCAAGACACCACTTTACGATTTCAATACGTTCTTCTTTTGTTGTTTTTCTAGTTTTCATAGTATAGACCTCCAGTGCAGGTTTATAATCCTGCAGTTCTTCTTGTCTATTATACTTTGAAATCCAATTTTTAACAGTACTACTCGATTTAATTTTATATTTAATAGCTAAATCTCTAGTACTCCCTAAACCAGATACATACTTCTGAACAACCATGCATTTAAATTCTTTAGTGTAGTGAGAATTACGATGACTTGATAGGAAAGCTTCATATCCATTTTCTCGATACATTCTTATCCATTCTAAAATATAAACATTTCCTGAACTGGACATACCTAACTGATTAGCAATTTGAATGGCTGACTTATTTCCGGAAATATAATCTTCACATGCTTGTATTTTTTGTTCTAATGTATATTTTGCTTTTCTCGACATAATAAAATCCCTCCTCTGTAGATTCATGAAATTTTATTTATTTCATCTGTCTACTTCGGTGGGATTGTATCACAGGGTAGGATTTTTAACACTTTTTGTTGTCAGTCTTTCATTGAAACCGGGCTGAATTTTTTCTACGATATCCACCGCAATCTTTAATGCTTCTGAATATTCTCCATTTCTAAACAACAATTCCGCTTTCGTTAATTCTGTATTCACTTCTAAAAATGCAGAGCGATAACGATTTCCATAAACAATCGTTTCTTCTACCATATCAGCGGTAATCACTAAATTATGCACATTTTCATAAAGCTGATAAATGATGTCTCTTGCTTCATCTGCCTGTTTGGTTAAAACATTTAAATCAATTGGCAGACTGTTTCTTAAAATCTGAATAGCATTTGCACGTTCATAGGCTTCATCAATATAATCGATGTATTTTTCCGAGATAGATGGCAGATGTGTGTTTTTGATTTCCGACTTAATTTCCAACAGGACAATATTGACATTATCTAATTCATCAATAGCTCTTTGTTCTGTTAAGTAAAGCTCATCACGCTTACTAAAGAAGTAACGCAATGTATCTTCATACTTTTCGCTTTTTGCCAATAAATCCTTTAAGCGTTCTACGACGACCGCATAGCTGAAATCCTTTGACTGAATCAGATGTTCCAAGCTTTTTGTCTCATCTAAAATAATTTCTAATTCCGGATAGGATTGTTCAATATCTAAATGAAGATCTTCAATGATATAGCGTTCATGAAGTTTTTTATACTCCGTGATCGCATATTTGTAATCCTCATGTACTTCACTGATTTTATTAAATATATCTTTCCAAATCGTTAAATATTCATTATGAGCCGCCTCTTCCTGCTCAAAATCCTTCATTAACTCATTAATTTCTGTAGTGATCACTTCTAAAGTTGAGCCGACCGCTTCAATTTTTAAATCCTGCATATCTTTCAATGCCGATTCTAACTCCATTTGCATCTTATTAAAACGTGTTGTTGCATTCAAACGTTCTAAACAGAATCCATTTTCATTCATGCTTTCCATTCTTTTGGTAATTTCAGAAAAGCGTTTTGGAATATAATTTCTTGAAATGGATACATATGTAGGTAAGTCACGTACATTAACCGCTAAAAAGTCAATAGTTTCTGTTAGCTTCGCACATTTCTCATTGGCTTCAGCATAAAGCTGAGCATTCATCATTTCTTCTAATTCCGAAAATTCCTGCTCTAAAGTGACAAGGGATTCACCAACAGCCGGAACATACTCATCAATCTTATACTTAACGTTTTCAAAGTTAGCCGCTAACTCACGATATTTCTCTTTTAGTTTAATAATGACAACACGCTGTTCGTTTTCTATTTCCGTGATTGTTTCAATATCCGCCAACAGTTCTGTCGCATCTTTTTTATATTTTTCAACTAATAATTTTAAACTAACCAACTTTCCTTTTACTTTGCTTAATCTTCTGAAATAGAGCTGTTCATCGATTTCATTAATCGCAAAAGCAACCTCTTCTTTCAACAATGTATTCAGCGCATCGTTTCTTTCCAAGAATTGTTCATATTTTTCGACTAATCCCTCATCGTTCAAAGCAATCTTTTTTACGCGTCCTAAACGATATTGAATAGGCATACTTTTAATTGAATTAATTTCACCATCCAATTCCAATACCTCTTTGCGATATTTCTTTAATTTCATTGATCGATATACAAAAAAAGCAATAATCAACGCGATTAAAACGACCAATATAATAATAAGTTTAGATTTTCCAAAACTATTGACAAAGTCCATGATTGATTGCATACTCACACCCCTAATTGATTTCTTTCTAAATTATAGCATAGTTCCTTGCTGAATTCATTATATACTTTTTGTTTTTTTCATTATTTTTCTTGCAAATAATACTTAAATCATGTAATATGTAATGGTGCTAGAAAGAGGCAGCACATGTTGTTATCAAAAAAGTGTTTATAACCAGGCGAAAACCCACGTTTGTAAAGTATCTGGCTGCAAATGAGAAATACTTAATATGAACACTTCTGATATGAAGCATGCGTCTAATTATTTCAAAGCAAAAAAATAAAATTAGATGGAGGAACACAAATGTCACGTTACACAGGACCACAATGGAGAATCTCTAGACGATTAGGATTTTCTACATTAGAAACAGGAAAAGAATTAAACAGAAGAGCTTATGCTCCAGGACAACATGGTCAAAAAAGAAGAAAATTAACTGAATATGGTGCTCAATTAGCTGAGAAACAGAAAGTAAGAAATATGTATGGAATGAACGAAAAACAATTCCGTAACACATTCTTTAGAGCAAGTAAAATGTCTGGGGTTAAAGGGACTAACTTCTTCTGCTTATTAGAATCAAGATTAGATAACTTAACTTATAGATTAGGTTTAGCAACTACTCGTAGAGCAGCTAGACAATTAGTTAACCATGGTCATATCTTAGTTAATGGTAAAAAAGCAAACATCCCTTCTTACCAAGTAAAGGTTGGAGATGTTATCTCTGTTAAAGAATCTTCTAAAAACTTAGCAGTGATTAAAGCGGCTGTAGAAGCAACTACACATATCCCTGGATTTGTTGAATTTGATGCAGATAAATTAGAAGGTAAATATGTAAGATTACCTGAAAGATCTGAATTAAACCAAGAAATCAATGAATCATTAATCGTTGAATACTACAACAGATTGGGTTAATCGAAACGGTCATGATGACCGTTTTTTTATTTTCCTTAATTCCGGTATACAAAAAAGCAGCCTAGGCTGCTTTTTCCAGTTCCACATAAATTGCAACGTGATCCGATACACGATCTCCTTCTAAGAAAAAGCGTTTCGCATCAATTGCCCGATAATCATTTGTATTGGTAAAGACATAATCTAGCCTTAATTTTTCGGCATGTCTGAATTCAATCCCGCTGGGATTAATAAAAGTATAGTCATTCATCCCTTCCGGATTCGCCTGCAGATACTGATCAATATAGGCTTGTGATACCACCATGTCATAATATCGCGTATTGTAATCATTGCTGAAATCTCCGCTGATTACCGTGAAAACATCAGGCTCTTCTTTAATCCATTGATCAAGCTGCTGAAATTGGTATTCAAACGGTTCATATTCATCATCCCCCCACCCTAAGTGGACAGAATATACATTAATTTTTTGATCATGATCCCATAATGTAATCTTCATTACTTTACGACTTTTATAACTAAAAGTATCTGCGGTTTTAGAAATATAGCGGCACTCCACTTTTTCAATCGGACAACGGGTAATAATGCCTATTCCTTCTTCATAGATCGTAAAGCCAAAATGAGAAAAATCCCATGCATAATGATACGTATCTTTTGCTTTTTCATTCACCATATCACAAATAATCTTCAATGCGTTATCCTCACGAATATGATCATGTGCATAAGGTGTATTAATTCTTTGCGATGCTTCTGAAAAGCACATAGCATCAATCTCTTCATCGATGATTTTATCGGCAATTCGACGAAACTTTTCTTCCTGATTATCTTCCTGATAAGAATTTAGATTTAAAGCCATGATTTTCATAACAGCATTCCCCCGTTTAAAAACATTAGATAGTAGTTTATTAAAATATTGATATTTTTTGACCATAATAAAGTTCTGTAATACAGTATAGCATACTATTTAGGGGTATTCTAGTCTCATTGGCGCTTTTATTCACAACAAATCAGAGTAAGCGCTTTATATTTTAATATTTTTTATCATTCGCTAAGAAGAGCTAAATACCTAACTTAATATGACAATAATTGTCTCTTTTATAAAAGATAACACAAAAATAAATCCTACCCCTATTTAAATTATATTCAAGAAATAAGTTGAAGTATTCATGCTTTATTTATAAGTTATTAAAAAATACAAAGAGGGAAATTTAAAGACCATAAATTTTTGCATTCCGCAATTCTTATGGTCTTTTCTTTTTAACATACTACAGTGTTGACAAAACTATTTTCAATTTTAATATTCCACTGAAATAAAGGATTTCCCACTTTATTAAAACAATTACGAATCCAGTTTCTACATTAATTCAAACAATAAGTTTTACAAAATTATAAAAAATATATAACAAAAGCAACAAACCTGTAGCTCGCTGCTTCCTACAAATAAAATATTTGGATTATGGTACTCCCCTAGTCTTCCCATGATATATAAAGTATAGTACAATTAAAAATTACTATCACTTTTAAATATAAAAAAAAGATGCCAACATTTTTTGACATCTCATTTTATTTATCTTATAACCACATTGACGATCTTATTTTTAACGACAATCACTTTCACAATATTCTTGCCTTCAATATGCGCTTTAACATTTTCCTGTGCCAATGCATCAGCTTTTACTTTTTCATCATCTTCATCTTTGGCAATGGTCATCTTCGCACGAAGCTTTCCATTTACTTGAATCGCAATTTCGACTTCATCATCAACCAGCATCTTTTCATCATAAGTTGGCCAAGCTGCATAAGTTATAGATTCCGTATGTCCAAGTTTCTGCCACATTTCTTCACAAATATGAGGAGCAATACATGAAAGCATCTTAATCAATGACTCAGCATATGGACGATAAATAGTTTCTGATTTATAAGCTTCGTTAATAAAAATCATCATTTGACTAATCGCTGTATTAAATCCTAACGTATTATAGTCATCTGTCACTTTCTTTACGGTGCGATGATAAATTTTATCTAATGTACCGTCATTTTGATCTGAAAGTTTATCTTGTTCAATAAATAAACGATAAACACGATCCAGCCATTTTCTAGCACCATCTAAACCATTCGTTGACCATGGCAAAGATGCCTCTAAAGGTCCCATGAACATTTCATAAAGTCTCAGTGCATCTGCTCCATGACTTTCAACAATATCATCCGGATTGATAACGTTTCCTTTTGATTTAGACATCTTCTCTCCATTATTTCCTAAAATCATTCCTTGGTGGAATAAACGCTGATATGGCTCTTTACTGTTTACAACGCCACAGTCATAAAGCACCTTATGCCAGAAGCGAGAATAAAGTAAATGCAGTACCGCATGCTCCGCCCCGCCTACATATAAATCAACCGGCAGCCATTCATTGATGATTTTCGGATCACAGATTGCCTGATCATTATGAGGATCAATGTAACGGATATAATACCAGCATGATCCCGCCCATTGTGGCATCGTGTTTGTTTCGCGGCGGCATTTTTGACCATCAATTTCAACGTATAACCAATCACCGCAATGTGCTAAAGGAGATTCCCCATCATCACTAGGTTTAAAATTATTAGTTGCAGGTAATTCAAGCGGTAATTCCTCTACCGGGACAGTGACCATCGTACCGTCAGGTTTATAAATAATAGGAATTGGTTCTCCCCAATAACGCTGTCTTGAAAACAGCCAGTCTCTTAATTTATAAGTAATTTTAGCTTCACCGCAGTGATTTTCATTTAACCATTCAATCATGGTTTTAATCCCATCTTCTTTGTTTAATCCATTTAAGAATTCTGAATTGATATGTACCCCATCTTCAGTATAAGCAGCTTCTTCAATATTTCCGCCTTCAAGCACCGGGATAATCTCAATTCCAAATTTTTTCGCAAATTCGTAATCACGTTCATCATGTGCTGGAACAGCCATGATCGCACCCGTTCCATAACTTGCTAATACATAATCTGCAATCCAGATTGGAATTTCTTTTCCGTTTACTGGATTGATCGCATAAGCACCTGTAAAAACCCCTGTTTTTTCTTTAGACAATTCAGTTCTTTCCAAATCTGATTTGCTGGCGATAGATTCTTTATAAGCAGCTACTGCTTCCCTTTGATTTTCACTGCTAATTTCATCGACAAAAGGATGTTCCGGTGATAAAACACAATAGGTTGCACCAAACAAAGTATCCGGGCGTGTTGTAAATACAGTAAATTCTTTATTTGTTCCGGCAATTTTAAATTGTACATTTGCACCGCTTGATTTTCCAATCCAGTTGCGCTGCATCTGTTTTGTAGGCTCAGGCCAGTCTAAATCTTCAAGATCTTCCAATAGACGTTCTGCATATTTTGTAATACGCAATACCCATTGACGCATTGGTTTTCTGATTACCGGAAATCCGCCACGTTCTGACTTACCGTCGATAACTTCTTCATTTGCTAAAACTGCCTTCAATTCAGGACACCAATTCACCGGAATTTCATCAATATAAGCTAATCCCATGTCATATAATTTAGTGAATATCCATTGTGTCCATTTATAATAGTCTTGATTAGATGTTGCAATTTCACGATCCCAATCATAAGAAAAACCTAATGATTTAATCTGAGTTCTAAACGTATTGATATTGTTTGTCGTAAATTCAGCCGGATGATTACCTGTGGTAATTGCAAATTGTTCTGCCGGCAATCCAAAAGAATCAAACCCCATTGGATGCAGTACATTAAATCCCTGCATTCTTTTCATTCTTGCGATAATATCGGTCGCTGTATATCCTTCCGGATGCCCAACATGCAGCCCCTTTCCTGATGGATATGGAAACATATCCAATGCATAGTATTTGGGTTTGCTTAAATCAAATGTATCCGTTTTAAACGTTTTATTTTGTTCCCAATATTGTTGCCATTTTTTTTCAATCGTACTGTGATCAAAAGCCATTTTCTTTACCTCCTAAATAAAAAAAGTCATCCTCTAAGGACGACTTTGATCGCGATACCACCTTAGTTCACATCATCATGTGCACTCAATTCATTAACGCAGACTCACGTTATCTACTACTGATTCATAGATACATCTCACAGGCGAGTTCATCTTTTGATTTTATCGATTTTCACCAACCATCGACTCTCTACTAAAACCGCAAAACTACTACTCCTGATCATAGATTTTAATTCTATTAAAGAATAGCATAACTGCTTCTTAAAATCAACAAAATTTATTATTGTCGCTATATTTAAGTGTAAATTAGTAGCCTTGGTCTTTTAAACAATCTATCAAACTGACTTTTGACAGTAAACACATCGGTAACCAACCGCTTAAAAGCCCCAAACTCCCCATCAAGACCACTACCCCCATTGACCACAACAAGGGAATAGCTTTAACCACCGTAAACCCCAAAGTTTTGATAAGCAGCTGACTTCCCTGAGATAAAAGCAACTCAACAAAAAGCACTCCGCCTACTCCGCCGGTCATACTTATGATCAAAATATCCAATCCTTGCAGATATAGAATTTGTCGGTGAGAGGCTCCAATCATTCTAAACAGACCAATCTCCTTAATTTTTTCTGTTATATTCAAATAGACTGTCATTCCTAAAAGCATAAAAATAGTAACCAGCATCACTCCTGTAATCCCATAAAGAAAATAACTGACCTTCTTTAAGATTCCTGTGACCTGATCACTGATGTTCGCCCCTACCTCCTTATATTCATACTCTGGAAACTGAATCCGATAAAATGTAAGCAGTTCATCAATTTCACCATCACTATACAACATTAAATAATCCCCTGTTACACTTGGAAGATCAAACAAACTTTCAATAATTTTCAATTCATCCAGACTATTTCTATAAATGGTGTCCATTCCTGTATATTCATCAACCACACCCACCACTTGGAAACCAAATCTTCTTTCTTGATCAGCATATTGATAATGTCCGTAGACCGTTTTTTCACTTATAGTTTCTCCAAACAGTCGTTCATATGTATTTTTGGAAAGCATGATTTCGCTTTCTTTTTGGGGCAGTCTTCCAAAAAGGAGCCTCAATTCATCATGTGCACATCGCGTATTATCGCCAATAAAAAGAATCTCCCCACTATCCTTACTGATACCTAAAAAATCGATATAAGGAAGATTCAAATATGCCCCTTGTATATGTTCATTCGCTTCCATCAATACTGTGGCATCTTGAATATCCAGCCAATGACGATCCGTAAATTTAAGACTGATACACTGCTGAGGGAAAATCTTTTTAATTTCTTTGAAAGTTTCCTGTTTTAACCCATAACTGACAACTAAAGTCAGCATTAAACAGATCGTACCAAACATGACCGCAAAAACAGATAACAAATGCCGCTCTTTTTGACTTTTATAGCTTTCTTTCAACAACTGATAATAATCTAGGATAATCCGTCTTTTTCTTTTTTTCTTCATCGGTGACAAACGATAGGGCGAAGAAATATTGGTTTGATCCAGCTGCCCATCATGCAGATATAAAATATGATTACAGTATTGACTTAACAGGTTAATATCATGACTAACGATAATCACAATTGCCTTTTGCGCATATTCTTTTAAAAGTTCCATCATATTGACTGCATTTTCCTGATCCAGCGCACTTGTTGGTTCATCACACAATATAATTGCTGGATCTTTTTTCAGACCACGCACAAGAGCTAAACGCTGCTGCTGTCCGCCGGACAGCTGTCCACAGCACTTTACTTTAATTCCATTCATATTTAATTTCTTTAAAAGGTGTTTTTCTTCCACCTCACTTTGCCGATGAGAAAAATAAGAATATAAATTGAGATTATTTTTCACTGACCATTTCGATAACAAAGCAACCTGTTGATATAAAGTGCAGACATAATGCAATCGATACTGCTGTCGATCTTTTTTAATATTCACCCCATTAAACTTAACAATACCCTGATAGTCTTCTTCCAGTCCCCCTATTATATTCAATAAAGTGGTCTTTCCCGCCCCGCTTTGCCCATGAATACCAATAAGTGCCGGGCCTTCTATTTTTAAATTGACTTTATTTAATATACATTGATCACGATATTTCTTAGTAACATTCACAAGCTCTAGCATAAATCATCCTCCCGTAAGATTTGTCCCGCATCTTTTTTAAAGATTCTTAGCAATGATATTAAGATGGCTAATCCATTTACTATTATCAGCATCACTAAAATCGCTATATAAACAAACATCGGCAGCTTTAACCCAGTAAAAAAAGTCTGATCATAAGGGATAATAAGTAAATTTGATAAGGAAGGATCAATCCATTTGGGCAGACAGCGATTCAACAGTAAAATAATACCGCCGCCAAAGAAACTGCCTGCAAATAAAGTGACAAAGCTGATCAACGTACCTTCATATAAATAAAGCTTCCCGATTTGCCAACGCGAAATTCCATATACTCGCAGCATCGTGATTTCTTTTCGCTTCTGCAAAAAAGAAGCATAGTGCAATAAATAACTCATCAGGATATTCATTGTCATCGTAATAAAAAGAAAGATCCCCAACACTGTGTTAATCATCGAAACAAGTGTCTCAATATTTGTTTCGAATTCATAAAAATCATTCCTCATTGTATAGTTTGTCTGCTGACTTCTCGTATCAATCGTCTTTTTTACTTGGTTATAATCTTCAAAGATTAGGGTGATGGCTTTTTCTTCGTACCATTGAATATCATTTTCAAGTAAGGAAGAAAAATAAACATTTTTATAAGATAGCGGATCTAATGCATAGCCGCATACGATAAATTGTTCTTCTATTCCGTTAAGCAGATAATAAACCGTTTCGCCAATGACATTCTTTAATGTCGGATCAATTTCTTTAGCCAAGTCATAAGATAGGATTATTTCTTCCCTAGCTTTTGGATTCTCCCCTTCAAATCGCATCTTGGTTGTATCAGGAACGATTTGAAAATGAATATCCTTATTTTCATTTTCCATATTAAGTACTGCTCGTTTTCGCGCAACCGTCTGTACGCCTTCCCATTTTTCAATCGACTGTATATCTTCCTGCGTTATTGTTTGATCGGGATCAGCATTTTTATAAACCGTCAATTCATTTTGTGTAAAAGAATAAGATTGCAGTTTCATCAAATAACGAGATGTCCCGCCGGATAATGAAAAAATAAGCATCATGATAGCAATCATAAGCAGCTGTGATATCTGACTCACGATCAGTTTTCCTCTTTTTGAATAGATATTCCATTTTATATAGTTCCAACAGCTCTTCCTATTAAGCTGATAGGATTGATTGTTATGACGTGTAAAGACAGTTGGTCTTTCAACTTCTTCATCAGAAACAATCCTCCCATTTGTCAGACCTATTTTACGGCAGACACCTTCTTTAAATAGATGGGTATCGTGACTAACGACTATAATGAGTGTATCTTTAGCCAGTTCAACAAAAAGCGAGTGAATCAGCTTAGCTGTCTTTTGATCTAGTGCAGCCGTTGGTTCATCCGCTAAAATAATCTTAGGCTGAACCAAAAGAACTCTAGCAATAGCAATTCGCTGTTTTTGTCCACCTGAAAGCTGCTGAACAATAGTTTTCATATAACTATCCATTTCTACTTTTTTCAACACACTCTCAATACGATCCTCATCAAATCCAAAAAGCTTTAAGTTATCTTCCACACTCATCGCTTCGATCAGATGGTATCCCTGAAAAATAAAAGATACATCATTTTGATGTATCCGGTCTTTATCGCAGCGATATTTATTAGTGTAAGAAATTCCTTGTACCACCACTTCTCCTTTACTAGGTGTAATCAATCCGCCAATCAAATGCAGCAAAGTCGATTTGCCGCTTCCCGATGGTCCGGTAACTAAAACAATACCCGGATGATGGAACTGCAAATTAATATCCTCTAATATACTCGTCTGTTTTAAATGATAAGATAAATGAAATAATTGTAAAAGCATACGTATTCCTTCCTATTCATGGTATAATGACTGCGGTGATAAAATGAATTTCAAATATACTTTAGATGACAAACGCTATCATACCTTTAATTATTATTTAAAAACTAAATACAAACAGAAAATCGCTAAAATCTCATTAAATGCTGATTTTACCTGCCCAAACCGTGATGGAACATCCGGAACCGGGGGCTGTTTATTTTGCAGTGACAGCGGTTCAGGAGATTTTGCCGGTGATCCCAAAGATAGTCTCCAGCTGCAATTTGATAAAGTCAGTCAGATGATGAAAAGAAAATGGCCTGATTGTAAATACATTGCTTATTTTCAAGCAAACTCCAATACTTATGGTTCAATAAAAAAACTAAAAGAGACATTTGAGCCTTTCGTCAACAAAAAAGATGTCGTTGGCATCGACATTGCCACCCGACCTGACTGCTTAAACGATGAAATCATTGAATATTTAGCTGATTTAAACCAACGTACTGATTTATGGATTGAATTAGGACTGCAAACGATCCACGAAGAAAGCGCTCAATGGTTTAATCGCGGCTACTCTCTTTCAGTATTTGAAAAAGCTCTGCATCAGCTGCGTGAACATAATATTTCGGTCTGCGTGCATATCATTAACGGTCTGCCAGTTGAAACATCGGAAATGATGCTTCAAACCGTAGAATATTTATCCAGACAGGACATTCAGGGAATCAAGATTCACATGCTTTACGCATTAAAAAACAGTCGTATAGCCCGATATATGGAAACGCATCAAATTGATTTTATGGAACGTGAAGCGTATATTGATTTAGTTGTCCGTCAATTAGAGCTGTTGCCTCCTCATGTTGTTGTACAGCGCCTTACCGGTGATGGAAAGCAAGATGAACTTTACGGACCCCTCTGGTCTATTAAAAAAGTAACGATTTTAAATGATATTACAAAAAGAATGAAAGCCCTTGATACCTATCAGGGGCAGCGTTATCCGCGTTCATAAGAACGCTTTTTTGTTAAACAAAAAGTGCCTTTCGGCACTCTTTTTATTCATCTGTTTCAATAAGACCATATCCGCCATCATGACGAACATATACAACACTTACCAATTCGGTTTCAATATCTTTATACACATAGAATTTATGTCCTAATAATTCCATTTGCATAATGGCTTCTTCCAAATCCATTGGCTTAGGTGTAATGGTTTTAGTACGAACGACAACATCTTCTTCATTGTCATCCACATCTTCTATAGATTCCATATTAAATGTTGGTTTATTATTTCTTCGACTTAATTTCGTCTTTTGTTTTCTAATTTGCCCTTCAATTTTTTCAATGACTTTATCAATTGCTGCATATAAGTCATCATCCACATCCTCTGCACGTAAGATCACATAATCTGTAGGAATAGTCACCTCTATCTTCTGACCATAAGGATAGGTTCTGGCTAATACTTTCGCTTCCACATCATCGCTGATGATGAAATATTTGTTTAATTTAGCCAGCTGTTTAGTGATTTTGTTTTCGATTGCTTCAGTAATTTCAATATTCTTCCCTCTTACAATTACTTTCATAACAATCCCTCCTTCTATGCTTTTATTATACACTACTTAGCTTTTGATTACATCAAAAATGAGAAGAAAAATTAAATAATGTAAGCGTTTTAAAAATAAAGAGATACCCTTTCGGATACCTCTATAAATAGTTCTTTAAAACTTCCACTTTATCTAAATTTTCCCATGGCAGATTCAAGTCACCGCGACCAAAATGACCATAAGCCGCTGTTTTTGAATAAATTGGGCGAAGCAAATCCAAACTGTGTATGATACCATTTGGCGTTAAATCAAAGTTCTCTTTGATGGCTTTCAGTAAAACTTCCTGACTCACCTTTCCAGTGCCAAATGTTTCAACAAAAACAGATGTCGGTTCAGCCACACCAATAGCATAAGACAATTGAATCTCTGTCTTTTCTGCTAATCCGGCTGCCACAATATTTTTTGCAATATATCGTGCCATATAGGCGGCTGAACGGTCTACTTTCGATGGATCTTTTCCACTAAAAGCACCACCACCATGACGAGCATACCCACCATAAGTATCTACGATGATCTTTCTTCCTGTTAATCCCGTATCACCATGAGGACCGCCAATGACAAAACGCCCAGTTGGATTAATAATGACACGGAAATCCTGATTCATATCATACTTCGATACAACATACATCATAATTTCATTCTTAACATAGTCTCTGAATTCTTCTTCGTTATAATCTTCATCATGCTGAATAGACATCAAGATCGTATCAATCTTAATATTTTGCGGATCTGTATAATCCACAGTAACCTGAGATTTCATATCCGGACGCGCATGTTTAAATTCTCCTGCTAAACGTTTTTCCGTAGCGACACGAACTAATTGATGTGCTATAGAAATTGCCAACGGCATATATCCTTCTGTTTCAGTAGTAGCATAGCCAAACATGATTCCCTGATCTCCGGCTCCGCCGACTTCTTTGTTGGTTCCTAAAGCAATATCAGCAGACTGCGTATCCAAAACCACTCGAATTTCACAATGATCCGCATCAATACCGATATCCGCAGATGTATATCCGATTTTCTTTAATGTGTCTCTTGCTACTTTTTCATAATCCACAACAGCATTGGTAGTAATTTCACCGCCAATAATCAATAGATTAGTTGTCGCAAAACATTCGCAGGCAACACGTGAATATGGATCCTCTGCTAAACAGGCATCTAAAATTGCGTCAGAAATTTGATCACACACTTTATCGGGATGCCCGATTGATACTGACTCCGATGTAAATAAAATTTTTTCACTCATTTGTCTTTCCCCCATTCTTATTTTCTACTGCAAATAAAAAAGCCTTCTAGAGGAAAGCTTTATATACTAAAGATTTTCCTCTTATTGTTCGAGATAACCTCGCTTAGGTACGGCACCTTCTTTTGCAAAAGGGTTGCCACCACATTATCGATCCTCATCTAGTGGTTCTTAATAAGAGCTTTATTTTACTTGTCAATATTCTGTTGAATTATCCTTTTTATGGATCAATGCTTCAATCACATCATCAGACAGATGAACGCTCTTGTACACTTCCATTAATTTTTTTAAGTATTCGTCCTCCATATTTTTCACCTCAATATATTTTGGCGAAATATGTCAAAACTATACTTCCAACTCAACGCAATTGATTATAACTAAAAGACTTGAATAAATCAAGCGTTAATGCAATTAATATAAAATAAAAAAGCAGAAATAATTTTCTACTTTATTATTCTAACATGTTTTAACGGACAAAACGTCTCATCTTTATCGCAATTTATTTTGCCATTTTTTGCATTCGATTGCTTATTTCCTTGATCGTATCGCATACCCATTGCATTTTTTCTTCCGGTATGCAATCCATCACAATTTTATCAATGCTAGCATGAATTTCATTATGTACATCCACTGCCTTTTTACCGCTTTGTGTCAATACTAAATAGACAACCCTTTTATCCTCATCGGAACGAGAACGCATCACCATCTTTTTTTCAATCAGCTTATTGATTGCGGTTGTTAAAGAACCGATCGTAATGCGCAAACGATTTGCCACGTTGGTCATCGTCGGCTTCACCTCTAAAGAAACCGCTTCTAGCACATGGACTTCAGAAACAGATAAATTTGAAAATACGGTCTTTTTTAACTCTTGTGTTTGCAGATCATACGTTATATTTACACAATCGACCAATAAAGCTGTAATCGATTCGTTCTTTTCCATTAAACCGCTACGACTTCGACAACACCTGGAACTTCTTCAATCAGGATTTGCTCTACCCCATCTTTTAATGTTTCATCAATCATAGAGCATCCTGCACAAGCTCCAAGCATTTTCACATATACGATTCCATCTGCAAATCTAACAAACTCAATATCTCCTCCGTCATGCTGTAAATAAGGGCGAATTTTAGTAATAACATTGATAATATTTTGTTCTAAATTTTCCATAATTTATTTCTAACCACCTTTTCAATATGCTTAATATTTCTTTCATATTATAACATATTTTTAATGCATTTAAAGAATTATATGCTATAATAACTAGGAGTGGGGGGATAATCATGAAAATGATTAAAATCGGCGATATTGTTGAGGTTACCATTACCGGTGTACAGCCGTATGGAGCTTTTGCAACGTTGTCTAATCACCTGACTGGATTGATCCATATTTCAGAAATTTCTGAAGGATTTGTTAAAGATATTGAGAATTTTGTTCATAAGGGTGAAAAAGTTCGGGTGAAAGTCATCGATATTGATAACGCAACCAATCAGGCTAAGCTGAGTCTCAAAGCTATCGATAGTAAATCGAAGCGTCGCGAACGTCGTCTCAGTTACAAAAATCAAAGGAAGCAAATTCGCGAGACCCCAAAAGGTTTTGAACCCTTAAAAGAAATGTTGCCTATTTGGATAACAGAGGAACTAATGAAACTGGAGGAAAAAATACATGATTAAATTGAACTTAGAAAACGCAAAGCTAGATCAAGATATTTTATCATATAGTGATAAAGTAAAAGAACTTCACAGCATGATTCATGAAAAAACTGGTAAAGGAAATGACTTCTTAGGTTGGTTAGACTGGCCGGTTAATTATGATAAAGACGAAGTTGCAAGAATTAATGCCAAAAGTAAAGAAATCATTGAAAAAGTAGATGTCTTATTAGTTTGCGGAATCGGTGGTTCTTACTTAGGAGCAAGAGCAGCAATTGAAGCATTAAACGGAATCTATCCAACAAATAAAGTGAAAATTATTTATGTAGGGAATACATTCTCATCAAATTACATTGCTCAAGTAGTCGAATTCATCAAAGATAAAGAATTTGCAATCAACTGTATCTCAAAATCTGGTACAACAACGGAAACTTCTATCGCATTTAGAATTTTTAAAGAATTAGCAGAAAAGAGATATGGAAAAGAAGAAGCTAAAACACGTATTATTGCCACTACAGATAAAGAAAAAGGGGCATTGAAAACATTAGCTGACAATGAAGGCTATGAAACTTACACAATCCCTGATGATATCGGTGGTCGTTATTCTGTTTTAACAGCTGTTGGTTTATTCCCAATCGCAGTAGCTGGAATTAACATTGAAGAAATGTTAGCAGGTGCCGCAAAAGCAAGAGAAGATTACAACAACCCTGATTTAGCTACAAATGACTGCTATAAATACGGTGTTGCTAGACAAATGTTGAATAACCAAGGATATCCAGCAGAAATGTTCGTAACTTACGAATTGCAGTATGCAATGCTTGCTGAATGGTGGAAGCAATTATTCGGTGAATCAGAAGGAAAAGAAAATAAAGGGGTATTACCTACTTCTGCAACATTCTCAACTGACCTGCATTCATTAGGACAATTTATCCAAGAAGGATCAAAAGTATTATTTGAAACTGTATTGCAAGTAACAAAACCTATTTCAGACATTACTATCCCTGAAGATGCAGATAATTTAGATAACTTAAATTATTTAGCTGGAAAATCAGTGGATTATGTAAATAAAAAAGCAGCTGAAGGAACTATTGATGCTCATTCTAATACAGGAAATGTACCAAACATCTTAGTTACACTTGATGAAATGACACCATATTCATTTGGATACATGGTTTACTTCTTTGAAAAAGCATGTGCTTTATCTGTTTACTTATTAGGAGTGAATCCATTTAATCAGCCGGGTGTAGAAGTTTATAAAAAGAATATGTTCAAATTATTAGGAAAACCCGGAGCCTAATGTCATTATAAAAACCTAAGCGATCTGTCAGTTGACATGGTCGCTTTTTATTTCATAAAAAAACTTATAATTAGATACAAAAATTAGCGAAATATTATTGACGTATAAAAAAAGCTATGGTATTATAAATGGGCACTAGAAATTGGAGGTTTAGCTCAGTTGGGAGAGCATCTGCCTTACAAGCAGAGGGTCAGCGGTTCGAGCCCGTTAACCTCCACCATTTTTTTGCCGACTTAGCTCAATTG
>CABJAS010000011.1 GCA_902363625.1 Clostridiaceae bacterium
ATTCAGGTGAGAAAATAATATTCTTTGTATTATATTTTTCTCTTACACTTTGAGTATATCCAACAGGAATGGTACTCTTTATAATCATGATAGCTTCCGGATTCACTTCCATGACCAATTCAATCACGTTTTCAACAGCACTTGTATCAAAGAAGTTTTCCTTTGAATCATAGTTAGTTGGTGCTGCAATCACAACCATTTCAGCATTCTTGTATGCTTCTTTTGCATTTAAAGTTGCTGTTAGATTTAATTTTTTTGTACTTAAAAAGTCTTCAATTTCATCATCTTGAATTGGAGACTTTCTTTCATTAATCATATTTACTTTTTCTTCAATAATATCAACCGCCATAACCTCATGGTGTTGAGCTAATAATGTGGCTATACTTAGTCCTACATAGCCTGTTCCTGCGACTGCTATTCTCATTTTTAATTGTACCTCCAAAACATTTTAAAATTTTTTTAATATTTCGAGAATTTCTTCTTTATAAAAAAGAATGTGTATAACTATACACACAATCAATGAAAGAAGAAATACACTTAACGAATTAATAAACCATAGTATAAGATTATAATTATTAATTTGAAAAAACGTTGAAACTATAATAATAAAAAATACACAAACCACATCGACTACAATATGTTTTATAAATATAGTAAAATTTCTTTTTATAATATCTTTTTTTAAATAATAAGCTGATAATATTGTCCTATATCCTACAGCAATACATGTTGCAATAGCAACACCAATAATGCCAAAAAAATTAACTAATAAAACTGATAAAACAATATTTATAATACATTCTATAATACTATAAATCTGTGTTTCTCTAAATTTACCAGCAGAAAAAATCAAAGTAGTATAAGGCAATCTTAACGAATAAATAGCGTATGATAGAGTAATCAAATAGGAAAATAGGTAATTTTCATAATTTGTATCATTCACTCCTTGTGTATAAATTGATACAAATGGTACTAAGACTATTGAAATTACTCCAAAAATAACCACAGTAAAAAAATGTACAATTGTTTCATATTTATTAAATTCTTTCTCTAGTTTATTATTATCCTCCAACGCAATTAAATTACCAAAATAACTCTTATAACTCATAGTTAATGTCTCCAATAGAGTTCTAATAGCATTCAATGGCATAACATAAATATTATAAATTGATACAGATTGAAATGTAGACAAAAAGGTTAAAACCATACTATCAATTGAAGTAGTCAATACAGTTGCAATATGCTGTGTCAATCCACTCCATTTATTTTTTATTGCGTTTTTAGGTGGATTCTTAATCACTTTAATTTGATATTTTTTATTTACATAATATGATAAACATATAGGTCTAATCAAGAAAATTAAAGAAGACATTAATTTTACATATTGTATGGAAAATTCAAAATTTATTAAACATATTGTTATAATCGCATTTAAAATAAGCGTAATTAAATTTATAAATGTTGGTACATATATTTTTTGATCTGCATTTAATAATATAGAATTACATATCGAAAAATAATATTGTGCAAAAGAGCTTATCGAAATAGAAAAAATTAATGTACATGAAAAAAACCAATTAAAATCATTGGATTTAAAATAAGAATAAAAGAGCATTAATAAAAAAATATACACAACTAATATTCTTGCAATTATTTTAAAATATTTTTTTGCGCTACTATATAATATTGAAACTTGATCATTATCTTTTTCAACTAAAGGTTTATATAATGATGCTTGCACTACTGCTCCTACTCCTAAATCCATTAGAGTAATAATAGATAGCATTTGTGTTATAGATTGAATTAATCCATTAACTTTAGATCCATAAGATATTAAAAATAATCTAGGAAGCACTAAGCCCACAATAACATTAAAGATCTGGTAAAACAATGAAACAATTGTATTGACATAAAGTTTTTTTTTCATATTTTTAATCCTTATATTTATTGATTAAATATTTCTTTTTTTCCATATGACTCATTTGTTTTGTATATTCAAAATCAGATATATGTTTCTCTAAATACTGTGTTATATCCGAAAGCTGATGAGCTGGAACTCCTCCCCAGATTTGATTAGATGGAATGTTTTTTGTAACAACAGCACCACATCCAATAATTACATTATCACCAATATTAACACCAGGCATTATAATAGCATTTATACCTATGTGCACATTATTTCCAACATTTATTCTACTAAACAAGTCAATATTCTTATATTCCTCTTTTTCTCTTAAAACCCAAACCCCTCCATCATGAGTTATAAATTTTACTCCATTAGTAATTCGTACATGATTCCCAATTCTCACTAAATAGGGCTCACTTCCAAAATCAACATTCTTATATATTTCACAATTTTTACCAATTGATATACCGTAAGATCGTAAAATATTTATATACTTCTCATTACTATAAAAATGAACTTTCAACTTATTGATTAGTTTTTTTATCATGACAGTCACCTTTCTTTAATTTATTTATAACTTTATAATTTTTAAATTAATAATTTTCCAGGTTTCTTAATCAATAAGCACATGAACAAATCCAGTAACCATAATAGAATGAACTGGCTTATTCATCGGAAAATTACGAAGTGTTGGGTAATTTAAAATTGAAAACATTATACATGCGATTATAAATATTACAGTATTAAAATGTCTTATATATTTAGTACAAAAAACATTATTTATATTGTCTATTAGAATCAGCAAACTTGCTAATGCAGCAAAAATATAATTTCTTTCAGAAAAAGTACGAGAATTAAATATTAATGATACTATCACTATCATCGATATTAAAATTAGATTTTTATTTTTATATCTTGTTTTCCATGCATAAACGAAAACAAAAAGTATAAACATAAGCCGACATAAAGAAAATAAAATACTGTACAAATCATATTCGAATACTACTGTTCTATAAGCTATATATTTACTGGCATAATATCCAACAATACTAATTTCATTTAAATACGGAGTAATAAAATCAGCTAAGAAAATAAGTGATATTAATAAAAAAAATGAAGTCTTATAATATCTGCTCGGAATATATTTAAAACATAAATAGAAGAAAATAAATATTATTGTGTAAGAATGTATAAAAATACAACACAACAATATAATCATAGATTTCCCATCTGATAGTTTCTTTTTTGAAACCATAAACCAATATATCAATATTGAAATTACAACAAAATTACGGACACCACTAACAACTAATCTAAAAGGCCAAATAACTATACTTAATATATATAATATAATAATTTGCAATTTATTATATTTTTTAATATTGATTATTTTATAAGCAGATAGTAATGATAAATAATATGTCAAAGTAGTTCCAATCAAAGTATAGAAATGTTCTATATGAAACTTACCAAAAAGATAAAATAAAAAGTTATTAAGAATATTCATATCATAAAATATAGCATTAAACATAGTCATGTTTGAAAATTTATTCATATTTTCATAATGTCTATATAAATCATCAACTATCAATGGATTAAAATAGAATGCAATATATCCAAAAAATAAAGCGAATAAAAACAAATAATGTTTAGTTTTAGATCGATCAAAAAACAAACCAAAAAAAACAAATATCAAAGAGAATAAAGGACTCACAAGAAAAAAAACTAAATATGTAAAAATCAAAATTTTATAAGTATTTAAAAATGTTTTAAAGTTATACATGGTTATTAACTATTTCCTCAATAAATGAAACCCATTGTTTAACAATTATTTCTTCAGAAAATTTATCGTTAACTATCAAAGCGTTTTTTGAAAACATTTTTTGTAAATTTTCATCATCTATTAATTGGGATAAATACTTATAAAATTCTTCCTCATTCATTGGTTGAAAAAGAAACCCATTAACCGAATGATCTATCAAACTTTTTGTTCCTCCGGAAGGTGTATTACTTGCTACAACAGGAAAACCCATCCCCAAAGCTTCTAACAAAGAGTTTGGTATACCTTCATAATCAGAGCTTAATACATATATTTTATAATCTTTAATTTTATCATGTAATTCCGAAGTAAAATTATTGATATGCACTTTACTTTCTAATTTTAATTGTCTTATATGATTAATTATATTGGTCTTTTCTTCACCTTCACCAAAAATAACAAGTTGGTACTCTGGATATTTCTTTGAGATTTTCTCAAAAACATTTAATAATAATAAATAATTTTTTTGTTTTGATAACCTGCCCACTGCAACGATTACATTTTTACAATTACTATTACGTCTCGGCAAATCTTTTTTTATTGGATTTGGAATAACTGAAGATTTCACTGTAAAAACTTTCTTAAAGTAATTTCTTGCTTCAATTGTTTGAAATACTATTCCATCTGCATATTTATAACTTATATTTCTTAATAATTTTATACTTGTTCGAATATTTACATTACGTGGATCATTTCTTTCAGACATGATAACTTTAATCTTATTGATTCTTTTACAGAACCCAGCTAATATATTAAAATAAATATCAATTGAAATGTAAATATCTGCTTCTATTTGCTTAATATATTTATTAAGATCGAGAATATCATTAACTATATTTGTATGTTGAAGAAAATAACGTGAAATTCCACTTTCTAAAAGATATTCATCTTCTTTTTTTTCAAAATTAATTAATGTTACATCATGATTTTGTTTTTTTAAACTGTTCGCCAAAATAGTTGCCACTCTTTCTGCACCACCACCTCTAAGCGACCCAATAAGGATGCATATTTTCAAATCAAATTACTCCTTTCATAAGATTCGTTATAAAATCTATATAATTTATTTGTCATAGTATTCTTATTGAATAGCCTTGAAATTTCTAAAGAATAATTACTAAGTAGGTCCAAACTGTTTAAATTATCTTCTATAATTGCTGCTAGAGCCTTATAATTTTTTCTCTTAAATTGTGCTTGCTTATTTACAATATCTATCATGCCTCCAACATTTGTTGAAATCACTGGTATTCCTAAACTTTCTACTTCAAGAATAGATCTTGGTAATCCTTCAGTTAAACTTGGCTGAACATAATAGGTGACATTTTCTAAATGTTTTGGAATTTTCTCATGTGGTAACGCACCAATAAACTTTACATAACTAACAATATTTAATTTTTTAGCTAAGGATAACAAATAATCTTTACTTCCTGGCCCAATTAAACGATATTCAATATGATAACCTTTTTCACTTAAATAATTAATAGCTTTAAAAACAGTATCTTGACCTTTATATTTTATATCAATTGAACCAATAGTTGCTAAAACAATTTTTTCTGTTGGGTTATACCTATACCCATTAGGATTAAAATATTCTACATCAGAAATAAATGTATTATTATGCTTGTTCGGATACCTTTTTTGTAAAAAGCTTTTAGTAACATACACAACGTTCTTAGAATTAGATATAATATATCTATGAATTAAAAAAGAAATTGGCGCAATTATTTTCCCTTTTATACTATGAAACCAAAATGCGTCAAATGGACAACCCACGACTTCTAAAACATGTGGAATTTTATATTTCTTACATAGTTTGAACGTCTTAAAACCACACAATAAATCAGGTACCCTACTTATGATAAAGTCATGATTTATAATCAATTCTTCTAAATTACTATTTTTCAAATCATAAAGATGAAATTTTTCAAAATCAATTTCATTTAAATTAGTTATTTCATAAGTATCATCTATTACAATACGACAAAGCCAATTAAGTCTTACCTTTTTTTTATTGCAAAAAATATTTGTATATCTATCTAATACGGTATTTGTAATGGATGGAGCATAATATTTATTATTTTTTTTATATATTTTCATAGGATACACAAACAATATTTTCATGTTCACTTACCTCATTTTTAGATTTCTTTATAAATTTTCTTCATTTTTTCTTTTACATTTTTTATAGAAAATCTTTCAACATCATTCATATAACTATTTGTTGAATCAAATATATTGTCAAAGAATTTAATAAGTTCACTTTTGAAATTACTTAAGTCTATTAATAATGCTCCTTTATCATTAGATAATATATCTATATTTCCTCTTATTTTTGAAGCAAAGCAAATCATATGTGAGGCAGTTGCTTCCATTAATGCCACTGATAAGCCTTCTCTTTTTGAAGGGAAAACAAAAATATCACATGATTTCATTATATAAATAATATCGCTTCTATATCCTAAAAGGTGCAACCTGTTTTCCACATTTAGTTCCTTTGCCAATTGACGATATTGTTGTTTTAATGGCCCAACACCACAAATAACATAATGTACATTAGTAGATAACTTAGGTAATGTTTCAATGACAATTTTATGATTTTTATTATTGTTTAATTCCCCCACTGATAATAGTAAAATAGAATTCTTTGAAATATTTAATTGTCTACATAATTCTTCTTTATTACCTATGATAGAATTTATTTTTTTAATATCTATTCCGACACCTGGTATATATTCTAAATCATTCATACAAAAAGATTTTTTTGCAATATTATAATCTTCTGTATTGATTGTAATCAATACATCGGTATATTTAGAAAGTATTTTTTCTATGGGGTAATACAAAATCCAATTTAATAATGGTCCCCCTTTGTAAAAGTGAAAACCATGAGCTGTATAGATTGTTTTACTTAAACCTCTGTTTCTTCTTTTAAAATTGCATATTCTTCCTAAAACTCCACCTACAGGAGTGTGGCAATGCACTAAATCTATATCGTTATTATTAATATACTTTTTTATATAAAAATAAGCTTGCAAATTAGAAACGGATAATGGATTCCTTGTTATAGATATAATATTTTTTACTACTTCCAAACCATCTAAGTTAGGTGTTATATCATCTCCTGATGCAATAATATGAACCTCATACCCTAGTTCTTTTAAAAGTTTAATATTGTTTTTTTCAAAACCTTCAATAAATGGATAAATTGTAGCAATAATTAAGGCTTTTTTCATTACTTTTTACTCCTATAACTTGGAAAATAAGAATCACTTAATTCTGTTCCTTTTTCTTTACACAATTCTGCATATATTTGATTATTGAATATCATATTCCCTACAAAGAAGTTGTATATACCATTTGGTGCTAGTCCTTTTTTATACATGAAAATTCCATCATCTGCACCATATCCGCCTCCTAAAACAAAATATTTTAATCCATAAGAGTGACCCCATTTCATAATCTCATACTTCATTATTTCATTGGGTCTTAAATTGAAATATTCATTTAAAGTGCCGCCTAGATAAGAATAGCAACATAAGTTATCATATACGACTAGTTCAGTAGAGATAATTTTATCTTCATAAAGTACATGAAATAATTTTGAATTCTCTGTTGTGATAATTTCAAAGAAGTCTTTATTAAAATAATAATTATCGCTCGCATCATTTCTGTCCATTGTTAAATAATAGATTTTTTTAAATTCTTCAATATATTCAAAACTATCATCTGTGATAACTTTCAACTCATTTTTAAGAGCTTTTCTTACATTTTTTCTAGCTCTTCTCTCCATACCATCGAAAATTTGATCATCATCTATATCTATTTTTTTTACAACATTATGTGAAATATATTTTATATTTCCATAATATTTACTAATATCAGTTCTAAATAAATCAAAACGTTCAAACTCACAAATAATATTATTTACTTGACAAAATTCTATATATTCTTCAAACATAGAAGAGTCATATTCGCCTTCAATAATCCATCCACCATAACCATATGGACTAATTAAGTCATAATATTCACCAAGATGAGTATCTATTTTTCTTTTAAACATTACTTGAAATGCTCTAGTATTATCTTTCTCAACATAAAAAAGAACAGGCTCGCCATCACCATGTTCTTTAAAAGCTTTACAATAATTTCTCGTGAAGTGTACTATAGAATTATCAACAAGTGAATCCCATTCATTATTATCTATACATAATGTTTTTATCATGCAAATGTCTCCTTTATGTAATGTATTAATATTTTAACCATATCTATATATTCTTGAGAATCGACATCTTGATGAACAGGTAAATTCATTATGTGTTGTGATAACCATACCGCTTCAGAATGTTTTTCATTTTGTAGCTCATTTATCATCGTATGATATAAACTTACTACCCCATATCCTCTTTTGTTCATTAATTCATATATTTTATCCCGATTTCCTTTTAATAATACAATAGGGAAAGTTTGAGGGACATTATATCGTATGTCCTCAATATTTTTTAAAGGCTTAATTAAATCGTTATAGTTATTTAATATATTATATAATTTCCTGAAATTTTCTTTTCTTGCATAAGCAATTGAATATATGTCATATGAATATGGATTCAATTCATTAAATTCTTTCCCACTATAAGGTAGACTGCAAAATTTTTGGTTACAAACAATCATGCTACCTCCTTTTGAAAACGGTAACATCTTATGAAGAGAAAAAAATGTAAAATCACTACCACATTTTTTTGATAAATGATATGTGTAAAAACCATGTGCATTATCTTCAATAACAATACAATTTCTTTCATGAGCTAATTCAACAATCTTATCAAATTTAGGATCTCTAAAGCCAAAATAATTTACAACTAATAGTATTGAGCTGTTTTTTAAATTAATTTTCAAATAATTTATATCAGTGTTTAATTCTCTGTCCATAACATAATAATGTCTATTTAAATCGACAATTTTATTAATAGGATCAAATATCCCACTTCCTTCATTTGGCGACCATCCAATATATCCTGGAATATAAATTTCTGTATATCCTTTTTTACTTAAATTGTCTATTATATCAAACATAGCATCTCTTGCCCGATTATAATATAATTCTTTAAACAAAAAATTATTACTGTCACTTTGAATCTTTTTTATCATTTAATCACCTTTTTCATTTTTACTCTTTCTATTTTAAACCCTTGATTTTCATGATAACGATATGCTTGCTTATTTTCATATGTAACCATTGCTTCTATAACAAATACTCCATCTTTTTTTGCTATATTTTCTATAATTTGAAACATTCTATATGCTATCTTTAATCCTCTATAATGAGGAAGAATTCCTACAAAATAAGAATGCAACCTTTTTTCATCAAAAACGTTCAAATAATAACACCAATGAAAGCCTATCAAACTGTCTTTATCAAATGCTCCGATAATTAAAGCACTTTTATCGTTAATATATTTTGGTAGTTGATCTATATACTTTTCAGGTAAATACTTATTAAAAGATTGTGTTATATTTTCATGTAAAATCATTTTTAATATATTTATAAGCTCCTTTTTATAAAGCGCTACATCTTTTGCATCTAACAATTTATATTTTATATCATTCATCAAAGGTACCCCTTTCTTTATCCAAATCAGCAAATGTTAATTCTGAAGTACTCTCCATTATATTTTCTTTTTCAAAAACTTTTTTAATTGTTTTAAAAATTATTTTCATATCTTGCAGCAAAGAAAGAGTATTTGTATATTGACAATCTAACTTAAATCGATCCTCCCATTTCACAAAATTTCTACCTTCTACTTGTGCTAAACCAGTCAATCCTGGTCTCACTCCATGTCTATGTCTTTCTTCAGGTGTATAATATGGAAGATACTTCACTAATAACGGTCTAGGTCCAACAATACTCATATCTCCTTTTAAGATATTAAATAATTCTGGTAGTTCATCTAATGATGTTGAACGCAGTTTTTTACCAAATGAAGTTAATCTCGCTTCATCAGGTAATAGATTTCCTTCTTCATCAGTTTCACTTGTCATACTTCTAAACTTATACATCTTAAATATCTTTTCGTCTTTACCCGGTCTTTCCTGCGTAAAGATGACTGGACTACCTAGTTTTGTTCTTACTAATACAGCAAGTATAATATAAACTGGACTTAGTATAATAATAGCTATTAACGAAAGAGTAAAATCAAAGAATCTCTTAAAAAAGTGTGGATACATTATTGAAAGCACTCCTTTATAATTTCTATGATTTTATCTTGTTCTTCTTCTGTCATCTTATTATCAGATGGTAAGCATAGCCCTCTATCAAAGATATCCATTCCTACATCTATTGTACTTCCTTCTATATATGCATTTGTCTTTGCTCTTCCATTACCACTTTTAGTGATAAATGGATTCATTCTATAAATCGGTTGCATATGCATTGGCTTCCATATTGGTCTTCCCTCTGCATTATATTTTGCTAATGTTTCTAAGATTTCTGTTGGACATGATTTCCCTTTTTCACTAATATATATTGCTTCTGTTTCACTTCTTACTTGTTTACACATCGCTTCTTTATCAATGATCATACATGACAACCAGAAGTTTGGTTCACTTTTCGTTCCGTCATAGGGATTCATTTGAACTGGCAAATCTTTTAATCCTTCTTTATATCTTTCGTAGATTACTTTCTTTTGTGAAATATGTTCTTCTAAATAAGGCAATTGTCCTCTAACCACCCCTGCAATGACATTTGACATTCTATAGTTATATCCTAGTTCTTCATGTTGATACCATGGTGCATTTTCTCTCGACTGCGTTGACCATTTTCTTACCTTATTTGCCGCTTCTTCATTATCAGTCAAGAACATTCCTCCCGATGAACCAGTAATAATCTTATTACCATTAAAAGATATTGCACTGTAATCACCAAATGTTCCTGTTTGAATTCCTTTATAAGTTGCGCCTAATGATTCAGCAGCATCTTCAATGAGAATAGCATTATGCTTATCACATATCGCTTTGATTTCATCAATCTTACCTGGTGTTCCATAAAGGTGAACAAGAACAACCACCTTAATCTCAGGGTATAATAAAAAAGCTTCTTCTAAAGCTTTTGGATCCATATTCCATGTATCATATTCTGTATCTACAAATACAGGGACTCCCCCTTCATAAACAACCGGATTCACAGTTGCATCAAATGTCATATCTGAACAAATAACCTTATCACCGGGTTTTACACCAGCAAGTTTCACTGCAAGATGAAGTGTTGAAGTACCAGATGATAATGCGACTGCATATTTACAGCCAACCATTTCACAAACGCTTTTTTCTATTTTGTCTATGTTCTCACCTACTGTAGACATCCAGTTACTTTCATATGCTTCTTTGATATACTCAATTTCTTTTCCATGCATGGTTGGACTGGACAGCCAAACTTTATTATTAAATTTTTTCATCTTTTCCTCTCCCATTATTTTCTATAAAATAAAAGCAAGAAGCTAGTTCTTGCTGATGATTTCTAATCCTACCTTTGCGGTCGTCTCTTCATTGAATAAGTTCACTTGTATATAGGCCATTCGCTTATGACGATCGATCTTTTGAATCATGCCTTCTTTGCCTTTCAAAGGACCATCCGTTACATAGATCTGTTCGCCCTCGATATACCCAATCGACATATCCACGATATGATCCTCTTTCGAAAAGCTCACCAAAAACGCGACCTCTTCTTCTTTCAAGGGATAAATCTCTTCCTTTTTCTTACCAATCACCTTAGTAAAGTCCGGAATCTTCTTTAACTCATTAAACAGTTCCTCAATATGATCACTGATCAAAAAGACATAGCCTCTAAACAGAATCTGCTTCACCTTGTGCCATTGACCATGAAACTTCTTTTGCACATAGTATTCAGGAATAAAGCATTCCTGCAACACCTCTTTACTAATCAAACTGCGACATTTATCAGCAATCTCTTTTTCATGACCGCTTCTCACCTGAATCACATACCAATTCATGGGGTTCCTCCTAAAAAAGAGTAGGCTTCGCCTATTGAACCTAAGAACTAAGTTCAACTCATGACACTATGACCCTGTCTATGACAAGACGTGACAATGCAACGATCTCCTCTTTCAACATTCCTATATACCAGATAACTGTCAATTATCCTTTATTGATAAAGAAGAATCATTGAAGGGGAGGGGAGTGGAAAATTAAAAAACTTCTCACCATTAGGCAAGAAGCTAGTCTATATTATAATAAATGAATATCATGTTCTGCACATAAGCGCATAGTTTCCTCATCCCATAAAGAGGCTTGAACCTCACCGATATGTGCCTTTCTCAAAAAGAACATACACAAACGGCTTTGACCGATTCCTCCGCCAATGCTTAACGGAAGAATATTATGAATCACATTTTGATGATAGGGGAGAGTTAAACGCTCATTTTCACCAGCTTTTTCCAGCTGTTCCTTTAAGGCTTTGTCATCTACTCGGATTCCCATACTCGAAATCTCTAAGGCATCATCCAGTTGAGTATTATAAACCAGAATATCTCCATTCAAAGACCAGTCATCATAATCCGGAGCACGTCCATCATGTTTTTCACCGGAGTTTAATCGATCACCAATCTGTAAAATACAAACAGCTTTTTGTTCCTTAGTAATCGCTCTTTCTCTTTCTTTTGAAGTCAAATCAGGATAACGATCTTCTAATTCCTGAGAAGTAATAAAATAAATTTCATCGGGTAAAATAGATTCCCCTAGCTGCGGATAATGACGGATCATCAAAAACTCCACATCTAACAAAGCATTATAGATTTTAGAAACAATGGCTTTAAAATATTCTAAATGACGATCCTCCGAAGAAATAACCATTTCCCAATCCCATTGATCAACATACATGGAGTGAATATTATCCAATTCTTCATCTTTTCTAATCGCATTCATGTCTGTATATAGCCCCGTATGTCTCTCAAATCCGTAACGATGCAACGCATCTCTTTTCCACTTAGCCAGAGAATGAATAATCTCGATTTCATCATCATGATTTAATTCAAACGATTTAAAAGAAACAGGTTTTTCATTTCCGCTTAAATTATCATTTAATCCGGTATTTTTTAATAAAAAGAGTGGTGCGGAAACACGAGTCAAACGCAGCTGTTCAGCTAATCTTCGTTCAAACGTATCTTTAATCATCTTTATTGCCACTTCTGTCTCGATTAAGTTCAAATATGCTTTATAGTTTTCTGGTACAATCATTTTACTCATACTATTCTCCCCCTGTATTTTTTACTATTATAATCTATATATTGTGATTGGTCAAAATATAATAATATTCTTTTATTGATATCGAATTATTAGCCATGCATAAAGGTTAGATTGTACGCATATTCTTTTAATAAAAGAACATTTTTATATTCATGATAGGGGAGCATCTAGTATGAAAACGATTTTTATTATTATATTTATAATTCTATTGATCCTTATTAGAAACAAATTAATAAAAACTTATCGTCAGCATCGTTAAATATGTTCATAAGAAAAAATCTCTGTTTCAAGAGATTTTTTTATAGTAATTCTTTAGGATCAGTATAAGCCATTTCTAATGCGTCACTGACACCTTTAAAAGTAATTTTTCCCTTACATGTATTTAATCCCAGCAATAATCCATCGTCTTCTTTTAACGCTGCAATTCCTTTATCTGCTAGTTTAAGAATATAAGGCAGAGTAGCGTTTGACAACGCCATAGTTGAGGTTCTTGGGACTGCTCCTGGCATATTCGCTACAGAATAATGCATTACACCAAATTTTTCAAAGTAAGGATCATCATGTGTTGTCGTATGATCCATGGTTTCAATGCAGCCACCTTGATCAATCGCTACATCAACAATCGCACTGCCTTTTTTCATTGTCTGCACCATATCCTCGGTGATGATCTTAGGAGTTTTTGCTCCTGGCACAAGGACAGCGCCAATCACTAAATCCGCTGTTTTTAAAGCGCGGCGCAGGTTGTACTCGTTATTGTAAGCTGTATGAATGGTACCTCCAGAAATATCATCGATATATCCCATACGGCTGGCATTAATATCAAAGACCGTAACGATTGCGCCAAGTCCACATGCAATTTTAGCGGCATTAAGACCAACCGTACCACCGCCAATGATGACCACTTCTGCCGGAAAAACTCCGGGAACTCCACCTAATAATAAGCCTCTTCCGTTGTTATTTTTTTGGAGCATAGTTGCGCCTACTTGAACAGCCATACGTCCGGCAACCTCACTCATCGGCGTTAATAACGGCAGTCCGCCATTAGCGTCTCTAACTGTTTCGTAAGCAATTGCTGTCGTTTCAGAATCTAACAATGCCTGTGCAAAATCTGCATTATTGGCAATATGTAAATAGGTAAAGACCATCTGATCTTCACGCAGGTAATGATATTCACTAGGTAAATATTCTTTTACTTTCACGATTAGGTCAGCTTCAGCAAATACTTCTTCTACTGAAACAACTTTTGCTCCAGCTTCTAAATATTCTTCATCTTCAAATCCGCTTCCAATTCCTGCTGTTGTTTCCACATAAACATCATGTCCTGCTTTACATAATGCAAAAACACCAGCTGGGGTACAAGAAACTCGATTCTCATTGTTTTTTATTTCTTTTGGGATTCCAATCTTCATAGTAGATCACACTCCTTTTGATAAGTGTAATTATATCATTATTATAGGGATAATTTCAACGAACCTAATCATTTTTTTATGATTAAAGGATTAATCTTATGAAAAATTATGATGAAAACGACTTCATTTTCCCTTAATTATTATGACAGAGGATAGGAGAGTTCATTGCTTCTAGCCAAATATTATGGTAAAATTTAATCAGAATATGTAGAAAATAACGAGTTATATAAGATAATATTTTAATAAAAAACATATGGAAATTATGAGGATTGCATTATGAGAAGTAAACATCTGTCTAAAATTATTTCAATTATTGTTGTGATATCTCTTTTAGGAATCAGTGGCTGCAGTAAACGAGACACTTATTCTTATGAAGTTCAAGACTCGGATGCCCAAAATGCGGAGGTTAATCTCACTTTTTATGGATTTAAATATGAGCCATTAAATGTTCAGGCAATAGAAAAGGCGCTTTATAATTATATGAATGAGCATGAAGAAATTTCAATCTCTTATGAGAGTATTAAAGGGATCGCTTATTACGATATTTTGAACAAACGCATCAATACTCATAATGGAGATGATATTTTCATGGTAGATCAGGCAACCATCCTAGAGTATAAAAATAAAAATATACTGGCGGATTTATCAGATTTATCTACAATTGATAATTTTAGTCCATTGGTAAAAAGTCAGATGGACATTGATGGGGAGTTAAATTATGTTCCGACTTCGATATCTGCATTTGGACTTTACTGTAATGAGGATTTATTAAAGGCACACAATCAAAAAATTCCTACTAATTGGGATGAGTTTAGAGAGGTATGTGATTATTTTGTACACCAGGGAATCACACCGATTGTGGCGAATAATGATATTTCTTTAAAAACGATCGTGCTTGCTAAAGGAATGTATTCTGTTTATCAGAGTGATAACAGCAAAGAAGAAATAGAAAAGTTTAATTCGGGAGAAAAAGATTTAGCTGAAGCATTGCGTCCTGGATTTGAACTTGTAGAAACAATGCTGCAAAGTGGCTATATTAATAAGGAAGAAGCACAGCATGTAGAAAAAACAAAAGGTGATTTAGAAATATTTGCAAAAGGGGAACAGCCATTTATGCTGACAGGGGCATGGGCTGCTCCGCGATTACGTGATTTAAATCCTAAGTTTTCCTTTACCATTCAGCCCTATCCGATCATGGAGGATGGCTGTGCCATGGTGATTAATGTAGATACTAGAATTAGTGTTAATGCAAATAGCCCCTATTTGAAAGAAGCAAAAAAATTTGTAGAATACTTAACACAAAAAGATGTGATGTGGGACTTTGTTAACAGTATGAGCTCGTTTAGTCCACTGGAAGATGAAAGAGCTTCGGAGGATGTGGCGATACAGAGCTTGAGTCCCTATCTAACTAATGGAAGAAGTGTATTAGGGGCAGATGATAATTTAGATTATCCGATTTGGAATCTCACGCGTAAATGTATTGAAAAAATGCTGGCAGGTCAATCCAGTGAGGAAGTTATTGCGTATTTGGATGAACAAATAAAACAGTATAGAGAAGAGGCGTCATGATATGAAGATGAAAACTAAATCCGTTTTTATTGTTTTATCTATTCTTTCTGCAATTGGGATATTAGTCGCCTCATTTATTTTCATTGATGGTGTTAAATCATTGCTTTGGGATAAATCTGTGACAGATATTTTAGAAGTGACAGAGCAGGGGAAACATGCATTAGATACATTTATAGATAAGGATTATGATACGCTTCATCTGTTTGCCAGCGAGTTAAGCGAGGTGGATTCCACAGATCAGGCTTCTATCCAGCGAATATTAAATATATTTGATGATGATACAACGTCTTTTTATTGTGTTAATTTAGATACAGGTGAATTGTATTCAGATAATATGGATATATCGGCAGCAGATGAAGAACGGCGTCAGGAATTTTTGGAAATGAAACCTAGTGGCATTAGAGAACCGTTTTACGATGGTTATACAGGCGTTCGTTCGATAGGGGTTTATGAGCAGTTTACGTTTGCTGATGGAACTCATGGATTGGTACAGAAAACAAGATCAGTAAAATCTATACGAGATCATTTCACTTTATCGTTTTATAACAATACCGGATTTTCTTATATTATTAATTTAGACGGAGATGTATTAATCCGTTCTTTACATAAAAACAGTAATCGTACCATTCAAAACTTATTTGATATGATTAATATGGAGGGAAATAATGAGGCACTTAGTTCTGAGGTTAAAGAACAACTATCATTAAAACGTTCCGGTGCGGCTCAATTTTTCTATAAGGGTGAGAATTATATCTTTACCTATGTCCCTATGGAGAATGGTGATGACTGGTATGTTGTATCTATTATTCCGAGTCAGGTTGTGATGAAACAAGCGAATACAATCATTGATCGGACAATGAGACTGTGTATTTTTATTATGATTTGCTTGGCTGTATTGGGTTATTTTTATCATCAAAACTCTGCAAAGCATAAGAAAAAAATTGAAAAACTGGCTTTTTATGATCAACTGACAGGATTATATCGTTATGAAAAATTTTTGATTGACGGTGAAGCACGCCTAAGCAGCGGGGATATGGATATTGCCGTTCTTTATATAGATATTCTCGGTTTTAAATTATTGAATGATATTGAAGGGTATAATTATGGGGATACAGTATTAAAATATATGGCAGATGTGTTGAGGCAAATTTCACATTCCAAAGATATTAGCTGTCGTATATCGGGAGATGATTTCTTATTGATGATTGAATATAAAAAAAGAGAAGATATTCCGAAATTATGTCAAAACATTATTAATCAAGTAGAGAGTGGGTTTGATCAGGAAAAGAAATTTAAAGTACGCATAGGTATATGTCTGGTTGAGGATGCTAGAGAAACGAATATCAATGGAATTATTGATCGAGCAAAGATGGCGCAGACAAGGGTTAAAGAGGATTCCAGTATCTCTTATCAATTCTATAATAAAACAATGCGAGAAGCATTGCTGCGTGATGCCCAAATGGAACAAAGTATGATGCAGGCCTTGGATAATGGTGAGTTTATTTATATGATTCAGCCTAAATATTCATTAGACGGAACAAGGATTTTGGGTGGAGAAGCGCTGGTTCGCTGGCAAAAGCCTGATGGTCAGTTCATTAGTCCGGGAGAATTTATTCCGTTATTTGAGCGTAACGGTTTTATTCGTCAGCTGGATGAATATGTATTCATGAAAGTGTGTGAAGATTTACATAACCGTATTCAAAAGAAACAGAAGATTGTACCTATTTCGGTCAATGTATCACGTGTTCATTTATATTCAGAAAACTTTGCAGAGCGTTATAACACAATTAAAAATATGTATGAAATTCCTGATAACCTGATTGAACTAGAATTGACAGAAAGTATTCTTTTGGAAAATACTAAAGAAATATTTGGTATCTTGGAACAGCTGAAAAAATATGGCTTCTTATGTTCTAACGATGATTTTGGGTCTGGCTATTCTTCTTTAAACACGTTAAAGGATTTGCCGGTTGATATTGTGAAATTAGATAAAGTATTCTTTGATCAAAGTGATCATCAGGATCGTAAAATTGTGATTCTAAAGAGTATGATTGACATGGCAAAACAGCTTTATATGAAAGTTGTGGCAGAAGGCATAGAAGAGGATGAGCAGCTGGAAATGCTGAAAAATACAGGGTGTGATATGGTTCAGGGATTTATCTATTCAAAACCATGTGTCATTGATGATTTTTATCAGCACCTCGAAAAATAAATTATAAAAAGCACCGTGTCTATTGGAGTTTTGAAGTGAACCAATAGCTAAGGTGCTTTTTATTTTATCTAAATGATCTATAAACAGGTTGCTGTAGAATGAAACAAAACACAGGAAGAAATAACCTGTATCCTTTAGGTATTCGTTCCTGTGAAGTTTAAATGTATTTATTAATTATCTATTAAAAATGATTATTCGCTTACCTTTGCACTTTGAAGGACTAACTGACTTGCTTTCAAACGATTGAAGTCACGTTTTAAATCATCAGCTTGAATTCTTTCTAACACTTGTTCTTTTGTCATTTGATTTTGTTGAGCAATCATTTCAATTTGCTGATCTACTTCTTCATCGGTTGTCGAAATATTTTCAACACGAACGATTTCATCAATAATCAATTCAAATTTAGCTTGTTGTTTTGCAGAAGGCTCTAATTGTTGTTTCAAAGTTTCATCTGTCATTCCCATCATCTGCAGATATTGTTCTAACTGCATTCCTTGCTGAGCTAAATCCATTTTAATATGCTGGATATGTTGTTCCATTGCCTTTTGCATATCTTCTTCACTGACTTCAACATCACTTCCTTGAATTAATTGATCAAAAATAGTGTTTTCTACATTCGTTCTATAAGCTTGATCATGTTGAGACTGGATATGGGCTTTCATTTGGTTTTTCAGATCCTCAACAGTGTTTGTTTCGGGAATATTTAAAGAAGTGACAAACTCATCGTTCAATTCAGATTCTTGTTTATTTTCGATTTTATGAAGCTTTACTTTAAATACAACATCTGCTCCGGCTAAATCAGCCATTCCGTAATTTTCCGGGAAAGTTAAATTTAAATCTCTTGTTTCTCCCTTTTTCATACCAATTAATTGTTCCTCAAAACCTGGAATAAACTGACCTGATCCGATTTCTAGTTGATGTCCTTCTGCTTTTCCGCCATCGAATGCGACACCATCTTTGAATCCTTCAAAATCGATTGTTGTCATATCACCATGAGCAACTTCACCGTCTTTTTCTACAAAAGTAGGACTTTGTGCTACCATTGCTTGAATTTGTTGATTAACTTCTTCTTCTGTTGCTGTTTGTTTTTCAATTTTAACTTCAATTCCTTTATATTGTGCTAATTTATTTACTTTTCCCATTGTTCTGTTCCTTTCAATTTCGTTATGTGCCTATTGTACCATATTGTAGGATATATAAGAATATTTTGTTGCTAAAAATAAAAAATATTCAACTTTAGGGGATTAAAGTTAAATAGCGGTAAACATTTAGATAGACATAAAACATGGCTTGATGATATTATAGATATTAATGTGTATGAAAGAAAAGGAGGAGAGTTCATGGAACCAAAGCATCAAAGAAGAGTCCGCTATAAAGGAACACATCCTAAACGTTATGATGAGAAATATAAAGAACTGAATCCGGAACTATATCCTGAGACGATAGAGAAAGTAATTAAGAAGGGGAGTACGCCGGTAGGCATGCACTTATCTATCATGGTGAATGAAATCTTAGAGTTTTTGGATATTCAAGAAGGACAAATCGGATTGGATTGTACGTTAGGCTATGGCGGGCATACACTAAAAATGCTTGAACGTTTAAATCATACCGGTCATTTGTATGCGTTGGATATTGACCCGATTGAAAGTGTGAAAACAAAAGAACGTTTGTTAAATAAAGGCTATGGGGAAGATGTTCTGACGATTAAGCATTGTAACTTCAAGAATATCGATTTTATATCCAGAGAAGTGGGATTGTTTGATTTTGTTTTAGCTGATCTTGGTGTATCTTCAATGCAGATTGATAACCCTGAGCGGGGATTTTCATATAAGAAAGAAGGACCGTTAGATCTAAGACTAAATCCTCAAAAAGGAATACCGGCATCACAAAGGCTGAAGGAATTAAACAAAGCCCAGCTAGAACAGCTTCTGATAGAGAATTCCGATGAGCCATATGCAAAAGAAATCGCCGGAAATATTGACTCTTATTTAAAAGCAGGGCAGCCTATTGAGACGACAACACAACTGTATAAAATCATCGAAAAGAGCTTATCTTTTATTTCGGGCAAGGAAAGAAAAGAAGCAGTAAAAAAATCTGCTGCTAGAGTATTTCAAGCTCTTCGTATTGAAGTGAACAGTGAATTTGATGTTCTCCATGAGTTTATGGAAAAGCTGCCTTTTATTTTAAAACCGGGAGGAAAAGCGGCTATTTTGACCTTTCATTCCGGAGAAGACCGTATCGTGAAAAAAGCATTTAAGGAAATGAAAAATTTGGGAATTTACAGCGACGTGGCGAGAGAAGTGATCCGTCCCAGCAAAGAAGAATGCCGCATTAATTCTCGCGCTAAGTCCACTAAAATGAGATGGGCGATTAAAGCATAGAATGATATATTAAAAATTGTGTCGGCAATATATTAGCGGCACAATTTTTATTTTCCTTATTTGTGTATAAAAAATCTCAAACCCTATAGGATTTGAGACTCTATTGTAATTTGGTGCGGGTGACAGGACTTGAACCTGCATGCCATAGGCGCTAGATCCTAAGTCTAGTGCGTCTGCCAGTTTCGCCACACCCGCATGATGTATATTAAATTAAAATGGTGACCCGCAGGCGACTCGAACGCCTGACCCTCTGATTAAAAGTCAGATGCTCTACCGACTGAGCTAGCGGGTCATTTAATATGGTGCCGGCTAAAGGACTTGAACCCTCAACCTACTGATTACAAGTCAGTTGCTCTACCAATTGAGCTAAGCCGGCAAAAAAAATGGTGGAGGTTAACGGGCTCGAACCGCTGACCCTCTGCTTGTAAGGCAGATGCTCTCCCAACTGAGCTAAACCTCCGAAAAATGGTGACCTGTACGGGATTCGAACCCGTGAATGCATGCGTGAAAGGCATGTGAGTTAACCGTTTCTCCAACAGGCCACATGGCGCTTGAAGTAGGACTCGAACCTACGACCGATCGGTTAACAGCCGATTGCTCTACCAACTGAGCTATTCAAGCATTTCCAGTGCTTTTAAATAATAGCATGGATGAAACCTAATTGCAACACTTTTTTTACATTTGTGCTAAAACTAGTAACATTCCGGCAATAAACATCACCGCAAAGATAATATTCTTCTCTAATTCGGCTGTCATCGTGAATCCCCCTTTACATATACTATACATTAATATCTTTAACAATTTTTAAAGAAATTATTAAAAATTTTAAAATAATAGTTATGTACCCCCGTGCAAAAATAAAAACGTTGTTCCCAACGCTGATTTTAAATGGTGACCCGTACGGGATTCGAACCCGTGAATGCATGCGTGAAAGGCATGTGAGTTAACCGTTTCTCCAACGGGCCACTTATGGCGCTTGAAGTAGGACTCGAACCTACGACCGATCGGTTAACAGCCGATTGCTCTACCAACTGAGCTATTCAAGCATTTCTAATGCCTACTTATAATATCATGACATAATTATAAATGCAACACTTTTTATTACTTTTTTTATACTTGACCAGTTCATCGGATTATGGCACTATAAAGCCATAAAAAGAAGGTGAAATAATGACACTGCAGCAATTAAAATATATTCTTACAACAGCCAAATGCGGCTCTATTAATGAAGCAGCAAAATCGCTGTTTATTTCACAGCCCAGTTTATCCAATGCCATAAAAGAATTAGAGGATGAACTGGCCATCACTATTTTTCAAAGAACGAATAAAGGGATTCATTTATCGGAAGAGGGGATTGAGTTTTTAAGCTATGCCAAACAGGTCTATGAACAGGTCGAGCTGTTAGAAAGCCGCTATCATAATAAAAAACTGTTTCCTCAGCATTTCTCGGTATCTGCCCAGCATTATGCGTTTGCGGTGAATGCTTTTGTCGAGCTGGTAGAAAAATATGCCAATAATGAATATGAATTTACTTTGCGGGAAACACGAACCTATGAGATCATTGATGATTTAAAGAACCTGAGAAGTGAAGTGGGGGTACTCTATTTAAATGCTTTTAATGAAAAAGTAATTCGAAAACTAATAAAAGAGGCTTCATTAGAGTTTCATCCCTTATTTTTAGCTTCGGCTCATGTTTTTATCAGTGCTATGCATCCTCTTGCTTCCAAAGATAAAATAACTCTGGAAGATTTAGAAGAGTATCCTTATTTATCTTTTGAACAGGGCGAATATAATTCTTTTCATTTTTCTGAAGAAATTCTCAGTACAATCTCCAGAAAAAAGAATATTAAAGTCAGTGACCGTGCTACCTTATTTAATCTCTTAATTGGATTGAACGGATACACGATTTCTACCGGAGTATTAAGTTCGGATTTAAATGGCAACAGTATTATTGCAGTGCCTTTAGAAATAGAAGACAAGCTGTCCGTAGGGTATCTGACACATAAGAATATGACTCTATCTAAATTAGCGGTCGAATATATCGAACGTTTAAAAGCAGTCATTGAAAATGAAATTACAAATAAAAATTCACAGATTTAATGATCTGCGAATTTTTTTATTTAAGCTAAATGTCCTTTGTTTTTAATGACTTCAATCACTTCAGTAACATATTTTTGACAAATATCATCGGTTTCTGCTTCTACCATGACACGGATTACCGGTTCAGTTCCACTTTCACGAAGTAAAATACGTCCATTGTCCCCTAAAGCTTTGCTGACACGATCGACAGCTGCTTGAACATCGGCATCTTCTCTTGCGGCCGGTTTGCTTTTTACTTTAACGTTCTTTAATAATTGCGGATAAATTGTGACAGGTTCAATTAATTGAGCCAATGTTTTCTTTGTTTCTACAATAGTTTCCATGACCTTCAATGAAGTTAAGATCCCATCACCCGTTGTTGCATGTTTAGAGAAGATAATATGACCGGATTGTTCTCCACCGATGCAGTGACCGTTGTTTACCATATTTTCATACACGTATTTATCGCCAACGGCAGTCTTTTCATAACTGATATTTAATTCATCAAGTGCTTTGTATAAACCAAGATTAGACATGATTGTTGTAACGATTGTATCGTTGATTAAGTCGCCATGCTGTTTCATATAGGTACCACAGACATAAAGAATTAAATCTCCGTCAATTACACGTCCGAACTCATCAACAGCGATACAGCGGTCTGCATCTCCGTCGTAAGCAAACCCGACATCTAAACCGTTGTCACGAACAAATTGCTGTAAGACTTCAATGTGAGTAGAGCCACAGTTTGTATTAATATTTAATCCGTCAGGATCATTATTGATGACATAGGTTTTAGCTCCTAAAGCATCAAATACAGATTTAGCGATAGCGCTGGCACTTCCGTTAGCTAAATCCAAGCCAACTTTGAAGTTTTTAAATGAACGTGTTGGAATCGTCATTAAATAACCAATATAACGGTTTCTTCCCATTGAATAATCAACAGTTCTTCCGATGTTTTCTTTTGTAGCAAAAGGAATTTCTTCACATTCACCATCAATATAGCGTTCAATTAATTCTTCAACTTCAGCTTCTAATTTCGCTCCGTTAGAATTAATAACTTTAATTCCGTTATCATAGAAAGGGTTGTGAGATGCACTAATCATAATTCCTGCATCAAAATCTTCGCTTCTTACCACGTAAGAAACAGAAGGGGTTGTTGTTACGTGCAGCAGATAAACATCTGCTCCGCTAGCTGTCAGTCCGGCTACTAAAGAATATTCAAACATATAGCTTGATCTTCTTGTATCTTTTCCGATGACAATTTTAGCTTTCTTTTCTTTACCGTAGTACCACCCTAAATAGCGTCCTACTTTATATGCATGTTCCACAGTTAAATCAACGTTTGCTTCACCGCGGAATCCATCTGTTCCAAAATATTTTCCCATTGGACAATCTCCTTTTTTATTTTCTATAACATTATAATACCATAAGTCACATAATATTTTCAAATTATGATAATTCTATGATATAGGTGGCTTTAAAATAAAAAATTCGTATAATGGGGTATGTTATAAATTGGGAAGGAATAGAAGTAGCGCCAGGTCTTAATAAAGATGACGAGGACTTAACTTATCGAAATATTCGGCGGATGGTTAAGAGGTAGGCATACTACCTAAGCGGTGGACAAAAATAATGAGTGATCATTAAACAAATCCACTCGGTATGCCCCATTTATAACAAATATTATAATGGAGGTATATACAATGTGCGGAATAACTGCCATCAGTACACAAAAAGAAGCATTACCCTTTTTACTGCAGGGATTAGAAAAACTGGAGTATCGTGGGTATGATTCAGCAGGAGTGACAATTTTAAGTCAGCATCAGTTAAAAACAGTGAAAACTAAAGGAAGATTAAAAGATTTAAAAGAAGCGTTAAGCGATCAAGTGTTAAAAGGTCAGGTGGGAATCGGACATACCCGTTGGGCAACACATGGTATTCCCTCGAATCTGAATTCTCATCCTCATACAAATGAAGAGGAAACGATATCGATCGTACACAATGGGATTATTGAAAACTATCGTGAATTAAAAAGCTTTTTATTAGAAAAAGGCTATCATTTCAATTCGGAAACCGATAGTGAGGTAGTTGTCCATTTATTAGATTATTATTATGAAGGAGATATTTTAAAAGCACTGCAAAAGGTGTTAACTCAGTTAGAAGGAAGCTATGCTTTATGTGTCGTCACAACAAATCATCCTGATGAGGTTGTGATTACGAAAAAAGACAGTCCGATTGTCATTGGAAAAAGTGACAGCGGTACTTACGGAGCCAGTGATATTCCGGCTTTATTGGAATATACGAAAGAGGTATATTTTTTAAATGACCATGATATTGCAGTTCTACACCCCGATCATGTTGATTTCTATGATTCTAACTTAAAACCGATTGAAAAGGAACTGGTGACGATCCCTTACGATCATGAAGCGGCACAAAAAGACGGTTATGATACGTTTATGCTTAAAGAAATACATGAACAGCCTCATGTGATTAAAGAGACATTGCGTGGAAGAATCAATCAGGATCAAGTGGTTTTAGATGAATTGACAGCGATCGATTTTTCTAAATTCAATAAAGCGTATTTTGTTGCCTGCGGGACAGCTTATCATGCGTGTTTATCAGGAGCCAATATTTTTGAAAGAATGACCAAGATACCGGTGATCTGTCAGGTAGCTTCAGAATTCAGATATAATGATCCGGCAATTGATGAACATACATTATGTTTATTTGTTTCTCAGTCTGGGGAAACTGCGGATACCTTGGCTGCACTGCGTTTAGCTAAAAAACAGCAGTCGACAACCATTGCGGTTGCGAATGTTTTAGGAAGTACGATAAGCCGAGAAGCAGATTATACAATTTATACGTGTGCAGGACCGGAAATTGCAGTTGCTTCAACAAAAGCCTATACCACACAGTTAGTGGTTTTAATGCTGCTGGCAATGTATGCCACTCAGCGTTTAAATAAAAAAATCGATTTATATCAGGAGCTTATTCAAAATCTGATGAAGCTTCCGGAAATTGTGGAAAAAGTATTAGAAGATGAACCCTTGTTTGCTAACTATGCTAAATACTTAAAAGATGCGCATGATGCTTATTTTATTGGCAGAAGCTTGGATTATGCTTCGGTTTTAGAAGGGGCATTGAAATTAAAAGAAGTGTCTTATGTGCATGCCGATGCATATATTGCCGGTGAATTAAAGCATGGTCCGATTGCCTTGATTGAAGAAGGCTCTGTATTGTTTGCGGTTGCTTCTCAGCCCCATATTGCCGCTAAAACCATCAGCAATATTCAAGAAACGATTGCCAGAGGTGCCAATGTTATCTTATTTACACTGCGTGGCATGGAAATTAACAATGCCAGTGAAACCTATATCCTACCGGATATTCATCCCTTGCTGCAATCGATTATCGTAGCGATACCGCTGCAGCTGATTGCTTACTATACAGCTTGTTTAAAAGGCTGCGATGTGGATAAACCAAGAAACCTTGCTAAAAGTGTTACTGTAGAATAAGCTTGTAGGAGCTTATTCTTTTTTTATGCTATAATGGATGTTAAAGGAGGGTGAAGATGATTCTATTTATATTATTGTTCTTAATCCTTTATATAGGGATTCAGTATTTATTAGAAAAACGCATATATCTTTCGATTTCGCGTTTCCATATACCAAAGCGAGGATTTCAAGTTGTATTTTGGTTTATAGCGCTGAGTTATGTGTTATACCAAATCTTGCATGCCTATTTGCCAAAATTGATTCGGGTACCTCTTGCTTATATAGGGTCTTATTATTTAGGATTTTTATTTTATTGCTTACTATTTTTTACAATCTGTTATTTTATTCATCGTTTTATTAAAGTAAAATGGGATCTCTATCTCTTATCACTGATCCTTATTATTGGAGTGATCTTTCCGCTCGGTATCTATCAGCAGCATCATATTTCTACTAAAGAATACAATGTCATTTCTCATAAAGTAGATCAGGATTATACGATTGCATTAGTGACAGATCTGCATTTGGGTGATTTGATTGGCACTTCACGGTTAAACAAGATGATCGATGCAATCAATGCCACACAGCCGGATATTATCTTAATTGCCGGCGATTTGATTGATTCAGACTATGCCCCTGTTAAAGAAGGGAATATGCTTCAAAATCTAACACGATTAAAAAGTCGATTAGGCGTTTATATGACAATGGGGAATCATGATTTTTATACCGGAGAGATTCCGGAAGTTAAAGATGAACTGATGCGTTTAGGAATCCGGGTTTTAGAAGATGAAAGTATCTTATTAGAAGATCAGCTGGTGATTACCGGAAGAGACGATGTCTCATATGACGGAAAACAATTAAGCTCATTTATAGATGCAGCACAATTAGGAAAATTCAATATAGTCATGGATCATAATCCTAAACGAGTAAGAGAAAGCGTAGATTTAAATATCGATATGCAAGTTTCGGGACATACTCATAACGGGCAGCTTTATCCTTTAAATTATGCGATTGATCTTTTATTTGAAGTAGGGTATGGACATCGTAAAATTGAGCAGACAGATGTTTTTGTCAGTGGTGGAATTGGCGGTTGGGGACCTCAGCTGAGAACCTCTTCCAATGCGGAATTTACATTGATCCATGTTGAAGCAGAAGATTAAGGAGGAAAAATCATGGCAATAAAACTGATCGTAACCGATTTGGATGGCACATTGCTGTCAAATAAAAAGGTTTTAACAGATAAAACAAAGCAGACTTTGATTAAGGCTCAGCAGCAGGGGATCAGAGTTGTCTTGGCAACCGGACGTAATTATCGCTCTTTAGAGAAAATCTACAAAGAATTAAAAATTGATGAATTTAAGACCGGAGCGATCATCGGTGTCAATGGTCAGGAAACCTATTTTTTTGATGATGATACTTATGAAAAAGGTACGATGCTGACAGGGGAGCAAAGCATGAAGCTGGTTCGTTTTGGAAATCGTTTATTATTTGAAGTTATGGTGATGAATGATCATCAGGTGAAGGACTGTATTTCTAAAGCTTTGTTTTTTTGCAAAAAAATTGCTTTTAAGATCATACATCAAAAGGTAACGGAAAATTTTGAAGGACAGATGGACGGACATATCTTTATTACGAAAAAAGAGGTGATCGATCATGATGTAAATAAAGTAGGTTATTCACAGGTGCCTCTTTATACACGTTTATTATTGCCTTATATAAGAAAGAAACTAAGTCGGGAATATGATGTTTTGGTTGTGTCTAAGGGGTGGCTGGAAATCATGCCTAAAGGGGTTAATAAAGGGGCCGGACTTAAAAAGGTCATGGAACATTTCAAGATTGATAAAGAAGAAGTGATGGTATTTGGCGATGGTGAAAATGACATCAGTATGTTGGAAATCATTCCCAATTCATATGCCCCTGCTAACGCTTTGGAAAGTGTGAAAAGGGTTGCTAAATACAGCTGTTTTAGTAATGAAGATGAGGGTGTAGCATGTGTGGTTGAAAGTCTTCTGCAGGAGTCAGTGGTGAAATAACTGCCAATTAATTTGGCAAATTCAAGTATGGAGATATGCTGAAATGTCAATATAATAGAGGATGTAAGTAAGGCTTACATCAATCTTTCAAAAATGAATATGCTCAAACAATTAGGGGAGTTTGTCTACCCCTTTTTGTTTTTGTTGAAAAATGACAGTTTAAAACATTAGAAGAAAGACAATAGCTTTTATTTTCCACTTTTTTTGGAAATTTCATAGTTTGAGGTATGTCTCTTGAATGCCTATAATATGGAATGTAAACGTTACCAAAAGACGCTACATAAATTTCACGGGGAGGAAAAAGGACAATGAAATTTTTGGAAGAAAAATTTGTCCCTCTTGCAGCTAGAATCGGGTCACAAAGACATTTAGTTGCGATCAGGGATGCATTCGTTGTTATCATGCCAGTTACAATCGTTGGTGCGATTGCGGTATTGATTAACAATATCCAAGGTATCTTTGCAGAAAACGGGTTGAACATCGTTTCAATTCAAGAAGGATACTCAAACTTTATTAAAACAACAGGTATTCAAGACGTTATGACAGCAGTTAACAAAGGGTCAATCAACATGATGGCTGTATTGTTAGTTGTAACCTTAGGATACCAAATGGCAAAAGGATTAAATGGAGATGGTATTGCCACTTCAGTAGTAGCCTTAACTTGCTATTTAGGATTAGCGCCGGCAGTGCAGACATTAACAAACGATTACTCATGGGCTGAAAAAGCTACAAACGTAGATGTGTTGACAGCAGATGTAGCCAGTGGCGGATTAGCAGCGAACAAACTGGATTCAAACGGGATGTTTGTCGGGATGATTTTAACAATTATCGTAGCAGAAATCTTTGTAAGATTATCAAGAAACGATAAGTTAAAAATCACATTGCCTGATGGGGTACCACCAGCAGTAGCAGGATCATTTACAGTATTAATCCCAGCAATCATCACAGTTATCTTAATTGTAGCAGCTGGAATCTATATTGATAAATTCTCAGGAATGAACTTATGGACAATTATTCAGAAGTTCGTATCAGCGCCATTAAACAGTGTAGCGGATACATTGGGAACAGCAATCTTAGTTTACTTCTTAATCAACTTCTTATGGGTATTCGGATTACATGGGGCAACCATTGTAGGATCAGTAACAACGCCAATCTTTACACCATTATTACTGGAAAATACTCAAGCCTATGAAGCAGGAAAAACTGGGACAGAGATACCCAATGTTGTTCATGGGGTAGGGGTGTTTTCTGTCATTGGTGGATCAGGATCAACTATCGGTTTAATTATCGCAATCTTAATTTTCGGTAAAGTACAAGCAGAACGTACAGTCATCGGAATCTCAGTAGCACCAGGATTATTCGAAATCAACGAACCAATCACATTCGGTGTACCAATCGTAATGAATCCAATCTATATGTTGCCATTCGTAGCAGGTCCAGTGATCTTAGCTGCATTGTCTTACATTTTGATGGATATCGGTATTATCGAAAGAGTTTGTTTATCAGCACCTTGGGTAACACCACCAATTTTATATCCATTCTTAGCAACAGGTGGAGGTATCAAATCTGCCATTTACCAAGTAATTGAAATTGTTGGATTAGTTATACTTTGGACACCATTCGTAATGGTATCAAACAAACAAAACGCCAACGCAGAATAAAAAATGAGCGAGTAGTGAAAACTGCCGCTCTTTTTTATGCCTTGTTTTCAGCCCATATCTGACATATTTTAATAAACTGCAAGGTATGACGAGTTAGATATTTATTTTTATGATGAACGATGGAAAATTGACGGGACAAGTCTAAATCCTTTAGTGGCAATTCGATCACTGTGCCTTTAGCGATATCCTCTTTTACCATTAAATAAGGCAAAATCGATATGCCAATATTTTCATGGACGGCTCTTACAATAGCTTGAGTACTGGCACTTTCAAGAATCGGTTCCAGTTGAATATGGTGTGTTAGAAATAAGGCGTCGATTAATCCTCTGACTCCGCTTCCTGACTCACGTAATAAAAATGGAAAAGTTATCAGTTTTTCAAGAGAAATACTTTTGATTTTGGTTAGGGGATGATTAGGACAAACAATCAGACAGAGACGATCACTTAGAAAAGGGGTTTGAATAAGCTGTTCCGGATGCGTTCCTTCTCCTTCGATTAAGGCAATATCAATTTCGTTATTTAATAAGAGATCCTCAACAATCTGAGAATTGTTAATAACGATATTAAATTTAATTTTTGGCAGTTTTTTTTGCCACACCTTAATAAGCTGAGGAAAAATAAAGTTTCCGATCGTAATGCTGCAGCCAATCTTAAGAGGGCTATCGTCCTCCCAATTTTTTATGTTAACTTCCATTTCTTCATACAAATCAATGATATGGATAGCATAGCCATAAAGATTATGTGCTGCCTGTGTTGGGTATATGCGTTTATTGATGCGGTCAAAAAGTACAATTCCATAATAATTTTCCAATTCTTTGATCGCAATGCTGACAGAGGGTTGAGCAATGTGCAGTGTTTTAGCTGCTTTCGTGATATTTTGCAGTTGATAAACTAAAATGAATATTTTAAGATGGCGTAATGTCATTGTATCCTCCTTATAGGTAAATACCTATCTATTTCATATAATAATACTATTTTACAAATGAATCAAGACGACATATTATTCAGATAAGGGGGATTAAAAAATGAAATTAAAAAGATTGAAGAAAATTTTCTTTTCGACACTGTATTTAAGTGCCTTCACCTTTGGCGGGGGCTATGTCATCGTAACTTTGATGAAGAAAAAGTTTGTTGATGATTATGGCTGGATAGATGAAAAAGAAATGTTGGATCTAGTGGCTATTGCCCAATCTTCACCGGGGGCTATCGCGGTCAATGGTGCCATCGTAGTGGGATATAAATTAGCTGGGTTTGCTGGGGTAATCGTATCTATTATTGCGACAATTCTGCCGCCGTTTGTGATTATTTCCGTTATCTCTTATTTTTATGTTGCATTTCAATCTAACATTTTTGTGAAATTAATGTTGGAAGGGATGCAGGCAGGAGTAGGAGCGGTGATTGCTTCAGTAGTCTATGATATGGCAGTGGGGATTGTTAAAGAGAAAAACAGGATTTCATTAGTCATTATGGTACTTGCTTTTATCGCGACATATTGTTTTAACGTGAATGTGATGTATGTGGTCATCAGCTGTGCTTTATTTGGCACTATACAGGCTCTGTATCAAAGAAAGAGAGGGATACTATGATCTTTATTCAGCTATTTATAAGTTTTCTTAAAATCGGGTTATTCAGCTTTGGTGGTGGGTATGCAGCACTTCCGTTGATTCAAGATCAGATCGTTTCATTTCATCAATGGCTGTCTCTTGGAGAGTTCACTGATCTAATCACGATTTCACAAATGACACCGGGACCAATCGCAATAAACTCTGCTACATTCGTCGGTTTGAAAGTAGCTGGATTTGGCGGTGCCATTGTTGCAACTTTAGGGTGCATTCTGCCTTCCTGCATCATTGTTTCAGCATTAGCTTACATCTATTTAAAATATCGTAAAATGTCTTTGCTTCAGGGTATTTTAGGATCTCTTCGACCTGCCGTTGTAGCAATGATTGCAACTGCCGGTGTCGCAATTTTAAATACCGCTTTTTTCAATAATACAGCAACCCTGCATTTAGATATGGTATTTTTATTTATTGTAGCAGTGATATTGCTGCAGTATAAAAAATGGAATCCGATTGCAGTCATGGTCATGTGCGGTGTGGCTAAAGTTGTCTTTTATATGATAGGGGGAATGTTCGTATGAGATATTCAAATTTATCAGCAAGACATCATTTATATCACATGCGGAAAGTAAAAAGAGACTGGAAGTTGAAAATTCAGTAGATTTATTATAGAAAATATACGTGTTGTTTTATTTAGATCACTGTATGATCAGGAATAATGAAATTACTCTTGTATAAGTTATATAATGTAAAAATTGTTGCGAAATTATGGATGTGCATTGATTTTTTTATCTATTTCCCGTATATATAATAATACGGAGGAAAAAAACAATGAATATCATTGAGTTTTTAAGATTTCTGTATAGTCATTCAAGAGTATTATCATTACGTGAATTATCCTATATAACCGCTTTAAGCGACCGTACAATACGTACGATTATTGCCGAGGCTAACGATCAAAGTGAAACATTAGGCTGTCATGTCGATTTAATTCGTTCGGTTGGATATCAATTAATCATTGAAGATCAGACTTTATTTTCATCAAATGTTTTATTAAAAAAAGAATACGCATTAAAAAGCATAGAATTTGATATCCTGTCTGAATTGTTTCAATCTCCTTTTATAAAAATAGATGAACTGTGCAGCCGTTATTATGTCAGTAAAGGAACCATTAATAAAACGATTAAACACTTAAAAGAAAAATTATGCAAATATGGCTTGCAGATTCTTTCTAAACCTTATTTAGGGCTATATATTACAGGATCTGAATATCAAAAAAGAAAATTAATAATTGATACTGGGATTTATATGGAATTAAATCCTATTCATCAGAAAAATATACAGGATACTTTTGATTTTTATGAAATTCAATATAATGAGAATATTATTCGTTTTTTAAGTTATTATTTAGGCTTAATCATCAAAAGACAAACAGAAACAGCATGTTTGAAAGCTATTGATGAAAAAAGTCTGCCTTTGCTTGCTGTCAATGTGGCGACAGATATTTTTAATAAGACAGAAAACTTAGATTCACTTAACTCTAAAGAAGTTTGTTATTTTGCTGATTTATTAACAATGACGGTAATTCTTCCCAGAGATGGATTGGAATTAACGATTCGAGAACGGCTTACTCACTTTAATCAGAGAATGATAGAAAAATATCAATGCGATTTAACATTGAACTTTATTTTATATGAACAATTCTTAAAACATTTGCTTTATTTAAATAAACGTATTCATGAGCATTATCAGCATACCAATATAGGGTTTGCCTACTATCGTCTTAATTGTTCTTTAGGTTATGAAATCAGTCTTGAGTTCATTCAATACTTTTTCCCTCATCAAGAAATTTATGAAGAAGAAACAGGCATGTTGGCTTTGTATTTTTGTTTGTTTTTGCAGAATGCGAATATTCAATACTACGGGAAGAAGACGAAGATTGCCATCGTAGTGCCACGTTTTGATCTTACCGCAGAATTATTTATCTCGTTGTTTAAAAATGAACAATCTAATGAAATATTAGCTTCATTCACTTTTAAAGATCAAGATAAAATCCGTGCATTTAATCCCGATTTGATCTTTACTTTTGAGCCATTTAAGCTTGATCATTATTCGGTGATTATGGTTTCTTTGCCGATTTTTCAGATTTATGATAATGGCTTTGTCAAGAATTTACCTATTTATACGAATCAGGAAAGTTATCTTCAAAGAAAACGTAAATATGAGCTGCTGAGTGATGTACAGACTTTCTTTTCACCTGAACACTTCTTTGTACATAAGAAGTTTAAAAATACGGATCAGCTATTTAATTTTTTAGTGTCGCATCTCAATGATTATAAAATGATCGATAATGCAGCTTCGGTGATCGAGGAAAGGATCAAGCTAGCCCCAATAACAAAGGAAGGTTCAATCGGATTGCTTTGTCCGGTAGATCATTATGCTTCCGCTTCTCAGATTGTATTCATTTCTTTGAATGGAGCACTTGAGTTAGAAGTGCCCTTTCCGGTGCATATACTGATTACTGTTTTATATAAAAATGATCAGGATAAAAAAACAATGCTGCTGATGTTAGAAGAAATGTTTGATACCTTTGAACACATTGTTGATATTTATGAGCAATCAGATTATGACAGCTTTATCCAATATTTGGATCATCGCTAATTGTTAATTTAGTGCAGAGTATTCTCTGCATTTTTTTAGACTGAAAGGTTATTGTATAATAGGGGAAGATTCAATAACCAAAAGGTTTAAGTGAGGGCTTAAACAGAAGAAATTTATGAAGGAGCGAAGGAGTACCCATGTTGTTTGAATTTCAAAAACTTACTCAAAATCATGCGATAAAGATTGCAAATGAATGGAAATATGATGGAGTTTATTCTTTTTATAATATGATAAAAGATATAGAGGATTATGAGGAATTAAGAAGTCAAAATGAGTATTATGAAGCGCAAGCATATATTCTAAATGCTGCCTTATTTAATCAAAGAGCGATTCTTCTTTATCGAGCATGTGGATTTTTAGATGAAGCCGTCATCACTCGCAAATTAAATGGCGGTACTTATGAATTTTTGACATTAAAAAAAGAATCCTCACGGATTCTTTAATTAGCGCATTGTTGAATGAACCGGTTCTGTCATTTTTTCCGGATTCAATATTTTTTCTAACTCGTTTTGTTCTAAAATATGTTCTTCGACAAGCAGATCCTTTACTCTTTTTCCACTTTTTAATGAACGTTTGGCTAAATCAGCAGCTTTTTTATAACCAATATATGGACATAATGCGGTGACGGTTCCAACACTTTGATTTAATAAATCTTCACAGCGTTCCTTATTCGCCGTAATTCCGGAAATACAATGATCAATAAATGTTTGAATGGCTCCGGTCAAAGTTGTAATTCCTTCAAATAAATTATAAAACAAGATCGGTTCAAAGGCATTTAATTCCATTTGTCCGGCTTCAGCTGCCATCGTTACTGTCATATCATTGCCGATAATATTGAAAGCGACCTGTGTAACTACTTCGGGAATAACCGGATTTACTTTTCCCGGCATGATAGAAGAACCATTTTGCATTGGCGGTAAATTGATTTCTGCTACTCCGGTTTTAGGACCACTGGATAATAAACGCAAGTCATTTGCCATTTTTGATAAGTTAACAGCACAGGTTTTGATAGCACCGGAAACATGAACAAATCCGTCTAAGTTTTGGGTAGCATCAATGAGATCCTCTGCCTGAACTAAGGGTTCTCCCGTTACTTTTGATAACAGTGAAACAATGGTATCTAAATAGACAGGGTCTACATTGATCGCCGTACCGACCGCTGTTCCGCCGATATTTAAAACACGCATATCTTCTTCAACAGCTTTGATACGTTTAATATCTCTTTTGATCACGGAATTAAATGCATTGAATGACTGACCTAAACGAATAGGGACTGCATCTTGCAGCTGAGTACGTCCCATTTTGATAATGCCGTCAAATTCAATCGCCTTATTTTGCAGAGATGCTGATAAACGTTCTAATTCCGCTAATAATAATGGCAATAATTTTAAAATCGTTAATTTTCCTGATGTTGGATATACATCATTTGTAGATTGTGCCATATTAACATGATCATTAGGATGGATAATTGAATAATCACCTAATGTTCCCCCTAGAATTTCAATAGCACGGTTGGCGATCACTTCGTTGGCATTCATATTTGTTGAAGTTCCGGCTCCACCCTGAATAGGATCTACAATAAATTGCTCATGCCATCTTCCTTCAATGATTTCATTGCAGGCTTTAACAATGGCATTCTTTTTTTCTTCGTCCAGTGTTCCGGCTTGATAGTTCGCCTGAGCAGCAGCACTTTTTATTTCAGCTAAAGAAACGATCATTTCTTTAGATAGTTGTTTATTGGTAATCGGAAAGTTTATTTTCCCTCTGAGTGAATGAATCCCATAATAAGCATCACTAGGTACCTCCATTGCACCGATTGAGTCACTTTCTAATCTTGTGTTCATTTTAAATCCCCCTCATCTGTGATGGTATGACTTTACCACTTCACTCAAAGAACGTAAATAGTTTAACTCAAACTTAAAATATTGTTTAAAATTAGCGGATGTAACTTAATTTAATAAAGTTCTGACTTTAAATTATTAATTAAATGTAGTACACTTATCGTGTTAAGAGGGGGCGAAATAATGGATGAAATTGATGCCGAGATATTAAACCTTTTAGCTAAAAATGGACGTATCTCAATTAAACAGATTTCGGCAATTGTCAATTTATCATCACCGGCAGTTTCAACACGTATCGAAAAGCTCGAGGAGCATGGATTTCTGCATGGATATCAGGCACAGCTGGATTTAGAAAAAGCGGGTTATCCGATCAAGGCTTTCATTCATGTGGCGATGAAGCCATCAAGAAAACCGGAGTTTTATGAATTTATTGCGAAGATTCCGAATGTTTTGGAATGCTGCTGTGTTACGGGGGATTATTCAATGCTAATCAAGGTGGCTTTTGACAGTACGCAGAAGCTGGATTTGTTTATAGGCAAACTGCAAAAGTTTGGCGATACGATGACACAAATCGTGTTTTCGACTATTGTCGAGTCAAGACAAGCCGGTATTTCTAAGTCACACAAAAAGAAGATAGACAAGTCATCAACACATATGCTATGATTTATTTATGTATGACTGTGCGTAAGCATTAGTCATTTTTAAGTGGAGGAATCAAAATGGAGTTATTGATTGCAGTTGGCATTTTAATCATTGGATTTTATGGACTTATTAAAGGGGCAGATATCTTTGTGGTAGCTGCAAGCAAGATCGCTCAAAAGTTCCATATTCCGATGCTTGTTATTGGATTGACCATTGTGGCAATGGGAACCAGCGCTCCTGAAGCCGCAATCAGCATTACTGCAGCATTTAACAATGCTTCCGGAATAACGATCGGTAATATCGTCGGAAGCAACATTCTCAATATTTTATTAGTATTAGGAGTGTGTTCTTTAATTCATAATCTGAAAGTGAATCGCAGTACCTATCATTATGAAATTCCGTTTGTGATTTTAATTACCTCTGTCCTCTTAGGATTGGGATGGTTAGGAAACAGTTTAAGTCATGCTGACGCTTTAATCTTAATCGGGTTATTTGGCTTGTTTCTATTTTATTTATTCAGACTTGCAAAAAATAGTGATGAAGAAGAATCAGATGAGATTGTGTTATTAGAAGAAAAAGATACCCTTCCTAAATTATTACTGTTTATTTTAATTGGGTTATTCTTTATTGTGGCAGGCAGTCATTTAACTGTTGATTCAGCAAAAACCATCGCCAGTGCTTTTGGAGTCAGTGATCGTGTCATCGGATTAACTGTCGTTGCTTTTGGAACTTCTTTGCCGGAATTGATTACTTCGGTAACCGCTGTTCGCAAAGGCAATAACGAAATTGCGATCGGAAACATTGTCGGCAGCAATATCTTTAATATCCTATTTGTATTAGGAATTGCCGGACTGGTATCACCAACCGCGATTCCTTACGGTCAGGAATTTTTAGTGGATACGGTTATTGCGATTTTATCAGCAGTATTGCTTTATGTTACGTGTGGAAGAAAAAGGATTTTGAATCGTGCCAGCGGAGCAATGATGTTGATCAGTTATGCTGTGTATTTTGTGTTTTTAATGATGAAATAGGAGAGCGAGGCTCTCCTTTTTTATAAAGATAGGTGCAGAAGATCGTAAAGTCTGCCATCAGAACATATTTTTGGGAGAACAAAGAAAAAATAGTATTCTACATAACTCCAAGTTTCAGGACTATAAACTAAGACTTTACCCGTACAATCTTTAGGGGTATAGGAAAAGGCAGGGGCTTTCATGCTTGAAGCCGGGTTTATTTTTCTCTCATAAGCCAGCACATATTTAGAGGTGTTAAAATCAGGCTCTAAATGACAGTGAAGCACAACGTATATATGAATGGTCTGCCAGCCAAATGATTGAAGAATATTATTATAGAAGCCATTGAAGATAAATGTATTCATGCCTTCATTACTTTTCCATACATAAAGAGGTGAATATTCGTTTTGGCAGTGATGCGTATTTTCTTTATTGGCAACAAGGTAGGCTTTGAACAGTAAATCTCTAAAACCATCTGTTTTGTTTCCATTATCGGCAACTCTTTGGTAAATCCTTTTCATGTCATAGTCATTAGGTAATACGATTTTATATTGCATAGCGATCATCATTTTTCCTTCTTTCTGTTAAAGGGGTTTCCTTTACAATTCCATTATACTTTCGTTTTTATCTTCTGTATAATAGTTGGTAATGATGACAAATATCATTTAAAATGATAGGGGGAATTTGAATGGAAAGTTTAGATTTAAGAATATTTAAAGAAGTAGCATATACTCAATCTATTTCCAAAGCTGCAAAAAATATGGGCTATGTTCAATCCAATATAACCGCTCATATAAAAAAGCTGGAATCAACACTCAATACTACTTTATTTATTCGTCACAGTCATGGGGTTTCATTAACTAAGGATGGGGAAGCCTTGCTTGTTCAGGCAGAACAGATTCTTTCGTTGATGGATTAGACGCTGACCTCTTTTCAAAATCAATCTGAAACATTAAGAATCGGTACAACTCAGACGCTTGCTGGATATCTTATTCCTAAATGTATTCAGGCTTATCAGCGTCAATATCCACATATTTCTTTTTCAATCATGACTCTTCAGCAAGAAGAATTAGAATACCGGCTCGCTCATGAACAGTTGGACTGTGTGATCACCAATCGTTCTTCTATGTTCAGCGAAGCTCAAAAAATATATCAAATAAAAGAGAATTTAGTTTTCATTGCTCCTGTCAGTTGTCAGACGATAGCCGATTTAAAAAATTATCCGCTTATTGTTAATCACGTTGAAAGCTGTCCTTATCGCCGTGTTCTTTTGAATTGGTGGCAAACTCATCATACGACCAAGCCTATTCTTATAGAAATGGATACTGTAGAAGCATTCATGCGGACAGTCTTTGTAGGGGGTGGAATTTCTCTGTTACCTCAAAAGCTGATAGAGAATCAAGAAAATCTCCATTGCTTCGTTGCAGAGGACTTGCCTGAAACTAATATATCAATGTGGATTCCTCAAAATAAATTGCCTTTTAATTATCACTTACTAAAATCTATTGTAGAAAAAGAATTATCTGTTTAATAATAAAAACTTTAAGATATATTACAGGTCGAGCCTTATAGACTTGATGAATTATTTCATCTGTCTGCTTTTATAAGCCTGTATTAAAGTATCTTAAAGTTTTTTATTAATATTTAAAGGTATTGCCTAAAATATCAATTTTTTGATCACGATAACCTTGATTAAAATCCTGTCTTAATGTGATCATACTCAATGAATCGAACCCTAATTTTAAATAGAGCCGGATTGCATCACAGTTTCTGGGAACAACGTCAATTGATAAGGCTTCACAGCCTTCCTTTTGAGCCAGCGTTTTGGCTTCTGAAATCATTTGACTGCCATAGCCTTGATTACGCTGTCCTTCTATAACAAACAGATTTTCAATCCAGCAAACCTGCTTGCTGCGGAATTCCAAGATCATAAAGCCAATAAACTTATCCTTTACTTTTCCCAAATATATTTTATAGGGTTCTTTTTTATAATTCTGAATTTCAGTATAAGCTTCTGATAGTATTTGCTCTTTTTGATAGGGATGTTTCAGCATTTCCAAATGCTTGATACTAAATTCAGTCATCATGTTTGCCAGTAAGTCTTGATCGTTATCATTATACTCAATAAGCTCCATCTCATATCCTCCTTTATTTATTATATCATAACCCATTTCAATTCTATTTCAAAAAGAGATTTGATTTTCTAAATATTAAAATAAAGTCGAAACCCGTTAAATAATGCTACTATATTTCTTATCATTGGGAGGAATAAGATGGATATACAAGTTGTGATTAATCAGATGATTCAGCTTTTTATGGTCATTGGATTAGGATATTTGTTAATGAAGACACATGTACTAGATGAGGTGTTCAATAAAAAATTAAATACATTGCTTTTAACGGTGACGACACCGGCTTTAATTTTATCATCCGTTATGGGAAATGATAATCTGCAAGATGCCGATACAGTTTTGTTTGTCTTTGTTGTAGCCATTATTGTGTATGTGCTGCTGCCGCTTTTAGGGATCATCATTACGAAGCTTTTGCGTGTACCTCATCAGCAGTCCGGACTTTATATTTTTATGACCGTTTTTTCAAATATTGGATTCATGGGATTTCCGGTCATGAAAGCTATTTTTGGAAATGGGGCAGTGTTTTATACGGCAATCTTTAATATGATCTTTAATATTTTTGTGTATACAATAGGTATTTATCTCATCAATCTAGGCAGTGGGGCAAAAACTAGCTTTCAGTTGAAAAACCTGCGCTCACCGGGAATCATTGCCTGTTTGATTGCATTGCTGATTTATTTCTTACATATTCAGACTCCTTCAATCATTGCTGAAACTTGCGATATGGTGGGATCGATCACAACTCCGATCGCTATGCTTTTAATCGGGGCAACATTAGCAAATATTGATGTTAAATCTATTTTCAGTGAGTTTCGCCTTTATCCTTATACCATTATTAAACAGATCCTGATACCGGTTATTGCTTTTCCCATCTTAAAATTGTTTATTCAGGATAGCTATATTTTAGGCATAACACTGATCATGCTGGCAATGCCGGTAGCGAACAGTGCGGTGCTGTTTAGTCAGGAATATGGAGGGGATGTTGAACTGGCAGCTAAGTCTGTCTTTATTACTACGTTAATCTCGGTTGTTACTATCCCAGCAATCGTTTCATTTCTTTTAATTTAGCGCACCTTGGTGTGCTTTTTATTTGTCATATGCGTGTATTTTAAAAAGTGATTGTGTATAATGAATAAAGGAGGTGTCACTATGTCGACAGATTGGGATTTAACCGAAATTTATCCATCATTTGAAGATTCATCATTTTTAAGTGATGTCGAGGAATTAAAAAAGAAAATTGAAGATTTTAAAGTATTTGAAACACGTATTCATGGTTTATTGGCAGTGGACGGTTTAGAGGAATATATTCAGAAATTGTCTGACTTTTCAGCTTTGACCAGCCGTTTAGGAAGCTATGTTTCTTTGACATTGAGTGTTGATACAACGAATGCTGAGGCTTTAAAGTACAGTGATATTATTGAGGGGATGCTGACAAATATCGTTGAGCCAATGACAAAGATTGAAAAGTGGATCGCTGATATAGAGGAGCTTGATGCCTGCATTCAGAGCTCTTCATTACTGCAGACACATGAATTTTTCATTAAAGAAATTGTTGCGATGGATCGCTACAGCTTATCCGCAAAAGAAGAAAATATCATTGCCAATATGAGAAACACCGGAAGCAACGCTTGGACAAAACTGAAGGATCAGTTAATTTCTACACATAAAGTCAAATTGGAGGATAAAGAGCTGCCTTTAACGATGGTACTTAATATGGCGTATGATGAAGATAAAGAAGTGAGAAAAAAAGCATATGAAGCTGAAATCGCTTCTTATAAAAGCATTGAACAAGGGGTAGCTGCTTGTTTAAACGGAATCAAAGGGGAAGTATTGACGGAATGTGCTTTGCGTGGGTATACGTCACCTTTGGAAAGAACGTTAATTTCATCACGTATGTCACAGGAGACCTTAGAGGTAATGCTAGAGGCTATTGAGGAATCATTGCCGGCATTTCGCGATTATTTAAAAGCAAAGGCGGCTCACCTTGGCTATTCAAATGGCTTGCCTTTTTATGAACTCTACGCACCAGTCGTAGCTGCCGATATGAAATTTGATTATGAAAAAGGCTCTGCTTTTGTTGTCAATCAGTTTCGCACTTTTTCTTCTCATTTAGCTTCCTTTGCCGATGAAGCAATTCATAAAAGCTGGATCGATGTTTATCCAAAAGCCGGTAAAGTAGGCGGAGCATTCTGTTCAAATCTGCATTTTATTAAACAAAGTCGTTTCTTATTGAATTATGGAGACAGTTTTAATGATGTAGTGACGTTGGCTCATGAATTGGGACATGGATTCCATGGCGAATGCTTAAAAGAACAAACCGAATTGAATGCTGATTATCCGATGCCAATCGCAGAAACAGCTTCAACGTTTAGTGAAACCATCATTAAAAAAGCGGCAATTAAAGAAGCCGGACGTGATGAAGCATTAGCTATTTTGGAAACTGAAATCAGTGGCTGTACACAGGTTATCGTGGATATCTATTCTCGTTTCTTATTTGAAAAGCACTTGTTTGAAGAACGTGCTGTCAGTGCGTTAAGTGTTGAACGTATCAAGACATTGATGACAGATGCTCAGAAATCTGCTTATGGAGACGGACTGGATGAAAACTATCTGCATCCTTATATGTGGACATGGAAACCTCATTATTATTATGCCGACAGCAACTTCTATAATTTCCCATATGCCTTTGGTTTATTATTAGCGAAAGGACTGTACGCCAAATATAAAGAGGAAGGTTCTGGCTTTGCCGAAAAGTATGAGCAATTCTTGGCATATACAGGAAAAGCTACTCTGGAAGATGTCGCCATGAGTATTGGCATTAATCTAAAGGATAAAGCGTTCTGGAAAACATCACTGCAAACGATCATTGAGGATATTGAAGAATTCAAGGAGCTGATCAAAGATGCACATTAAGGCTCAGCAGCTTGAATTAGAAGTAGGAAAAGAGCAGTTCACCATTTGGTTTGAAGAAACAAAATGGTGTTCTTCTTTCCACTATTTTATATTGACAGATGGAACTGAAATTCATTTTGAAGAAGCTAAGCAAATAACACAGACGCCTTATCAAAGTGGTGTGGGCAGTGGCGTTTGTACACGCTATGAAGGATTCAAGAATGTAGATGTCAGCTTTGAAACGATCATCTGGGTAGAAGAAAGCACTCAGGATATCTATTTTGAGTGGATTCCTTTAAAGGAAGAGACAGCGATTTCTAAAGTTTATTTCCCGGCTTTCATAGAATTTGATGAAAGGAAAGAGGAGCATTATTCCTTGATTAACTATCATCAGGGGCTTTTGATTCCCAATACATGGGAGACACCGCTGCAAAAACTGCCATTTGATGGCATGCTGAATAGCTGTGCTGCTTATATGCCATGGTTTGCCCAAGTCAAAGATAAGATAGGCTATATAGCGATTCATCTATCCCCTAGTGATGGCGGTTATACGATTGACCATCCTCAAAATGGACCTTATACGCATTTAGGAATGTATCACCTAGCCCGTTTTGACCATATGGAATATCGCCGGGTGGTTCGTTTTACCTTTGTTAAAGAGGCGGATCCAACAAAACTATGTAAGGTATACCGTCAATATGCAAAAGAAATTGGATTATTGACAACACTAAAAGAAAAGGCTGCCAGAAATCCATTGGTAGATAAACTAATTGGAGCTGCATTTGTGCATAAAGGTATCAAAACGCATATCTGTGAAGATTCTGAATTTTATGATGCAGAGAATCCCAAAAAGAATGACACACTGATTCCTTTTTCTATCCGTGAACAAGAAATTCATAATTACTATAAAAAGGGCATTAATAAACTTTATCTTCATTTAGACGGATGGGCACAGCCCGGGTATGACAATCAGCATCCGGATTATTTGCCGGCTTGCATTGAGGCTGGCGGCTGGGAAGGTCTAAAAGCTTTAAGCGATACAATCAAAAACTGTCATTATATGTTAGGATTACATGATCAATACCGTGACTATTATTTCAGCGCTAAGACTTTCGATAAGAATTTTGCCTTGACTCATCAAGATGGTTCTATTTTTGAAATGAGCCGTTGGGCAGGCGGACATCAGTCCTATCTATGTGCCAGTCAGGCATCTTATTATGTTAAACGCAATTTTAAAGAAATTTTAAGACATGGCATTCATTTAGAAGCCAGCTACTTAGATGTATTTACCTGTAATGAAGCAGATCAGTGCTATCACCCATGGCATAAGATGGATCGGGCAGCATGTCTTCAATACCGTAATGCCTGCTTTGATTATCTGCATTCGATCAACATTCTGCCAAGCTCGGAAGAAGCGAGTGACTTTGCTATGCGTTCTTTAGTCTTTTGTCATTATGCTCCTTATCAGTTTATGATGAGCGCACCGGATGCACCGCGTCTTGGTATTCCGATTCCTTTATTTAATCTTGTTTATCATGATTGTCTGATCATTCCATGGTACATGGATGAACCGGAAGGAAAAGAAGATTATATGCTTTACGCTCTTTTAAATGGAGGTGCCGCTTACCTTGATAAAGACGGAGCCTATCCAAATATTGATGGGGCATTCTTTGATGAATCCTACCAGCAGGCACTCGATCATAAAATTGCTCGTTATCACGTGGTCAGCACGCTGCAGGAAAAAGTGGCAAAAGAAGAAATGGTGCGTCATGAATTTATCGATCGATGCTGGTATAAGCAACGCAGTTATTTTGCCAATGGGATCGTGGTAGAAGTGGATTTGAAAGAAAATCACTACCACATCATGCACCCTAAATAATGAAAATATCCTAAAACACTTCTACGGAAGTGTTTTTCTATCGAAAAGAGTATGCTATAATATTTAGAAAACAGATAGGAGGAATGATGATGTCAGCCATCTTAATTGTTGAAGATATGCAGGATATCAATGATATGCTATATCAGTACCTGCAAAATGACGGTTATTCATGCATGCAGGCTTTTTCAGGGACGGAAGCGTTGCTGTTGCTAAAAAGTGAAACATTTGATCTAATCCTGTTGGATTTAATGCTGCCAGGATTAACCGGCGAGGAATTGCTTACACAGATTAAAAAGAAAAGCGATACACCGGTGATTATCCTTTCTGCTAAGGATACGGTAGATACCCGTGTTGAAGTATTGGAGCTGGGAGCAGATGACTATATATGTAAGCCGTTTGTCTTGAAGGAAGTGCTGGCAAGGGTGCATGTTCAGCTTAGAAAAAGAAATAGCAGCACCAATCAGCTCCTTCAAATAAAAAATATGCGATTAAATCTGATGACGGTTGAACTCATGATCGATGACCATAAAGTGGCATTGACAAAGCACGAATTTAATATCCTTCGTTTATTAATGGAATCCCCTAATCAAGTGTTTACAAAACAAGCAATTTATGAATATGCTTGGGAAGATGACTACTACGGAGATGAAAGGATTATTAACACGCATATCGGTAATCTGCGAGCTAAATTTCGTCAATACAGCGACCAGGACTATATTCAAACGGTATGGGGCATTGGCTTTAAATTTGCCGATGCTTAATCTTGTCACTTTCTTGTGATTTGCTTGCAACTTCCTTGAAAGCGTCTTGCTATAATGACATTGCAAGGAGGAATAATCATGAAAAACAACATCGTTGAAACAATTAGCTTAACAAAAAAATTTAAACATCAAACAGCAGTTAATGCGATTAATATGCATGTACCCCAAGGCGCTATTTATGGATTTATAGGAAGAAACGGGGCTGGCAAATCTACCGCTTTAAAAATGATCTGCGGACTTGTCAAACCGACTTCCGGTGAAATTCGATTATTTAATGATCCGCAATTTGATTTAGCGTATCGGAGCATTGGCGCACTCATTGAAAATGTAGGGGCATACCCGGAGCTGTCAGCAAAAGAAAATATGCTGTTAAAGGCGACAGGACTGGGCTTAAATAATAAAGAGGAGATTGAGTCATTGTTAATATTATCCGGACTAAGTCCAAAGGATAAAAAGCCGGTTAAACAGTTTTCTTTAGGAATGAAACAGCGTTTAGGGATTGCGTTGGCATTGCTGGGGAATCCCGATTTACTGATTTTAGATGAACCGATCAATGGCTTAGATCCTGAGGGAATCCGAGAAATACGTAATACCATTTTAAAATTAAATGAAGAAAAAGGAATGACCTTTATTATCAGCAGTCATATTTTAAGCGAACTTGATAAAGTAGCGACTCATTATGGAATTATAAAAGATGGGGAATTGATTGAAGAGATTACGCAAAAGGAACTCGCTGAAAAATGTAAAAACTTTTTGGCAATGCGAGTTAATGATTTAAAAAAGACAACGTTTATTTTAGAAGAAAAGCTGGGGATCAAAGATTATGAAATCAAGGAAGATGGAGAACTCCATATCTTTACCCAAAACGATAGTCAGATGATTAATACGGAACTGATGAAACAGAACATTCAGATATCTCAGATCTATTATCAAAAGCAAGATCTGGAATCCTATTTTCTTAATAAGGTAGGGGGACAGGATCATGCTTAGTCTTCTTAAAATGGATATTCGAAGAATGCTGAAAAGCAAATACTTTTATATCAGTGTCTTGACATTTACAATCATTATGGGAATCTGTATTCGTTCACAAAGCGAAGCACAGGTTGAATATGGGTTTCAGGCAATTCAGACAGAACATGAAATTGGCATTTCCAACTGGATCGATTTTCGTTTATATATGCCGCTTCATATTATCTATGGCTTTGCCTCAAAATATATTATGCTGATTTTTGGCAGCTACATGGTAACCTTCGTATGCAGCGAATATAATTCCGGCTATATTAAAAATTCATGCATGATGTATAAAAACAGAAATATGATCATTCTAAATAAAGTGCTTGTCTCTTTCTTTTTGAGTATCGTAGTCACTGTTTTATCTTATGTTATTTCCACTGCTTTTGGCTTTCTTTTTATAGAAGGGTTTGAATGGGGTGATTTAGGTGCATTGATTAGCTATATGGGAATCATGATCATTCAAAATGTCGCACTTTTTTCTCTGCTGACCTTTGTATCTACTTTAACGAGAAATAAAACAGTTGGCATCCTGCTGACGTTTATAGTTACGACCGGACTATCAATGATTGTATGTAATGCAGTGTTTGATTTACTGCACATCAGTGATCTATCAAACTACACCATCTCACAATTGTATATGTCAATGCCGATGTATTATGATCCGGTATTAAGTATACGTGTGCTGTTTGGTTCAATTTGCTTCATTGTTCTTTACAATGTGCTGAGTATTTTAGTTATTAATCACAGAGATATTTAAAAACAGGAGGGATAGAATGAAAGTAATTGTCATCATGCTAGTGGGTATTATTTTTATTCTGTTCCTTTTTATTATTAAATTAAAGGCTGATCTTCATCATATTAATCGGCAAACACACGCTAAACTAAATAAAGAAAGCCATTTTATCATCACGAATGATGTGAAAATGAAAGAAATGACAGAGCTATGTGAAAATCTGAATCTAATGTATGAAAAATTCTATCAGGCTCAGCTTAATGAATTACACAAAGAAAAAGAATTTAAAGAAATGCTGTCTTCGATTGCTCATGATGTGCGAACACCTCTAACAAGTGTACAGGGATATCTGCAAATGCTTCGGGAAAAAGAAACGACAAAAGAAAATGAATCCTACTATCAGATCATTCAACAGCGAATAGACGATATCCGTACTTTACTGGAACAGTTCTTCTTTTATTCTAAACTTTTGAATAATGATGCTTCATGGGAGACAAAGTCTTATTCACTTTATGAAAGCTGCTGTCAATCTTTAGCGGGTTTTTACAGCCAGTTTGTAAAAGCCAACGTTGAGCCACAGATTCATTTCGATGATGTGGATTACACGATCGAAACAAATCTTGATTTATTGCAGCGTATTTTTGATAATCTTATCATGAATGGACTCTTGCATGGAAAAGGGGACATATGGATCCGTCAGAGTGGGGATGAGCTTTCTTTTACCAATGAGATTGAGGAGACATGCTCTATCGATGTTGACAGAGTATTTGAACGCTTCTATAAAGCCGATCCTTCAAGAATCCATATCTCATCCGGGTTGGGGTTAGCGATTGTTAAAGAGATTGCGGAATATTCTAAGATAAAAGTACGGGTTCAATTAGAGAATCGTTTATTCAGTGTTGTTCTTGATTTTAAAGATATTCATCAAAATAAAAGCCATGGGATTTGATATGCAGATTGCAGGAGAAATCACCATGGTTTTATTGATTTGAAAAAATAAAGAATCCCTAGAAAGAACGTTTATAATAGGAAAAGAAAGAGGGGAATGGAGAATGATTGAACAAGACCGTATAAAAAAGATATTATTTGGCGGAGATTATAATCCTGAGCAATGGCCAGAAGAAGTCTGGGAAGAAGACATGCGTCTTTTTAAATTAGCACATGTCGATACCGTCACGATTAATGTTTTCAGTTGGGCAATGCTTCAGCCAAGTGAAGAAGTCTATGACTTTAGTAAGCTGGATAAGATCATGGAGATGACAAAAAAGAATCATCTGAATGTTTGCTTAGCGACTTCAACAGGTGCCCATCCGGCTTGGATGGCAAGAAAGTATCCTGATATTTTAAGGGCAGATGCTCAGGGGATCAAGCGCCAGTTTGGCAGCCGCCATAACTCTTGCCCGAATTCTAAAACGTATCGCTGCTATGCTCCTAAATTAGCGGCAAAGATCGCCGAACGCTATAAAGGATATGATAATATTGTGGCTTGGCATATCAGCAATGAATTTGGCGGAGAATGTCACTGTGATAACTGTCAGCGAGCTTTCAGGGTATGGCTGAAGGAAAAATACGGAACGATTGAAAAACTAAATGTTGCATGGAACATGGCATTTTGGGGACATACTTTATATGATTTTGAAGATGTTGTACTGCCTGATTTAAGATCAGAGGAATTTTTAAGACCGGGACGTACCTGTTCAAGCTTTCAAGGAATCAGCCTAGATTATAAACGCTTTAATAGTGAAAGCTTGTTGGAATGCTTTCGATTGGAAAGGGAGGCAGTGCGTGCAATAACCCCGAATATTCCGATTACTACTAATCTCATGGGAGCTTATAAACCATTGGATTATCAAAAATGGGCAAAGGAAATGGACTTTATCTCTTGGGATAATTACCCTGAATATGATGCTATTGCGTCTCAGGTGGCATTCAGCCATGATCTGATGAGGGGAATTAAGCAAGGCAAACCATTCGCTTTGATGGAACAAACCCCAAGTGTCAGCAACTGGCATCCTTATTGTGCATTGAAGCGTCCGGGAGTGATGCGTCTGTACAGCTATCAGGCAGTGGCACATGGAGCAGACACAATTCTGTTTTTTCAAATGCGCAGAAGCAAGGGAGCCTGTGAAAAATACCATGGAGCATTAATTGATCACTGCGGACATGAACATACCCGTGTCTTTAAAGAAATGAGTGAGTTGGGAAAAGAATTAGATCACTTAGGCTCTGCTGTCTTAGGCGGATACACTCAAAGTGAGGTGGCAATTGTCTTTGATTGGGATAATTGGTGGGCCAGCGAATTATCGGCAGGACCTAGCCAAAATATCAATTACTTAAAGGAAGTACAAACCTATTATCATTATTTTCATTCTCATCATATTCCGGTTGATATTATAGGCGTTGATGATGATTTATCTCAGTATAAGATTGTCATTGCCCCGCTTTTATATATGTGCAAAGAGGGCTTTGATCAAAAACTGCGTGATTATATTAAGAATGGTGGTAGTTTCGTAACCACTTATTTCAGTGGCTATGTAGACGATCATGACTTAGTTGTAGGCGCTTATCCGGGACACTTAAAAGATTTATTAGGTATCTGGGTAGAAGAAATTGACGCTTTGCCGCCGGAAACTTCTAACTATTTTGATTATAAGGGACAAATATATCCGGCGATGATCGCCTGTGATCTTCTGCATACTAAAACGGCGGAAGCATTAAGCACATATAAGCAGGATTTTTATGCAGGAATGCCGGCAGTGACGAAAAATCAATATGGAGACGGTCAAACCTATTATATCGCTACCCGTTCCAATGACGCTTTTTATGAAGCTTTCTTTGATGACTTGACAAAACAATTAGGTATTTTCCCGATCATAAACATTCCTCGGGAAATTGAAGCGACTATACGTCAAAATAAAAATGGAAATTTCTTATTCCTATTAAATCATTCCCGTGAGACGCTTAAATGCGAAATAGACCGTGTGGGTAAGGAGCTTCTTACCAACCAATCTTATCAAAAAGGGGATACTTTAACCTTTTTGCCTTATGACGTTAAAATCATAAAATTCTAAATAAAAAAGTTCAGATCGAAATCGCTGACGTCATTTTCGAAATGAACTCTTTTTTATTAGTCTAAGTTTTCTCCGTTAGAAGCAATAACTTGTTTATACCAGTCAAATGATTTTTTCTTAGAACGAGCTCCTGTTCCGTTTCCGGCATCATCACGGTCTACATAGATAAATCCGTAACGTTTGCTCATTTCCCCAGTTGATGCTGAAACTAAATCGATACATCCCCAAGTTGTATAACCGATTAATTCAACACCATCTAAATCAATCGCTTCTTTCATTGCTTTAATATGTTCTCTTAAGTAATCGATACGATAATCATCATTGATAGAACCATCAGCTTCAACCACATCTTTAGCCCCTAAACCATTTTCAACGATGAATAATGGTTTTTGATAACGATCATATAATGTATTTAAAGTCATTCTTAATCCTAATGGGTCGATTTGCCATCCCCATTCACTTGCTTTCAAGTATGGATTTTTAGCGCTTGCCATCAAAGCGTTTCCGGTTCCGCTTAAATCTTTCGGATCAGTTGAAACACAGCTTGTTGAATAGTAGCTGAATGAGATGAAATCTACTGTATTTTCTTTTAAGATGACTTTATCTTCTTCCGTCATATGAATATCAATGTTTTCACGTTCAAAGAATTTTAATGCATAACGAGGGTATTCTCCTTTTGATTGTACATCAATAAAGAAATAGTTTTCTCTGTTCGCTTCATAAGAGGCAAAAACATCTTCCGGCTTACAAGTGAATGGATATTTGTATCCGGCAGCTAACATACATCCAACTTTATTTTCAGGATCGATTTCATGCGCAATCTTTGTTGCCCAAGCACTTGCTACTAATTCATGATGAATAGATAAATATTTTGCGGCAGTCTCATCTTCTCCTTCTTCAAATACAAGTCCGGCACCCATGAATGGCAAATGTAAGATTACATTGATTTCATTGAATGTCAGCCAGTATTTTACTAATCCTTTATAACGAGTAAATAAAACCGTAACTAAACGTTTGTAGAATTCGATTAATTTTCTGTTTTTCCATCCGCCATAAGTTTTGATTAAATGAATCGGACAGTCAAAGTGAGTAATTGTTACTAAAGGTTCAATTCCGTATTTTTGACATTCTTTAAACATGTCTTCATAGAATTTTAACCCTTCTTCGTTTGGTTCTGTTTCATCTCCGTTAGGGAAGATTCTTGACCAAGCGATAGATAAACGATATGTTTTAAATCCCATTTCTGCAAATAAAGCAATATCTTCTTTATAATGATGATACATATCAATCGCTTCCATCGCCGGATAGAAATGCTCATTATCTGTTTCTAAGTTTGTCATATGTCCTGACATTGCAAAGAAACGATCTTTTCCGTGAGGGATAATATCAACATTGGCTAAACCTCTTCCGCCTTCTTGATAACCACCTTCACATTGATTGGCAGCAGTAGCGCCACCCCATAAGAAATCTTTTGGAAATCCCATTATATATTCCTCCTCATTAGTATATTTTAAACATATATATTATACCTGCTTTAAAAATAAAGTGGGTATTTTTTCATAATAGTAAAACAAAAATGCTAGGAATTTATTGGACAGACTGCTTTTGTTGTCAATGTATTTTAATTTAGTGTATAATAAGCCTAGGTGATCAAAATGACAAATTTTTTAATCTGTTTATTAATATTTAGTGTAATTATTTTAATAATGGCTTTGGTTTATGTGATAGCAAATCTTATTTTTACGTTTAAGCTGCTGGTTCAAACTGCTTCACGTTTAGAAAAAACGGTGACTCGTCTGGATCAAATCACAACTAAAGGAAATCAGATCGTTGCGAATTATCGACGCCCTTTCTTATTCATGAGAGGTGTATCATTAAAAGTGCAAAGCATAGTTTCAAAGATTGTACATATATTTAAGTAGGAGGGAACTATGAGACTGAATATTGATGATATCAATGCTTTTAAAACGCCTTTAGTCAAATGGCTGGGAAACGAATATAAAGTAGATATAGAAAGACTGACATTATATATTAAGGATATCCTTTATTTCGATGCTGAAATGTATTATAAAGGATTGAAAATCCATATCGATGCCAAAGCAAGGATCAATAGTGAAAACGGAGATCTGATCATTGAGGTTGTCGAAGGGCAAGCCAAAAATAAATATCTTGTGTTCAATCTGATTGATTTTATTACACCGCTTATAAAAGAAAGCAGTTTTTTTAGAATTGAAGATAACAAGATGATCTTTTCCTTTGATGAGCTGTATCTGCCGGTGATCTTTAAGCAAATTAGAATTGTAGATGAAGAAATTTTCATCGATTTTTAGAAAACGCTTTCAATATAGCGGCAAATCTGTATAATGTAAATATACTTTTATGCTTTTAAAGAAGTGTAGAGATACACTTCTTTTATAATCAGTTGGGAGGCTACATAGCATGAAGAAAGCAGGAATATTATTGCCGATTTTTTCCTTACCTTCAATCGATGGTGTAGGAACATTTGGCAAAAGTGCTTATGAATTTGTGGATTATATGAAAGCAAGCGGACTGCATTATTGGCAGATTTTGCCTTTAAATCCATTAGATTCAAGTTATTCACCTTATCAGACTATTTCTAGTTTTGCGGGAGAAACTGTCTATATCGATCTTACCTTATTAAAAGAAAATGGATTGTTAGAAGAAATAGAATGGGAACGTTTCGATTCACATTGGGCGGACTATCGCCGAGTAAAGATTTTTAAAGAACCTTATTTTAAACAGGCATTTGAAAACTTTACACCGGATCACCGATGGTATCCGGATTTTGAACTTTTTAAAGAAAAGACATGGTGGCTGAATCATTTTTGTGAATTTAAGGTTCTGTATCGAACAAATAATAAAAATGAATGGTCAACTTGGCAGCAATTTGAAATTGATGATACATTGAAAGAGTTTGAGGCATTTAAGCAATATTTGTTTTATCGTCAATGGCAGGAGCTCAAAAAATATGCAAATGACAAAGGAATAGAAGTCAGTGGTGATCTGCCATTTTATGTAGGTTATAACAGCGAAGATGTTTACTTTAATAAACAGCTGTTTAAATTAGATGAAAATAACCAGCCAAGCTGTGTTTCGGGAGTACCGCCGGATTATTTCAATCCTGACGGACAGCGCTGGAATCATCCGATCTATAATTGGGAAGCTTTAGAAAAGGAACATTTCAATTATTGGATAGATAAGATTCTGCAGGCTTGTCAGACAGTGGATATGTTAAGATTGGATCATTTCCGTGCCTTTGATACGTATTGGCAAGTAGATGTTCATTCAGTGGGTGCACGTGACGGAGCATGGCAGGAAGCACCGGGACATGCCCTATTCACAGAATTATTCAATCGCTATCCCAATTTAAATCTTATTGTTGAAGATTTAGGATATCTGCGTGAAGAAGTCTATCAATTAAAAGATCGCTTTGGCTTTATGGGAATGAAAATCATGCAGTTCTCGTTTGAAGAAACATTGAATCATCAGATTCCCGAAAACTGTTTGTATTATACAGGCACTCATGATAACGATACATTGCTTGGCTGGATGACTGAAGAAAACATTGACTACAGTATTGATGAACTGTTAGAGATGGCACTCGCAACAGCAGCAGAGGTTGTCATCATCCCTTTACAGGATTTTCTTGGCTTGGATGATTCAAGCCGAATTAATTCTCCGGGAACAATCGGAACGCAAAACTGGACTTGGCGTATCGACAGCTTGGAGGATTTTGCCGAAAAATCGGAATCCATCAAAGCGATGCTGGAAAGAGCCCAAAGAATTTAAGATAATGCCACGATTTCGTGGTATTTTCTTTTTAAAAAAGGTATAATGAGTCACAGGAGGAAAAGAGAAATGAGAGAGAATGTTTGGAAAACGTATACAGAAGAAAATCTAAAAGATCTTTTTCAGTTCTGTGAAGGATATAAAGATTATATTTCTAAATGTAAAACTGAAAGAGAATGTGTTAAAGAAACAATTCGTATTGTAGAAGCGCAAGGGTATCATAATATCCAAGATTATATTGCGAATCAGAGTCCGCTTAAAGCAGGGGATAAGATCTATGCAAATAACTATGATAAAACGATCGCTCTGTTTGTCATCGGTCAGCAGCCAATGGAAAACGGAATGAAAATCTTGGGGGCCCATATCGATTCTCCACGTATTGACTTAAAACAAAATCCGGTATATGAAGATACAGATCTTGCATTATTGGATACGCATTATTATGGTGGAATTAAAAAATTTCATTGGGTAGCTCTGCCTTTAGCGATGCATGGGGTAGTGTGCAAAAAAGATGGAACAACGATTGATGTCGTGCTTGGGGAAGATGAAAATGATCCAGTCGTTGCAATTTCCGATTTATTAGTTCATTTATCAGGTGAACAAATGTCAAAACCAGCTTCAAAAGTCATTGAAGGGGAAAGCTTGAATGTATTAGTTGGAAGCATTCCGTTAAATGGTGAAGAAAAAGAAGCAGTAAAAGCAAATGTATTGAAACTGTTAAAAGAAAAATATGATTTTGATGAGGACGATTTCTTATCAGCAGAAATCGAATTAGTTCCGGCAGGAAAAGCACGTGATTTAGGGCTTGACCGTTCAATGATCATGGGATATGGGCATGATGACCGTATCTGTGCGTATACTTCTTTGATGGCTACATTAGCGATTGAATCAACGGATCGCACTTGCTGCTGCTTGTTAGTAGACAAGGAAGAAGTAGGAAGCAACGGTGCCAGCGGAATGCATTCTAAATTCTTTGAAAACACGGTGGCGGAAATTATTAATTTAATGGCAGTTTATGATGATTTAAAGCTTCGTCGTTGTCTGGCTAATTCAGTGATGCTGTCATCTGATGTTTCAGCAGCTTTTGATCCAAATTATCCTAGTGTATTTGAAAAGAAGAACTCAGCATACTTTGCCAGAGGGATTGTTTTCAATAAATATACCGGATCTCGCGGAAAATCAGGGTGCAATGATGCTAATCCGGAATATATCGCTAAATTAAGAGATATCATGGATAAACATCATGTAGCCTTCCAAACAGCTGAATTAGGTGCTGTCGATGTTGGCGGAGGCGGAACAATCGCATATATCTTAGCCAACTTAAATATGCAGGTGATCGATTGTGGAGTACCTGTGCTGAATATGCATGCGCCATATGAAATTGCATGTAAAGCAGACATCTATGAAACAGTTAAAGGATATAAAGCTTTCTTAATTGAGGCATAATAAAAAGCGCTTGATGAGTAGGAGCTCCAACTTGTTAGATTTCATCTAACCTTGGAGTACCGTTCATACAAGTGCTTTTTTTGTTATGGTTCTAATCTTCTTAGCACACAATCCAAATAGTAGTGAATGGGTAGTGTATCTAAATAGGCTAAGAAATCATCGTCATATGTACCCGGCTGCAGCCAAATATATCGGATGCCTAATTCTAAACATTGCTTAATATAATCATAGCCATGCTTTGGACTTACCACAAAGACAGCTACTTCTATCTTTTGGGGAACTGATAATAAACTTGGATAAAGCGGATCCCCATCTACTTCTTTATAGGTATAGCTGATGCCACTCACATGATAATGATGTCTCTTTAAACATTGATAAATCTTGTATCCGTATTTTTCCGGATCGGTTGTAACGCCAATCACAGCAAAATGGGAATACGTATTTAATAATTCATTTGCTTCCATAATCCTTCTCCTTAATATCAATGTACAATAATTAGGAAAGGAATACAAAGAGATTGCATAAATATATGCATTCTTCTTTTCAATTCTGTAATTCTTTTCTATACTTAATAAAAAGAAGGTGACAGCATGACAGCACAGGAGTTTTTCAATCAGATCGACTTTTTATATGAAAGTGACCCGGAACAAGTAGAAGCTTTCCTGCAAAAGCAAAGAACTGCCGGAGAAAACAGACAAGATATAGGATGGCAGTTAATGGCATTAAATGAGTTGATTGGATATTACCGCAGCCGCTCAATGCATCAGAACTCTATCGATCACAGTTTTATGGCGATTCGACTGTTAGGAGATGCGGGGTTAATCCAACATGTTCAAGGAGCAACTATCTTATTAAATTGTGCAACAGCTTTTAAAGCAGCGGAATGTTATGAAGAAGCAAGCTTGCTGTATGAACGCTGTCTGAAAATATATGAAGATAAAATTGACTCAAAAGATGAACGAATTGCTAGTCTTTATAATAATATGAGTGATCTTTACCAGCGCTCAGGAGACATGCTTAATGCCAAAGCATGCTTGAGTAAAGCAATGGAGATCATGGATAAAGAAGCGCACCCGATAGAATGGGCTACCTCAATGACTAATCTTGGGGGACTTTATTTAAAAGAGGGGGATATAAAACAGGCAGAATCTATCTTGGTTCAGGCACAGGCCATCTTTTCAAAAACGGAGGATCCTCACTATGGAGTTTGTCTGTTATATCTAGGGAAAATCAGACAGAGTGTGGAAGACTATGAACATGGATTAGCCTTAATCCGTCATTACTTTAAAGAAAATGATGACTTCAAAGCAGGCTGGGAAGAATATATTGAGCTTTTAAAAGAAAAGAACTTGACAGTACGCTTTCAGTTAGCGCAAAAGAAAGCGATAAAAGGAATTGAACTATCACAAGCTTATTATGAAGAGGTTGGAAGACCTATTTTAAAGAAAAACTTCCCAAATCTATTTAAGCAGATGACCATTGCTTTAATAGGAATGGGGAGCGAGTGCTATGGACTTGATGATGTGATTTCACAGGACCATGACTTTTATCCGCGTTTTCTTATTTTTGTTGAGGACAACCTCGATTCCCAGTTATTTGCTAAGATACAGAAAGTGTACGATCAGCTTCCTGATTATTATTTAGGGTATCGAAAAACACATACTCGCTATAAAGAAAAACGAGATGGTGTGTTTAAGATTAAATCTTTTTTTAAAGAGCTGCTGGGCAGTCATTTTATATTGGAAAATACATTGGATTGGTTTTATCTTGATGAAGCGGTTTTATCCATGCTTCAAAATGGAAAGATATTTAAAGAAGGAGAAAACTCTTTTAATGAGTGGCGCCGGCGATTCTCTTATTACAGTGAAGATGTTCGATTGAAAAAGATCATGAGCTGTATCGCTAAAATGGCACAGTCGGGACAATATAATTATGCTAGAATGATGAAGCGAGGAGATATTGTAGCGGCAAATCATGCCTTGTCACAATTTATTGAAGAAACATTGAAAGTACTTTATTTATTGAATCGACAGTATTGTCCGTATTATAAATGGCGTTTTGCTTTGGCAAAACAAATGTTTAAAGAAAAAATTGTGCTTTGTCAACTAGAATCACTTGTCCAAGCTCCTTTTGAACCATTATTATATAAAGAGACAGAGGAAAGGGAGAGGCGAGCAAGTGATATAAAAGTAAAATGGATAGAGGAAATCAGTCATGCTGTTATTGAGGAGTTAAAAAGACAGCATTTGACTGATCATGATGCCTCCTTTTTACAAGATCATTTAGAAAATATAAGAACACGCATCAGTGATCCGGAGATTAAGATGATGCATGTGATGGAGGGATAATATGAGTAAGATAAAAGAAATTATTGATTTGGAATGGGAAATGTTTCAAAACGTAAGAAACGAAGGCGGTGTGGCGGATTGTCAAAAAGATCAGGAAACCTTTCGCATCATGCGCTACAGTCAGTTCCAAACATGGAACGATGAACTGCTTGAAAGCTATTATCAGGATTTGTTGGAAGGTAAAAGCAGTGGCTGGAATTTAATTATGGAAAAATATGCCCGTATGATGGAAACGACAGCACCGAAAAAATATGAAGAAATTGCCCATATCCTACCTATGATTGATGAACAGCGTAAGGAATTAATGGAAGTCGTTATAGGAATTCAGGTAAAGTGGATGGAGAACTTTGCTAAAGAGTATCCGAGATTATCGCAGAATGCTCGACAAATCCATACCTTTGAAGACCAAGAAGAAGACACTTCATTTGAAACATATCTGCGAGGAGAACTATGTACGTATTCTGATCATACTTTTAAACTGTATTGTGAGTTTATCTTGAACTTAGTAAAACAGAATCAGAATCTGACAAAGATGACAATTGAGAATACAGTTAAGCTATATGGCTATGAATCTCTTTATAACGCAGAAAAAAAGATAAAATAAAATTTTTTTAAAAAATAATAAAAAAGACTTGTCAAAGGAGAGAGGACGTGGTAATATAAACAGGCAGTCCAATCAAGGGCGGCGGAGACCATTGAAAACTGAACAGAACACGTCAAACAATTTCGATCGAAAGAAAGAAAAATTGAGAAAAAAAGAAACAAAAGTCAGAAGACAAAAAAGAGTCAAAGAAAAACAACTTTGA
>CABJAS010000012.1 GCA_902363625.1 Clostridiaceae bacterium
TTAAATTATACCATTTTAAGCAAAAAAAGTATCAAAAAAAGAGGAAGTAACATTAAGATGTAAATACAAAAAGACTGTTGACATCTTTACTTAGTTGTCAACAGTCTGAGGTATCCCGAGGGATACCTTTACTGCTTTAATTGAAGTAAGCGCTTGGCTAAAATTTTAACGAATTCTTCTAAACTTTGCTGATCCTCTTTAGTGAAACGGTCAAAAGAAGCAGAATCAATATCCAAGACTCCATAAAGCTGATCGTCAAGCAGGATTGGAATCACAATCTCACTGTTTGAAGCACTGTCACAGGCAATATGTCCGGGAAATTCATGAACATTAGGGACTAAATACGTTTTTTTGTCGGCAGCGCTGCTGCCGCAGACACCTTTTCCTAAAGGGAGGCGGGTACATGCGACTTTGCCTTGAAAGGGACCTAAGAACAATTCATTGTTTTGATAAAGATAGAAGCCAACCCAAGAAACATCGTTCATACTTTCGTTTAATAAGGCGGCAGCATTGCTGAGAATAGAGATTTCGTAATCTGTATCTTCAATTAAAAAGGACAGCTGTTGATTCATTAATTCATTCATATTATCACCCATGAATATTATAGCGGCAGATGGGGTAAAAATATAGAGGAAGAAAAAGAATTTGATCGACTATCAAGAAAATTGAAAAAAATGAAAAAAAGTATTGCATTTTACACGATTTAATGTAAAATAAGTAATCGGCACAGTATGTGTTAACCAAGCGTGGAAGGACAGTGTCCGATAGACCACAGCACGGACAAATTTTATAGGAGGTGTGTCGCGTGAGTAAAAAAGTATTAAAAACAGTTAAGATTCAATTCCAAGCAGGACAAGCGAAACCGGGACCAGCATTAGCAGGTGCAGGGATTCAAATGCCTAAATTTTGTACTGCATTCAATGATCAAACAAGAGATCGTATGGGTGAAACAGTACCAGTTGTCATCACTGTTTTTGAAGACAAGGATTTTACCTTTGTATTAAAAACAGCACCAGCAGCTGAAAAAATCTTAAAAGCTTGTGGAGTTAAAAAAGGATCTAGCAACCCTGGAAAAGAAACAGTAGCTACTCTTTCAGCTGATAAGTTAAGAGAGATCGCTGAATACAAAATGCCAGATTTAAATGCTAATGATATCGAAGGAGCAATGAAAATTGTTGCCGGAACTGCACGTAATATGGGTATTGAAGTAGAAGCGTTTTAATCTTGATGTAAAGTTTAAAAAGTTAAGGATATAACAACCTCGTGGGAGGATGATCCGTTATTACCACTTAAGGAGGAAGCAAAATGGCTAAGAAAGGTAAGAAATACGTTGAAGCGAAAGCTTTAATCGAAAAAGGAACAGCTTATTCAATCGAAGAAGCTATCGAATTAGTAAAGAAAACAAGTACAGTAAAATTTGATGCAACTGTGGATGTTGCCTTCAAATTAGGATTAGATACACGTCATGCTGACCAACAGCTGCGTGGCGCTATCGTATTACCTAATGGTACTGGAAAATCTAAAAAAGTATTAGTAGTAGCTCAAGGAGCGAAAGCTGAAGAAGCGAAAGCTGCCGGAGCTGACGTAGTAGGCGGAAACGAAGTTTTAGAAGAAATCAAAAAAGGTTGGCTAGACTTCGAAGTAATGATCGCTACTCCAGATATGATGGCTGAATTAGGTAAATTAGGTCGTATCTTAGGACCTAAAGGTTTAATGCCTAACCCTAAAACTGGAACTGTAACAATGGATGTTACTAAAGCTGTTAACGAAGTTAAAGCCGGTAAAGTAACATACCGTACTGACAAACAAGGAAATGTTCATGTAACAATCGGAAAAGCATCTTTCGATGCTGAAAAGTTAGTACAAAACTATATGGCTATCTATGATGTATTGGTAAAAGCAAAACCAGCTAGTGCTAAAGGTGTTTATATGAAAAACATCGCCGTTTCATCAACAATGGGACCAAGCATCAAAGTAGCAACTGCTATCTAATTAGCAAACAAACTAGACGCAACCAATATACCGTAGACAGCAACGACGAAAGTTTAATTATGTTGCCGAGGTGTTATCGTTTTTTAACGCTGACATAACCCTCGGAGCAATCTGAGGGTTTTTATTAGGATATATTGTTGCATATATTAAAATTTAATAGGAGGTGTAACAATGTCTGCACAAGCAATTGAAGCAAAAAAAGTTGTCGTTTCTGAAATCGCTGAAAAATTTCAAAACGCTCAATCTGCTGTTGTTGTAGAATACCGTGGTCTATCAGTGGCTGAAGTAACTGAATTACGTAGAGCATTAAGAGCAGAAAACGTTGAATTCAAGGTTTACAAAAACAAAATGGTACAAAGAGCTACTGAAAGCTTAGGGTATGGAGAAATCAATTCTCAATTAGTTGGACCTAACGCTATTGCATTCGGAACAAACGATGCTGTAGCGCCTGCAAGAATTTTAGCTGACTTCGCTAAGAAAAATGATTTATTAGTGATCAAAGCTGGAATCGTTGAAGGAAAAGTCTTAGGTCAAGACGAAATGAAAGAAATCGCAAAATTACCAAACAGAGACGGTATGTACTCTATGTTACTTGGATGCTTACAAGCACCAATCAGTAAATTTGCACGTGTTGTAAAAGCAGTATCAGACGCTAGAGGCGGATCTGAAGAAGCTGCACAAGAAGCTTAATTAACGGAGGAAAAGAAAAATGGCAAAATTATCACATGAAGACATCTTAGCTTACTTAGAAGAAGCTACTATCTTAGAATTAAATGACTTAGTAAAAGCAATCGAAGAAAAATTTGATGTAACTGCTGCTGCTCCTGTAGCTGTTGTTGCTGGTGGAGAAGCTGCTGCTGATGCTGCACCTGCACAAGTAACTGTTACATTAACTGAAGCTGGAGCTACTAAAGTTGCAGTTATCAAAGCTGTAAGAGAAATCACTGGATTAGGTTTAGTTGATGCTAAAGGGTTAGTTGACAAATTACCTGGAACAATCAAAGAAAACATCTCAGCTGATGAAGCTGCTGGAATCAAAGAAAAATTAGAAGCAGCTGGAGCTACTGTAGAAGTTAAATAATTAATTTAAAATAAAGAGTCCTAAATTTTAGGGCTCTTTTGTTTATTGGAGAAGGAGCAGATATGCTTGAATTTATTGGTGAAGTGATTTTAGAGGCAGTCATGGAAATAACAAAAAACAAGAAGATTTCTAAATGGATTCGTTATCCTATCTTATTGCTTATCATGATGTTTTATGGCTTCATTGTTTTGGGTATACTTTCTTTAGGAATTCAAATGTTTTTAGATCAGAAGTTTTTAACTGCTGTTTTATTTATAAGTATAGATGTCGTTCTCGTCGGAGGTTTGTGGTTTTATTACTTTAAAAAAAATGGAGGGGAGTCATGAAACACTATTATACAGATAATACAGATTTAATCAGTGAACCTGTGGTTTTTCAATATGATTATCAGGGACATATGCTGAATTTTACCAGTGATCATGGTGTTTTTTCAAAAGCGATGATAGATTATGGATCTCGGGTATTATTAGATGCCATTACGGTGGATGAAACTAAAAAAACATTGCTTGATGTAGGTTGTGGCTATGGAACCTTTGGCATTTGTCTGAAAACCGTTTATCCATGGCTGAAAATGGAAATGGTGGATGTCAATGATCGAGCGCTGGATTTGTGCAGAAAAAATGCAGAAGCCAATAATATTCAAGATGTGGCAATCTATAAAAGCTATATCTATGATAACGTAGAAAAATCGTTCGATTTGATTGTAAGCAATCCGCCAATCCGTGCCGGAAAAGAAGTGGTGCATCAGATCTTGGAAAAAGCTTATGACCATCTTAATAGTGATGGTGAGCTATGGATCGTGATTCAGAAAAAACAGGGAGCTCCCAGTGCCAAAAGCAAAATGAATGAAGTATTTGGTAATTGTGAGGTTGTAAAAAAAGATAAAGGGTATTATATCTTAAAATCAAAGAAAGAATAAACAAAATCCTACTTTTGACATTGAAGTGCTTGACTTATGGAAAAACTTGTGCTAGCATATTAAAATGCCTATTAATGTTTAAAAGTGGGGTTTTTATGCTACCTAAACATGGAAATAGAGAACTTTAAAGGGGTGGATGTACGTGGAACAAAACAAAACGCGCGAAAAAAGCAGAATAACTCGTCGTAATTATTCAAGAATCAGTGGTTCTTTGGAATTGCCTAATCTCGTTGAGATCCAAACGGATTCTTATCGTTGGTTTAGAGAAGAAGGAATCAAGGAAGTTTTTCATGATATATATCCTATTAAGAATTACAATGAAACTTTATCATTAGAATTTGTGGATTGTTATTTTGATCAGGAGAAATTCTCTGCTGATGAAAGTAAAGATCGTGATACTAACTATGCGGCACCGTTAAGAGCTACGTTACGTTTAGTAAACACCAATACCGGTGAAATTAAAGAAAATGAAGTATTTATGGGTGATTTTCCATTAATGACGGATGGAGGAACCTTTATTATCAATGGAGCGGAACGTGTCATCGTTTCTCAGTTAGTTCGTTCTCCAGGAGCTTATTTTAATGATGCAGTGGACAAAAGCGGGAAAACTGTTTTTGCCGGAAGTGTCATTCCGTCACGTGGTACCTGGTTAGAATTTGAAAATGATGCTAAAAATGTATTAAATGTGCGTATTGACCGTACTAGAAAGATCCCTGGAACGATCTTGCTTCGTGCTTTAGGTCTTTCAACCGATGAAGATATCATTGAAGTGTTTGGTGAACATGAGTATATTACCAATACTTTAGCGAAAGATCCGACACATAACACGGAAGAAGCATTAATTGAAATCTATAACAAATTGAGACCTGGTGAACCGGCTACTTTAGACGGTGCCAACAATTTATTATTCACAAAATTCTTCGATCCGAAAAGATATGACTTGGCAAGTGCCGGTCGTTTCAAATTCGGTAAAAAATTAAGCTTATTAGACCGTCTTTATACACGCGTATTGGCGCAGGACATCGTTGATGTAGATGGCAATGTAGTGTTAAAAGAAGGAACTTTTATCGATAAAGATCAATTAGATCGTTTACAGGAAGTATTTGAAGCAGGGGCACATCAAACCAGCGTTAAAACAAATGAAAGAATGAATTCTCATGGAACCATTCAATATGTAGACGTATGGGTGGATGATACAAAACAAAAGAAAATGCGTATTATCGGAACGGATTTATCTTTAGACAGCAAATTTATTACAATCTCAGATATGCTGGCTGCTTATTCATATATGTTTAACTTAGTGGATATTTTCGATGAATTACAGTATCCGACAGATGACCGTATTAAATATATGATGCGTTTAGGATTATTAGATGACATCGATCATTTAGGAAACAGACGTGTGCGTACTGTTGGAGAATTGATCCAAAACCAATTCAGAATCGGTTTATCAAGAATGGAAAGAGTGGTTCGCGAAAGAATGTCTTTAGCTGAAGGGGATTCAGCAACACCACAGTCTTTAACGAATATTCGTCCATTGACAGCGGCTATGAAAGAGTTCTTCTCTTCAAGTCAGTTGTCACAGTTCATGGATCAGATCAATCCATTAGCCGAATTGACAAATAAACGTCGTCTTTCTGCCTTAGGGCCAGGGGGATTAAGCCGTGACCGTGCCGGATACGAAGTACGTGACGTTCATAGTTCTCACTATGGTCGTATCTGTCCAATCGAAACACCAGAAGGTCCAAATATCGGTTTGATTACGACTTTAGCGTCTTATGCAAAGGTTAACGATTATGGATTTATTGAAACACCGTACCGTAAAGTTAATCAGGCTATCATCAATGAAAGTGATGTGCGTTATTTAACAGCGGATGTGGAAAAGAATTACGTTATTGCGCAGGCTAACGTAAGAACAAGCGAGGATGGAGAAATCTTAGATGAACAAGTTATTGCTCGTCATTTAGGAGAAAACATCATGGCGAAACGTGAAGAAGTGGATTTCATCGATATTTCACCTAAACAGATCGTTTCAGTTGCCACTTCTTGTATTCCGTTCTTGGAAAACGATGATGCGACTCGTGCCTTGATGGGTGCCAACATGCAGCGTCAGGCCGTACCTTTATTAAAACCGCATACGCCGTTTGTCGGAACCGGAATGGAACATCAGGCAGCCAGAGACTCTGGTAGTGCTGTTGTTGCTAAAGAAGAAGGAATCGTCACTTATGTCGATGCTAAAAAAGTAATCATTGAAGAAGCAAACGGTCCAAGAACGTACCGTCTGCTGAAATTCTATATTTCCAATGCCGGAACTTGTATCAACCATTCTCCAATCGTTAAAGTAGGAGAAAGAGTGGCTAAAGGCGAAGTTATTGCCGATGGACCAGCTATGGAACAGGGTGAATTGGCATTAGGACAAAACGTATTAGTCGGATTCATGGAATGGAATGGATATAACTACGAGGATGCCATCATCATGTCTGAAAGACTGGTGAAGGAAGATGTGTATACGTCTATCCATATTGAAGAATACAGTATTGAATGCCGTGATACAAAATTAGGCCCAGAAGAAATCACACGTGATATTCCTAACGTTGGGGAAGACGCTCGTAAGAACTTAAACGAAACAGGAATTATCATGATTGGGGCAGAAGTAAAAGAAGGCGATATCCTAGTTGGGAAAGTAACCCCAAAAGGACAAGCCGAATTATCAGCAGAAGAAAAATTGCTGTTAGCAATCTTCGGTGAAAAATCAAGAGAAGTTAAAGACAACTCATTAAGAGTTCCTCATGGCGGGGCGGGTATCGTTCATGATATTAAAGTTTTCTCAAGAAAAAATGGAGATGACTTACAGCCGGGAGTAAACCAAGTAATAAAAGTTTACATCGTTCAGAAACGTAAAATCTCTGAAGGGGATAAAATGGCCGGACGTCACGGTAACAAAGGGGTTATCTCACGTATCCTGCCAGTTGAAGATATGCCGCACTTAGAAGATGGAACACCGCTTGATATCATGTTAAACCCATTAGGGGTACCAAGCCGTATGAACATCGGACAGGTATTGGAACTTCACTTAGGATATGCTGCTAAGCAATTAGGATTATATATCGCAACACCAGCATTCGATGGTTTACATCGTAATGACTTGGAAAACATCATGGAAGAAGCTGGAATGGCAAAAGATGGTAAGCAATGGGTGATCAGTGGTCAGACAGGTGATTATTTCGATTCAAAAATCTCTGTCGGAATTATGTACATGATTAAGTTAGCCCACATGGTTGATGATAAATTACATGCCCGTTCAGTCGGACCTTACTCATTAGTTACACAGCAGCCGCTTGGTGGTAAAGCTCAAAACGGTGGACAAAGATTCGGGGAAATGGAAATTTGGGCATTGGAAGCTTATGGTGCCGCTTATACATTACGTGAAATCTTAACTGTTAAATCCGATGATGTTGTCGGTCGTGTTAAAACATATGAAGCGATCGTTAAAGGACAAAAATTACCTGAACCAGGATTACCTGAAGCATTCAGAGTATTGAAAAAAGAATTACAGGCATTAGCATTGGATGTTCGTTTATTGGATGACGATGGTAATGAAATTGATATGCGAAAGATTGAAGAAGAGGAAAGAAGATTCCCTACTTCAATTGAAGACGTCAATAATGGCGCAACTGAGGTTGTAGAGGAAGTCGTTGAAGAAACGGACATTGAAGAGGATGAAGATATTCTGGAAGAAGATATGGATCTGGATATTGAATTAGAATTTGATGAAGATGAAAATGAAGACGACCTTGATGAAGAAGATAATTTTGAAGACGAAGATGAATAGAGGAGGAATTAACCATGGCAGATGTTAATAAATTTTCAGCGATACAAATAGGGTTAGCTTCTCCAGAAAAAATTCGTGAATGGTCTTATGGTGAAGTAAAAAAACCGGAAACAATCAACTATCGTTCTCAAAAGCCTGAAAAGGACGGTTTATTCTGTGAAAGAATTTTCGGTCCTTCTAAGGATTGGGAATGTAGCTGCGGTAAATACAAGAAAGTAAGATATAAAGGTGTGATTTGTGATCGCTGCGGCGTTGAAGTCACAAAATCTTCTGTACGTCGTGAACGTATGGGACATATTGAATTAGCGACACCGATTGCACATATTTGGTATTTAAAAGGAATCCCTTCAAGAATGGGATTAATCCTAGATATGTCACCAAAACAATTAGAAGAAATCATTTACTTCGTATCTTATGTTGTAACTGATAAAGGATCTACACCATTAGAGTATAAGCAAGTTTTATCTGAAAGAGACTATCGTAACTGCTGCGAAAAATTCGGCAATAATTTTGAAGCAAAAATCGGAGCAGAAGCAATCAAAATCTTACTGCAAAAAGTAGACCTTGATTTTGAGTTTGCTAATGTGACCAAAGAATTAAAAGAAGCACAGGGGCAACGCCGTGCTAAATTATTAAAACGTTTGGAAGCCATCGAAGCTTTCAGAAGTTCACAAAATGAACCAGAATGGATGATCATGGATGTTCTTCCGGTTATTCCTCCTGATTTAAGACCAATGCTGCAATTGGACGGTGGACGTTTTGCAACAAGTGATTTAAATGACTTATACCGTCGTGTTATCACTCGTAACAATCGTCTAAAAAAACTATTAGAGTTAGGAACACCGTCTATTATCGTACAAAATGAAAAACGTATGTTGCAGGAAGCAGTAGATGCTTTAATTGATAACGGACGTCGTTCTAAACCGATTACCGGGGCAGGAAGCAGACCGTTAAAGTCACTGTCACATACATTAAAAGGAAAACAGGGACGTTTCCGTCAAAACTTACTAGGTAAGCGTGTAGACTACTCTGGACGTTCAGTTATCGCAGTAGGACCTGACTTGAAAATGTATCAATGTGGGATTCCACGTGAAATGGCATTAAATTTATTTAAACCATTCGTCATTTCAGGATTAGTTAATGATGGATTAGCGACAAACATTAAAGCCGCAGAACGTTTAATTGATAAAATGGATGACAAAATCTGGCCAATCGTGGAAAGAGTCATCAAAGAACATCCGGTATTATTAAACCGTGCACCAACACTTCACCGTTTAGGAATTCAAGCATTTGAACCTAAATTAGTTGAAGGACGTGCAATTCGTCTTCACCCATTAGTTACACCGGCATTCAATGCCGATTTCGATGGGGACCAAATGGCAGTCCATGTGCCTTTATCTGATGAAGCCATTCAAGAAGCACGTCAGCTAATGTTAGGGTCTAACAATATCTTAGGACCTAAAGATGGTAAGCCAATCGTTACCCCTTCTCAGGACATGGTATTAGGAAACTATTACTTAACCCTTGAAAAAGCCGGAGCTGTTGGAGAAGGAAGCGTCTTTAAAGATGTCAATGAAGCTTTATTGGCATATAATGCGCAAGCCGTTCATTTGCATACTCGTGTTGCGGTTCCAGCCAAAGCAATGAATAATGTAACATTTACAAAGGAACAAAATGAAAAATTCTTAATTACCAGTGTAGGTAAGATTATCTTCAATACCATCTTTAATGGAGATTTCCCTTTCATCAATGAACCATCATCAGAGAACTTGATTCGTACACCGGATAAATTCTTTGTACCAATGGGAACAAACATTAAAGAACATATTCAAAATCAGCCAATTATTAAACCTTTAAATAAGAAGGCTTTAGGAAATATCATCAACGCAGCTTTCAAAGCAAACAGAATTTCAGATACAAGCGTCATGCTGGATAAGATGAAAGATCAAGGATTCTATTATTCAACAATCGCAGGTATTACCGTTTCAGCAGATGATATTCAAGTACCGGAAAGAAAATATCGTTTATTTGATGAAGCTGATGAACAATTAGAAGTTATTAAAAAATATTATCGTAAAGGTATGTTAACCGAAGAAGAACGTAAACAGCACGTGATCAGTTTATGGACAGATGTTAAAGATCGTGTTCAGGATGTCGTAAAAGAAGACTTCGAAAGCAATCCATTGAACCCAATCTTCATCATGTCAGATTCTGGTGCCCGTGGGAACGTTTCAAACTTTACGCAGTTAGTAGGGATGCGTGGTCTGATGTCTAACCCTAAAGGGGAAACCATCGAATTGCCTATCAAATCTTCATTCCGTGAAGGATTAACTGCATCAGAATTCTTTATTTCTACCCATGGTGCCCGTAAAGGATCTACCGATACAGCATTAAAAACAGCCGATTCAGGATATTTGACACGTCGTTTAGTTGACGTTGCTCAAGATGTCATCATTACTGAAGAAGACTGTGGAACAGATAAAGGATTTATTGTTACCGATTTATATGATACATCGGATAACTCAATCATCGCACCGTTATATGACCGTTTAGTTGGACGCTATACACAAAAAGATATCCTGCATCCACAAACAAAAGAAGTACTTGCTAAAAGAAATACTTTAATTACCGAAGCGTTGGCAAATGAAATCGTAAATGCAGGAGTAAAAGAAGTAGAAATTCGCTCAGTATTAGGATGTAACGCTAAACGTGGAGTTTGTCAGAAATGTTACGGACGTAACTTGGCAACCGGAAATGAAGTTGAAATCGGTGAAGCAATCGGAATTATGGCTGCACAGTCTATCGGTGAACCGGGTACTCAGTTAACCATGCGTACATTCCACATGGGTGGGGTTGCCGGTGGTGCGGATATCACTCAGGGGTTACCTCGTATCCAAGAGTTATTTGAAGCTCGTAATCCAAAAGCAAAATCAATTATTTCTGAAATCGAAGGGGTTGTCACAACCATCTTGGATCATGACGGTCGTGCGGAAGTTGTTGTCAGCAACGATCTTGAAACAAGAAGCTACTTAACACCATATGGTGCTAAGCTGAGAGTCAATACCGGAGACGAAGTGAAGATCGGTGGAAAAATCACTGAAGGTTCAATCGATCCGAAAGAGTTATTAGCTGTAGCTGATATTAAAGCCGTTGAAAACTATATCTTAAAAGAAGTACAGAAAGTATATCGTATTCAAGGGATTGAAATTTCAGATAAGCATATCGAAGTAATCATTAAACAGATGTTAAGAAAAATGTCAATCGTTGAAGGTGGAGATACGGGAACATTGCCTGGTATCCATGTCAGCGTGACACAATTCACGGAGTTAAATAAAGAAGCTTTACGTTTACAAAAACGTCCGGCAGTTGGTCGTCCAATCCTGCTTGGTATCACAAAAGCTTCATTGGAAACTGATTCATTCTTATCTGCCGCTTCATTCCAGGAAACAACACGTATCCTGACTGATGCAGCAATCAAAGGAAAAGTAGATCATTTAGCCGGATTAAAAGAAAACGTTATTATCGGTAAATTATTACCTGCCGGAACTGGTTTAAGAGGACCTTTAGTAGATCCGAATAAAGTAGAAATGGCAGAAGATATGATGGAAGATGATGAAGATTTCGATTATGAAGGATTGAATGAAGAAACATCTGAATTAGAAGAAACACAAATCAATGCATAGAGAGTGGGGAAACCTCACTCTTTTTTTAATGTAAGTGGAAACTTTGCTTAAAAATGTGTAGAATAGAAAGAGTAGATAGGGGCGATAACATGAAAAAAAGTATTCGGAACGCACTCAAACTGACATTGAAAAGCTGGCGGGTTCTGTTCCTTTTTGAAATCTTCTATAAGGGGCTAGGATCATTGATTCTGATTCCATTGCTGCATGGCTGGCTTAACATTGGTCTGAGCTTAACGAAAATTAATTATATCAGTAGTACAAATATATATCGAATATTTACCTCTCCGGGAATGATGTTTTTTATTATCACAGCGATCATTGTTGTGGCAGTGGTCATGATTTTTGAGTTCAATTGCTTGGCAATCTGCTTCAATCAGGCAAGGGAAAATAAAGAACTGGGAATTATTCAACTTTTTAAACAGGGATTTTCCCGTTCTAAAAGACTGTTGTCACCGCGTAACTGGATATTAATTCCCTTTACAGTAGTTATTATTCCTTTTACACAGCTAATCCTTACTTCCAGCTTTGTCAGTAATTTAGAATTGCCGCGGTTTATAACCGAAGCATTGCCCTTTAGATTGGAAATTCTTTACTATGGCACCCTTATTTTATTATCCGTCTTTGCCCTAGGAACATTGTTTACTTATCAGTATTTCACATTAGATGGTTATGGCGGTTTAAAATCAATGATTGCAAGCTGGAAACTAAGCGCCAAGCATCGTATCCGAATGATTTGGGATTACATTTTATTGACTCTGCTTGTTTTCTTTATCACGACATTAATCTCTGTGGGAATTTCAGCGTTGGTTTTTCTGGTAGTGAATCATTATTATCCGCAGGGGGTTAAGGGCGCTATGTATCTGACTATTACAGATTCACTGGAAAGTATTTTTACTTCTTTTTCCAGCAGTATTGCCATGTTTACAACCTATGCGTATGTTTCACAATTATATAATCGACTGCGCATTGAAAAAAAGGAAGAACTGCCTAAAGCAATTGAACCGATCCAAAAACATCGAAAGATTCAAAATGGCTTTTTAACTGTTGGGGTACTGGCAGCCTTTGTAGCAGGGGTGTTCCTTGTTAATTTGATTTCAATGAATTCACTTCGACAAGGAGATTGGGATCAAAGCTTAGCCAGCAATAAAATGAAGATTATCGCTCACCGTGGATATTGTGCTGTTGCTCCTGAGAATACCATGCCGGCATTCATCGCTGCAATTGATGCCAAAGCCGACTACATAGAACTCGATGTTCAAGAATCAAAGGATGGCGTGGTGATGGTCACTCATGACAGCAGCTTAGGACGTATTTTTGATCAGGATGTCAATGTTTGGGAATGGACAAAAGACGAACTGCAAACTCTTCATGTCAACAGCAGCAATGATTTTAACGGACAGTATGCCAATGCCACGGTGCCAACCTTAGAAGATGTCTTAAAATTATGTCGTGGACGAATTAAGGTCTTAATCGAACCTAAACCTAACGGACATGATCAGCGTTTAGCAGAGGCGACGATGGAGGTCGTTAAAAAGACGGGGATGAGCAAAGATGTTCAGATTCATTGTTTGGATTATTCGATCTTGGAAAGCGTTAAAGCGATTGATCCGACTATGCAATGCGGATTTATTATTTCAATGAGCTATGGACAGTACTGGAAACTTCCCGCAGCAGATTTCTTCACTTTGGAACAAACCTATTTAAGCAAAGATGAAGTAGCAAAGGTGCATTTAGCTGGGAAGGATGTCTATATTTGGACTGTCAATACCGAAAGCGATATGCAGCGTTCGATCGGACTTGGCGGAGATGCGATGATTACCAATTATCCGATTCGGGCACGTGAGGAAATCTTTGCCAGTGACAGTGAACTGCGGAATTTCTATAAACAGTTATTAGATGAATAATAATAGATAAACGGATCATACTTACTAATGATCCGTTTTTGCATAAATAGATAAAAACTGAAAAAATTTTTAAACTAATTGAAATTATATGTTGACACCATGAAATATTTATAATACAATGTCAAAGGTGCTCGTTATTGAGCATAAAAATAACAATTGAATTTGAAACACCTGGTAATGTGTGTTTAGTTCAAGAAAGGAGATAAGAAATGCCTACAATTAATCAATTAGTAAAACAAGGACGTAGTGATAAAGTATCAAAATCAAAATCTCCAGCATTAAATAGAGGATATAACTCTTTATCTAAGAGACCTACTAAAGTTGCTGCACCACAAAAACGTGGAGTTTGTACTCGTGTTGCTACAATGACACCAAAGAAACCTAACTCGGCTTTACGTAAATATGCCCGTGTTCGTTTATCTAATGGTATGGAAGTTACAGCATATATTCCAGGAATTGGTCACAACCTACAAGAACATAGTGTTGTATTAATTCGTGGTGGACGTGTTAAAGACTTACCAGGGGTACGTTACCATATCATTCGTGGAACTATGGACTGTGCTGGTGTTAAAGATCGTATGCAAGGACGTTCTTTATACGGAGCAAAAAAACCAAAACAATAAGCTTAGAAATAGATATTTAATCTTTGGAAGGAGGAAGACGCAATGGCAAGAAAAGGTCATGTTGCTAAAAGAGATGTATTACCAGATCCAGTATACAATTCAAAATTAATTACTAAATTAGTAAACAATATTATGCTAGATGGTAAAAAGGGTGTTGCTCAAAACATTCTTTATGATGCATTTACTAAAATTGAAGCGAAAACACAAACTCCAGCTATGGAAGTTTTTGATAAAGCGATTAACAATATCATGCCGGTATTAGAACTTAAAGTTAGACGTATCGGTGGAGCTAACTATCAGGTACCAGTTGAAGTATCACCTGAAAGAAGAATCACTTTAGGATTAAGATGGTTAGTGAACTATTCTCGTTTAAGAAACGAAAATACAATGGTAGATCGTTTAGCTAACGAAATTATTGATGCATCTAATGGAACTGGTGCTTCAGTTAAGAAAAAAGAAGATACTCACAAAATGGCAGAAGCGAACAAAGCATTTGCACATTTCCGTTGGTAATAAACTCACTAACAATTTAGAAAGGAGATTATTATGGCTCGTCAATTTTCATTAGAAAAAACTCGTAATATCGGGATCATGGCTCACATCGATGCTGGTAAAACAACTACGACTGAACGTATCCTGTACTACACAGGAAAAATCCATAAGATCGGTGAAACGCATGAAGGTGCTTCACAGATGGACTGGATGGAACAAGAACAAGAACGTGGTATCACTATCACTTCAGCCGCTACTACAGCACAATGGGCTGGGCATCGTGTAAACATTATCGATACTCCGGGTCACGTTGACTTCACTGTTGAAGTTGAACGTTCATTACGTGTATTAGACGGTGCGGTTACCGTATTGGATTCAAAAGCTGGGGTTGAACCTCAGACTGAAACAGTATGGCGCCAAGCTACAACTTATAAAGTACCTCGTATCGTATTCTGTAACAAGATGGATGCGACTGGTGCAGATTTCATTATGTCATTAGAATCTTTACACAAAAGATTAGGGGCAAATGCAGTTGCTGTACAGCTTCCAATCGGTGCTGAAGATCATTTTGAAGGACTTATCGATTTAATTAAGATGCAAGCAATCTTCAATGAAGATGAAAAAGGTGAACATCAAAAATATACCGATATTCCTGAAGAATATAAAGCTCAAGCAGAAGAATATCGTGCTAAAATGATTGATGCTGCTGCTTCATTCGATGATGATCTAATGATGAAAGTCTTAGAAGAAGAAGAAATCACAGAAGAAGAAATTAAATCAGCTTTACGTAAAGGTACGATCGCTGTTGAATGTTTCCCAGTATTATGTGGTTCAGCTTACAAAAATAAAGGGGTTCAACAAATGTTGGATGCCGTAATCGATTTCTTACCTGCACCTACAGACATTCCTTCAATTAAAGGAATTGATGAAAAAGGTGAAGAAGTAGAAAGACATGCTTCAGATGAAGAACCATTTGCTGCATTGGCTTTCAAAATCATGACAGATCCATTTGTTGGAAAGTTAACATTCTTCCGTGTATATTCTGGTACTGTTGATTCAGGTTCATATGTATTGAACTCTACAAAAGACAAGAAAGAAAGATTAGGACGTATCTTACAGATGCATGCTAATAAACGTGAAGAAATCTCAACTGTATACGCTGGGGATATCGCTTCAGCTGTTGGGTTTAAAAACACAACTACAGGGGATACTATCTGTGATGAAGATCACTTCGTAATCTTGGAATCAATGGAATTCCCTGAACCGGTTATCAACGTTGCGATTGAACCAAAAACAAAACAAGACCAAGATAAATTAGGTTTAGCTTTAGCTAAATTAGCTGAAGAAGATCCAACTTTCAAAACTTATACAGACGAAGAAACTGGGGATACCATTATCGCCGGGATGGGTGAATTACACTTAGACGTTATCGTTGACCGTTTGAAAAGAGAATTTAAAGTTGAAGCTAACGTAGGAGCTCCACAAGTAGCATACAGAGAAACAATTAAATCTGCTGCTGAATGTGAAGGGAAATACGTTAAACAGTCTGGTGGTCGTGGACAATACGGTCACGTATGGATCAAATTTGAACCTAATGAAGGTAAAGGATTTGAATTCGTTGATGCTATCGTAGGTGGATCAGTTCCTAGAGAATATATTAACTCTATCCGTGTTGGTCTTGAAGATGCATTAAACACAGGTATCATTGCTGGATATCCAGTATTAGATGTTAAAGCTACATTATTCGATGGATCTTACCATGATGTCGATTCATCAGAAATGGCTTATAAGATCGCTGCTTCTATGGCTTTAAAAGCTGCTGCTAAGAAATGTGATCCAGTATTGTTGGAACCAATCATGGCAGTTGAAGTAACAGCACCAAATGAATACTTAGGAAGCGTTATGGGAGATGTTTCTTCTAGACGTGGTATGATCGAAGGTCAGGAAGAAAGAGGAAATGCAATTGTTGTTCAGGCAAGTATTCCACTTTCAGAAATGTTCGGTTATGCAACTGACTTGCGTTCATTTACTCAGGGACGTGGAAATTACACAATGCAATTTGATCGTTATGAACAAGTTCCTAAGAGTATCAGAGATGAAATTATCAAGAAAAATACTGGTAATTAATTCTTAAAAAATACAGTTGATTTTTACAGTTAAATAAATTACAATGATGTTGTAATTGTTTAATAAATATACTAAATATAGGAGGAAACTTTAGAATGGCTAAAGAAAAATTTGACCGCTCAAAGGCGCACGTAAATATTGGTACTATCGGGCACGTTGACCATGGTAAAACTACTTTAACAGCTGCTATCACTACTTGCTTAGCAAAAAAAGGTGGAGCTGCTGCAATGGATTATGCTGCAATCGATAACGCACCTGAAGAAAAAGAAAGAGGTATTACAATCAATACTTCTCACGTTGAATACGAAACTGAAACTCGTCACTACGCACACGTTGACTGTCCAGGCCATGCTGACTACATCAAAAACATGATCACTGGTGCAGCACAAATGGATGGAGCTATCTTAGTAGTAGCTGCAACTGACGGACCTATGCCTCAAACTAGAGAACATATCTTGTTATCTCGTCAAGTAGGTGTACCTTACATCATCGTATTCTTAAACAAATGTGATATGGTTGATGACGAAGAATTATTAGAATTAGTTGAAATGGAAGTTCGTGAATTATTAAACGAATATGAATTCCCTGGAGATGATACTCCAATCATCCGTGGATCAGCATTAAAAGCATTAGAAGGAGATCCAAAATGGACTCCAGCTATTGATGAATTAATGGCTGCTGTAGATTCTTATATTCCAACTCCAACTCGTGACACTGACAAACCTTTCTTAATGCCAGTTGAAGACGTTTTCACAATCACTGGACGTGGAACTGTTGCTACTGGACGTGTTGAACGTGGACAATTAAAATTAAATGACCCATTAGAAATCGTTGGTATCCATGAAACTAAAAATACTGTAGCTACTGGTATCGAAATGTTCCGTAAATTATTAGATTACGCTGAAGCAGGAGATAACGTAGGGGTATTATTACGTGGTGTTAACCGTGATGAAATCGAACGTGGACAAGTATTAGCTAAACCAGGTTCAGTACATCCTCACAAAAAATTCAAATGTCAAGTATACGTATTATCAAAAGACGAAGGTGGACGTCACACTCCTTTCTTCGGAAACTATAGACCACAGTTCTATTTCAGAACTACTGACATCACTGGTGTAATCGAATTACCAGAAGGTGTTGAAATGGTTATGCCTGGTGATAACGTTGAATTAACTGTAGAATTAATTCACGCAATCGCTATCGAAAACGGTACTAAATTCTCTATCCGTGAAGGTGGTAGAACAGTTGGTGCTGGTAACGTATCAGAAATCATTGAATAATTAAACTAAAATCTCGCTTAGGCGGGATTTTTTTCTGTTAGAAATAAGAGTGTCTAAAAATTTTAATCATACAAAAGTTCATTAGCAAATAAAAAAGCGACATAGCTGCCGCTTTAAAGTGAATCAATATTCTTATTTTTTAACTATTGCTGTGAATTGACCACTGTAATTTGTTGTCTCAAACAAACCATCCTGTTTCAACATTTTTTCTTTCACAAACTTTTTAAAATCATCATAGCGATTATCAAGAATCTCTTGAATATTGCCAATCCATCTTGTTGAATAGATATATTGGGTGAGCATTTCCGGATCATCGATTAAGTATGGGATTTGGCGCTCGTTTTTAGTAATACTCTTAAAATAAGAAGCCAATTTCTTTTCACCATTTTCTAATGAAAATTGATCGGTGAGCAGCTTTTGCCCCATGTTGGCTTGAGGATTGAACTGCTTCAATAGATTTTCTAATTCTAAATTATGGTACTTTGAGATTGCAGAAGCATACAGACACCCATTAGGCTTCAAGACACGGGATATTTCCTTCAAAACATTCTCTAAATCATCAAAATACATGAATAAATGATTAGCAATAACAACATTAAAGGTGTTATCGGGATATGGTAGGTGATGGACATCGGCAGTCAGCACTTCTTTAATTTGTGGCAATGATAGAAGATCAACGCTGCTTGCGACCATTTTATCTGATAAGTCAGTAAGTGAAATAGAAATATCTTTAGGTATACGTTTTTGATTTTTTCTCCATAGTGTTCCTTGACCACAGGCAACTTCTAATACACAATCATGATCATTGAATTGATACTGATCAAAGAGCCATAAAAACCATTCCGGTTTGACAGTATTATAGCGTTCATGAAATTGGATACGTATATCTAAGGGGGAATTATCTAGGAACTGCTGTTTATAGTGGTGGTCTTTTAAATGATGCTGATACATTTTTAAATAATCCTTCGGTGAATTCTCATTGTTAATTTCAATTTTTTCGATCATTTCAAGCATTGCCTGGTTTTCAGTAATCTGTTTAATTAAAATATTTTTCTGTAGTTTCAAACGTTCCTTAAAATCATTCTTTTCTAGTATAAATTTAATTTCTTTTAATGTAAAATGAGCTGATTTTAAAAGGTCAATCATCTGCAGGGTTATGAACTCTTTTTCTGATAAAACAGTAATATTTCTTGTTTTGTCATATTCTGATTTTAGTAATCCTTTTTTTATATAAAATCGAATAGTTCTTGTTGTTGTTTGTGCGACCTTTGAAAATTCAAGAATAGTAAAATATAACATATATAATCCTCCTGTATAAAGTATACCGATTGACCATACGTCACTGTCAAGCAGTAGTTTTTTGAATTGTGAATTTTATGTGAACTTTTTTGCGAAATCGCTTCCAAAATGATTGACAAAAGCGCTTCCACAATATATACTACAATAGTGCACAGACACAGCAATCAGTTAGCGCTCTGAGCAGGCGTTAGCTGAACCTTACGGGAGGAAAAAAGACAATGAAATTTTTGGAAGAAAAATTTGTCCCTCTTGCAGCTAGAATCGGGTCACAAAGACACTTAGTTGCGATCAGGGATGCATTCGTTGTTATCATGCCAGTTACAATCGTTGGTGCGATTGCGGTATTGATCAACAACATCCAAGGTGTATTCGCAGAAAACGGGTTGAACATCGTTTCAATTCAAGAAGGATACACTAACTTTATCAAAACAACAGGTATTCAAGATGTAATGAATGCAGTTAACAAAGGATCTATCAACATGATGGCGATCTTGTTAGTTGTAACATTAGGATACCAAATGGCAAAAGGATTAAACGGAGATGGTATTGCCACTTCAGTAGTAGCCTTAACTTGCTATTTAGGATTAGCGCCGGCAGTGCAGACATTAACAAACAACTACTCATGGGCTGAAAAAGCAACAAACGTAGATGTGTTGACAGCAGATGTAGCCAGTGGCGGATTAGCAGCGAACAAACTGGATTCAAACGGGATGTTCGTCGGGATGATTTTAACAATTATCGTAGCAGAAATCTTTGTCAGATTATCAAGAAACGATAAATTAAAAATCACATTACCTGATGGAGTACCACCAGCAGTAGCAGGATCATTTACAGTATTAATCCCAGCAATCATCACAGTTATCTTAATTGTAGCAGCTGGAATCTATATTGACAAATTAGCAGGAATGAACTTATGGACAATCGTACAGAAATTCGTATCAGCACCATTAAACAGTGTAGCAGATACATTAGGTACAGTTATCTTAGTTTACTTCTTAATCAACTTCTTATGGGTATTCGGATTACATGGGGCAAACATTGTAGGATCAGTAACAACTCCAATCTTTACTCCAATGTTATTAGAAAATACAGCAGCATATGAAGCAGGAAAAACAGGAGCAGATATTCCAAACATCGCTCATGGTATGGCACCATTCGCCGTAATCGGTGGATCAGGATCAACATTAGGATTAATTATCGCAGTGTTAATCTTTGGTAAGGTACAAGCAGAACGTACAGTTATCGGAATTTCAATTGCACCAGGTTTATTCGAAATCAACGAACCAATCACATTCGGTGTACCAATCGTAATGAACCCAATCTATATGTTACCATTCATTGCAGGACCAGTTATTTTGGCAGCATTGACATATATCTTAATGGACTTGAACATTATCGAGAGAGTATCATTAACAGCACCTTGGGTAACACCACCAATCTTGTTCGCATTCTTAGCAACAGGTGGAGGAATCAAGGCAGCGATTTACAACGCAATCGAAATCGTGTTATTGACATTATTATGGATGCCATTTGTAATGGTATCAAACAAACAAAATGCCAATGCAGAATAAAAATTAAATATTGCTCAAATCAGCTGAAGCGTATGCTTCGGCTTTTTTAATATTATGATGAATAAGGTTCTAATAAGCAAACTTGATTAGTAAAATGAAGTATAGTATTAAAGGGGAGTGTCAAGGTGTAGCTTATGGCAGAAATAATCGGAATTTGAATGAATATAATGTGAACTATATGTGAATTAATCGTTTGAATGGTTCATAAAATATCATTTTATTGGGTTGTTTTATCCATATACATTAATAGTTTACTGTGGTAATATTCGCTTTCATTTATGTTTCATTAATTGTGAACTTTCTGTGAACTTTTTAAGAAATCGCTTACAATTTAATTGACAAAAGCGCTTACAAAGAGTATAGTAGAGATAGATGAAGCGATAGTATTCTAAACTATCAAGCTTAGCCTTGAGCAAGCTAGGTCAAAATCAACGGGAGGAAAAAGACGATGAAATTTTTGGAAGAAAAATTTGTCCCTCTTGCAGCTAGAATCGGGTCACAAAGACACTTAGTTGCGATTAGGGATGCATTCGTTGTTATCATGCCAGTTACAATCGTTGGTGCGATTGCGGTATTGATCAACAACATCCAAGGTGTATTCGCAGAAAACGGGTTGAACGTTGTTTCAATTCAAGAAGGATACACTAACTTTATTAAAACAACAGGTATTCAAGATGTAATGAATGCAGTTAACAAAGGATCTATCAACATGATGGCTGTATTGTTAGTTGTAACCTTAGGATACCAAATGGCAAAAGGATTAAACGGAGATGGTATTGCCACTTCAGTAGTAGCCTTAACTTGCTATTTAGGATTAGCGCCGGCAGTGCAGACATTAACAAACAACTACTCATGGGCTGAAAAAGCTACAAACGTAGATGTGTTGACAGCAGATGTAGCCACTGGCGGATTAGCAGCGAACAAACTGGATTCAAACGGGATGTTCGTTGGGATGATTTTAACAATTATCGTAGCAGAAATCTTTGTAAGATTATCAAGAAACGATAAATTAAAAATCACATTACCTGATGGAGTACCACCAGCAGTAGCAGGATCATTTACAGTATTAATCCCAGCAATCATCACAGTTATCTTAATTGTAGCAGCTGGAATCTATATTGACAAATTAGCAGGAATGAACTTATGGACAATCGTACAGAAATTCGTATCAGCACCATTAAACAGTGTAGCAGATACATTAGGTACAGTTATCTTAGTTTACTTCTTAATTAACTTCTTATGGGTATTCGGATTACATGGGGCAAACATTGTAGGATCAGTAACAACTCCAATCTTTACTCCAATGTTATTAGAAAATACAGCAGCATATGAAGCAGGAAAAACAGGAGCAGATATTCCAAACATCGCTCATGGTATGGCACCATTCGCCGTAATCGGTGGATCAGGATCAACATTAGGATTAATTATCGCAGTGTTAATCTTTGGTAAGGTACAAGCAGAACGTACAGTTATCGGAATTTCAATTGCACCAGGTTTATTCGAAATCAACGAACCAATCACATTTGGTGTACCAATCGTAATGAACCCAATTTATATGTTACCATTCATTGCAGGACCAGTTATTTTGGCAGCATTGACATATATCTTAATGGACTTGAACATTATCGAGAGAGTATCATTAACAGCACCTTGGGTAACACCACCAATCTTGTTCGCATTCTTAGCAACAGGTGGAGGAATCAAGGCAGCGATTTACAACGCAATCGAAATCGTGTTATTGACATTATTATGGATGCCATTTGTAATGGTATCAAACAAACAAAATGCCAATGCAGAATAAAAACTAGCTATTGCTCAGCAAACCAGAGAGAGATCTCTGGTTTTTGTTTTTAATATTTTTTTAAAAAATATTAAAAAAGACTTGTCAAAGGAGAGAGGACGTGGTAATATAAACAGGCAGTCCAATCAGGGGCCGCGGAGACCATTGAAAACTGAACAGAACACGTCAAACAATTTCGATCGAAAGAAAGAAAAATTGAGAAAAAAAGAAACAAAAGTCAGAAGACAAAAAAGAGTCAAAGAAA
>CABJAS010000013.1 GCA_902363625.1 Clostridiaceae bacterium
ATTGAGCTAAGTCGGCAAAAAAATGGTGGAGGTTAACGGGCTCGAACCGCTGACCCTCTGCTTGTAAGGCAGATGCTCTCCCAACTGAGCTAAACCTCCAATTTCTAGTGCTCACTTATAATACCATAGCTTTTTTTATACGTCAATGCCTTTTTTACAATTTTCTTGAAAAAACAAACAAGTCGTATCTTTGGAGAATTTGATAGGAATACTCAGATCATTGTATAGTTTGGTCTGATTAAAAAGAAAATATACGTTTATTTTTTTCTTATTTTAATAATATCATTTTCATGAAGATGTCCAATCAATAAGGGAGAATCCGGATCATGCTGAGCATAATGACAATGTACTTTTTCTTCATCATAATTTGCATAGCAGTATTTACAGAAGTGCAGACAAGTATTGTAAGCGGAAATGTCAACTGTCTGCAAACAATTGCACAGTGGGCGTTTGGTATTGCGCGGATACTTTTTTAAAACGTGAGTCAGCTGATACAGACTCTCATTGCTTGTACAGCCTTCTTTCAAAAAGCCGAGATTACTGAAATCATACTTTTCAGCACAAGTCAGAATCTGCATCTGATGCTTTTGTGTGATGGTGACAAAAGCTTTGGCGATCTGATAAGCTTTTTCATCCGTAATTTCTTCCAGCTTTAAATCCCTACTGTTTTTTAATGTGTTCTTTTTTAGATCAATAAAACTGATAATAATCTTTTCCGTATAGCCTTCCAGCATTGTACAGAGTTTATCAAACATTTTAATATGATGATCGATAGTATAGACAGCATTTAGTAAGATGGGATCATAGCGAATGACAACACGTTCTTTTCCGATTTGACTAGATAGTTTTTTTACAGCTTGAATGATCGTTCCTTTGGCTGGAACATTAGGTTCAATATCTTTTAAATACGGGGTAATCGTAATTTGAAACTGATAGGCAAAATCTTTCAAAAGGTGTAAGCGATCCATCATTGGAATCGGATTCCTCGTACAAAATATAATAGCGTCAATATGGTCTTTATCAAGCAGGATTGTACTGACCTGTTCTTTGTAAAAGGGATTGCGTACTTGAACATAGCCTTCTTCTATTCGCTTGTAAAACCAATCTGCATAAAAGGCACAGATGTCGGTGCGTTCGCTAACACTTAAAATCATAGCTTATTCCCCCTGTTATCATGTATAATGTAGTTATACTATATCATATAAAAAAAGACCAGTATTTTGTCTTGGAGGAGGGCTTATGGACGATCAAGCTGTAATTTATAATATAGCCAAGGAATATAAACTTGGTCCTTTAACTAAAGAACCGGAACGCTTATATGGCGGTTTTCTACATAAGAATTATCTGCTTGTGGGCAGTTCATCGAAATGGGTTGTTAAAATGCTTAACCCGGAAATTATGAAAAGAAAAGAAGCTTTTGCTAACTATGATGAGGCGGAAAGGCTGGAACAAGTATTAGAAGAAAACGAGCTTCCAATCGTAAGTGCATTGACCATTCATCAACATAAACGTCAATGGTTGGCAGGACACTATTTTTATATTTTTCCCTATTTTAATGGCAATGCACTTTCTTTTGGTGCTATTACAAAAAAACATTGCTGTTTAATAGGGCAGACTTTAGCTAATATTCATTCATTAAAAACAATCCAAGAGCCTGTTTTGAAAGTGCCATTATCCATAGACTGGTCTTTGTATATTCAAGATCAACAGGTACTATCCAAATTAAAACGATGGCATCAATACTATGAACTGGCAGCGTTGCTACCGCCTTTAAAGACGATTTGCCATAATGACTTAGATCCTAAAAATGTTTTATGGAATAAATTTGATTTAAAAATCATTGATCTGGAATGTTTGCAGATGGCTTCTCCATATCTTGAATTGTTAGAAACAGCTTTATGCTGGGCGGGTTATGAAGAAAATTTTAAAGTAGAGCTATTTGATCAAGTCATTGAAGCATATTATGAATTTTATCGATTGCCTGAAATAGATTGGAAAATCATTTATTATCATAATTTTAAAAACAAATTGGAATGGCTGGCTTACAACCTAACTCGACTACAAAGCAGCAATCTGGAAGAAAGGAAGCTTGGCAGGCAAGAAACAGAAAAAACATGGAAAAATCTTTGTACTTATGAGACATTAGAGAATATACTGCTAACCCATTTAAAAGCATTGACCTGATAATCAATGCTTGAGTTTCTCAGCTAAACGAGACATATCCCGATAGATGCCTTTTTCTAGTTCTAAACGGTATTCCTCAGGTTCTAAGTTATTTTCCACATCATTTAATTCTTTATCTATATTATAAGGCAGGCTTACAAACTGAAAGCTGATTGCGCTGTCTTCTGACTGCATATCTCCTTCTAAAATCAAATAATGGGCATGAATTATTTCGGTACTTGGTCCATCGATTGCGGGATCACGTATAAGATCAAGCGAATTGCCCACACTCCCAACATTGATAAGAGTACGGCAGTACAGCTTTTCCATAATTTGATAATGCGTGTGTCCAAATAAAACGATATCAGCTGTATTTTGAGATAAGGTGAAGGGACTGGCTTCAAATTGCTTCCTTTTTACAGATAGGGGATCTAAATGGGAGATTGCTAAGTCATCCTTTAAAGGAGAAGCATGAAATAGACGTACTAGTTGTCCGCTCATATAAAACTCATAAGAAAAAGGCAGAGATTTTAAGTAAAGAAGATTTTCTTGTGAGAGTAATGAGCGATTCCATTCTATTCGCTTTTTTGCCAGATCATTTAAAGCGGACTCATCGTGATCATTACTAATGAAACGATCGGTGTTTCCACGCAGGACAACCTGACAATGCGATTTTATTAGGTCAATGCATTCGTTGGGGTGAGAGCCTTTTGTGACAAGGTCTCCTAAACAATAAATATCACTGATACCGCGTTTTTTAATATCAGCCAATACGGCTTTGGTGGCTTCTAAATTACCATGGATATCAGAGATGACAGCTATTCTTTTCATCTGTATCACTTCCTTTAATCATTATTTTATCATAATAAAATATATTTACCATCAAGAAACAAGGAGAAACTATGAGAGCATTAGACAGCTTAAATTTAAACGAAAAGAAAATCATTATTTTTGATATGGACGGAACATTGATTGATTCTATCGGTGTATGGAATATCACCGATCAAAAGCTGATTGAAATTTTAGGAAAGCAAAAAATAGAATTGGATATCATTCAGCAAGAACGTGACCGCTTTTTAGAGCAGCATCAAAAAGAAGATATCTATCTTGCTTATTGCGGCTATTTAAAGCAGAAATATCATTTTAGCATGAATGAGAAAGAAATATTGGCATTAAGATGGAGCATTTCTGAAAGCTATTTGAAAGAACAAGTGGACTATAAAAAACAGGCAGAAATTGTGCTGAAGGAATTAAAAAAGCGTGAAAAAATATTAGCATTAGCAACTGTGACAACACAACGGCAGTTAGATATTTATGAGCATATAAACCCTCATATTCGGGGAAAAGCCCGATTATCCAAGACCTTTGACGTTATTCTTTCAAAAGAAAATCTAACTCATAAAAAGCCTCATCCGGAGATTTACCAGAAAATTCAGGAGTACTTTCAAGTAACAAAAAAGGAGTGCATGGTGTTTGAAGATTCTTACTTAGGTGTCTTAGCGGCAAAGAACGCCGGGATTGAAGTTATCAATGTGTATGACCGCTATGCGGACTTGGATCGAGGAAAAATCGAAGCCATTGCAGATTATAAAATAACTCATTATGATGAATTTTTAAACTATTTAGAGAACTTGTATAAAAGATAAGACCGTGCTATAGTGAAGTTAGAAAGAGACAGGGGGGATAAGATGAAAAAAAGCATGACTTATCTATTTACTAATATTATCGTCATTTATCTTTTGCCGTTGCTGCTAAGCAACCGTTTTGGTCAGCCAAGATCTTTGCTTTGGTTAGTTTTACCCACATTGATTGCGTTAATCAGTTTCTATTTTTCCAAGTATCACCAGTTAAAATATGGATATTCTTTTTTAATAGCATTCATTACTTTGCCGATGCTGATGTTGCTGTTTCCAAGAACTAACGATTTGAGTGTCCATCTTCCGCTGTGCTTTATTTATATGGCAAGCGCTTTGGCTGGACATGTTTTAAGCTTAGCTTATCCTAAAATTCTAAAAGATGAATGACATAGAAACGGGCTTGATGAAAATCGAGCCTTTTTATTTTCATAATATAAAAATGGTGTCGGAATCTGTATTTCTTAGTTGTATTTTAAGGTAAACTGTGCGATTATTTAGTTATAGAAAAGTTAGGCTTCTCTGATCTAACAATCCATACACAAATTTATATCATTATAATCATTAGTCAGCTCTATTATAAAAGAGTATCATAATAATTTTAATTAATAATAAAAACTGCAAAAGATTTATTTAAATATACAGAAGTTTATTGATTCGCTTTTTTAAGCATACGGGGGGATTTAACTATGTATCATTGTAAATTAAAGATTAATATATTCAGTACCTCATCTTTTTTGGAAGAGGTGTTAAAGAAGGTGCCTGCAAAAGAGCGCTTTGAACATGAATTTGAAACATTATCGAGTATAACTTTGGAAAAAATAAAAGAGAGCAATATAGCGATTATTGACGTGCCTTCATGCTATTTGCCATCTCAATTACGTGAGGCATGTGAAAAAGAAAATCGGTTAGTCTATTGTCTTAATAAGGATGAGACAGACCTTGATTTAGAGGCAATTAGTCAATATTTTGATGATCTATGGGAAAGTCCGGAGAATGCAGCATTAACTGCTTTCCGTTTTGAACGTCTGCTTACATTTATAAAGAGTCAAAAGGATCTATGGCTGACGGAAAACTATTTAGAATCTGGAATCAACAGTATTCCGGACTTGGTTTGGTATAAAGATGTACGTGGTGCTCATTTAAAAGTTAATGATGCGTTTTGTCAAGCTGTGGGAAAGACTAAAAAAGAAGTTGAAGGAAGAGGACGCTATTATATTTGGGATTTAAAGAAAGAAGAATATGAAAAAGGAGAATATGTATGTTTAGAAACAGAAGAGATTGTGCTAAAGGAACGCAAAACCTGTCTGTTTGATGAAAAGGTGAAAAGCAAGCATGGACTGCGTCAGTTTAAAACATACAAATCACCGATTTTTGGCGATGATGGAGAACCTATCGGCACCGTTGGGGTTGCTCATGATGTGACCGATTTAGAAAATATGGGAACAGAGATGGAAATCATTCTTCGCAGTATGCCGTTTTCAATTTTAGTGGTTGGCAGTGATGGATTAATTATTAATGCCAATGAACGGTTCGAAGATTATTTTAAAATAAAGCGTGAAGAGATTGTGAATCATAGTTATCAGGAATGGCGGGACAAAACGTTAGCCAATTCAACTTTATCAGAGAATGGTAAAGCCACAGAGGTTGTTATTTGCAAAGATGGAAAAGAGTGCCTGCTTGAAATTCGTGAAGAACCGATCTATGACATCTTTTATAATTTGGCAGGAAGACTTTACATTTATCGTGATGTTACTACTGAACGGGCATTAGAGGAACAGATTTTATATAATTCAAATACAGATTTTCTTACGGGACTTTATAACCGCCGTTATTTTTATGAATATGTCAATCAGCATCGCAATAACAAGCCGGTAAGTTTGATATATGTCGACCTTGATCATTTTAAAGGAATTAATGACAGCTTTGGGCATCAGACCGGAGACGAGGTATTGATTGCAACGGCAGAACTGTTGAAAATTTGTTTTCCGGAAGCTTTCTTAACTCGTTTAGGTGGAGATGAATTTCTGATTATGATTCTTGGAAAATGTGATATAAGCCAGCTGTCAATGCGAGTAGAATGGCTTTTAAAAGAGATTGACAACAAATATTTGAAAACTGAAAAAACAAGCCTGCCTACAGCCAGTATAGGTATTGCTCAAACAGAGGATCCTGATCTATCCATTGATCAACTGATGCGGCAAAGTGATCTGGCGTTGTATCAGGCAAAGCAAGGTGGACGTAATCGATATCAGATTTACACTCCTGACTTAATGAAAAAATAAACAAACAAAACACTTCATTTTTATGTGAAGTGTTTTTAAGTGTATGAAAGTTTATATTATTAATCAGATAAAATTGTTTGATAAATAAAAGAAAATCAAATTGTACACTTTATGACCGTCACTATTTTTACTGACTTTTATTCCTTTTCAAGTGGAAATGAAGCACATTCAAACGAATAAATTGCATTTGACTTTATTTCTAAATTATGGTTATATAAGGTTATATAAACACATGTTTGAGCATTCAAAAAGTGTACTATGTGACCTTTATTAATAAAAGCAAATAAATTCGACAAGGAGTGAACTTATGAGGACTTCAAAACATTTAATAGAACAATTAGCAGCTGATTTAGGCTACGAATATATCTCCGATTTACATCGTCCGCAATTATTACCCGAAATTCAGATGCTGATCGGCAGCTATGACAGCCAGTCCTATTCACTTAAAGAATGGAAGGATGCGGTTCAGTATATTACAGGAAGCAGCTGCAAGCTATGTGAATGTGAAGAAATAAAGCAATACTTGCTTTCGCTAAAAAATTGGTAAAAGATTAAAATAATACGCTAAAACTTTTGGATAAATCTATAAGAATACCCAGGCTGCAAGTGGACACTAAGCGAGGAATATGGTACGATATTAGAAATAATAAAATAGCTTAGCTTACTATTAATCAAGTGAAAATTGGCTGTTTTATCAAAACGGATGAATGGGGAGGATAGAATGAGACGTTATCGTTTGCGTGCAGATATTTGGCTATGTTTATGTGTCGCCTTTTTAATTGCCTGGGGAACTGGGAAAATTGCCGATGTTGTGACAGAAAATACATATGATCGTTATGTGGAGAGGCATACGGTTGATGCGGGAAATATTGGCGGGACAGCGGATGACAGTGTTTATCAGGCACAAAGCGTAGAAGACTTGTTGCTGCATCCTACTTTTACTGTAGTGTCTCCGGGAATCGAATATCGTAACAGAGGGGCAGGGTATTATAACTCTTACTATTTGTATAGTTTAACCCTTCCTTCAGGTGAAAAAGTAGCAGCGGCAATTAATATGGATTCGGTTCGAACGACCGAGGATAGTATTTATTCAGGACTATCTATTTTGCCTGTGGGCAGAGTGGTGTATGAGGATTTGTCTAAAAATCAGACTTTTTTGAATCAAATCGAGTTTAGTGAGCCATTGACACGAACGGATTTTTACATCGATATGCGAGGAAATGGCGGTACGATGAGCATGGAAGCTTATCAGGAGCCTTATCGCGATGTGGTACAAGTGATAACTGTTTTGATTTGTTTTCCATTACTTCATGCATTAGGGGCTAAGCTAGGAATTTTCCCGTATTTCTTTAGATTTAAAAAGAAGCAGAACGTATCGGAATGGGATTAAGTAAATAATAGGGGATAAAATGATGGAAGAAAATAAAAAAATGAAAAAAATAAATATCGGTTATTTATTGGGGTATATATGTATCCCGATTCTGCTAGTCGTAGCTTGTACAGCCGTGGCTATCGCGTTGGATGTTTCCGGAGGTGTAGCTGTGATCTTGGTATTTGTACCGATTGTCTTAGCGGTAGCGTGGTGGTCTTTTGGCGGAAACTATATTTATGATAAGAAGAAGGAAGCGTTTGAACAATCATTAGATGCACAAGGGTTTGTGCGTAATCAGACATTCAATGGAGGAAATTGCCTAGTAGCCGTAGATATAGAACATGGTAAGATCGCTCTTTTATTTCGTTGGAATATGTCACAGCCTTATATTTTCTCAGCTAAGCGGATTCAAAAAATTTGGGTTGATGATGGCAGAGGCGGTGCAGGCTTTATGGAAGGCAGCAGTCGTGTAAGCTTTTTATTTACTGTTGATGATATAAAAATAAGAGTAAATACTTTTACCTCAAATAAACGCTGGCGTATGGACAGCGATTATATTTTGACAGGTATATCTAAAGCGGATATGATGGTTGAAATTTTAAACAAAGCCAAAGCAAAGGGATAATTTATGGGACTTTTTAAGAAAATGAGAGCTGTTTTTCATGATGATTGGTGCAGTCAGTGCCAATCCTCTATGGATGTTGTACATAAACAATTGTATGCTTTGCCTACGATGACCGTTGGACATTATTATTCACATGATGAAGCGGATTATTATAAAGCCAATTTAGTGAAGGTTAATAAAAAAGCAGAAATTCCGACTGGGATGTATGCTTGTGGAATGCATGTTTATCGATGTCCTGAATGCGGACATCGTGCTGTGAAGTTAACCGTTTTTTTGCCAGTACGGGATCAGGAAAAACAGGAGCAGCTGCTTTATTTTGATAATGGAGAGATGGATGACTTTATCTATCGTTAAGATTGCAGCTTAAAGTCTGGTGATGAGATATTTTCTTGTCATTAGACTTTTTTTATTGAAAGGATAATAAAAAGATGATTTTCAAATAGAAAATCATCAATAGAAATTAAATAAAATTGACTGACTGTAGATAATACAATTCCTTTTAGGAATAGTGTTATTCGTATTCTAGTTTTTCAATCGTTGATGTTTTAACGATCTTTAAGAAAAGAAGACTGATGCAGCTGCAGATGATCTCAGTTATCGGGAATGCCCACCAGCTGATATTTAGTCCAAAAGTCATAGCTAAAACATAGGCACTTGGTATTAATATAATCATTTGACGAAGCAAGGTGATAACTAATGATTTCATGCCATGATCCAAAGCCTGAAAAATGGCACATAAGATCATAGATATACCGGCAAAGACAAAGGAATAGCTGATTGTACGCAGTGCCGGAATACCAATGCTTAACATTTCTTCTTCTGCATTAAACAGATAAAGCAATTCCTTTGGGAAAAACTGGAATAAAAGCATTCCTGCAATCATAATGACACAGCTGATTTTTAAAGTGAATGATATCGTGGCAGTGATGCGCTCTTTTTTCTTTGCTCCATAATTATAAGAGACAATTGGGATTAAAGCATTAATCATACCGTTGACTGCCATAAACACAAATTGCTGAAGCTTGAAATAAATGCTGAATACGGATACAGCCACCTCAGAGAAGGTTACGAGAATCATATTCATAAAGATGGTCATAAAACTCATAATTGACTGCATGAGAATTGCCGGTATGGCGATACGGTAGATATTTTTAATCATCTGCCATTGAAATTTGAATTGCCTAAAATGAATCTGAACTTCTTTTATTTTGATTTGCGTAATTAAAATACCAAGGATCATTGCCGCAATCTGACCGATAACCGTAGCAATTGCTGCTCCGGTTACTCCCAGCTTGGGAAATCCGAACATTCCGAAAATAAAGATTGGGTCAAGGATGATGTTGACGAGGGCGCCGATTCCCTGAATGACCATGTTGTAAATAGGGTTTCCTGTTGCCTGCATGATACGTTCATAAGTAATCTGCATAAATACTCCAAAAGAAAAGAGGGTACAGATTCTCATATAGGAAATTCCCATGTTCAAAATCTCTTGATCTTGTGTAAACAGACGCAGAAACATTTCTGAAAAGAAAATACCGATAACGGCAAAGATCAGCCAGTTTAAAACAGCGAGTAAAATGCCATGCAATGTTACTTGATTGGCTTCATGCTGCTTTTTTTGTCCTAAATAACGAGATAACAACGCATTTAATCCCACTGCTGTTCCGCAAGCCACTGCAACAATGATCATTTGAATTGGATAGCATAAAGAAACCGCCGCCAATGCATTTTGGGATACTTTAGCGACAAACATGCTGTCAACGATATTGTATAGTGCCTGTACCAGCATGGAAATCATGATGGGGATTGACATCGTCATAATGAGTTTTTTGATTTCCATAGTTCCCATTTTGTTTTCTTTCATTTAAATACCTCTCTTTCACACAGAAAAAAGGAACCCGGGGTTCCTTTTTGATTCACTTCGATAGTTTCTTATGTTTTATGCAAAGCGAGATACAGTCGGTATGGGTCACCACTGCATGCCATTATTTTACCATCTCAATAAAAAATTTCAAGAAAAAATGAAAGAAAATGATAATGTTATAAAGTAACACTTGATTAGGCAATACAGTATTTGAATACTACTTTCTGTTTTCTAATAGAAATGCATCGATATCTTCGTCATCATCTTCTATAGGATGACTTGTTTTTTTGATAGAATCATGCTTTTCAGCGGAAAATTCATCCGACTTTTTAAAATGGGTGGTAATATAACCAAAACCAAAGAGAGACATTGCATAAAAGGCATAGGGAAAGGTAACTTCCAAATAAGCGATGATCACCTTGACAAGCTGCTGTGCGATCACCAGCTGTTTTGCCTGAACTAAACTATTAATGTATTGATGGATATTATAAAGATTAAGTAAAAGAGCAATCAGCATAAAGCTGGCAGCAGCGTAAAACAGATATTCCGGTTTAGGATATGTTTGTCTTTTTTTCATATTTTTCTCCTTTCTGGTTCTGAGTTAAAACTCATAGAGAACTCCTTTTTTTAAACGCAAGATCTGATCGGCTTCTTTTGCCAGCTGTTTGCTGTGGGTGACAACAATCACACATTTATTTAATTGATGGGCACTGTCTTTTAAGATTTTAATAATATCTGCCGCAGTTTCACTGTCTAAGTTTCCAGTCGGTTCATCGGCTAAAATAATCGGGGCATCACTTACTAAGGATCTTCCTAGTGCCACACGTTGCTGCTGTCCGCCCGAAAGATGTAAGACATTGCGGTTGATTTCATCTTCTTCCAGACCAAGCTGGTTCAAGAGTTCTCGGTCTGCCTTTTTCTTAGACAAACAAAGATTTTCATAAGGGGTCATATAATCGATGAGATTATAGTTTTGAAAAACAATCGAAACATGCTCGTGTCTGTGCTTTAATAAGCCGTATTTTTGAATGTTTTCACCTTTAAATAAGATTTCACCCGTCTGAGGCTCATCCAATCCTGCCATTAAAGATAACAATGTGGTTTTCCCTGATCCGGATATACCAATGATGACATAAAATTTACCTTCCTCAAAGGCTATATTGACTTTATTTAAGATTTGCTTAGATTTATTGCTTTTATAATGATAGCTGACATCTTTAATTTCTAACAAAGACATATTGATTCCTCCTTAACTCATCTTTGATAATATTTCTTTTGGCTTTAAACGCAGCAGTGGTGCAGATGATGCAGCCACAGAGACGATGATTAGAGCTGTTCCAATCATATAGACATAGGCTAATTCATTTATGCTCACAGAAACATCTAACTCTTTTATTTCTTCTTGGGTTAATGAGCCCCCATACATATCAATAGAAACACTTTGTGTTGTTGATAGGTTTGATTGATTTTGTTTTTGTTCAATAACACTTTCGATCAATGAATTGCTAATGGATTGTGAAATAACTTTTCCGGATAAAAAAGATAATCCAAAAGCAACTAAAGCAATCAATAATAATTCTGTAATATATTGCCCGATAATCTTTATTTTTGAGATTCCTAAAGATAGGAGAATACCGGTTTCATATATTCTGCTTTTAATCCATAAAGATAATATGAGAGTAAGAATGATACCGGAAACAATAAAAGCGGCTAATAGTATAGTAGTAATCAGCTGATCTAATTTTTCGATGGATCCTGCAATTTGTTGATATTCAGCATCATTTTGATCAATCATGAACTGCTGCCAGTCTAAATCTAATTTTTTGACTTCATTTACGATATCGGTCATTTCTTTTGGATCTTTGACATAGAAATTTGCTGTGTCAAATTCAAATACATCATGACCTTGCAAAATCTTTCCTGTTTCCATATCCGTTATAATTGTGTTTTCTGGCATCATAATGGATAACATAGAGGAATCTTCAGCAGTTTTAACATTATCGAAGATACCCGCGATTTCCACTTCGACTTCTTTGTCCGTAGTACCTAATTCTTCGGCATTATTTTCAGAAAGCTTGAGATTAATTTTGTCTCCCAGTTTTAATCCGTTTTCTTCTGCCAGTTTTTTATGAATCAAAGCCTTTTGCTTATCATCGGGAGTAATATGTTCTCCTTCTATTAACTTCATTGTTCCGTTTTGAAATAAACTGCTTAATTCTGAATTTAAATTGACATTCATTTGAAAGTTCGGCATATCCCCATTTGTGCTGAACTGAAATGCTTGTTCTTGTTTAGGGGCTTTGATACTTTTTAAACCATTATCAGCTAGGGACATGGTAGTGGTGGCATTATAATTTTTAATACCGTCTGTTTCTCCGATCTGACGGACAATCTCATCGGATATGGGCTCTCCTTCATTTACTATTTTAATTCCGGTGCCGAAATCTGTTTCCTTTTCAATTTGTTTGATATTGGGATTGCTTTTGTCATAGTTTATATATAATGAAAATTCACTGCCGACTGCTTGTCTTGCCTGCCGCATAGAAGATTGTGCGGCCTTTTTTATTGAGATGCCGCTAATAATCACAGTTGCCATAATAAAGAAAATAAAGAACATTAACACAGTTCTTCCTTTTTTTCTTGTAATGTACAGCCATGCTCTTTTAAATAAACTCATATGATTTACCTCCTTCATTGTAGTACATGATTACTATATCGAAGGAATGTAAAATGTTTATAAAATAAAATGATGATGTATATGAAAAAAAGCCGAATAGGCTTTTAAAAGTTAATCGTAAAACGCATTCCGTTTTCATATGGCAAGAAAGTATATGGAAGATTCAGCATGGTAAGAATCTGGTCCACGATATACAATCCTAAGCCATTTCCGCCGGTTTGTTTGTTTCTTGAAAAATCAATACGATAAAATGCTTCGGTTAAGTGAGGAAGATGTTCATTTTTGATAGGGATACATTCGTTCTCGATGATTAATTGATTGTTTTTTAAGATAATTTTTATTTCATGATGTTCAGGAGTATATTGGACAGCATTGGCAATTATATTAGATATTGCCTTTTGCAGTGGGATAGGGTTAGTACTAATGACTAAAGATTGTTTTAAATCTAGCGTTATGGTGACTTGCTTTGCTTTGGCGATCAATAGGTATGGCTCGCTGATGGAGGATAGCCAGTCGGCTAAGCAGATCGTTTCTTTTGTAATAGGATTCATCGTTCCGTCAAGGGAAGAAGCATCTAAGATGTCCTTGATCATTGTTGATAACTGGTCAACAATCTCCTTGCATTTTTTCATATGGGTATCATGATCTTTGTATTTACCGATATTAAGAATCATATTTTCAAGAATAATACTAATACTGGTCAGCGGCGTTTTTAATTCGTGAGAAGCAGATCGCAAAAAGTCTACTTTCATTTTTTCTGCTTTAGAAACATTATCAATCTCCGCTTCTAAGGAATGAATGGTGTGATGCAAAGTTGTATAGAGCTGATTAATGCTTTGTGATAGCTCTCCAATTTCATCTTGAGAAGTTATATTACACTGAGTTTCTACGTTTAAATTTTCCATTTCTTTTGCGGAAGCACATATGGCTTTAATTGGCTTTGTAAGTGCCCTTGCATAAAGATAAGCGGCACATAAAGAAATCAGAATACTAATCGTGATGGTATACGGGAGAATTAAAAACATGATATTACTGGCTTCGGTTACAGGCTGTAAGTTCATGTTGAAGGATATTTGAACAGGTTTGCCATCTTCTAAAAGAATTTCTTTTTCTCTTGTGATATGTGTATTATTTGTAGAGATAAAGGAATAACCGCTAATATTTAAAGGGGTCATATTAGTGTCAACGGAAGACGTAAGTTCAAAATTATTCGAATCATCCATATTTACACTATTTTCTGAGTGCTGACTTTCATATTCTGTATCATTTGTCTTTGTACTCATTGATACATAAGAGGAAAAGGCGTAGACAGATTCCGGTGTTGTGATGGTGATATTTACATCGTTGTTTTCGCTTATGTTCTTCGTTAAGTCCAATATTTCATCTAAACTTTTATTTTCCATTTCTTCAAATGCTTGATTGCTGATCTTTGTCAATGTCTTGTTTTTTTCCTCAATGTAAACACTGGGCATTAAAAAATATAATAGACAGTGGGAAATTAGAATAATGATACACATCAACAGCATTGTAAATAAAAATGTTTTTGAAAACAGTCGCATCCTTTTCATTTTGTTACCTCAAATTTATAGCCGATTCCTTTTACTGTTATGATGCAATCTAACTGTAGTTTCTTTCTTAAGTTTTTAATATAGACATCGATTACTCGATCCATCGGTGCATCATCTGACCATAAATGATCCAAGATTTGATTGCGAGTCAGCATTTGCCCGGAATGTTCCAGCAATAGTTTTAATAATAATATCTCTTTTGGTTTCAAATCTACTTTTTCGTTTTTATGAGTAGCACTGTAGCCTTGAAAATCCACTTCGCTCTGCTTGTATTTCCATAGTGTGGGAGTAGGAGAGACAGCAGATCTTCTTAGCAAGGCTTCGATTCTTTTTTCTAATAACAGTAAAGAAAAGGGCTTGGTAATATAATCATCGGCCTGTTCATCAAAACTCATGATTTGGGTATATTCATCATTCATCGCTGTCAGCATCAATACAGGTACATTGCTTTTTTTGCGAATATGATTTAATACAACAAAACCATTTGCTTTTGGCAGCATAATATCTAATAAAACTATATCGAATCTATCGTTTTCAAATAAATTAAGAGCTTCTTCGCCATCGATTGCACATACGACATGGTATCTGCGTTCTTTTAAAAATTCATAAACACCGTCTCTTGTTTCTTTATCATCTTCTACAAGTAATATTTTTTTCATTTAAAACAACCCTCCGGTATCTCTATTCTAACATAGCTGTATGAAATACATATGAAATATTACTAATTGCTGATAGTGATTTTTGTGGCTGAATTCATTAAACGGAACTGTACGGAAACAAGTGTTAATGATAATAAGGTGACACAATGCTTTAATAAAAAGAGTGGAGTGTAATCAATATAAAATAAAAAAACCGATTGACTCGGTTTAGTGTTTAAACTTGGAGCGGGTGATGGGAATCGAATCCACGTAGTCAGCTTGGAAGGCTGAAGTTCTACCATTGAACTACACCCGCATCTCATATGGTGCCCAGGGCCGGAGCCGAACCGGCACGAATTTTAAGGTTCGCAGAAAAGAAAGTATTTGAGGATGTAGACAATACTATATTTTATTAGAAAAGTTTTTGTGCTTGTGGACTGCAAATGAAGAACATTTCCACACGGGCATCAGTATTTATACTATTTTTGTGAGAAGTGTAGATTGGTTATTAATTAGGATTCATAGTAAGACAGACAATACATAGAGTAGTTGCATATGTCCATGAAGAAGATAGAGCTGAAAAAGTATATGCTTTGCGTAATCGCTTAAAGAAAAATGATCGAAAAATAGAAAGGCTTCGGGTGAACTATATCAATGATGCGATTAACGATAAAATGTTTTATTAAACGTTGGTGAAATTTGAAGTAGAGTGTAATAAAATATTTAGTGAGTTAATTAGCTTAGATAAAAGAACGATGATGCGTTTTAGATCAATGTATCGTTTATCAAAATATTATTTTATTCGTAATCATGTTAATTGTGTATACGATGTACATGCCAAAACGTAATGAGTGTAAAATTTCTAAATGAATAGTAATCAAATAAATAAAATGATAAAATAATTTTATATATTAAAATCAATAAAATAAGATAGATGGATAGAAATTAGAGGTTGATTTATGAAAAAAAAGAATGATGAGATAATACAAATTCGCAATAGTACTGTAGATTTTTTAATATTTACTAAAGATTCTTCAGAAGATTCCATTGAGGTGCGTGTACAAGATGGTACTGTTTGGCTCACACAAAAAGCAATTGCACAACTTTTTGAAGTTGATAGAAGTGTAGTGACTAAACACCTTAAAAAAATATTTGAAAGTGGTGAATTGAATGAGCATTCAACTTGTGCAAATTTTGCACAGGTTGCTGATAATGGAAAAACCTATCAATATAAGTTTTATGCGTTAGCGGCAATTATAGCAGTAGGGTATAGAACCAATTCAGATCGCGCATTACAATTTCGCCAATGGGCAACGAAAGTTTTAGAAATGTTTGCAAAACAAGGATATGTTTTGGATAAAAATCGTTTAATCAATGGGCAAATATTTGACCAAGACTATTTTGATCATTTAATATCAGAAATACAAGAAATTAGAGCGAGCGAAAGAAGATTCTATCAAAAAATTACAGATATATATGCTACAGCTGTTGATTATTCAGTTGATAGCAAAATAACACGAGATTTTTTTGCTACTGTTCAAAATAAGATGCATTACGCCATTCATGGAAATACAGCTGCTGAGGTTATTGTGGAGCGTGCCGATCATTGTAAGGAACATATGGGATTGACCACTTGGAAAAATGCACCACGTGGTAAGATAGTAAAAGCAGATGTGTCGGTTGCTAAAAATTATCTGTCTACGGAAGAAATGCAAGAATTGAATGAAATTGTGACAATGTATCTTGATTATGCTACACGTCAGGCTCGTAGACATATTCCAATGACTATGGCTGACTGGGCCAATAAAATTGATGCATTTCTACAATTTAATGATGCTGAAATACTTCGCGATAAAGGAAAGGTAACAGCAGAAATTGCTAAAGCGTTTGCAGAAAGTGAATTTGAAAAATATCGTATTTTACAAGACAAGCATTATCAAAGTGACTTTGATAGACTATTTAATGAAAGCAAAGGGAAGTAAGACAGATATTGGGAGTTCTTTTAATTTAGAAAACAAACAAGAAACCACTCAGCTACTGAACAAGTAATTATACGTTTAGGTAATCTTTCTTGAGTGCAAATGTTATAATAAATAAAGGAATCAAAAGAGCTTAGTCTTTGATTCCTTTTAGTTTGTTAAAAGAAAAAAAGACTCATCATGAGCCAATAAAATAACATTATTAAGAGATTTGTCTATCTTCATCATGCCGAGTGGTTTACAAACTTTATATTGCTATTGTTTGGAAATGTTGCTATAACCTAATTGAAAATAAGATATAAAGTATAAAAAAAGAGGTATCCAATGGTTTGGCGGCCATTAAATACCTGAGTTCACAAACAGTAGCAGTGCTTGTGAACCATTTTCCTATATATTTTTTGTAGCGATCTAATCATCGCAAATTTTTATAACATATCAAATCAGGAAATCAATTGATCCTATATATATGTTTATATACTCATGTAACTTTTTATACCCAAAGTCAATAAAATTGTATATATTTAATTACATTTCGGGCAAATAAACTTGGAGCGGGTGATGGGAATCGAACCCACGTAGTCAGCTTGGAAGGCTGAAGTTCTACCATTGAACTACACCCGCATCTCATATGGTGCCCAGGGCCGGAGTCGA
>CABJAS010000014.1 GCA_902363625.1 Clostridiaceae bacterium
TTAAATTATACCATTTTAAGCAAAAAAAGTATCAAAAAAAGAGGAAGTAACATTAAGATGTAAATACAAAAAGACTGTTGACATCTTTACTTAGTTGTCAACAGTCTGAGTGGTATAACAGAAATCTGTTATGCCACTATTTTACTTTATCCAAATGCTTTTTAGAACTTACCAGAAGCATTCCCAAGATGACAATCGATCCAATACAAAGCGCAATGTAACCCTTATACTCGATTTGATCCCCGGTATCAATGGAAGAAGGAAGTGTTTCTTCCACTTTTTTTACAGTCATCTGATCAATTGTCTTAGGTGTATTATTTTCTATAATCGTTGTCGAATCGCCTTCTCCACTTGGATGAGGAATATCTTCCTCATCGCCTGGCTGTGGCGGTATCAACGGCTGCTCAGCTTTTGGTACATCATAGATTAATGTATAGATTGAAAAACGGTCAGTTTCAAAAGTGATGGTCGCCTCATCATCATCTAAATCTTTAAGAATATCTGTCGTGATCGTTCCATCCTCATTCACATGGCTGCGAATGACCGCAAATTCGCGTCCGTCGCTTTGATCTAAATATGCCTGTGGAATCATGATCGTAATTCTGATAGGTTTGTGGGTTTGATGGATTGAAGAAATTGCTCCCGCTACATTTTTAGAAAAAGTCAGATCGAGACTTAATAATACATTTTCTTCATCAATAACTGTTTTTAATCCTTGGACAATCGGATTAGGGATTCTAGCGACTTCTTCCATTTTAAGATTAAATTCCACATTCTTGCCATCTGCTACAATGGCTTTATCTTCTTCTGTTAATAAATCTGCCGCTAAGTTCTGATCTAAATGAACCTGAAGGTCTGGAAGTTTACTATTATTCCCTTTCTCCACTTCAACCTGTTCCTTAATATTGCCCGGTATTTTTCTGAATGTGACTTCAATATTATGATTTTCTCTGACACTTGTAAAGGTGTATGAATTTTCAGTTATATCATAAGGCTGACCATCAATGACCACACCAATAACCTCATATTCATTGTCAGGCACCCATTGTATAGTAGACGTTCCATTTTTATTAACACTTTGTGTTTCCGTAATCTTTCCACCACTGCTTGCTTTCGTTTCAATCGTATAAATCATCTGCCCCACTTTCCAAACAGACTGATTTTCCTCTATCACATAATCTAATTTACCATTCTTTAACAAGAAAGTGTTTTCCATGTCCACAATATCATCACAATAAACTAACGGTGCCCCTACTGCCAGATCATCATTCGCAATCAAAAGGGTAGGACTATCCAATGTTTTGCCCATCATCATGGAAGCATGCAGCGGTGCATTCAGCGTGATCGAATCAAAGCTAGCAAGGGACTGCAATGTTATCTCATCATCAAGCATTAGATCAGCATTTCCGCTTAGACTTAGGGGATTTCCATTGTTTTCTCCTCCGCCCCAAATATTCTCCAAAGCACATCCCTGAACCCTAATTTGAGTATCTAATAGGTTGATGGCATTAGCATCGGCTCCGCTTCCTCCGCCAATAATTGTGGAATAATAAGTGCTGCCATTAAAGCTATTTCCTGTTAATTGATGATAATAGGCATTTGCCGAAGTCACAGTTGCATTTCCGCCATTATAGGACTCTCCTCCACTGTAGATTGTTCCGGCAGTGCTGGAATTGCCAATGTCCATAGCAACATGTCCTACTGTAGCGTTTGATCCTGCTCCGCTGGCTGATCCGCCACCATAGATTCCTGCTGCCACAATATTCCCAAATTGTGTATCAGCTGGTATCACTGAATCTTGAATACTCAGACTAGTCGAATTGGTGTTCGCTGAGCCCCCGCTGCTTGCAGTCCCTCCGGCACGAATATAGCCATATATATTACTGCAATTATTTAATGATAAAGCGACCTGATTTGCATTCGCGATGCCTTGACTTGCCTGTCCGCCTCCCTGAAGAATCATAATCTCGGTATTATTATAAATATTGGCTGTTACCAAATTTACATTTGCCTGTGCATTCCCGGAAGCATAGCCACCACCGTAAACCTCACGAATATCAGCATAATCCACGTTCAATGTGGCATTTCCATTAACATCCGCATTGGCATAGCCTACGGCTCCACTTCCTGATACAGCACTGCCACCTCCACGGATCGAATAGGTTCTGTCTGTCACATAGCCGTTGGTGCTGCCTGTTTGTGCAATTGCCTGATAAGCTCCATTTGTGTAAGCATGTCCGCCACATGTAATATTACCATGATTAGTGGAAGGTGTTGCAGTTACCTCAACCTTTACAGAACCAGTTACATTTGCTTGGGCATTACCCTTTTGTGCATAGGCGTATCCGCCACCGTAAATAGTACCGCCATTTGTGTTACCTATGACCCGTATCACAACATTCCCATTCACATCAGCGTTTCCCGTACCATCACTATAACCACCACCGTGAATCGTTCCTACATTAACGTTTTCTATGATTATTTCAATATTACTGTTGACTGTACTGTTTTTACTTCCCCCGTAAATGGTTGAAAGGCTGACTTCTGTATCCAACAATTTTGTTTCCCCATTAAGATTGTAAATATAATTTTTTCCATCACTATCTTTTTTCAATCGAAAAGAGGTTCCACTGGCATAAATCGTACTGCCCTCAACAGTTATTCCTGTATCATTCGCATATACAGGTACTTGTATAAGAGCGAACAGCATACTGGTTATTAAAATAACTGCAATTCCCCACCGACGAAACCATTTCATAATCTCACACCTCCATTATTACTTTAAATTTATGTTAGAAATTCCCTATTTACTTTTATTATATTCTGTAAATCTTTTTAATTCAACGTCATTTTACCTATTACGGTCATTTTTTACACAATAAACTATTGACTTTATTCTATTAATGCATTAATGTAAATATATAGTTAGTTTAAACTAACTTTCTGTTTCTCTAATAATTTGCCATTATTATAGATCCAATATCTCTTTGAAACAGAAAAAAGCAAAGTGGCTAACCACTTTGCTGATAAAGAAAAAGATCAAGTCCGCCAGACTTGATCTTTTTTCATACATTTTTATTTTCCGAAATATCTTTCTAATAATCCGGCAAAAGCTTTACCATGACGTGCTTCATCACGAGCCATTTCATGAACTGTATCATGAATTGCATCTAAGTTTTCTTCTTTAGCACGTTTAGCTAATTCAACCTTACCTGCAGTTGCTCCATTTTCAGCGTCTACACGTAATTCAAGGTTTTTCTTAGTTGAGTTAGTTACACATTCACCTAATAATTCAGCGAACTTTGAAGCATGTTCTGCTTCTTCCCAAGCTGCTTTTTCATAGTAAAGACCGATTTCTGGATATCCTTCTCTATGTGCAACTCTTGCCATTGCTAAGTACATACCGACTTCAGTGCATTCACCTTCAAAGTTAGCTCTTAATCCCATGATAATATCTTCAGGAGCCCCTTCAGCTACACCTAACACGTGTTCTGCAGCCCAAGTCATTTCTCCACTTTCTTGTTTTACGAACTTATCAGCTCCTACTTTACAAATAGGACATTGTTCCGGTGCTGAATCTCCTTCATGAACATATCCACATACTGAACATACATATTTTGCCATTATTTTTTCCTCCTCTTTATTAATAGTAATCATTACTATTTATTACATTTATTAGTATATCATAAATTTTTCAGATGTAAAGCAAAAAGTAACATTTTTTTAAAAAAATAATAAGAGAAACACTGCCTCTTATTATTTAACGATCATTTCATATTCAGTTTCTTTAAATCCAACCAAAATTGCATCTTCTGTAATCAGCAGCGGACGTTTAATCAACATTCCATTAAGACTGAGCAGCTCACATGCCTCTTCCATTGTCAATTGGTCTACCTTTTCTTTTAGGTTCATTTCTTTATAAACATTACCGCTCGTATTAAAAAAGCGTTTGATTGGTAAGCCTGATCTTTCTATCCACTCTTTTAATTCGTTTGCAGTAGGTGTTTCTTCTACAATATGACGATCTGTAAAATCTACTGCATGACTCACTAAAAACTTCTTTGCTTTTTGACAAGTAGAGCATTTTGGGTATTCAATAAATAACATATTTCTTTCACCGGTCTAAAAATAGACTTCCTTTCATTTATTTGTAAGTAATATAGTCTCTTTCACCACGCAATTCAAAGTAAAGCTGAGCATAAGTCGCATCGAAATAGGGCTGAATAAAAAACAACAGCAGACCACCTAAAAAAGAGCCAACAAAACGCCAAAGAATAAAAGATAAATCCAAATAAAAAATCTCCATCTTTCTTCCCATCGTCATTTCTTTAGATAGATTTAAAATCTCAGAGGTATCCATCGTTGGATCTTCAGCCAGCAGATAATCTACCATTCTATACTGATACAGCTTAATAATCCCCGGAATGATAAAGAATAGTGTACATACAAAAACGATAATATCTCTCACAAACAATGTTTTAACAATATTAAAATAATGTCTGCCGCTAAAAGCATAAAATAAATCCCCTACAGAATCATAATTATCTCCTGTAAAATAACGAGCTTTCCCAACAATCAGCGGATTAAAAACAAATATACGCAAAATATAAACAACTATCCAAGTAATCAGCGAGAAAACAAGACCTGTAATAAACATCAGGAATCCACTAAAAGAAAAATGAATAACCTGAGTTGTATTCCAGTCAAAACGAATAGATAAAAATGTATCATTTCCACATATAATAAGGATAACCGCACAGATAATCGTTGCGAAAATATAATGACTTCTCAAAAAATCTTTAGCGTTATCTTTAAGTCGAATTCTATTTATTGGCATAAAATTCCTCCTTCATATGCCCTATTATACTATATTTTACAATCAGCACAAGAAAAAGAGCATATACGCTATGGTATATGCTCAATAGAAGTCTATTATTAGAATTTTTTGAATTGATCAACATCAATTACAAAGATTGTAGCTCCCCCTACGACAACATCAATCATAGTGGCTAAAGAAACTTCTGGTAAAGCTAAAGAGTTCATTGTAGGCATTTTTTCTACTCTCTGTTTAGCTTCTGACTTAATTAACTCAATAACAGCATCTACTTTATCTTCATCTGTACCGATCAATAACGTAACGTTTCCCTTACTTAAGAAACCACCGGTAGAAGCCAATTTAGTGACATAATGTCCTGCTTTGTTAAGAGTAGAAGCAACAGCAGAGCTGTCATCCTTATTAACAATTGCGATAACGAGTTTCATAAATATTCCCCCTTCGTTACTATTATTATACACAAAAAAAGAGAAATAGTACACTAAAATAAGTAGAAATCTATCTCCCCTCTATACATAAAAAAAGGAGGAAACCCTCCTCTCTTCTCTTACCCGGCAATCTGCTATTTTCGCGATCTCTC
>CABJAS010000015.1 GCA_902363625.1 Clostridiaceae bacterium
AAAAAGGAGGAAACCCTCCTCTCTTCTCTTACCCGGCAATCTGCTATTTTCGCGATCTCTCACTATCTTCGCCGTTGATATGCTTAACTTCTGTGTTCGAGATGGTTACAGGTGTGTCCATATCCCCATCATCACCGGATTCCTCTGAGCTCTCACTCAAAACTGGATAATAAGTTTCTTCTTCTTCTAGGTTAAGTTCTCGACCTATTAGTATCAGTCCGCTCCATATATCACTATACTTCCACTCCTGACCTATCTACCTTATCGTCTTTAAGGGGTCTTCCAACTTGCGTCCGGAAGTCTCATCTTGAAGGGGATTTCACGCTTAGATGCCTTCAGCGTTTATTCCTGCCACACTTAGCTACCCAGCTGTGCCACTGGCGTGACAACTGGTCCACCATTGGTGTGTCCATCCCGGTCCTCTCGTACTAAGGACAGATCCTCTCAAACTTCCTGCGCCCACGACAGATAGGGACCGAACTGTCTCACGACGTTCTGAACCCAGCTCGCGTACCGCTTTAATGGGCGAACAGCCCAACCCTTGGAACCGACTTCAGCTCCAGGATGCGATGAGCCGACATCGAGGTGCCAAACCTCCCCGTCGATGTGAACTCTTGGGGGAGATCAGCCTGTTATCCCCAGGGTAGCTTTTATCCGTTGAGCGACGGCCCTTCCATTCGGTACCGCCGGATCACTAAGCCCGACTTTCGTCCCTGCTCGACTTGTCTGTCTCGCAGTCAAACACCCTTTTGCCTTTGCACTCTGCGCTTGATTTCCATCCAAGCTGAGGGTATCTTTGGGCGCCTCCGTTACTCTTTGGGAGGCGACCGCCCCAGTCAAACTGCCCACCTGACACTGTCCCGTTGCTTGCTTCAAAGCATCCGGTTAGAACCCCAATCAAGGAAGGGTAGTATCCCAACGTCGACTCCTCACACACTGGCGTGCATGTATCACTGTCTCCTACCTATTCTGTACATCCTTCATCAAAGTCCAATATCAAGCTACAGTAAAGCTCCATGGGGTCTTTCCGTCTAGTCGCGGGTAACCTGCATCTTCACAGGTACTAAGATTTCACCGAGTCTACAGCCGAGACAGCGCCCAAATCGTTACGCCTTTCGTGCGGGTCAGAACTTACCTGACAAGGAATTTCGCTACCTTAGGACCGTTATAGTTACGGCCGCCGTTTACTGGGGCTTCAATTCATTGCTTCGCCCTTACGAGCTAACAACTCCTCTTAACCTTCCAGCACCGGGCAGGCGTCACCCCATATACTTCGCCTTGCGGCTTCGCATAGAGCTGTGTTTTTGATAAACAGTCGCTTGGGCCGTTTTACTGCGGCTTATTTGCATAAGCACTCCTTCTCCCGAAGTTACGGAGTCATTTTGCAGAGTTCCTTGGCCATAGTTCTCTCGCTCACCTTAGGATTCTCTCCTCACCCATGTGTGTCCATTATCGGTACGGGCTAATAAAAATCTTGTTAGAAGCTTTTCTTGGAAGCTTGCTTCGACAGCTTCTGTACTTGGGTCGCCCCTTTCCATACGCTTCACGCCTTCTCCTTACGGTATGCGCATTTTTCTTCATACCAGATATCTCGCTTGCTCCGGCTCTTCCATCCGCCGGACCTGTCTAGCCTTCTCCGTCACTCCATCACTCTTTATTAGGTACAGGAATCTCCACCTGTTGTCCATCGACTACGCCTTTCGGCCTCGCCTTAGGTCCCGACTTACCCAGAGCGGACGAACCTTCCTCTGGAAACCTTGGGTTTTCGGTGCGTGGGATTCTCACCCACGTTCCGCTACTCACACCGGCATTCTCTCTTCTATCCTCTCCACATGTCCTTCCGATCATGCTTCTCCGATGATAGAACGCTCCCCTACCACTCACATCCTAAATGTAAATCCATAGCTTCGGTATATTGCTTAGCCCCGGTAAATTTTCGGCGCAGAGTCATTCGACTAGTGAGCTGTTACGCACTCTTTAAAGGGTGGCTGCTTCTGAGCCAACCTCCTAGTTGTCTGGACATCTCCACATCCTTTTCCACTTAGCAATAATTTTGGGACCTTAGCTGATGGTCTGGGCTGTTTCCCTTTTGACAATGGACCTTATCACCCACTGTCTGACTGCCAGGTATGTTTTCGTGACATTCGGAGTTTGATTATGTTCAGTACCCCGGGATGGGGCCATCACATATTCAGTGCTCTACCTTCACGCTACTTTACCCTGACGCTAGCCCTAAAGCTATTTCGGGGAGAACCAGCTATCTCCGAGTTCGTTTGGAATTTCACCCCTAGCCACAACTCATCCGCCAACGTTTCAACGGGGGTCGGTTCGGTCCTCCATCGGGTTTTACCCCAACTTCAACCTGGTCATGGCTAGATCACTCGGTTTCGGGTCTATGACATCCAACTATTCGCCCTTTTCAGACTCGCTTTCGCTTCGGCTCCGCATCTCCTGCTTAACCTCGCTGACTATCATAACTCGCCGGTTCATTCTACAAAAGGCACGCCATCACCCCTTAACGGGCTCTGACTTCTTGTAAGCATATGGTTTCAGGTTCTCTTTCACTCCCCTCCCGGGGTTCTTTTCACCTTTCCCTCACGGTACTGGTTCACTATCGGTCACAATGGAGTATTTAGCCTTTCGAGATGGTCCTCGATCCTTCCGACAGGATTTCTCGTGTCCCGCCGTACTCAGGATCAGTCTCGGCTTACCTCTACTTCGAATACGGGGCTCTCACCCTGTCTCGCATACCTTCCCATGTATTTCTTCTGTAAAGTTTCTTGCCTTCGCTGACTGTCCTATAACCCCAAGATATTTCTTGGTTTGGGCTTCTTCCCTTTCGCTCGCCACTACTCAGGAAATCATTCTTATTTTCTTCTCCTACAGGTACTTAGATGTTTCAGTTCCCTGCGTCTTGCCTCCTATGCACTATGTATTCATGCATGGATACTATCTCGTAGATAGTGGGTTCCCCCATTCGGATATCAGCGGCTCTTGCGTGTGCTTACCACTCGCCGCTGCGTTTCGCCGTTTGCTGCGTCCTTCTTCGCCTCATTGTGCCTAGGCATCCTCCATACGCTCTTCTTTTCTTATCCTAGATTTGCTTTTGTTACTTTTTCTTAGTTTTT
>CABJAS010000016.1 GCA_902363625.1 Clostridiaceae bacterium
TTCCCCCATTCGGATATCAGCGGCTCTTGCGTGTGCTTACCACTCGCCGCTGCGTTTCGCCGTTTGCTGCGTCCTTCTTCGCCTCATTGTGCCTAGGCATCCTCCATACGCTCTTCTTTTCTTATCCTAGATTTGCTTTTGTTACTTTTTCTTAGTTTTTTCGACTATTAGGAAAGATCCTTTATTTTCCTGATCTTTCTAATATATCTTTTTCATCTTATTATCCAGTTTTCAATGATCTCTTTTCTTTGAGTGTCTCCACTCAAAACTGAACAGAACTTGTTTCTCCTTAGAAAGGAGGTGATCCATCCCCACGTTCCCGTAGGGATACCTTGTTACGACTTCACCCCAATCATCGATCCCACCTTAGACAGCTCTCTCCTTACGGTTAAGCCACCGGCTTCGGGTGTTATCAACTCTCATGGTGTGACGGGCGGTGTGTACAAGGCCCGAGAACGTATTCACCGCGGCATGCTGATCCGCGATTACTAGCGATTCCATCTTCATGCAGGCGAGTTGCAGCCTGCAATCCGAACTGAGAACGGGTTTTTGAGTTTCGCTCCAAGTCGCCTCTTCGCTTCCCTTTGATCCGTCCATTGTAGCACGTGTGTAGCCCAGGTCATAAGGGGCATGATGATTTGACGTCATCCCCGCCTTCCTCCGGCTTGTCACCGGCTGTCTCGTTAGAGTCCCCATCTTACTGCTGGTAACTAACGACAAGGGTTGCGCTCGTTGCGGGACTTAACCCAACATCTCACGACACGAGCTGACGACAACCATGCACCACCTGTCTTGAGTATATCTATCCCTCTATCTCTAGAGTCTTTACTCTGATGTCAAGACCTGGTAAGGTTCTTCGCGTTGCTTCGAATTAAACCACATGCTCCACCGCTTGTGCGGGCCCCCGTCAATTCCTTTGAGTTTCATTCTTGCGAACGTACTACTCAGGCGGAGTACTTATTGCGTTAACTGCAGCACTGAGGCTTGTCCCCCCAACACTTAGTACTCATCGTTTACGGCGTGGACTACTAGGGTATCTAATCCTATTTGCTCCCCACGCTTTCGGGACTGAGCGTCAGTTACAGACCAGATCGTCGCCTTCGCCACTGGTGTTCCTCCATATATCTACGCATTTCACCGCTACACATGGAATTCCACGATCCTCTTCTGCACTCTAGCTATTTGGTTTCCATGGCTTACTGAAGTTAAGCTTCAGCCTTTTACCACAGACCTCCATTGCCGCCTGCTCCCTCTTTACGCCCAATAATTCCGGATAACGCTTGCCACCTACGTATTACCGCGGCTGCTGGCACGTAGTTAGCCGTGGCTTCCTCACAAAGTACCGTCACTCTAATACCATTCCCTGTATTAGTCGTTCTTCCTTTATAACAGAAGTTTACAACCCGAAGGCCTTCTTCCTTCACGCGGCGTTGCTCGGTCAGGGTTCCCCCCATTGCCGAAAATTCCCTACTGCTGCCTCCCGTAGGAGTCTGGGCCGTGTCTCAGTCCCAGTGTGGCCGTTCACCCTCTCAGGCCGGCTATGCATCGTCGCCTTGGTAGGCCGTTACCCCTCCAACTAGCTAATGCACCATAAGCCCATCTGTTCCCTATCCCTTAGGATATTTAACTTAGAGAAAATGCTTCCTCTAAGCCTATGCGGTGTTAGCGCATGTTTCCACGCGTTATCCCCCTGGTACAGCCAGGTTGCTTATGTCTTACTCACCCGTTCGCCACTCATCACCGAAGTGATGCGTTCGACTTGCATGTATTAGGCACGCCGCCAGCGTTCATCCTGAGCCAGGATCAAACTCTCCATGATAGTCTATTTACCATCAAAGTTGTTTTTCTTTGACTCTTTTTTGTCTTCTGACTTTTGTTTCTTTTTTTCTCAATTTTTCTTTCTTTCGATCGAAATTGTTTGACGTGTTCTGTTCAGTTTTCAATGGTCTCCGC
>CABJAS010000017.1 GCA_902363625.1 Clostridiaceae bacterium
CTCAGACTGTTGACAACTAAGTAAAGATGTCAACAGTCTTTTTGTATTTACATCTTAATGTTACTTCCTCTTTTTTTGATACTTTTTTTGCTTAAAATGGTATAATTTAAGTGTCTTTAGGAGGTGCTACTATGGCTAAAAATAGGCAAATTCGTAATGATTCTTTTGTTTTTTTCTCTTTGGATGAATTGCTTCCTCAAGATCATCTTGTTCGTGATCTAGAAGAGTTTATGGATTGGAATTTTATCTATTCTATTTGTGATCCTCTTTACTCTGATTTTGGTGCGAATAGAATTGATCCCGTCGTTTTATTCAAATTAATGATGATTAATATTATTTTTGGTATCCATTCCATGCGTAAAACTTGTGAAGAGGTTCAGGTGAATATTGCCTACCGATGGTTTCTTGGGCTTTCCTTTGAAGATAAAGTTCCTGATCATTCTACTTTCTCTCAAAATTATATTCGTAAATTTAGAGATAATGATGTGGCTATTAAAATCTTTATGCATATCATTGAAGTGTTGAAAAAGGAAGGCATTATTGATTTGACGACAGTCTATACAGATGGTACGCATTTAAAAGCGAATGCCAATAAAAATAAATATGAAAATAAGGAAGTGGAAATAGCTGCTAAACTATATCAACAAGAATTAAATGAAGAGATTGATAAGGATAGAGAAAAACATCATAAAAAACAACTTAAAAAAAAAGAAGAAAATCCAAAAACAAAAAACATTAAAACTTCTAGAAATGATCCAGATTGTGGATATTTTCATAAGGGAGAGAAAGAAAGATGTTTTGCCTATAATGTGAATACCAGTTGTGATAAAAATGGATATATCCTAGCCATGTATGTAGAGCCAGGAAATGTACATGATAGTCAGGCCTTTTTTGGTTTGTATGGAAGGTTGAAATGTTGGTATGGAGAAGCTATAAAAAAACATGTAGCAGATGCAGGGTATATAAGTCCAGTCATAAGTAAATTGATAAAAGATAATGAACAAACACTATATATTCCCTATAAAAGACCAATGACAAAAAAAGGATTATTCAAAAAATATGAATATGTATACGATGAATATTATGACTGTTATCTATGTCCAAATGAAAAAGTGTTAAGCTATAGAACTACAACAAGAGAAGGATATAAGGAATATGTATCGAACCCAAAAGAATGTAAGGAGTGTCCATTACGAAGCCGATGTACAGAATCAAAAAATCAACAAAAAGTAATACAGAGACATGTATGGGAAGAATACAAAGAAGAATTCATGGACGAAGTAAGACATAGCCCAGAGTGGAAAGAAATCTATCCAAAAAGAAAAGAGACAATAGAAAGAGTATTTGCCGATGGAAAAAGAAGACATGGGTTAGATTATACACTATATACAGGAAAAGAAGCAGTGGAATTCCATACACTGCTGATATATGCAGGAATGAACATAAAGAAGTATGCAAAATACATGAAAAAGATAAAGGATAAGTACGCCCAAAAAAGCCGAAATAGTGATAAAAATAGAGAAGTGGTAGGAAAGATGAGACTGTTAGGATAGAAAATAGTTCTTTTTTTATGAAAAAACAGAAAAAAATACAAAAACAGAATAAAGACAAGAAAAAAACTGTTAACAATTTACTTAATTGTCAACAGTCTGAG
>CABJAS010000018.1 GCA_902363625.1 Clostridiaceae bacterium
ATGAAGATGGAATCGCTAGTAATCGCGGATCAGCATGCCGCGGTGAATACGTTCTCGGGCCTTGTACACACCGCCCGTCACACCATGAGAGTTGATAACACCCGAAGCCGGTGGCTTAACCGAAAGGAGAGAGCTGTCTAAGGTGGGATCGATGATTGGGGTGAAGTCGTAACAAGGTATCCCTACGGGAACGTGGGGATGGATCACCTCCTTTCTAAGGAGAAGAAGGTTCTGTTCAGTTTTGAGTGGAGACACTCAGAGAAAAGAGATCATTGAAAACTGGATAATAAGATGAAAAAGATATATTAGAAAGATCAGGAAAATTAAAGGATCTTTCCTAATAGTCGAAAAACTAAGAAAAAGTAACAAAAGCAAATCTAGGATAAGAAAAGAAGAGCGTATGGAGGATGCCTAGGCACAATGAGGCGAAGAAGGACGCAGCAAACGGCGAAACGCAGCGGCGAGTGGTAAGCACACGCAAGAGCCGCTGATATCCGAATGGGGGAACCCACTATCTACGAGATAGTATCCATGCATGAATACATAGTGCATAGGAGGCAAGACGCAGGGAACTGAAACATCTAAGTACCTGTAGGAGAAGAAAATAAGAATGATTTCCTGAGTAGTGGCGAGCGAAAGGGAAGAAGCCCAAACCAAGAATTATCTTGGGGTTATAGGACAGTCAACGAAGGCAAGAAACTTTACAGAAGAAATACATGGGAAGGTATGCGAGACAGGGTGAGAGCCCCGTATTCGAAGTAGAGGTAAGCCGAGACTGATCCTGAGTACGGCGGGACACGAG
>CABJAS010000019.1 GCA_902363625.1 Clostridiaceae bacterium
GCACTAGAAATTGGAGGTTTAGCTCAGTTGGGAGAGCATCTGCCTTACAAGCAGAGGGTCAGCGGTTCGAGCCCGTTAACCTCCACCATTTTTTTGCCGACTTAGCTCAATTGGTAGAGCAACTGACTTGTAATCAGTAGGTTGAGGGTTCAAGTCCTTTAGTCGGCACCATATAGGTTTGGGGAGGTAGCGAAGTGGCCAAACGCGGCTGACTGTAACTCAGTTCCTTTAGGTTCGATGGTTCGAATCCGTCTCTCCCCACCATTTTTTTATTGGGCCATAGCCAAGCGGTAAGGCAACAGACTTTGACTCTGTCATTCCCCTGGTTCGAATCCAGGTGGCCCAGCCAATAAAGAATTGACCCGCTAGCTCAGTCGGTAGAGCATCTGACTTTTAATCAGAGGGTCAGGCGTTCGAGTCGCCTGCGGGTCACCATTTCATATAAAAAGAACGCCCAGGTGGCGAAATTGGTAGACGCACAGGACTTAAAATCCTGCGGACCTTAAAATCCGTGCCGGTTCGACTCCGGCCCTGGGCACCATATGAGATGCGGGTGTAGTTCAATGGTAGAACTTCAGCCTTCCAAGCTGACTACGTGGGTTCGATTCCCATCACCCGCTCCAAGTTTA
>CABJAS010000020.1 GCA_902363625.1 Clostridiaceae bacterium
AATGGTGGTTCCGGCCGGAATCGAACCAGCGACACGAGGATTTTCAGTCCTCTGCTCTACCGACTGAGCTACGGAACCATGATGGCGGTCTGGACGGGACTCGAACCCGCGACCTCCGCCGTGACAGGGCGGCATTCTAACCAACTGAACTACCAGACCATAATGGTTGCGGGAGAAGGATTTGAACCAACGACCTTCGGGTTATGAGCCCGACGAGCTACCAGACTGCTCCATCCCGCGATATGAAATTTTAAAAATGGCGGAGGTTGAGGGATTCGAACCCCCGCGGGGCTTCCACCCCCTGTCGGTTTTCAAGACCGATCCCTTCAGCCGGACTTGGGTAAACCTCCG
>CABJAS010000021.1 GCA_902363625.1 Clostridiaceae bacterium
TGCGTTTCGCCGTTTGCTGCGTCCTTCTTCGCCTCATTGTGCCTAGGCATCCTCCATACGCTCTTCTTTTCTTATCCTAGATTTGCTTTTGTTACTTTTTCTTAGTTTTTCGACTATTAGGAAAGATCCTTTATTTTCCTGATCTTTCTAATATATCTTTTTCATCTTATTATCCAGTTTTCAATGATCTCTTTTCTCTGAGTGTCTCCACTCAAAACTGAACAGAACTTGTTTCTCCTTAGAAAGGAGGTGATCCATCCCCACGTTCCCGTAGGGATACCTTGTTACGACTTCACCCCAATCATCGATCCCACCTTAGACAGCTCTCTCCTT